>NZ_JBVVBK010000005.1:0-410691 GCF_055786205.1 Thalassotalea coralli | reverse complement strand
GGTTCGCAATCCTTACATCAGGATTTAAAACAACGATTGACCGCGGACGCGTAGCTCAGCTGGATAGAGTACCTGGCTACGAACCAGGCGGTCGCAGGTTCGACTCCTGCCGCGTCCGCCACTATTTAAGAAACCAGCCTTATGGCTGGTTTTTTTACGTCTGTACCTTTCTAACATACCTATTCTGTATCTCAAAAAATTACTGTTCTAGATCAATTAGGCTCTTGATAAAACTATGTAATGATACTTTGATAGAAAGTTTCATAGTATTGTGCAAGCAGGCTTATCAAACTTTGCTATGCTCTTTTAGCGTTAAGTATTTTTTGAAATGAATAAAATTTTCAATCGTCATTCACTAATACTTTATGAATAGGTGCTCTACTTAAACCCGAAAGAGCTGTAGCTGCCTATAAACCATAAGAAAAAAATAGTATAGCTTAGTTGTTATATAACTAATTAACTGACTAAATATTAAAAAGTGTTGAATAATTACTTAAAAAAGCTTTTTTAGGGTATTGACGAAGTATTATTTTTATGAAAATCCAAAATAGTGTTTGCATTTTTATAATTGGAGTGATTATTCTAATTCCACTTTCAACTTGATGGATTAAATAATGGACAATTTAAATCAACTTTTTGTTGAGGCTGGCACCTTAATGCTTGCCGGTATGGTCTTTGTTTTTGCTTTTTTAGGCATATTGGTTGTTTTTATCAATCAAGTATTATTAAGACTTGCCAAAAAATTTCCAGATCCTGTTGTTCAATCAACTCCTAGAAAGCCAGCGGCACAAACTAATGTTCAAAGCTCTGGTGTTTCGCCACAAGTTGTCGCAGCTATTGGTGCGGCAGTCCAGCAATATCGAAATAAGAATAGTAAATAACAAGGGAGCACATTCACATGTCAAAGCCATTAGGAATTACTGAAGTTGTATTGCGAGATGGTCATCAATCTCTGTTAGCAACACGTTTACGATTAGAGGATATGCTACCTATTGCACCCACGTTAGATGAAATAGGATTTTGGTCTATTGAATCTTGGGGGGGCGCTACCTTTGATTCTTGTATTCGTTATTTAGGTGAAGATCCTTGGCATCGAATTCGCGAGTTGAAAAAAGCGATGCCAAACACTAAACAACAAATGCTGTTTAGAGGTCAAAACATATTAGGCTACCGTCATTACGCTGATGATGTTGTCGAAAAGTTTGTTGAAAGAGCACATGTCAACGGTGTCGATGTATTTAGAATCTTTGATGCGATGAATGATATGCGTAATTTACAAACGGCAATTAAAGCGGCAGTAAAAGTTGGTGCACACGCTCAAGGCACACTTAGTTATACTGAAAGCCCAGTTCATACGCTAGAGGGCTGGTTAACTATGGCCAAGCAACTAGAAGATATGGGCGCTCATTCACTGTGTATTAAAGACATGTCAGGCTTACTTAAGCCATATGATGGTGCAGAGTTAATTTCACGCCTCAAAGAAACTGTTTCATTACCTATTTCCTTGCATTGTCACGCAACAACTGGCTTAAGTGTTGCAACTCATATGAAAGCAATTGAGTCAGACATCGACGTTATTGACACATCAATTTCTTCTATGAGCCAAACGTATGGACACTCACCTACAGAAACTATTGTGTCGATCGTTGAAAATACTCCTCGTGATACTGGCTTAAATATGGAAAAGCTCGCTGAAGTGGCGGCATATTTCCGAGATGTGAGAGAAAAGTACGCTAAGTTTGAAGGAAGTTTAAAAGGTGTTGACGCTAGAATTTTATTAGCGCAAGTACCTGGTGGCATGTTAACTAACATGGAGAATCAGCTAAGAGAGCAGGGGGCATCAGACAAATTTGATGACGTACTTCAAGAAATCCCTCGCGTGCGCGAAGATTTAGGTAATATTCCTTTAGTTACGCCAACGTCACAAATTGTAGGGACGCAAGCGGTATTAAATGTATTAACGGGTGAGCGTTATAAGTCGATTACAAAAGAAACCTCAGGTGTTCTGAAAGGTGAGTACGGTGCAACTGCGTCACCGGTTAATGCCGAGCTACAAGCACGAGTTCTAGATGGCGCCGAAGCTATTACTTGTCGTCCGGCTGATTTACTCGAGCCAGAAGTTGATAACCTTACTGAAGAATTACAGTCTATCGCAAAAGAAAAAAATATTAGCTTAGCGGATGATGTTATCGATGATGTATTAACGTATGCGCTATTTCCACAAATTGGCCTTAAGTTTTTGGAGAATCGTAACAATCCAGACGCTTTTGAACCTGTACCTACCAAAGAACCAGCACAGCCACAATCTGCATCAAGTGCAAAGCCGTCGACAGGACAAGCGGAAAGTTATTCTGTAAGTGTGGATGGTAAAGTCTACGAGGTTGTTGTTGGTCCTAGTGGTAGCGTAGCATCTGTTGAGTCTGCAGCCGATGCCGCTATTAAACAAACCGCATCTGTTGCAGCAGAAGAAACGCTTAATGCACCTCTTGCTGGAAACATATTTAAAGTATTGGTCAATGAAGGCGATCAAGTGTCAGCAGGTGACGTTGTTATCGTGATGGAAGCGATGAAAATGGAAACCGAAGTTCGCGCAGCGACAGATGGTCAAATTGTAGCGATTAACGTCCGAGAAGGCGACTCAGTTGGTGTTGGCGATGCATTGTTAAGTTTGGCGTAGGTGATTTCATGGAGCAATTACATACACTTTGGATGTCCACTGGCTTAGCAAATTTTGAGTCAGGGCAGGTGATCATGATGTTAGTTGGATGCGGTTTATTGTATCTGGCAATCGTGAAAAGTTTCGAGCCTTTACTTTTAGTACCAATGGGGTTTGGCGCTATCTTAACCAACATACCTGTCGCTGGCTTTTCTGAAGTAGGAGGACTGTTACACTACGTGTATTATGCGGGTATTGATACTGGCATATTCCCTCTGCTTATCTTCATGGGCGTGGGGGCAATGACAGATTTTGGTGCCTTGATAGCGAACCCTAAAACCCTGTTTTTAGGGGCTGCTGCGCAGTTTGGTATTTTCGCGACTTTATTTGGTGCGATTGCACTAAATGCTGTACCAGGTTTTGAGTTTTCTTTACAAGACGCTGCAGCTATTGCCATTATTGGTGGTGCTGACGGCCCAACAGCTATTTTCTTGGCGTCTAAGCTGGCACCTGAGTTACTTGGTGCAATTGCCGTAGCGGCATATTCATATATGGCATTGGTACCTATTATTCAGCCACCTATTATGAAAGCTTTTACGAATGAAGAAGAGCGCAAGATTGAAATGGCACAGCTTCGTCATGTGACTAAAGTAGAAAAAGTTATATTTCCACTTGGTGTGCTGTTAATGACTATTTTCTTTTTACCGGCCGCTACGCCATTAGTGGGAATGTTCTGTTTAGGTAACCTGATGCGAGAATGTGGTGTTGTCGATCGTTTAAGTTCTACCGCACAGAATGAGCTTATTAATATTGTCACCATTTTCTTAGGGCTGGGTGTAGGCTCGAAGTTAAGCGCAGACGCTTTCTTGAATGTAGAAACCTTGGGGATTTTGGCATTAGGTGCCGTTGCTTTCTCTATTGGTACAGCGTCTGGGGTACTGATGGCTAAGTTAATGAACAAATTTAGCAAAGAGAAAGTGAACCCGTTAATTGGTGCTGCAGGTGTGTCTGCGGTGCCTATGGCGGCACGTGTTGCTAATAAGGTGGGCTTAGAAGCAAACCCTCACAACTTCTTGCTAATGCATGCGATGGGGCCAAACGTTGCTGGCGTATTAGGGTCAGCGGTTGCCGCAGGTATATTGCTTGCCCTTGTCGGCCAATAGCGTTGGATAATAGAAGTGTTCAATAGGATTCGGCAATAGAGTAGTCAATTAGGCTGGCTATAAAGGCAGGTAAAACAACATTGTTTAAAAAAGTCGAGTAGTATTGCTCGGCTTTTTTCGTTAATAAGTATTAAAAACTATATAAGTAACAAGCGAAAAATCTAATTTAAGTTGGTTCACTTCTATTCTCTGCAATTTGTTGCATTAGCTTTACAAATCATAACAGTTGCCTCTGTTGAGTTAACTTACACTAATCATAGACAATTCGTCGGTGGAGTGTGTTATGACTGATTTTTCTATTTCTCAAGTGAATTCGCTAACTTCTTATTCTTTAGGAAGTACAGGTTCGAATAACATGCAAAGTACAGCACAAGAAGCAATGTTATCTGATGACTCTAATGAGGTGCCTGAGCTACCAAATGCTCCCGAAAGTTCTATTCCTGGAGAGTCTGAGCCGTTAGAACCAAGTGAAGAAGCTAAACAGGCTGCGAATGTTCTTTGGAACGCTAACCTAATGCAGGCTTACTACGATAGCCAAACCAGTGTTATGGAGAATTATATGTTTCCAGATGAAGAAGATACAACAGAGGGTTCAAACTCTGCTATGTCAATATCAGACCAATATCTTGAGCTTTTAAAGTTAAGGCGCGAGCTTACGCCCGAGAAACAAACGGATTACAACCTGTATGATCTAGGGGCTTCTAATGGAGGCACTTTAGCAGGAGATTCTAATTCAATTGTTTCGATAAAGGTTTAGGCGTTTTTTCTAACTTAGTGGCTTGACACACGTTAGCTAAACAAGCAGTATTGAAAGACTTGCAAAGCAAAAAATGATTTTTACTTAACTTGAAATGAATAACGCTCTAACGATCGCAAATCCTATGTGTTGGCTCAACAATGACATTCAGTTGAATGTCCGTTGGGTATCACTTATTGCGGTTTAAAAAGAGCTTTATATTGTTAAAACCGCAGCTTAGCTTCTGCGGTTTTTTCATTTTTACATCAAAAAAAATCGCAGGCTGCACGCTGCAGACATTGTCATAAAATAAGGAGCGAGACAATGAAAGTGCCTTTGGCCTATTTAGCGGTTGTTATCATCTGGTCGACTACTCCGCTAGGTATAGTTTGGAGTAGTGAATCTGTAGAACCTACCTTAGCTGTGTTATTACGAATGGTTATTGCTTGGCTGATTGGCCTTGTGATTCTTGGTTTTACAAGCATCAAAGTTCCGTGGCATGGTCAAGCGCTTAAGCTCTATATTTACTCTGCAATAGGTATTTTTGGCGGCATGTCACTTTCATACGCAGCAGCTCGAACATTACCTTCTGGTTTAATGTCACTCATTTTTGGCTTAGCACCGCTAATTTCCGGATTGCTAGCGCAAAAACTCAATGATGAACCTGCATTTACATTCGGTAAGAAAATGGGGCTAGTAACGGCATTTATTGGTTTAGGTGTTGTTTGCGTTGATAGCTTAAATGTTAACAATCAGGCAATGACAGGTATTTTCTATATTCTATTAGCTGTGTTTTTCTTTAGTTTAAGTGGTGTCATGGTTAAACGAATTTCATTAACGATTAATCCCGTTGCGACTACCTTTGGCGCGTTAACCTTTAGTACGCCGATGTTTTTACTCATGTGGTTAATTTTTGGTGGCTCATTAAATTATGAACAATGGCAACCTAGAGCTATCGTAGCAATCGTCTACTTAGGTATATTTGGCTCTATGATAGGGTTTGTTGCCTATTTTTACGTACTGCAAAAGCTAACGGCAAGTACTGTAGCTTTAGTGACTATGTTAACGCCTGTATTCGCGTTAGCGCTAGGGGCATGGCTGAACGATGAGCCTCTAACTATTAAGTTACTGATTGGGGCGGTATTTGTTATCGCTGGCTTGACCTGTTTTCAATGGAGTAGCAAACTTGAAGCTATGATCAGGCGACAGGAACGAGTATGAATCAGCAAGTAGCTACGTTGTCGTTTAGACAAGCAACTCGCTATGACATTCCTTTTTTACTAGCGCTTAGAAAGCTGAGTATGACCGAGCATTTAGAAAAGGCAGGTTTGATATACGGCGATGAACAGCATCTTGCGAGAATAAATGAGTATTTTACTGACTCATTTATTCTTTTGCTAAAAAATCAAGAAATAGGGTTAATGAAGCTAGGTCAGCATGCCGAACATTGGCACATTAGACAATTTCAAATCATGCCGAGGTACCATAGAAAAGGCATTGGCAGGCAAGTCTTAGCGTTATTGCAGAGAAAGGCTGCTGAGCGAGACCTACCCATCACCCTTAACGTATTACTAGATAATCCTGCACTAAGTCTCTATCAGAGGATGGGCTTTAAGATCGTCAGTGAAAACCAACTTGAGTATCAAATGCGTTGGCAACAAGGTATTTGACTTAGCTGTATATGTGGCAATAAAAAACGCTCCTATGACAGGAGCGTTTTTTATTTATAGCTGAAAAGTGCGTTAGCTTTGAGAAGTTCGGTAACTTTCACATGCCTCTTCATCTTCACATTCACCGTATAGGTATAAACTGTGGTTAGTTAACTTAATATTGTGGGAGTTAGCGATATCTATTTGTCGCTGCTCAATAACGTCATCTTCAAATTCGACAACTTTACCACACTTTAAGCAAACTAAGTGGTCATGGTGTTTCTTGTGACTAAGTTCAAATACAGACTTACCACCTTCAAAATGGTGACGAGTTACAATTCCAGCATCATCAAATTGGTTTAATACACGATATACAGTTGCTAAGCCGATTTCTTCGTTTTGATCCAATAAAATCTTATATACGTCTTCAGCGCTAATGTGCTGATTGTTCGGATCTTGCAAGATGGTTAAGATCTTTACACGCGGTAATGTGATCTTTAATCCAGCTCTTTTTAGTTCTTCATTTTGATCTGGCATGAAACGACTTCTCAAGTGATTCAATAAAAATTAAATTATAGGTGTAAACTTAAAGAGATAAAAGGGAAATATTAAGGCATTTATTTGATTGTATAAAATTAGATCCTTTTAAACCTTATGATTTGTAAGGTTAATTTGGCTGTTTTACCGATATTAAAGATATTTCATCACCTATCGCAAACTTGTTTACTACCAATATAAAAAAGGCCTGCTATAGAGCAGGCCTTAAATAACTGATTATCTAATTTATTAGTCTGCTAGCTCAGCAAGACACATTTCATCGTAAACTTGGTTAACCCATTTTTCTACACGCTCATCAGTAAGCTCTGGTTGACGATCTTCATCAACACACAAACCAATGAAAGTGTTTTCATCAATTAGGGCTTTTGAAGCTTCAAACTCGTAACCTTCATTTGGCCAATTTCCTACGATTATTGCACCTTTTGATTCTACGATATCGCGTAATGGCTCCATCGCATCACAGAAGTATTCTGCATAATCTTCTTGATCGCCTAAACCAAAAATAGCGACTAATTTATCGGTAAAATCAATTTCTTCTAATTCAGGTAAGAAATCATCCCAGTCACACTGGTTTTCACCGTAGTACCAAGTAGGAATACCTAAAATAAGTAAATCGAAAGCGGCAATATCTTCTTTAGTGCTTTTGGCAATATCCTTTACCTCAACCATTTTCTTACCCAGTTTTTTCTGGATCATTTTGCCTACTGCTTCAGTATTACCTGTGTCACTACCGAAAAATAAACCTACAATTGCCATGAATATTAAACCTTTCTCTTTCGTTAACTATCAGTATCTGATATTGCTTTTACTAACAATGACTCTATCAACTCACCGCGACTACAACCTGAATCTTTAGCGATTTGATCAAGTTGTTCGATTAAATTCTCGTGCATTTTAAATTCAACACGTTTTAAGCCGTTACTTCTGTCGCGTTTTACCTGATTACGTTTATTAATTTTTACCTGAACACTACGAGAGTGCGGATTAGTTTTAGGTCTACCTGGACGTTTATCATCACCAAATAGATCTATAGTGGTTAAATCAGCTTCTTGTTTAGCCATGGTTTTATCCTATACCCTGACTTTCCCAGATAAACTGGATTACACCTTTTGCAATGAAACCTGCACATCCTAGAAACAATACGAAATAAACAACGTATTGACCCATTTTAGGTACATCATTTTTTTTCATGACATCATTTATAGATAAACCAATGAAAATAAAGATAAAAAGGAAAAATAAATTTAACCCAATGGTTTCAATTAACGCAAAATGTTCAGCAAGCATAATTCACCTTCAAAAATTCAGGCGCGACTATAGCATAATGCTGTCAACATGGGCATATTTTTTACTATAAAAAAGGTTGCATATGCAACATAATTGTTAAAAAAAGTGTCCTTTATTGATCTTGAACGAAATTTTCGACAATTTTACTGAAGGCGACGGTTTTTTCTGCGTGCAGCCAATGTCCAGCACCTTGGATAATCTTGGCTTTAGCATTAGGGAATAGCTTGCCTATAATTGACTGGTGTTCTTGCGTAATATATTGTGAATTTCCTCCTTTGATAAATAGAGTAGGTTTATCAAAGTGGTTATTACCTTCATAGCCTTTCATTACTTCAGAGTAGCCTAGCGTTATGTTTTCTAAGTGACAACGAAAGGCAAAGCCTACGTCGGTCTTAGTGAGGTTTCGTAAAAGAAATTGGCGCACGCCAGCTTCATTAACATAGTGAGAAAGTGTGACGTCAGCATCTTTTCGGCTCGAAATAGTGGCTAAATCAATTGCCGCTAGACCTTTTAAAATCTCTTGATGGTGAGGTGGATACTGAACCGGAGAAATGTCAGCAACAATGAGCTTAGTGACTTTATCCGGATGATTTAACGCAAGTTGCATTGCAATTTTTCCACCCATCGAATGACCTAGTACTATAGCGTTATCAATAGATAGATGCGCCATTGTATCTAATACATCTTGTGCTAACTCATCATAGTTCATTTCCGGTAATTGAGGTGAACTACCATGATTTCTTACATCTAAGTTGGTTATAGTAAAGTGCTCGCTCAACGGCTTAGCCACCATGTTTAGATTTTCTAAACTACCTAGTAACCCGTGGATAAGTATTACGTGGTCACCTTGACCGGTTTGTTGAAAATTGAGAATAGCCATTTAGATTTGTTTAGTTTTTAGTACGATATAACGGCAAAGTATAACGAATTTTTAAAGTTAGCTAAATTATTATAGAGAGAAGCAGCGAAGCTCAGTATAATCGAGCCGCATTTTTTAGAATCAAGGTAAATAGATGAAACATATTGAGATTGACGAAGAACTATACCAATACTTAGCTTCACAGACCCAATTTATTGGCGAAAGTGCGTCTTCTATTCTTCGTCGCTTATTGTCATTGCCAGGTGCACAGCAATCTCCACAACCTATTGCGAAAGGTGAGCAAGTTACTGCTAGTTTTGCGCCAACTAATGAAGAGCCTGTAGTAGAAGAAGTGCAGGAAGATGCTGAAATAGAACCAGCAGATAATGGTAATGTTTTCGACTTTATAAATAAGCAAGAATTAGCCACTCAACGCGGTGTTGTTGGTCGATTTTTGTTGATTCTTTCTGCTTTACATCGTGTACATCAAGAAAAGTTTTCTGCCGTATTAGCCATTAGAGGTCGTGATAGATTGTATTTTGCTGAAAGTGAACAAGCATTAGCTGAAACTGGCAGCAGCACAAAACCGCGTCAAATCCCAGAAAGCCGATTTTGGGTAATGACTAATTCAAATACTACGCGTAAAAAAATGATGATTACTGAAGTAGCGAAAGCGTTAGGTTATGACAGTGAACAAATTGAAGAGATCAGAGATTTACTATAACTAAGGACAAGGAATTATGAGTGTTCATCCACGTGCGGGCCAACTAGCACAGCAACAAGATTTAGATAATATTCCTCAAGTTGTCAGTCATTACTATGTAAAGCAACCTGATATTAATATTTTAGAACAAAGAGTTAGCTTTGGAACATCTGGTCACCGTGGGAATGCGACAAAAGTTAGTTTCAACGAATTTCACATCATTGCAATTTGTCAGGCGATCGCAGAGTTTAGGCAAGAACAAGGGTTTTCCGGCCCTCTATTTTTAGGTAAAGATACGCATGCGCTATCTGAACCTGCGTTTGCTACAGCATTATCTGTATTAATCGCTAACCATATTCCAGTGGTTGTTCAAGCTGATCTCGGCTTTACGCCAACACCTGTTATTTCACGTTTAATTATTGAGCATAACAGGCACAGTTCAAGTGTCGCGGATGGCATTATTATTACGCCTTCACATAATCCGCCAGCAGATGGTGGCATTAAATATAATCCTCCACATGGTGGACCTGCTGAAGGTGATATCACGAAGAAAATAGAAAAAAGAGCCAATGATATTATCGCTCGCGGATTACTTGATGCTAAACAAGCAACGTATGAACAAGCGATTGCTTCTAATTTACTGACTAAACAAGATTTTATTGGCTTTTATTCTGAACAGTTATCTCAGGTCATTGATCTAGAAGCCATAGCAACAGCAAATGTAAAAATTGGTGTTGATCCTCTTGGTGGTGCGGGTATTGATTATTGGCCTGTTATTGCTAAGCAACACGGTTTGAATTTGGACTTAGTGAATAACCGTATTGATCCAAGTTTTGCATTTATGACACTCGATAAAGACGGAAAAATTCGCATGGATTGTTCGTCACCTTATGCGATGGCTTCATTAATTGCCTTAAAAGACGATTATGATGTAGCGGTCGGCAACGATGCGGACTTTGATCGTCATGGAATTGTTACCGCGTCAGGTGGCTTGATGAATCCAAACCATTACTTAGCCGTGGCGATTCATTATTTAATGACTCATCGTGATTGGCCTGCGACGGGAAGAATCGGTAAAACACTTGTTTCTAGTTCTCTTATTGATCGTGTAGCTAAATTGTTAGACAGACCCTTAGCAGAAGTTCCTGTGGGCTTTAAATGGTTTGTTGATGGCTTGCATGATGCGAGCTTTATTTTTGGTGGTGAAGAAAGTGCTGGAGCCTCGTTTGTAGCAAAAGATGGAAGTTGTTGGACGACAGACAAAGACGGTTTTGTCATGACATTGCTTGCTGCAGAAATTAAAGCGGTGACAGGTAAAGATCCATATGAATATTATCAAGAACTCGCCAAGCAGTTAGGTGAAGCGTGCTATGGTCGTGTCGAAGCGCCGGCTTCTTTAGAGCAAAAGCGAGTATTAACCAGTTTAACTGTAGAAGATATTCACATTGATCAGCTTGCAGGTGAAAAGGTTGAAAGTATCTTAACTAAAGCACCTGGTAACGATGCACCAATTGGAGGAATTAAAGTGAGTACCAGCAACGGTTGGTTTGCGGCTAGGCCTTCAGGAACAGAAGATATTTATAAAATCTATGCAGAAAGTTTTATCGATAAATCTCATTTAGATACTATTATTTCTGAAGCGCAACAATTAGTCACTGAACTTTTTACTCAATCTAAATAATGCATTGAATGTGTAATTGTCTGCTAAATTACTGAGAAAATTTAGCAGTCAAAGAAAGTTTATTAACAACTTTGTTACAATTGTTTTTTGGATTTCTGTCTATAGTTAAGGTATAAGCTTTACTAACTAAACAAAATAATAATAAATATGCCCCATCGCCAGTACATGCATAAACCCACTGTTATAAAAGATTTAATCATCATGTTGGTGGTTAACCTTTTGCTATGGGGATTATTTGTTAAAGTTGATGCCTTAGAGCTTTTGTATCATGCATCTCGAGAAAATGAAGCGTTAGAATTAGATGAATTAATTCCGTTAGGTATAACAATTGGTCTGAGTTTACTTATCTTTAGTTATCGCCGCATCAAAGAACTTGGATTAATGGCACAAACTCTCGAACAAATGTCGTTAATTGACCCATTAACAGGGTTACCTAATCGTCGAGCAGGTCAAATCAGCTTATTATCTTGGTATGAACTAGCAGAGCGTAAAGGCCAAGAGTTTACCGTTTTTCAAATTGATTTAGATGACTTTAAAAACGTCAATGATCTATTCGGGCAACTTGTCGGTGATGATGTACTCAAGTCTGTGGCTAACCGTTTAAATAGCCAGCTACCTAAAGGCGCATTACTGTGTCGCTGGTTAGATGATAATTTTATTGTTGTTACCCCATTAAACCCTAGTATTACACCTCAACAGTACGCGCTTGATTTCCAACAGTTGGTGAGTAACAAAATCTTTAGCTCGACTATAGATGTGACTTGTTGTGTTGGTTTTGCTAGCTATGCGAAAAAACAATCCTTAGAAGACATGCTACATGATGTAGGTGACGCACTCGCGGTTGCTAAGCACAAAGGCAAAAATCAGGTTCAAGGGCATACATAGTAACAATTAGTTAAGTAATAATTAGTTAAGTAATGTTGGTGGTTAGCTAAATTTTAAGCGCGGTAGCTCAAAATAAAGTACAATAGCGGCACAATTTCCTAATAAAAGTAATCCTCTTGCACCCAATCGTCAGCCAATTACTAACTAATGGAGACTTTCTGTCTCTATCTCGTCAGAATCCATGGACACTTGAATCGGTGGAGCCATTCGTTGTTTCTCATAAAGATAGCAATAAACAAAGCAAAGTCTCAATAATCGAGACAGGTATTATTTGCTTTGAACCACTATCAGTAACATCTGAAAAAGATATTGTCCTATCTAGTGGAATACATGGCAATGAAACAGCCCCTATTGAAATTTGTGATGAGCTAGTTAAGCAACTTCTTTTAGGTGAGATCTCTCCGGCACACCGTACGTTATTTATTTTTGGTAACTTAGCTTCAATGGATATCGCCGAGCGCTTTGTCGAGGAAAACATGAATCGTATGTTTTCAGGTGGCCATTCGCTAGATCAAGGTCAAGGCCCTGGTCTAATTAACAAAGAGCGGGAACGCGCACTTGTCATTGAAAATGCCGTTCGTGATTTTTATCAAACAAGTAATGATACAGGCTCAGGTGCTGTGCGTTTACATTATGATTTGCACACCGCTATTCGAGGTGCAAAACATGATAAATTCGCTGTTTATCCATTTTTACATGGCAAACCGAGAAAGCCTGAACAATTGCAATTTTTATTAGCTTGTGGCGTGAATACGATATTGCTTTCAAATTCACCGACAACGACGTTTAGCTATTACTCATCTAATGAATTTGGTGCTGACGCTTTTACTGTCGAACTAGGTAAGGTAAGACGGTTTGGTGAAAACGACATGAGTGAATTTGCTCAAGCCAAAGAAACGTTAACTCGTTTAGTTAAAGGTGAAGACCTCGCGCTCAAACCATATG
Organism: Thalassotalea coralli; assembly: GCF_055786205.1. Classification (NCBI taxonomy): domain Bacteria; kingdom Pseudomonadati; phylum Pseudomonadota; class Gammaproteobacteria; order Alteromonadales; family Colwelliaceae; genus Thalassotalea; species Thalassotalea coralli. The sequence continues at coordinate 397,569 of NZ_JBVVBK010000005.1, read as the reverse complement.
ATGAAAACGATTTTCATATTTTTACTGTCGCGCAAATAATTAATAGAAATAATGAAGACTTTAGCCTGAATTTTGCTGATGACGTTGAAAACTTCACCACGTTTGAAGCAGGGGATGTGTTAGCGATAGATGGCGGTGAAGAAATAAAAGCTCAGCAGTCTGGTGAAGGAATTATATTTCCTAATGCCAAAGTTGCTATCGGGCAAAGAGCATTACTAACTGTTGTACCAGCTCCTTTAAATTAATTATTTTATCACTGAACAATCTACGAAAAAGTACTGATTTTTACGTAGAGATCACAATAAATGTTAGTTTAATCGGTATATTAAAGGGCGCTTTTATTTTTAAAGCGCCTTTTTTATTATCAGAAGTGCCTGTTAACTGGTTTAACTTGTTAGTAGAAAACTTGCATTACAGTTAACGTAAAGGTAAAGTTCGGAGCCTATAATAATAAGGAAGAATGCATTTTTTTTCGACAATGCTAAACCGATCAAGTGTTGTAAGACACACTATAATAATAATAAGTTTAGGTTTAGATCCCTTGACCCCAAGGAAAATACAATAGAGAAAGCCATGAATACTAATATTTATAAAGAAAGCGACGTAGTACATAGCCCAGCTTTCATTGATGGACATTCCGTTGAAATTCCCATCCTTAAAATTTTACAACAAGACGGCACCGTTTATGACGGCGCAGAGCTTCCTGAGTTAAATCAAGAGCATGCCGTAAAAGTTTACCAAGCCCTCGCTTTTCATAGGGTGTTAGATGAGCGTATGGTAGCCGCGCAGCGTCAAGGACGCATCAGTTTCTACATGGCAGCGTTGGGAGAAGAAGCTGCCAGTGTGGGCGGCGCGGCAGGTCTACAAGATCAAGATATGATTATGGCGCAATACCGTGAGCAGGGTGCCTTAATTTATCGTGGTTTTAGTCTTGAAGACTTTATGAATCAAATGTTCTCGAACGAAAAAGATTTAGGTAAAGGTCGTCAGATGCCAATTCACTATGGCTCGAATGAACTTAACTATATGACCATTTCTTCGCCGTTAGGAACGCAAATCCCTCAAGCTGCTGGTTATGCTTATGGCCAGAAGTTACAAGGTAAAGACGCCGTTACTATTTGTTACTTTGGTGAAGGTGCTGCCTCGGAAGGAGACTTCCATGCAGGTTTAAATATGGCTGCTGTCCATAATGCACCGGTTATCTTCTTTTGTCGTAATAATGGCTATGCGATTTCAACGCCTTCTGATGAACAATACGTTGGTAACGGTATTGCTTCTCGTGGTGTAGGTTACGGTATTAAAACCATTCGTATCGACGGCAACGATATTCTTGCGGTGATTAAAGCGGTACAAATTTCCCGTGAATACGCATTAAAAGAAAATAAACCTGTGGTTATTGAAGCCATGTCATACCGTTTAGGTGCTCACTCTACTTCTGATGATCCAACGGGTTACAGAACGAAAGAGGAAGAAGCTAAATGGCACGCTCATGATCCAATTTCTCGCATGAAGTCTTGGATGTTAGCACAAGGCTGGTGGAACGAAGAGCAAGAAACAGAATTGTTCGAGCGCTTACGTGAAGAAGTTTTAGCGGCGGTTAAAGTGGCGGAAAAAATTGATAAGCCACCAGTTGAAGACTTGGTTACAGACGTGTACGACCAAGTTCCAGCACACTTACAAAAACAACTAGATACGTTAAAACAACACATTAAAAAGTATCCAGAATCATACCCGTTTACTGCTGGGAGAATTAAATAATGGCTCAAATGAATTTATTGCAGGCAATTAATAATGCCTTAGATATTGCCATGGCAGAAAACGACAGCGCGTTGTGTTTTGGTGAAGACGTTGGTCATTTTGGTGGTGTGTTCCGTGCAACCAGTGGCCTTCAAGAAAAGTATGGTAAAGCTAGATGCTTTAACACGCCGCTAGTTGAGCAAGGTATTATTGGTTTTGCCAATGGCCTAGCGGCTCAAGGCAGCACGCCAATCGCTGAGATCCAATTCGCAGATTACATTTTCCCGGCATTTGACCAAATCGTGAATGAGTCAGCTAAATTCCGTTACCGTAGTGGTAACGAATTTGATGTTGGTAAATTAACGATTCGTACACCATACGGTGGTGGTATCGCTGGTGGTTTATACCATAGCCAGTCGCCTGAAGCATATTTTGCTCATACACCAGGCTTAAAGATTGTTGTACCTCGTAACCCTTATCAAGCAAAAGGTTTACTGCTTGCATCAATTAGAGATGATAACCCTGTTGTATTCTTTGAACCTAAGCGCTTATACCGAGCTTCGGTTGGCGAAGTGCCAGAAGAAGATTACCAATTACCTATCGGTAAAGCAGAAGTCACTCAACAAGGTTCTGATATCACGCTATTAGCGTGGGGTGCTCAAATGGAAATCATCGAAAAAGCAGCTGAAATGGCTGAAAAAGATGGTATTTCATGTGAGATCATTGATTTACGTACTATTTTACCTTGGGATGTTGAGACAATTGCTGCATCGGTAATGAAAACAGGCCGTTTAGTCATTTCTCAAGAAGCGCCATTAACGTCTGGTTTTGCGAGTGAAATTGCTGCTACTATTCAGCAAGAGTGTTTCTTACATCTTGAATCGCCTATTGCTCGTGTTTGTGGTTTTGATACGCCATACCCACTGGCTTTAGAAAAAGAATATGCCGCTGATCACTTAAAAGTGTATGAAGCGATCAAGCAAAGCATTAACTACTAGGACATAAGTAATGAGCATTGATTTTATTTTACCCGACATCGGTGAAGGTATTGTTGAATGTGAACTAGTAGAATGGCTAGTAAACGAAGGTGACCATATTCAAGAAGACCAGCCGGTTGCAGATGTAATGACAGATAAAGCTATGGTACAGATCCCTGCGATGCATTCAGGCGTTGTTGACAAGCTTTATTATGGTAAAGGCGATATCGCTAAAGTACATCAGCCGTTATTCGCTATGACACCAGATGGCGAAACAACTGCCTCAGCTCCTGTTCAAGAAGCTGCGCCGTCACAAGAGTCAGCGCCGGTTGTTGATAACAGCACTTCTTCAACAGGAACTGTTGTTGAAGACTTTATCTTACCTGATATCGGTGAAGGGATTGTTGAGTGTGAAGTGGTTGAGTGGTTAGTCGCTGAAGGCGATAGCATTGTTGAAGATCAGCCGGTAGCTGATGTAATGACAGATAAAGCTATGGTACAAATTCCTGCGATGCACTCAGGTACAGTGGTTAAATTACATTATGCCAAAGGCGATATTGCTAAAGTACATGAGCCATTATTTGCTATTGAACGAGCAAGTAATGGCGGTGCAGCACCAGTAGCGACTAAGCCTGTAGAGAGCAAGCCTGCTGAAGCAACTCCACCAGCTAAAGCTGAATCAGTGGTTAAAGCACCTGCACCAGCAGCTAGTGCCAATAAAGTGGTGAACGAAAAAGCAGTGGCGAGCCCTGCGGTTCGCCGCGTAGCACGTGAATTAGGCGTTAACATTCATCACGTGCCTGGCAGCGGAAAGAAAGGGCGCATTTATAAAGATGACGTAATTGCCTTTAACGAAAACGGTGGTGTAGCCGCTCCAGCACAAACAGCGGCACCAGTGGCAGTTGTTGGCGGTACTCGTGTTGAGCCTATTCGTGGTGTTAAAGCTGCGATGGCAAAAGCAATGGTAGCGTCTGTTTCAACTATTCCTCACTTCACTTACTGTGAAGAAATCGACATGACTAAACTGATTAAGTTACGTGGCGAGTTAAAAGAGGTTTATGCGAAGCAAGATATTAAGTTAACCATGATGCCATTCTTTATGAAAGCTATGTCTTTAGCGCTTAAAGAGTTCCCTGTGATTAACGCTCAGCCGAATGAAGAGTGTACCGAAATTACCTATTTCGATGATCACAATATTGGCATGGCAGTTGACTCAAAAGTAGGTTTGTTAGTACCCAATATTAAGCAAGTACAAACAAAGTCTATTCTAACGTTAGCGCAAGACATTACTAAGCTAACTGAAGACGCTCGCGCTGGCCGTGTAGCTTCAGAAGACTTAAAAGGCGGTACTATTACCATTTCAAATATCGGTGCTATTGGCGGTACGGTAGCTACGCCTATTATCAATAAGCCTGAATCGGCAATTGTGGCATTAGGTAAGCTGCAAACCTTGCCTAGATTTAACGATAAAGGTGAAGTGGAAGCTCGTTCTATCATGCAAGTTAGCTGGTCTGGCGATCACCGTATTATTGATGGTGGTACTATTGCGAGATTCAGTAACTTATGGAAGTCGTTCTTAGAAGAGCCGTCTAACATGTTAGTGCATATGAGCTAGTAAAGCTTTAGTATTATAAAAACAGCTTGCTTCGGCAGGCTGTTTTTTTATCTTTAGCTAGCTATAAATAATCGTAAGGAGTACGTTAGTGCGAAAACTGCACAAAATTATCGGATTAATCATGTTATTGCCATGTATCGCTTGGGCAATTACAGGGATCTTTTTCTTTTTTAAGCCCGGCTATCAAGAAGCCTATCAGCCACTAAATATTAAGTTCTATCCGCAAGCTGCTTTGGCAACATTGCCCGTTAATCAGGCGTTTAGCCAAGTAAAACAAATGCAAACCATCCTGGGTCAGCATATTTTGGTGCAAGATGAATCTGGCTGGCGTCACTTTCTTGCAAAGCAGGAACAGCCAACAAAGTATGTAGAATTAAAAGAGCCCAGTGAGCAACAAGTTAAGTCACTTATTGTCGAAGCTATTGCTGCTAAGCCTGAACGTTATGGCAACATCGCATCTATTGATGGGTTAACAGTCACGACAGATACAGAGGTTAGAGTTACGCTAAATTGGCAACAGCTTTCCCTTAGGCAACAGGGGAAAGATACTGATTTCATCAATACCATTTATAATATCCATTATTTGCGTTGGACGGGTAATAAAACCATAGATCAGTACTTGGGAGTTATTGGATTATTACTGATAGTTTCTGTCGCAGGCATTGGTACTTGGATGTCTTTTAACAGAAAATAAGCTTTCTGATTCCACTTTCTGATTCATTTTATTGTAAAACTCTTGTGGTCTGACCTCTTGTGTACTATGTTAACTCTCAGTAGAAATGACGAGAGTTAACATGCAGCAAGAACCGATTTTCGTTCAAGCCGAACATCATCAATTATTTGTCAATCACCTGTGGCAACAGCAGGGAGAAACACCTGTACTTATGCTGCATGGCACCATAGAAAATGGAAAAATTTACTACACAGCATCTGGTAAAGGCCTAGCGTGCTTTTTAGCTAAACATGGTTTTGAAGTGTTCGCAGCCGATTATCGAGGAAAAGGACAAAGCAAACCGAACATTGCTCAAGACTCAGATCACGGGCAGTATGAAATTATTGATCAAGATATACCAAGGTTAATTAACTTTGTTTATGAAAAAACAGGTAAAAAGCTTCATGTAATTTGCCACTCGTGGGGTGGGGTAATGCTGGCAAGCAGCTTGGCTAAGTTTCCGGAGTTAGCGGATAAGTTACTAAGTATCGTATGCTTTGGTACCAAACGTACAATTTATCGAAGAACGTTTCATAAATGGTGGAAGGTAACTTGGTTTTGGAATCGTATTGCCCCGTGGATGGCGAAAAGGAAAGGGTATATAGATGCCGTTAAGCTTAAATTCGGTGCGGATAATGAAACTTATCAGTTTATGTACCAGTGTGTTGCTTGGGTAAAGCGTCAGCCATGGGTCGACCCGACAGACAAGTTTAATTACGGCCTTGCCGCTAAATCAGTAAATTGGCCGCCAGTGTGGCACCTAACAGGAAAAAACGATGATTTGTTAGGTTTTTCTGGCGATGTAAAAGCATTTATAGCTGAGGCACATCCAAGCGCGAAGTTTTCTTTGTTATCAAAAGAGAATGGCAATGTACTTGACTATGACCATATAGATATTCTTACTGCTAAAGAAGCACAAACAGATCACTTTCCTGCAGTGGTTAACTGGCTAAAAGAGTATAGTTAGTAAACCTAGGTAAAGCCCTAAATAAAAAAGCAGCTAGTTGATAGCTGCTTTTTAGTTATTGGTTCGGTGCAATTAAAAATAGCTTACTTTAACCACCCTTCATCTTTACCTTTCTTAGCTAGCATAAACAACATTACAGATACTATTAGAACAACAGCCGGCATAATAACGCTAGTTGCTCCTTTAACGGCGATTACATCCGTCATTAAAAATGCATGGATATCTTGAACGATAACTCCTGCTAAAGAAGCTAAGTAAATAGGCGCAGCTAGCCCATTTTTCATTAGAAGAAGCACTGATGCTAGTGTTCCACCGATCACCGCAACACCAAAAGCAGCAGTTGCCCATGCGGGAATATCTTTGTATAAGGCTTGCTCTGCTTCGGGCAATTGAGCAAGTACTTCAGGTGTTATTAAAAGTTGACCTGCAAAGGCTAGTAGGCCGAGTATATTCCATATCAATGCGATAATCGCAACGGTTTTTAGCCAACTTGGTGTTCCATCTTGGCTACTGGATTCGTTTACTTGTGTATTTTCTTGTTCACTCATGGCTTGTCCTTATTATTGTTTTACTTTGTTTATCGTAGCTTGCATTTAGGCAAATCGAGTTATTTCTAGTGTACGAGTTTATTGGAGTTTTTAACATAGTCAGATAAAACTTCTTGTTTAATTGTTACTTTTTCCGTTACATTAAACTACGAAGTTTGTCGTTTGTGTGGCTTATTTAACGCATACGGTGCGGCTCACCATTGTGCATTTGTTCAAGGTAGCATAACGGTAAGGTAATAAGGTAAGTGAGTTAAAAAGGTTATAGGGAGTTTACGTGTACTTTAAATTAAGTTTATGTGCCGCGATGATATTATCTGTTACTGCCTGCAGTTCGGCGCCGAAGGTTCATGTTTTTGGTAAATATTTGTCAGACGAACAAAAATCTGCCATTGAAAAGTCCTTTGTAGATAATGAATATGAGGTGACCTTTAACCAACTCTCCTTTCCAAAGGGGATCAGCCAAAACACTGTCGTTTATAACGCTGAACCAGGCAGTAAGTCCCATACGCGAAACATTATTAAACTTGTTGAATCGCTTGGGTTCCCTGTTGAAGCGACAAACCTTATTTTGGCGGATAGCCACTCTTTTACCGTGGGAAATTTAGGGCTGTATTTAGTGCCTGAGGGCTCTCATGATTTACTTCAGAAAAATCAAAGTTTTGACCTTGAGTTACTTAACGAGTATGGAGCAGTTAACTGCTTATATTCTGCCACTCTTAGCTTAGAAAAATTTGGCATGTTTTCCATTGAAGTTGAGAAGTGGGATAAAACTAAGCAAGACTATATCGTCGACAATGTAAAAGGTGAGTGGCAGCTGATGAATAGTGACTACTTAAAGCTCACAAGTGAATCCTTAATTAACGACTTGTACTTTACTAAGAAAAAAGAACAAGTCGAAATAGGTGGGCGTAACATGAAAGTAGTGAAGTTTGTACCGATGAATGGGTACCATGAAAGTATGCCTATTGCTCAATACAACTGCACGTATTCGATTATGCAAGATGTAACAGGCTAGGGCTTTAAGTATCCGCCGCGCTTTTTAGCGAGTAAAGTTAAGTGTAAATCTGGCGCCTTTAAGTGTTGGGGAGGTATCAATGGTTAATTCTCCCTGATAACTTTCTACAAGATCTCGGACAATTGCCAAGCCAATTCCGTGACCGTGCTGGTAGTTATCGGCTCGTGTTCCACGGTTTAAAATTTCATTTATCTTATCTGGGGCGATGCCATTGCCATTGTCTTCAATACTTATAGATAGTTTACTATTTTCAAGAAGAACACTGCACTTCACTACATCTTTACAGGCTTTGCTGGCGTTATCTAACAAATTTCCTAACATCTCCAGTAAGTCAGTTTCGTCACCTTTGAATACTGTGTCTTCGGGGCAATCAACGGTAAACTCAATCGCTTTGTCTCGATAAATTTTTTGTAAACTGTTCAGTAACTTTTCTAATGTTGGCGCAATTTTTACTCCTAAATACCAAGCATGCTGGCCAGCGCTCTGCGCGCGCTTTAATTGATGTTCTATCATCAAATTAATGGTATCGATTGGTTCTTGGCTTTCAGTTAATTTGTGACTCGCTATTTGCCCCTGAAGCACGGCAAGAGGCGTTTTTAAGCTATGAGCGAGATCAGAAAGCGCGTTTCTATAACGAGTACGCTGTTTTTGTTCTGTTGTAAGTAAAATATTTAGCTGTTCGGTTACTTGAGATAACTCCGCAGGATATTTTCCGTCAAGTTGAGCGCGCTGACCTTGTTCTATTTCCGCTATTTCCTGCCCTAAATTTGAAAGAGGCTTTAAGCTCCAACGTAGCCAAATAAGTTGCAATACAATTAACACCGCCATTAGTACAAACAAGCCAAACCATAACTGTTGTCTAAACTCAGTCATTAATTCATTAAAGCCCAATTTACTCTTAATGATATGCAAGGTAACAGGGTGATCTCCCGCACTGTCACTAAAGCTTACCGAATAGCTATAAATAAAATGGGCAGAATCTTCGATATTTTGCTGATAGAAAACGTTTTTGCCAACCTTTGGATAGACAAATGTTTTAGGCAAAGAGACTGTTAATAGTGAAGCCGATTGCCATTTTGTTTGCAACGGAGCGCCAGTATTTGAAATCATCGCGTATAAGCCAGACTGGCTAATATTAAACTGATTAACCGTTAGCACCTCTGGCATGATTAGCTCACCATCTTCAAACTCTGCTACGGTAAGCAAGGCATAAACGTAGGCGTTCATTTCATTTTCAACAGCTGATTCCATATGCTGTTGATATGCATTTGATAAGGTTAAGCCGACAATAGGCAATAAAAATAGAATAGTGAAAAGCGCACTGAATATCATGCGCGCGGCTAGCGAATTGCTTACCTTTGCTTTAAATCCCTTAGACAAAAAATATTACCCCAACTGACGCATACGATATCCTTGACCACGCAAGGTTTCGATAAACTGGGTTTGTGCTTCTGGGTCTAGCTTTTTTCTTAATCGACGGATAAAAACTTCGATTACGTTCGAGTCTAAATCGAAGTCTTGGTCATAAATGTGTTCGGTCAACTCAGTTTTTGAAATAACTTTACCTATATTCAGCATTAAGTACTCAAACACTTTGTACTCATGGCTACTAAGTTGAACTTCTGCCTCGTTAGCTATCACTCGCATACCTTTGGTATCTAACTGATATATGCCATTTTCTATAATTGGAGATGCATTGCCAGCACTGCGCCTGATCAAAGCGTTTAGTCGAGCAAAAAGTTCTTCTTGATGAAAGGGTTTAGTCAGGTAATCATCTGCACCTGCATCTAATCCTTCCACTTTGTCTTGCCAACGATCTCGTGCCGTTAATACGATTATTGGAAAGTTCCGGTTATTCTTTCTGAGGGTTTTAATTAACTCTGAGCCATCTAGCTTAGGCAGTCCTAAGTCAATCACGGCAGCGTCATAGTCGTATTCTGTTCCTTGAAAGAGACCTTCCTCGCCGTCACCTGCGGCGTCAACGCTGTAATTAGCTTGTTCTAACTGCTCTTTCAGTTGAGTTTGCAAGCGAATGTCATCTTCAACCAATAGTAATCTCATGTCCTTACCTACTTCAGCTCTTTATTTTTCCGGAAATGGCGTCTACTTTAATCGAAACCACATGGCCGTTGTCTTTTAATAACTTTACTTTGTAGCCCGGATTACCATTTACCTTAGTTCGTTGTACTTTTAACACTTTCCCGCCAAACTTTTTCTTCACGATTTGAGCTGCTTGTTGGGCAGTACTTACCGAATAAGAAAGAGATTCAATCGCGCTTGCATCAGGAAGATAACTACCTGACGTTGTTATTATTGCTGCTAAAAGCCAAGGACAAACTGTCTTTGTCGAACGTTTCATTTCACCTACCGAAGTTGAAAGGTCTACTCACTTGCTCAGTGTAAAAGTATTCCGAGATGATGACAATCTAATCTATGCAAACTGAATCGATGCTGAACACCAAATTAAGGTGTTAAGTGTTGTTAATTTATGTTCAGTTTGCGTTCAGAAATAAGGGCGTTAAATAAAAGTCGAACATGCAGAGGTGAAGACTTACCTCAATCACATCAAGGTATTTTCCTGAGTGATAACGATCTAGCAAACGATTTAAAGGAATGACTATGCTTAAAACGATACTTTCTACGGTTTTATTACCATCATTAGCGCTATCTTATGCGGTTTTACCTGAACAAGCTTTTGCGCAAACCACTGATAACAAAGAAGCGGAGCAGCTAACCAAATCGAAAACCGCGTTATCTGTTAGCGGCTTCAAGAAAGAACTAGACAAAATGCAAGCATTAGACATTTTAGCGTCTGACATTTCTACAGCCAATGCTTTAACTCAAGCGGAACTAGCGACAATAGCCTTAAAGGGAATGACGCGAGAGCAGGTTCATGCACAGAAAAGACAAGGCAAATTTTTAGGTAGCGCCATTAAGTTGACCGGTGACAAATTAGCATTAAATAGCGCGTCGTCAAATACTGTAAACTCTCTGGTTCAGGCTAGAGCACATCACAGCTTTTCTATTTTTGAAGGGTATGCACAATTAGTTGTGGATGATGACGCCGATGGTTTCTACAAAACCTTTAGTGTGACATTTGACGCTGATGTTTATAACCCTGACTATGTTGAAACATCTCTTGTTTATGCTGACTTATATTTAAGTCTAGATGGTGGAGATTGGGAGCATTACTACACCACAAGCAATTTTCTTATCACTGGCGACAGCACTGAAGATGCCTTTGAAGTTTATACGACGTTAGACCAAGGCTACATAGCTGGGCATTACGACGTATTAATTGATTTATACGAAGTAGGGTACCCAGATATTGTGGCTACTTATAGTGCAGCTGATACGAATGAGCTATACGCGTTGCCGTTAGAAAGTGCAGATTATGACACCTATTACGAAACTCATTATTATCATCATCACGATGATGGCGGCTCTATTCCACTAATTTCTGTAGCATTTTTGCTTGGCGTGGCTGGTATTAGATATTTATCCAAAGCAAAAACTCTCAATTAAAAACAGATTACTAAAAATAACAATAAAAGCGCGAGAAACGTGCTTGGAATCACGAAAACAATAATTGCAATTTATCACACAATAACTGTCGTTGTTCAGCTAGTGTTCAGTTTGTTTTTTGTACATTAGCTGTCATAAGGCAAATTTTAAGACAAGGTGGTTTTTATGACAAAGTATCGATTATCTCTCTCATTGCTTGCTATGTTGACTTCGTTTTCAGCCTTAAGTGCTGGAACAGAAATGAGTCAAGCAACAACTGATTCGCAGGCGAATCAAGTTTCAGGACAAGAGGTTGTCAAAGTAAAGTTTTCACAGGCGCAAATAGAGCAAATGTTAGCGCCAATCGCCTTATACCCTGATACCTTGCTTACCCATATTTTAATTGCTTCTACCTATCCATTGGAGGTCATAGAAGCAGATCGTTTTTTGAAAAAGCACAAAGAATATTCACAGCAAGAAATATCAACGCTGTCTGAAAAAAAAGAGTGGGACCCTAGCGTTGTTGCTTTATTACCTTTTCCTAAAATTATTGCCAATTTAAGTGAAGACTTAACGTGGATGACGAATCTAGGCGATGCCTTCCTACAAGATGAGCAGCAAGTTCTAGCCAGTGTACAAACATTAAGACAAAAAGCGGAAAGCGCGGGCAATCTAGACACTATGGACAATGTTAATATTGTCAGAGAAAAGCAAACAATAATTATTGAGCCTGCTCAACCAGAAGTGATTTATGTACCGTATTACGACACCCGTGTTGTTTACGGTCATTGGCATTGGCCACATTATCCGCCAGTTTACTGGCATCGCCCTGTCCACTATAGCTACTATCATGGTCCTTATTACTGGCATAGCGGGGTACACATTGCGGCTACATTTTTTGCTATCGGTTTTCACTGGGGTAACCATCATGTAGTGCACCATCATCACAGTTATTACAATAAGCGCTATTATCGTCACCATGGTGGACACCACGACAAAAAAGCTAAAATTAGTACCAGCTATGAAGCAAAGCGTTGGAAACATAACCCGCACCACAGAAGAGGTGTTGCTTATCGCTCACATACCGTAAAAGAAAAGTACGCAAGCGCACGTCCAGCTAGTTATCAAACTAAGCACATTAGAAAAGTTGATAAGCAAGTATATGCGCGCAATACCGCTCATAAAGTGAAGAAAAGCCCATACGTTTCTTCACAACATAAACAAGTGTCAAAGCAACTGGCTGTTAGTAAATCACAAGTTAAAACTAACACTCATAAATATCAGGGCAAGCACTACAGTAACAAAGAGCGTTACAAAAATGATGCTTTCGTAAACAAAAGCTCGGTGGTAAAAAGTAACGTCTCGAAAAACAAGGCATATAAAGTTGGTAAAAATACTGGTGCCGCTAAGTCGACACATAAGCAAAGTATTGATAAATACAACGCTGTGCCATCTTTTGAAAAAGCAGGTAGAAACTACAAAACTTCTTCAAAAAGCAGTAACAATACCTATAGCTATAACAAATCAAAGTCGGTGAATAATAGTTACAAAGCTAAGCCTAGTTACAACAGTAGCAAAAACTACAGTCAAAAGGTGGCAAATACAAAAGCCCCTAGTTATGGAAGTACTGCTAAGCCAAGCTATAGCTATAAGGCGCCAAAATCTAATAACAGTTACAAGGCACCAAAGCCTGCCAAGCATTCAGCATCGACAAAAAGTTATAGTAAATCAAGTTCAAGTTCTAGAACGAGAGTAAAGGGGATAAATTAGAAAACACGCCGTTGAATATTGTTCTCAACGCTAAGAGGGGAAGGAAACAAGATATCGAGCACTAATTTAGTCCCAACAATAAAAAGCTCGCTACTTGTTTGGGGTAACACTGTCCAGGGAAACACGGTTACTCCTGATACAAGGATGTATCAACACTCTCGCTTGAATAGTATGAGCAATGTCTTTGCAAACACTACTCATTCTAGATTCATTAAAATTAACAGTGGACTAGTAAATTTTACCGCTACTTTTAACCTTATTCACGTCAACCCTTGTTGGCGTTAACGTACCGTCAACTAACCCTTGCGTTGCTACTGACAAGTTTTCAATAACTTTATACATCGAATCTAAGTCTAAGCTGGCAAGATCATCACTTACTTGATGATAATGTTTATCCCCCTCGAGTTGCACGCTGCTAAAGCTATGAGCAGGAACGCCTAATCTTGCGAGTGTCGCGTTATCAGAACGGTAAAACAAATTTTGTTTTGGGTAAGGGTCTGCGTGAATCTTACCCATGTTTTCCGGTAAACTAGCATTTAATAATTCGCCTAAACTAGAGCGCTCCATACCTGTCATCCAAAACTGACCAGCGCCAAATTTCGATACTTTGCCGATCATCTCAATATTAATCATGGCAACAACATCATCAGGATTTAATTGTTTAGAAAAATACCGAGAGCCAAATCCACCTATCTCTTCTGCGGTAAAGGCCGCGAACATTAACGAACGCTTAGGTTTACCTTGCTTGGCAAAGTATTGGGCAAGATTCATTATTGCTGTTGTGCCTGAGGCGTTGTCATCTGCACCATTAAATATTTTGTCATCGCCTGCGTTTAGTTTGACGCCTAAGTGATCATAGTGTGCAGAGTACAAGACGATTTCTTCTGGTTTTTCACTCCCAGGTAAGACGCCAACAACATTAGTAAGTTTTTGTTGTTTTATAGAGGTTTTGCCACTAGCAACCGCACTTTCAACGGATGTCTCATCGGAAATAGCAATAACAATTGCGCCATTTTCATTGAGACTTAATTTAGTTAGCCCACGATCAAAATAGCCTTTATAGCGCTTGAACATTTTGGAATGAGCACTGTTAAGCAAGACTAAATGGTTTCCACCTTGCTGGTTTAATTTACTGATTACGCTGCGCATATCATCGTCTTTGCCGATGAGATGCGTTTGCATATCACTAGAGTTCTGCCAATTAAACACAGCGTAGGTACTTGCCATTGTAACAAGGCCGCTCTCTATGCTTTTGCCATTTACTGATACTGATAAAGAGGTTGGTGCCACTTTGGTCACTGTAAATGATTGTAGAAAACTAGACTCCCCTTGCATGGGGACTAAACCAATGTCTTTAAAGCGCTTACTAATATAATCAGCTGCTTTATCAATATCTTTAGTAAAACTAGCGCGACCATTTAGTTCGTCACTTGCTAAATAGGTAATATCTTTTGTCACTGATTGGCGAGAAATGTTTTCTGCCGAACTTATTTGGGGGATGAAAGCTGACAGTAGCGACATCGAAATGGCTAGCTTCGCTATACTTGTTCTCATGTTATTTACTCTTATTTTTATTAAGGTGGTTCTCGTTAACTATTGAATATTTGTACAAACCTTTCAATAGTTAGGAGAAAAAATGACGCTAGAACTAATGACAGTTTTGTAAGGAAACTTTGTCAACAAGAATAGAGTTGTCGCCCAAGCTCAACCACAGCTGCCCATCTTGTACTGTAATCTGTAATTCCATAGTTCGTGTAATTGCATTGGCAAACTCTTGTAAGCCTTGCTCTTCAAACTTAACAACCGATAAATTTGTGAATTTTTTTATCGCACTTTCTTGTTGTTGCCACCAAATATCGAAGGCTGATTGATAGCCATACAAATAGGCTTGTTTTGATTTAACACAAGCTCTTTTTAGCCGCTTTTCATCGGGTTGCCCAAGTTCAATCCAAAGCTCAATTTCTTCATGTAAGTTTTTCTGCCACAAAGCTGCTTCGTCTTCGTCACTGACACCCTTACCAAAGGTTAACTCATCAGATGCATGTAGAGCAAAAGCCAAAATCCGCGTTGCTAAGCGAAGTTCAGTTTCTGAAGGGTGGCGAGCAATGGTTAAGTTAAAGCTGTTGTAATATTCACGATCTAAGTCGGATAAGTGAAGGTTTACTTTATAAATGGTCGATTTTAGTGCCATGGATGATTAATGTATGAGTTTTTTCTTGATTATACATGGATATAAATTAAGTGAATATTGAATAAGGCTGACAGTCTAAAAGTAAATGGTGAGGGTAAATAAAAAGCGCAGTGTATGCTGCGCTTCTCATATTTTATCTTTTAGCCGCGTTACAAACATCATCCATGCAAAGAGCTGCGTATCTAGCGGTGTGAAAAGCACTATTTTCCATGATTTGGTATTGCTCAGGTGTTAGAGGGAAATTATTAATGGTATTAATAATATCTTCTGTATGACCAATGTCCGCTATAGCATGGTGCTTTAAACTACTAAACCCTTTCTCTGGGAGCCCTGAACGCTCTATTAAAGTATTCACGTATTCTATAGTAGGGTGGCGTACTTCAAGACAAGCTAAGTAACCCATATAGGCGATAGGGTGATAATGCTTAATCCAATAATACTGAGCACCAATTAAATTAGCGACGTTATGGGATTGAATCCTAGCTAAAACCTTATCTCTAGGTTGCCCGAATGTTTCTAAATCACTGAGTGCCCATTCATCATGACCAATTTCTTCTTCAATATGATTCGCCATATATTCAATTAATTGATCGTTTAAATCAGAGTGAGGCAAACGTTCGGCTTGAGCCTTCACTTCACGCATTAGAGGAACTGTCGATGATGAAACCCAATAGTTCAAATACGCTTGCTCTACTACTGTTTCCGGGTATATGGATAATTCAGTATACCTTTCGTTTGCAGCTTCTAATCGAGCAAAAACAAGCTGGAGATTGTTCTGCAGCTTGTCGAAGCTAGTAATAGGGCTTGAAAGGCTCTCGGCTAGCATTAAAGAATAACTCCGCCAACTTTAGTGCCGTCTTTGTTCATCTTTTTAGTAATTTTTTTCAGTTGCTCTACTTCTTCAGACGATAAACTATCAATTGACTTTTTTTGTTCATCATTTAATTCATCCTTGTTGATTAAACCTTCATCGTGTAAGTGATCCGTGTTTGATTTATTATCAGTCATATTTTTTCCTTAATATTTTTATATAGTGTTTTGCACAATTTTAAGATAAATTGCAAACACAGAATATGGAAAAAAAATGAATCGTGTCAAGTCTATTTAGAGATTTATTGTGTTTTAACAGAAGGAATTTTTGCTTTTGTCTTTTATTCTTTTTTTAAGCTTAGTTGTTAGATAAATTCGACAGATTGATTCTCTTTTTAACGATATCAGTATTAAAGCAAAATTTTTAATTTATTGTGCGTTTCACAAAACTAAAAAGTAAATAACAGCATGAGATTTAATAAGTTTTTTCTGACACTTGTGACGATAAGTCTACCTTTTTTTTCTTCTACAGCGTTTTCTGAAGATAGAGATTTTACTTCTTCTACATTTGGAGGAAGCATAAAGCGCTACGGGACAAATAACGGTTTGTCTGCAGCTTCCGTACACGCAATGTTGGTTGATGAAACCGGTTATTTATGGGTGTCAACTGAAAAAGGGATAAATCGATTCGATGGTTATGATTTTAAAGTGTTCAGTAGTGATCCGAACGATCAATTTTCTATATCTGACGGTCGAGTTACCAACATCCTACAAGATAATAAAAAGCGTTTGTGGTTTGGTTCTCAAAACAACGGACTTAATTTATTTGTGCCTCATAAAGAGCGTTTTCTAAAGCCTCGCTTGTCCAATTCAAACCAAGATTTTTCACATATCGATTCGGCAGCGATAGCAGATTTTCATTATGACCAGTTTGATAGAATTTGGCTAGCAACTTCGACAGGCCTTTATTGTCTTGAAGTTGTGTCGATTAGCGACAGTGAGTTAATCGTTCAAGAAATCGATGTGGCGAGTCATGTCAAAGGTGGCTTTAGTGCAGTGGTTATTGATGACCATGGCGTTGTTTGGGCCACAGACGACTCTGGAAAAATTTATAAAGCAAAAACGGAGAACACACAGTCAAAAGTACAAGACTTAGAGCAAGTAAATATTTTATCGCAAGTTAATACGATAGAAAGTGTAGGGAAAAATCTCTTTTTAGGAACTAACAAAGGTCTCAAGGTATTCGATACAGAGAAGCATCAGTTTGTGTCTAGGAAGCTTTCTGAGTATCTGAACGAAGAGAATGTTACGGCTATTTTGGAAGATGATGATAGGTTGTGGTTTGGTACTAAAAACGGCGCTTATTATTATAACGAAGCAACAAAATCCATTCAGGTAATTTCTCATAACCCGAATAACGATAATAGCCTGAGTCATAATGAAATAAACACATTGGCTAAGGATAGCTTTGGCGGTA
Source organism: Thalassotalea coralli (assembly GCF_055786205.1). Taxonomy (NCBI): domain Bacteria; kingdom Pseudomonadati; phylum Pseudomonadota; class Gammaproteobacteria; order Alteromonadales; family Colwelliaceae; genus Thalassotalea; species Thalassotalea coralli. The sequence continues at coordinate 380,246 of NZ_JBVVBK010000005.1, read as the reverse complement.
TTTATATCGGCACTTTTATTGAAGGTTTTAATTATTTAAACCTAAGAAATCGTCAGTTTACAACGGTTGTATCTTCACCTGATGGCTCGGGGCCTTCTAGCAATATAATGACTAGTTTTTTGGAATTAAACGACGGTCGAATGTTAATAGGTACATACGATGGTGGCTTAAATATTTTCGATCCAGAGACTAAATCATATTCGGTACTCTCTCCCTCTCAGACTAATGGACCTGCTATACAGGCAGTTTCGTTTATGGTGAAAGATTCTGGAAATAAAGACGGCGTTTGGATTGCAAGTATTGGTGCGGGGCTTGTCTATTTTGATGTGCAAGCTAACTCATATACACATTTCTTGCCTGATGAACAGGATAAGGGCTCCATTAGTCATTCTCAAATCCTAGCGCTTTATGACGTTGGTGACTTTCTCTGGGTTGGCACATGGGGAGGCGGATTAAATCGATTTAATAAAAAAACGGGTGAATTTACTGTCTTTAAACATGAGCCTAACAATGAGTCGAGTATATCCGCAAATGCAGTTTGGTCTATGTTTAAAGACGAAAATGACATACTTTGGGTTGGTACTGAGTTAGGTGGGTTAAATAGATTTGACCCTAAAACAGAAACATTTCAGCAGGTTGTTTTACGTAACTCAGCTGGCAATCCCATTCCTAAAACGAGTGTAATGGCGATTTTACCTGAGAATAATAGCGCTTTATGGGTTGCGACAACAAATGGCTTGTACCTGTTAGACACTAACGAATTAAAAACTGTACCAAATAGCTCTCCCAGCATTTTAGAGCAACAATTTATTGTTGGGATGTTGGCAGATGAACATAATCAATTGTGGTTAAGTACTTTTGATGGGTTATACCGATTCAATAAAACCACAGGAAGAAACGTTCGTTTTGATATTCATGATGGACTACCTGACGACGAGTTTAATTCCTCAAGTTTTTATAAAAGCCAACAAGGTGAAATGTTTTTCGGTGGTACCAAAGGTTTTACCAAGTTTATTCCGAAGAACATTGAAGAAGATACGAGTATTCCTCGAATAGCGTTAACTGAGCTGCTTGTTCATAATGAAAAAGTAGCTGTCTCTTCGCAAGATACTCCTTCGGATCCCAATAAGTATAAGAATTTTTCGATTGACACTGCGTTAAACAGTTTAGATAAATTGATTTTAACCTATGATGAAAAGCTTGTTACCTTTGAATTTTCAGCGCTACATTTCACAAAACCTTTGAGTAATCAATATGCTTATATGTTAGAGGGGTATGATGATGATTGGATCTATACCGACGCGAAAAATAGACGTGCGACTTATACAAGCCTTCCACCGGGCGACTACACCTTAAGAATTAAAGCCAGTAATGGATATGGGTATTGGAATGAAGAAGGAAAAAACTTAGCGGTTGAGGTATTGCCGCCTTATTGGCGAAGTTGGTGGGCATATACCTTGTATGTCGCTATTATTATTGCGATTTTTGGTGGTATTCTGTTTCGCCAAAATTACCAGCGATTAAAAGAACATGCGATTAATGTAAAGCTAAAAGAAGCAGATCGATTAAAAGACGAATTTTTAGCAAATACTTCACACGAGCTTCGAACGCCGCTTAACGGTATTATTGGCCTCGCAGAATCATTAATTGACGGCGTGGCAGGTCAATTGCCCAACACTGCGAATAAAAATCTCGCCATGGTAGTTGCCAGCGGCAAGCGTTTGTCCAATCTAGTCAACGACATTTTGGATTTTTCTAAACTGAAAAACCACAATTTAAAGTTGAATCGAGCGGGCGTTGAACTTCATAGCCTTTCGGATGTGGTGTTAACGGTTTCGACACCATTAATTGGCGATAAAAACATAACATTGTTGAATAAGGTGTCTAGCGAATTACCATTGGTTAATGCAGATGAAAATCGTGTAGAACAAATCCTTTATAATCTTGTTGGCAACGCTATCAAATTTACCGACAGTGGTGAAGTTACTGTGTCTGCAGAGCAGCAAGAAGATCTGATAAAAATATCAGTAACTGACACCGGTATAGGTATAAAGGCGTCGGATTTAGGTGTTATCTTTAACTCGTTTGAGCAATTAGAAGGTGATGTCGCTAGAGAGCAAAGCGGCACAGGATTAGGACTTGCGGTAACCAAGCAGCTTGTTGAACTGCATGGTGGTGAATTACAGGTTGAGTCTGTAGTTGGCGAAGGAAGTTGTTTTAGCTTTACCTTGCCAATTAACAATGAGCAAATTACTGATGTTACCAGCGTGGTTAAAGAGGTAAATCAGTCTCAGCTAAGTAGGCTTCAGCACCTAGATGCTGAAATAGAATATGTTAGTGTCGATGTTCAAGAACTCGCACTGCAGAAAGAATCAACCATCGAGCATAATAAATTTCACATTTTGGTTGTTGATGATGATGCTGTAAATCGTCAAGTACTTCGCAATCATTTAAGTCTCCAAGGGTATCAAATAACAGAAGCAGCAAGTGGAAAGCAAGCGCTGAAGTTAATTGAAAGTGTTTCGAATGGAGGTAGTGAGCAACAAAGACCGTATGACCTAATTTTGTTAGATGTCATGATGCCAAAAATGTCAGGTTACGAAGTATGTAAAGAGGTAAGAGAACGATTTACCTTAAACGAACTTCCGGTTATTTTCCTAACGGCTAAGAATCAAGTGATAGATCTAGTCGAAAGCTTCGCCGTTGGTGGCAATGACTATTTGAGTAAGCCAATTTCCAAATATGAGCTGATTACTCGTGTAGAAAATCACTTAAGCCTGCTGGATATTAATCGCCATCTTGAATATCAAGTTGCGCAGCGAACTATCGCTCTTGAAAAAGCAACTGAAGCAAAAAGTGAATTTTTGGCGAAAATGAGTCATGAAATTAGAACGCCAATGAACGCGATTATTGGTTTAAGTCATCTGGCACTTAAAACTAGGTTAGACAGGCACCAAACGGATCTTATCGAAAAAACTCAAGACGCTTCACAAGCATTGTTGAGCTTGATTAATGATATTCTTGACTTCTCAAAAATTGAAGCAGGCAAAATGACCATTGAATCAGTGGCCATGAACATTGAAGGTTTGATCAAGAAAACGGCTAACATTTGTGCCTTAAAAGCGCACAGTAAAGGGTTAGAGTTAGTCGTTAAAATTGCGCCTGATGTGCCTAAACAAATTAAGTCTGATCCTGTTAGGTTACAGCAAATATTAGTTAACTTAGTCACTAATGCCGTTAAGTTTACTGAACATGGCCATGTTTTGATCGATGTTCGACTGGCCAGCGATAATAAATTGGTGTTTGCTGTAGAAGATACTGGGATTGGGTTAGAGCAAGATTCTCTTAATCAACTATTTCAGTCGTTTAGCCAAGCTGATAGTTCCATTACTAGACGGTTTGGAGGTACAGGTTTAGGCCTTTCGATTTGTAAACAATTGACCGAAATGATGGGCGGCGAAATTTGGGTTGAAAGCCAAATAGGTGAGGGCAGTACGTTCAGCTTTACTGTAGCATTTGAGCGATTGGAACATGAAGAGCTTGTTTCTAAACAAATTACTATGATTGAAGGCCTCAATGTACTTGTTGTGGATGATAACCCTCTTTGTTTAACGGTATTGCAAGAGCTATTATCTCAATTTGGTTGCCAAGTAACAGTCACCGAACGAGCCTCGACCGCACTTGAATTACTTGATAACGCACAGTTGGTGGAACAACCTTTCGATTTAGTTATCACCGATTGGCGTATGCCGCATATGGATGGTATTGAGCTTGCACATAGAATTAGTCAGTTCGAAAAACACCATGAGGTACCAGCAGTATTAATGGTTACAGCGTTTGATAAAAGTGACGCTATGTCACTATCACAATCGACAGGTATCAATGGCTTTATAGAAAAACCTGTAGACGCTTCGATATTGTTAGATGCTATGATGGATGTGCTTAATCTTGAAGTGGGGTCAACGCCAACTAGATTAAGGCATAAAGGTGTTTTAGACCTTTCTCATGTTAATATTTTGTTGGTTGAAGATAATGCGTTAAACCAACAGGTTGTGATGGGTTTCTTAGAAGAAACAAAGGCCAAGATAGACGTAGCTCAAAATGGTCAAATAGCGCTTGATAAGCTTTCAATGTCAGAATATGACATGGTCTTCATGGACCTTCAAATGCCAGTAATGGACGGCTTGAGCGCTACGGAAAAGATCAGAGAAAACCCTAGATTTAAAAACCTACCGATAATCGCGATGACAGCTCATGCAATGCAAGAAGAGTTAGACAAATGTATCTCAGTTGGTATGGATGATTACTTTACAAAACCAATTGACCCTAACGCATTGTTTAGCCTGTTATCAAAATGGTTTGCTAAAGAAGGATCTATCAACAAGGTGGTCAATGTTAAAAAAGTTGAGCCATCTAGTTCGAAACCTGAGCCAGAAGTAAAAACTGTAACCAGTACTGAGAGCTTATTAGAAGCGCTCGCTGGTTTAGGTTGCTTCGACGTAGAAAATGCTATTCAAGCTATGGGGGGACGAAGCCATATTTACGTTAATTTGGTACGAGATTTCAGTACTAATTATAAAGACACAGTAGATCAACTGAGTGATGATTATCATCAAGGTGATTTCGACACGGCGTTTAGAACGGCACACTCATTAAAGTCGAACGCGAATTATATTGGTGCAAACGCTTTGGCTAAACGGGCAATGCAATTGGAAGCACAACTCAAAGAAAAGCCAGACTCTGCTGATTTACTCATAGCTGAAACGTGTATTGAGTTAAACAATGTGCTACTAGCACTGGAGTCAGTTAAAGATCTAAACGAAGAGAATGATGACTCAGCAATCGTTGAAAATAGTCTTAATGTTCAGCTAGACAAAGGGCAATTGAGAGTTCTGCTTAATTCTATCAAAGGATTGGTAGCGGAAGAAAATGCAGAGGCGGAAGATCTAATACCTAGGCTAGTTCAATTAACGACAGGCACTGAATTTCAGGCTAATGCATTATTAATTGCTGAGGACTTGGATGACATTGAATACGAGCAAGCATTAAGTAAAATAGATGTAATGTTAGAAGAGCTTCTAGCTTAGAAGCTCTAAAAAGTAATTATAATAAAAACGTTAAATATGGAACTGTTGGAACAAAAAGTACTCATCGTAGATGATGAGAAAGCAAACCGGAAAGTACTTAAAGAGCTTCTTCAAGATCAGGCTACAATTATTTTTGCCAAGAATGGTCAACAAGCGATTGAATTAGCACAAAAGCACGTACCTGACCTGATGCTATTAGATGTGATCATGCCCGACATGTCAGGGTTTGATGTGATTGATAAGATAAAAAACGATCCCGCTACAATGGGGGTTTCTGTTATTTTTATTACTGGTCTCGCAAACAGTGATGACGAAGCTAAAGGGTTTGATTTAGGAGGCTGTGATTATATTTATAAGCCTTTTAAAGCCAATATTGTAATCGCTAGGGTCTCTATGCATTTAGAGTTAATTAAACAGCGTAAAATGCTTGACAATGTTGCTCATATTGACGCCTTAACAGGCATTTCAAATCGCAGGAAAATGGACTTTGTATTAAAAGATGAGTTAGCTGCAAACAGGCGAGATAAAAAGCAGCTTATGGTTGCACTTATCGATGTAGATTATTTCAAGCAATACAATGATAACTATGGTCATGGAGCTGGTGATGTTGCGTTGAAAAAGGTCGCAAGTTCATTACGTGAAGTATTGAAACGACCAAGAGACTTTGCCGCACGTTTTGGAGGCGAAGAGTTTGTTGTCATATTACCTGATTGCAATGAGGCTGGCGCTCAGCTAGTGATGGACAGCTTAACTCAAGCTATCGCCGACAAAGAAATTAAACATGAGTTTTCACCTGCAAATGAACTTCTCACTGTTAGTATTGGTGCCTGTATCATTGACGGTAGTCTAGAGGTTAACTCTGACGACGTGTTACGCCATACCGATAACTTGCTCTATCAAGCAAAGCGTGCAGGTAGAAATAAGCTGCAATTGGCAAGGGTAAATGAAGTTGAACAATTACTGAATCAGTAACTTCTAAATTTAAGGAGTAAATTAGTCCTTAAATTCATTGTTTGACTAAACTTCTTTGACTTTTTCTAAATACAAACTTCCGCCAGGAAAGTCTTCGTTAGAAGGTAAATCTGTTTCATTACCTATAAAAGCGAGAGCCATTAGGCATTTACTTAAATTTATCATGAGTTTGTTGTCAATTAGCCAGTCTATTTGAGTGTTTATTTCGTTAGTATCTTCTTTCCCTGTTTCGTTGATAACTTTAGTGATTAAACGCTCTTTAGGGATAGGCTCAGCCGCTAACCGATAAATAATTGCGGTAATTCCGTTTAGAACGTGAGTTACATTTGTGGCGATATCTCTAGTATCCATAATTAAAATACTATCTTGCTGATCGATCATATAGAGAATTGGAATAGACCCCTCTGACCATTTTTGACACCAGTCGTCTAGTATATCTTGGACTTTTTTGTGAGACTTTGTCGGAGGCTGAAAAGTAAAATTTAAATCATATATACCTTTTTCTTGAGGAGAATACTGTTTAAAAAAGTAGGCAATGTTATCTATACTTTCTTTGCTAATGGGGTAAATGTGTTTGTAGCTTTTCGACGGCTCTAGATTCAGTCCGTATTCTTCCTGCTGATTAAAATAAGGGCTAAATCTGTGGTAACAAATTTTTATCATTTGACCTTCAGGAGGGTTTAGGTGCGATATCAATGGCAACCATTCGCTCATTTCCTCGTACCAATCTGCCTCTTCAAATGGTGCATTACATAGGAGATTCCAAGAGACTCTAATACCATAGGTCCTGCACCACTTTAAAGCCGCTACATTCTGAATAGCGGTCGTCCCTTTTTTAATAACTCTAAGGAACTTGTCATGCATGCCTTCAATGCCCGGCTGAATCCATTTAACTCCCGCTCTTGAATACGTTTCAACATGGTGTTTTTTGAGGTTTGCCTTAGTTTCGTAAAAAATGTTGTAACGGTCGTCCTTAGTGGCCAGCTCAGGTAATACGGTTTTGATATATTCTAAAGGTAAGATATTGTCTACAATCAAGAATTTATTTAGTTTGTATTTCTCTGACAATTCATCCAGTTCGGCGATGGCAACTTCTGGAGCTTTAGAGCGATGGGTCATTACACCACCATTTAAACCACAGAATGTACAGTGTTTTTTTGCACCCCACCAGCAGCCCCTTGAGGTTTCTGCAACCAACCCTGGTGAAACAAACTGATCTAACGATAATTCATTTAAGGTGTCGAAATATGAATCAAAAACAGGCTTACCTACCTTTGACATGTCTTTAATATGTGCTCTTGGGGCACTCTTTTTACAGCCAATATCTAGCGTAAGGCTTCTATGTGCTTGAGAGATAAACCCTTCGGGTAATTGACGCGGTTCTATGTCTTCGTCTTTCATTAACTTATCAATAAAAGGGCCAATGACTTCATCACACTCGCCTGAAAACACATAGTCGACCCAGAGAAAATTTTCACTGAGGGTTTGTCCCATAACCCCTTCGCAATTGGCTCCGCCCATCATAGTAATGATATTGGGGGCTAACTTTTTTACTTTCCTTAGAAGAGCTAGAGAAGCACAGTTTTGTTGAAAGGTAGATGTACAGCCTACAATTTTAGGTTTCTTTGCCACGATATCATGTGCTAATGAATCGATATAATGAATTGCTTTTGTTTGGATATCTAAGAGAGCTTTTTTATTTGCTGGTGTGAGGTCACTAAATAATGCAAAGAAGTCTTCATCATTTAATGAAGCATCGGGAAACGCTGCTTTTGAAAAAGTCCATTCACCAATTAAATAGTCACTAAATGAGCTGACAATCTCGTCGTATTGTAATAAGCCAATTTTAGATGCAAAAGACAGGTTAGCGTATACAGATTCAACACTATAACCGTATTCTTTTATGTAATTTTCTATGATGCCCAATGCCAAAGAAGGAATGGTAGTAGATGAGTAGGGCATGTTGACTAGACAAATATCCGTTTGCATATGGTTCATTTTTTATTGTGATTATTCAGTTAACCTAACTGAAAACTGGCTTTTAGCAAAGTGAAAACTAGCAATTCTTTTGCTAATTCAATGTGAATGAATACTTTGTGAGCGATCACTGGTGGAGAGTTATGGTTGATACAAAACAGCAACAGATACACCGGCTTTGATTCGTTAAACTCAGTTTATTCTTGTGTTGGTCGCATAGGCAAGTACGAGGAGTCTATCGGTTTATCTCAATATTAAGGTACGAAGTGTGTATTCTTTTTATGACGCGTTAACCAAAGTGTCTGCAGGCTTTATTGTGTTTGGTTTAGGGCTTTTTATCGTCTCTATTGTCATGTTTTTTCAGGTCTCTGAGCAGCATGACACTTATGAAGCATTTGGTAAGAATGTCGGCAAGGGGGCAATTGTCGTGTTAATGTTAATTTCTCTATTTACTGCTGTAGGCGCATTCTTTTTAGCTGATTACAGTCACAAACAAGCCAATGTAATCAAACAAACAGAGCGCTAGTTGGAATACTAGGGGCAACGGGTTATTTAGTCATTGATCTAAATGGTTCACAATATACAATGTGAACCATTAGTATTGATGAGAATTCACATTGAGTTTAAAAGCAGCCTTCCTATTTTTTGCGTTATCTATCGTCGCACTTGCCGATACTCAATCGATAGATGTATTCACCGAACATATGCCACCATATCAAGTGATTACCGAAGAACACTATAGTGGGTATGCCGTAGAGCTTGTGACAGAACTTGTCGCTCTTGCCAATATGAAAGCAACTATTATTCCTATCAATTGGGCAAGAGGTTATAGGCTTGCGAAAACAGAGCCTAACGCATTACTTATGTCAGTAGTACGAAACCCTGAGCGAGAAAGCGATTTTCGCTGGTTGGCCCACATAAATAGTGGTTCGGACAGTTTATGGGCACTAACTGAATGCAAGAAAAACTGTCAACTGTCGAACAAAGTCGCGGTAGTTCGCGGTGATTCCCAAGAGCAACTCCTATTGCCTTATCAAGAAAAAGGTGATGTTGAAATTGTCTCTGTTAGCTCTAAAAAACAAGCGATACGCATGTTATTGAAAAAACGCGTCGATTATATTGTCGCAAGTGAGCCAATACTGATGTGGCGCTTAAAACAATTGCAAATAGACCCTAAGAAATTGTTTAAAGTGCGTGAGTATTCAGAGCGAAAAAATGACTTATACATAGTAGCGAGTAAGGCAATGCCTGACTCAGATTACAAAAAATTAGAGCAAGCTTGGCAAGCTATGCAGCAAAAGCAAGTATTTCATGATTTACGTCAAAAGTGGTTGCTGCAAGGTGAGCGTTTTGTCAGCGTGAAATAGCTTTAAAAGCTAGCGTGTATGCTTTTTTGGCAGGAGAGGTCGACTTTGAAAATATACCCTAGGTGGTTAATTGTTTTTGTGCTTGGTTTAAGCGCCTGTAAATCAACTGATGCCAATAAAGTCATTAAAGCGATAACGTCAGATAAGCCTGATAAAGCATTTGAGCAAATTGCAAAAGACAAAAGCAAAGAGTATCAACGCAACCCTGAACAACTAATCAAAGATGTTCAGGGAATAAAGGCCTTACTTGCGCAATTAACGAAAAATGCCAGTAAAGTATGGGGAAAAAACGATACTGAATTACCTTCAAATAAACGATTAGTAAAGTATTCAAATAAATACCAAGCACGAGCAATCGTTGACTTTGAGCAGGGTTGGGTTCGCGTTGAAACCATTTCAAAAGCCAATGCGCAAGCCATGTTAAAAAATGCTATCGTCACCACAGTTTTAACACCTGCAGATCCTAAAAGTACCGATATTTTTTCCGATAAGGAGATCAAGGCATCGGGTAAGCCTTATCTATACGAGCAAGTATTGGATCAAGATAACAAGCCCATAGCTTATCAGTGGCGTGCTAATCGCTTTGCACAGTATCTAATAAAACAGCAATTACAAACCAAACGCATAGATAAAAATACGGTTCATTTCGTGGAATTTGACTTAGTAGAACAGCATCAACACTTGCGACAACAGCAATACGCGTCATACGTGCTAGCAGCTGCTAAAAAGTATCAAGTTTCCCCGTCGTTAATTTATGCCGTTATTGAAACTGAAAGTAGTTTTAACCCTTTTGCAGTAAGTCATGCAAATGCTTATGGATTAATGCAAGTCGTGCCAACGACAGCTGGTAAAGATGTGTATGAAAAAGTCAAAAAGCGCTCTGGAATGCCAAATAAGCAGACTCTTTTTGATCCTGCTAGTAATATCGATATTGGTACTGCTTATCTAAGTTTGTTGGACGATAGATATTTAGTGGGAATAAGCCGGTCGTTAAGTCGAAAATACTCTGTGATTTCCGCTTATAACGGGGGCGCAGGCAATGTATTGAATACTTTCTCGAGTAATCGAAGTTACGCGATAACCCTTATAAATCAACACGATGAAGGCCAAGTGTATCGAAAGTTAACGACAAAACATCCAAGAGCTGAGTCAAGACGCTATTTAGAAAAAGTGACTAAAGCAGAGAAGAAGTATTTAAATTAAGGGCTACATAAGATTTACAGGAGGCAACTATGTCGCTACCTCCTTTAAATTCAGATAATCTTTAACTCTTGTTGTGCGATGGTGACTCTTTTGCTTTTGATTTGTGATGACCTAACCACAAGCTTATTGCAACAAGTAAAACAATACCTGCCATATAGAATAATTCAGTGATATTTCCCGGTTTAATTTCAACTAGGTAAGAAAATACTTTAATCACTAGAATCATAACAATCACGTTGCCTAGTTTTGTTTTTAACTCGTCGATACTGGAAATTTTGAAGGCTCTAGACGCATGGTTTTTAGAGTTCTCAATGGAACTAATAAACAATTCATACAAACCAAACGAAAAAATAAATAGCACAGATGCGAGTAAAAACGTATCAAGTATTTCTATCACGAGTAACACTAATGAATCTCTGTAGACTTCAACCGTATCAACAAAAATGTAGCTAAATACCCCCTTAATCAGGTGCATCATCTCAATAAAGCCTAATGCAATTAAACTCGCAGAAGTTAGCACGCAGCAAAGCACAGCGACAAGTAGCACGTAACGGCTATTCCATAAAATAGATTCAAACATTTTTTCCATAAATAAATACCTGCTTGGCAGTTGTTTTTTCTTTAAGTTTAATGGATATGTTAACCGAATAGAAGAGAACAGCTATTTAGGTTAATGGAAAAAAATAAGAAAAATGAAACCCCATAGTTTACGTATTAATTTTTATAAAAGCAGATTTTAATCATTAAGTTACGATTCCTGTAAATTTAATATATCTCATCTATACTGCTATAAAGTTTTGAAAAAAATCATCGGTTTGAAGGCTATGTCGGACCCTATGGATAAGTGCAACAGGAGAGTGTGGTGACTAAAATAGAAAATTTGCTCAATGTTTATGAAATTTCTAAGCAGGATTTAACGTTAATTGCCGAATTGGGTGAACAAGTTATCCCTGCGTTAGATGACTATGTTGATTCATTCTATGCTTGGTTAGAGCCTCAACCAGAGTTTGCCCACTTTTTTTCAGATATAGAGCGATTAAATCGAGTAAAGGCGGCACAAAGAAACTATTGGCACCAAACATTTTTAGCTCAAATAGATGACGAATATCTGGAGAGCCGCGTAAATTTAGGTGTTCATCATGCCAAAATTGGTCTGAGTTTAACTAGCTATTTTGCTGGTATGAGTAAGAGCCTTAATTTTTTTCAGTCGTTGCTTAATGAAGAAGAAAGCACTGAACATCTATATCAACAACAAGTGGCATTGGCCAAATTAGTACACTTAGAGACAGGCGTAGTTGTTGAAGCATATACCAACATGACACAACAAAAAATTGAGCAACAAAGTCGCTCTTTGATTGAAATGTCTACACCAGTTACTTCAATTTGGGAAGGCGTATTGATGTTGCCAATTGTCGGTATTCTTGATTCAAAACGCGCTCAAGATTTAATGCACACAGTGTTAGCTAAAATTAGTGAAACTAGCTCCAAAGTGATCATTCTAGATATAAGTGGTGTTGCTGTCGTAGATACTGCAGTGGCTAATCATATTATTAAGATTACTAAGGCGTCAAAGTTAATGGGCTGTGACTGCATTGTTTCTGGCTTATCGCCTGCTATTGCACAAACCATGGTGGAATTGGGTATAGACGTAGGCAACTTAACAACAACTTCAACGTTAAGTGACGCTCTTGAAAACTCGTTAACGTCTATTGGCTTAAAAATTGTTAAAGAACAGCGCAATGATTAATGATTCAGGCATCGTATTAAATCGTTTAAATAATGCGTTACTTGCGACGATACAAGCGACATTGATGCCCGAAGTTTTACAACAATTTAAAGGTTCTTTGTTAAATGAACTCGTTGAAACTAAAGTTAAATATATTCTTTGCGATTTGTCGGCTGTCGATATTATTGATATAGAAGAATTCTCAAGTTTAAGTAGCATATTGGAAATGGCAGGATTAATGGGAGCTAAAACCATTTTTATTGGCATGCCTCCAAGTATTGCGGCAACTATTGTTGACTATGATATCGACATTTCCAAATTTCAGTATGCGCTGACTATCGATGAAGGGTTGGCTCTTGCTCAGTAGAAGTTAGAGAAAGTAACTAAGTGAAAGAAAGATATAACGTAAATGACGAAGCGAGTTTTCAAGTAGCGCTATTACATGTAAAACATCATTTAACAGAATTCGGTTTTAAAAATATACAAATAGCTCGTTATTTGACTGCAGTTTCTGAACTTGCTCGCAATATTCTTAAATATGCCGGAAAGGGCGTAATAGAAGTAAACACGTTGTATGGAATTGGAAAGCAAGGAGTTGAAGTTATTGCTATTGATCAGGGTAATGGCATTGATGATCTATCACTGGCGATGCAAGACAAATATAGTTCGAGTGGCACTATGGGGCAAGGGCTACCAGGAGCTAAGCGTTTGGTAGATGAGTTTTTTATTGAATCTTCAGCCAAGGGTACCAAAGTAACGCTAAAAATGTGGCTATAAAGTTTGGGAAGTAAATTTTTAAGTGATAGATAAATACGAAAAAATTGCTATCGAAAACCGGCCTTTTTGGACTGAGCGGGTAAGTGGTGATGCAGTTGTATTTCAACAATTTGGTCACCGTATACTTTTTGCTGTGATCGATGGCACCGGACATGGTGAAGAAGCACATGCAATTGCTTCAAAGATGGCAAATTACTTAGAAAATATGACTAAGTGCCAATGTCCCGATAAAGTTATTAAGAGTTTGCATACATATTGTGAACCTAGCATAGGAGCTTCGGTTGGTGTGGCTATAATCGATACACTGGAACAAAGAGTTGAATTTTCTGGCGTTGGTAATATTTCGGCTTATGTTTTAGGACAAAATGATCATAGTTTTTCGTCTTCAAATGGAGCTGTGGGGATTCAATGTAGGAATATTCATAAAGAAAACAGAGGTTTATTGGCCGGCGATATTTTGTTGATGCACAGTGACGGCATTAAGAGTCGTTTTTATACTCAATATGAACCTGAGTATTTGAAGCAAAGCGTTAATCAAATTTTAAGCTATATTTTTACTAACTTTGGAAAGAAGCATGATGATGCTTCTTGTCTCGTATACCGTTACTAATATGAGTAAGCTTGCAACTATTCACGTAGACAGTATTGATACGATTTATAGCCTCAGACATAAACTCTATGACGTAGGCGTAATGTGTGGCTTTGACACTATTTTTCTTTCTAAAGTAGTTGCCTATGTCTCAGCTTTATTGAAAAAAGGTTTAACAACAAGTGATGCCTTGCACTTTTCTATAACTCATTACGCTAACACATCGCCACCACAACTTGTTATTAATATTAAATCACCTTACCCCATTGACCTTGAATCCATCATGATAAGTGGAGTCGTTGTTTCTTCTTTTATGAATGATAATAATGAATTTGACGGTCATATAAAGCTAGCATTAAGCGCAGCCCAATCCAATGTTATCGACGAAAACGTAGAGTCGTTAACTAATATTTTTAAGCATAAATCGCGTCAAGAGTTGCTAACTGAACTGAAAAATAAAAATGAATCACTTGAGAATCACTCTAAAAAACTAGAAGAACAAGTTAATAGCCGCACGAAGCAACTTGAACTCGCTAAACAACAAGCCGACTCAGCGAACAAAGCAAAAAGTGACTTCCTTGCGAATATGAGTCATGAGATCCGCACGCCGATGAATGCCATACTTGGTATGTCTCATTTGGTTTTGCAGTCAGAGCTTGAGCGCAAACAAAGAAGTTACATTGAGAAAGTACATTACTCGGCAGAGTCTTTATTGGGCATCATCAATGACATTTTAGATTTCTCAAAGATAGAAGCAGGTAAGCTTGATATTGAAAGTACACCTTTCCGCTTGGAAAGTGTGATGGACAATCTAGCGAGCCTTATAAGCTTTAAAGCTGAAGAAAAAGGTTTGGAGTTGTTATTCGATATCGATGTTAATGTGCCTCAGAGTTTAGTGGGCGATCCGTTAAGACTCGGGCAAATATTGATAAATTTAGCGAACAATGCGGTTAAATTTACCGAAGAAGGGCAAATTGTCGTTAAAGTACGCGCAGAGAGCCAAGCGAATAGTTCGGCAGTTATATTGTTCTCCGTGATTGACTCTGGTATCGGTATGACTAAGGAGCAGCAAGGAAAACTTTTTCAATCATTTTCCCAAGCTGACACATCAACGACAAGAAAATATGGTGGAACTGGTTTAGGTTTATCTATTTCTAAACGTCTTGCTCAGTTAATGGGTGGTGATATATGGGTAAAAAGTGAACGTGGTGTCGGTAGCACCTTTGAGTTTAATGTGAACTTGTCTTTGCAAAATGAAGAAGCTGACAATGACTCATCCAAACGACAATTGCCTGAACTCCAAAATTTAAAAGTACTAGCGGTAGACGACAACGCAACGGCTAATGAAATTATTGCTTATTTGCTAGAGTCATTCGGCTTTGATGTGACGACAGTCAACTCAGGCCAAAAAGCAATAAACATAGTGGCAAGCCAGGAACAACCGTTTGATTTGGCGATCATTGACTGGAAAATGCCAGGTTTAGATGGCATTGAAACGGCTAAACAAATTAAAGAAATAACAGAGCTTCCCGTTATTTTAGTTACTGCGGCAGGGCTGAATGAAATTACTGATATCGCCAAACAAGAAGCACTGTTAAGTAGTGTCTTGAATAAACCGGTTTCCGCCTCATCAATGCATGATGCCATTATGGAAGCCTTTGGTTTTCAAGTTGACCAAAGCCACAGTCGAAAGCACGTCTCCAGTGACGAGTTTGAACGTAATGTTAAGTTATTGGCGGGCGCTAATATTCTGTTAGTAGAAGACAACCTACTAAACCAAGAGTTGGCCTTGGAGTTCTTAACGTCAAGAAATATTACAGTGACCGTTGCAGAAAACGGCTTGAAAGCACTTAATTTAGTTAAAAGTAGAGATTTCGATGGCGTGTTGATGGATTGTCAGATGCCAGTGATGGATGGTTATCAGGCTACTACCAACATCAGAGAATTAGGCGGGAAACATACCAAACTTCCTATTATCGCGATGACTGCTAACGTGATGAGTTCAGATGTAAAGCGTGTACTAAGCGTTGGGATGAATGCCCATATTGGTAAACCTATTCGAGTCGAAGAAATGTTCGCTACTATGGCGCAATGGATTTCAGTAAAGAACCCTAAAGAGTTACAAGACAGCGATCAAGACACGCGGTCAAAAGCATCGGTAGATTCTTCAGTAGTTATCGAGCAAGGAAAAGATAATTTTCCTGAATTTTTGGCAAAACTTACCTTAATTAATAGTCAGAAAGGGTTGTTTAACACCCAACACAATGAACAACTTTATCGAAAGTTATTATTGCAATTTAACCAAACTCAATCGACTTTTGTTACTGAGTTCACAAAAGCGCTATCCTCGCAAAAATTTGATGAATGTACTCGCTTAGCACACACCCTTAAAGGGCTGGCTGCTACTGTCGGCGCAGAAAGCTTGTATGATCCAGCGCAAGAGCTAGAAGAGGCTTGCGAGCAGGAGGATACTGGTAGTATTGCACTTGGGATAGAAAAGGTAGACCCTTTATTACAGAATGTTTTGGCACAGTTAGCGTTGTTGTCGAGTGACTCTAAAGATGAACAAATAAATAAGGTGTTAATATCCGCTGCGGAGCTAGAAGAACGCCTCAGTGTCATTTCAGAGTATTGTGAAATTTATGACTCCAACGCTCCTGATAGGCTAGACGAACTACTTGAGTTTCAATTATCAGATGACATTCAGCCCACACTTAAAGAAGTAAAAAATTTATTGGCACAATATCAGTTTGATGAAGCGCTCGATCTCATTAAACAAATTAGTGTCTAACGTCATCAGAATATTTCCAAGTCAGTGTTAAAGGATAAACTCAGTTACTAACAAGTAAAGTGCCATTGTTAGTAGTAATGCTCCTGTTATTTTGTTTAGCTTATTCACTTTACTCTTTTCTTCTATAAATCGACTCAGTTGCTGTCCGGCGAGTGCCCAACAAAAAATACTTAAAGTACAAATGACAAAATAGATGGTTGAAAAGGTGGCAAGATCTTGTTGTGAAGTGGCGAAGGCACTGACACCTGCAACACTTGCCAGCCATGCTTTTGGGTTCAGCCATTGCAGTAAGGCACCTTGAGTAAAAGTCGCTTTTACTTGTGCACTATTTGTTAATGAGCTGTCTGCTGTGAGAAATTTGTAGCCAAAATACCCAATGAGTAGGCTGCCAGAAATCGTCATCAGTGGCTGCCACCAAATAAAGCTATTTGTCAGCAATTGCATGCCTAAACCGACACTTATTAATAACAACGTAAATCCAACACTAGCCCCTAAAACAAATGGTGTCGTTTTGAATGTTCCGTTGTTGAGGCCCGATATTAAAGTGATCAAATTAACCGGTCCCGGTGAAATTGACATTGTTAAAGCAAATAACCCCATCGCAAATAAAGTTTCCATTAGTGTCTCCTTATTTTCTTTGTTCCCTCACTATATACAAACATTATTATTTGATTAATTGTAATAATTAGATAACTCTATTCTAATATTTTAAGTAATTGACTCTTTAACTGGTTAGGTATAAGAATAAGTTGTGAAGAGGAGAACAAGCTTGATTAATGAATTAAAAGCGATGGCGATATTTGCCGAGGTTGTTAAACAGGGCTCGTTTAATAAAGCGGCTAGCGTGTTAGACTTATCTGCTTCAGTGGTAAGTTATCAAATTGATAAGCTCGAGCAAAAGCTGGGAAAGAAGCTACTGTACCGTTCAACGCGTAGCTTGTCATTGTCTTGTGAAGGACAAGAGTTTCATCGATATATTGTCAAGATGCTCGCCTGTGCTGAGCAGGGGATATCGTCGATGCAGGAGGGGCAGCAAACGCTTACTGGTAAGCTGCACGTTACCTTACCAAACGCGCTAATTCACTCTAGTGTTTGCGTTAAAATTGCCGAGTTCTCTCAGCTTCATCCTAAGCTTCACTTGCAGCTAACTTTTAACGATCATCATGAGAACCTGGTTGCCAGAGGCATAGATTTAGCAATTAGAGCGGGTAATTTAGAGGACTCAGCTTTAGTATGCCGGCGAATAGGTGAAATAAATAGAAAGCTTGTTTGCTCGCCCGCTTATATAAAAGGAAAATCTACGCCAACGAATATCGACACTTTATCCCGCCTAAATTGGATACGATTACACTCTTTGCCTGCAAGCAGAGAACTTATCTCGCCTGAAGGAGATATTTTAGCTTGTCATTATCAAAGTAACATTACCGTTAACAATGTCACTGCGATGACAGAGCTGTGTTTAAACGGTGCGGGTATTGCAACACTACCAGCTGAATCTGCGCTACAGAAAATAGAACAAGGACAACTTGTTGAGTTACTTCCAAGTTGGAAAGTTGCCAGCATCCCTTTGTATGCCGTTACCCCGAACGAATTATCAAAAGAAAATAATGTATACAAATTAGTGAGTTACATTAGCACGTAAAATTGAGAAATAATGACAAATTATTACTCAAATGTGGACGAGAAGTTAATTTTTGGTTAGTGTATCCAAAAAAATAACCAACTAAATTTACATGGACTTTACTCATCAACACCAATGTCTCAACTGCGGTGCACCATTACCAGAAACATACTGCAGCTCATGCGGACAAAAACGCGTTTCTCGTATTTCTTTTGCGCAGTTTCTTGTTATCGCGCGTCGTGGTTTTTTTGAAATGGATTCACCCATTTTTCGAAATCTTATCGAATTAACGATTAGACCAGGGCACGCTTGCCGCGATTACGTTGAAGGGAAGCGTAAAAGGTATTTCAACCCAGTTCGTTATTCGTTTTGGTTAATGACTATTCTTCTGGTTCTAGCCACACTATTAGGAGTCGATTTACTTAAAGCGTCATCAGACGTTTTTTCGCCTGAAGTGAATGACTTGGAATTTGCCGAACAAGATAAACTAATGGCTTTTATGAACAATGCCTTTATTTATATCTATTACGTCAACATGTTTTGCTTCGCGTTGGTTATTCGATTCTTTTTTAGAAAGCATAAATACAATGTCTGGGAATTACTATTAACCTGCATGTTCTTATTTGGCCATTTAACAATTCCATCGATCATATTTGTATTGCTGGGGCTTTATGCCGTACCTGCTGTTCAAATATTCTTGTTAGTTTTATGGCTTATTTATTTTGCGATTGCAATCGCACAGTTTTATCAACCCCATAAAAAAAGCAATTATGTTAAATCGACAGCGAGTATGCTTTTTGGTTGGGTATTGGCGTCTATTGTATCAGGTGGTGTTACCGGTGTTATTTTTGCTGTTGATGCTGTTAAAAAAGCAGAAGCAGAAAAATTGCAGCAAAGCCAACAAGAAGTCAATGCAGAAAACAGCTCGTCGAGTAACGGTGATAATACGGTTAACTCATCGAACGAAAATAAGTAAGTCATAGAAGTTAGCGGGCTAACCCCTTAGCTCGCTAACTATAGTGTTTTCTGCTCCAGATACCATAAAACCTTGGTTTGTCACCTAACTTCCTTTCTTAGTCACCTTTTTGTCACCTTTTTTAATTGTCAATTTTGCAAGCTATGACCAAGTTTTAATCTTGGAAAATTTAGACAATGACAATACAAAGAAATACAAAAAACTTTTCACTGTTTAGCGGTTTATTCGGCTTACTAATTCCACATGTTTTGCACGCTAATGTCGTTATTGATGGAAAACTAGATAAGGAGGAGTGGCGAAATGCGCAGGTGTTTGAGCAATATATTCAGAGCTTTCCTAACACGGGAGGCAAACCTGAATATCCTACAAAGACCTATTTGATAACAGATGAAAAAGGCGTGTACGTTGCCTTTGAAAATTATCAACCAGAGCGATCTCGAAAATACAGCGGCCACGATCAATTCACCAGCTCAGACTTTAATATGGTGTTTATTGACTTTAACAACGACGGCGATACTGCTTATGAATTCGTTGCTACGTTGGGTGGCGGTACTATGGATGGCACTTATAGCCGAGGTAATCAATCGAACAGAGATTGGGATGGTGTGTGGCAAGTTCAGGTAAGCGAGCAAGGTGATTATTGGTACAGTGAGTTTTTTATTCCTTGGACAACAGCAACCTATCAGCAACTATCTGAAAATAAACGTGAAGTAGGTATTTATTTTCAGCGAAATAATGTGGTTGCCAGTGAAGCCTACTCATATCCTGATACCAATCGAGGCCGCAAGAATTTTACCTATGAATTTGCAACAGTTGCCGTTAATAATTATCAAGAACAGGGGCTTAGAACCAGTATTTACGTGTCTGATAAGCAAAATTTTATCGAAGATGAAAATGAGTTGAATTTTGGTGCCGACATTACTTGGAAACCACGTGCTAATCAGCAAGTGATTGCGACAATTAACCCTGATTTTGGCCAAGTAGAGTCAGACGAACTTATTGTTAATTACAGTGCCGTGGAAACCCTAAGAACCGATAAACGCCCATTTTTTACTGAAAATCAAAGCTTATTTGACGTTCGAGGACCCAATCAGCTTAAGTTAATGAATACTCGACGCATTGGTGCAAATGCCGAGTTAGATACCCGTAAAGTTCACGACATTCTTGCCGCGGGTAAATACATCTACAATGACAAGTCTTTTAATGTAGGAGCTTTATATGCCCATGAAGATGACGCGGTAAACAATGACGGTAAGCAATTTGCTAGCTTGCGTTGGTATTCTGCTCTTAACAACTTTAGTACGGGTCAGCTGGTGAATTATGTTAATAATCCACTCAATGACAGGAACTCTCTTGTTTTTAACCAAGATGTTCGCTACCAAGTGAATGATGCTATCAACTTATTTGCTAATGCTATTTATTCACATAATGAGGAATCTAATAACAAAACCATTGGTAAAGGGGCTACATTTAAAGCGAGCTATGTTCCGGTAAGACAATGGGAGAACACGCTAGAGTGGACTTACTTAGATGATCAATTGGATATCAATGATTTTGGTTATCAGCAGCGAAACAATATCTCGACTATGGCGTTAGATACTCGCTATAACGATTACAGCTTTGCGGCAAATAGCTCCATTTTACGTACACAAGTATACGCATCTTATAAATATCAGCGAAATACTCAAGGCCTCACCCTCAGAGATGATTGGTATGCAAGTTACTTACTTCGTTTAAAGAACAAACACACCTTCAGAGTTGGTGCGAAATACTTAGAGCAAGGTAATGATGACTTAATTACGCGCCAACACGGGTTTGTTGTTCTGCCAAGCCAACAAGATTTCCACTTTTATTATGCAACGCCAACACCTGCGACATTTTCTTTTAATCTAACGCATAATTATTATCAAGAAGGCGAATCTGACTGGGCAAATAAAACGGCATTTAACACGACAACGTATTTTACGGATAAGGTTAGGTTAAACGCTAATTATCTTTACATTGATAGTGATGACTGGTTGATCGGTAATTCAGAGGGGCAAGTAAATCGCTACCGACGTTACTTAAATAAGGTTTATGCCAAACTCATTACTCAGTTAACGGATAGATCAGATTTAACCATTACTACCCAATGGTACGCATTAAAGGCTAAGGGGTTGGAAACAAACAATCAGCAGTTTGGTCAAGGCGAAGATTTTAATGCAAGTCGTTTTGCTTTTCAGGCTCGTTATCGACACATGTTTGCCAACGGCTCGCGCTTTTATTTAGTGTATGCGCATAACGGCTTCGATAATACAAACGAAGAAAGCACGAGCTTTAACGATTTACTGTCAAATGCGGTTGCCAACCCAGAAGAAAAATCAATCACTGCCAAGCTCAACTGGGTGTTTTAAACCGCACTAGTTGAACTTAAGTTGATAAACATTCGCTTCGTTATTACTCATTTTATGATAAATGAAAGCGCCTTTGTCATCTGTTCGAACGGCGGTTGGGATAATAGTGTTGCGCTGAAATACCAGCGTTTCACTGTTATCTTGTTCTTTTTTCGCTAAGGTGTCTGGCGAATCTACTTTTTCATTAAAAACAAACAATTCTTTATTATTGATTATCCAATAGCGACCATTTAGAGATGAATCAATAGTTTTAATTGGCGTGAAATCTGGCGTTAGCTGGGTTAGTGTTTGATTATCGGCATCAGATATAAACCATGTGTCGTCTAGCCATTGTGCATATCCAACATCTGTTTTAAGCAAACTGAGACTGTTTGTCTTTAATTGATAAGAAAATAAGGAATTACTTGCTTTGTCCACATAGCTAATTTGCTCCTCGTCTAACCATTGCCATTGAATGTTGTTTTCAGCATCGAGTGGTAGCTCTGTTATTTCTCCAGTCTTAAGCGCGATGATATAAATACTTTTGTTTCGTTTAACCAAAAGTTGTTCTGCTGTAGGTGACCAAGATATTTCGAATATGTAGCTTGCGCGAGGAAAGTCAGTTAGCTTTGTGAATGTATTGTCTTGGCGTTTGAGCCAAATTTGTGCGCTACCTGTTCTTTTAGATGCAAACGCGATGTCTGCTGAGACAGGTGACTTAGCGGGATTGTAATCAGGAAAAGGCGAGTTGATTAACGAGGTTTCTTTTCCTTGCTGCCATTGAAAAATATCTAAGTCGATTGCGCTGATGATTACTTCAATTGAAGTTGGCGATTGAACATCACTAATTTGAGTAAGTGTGCCTACTGAGGTTTGCATTAATGCTTGGATATCGCCGTCTAGTGTATGCTTTATCAGTTGGCGGGCAGGGTGTTCACTTAAATGATACAAAGCGTCGCTGTTAAATGACCATTTAAAATGGTTAATAAAATACGGTAGCCTTGTTTGATAAATTAATGCCTGCGTATTTGTGTCAAAAACTGAAATAACCGATTTTTCGTTTATCTCAGATAAGCTCGCCCATTTAGTGTTGTCTGGCGAAGGCATAGCGAAGCTAACATCTTGAGTATTAAAAGGTAATAACGTCTGTTTGCCTGATTCAACATTCAGTTGCCAAGCTCCTGAGTCGTCTAGCCATGTTATTTGTTTTGTTTCTTTGTGTACAAATAATGAAACAGGGCGCTTGTTCACGCATGAGCTTACTTCTTCAACCTGTAAACTATCTTGAATTGAACCTAAGTATATTTTGCATTCACCGTTAGTAGAAATGTCGCTATAGATAATACGATCTGAATCAAGCCATTTAGGCGCGGATAAGCGAGAATTCACTTCTCGTAGCAGCTTAGCTGAGCCTGAGATGGGTTGATGATAAATACCATAGCCTTGTTCTGAATCGCCAACAAAAATGAGTTGTTTTGTGTCGTAACTTAACTGGGCATTGTGCTCTAACCCTTGGCGGTAAGTAATGGCGTTAGGTTGCGTAAGTTGCTTGGCTTCTTGTGATAAATTTAGATACAGCAAATAGCATAAGAGCAATAAAAAGGGCAAAGCATAAACTACTTTGGTTTTAACGTATCTTGGGTATGCGGTTACTGTGTTGGTGGTGCTATTGTTGGCAGACGTTTCGTAAGCCTTTTGAGGGGGGCTTTCGTTAGCGTTGGTCGGCTCAGGTTTACCACCTTCTTCTACTATATGAGAAAAACTGGCAATAAATTGATAGCCTTTTTTAGGCACAGTCTTGATGTAAATAGGGGACTTAGCATTGTCGTTTAACACTTTACGTAAGCGCGTAATTGCTTTGCTAATGGTGTTGTCTTCAACGATGATACCTTGCCAGATTTCGCTCGCAATTTGTTCTCGGCTAACATGGGTTGAATGGTTTTCTATTAACAGTGCGAGTAATTTGGCTTGTTGATATTCTAGATGGATTTGCTCCTCACGAAGACTTATCGTGCCTTTTGAAGGGTTAAAAATATAGTCGTCAAACTTAATGAGTTGTTGCACTGTTATGCTTCTGGTCGTTTTTATTTTGCTAATGCAATGATAATACAATCAATTTGAGGTATATAGATATTTATGATGTGCTTTATTCATCTAAAATGGCTGCACCAGGTCTGATCACACGAGTTTTCCAGCTATTTGGATTTTCGCCCATTTCAATACCTAATTTGATGAGATCCCGCATTTTCTGTTGGTCAAACAAATCTTTAGTTTCAGGTATTTGGTAAGACTGTGGAATCGCGACATAGCGAAATTCAACGGAAAACCTTTCTTTTTGGTTTATCATTTGCGTTAAGCTGTCGAAATCTTGTAAAACTTGCAAAGTAGAGCTTCTCATTAACGATATTAAGCTTCGCGCCGCTATATCTGACCAACTGTTTTGCACTAATGCTGTATCAAGTTTTAATTTATTATTTACAATTACCCATACGCGTACTTTTACAGTGTTTGATAAATCCCAATTATCATCATTGTCTTTTAGCCAGCTTCTATCTTCTAACCCACTCACAATTTGCATTGAAGCGCCTCCGTCGACATAAAGGCTATTATTAATTATTACTGGCGGGAAAACACTAGGAATAGCTGAGGATGCTACTAATCGTTCGACAATATTATTTTTTGCCGTTATTGGATCTTTTACTAAAGCGATATCGGCGAGGTCCCATACGCGCATAGTGCCATAATCTAGGTTTGTGGCGCCTACCAATAATGTTTTGTTCTTTTTAGCGTTGGCCGATAATTGCTCAATCAATGCTGGCGTAATACTGGTGTTAATTGATTGGTGCAGGTTACTGGTGTTGTAATAAGCGCTTTGTCCTAAAAGAAAGTTAACAAGCGGCTTTGGACTAATTAAATCAGATTTAGTGTTGCTATATAAATCAACGATTTGATTGTAGGAACGATCTGTTCCTATAAATGCAAAAGGCGCGATTAATGCGCCGGTACTTATGCCGCTTACGCTGTCAAACTCCGGGCGCTGAAAGTCACCTGAGCTTATTTTTCCCCAACCTTTCAAGAAGCCCGCGCCAAAGGCGCCGAGTTCACCACCACCTGAAAGAACAAGCACATCAAAATAAGCTTTTTTTATACTTTCTTCTTTTAACCTGCGTTTGTTTTTCTGATTAATTTTCTCTAATTCTTGATCGTATTGTTGAACATATTCTTCTTTTTTATCGCTTAACTCTTCCAAACTTACTTGACGTTTTGGCGATGAGCATGCACTCAATATCAGTGTGAACAATAGCACTAAGCAGATACTTTTACTCATGGATTTACCAAGATCCTTTTTGTTGTAAGTTGCTGCTATTATTAGCATGTTACTATTTTGTGCGATTATTATGGTGAGAGCAATTTAAACGTTAATTTTTATTAGTACGGTAACCAAAGATGCTGTGCTAATAGTATTGCGACTAGTAAAACAAGTGTACAATCTCGATTTAAGGCGAAATGCTATTGCTGAGCCATAATCCCCACTTATTGTGATTTGAGTCTTTATGAATGAACAAAACATAGCGATTTTTGTTGACGTACAAAATATCTATTACACCACTAAGCACACGTTTAACCGCTCGTTCAATTATAGAAAATTCTGGCAATTGGTATCTGAACAAGGCGATATCTCTATTGCGAATGCATATGCTATTGCTCACCAGGACGATCAACAACATAAATTCCAAACGGCGCTAAAACATATAGGGTTTGATGTTAAAACCAAGCCATTTATTCAGCGAGCTGATGGCTCGGCAAAAGGTGACTGGGATGTGGGTATTACCATTGATGTGCTCGAGGCTGCATCTAAAGTAGATAAGATTATTCTGCTTTCAGGCGATGGTGATTTTGATATTTTGCTAAAGAAAGTCGTTAAAGATTATCCGTGCCAAACACACGTCTATTCAGTGGCTCAGTTGACAGCTGCTTCTTTAATTAATGCCGCGGATCAATTTACGCGAATAGATAATAACTTACTCATGTAAAGTAAACCTGAACTTATCATCACATATGTAAACGTTATCAACATGTTATTATTGCCATTAATAGTATTCTCAATGACGTTAATCGCAATTCGCTTTATCCCAGCAGCCCGACAGAATAAATTGATTATTAATTATTCATACGTCAATTAAGGTTGAACAATGCTGCGCGTAATAACTTTATTATTTATATTGATGAGCCTTTGGGGAAGCACAAGTGTTGCCTCTGAACGCACTCAATACACCATGAATAGCGATGGCCCCTTGCCTGAGTCGCAAAAAGGTCTGGTATTAGATCATGCTGATTTACATTTTCAATTATTCCCAGAAACTAAGTCTATTTCAGGCCGCGGTATTCTTACCTTAATCAGTGAGCAGCCTCGCACCGAAATTGGTATTAATTTAGATAATTTTTTTAGTATTGAGCGAGTGCTGGTCAATGACGAGATACTTGAACCATCCCGATATTCAAACGATGAAGGCTTGCTCTTATTGAAACTAAAGGACAGCTTAGCAGGGAAGTTTTCGGTAGAAATTCGTTATTCAGGGCAACCCAGAGAAGCGGTTAGAGCACCATGGGATGGAGGCTTTGTTTGGTCGAAAACAAAACAAGGTAAAGATTGGATTGCCACAGCTGTTCAAGGTGAAGGTTGTGATTTGTTTTGGCCATGTATTGATAACCCTGTGGGAGAGCCAAAAACTACTAGCATGCATATTACTGTGCCTAAAGACCTTGTTGCTGCTGCAAACGGCAGATTAGTGTCGGTAACAGAAGAAGCAAAGACAAAGACCTATCATTGGCAAGCTAAGTCACAGTTAAATACCTATGGTGTGGCTATTAATGTTGCACCTTATCAAGTGATTAAAACCACTTTTAATAGCCAATTTGGTAACAGTATTCCCGTAGAGTTTTATCACTTACCTGAAAGTAAAGAGAATGCAGAAAAGCTCGTAGCACAATTAATCGCAATGACTAAGTTCTTTGAACGCGTTGTTGGCCCTTACCCGTTCGCTCAGGACAAAATAGGCATAGCCGAAACGCCTCATTTAGGTATGGAGCATCAAACGATAAACGCATACGGTAATCAGTTTAAAGCCGATAAATATGGCTTTGATTGGTTGCTATTTCATGAGTTTGCTCACGAGTGGTTTGCTAACCAATTAACCAATCAAAATGCTAATGGCATGTGGCTGCATGAGGGCTTTGGCGCGTATGTGCATCCGCTTTATGAAGATTATTTGCATGGTCAGTCGGCTTATATGGCACACATGTATGATATGCGCCTTAAAATTCGCAACAAGGCACCTATTGTTAGCAAAGAGCTATTAACGGTAGAAGGCGTGTATCAAGAAGAGCGGGGCGGCCCAGGCCCAGATATTTATGCAAAAGCGCCTTGGGTATTGCACACATTAAGACATATTGTCGGCGATGACATTTTCTTTAAAGCGACTACTGAGCTTGTTTATGGGACAGCTGATCCTAAACCGGGTCATTTCAAACCTGTTTTGGCTGATACAAAAGACTTTCTACGTATCGTTAATCGATTAAGTCAGCAAGATTTGGGCTGGTTTTTTGACGTATATTTTTATCAAGCGGAGCTACCAAAAGTAGTCCAAAAAAGATCAGGAAATCGTTTAACTCTTAGCTGGCAGGTACCTAACAACTTACCATTTCCTATGGCATTAGAAGTGTCGGTGAACGGTGAGATCATGACATTAGATTTGAGTACGCCAAAAACTATTGAGGTTTCCCCGACAGATTTAATAACAATAGACCCTCACAGCAAAATATTAATCGATATGCCACATGTTGAAGAATATCAAACCTTCATGATGAACAAAGCGAAGTAAGTTAATTTTGGAAAAAGCTAACAATTGTTGGAGCCTATATTTCTGTCTATAGGTTTCAACAAATGACATGTAAATGTAGTTGCTTATATGTGAATATATAGGTTTGGTAAATTAGCTTAGACTTCGATTAGCAGTTATGAACAATCAGCAAGCTTTGACTCTAGTTGGTAAATGACAAAGCGAGTGTTGATTTAATAAAGGTTTAATTACTCACCGTTAAGCTCTTACTGTCGAATTCATATCAAGCACGTAAAGTCAGTTAAACATTGGAAAAAATCGCTCAAATTTTTATAAATATTTACATTTGAATGGCTGCATTAATCATGGATGTTTGTAAGACTAGCTATGCCAAAAGAAAGGAAAAAAAACGTTTATGTTAAAAGCCGCGCTATACAAGTGTTGTCTAGTAACCATTATATTGGGAATAATACCTAATCAACCATTTGCAAACGAGCGCTCATTAGAGACTTTTCCGCATAAAAACTGGTCGTATTATGAATCTGTAGAACAAGCGGGTTTCCTACCGAATCGTTTGGAAAAAGTGGAGAAGTTTTATCATAAGAGGGCTTTTGCTGGCCTTCTGATAGTGAAAAATGGAGTAATAGCAGTAGATTGGGGTGAAAACGATCGAAGGTTTCTTGTGCACTCTATTCGAAAAAGTATGCTTAGCGCGCTTTATGGGGTTCATTCAGCTGACATTGATCTCCAAGCTAATTTAAAGGAGCTAGGTGTCGACGATAAAGGTGCTTTATCTGAACAGGAACGTTCAGCTACTCTGCTTGACATACTTTCTTCTCGCTCAGGTGTTTATTTACCAGCAGCAGCTGAAGGGGGGGAAATGGTGAGTAGCAAGCCAGACAGACATAGTTCCCCTCCCGGAAGTCATTGGTTTTACAACAATTGGGACTTTAATGTCGCGGGAAGTATTTATACCCAATTAACAGGTGAAAGCATTCCGAAGGCGTTCATGCGCCATATTGCAACTCCGCTGCAAATGCAAGATTTTCGCGAGCTTGACAGCTATTACGTGAGAGCTGAGTCAGAGCACCAAGCAGTTCAATTTCGAATGTCTTCTCGAGATCTAGCTCGATTGGGATTGTTATATGCGAGAAATGGCAGTTGGCGCGGAAAACAAATCATCCCACAACAATGGGTAGAAGCAAGCACGCAAGCTGTCAGTCAAACTAATATGGGCGACAAATATCCGCCCCATTATGGTTACATGTGGTGGGTAGAAAGTGATGGAAGTTATAGTGCGAGAGGTGTTGGTGGGCATGTTCTAGCAGTCTACCCTGATCTTGACATGATTGCGGTATTACGTACCAATACATATTTAGAGCATTCAGTATCTGCTAGAGCGATTAAAAAAATACTTGAAGGTATTAAGTCTGCTTCTGAGGGGCAGCTATCGACGTCCCCCAGTATTAGAGTTGGGCAAGAAAAACAAGATTTTCCTCAAATCTTGCCAGCTCGTTACCAAAATAAATTGTCGAAAATCGATTTAGCCAACGGACAAAACGTGACGTTACGTTCTGACGAAAAAAATATTTTTGTCAAATTAGATACTGGCGAACTCGAATTAGTTTATGTAAAAGATAACCAATTCAACATTATCGATCGTCAGGAGCCTCTGGAAATCAGCTTGAATTCAGAAGGGGAAATAACCGATATCAGAACGCCTCGACTGTTTTATCTTCAGGCTGCACATGTTGCTCAGCAAGGCGATTTAGACACAGCTCTATTTTGGGTAAAACAAGTCATTTCTATGTTGCCTGAATCTTCCATCGCCTATACCAACATGGCGAAAATTTATATTGCCAAAGATGATATAAGTAGTGCACAAAAAATGCTAAGTGAGGCGTTACGGCATGATCCTAATAACAAACAGGCAAATGGGTTACAGCAAACTGTAATGATTAAAAAGTGGTTGTTACCCACATCCTTTGCTCTTGGAGTAATAGTATTGTTGATAGTCTTTTGGGTCTTGAAAAAACGCAAGATGAAGTCGGCAAATTTAGTTTAGATTTCGACTTTTTAAATTTAAATGCCTTTCTGACTCTGCCAGTTAGATATTACCTGAGCTAGTTTGCCGCTGTTAATTAAATAGCTAAATGCATCTTGATACTTTTTAACTAAATCAGGGTCGCTGTTTTTGCTCATGGCGAAACTGAGGGGGGTATTGAGCTGTCGTACTTCTTTTATTTTTATAAATTGGTCACAGTCGATATTTAAATTTGTACATGACTCGTCAAGTGTTGGTTCACTTTCAACAAAGTAATCAACACGCTCTGCGATTACCATATGTAGTCGTTGACTTGGGTAAACTACCGTTTGTAATGTAATGTCAGTTAACTTATTTAAGTAGTCAAATTCGTTAGAGCCACGGTAGGTAGAATATGACCCTTTGCTAATATTTTGTGGCTCTTTTTTGTCGTTGTTATTTTTCTTTAAGCCCCAAACAAAGTACTTCTCATCTTCAAAGTCTCCGATCCAGTGAAACAGTGGCTCTCTTGTAGGTGTTCTTGAAATGGAATAGAGCAAGGTGTTCTTCTTGGTAAGGGCTATATTATAGGCTCTTGCCCAAGGTAATACTTTTATTTCGGGGTTATCTTTTGTTATCTCCAAAAGGCTAAGGGCTATTTGGGTTGGCAGGCTGTCAGGTAAAGTATCTGACTTACGCGTTTTACAGGGCTGGTTACACTCAGTGACAACCGTTAAGTTTGAATTGCTTAAAACGTTGGGCGAATAAACCAATATGCTTACAAGCCAAAGAAAACTTAATTGACACACAGACAACAACCTACTACTTATTTTTCTTATTTTTATGTTGTCATCATAATGCAACATTTTAAATAAATAAACCTATTGTTTAGTTGAATAAGTATACAGGTGAATTTTACCTATATTGGCTGAATCGACTGCTATCGTTGTCCGAACGAACTAATTGTTATTCGACTAATCGTTTTTTATTCAATATGTGTAAGAATTAATGGTTGAATGAAAAGTGCACTGTTAACAGCGTATTATCGCGTTTAAATCTACCTACATATTTTCAGGTATTAAAACTGTCGGTAACTCTGTTCAGAAAAGGTCAATTAGAAACTGCGAGAATTTAGCTAGATAAATTACTCAATGTTATCAATATGCCATCGCGAAATGCCATTTTTGTTTTGCTCAGCATTTATTATAGATGGTTGGTTATTTGAGCTTGAGATGCGGCTCGATACACAAATTAAATTCAGCGACTCTTATCTCAAGAGTGAAAATTTAATCTAAAACGGAAAATTGTAACTAATAATACCCACTTACTTATCGTCCAGTTTTTTTACACTTTTGTTACTTCTTTTATGGGGTATGTGATTTTTATTATAAAAATCATTAGCTTAAAAATCTGGTATGAGAATTTCATAGACTTGCACTTTTGAAGACAATATAAGGGAACGTTAAATATGAAAAATCTTCATTGTTTATTGGGGGCAGGCTTACTAGCATTTTCGAACTACTCGTTAGCAGGAATTATTTATAGTACGAGTACAGATTCAAGTTCTAATTTTTATGCTATGGACACTGTAAGTGGCGTTTATTCTGCGAAAGCATCTATTGATAGTCGTTCAACATTAGCAACTGATGCCAACGGCAATGTTTATGCGCTTGATACCTCAAATAATATCAAAAGATATGACGCTGCTAATGACTCTTGGATTTCGATTTTAACGGGTAATAGCTTTGGGGCTTCCTTGTACAATCTCGAAGTAATCGGTGCGAATCGATACCTTGTTACTGAGTATAGTTCAAGTACCTATCATTTATACGATGGTAGTAACTGGAGTACAGGAAATCTTGGTTTCAATTCTAGTCAAGTAGCGGCATATGACTTTGTGACCGGGATTATAGGTATCACTCAGGTGAGTGTTGATAAAACGTTTTTCTTTGATGATGATATGAATTTAATAGAATCGCTTGGAACGGAACAATCTACGGGCGAGAGGAAGCGTGACGCTGCATTCTATAACGGTGAATATACTTATTTATTTAATAGAAGTTTATCAACGGTAAATATCAACTCAGATACAGCTTCTGTGCAATCAAGCACACAATGGTACGGAACATCTGCAGTAGACATTTCTAACGGAGATAGATACTACTCTTCTATTGGAAGCTCTAGCGGTGTTAATACGTTTAGAGTTAGTGCTGATAATACAGTGACTAATTATGCTTCAGAAAATCCATCTGGCTATCACGCTACCTCGGTAGTTGGCGGCAGTGCCTTCACGGCAATAAACCCAATTCCTGAACCTGCAGCATTTGCGTTAATGGGTTTTGGATTGTTTGGCCTAGCGTGTACTCGCCGTCGTAAAAGTAAATAAACGCCGCGAGCTGCAAAGTAAGTTGTGACCACATTACAGTGGTCACTTCCATAAGACCATGCATAGCTAAAGCATGTGTGTTTTTTTAATTGTTATTCTGTTGAAACCAGCTGATTGATATAACCGCTTTTATCTAGGATAACGATACCTTCTTTAATGTAACGACCTTTCTCATTAACTGCAGACACTTTGTTATAGACTAGTAAAACGTCACTTACCCTACTCAGAGATTTTGATTGCTTAGTTGTTAAAAAAAGGGGGGGTTGTGGTCTGTTAGTAAACAATTAATGGTAGCACTATACTGCTGAACCATTCGATCCTTCACCAGCATTGCCCGTGACTTTCGATAATAGTCAAATCTGTAGTGATTGAATCGGATTTGTTATGCTTAGTTTCTTGAGTTAACTTGAGAGTAATTTTACAGCGTTAAGTTCTTCTCTCTCACTTTTTAGATTCTTTACAATAGTTATAGATAATATAAGCCAACAAAAAAGCACCAACGAATGGTGCTTTTACTTGGCAATAAAGCTTGTATTATTGCTTTTTCAGTTTTCGAGACGCTAAACCGATAATACCTAATGCGAAGACCGCGAGGGTAGAAGGTTCAGGAACCTTTGTTGAATCACCTATGTTTACCGTTATACCATCCCTTAAACTTGCATAATTACCAGTGTATGGACCAATGAACGACGTATTGTAAGTACCTTCATTGAAGGCTGAGAATGCCATACTTGATAACAATGTACCTGTAATAGAAACAGTTGTTCCAGAAGTTTGGCTTCCTGGACTTCCACCACGTAAACCTAGAGCATAGCTACTCCCTGTGTTGTATCCTCGATAGAAATCACTAAATGCAAAGCTTTGATCGCCAAAAGTAAAGCTTCCTGAACCAGCAGTAATACTAAATGCAGTACGGTTTTCTGAAGCCCATAAATTTGAAATAGCACTAGCATTTAGCCAAATGCCGTTATACATATGGCCCGAGGATGTTAATACATCTGAGCCACTAAGGTTGAATTCAGCGAAGCCACCATTATCTTTAATATCAATAATTAACCCAGCATTGGCAATTCCACTCAAAGATAAAACTACACCAGCTACAGCCGCTTTTAACATTTTTACATTCATTTTATTTCCTTTGTAAAACATTCCCTTAGGAGGATGGATATCATTTTGTTAA
This sequence comes from Thalassotalea coralli, assembly GCF_055786205.1. Taxonomy (NCBI): domain Bacteria; kingdom Pseudomonadati; phylum Pseudomonadota; class Gammaproteobacteria; order Alteromonadales; family Colwelliaceae; genus Thalassotalea; species Thalassotalea coralli. Next base: position 347,359 of record NZ_JBVVBK010000005.1, on the reverse strand, counting down.
TAAAATTACCTGCAAGCGCTTATCGTGCCAAATTTTAAAAAGTTTTACTTTTCAGTATGTTAGGTTTTTTTGTATAGTGGGTTAAGCATAGTTAACTAAAAAGTGTAAAATTTACAGACACTTACGAGTTATGCAGCGCAGTGCGTTAAAGTTGCGTATTAAGGGGGTGAAACCGTTCAATTTAACTTAGATATTAAAAAAGACTTTGATTCACTAACAGGGTACTTATCCTGTATAATCCGCCCACTAAAAATCATCTCAACCATCAATGAGCGCACTATGACTGTTGAACAATTCGATCCTTCTCAAGCTAAGCAAACGACAACGCTAGAAACACCTAACAAGGTGATTGAAGAGCAAGCGGCGAAAGTCGACCATAGTCAAACCAATGGCTCGCGTATTGGTTTCGTTTCACTGGGCTGTCCTAAGAACCTTGTGGATTCAGAGCGCATTCTTACTCAGCTTCGCACTGAAGGTTACGATGTTGTGCCTAGCTATGACGATGCAGATATGGTGATTGTAAACACCTGTGGCTTTATTGACTCAGCGGTGCAGGAATCATTAGATACGATCGGTGAAGCGCTAGCAGAAAACGGCAAAGTTTTAGTGACGGGGTGTTTAGGGGCGAAAGAAGACGAGATTACGGAAATTCACCCTAATGTTCTTGGTGTTACTGGCCCACACGCTTATGAAGAGGTATTGAGCCAAGTTCATGAGCACTTAGAAAAGCCGAAACACAATCCTTTTGTGGATTTGATCCCTGATCACGGAGTAAAGCTAACGCCTAAGCATTTTGCTTACTTAAAAATATCTGAAGGTTGTAACCATCGTTGTACTTTCTGCATTATTCCATCGATGCGTGGCGATTTAGATTCTCGCCCGGTTGGCGAAGTTATCGGTGAAGCGAAGCGTTTAGCGAATGCTGGCGTAAAAGAGTTGCTCGTAATCTCTCAAGATACGTCTGCATATGGAGTTGATGTAAAACATAAGATGGATTTTGCTGAAGGCATGCCAGTTAAAACCCATATGAAAGCACTTTGTCAGGAGTTGGCAAAATTAGGTGTTTGGGTTCGCTTACATTATGTTTACCCATATCCGCATGTAGACGACATTATTCCGTTAATGGCGGAAGGAAAAATACTGCCGTATCTAGACATTCCGTTCCAACATGCTAGTAAGCGTATTCTTAAGTTGATGAAGCGTCCTGGCAGCTCTGATCGTGTTTTAGAGCGTATCAAGAAGTGGCGAGAAATTTGTCCAGAATTAGTCATTCGTTCAACTTTTATTGTTGGTTTTCCGGGAGAAACAGAAGAAGAGTTTGAAGAGTTATTAGACTTTTTACGCGAAGCTCAGTTAGACCGCGTTGGTTGTTTTAAATATTCTCCAGTTGAAGGTGCAACCGCTAACGATTTACCTGATCATGTTGCAGAAGATGTGATGGAAGACAGGCTTCAGCGCTTCATGGCAGTACAAGCTGAAATTAGTGCAGCTAAATTACAAGCGCGAATCGGTCAAGAATATCTCGTTATTATCGATGAAGTTAATGGTGAAGGCGCTGTAGGTCGCTCGTATATGGACGCACCTGAAGTAGATGGTAAAGTTTATCTAACTGATGAATTTGATGTAAAACCAGGCGACCAAGTGTGGGTACAAATAATCCATGCCGATGAACATGATGTTTGGGGCGTTAAAGTCGAAGACGAAGAGTAATCAAGTACTCGTTTTACGATAAAACGTATTTATTACGAATTGAGCCTCGCTGAAAAGTGAGGCTTTTTTGTGGCTGACGCATATAAAAAGGAAAGGGGAATTCGACTTTTATTAGATTGACCAAGTAGTTGCAATATCCTTCGCGAGCTAAAAAGTTGCAATAGTACTAGAGCTTTTATCAACTCGTGATAAAGTAACGTGTCGGTAATAACAAATGATGCGTATGAAGTTAGAAAAAGAAGATTTAGTTCTTATCAATAGAACAGGGGAAAATCTAAAAAGTGTGTTACGTCATATCGTCAACGAGTTTCCTCATTCTGGGCAGTCTATTAATGGTATGTCTAAACACCTTAATTATAACCGTTCCAATTGCCAGCGTATTTTAGACGGCCTTAATAAAAGTAAAGACGGGAAACAGGTGCTTTGTTTACTGCCTGGTGTCGCTGGTTTAAGGGACTTTCTTATTAAAGTTGACGCTTTAGATATTGAAAAGCAGCTAGTACTTGAAGCTGCAAAAGCGGTGGATGCTTTTGAACTGGTGTTAAAAAAATACGCGAGAAGCCAAGCTCAACTTAAACGTTTATTAGGCGCAACGGTAATTTCCAGTGATCACGCCAATGGTGAACTGACTGCGCAAGAAAAAAGAGAACAACATTATCTTGTTTCCAAACAGCTACTAGGGTTTTCTATTAACGAAATATTTTGTTGTTACGTCTTAAGAGAAAATCAGCAGCGTCCTGATTATCTGCAGGAAATAGCGATGATCGCTAAAAAAGGCATTAAGCGCTCTATTGCCGCTCAGCCTTTTATTCAGTTTTATACTCACCCTCATCCGGAAAACTTCACTAAGCCTGAGAGTATTACCGCACACTCAACCTTAGATTCGTCATCTTTTCAGGTGGGTTTAGTACAAGAATTTACTACCACTGGCTTGCTTGAGGCTTACTCGAGTTATTCTACGAGTAATTCGGGTATCGTCTTTAATGAGATCCCAGATACACCCGAATTTGACGCGACGTTTTTGTTTAATAACCCTGATGAACTTTTCAATCCATTGAGGGCTGAAAGTCGCTGCAGTTCAACCAGTATTTCAATTAAAAACCCAACGAAAAAGCTTAATATGTTGGTGTTTATTGAGAAGCATTTAGATATGCGCAGTAGGGTCAATGTTGGCTGTTATTCGGGAAACCAAAAGGTAGAAGAAGGAAAGCTTAGGGCTGACGATATGTGGACAGAGAGACTTCCTGAATTTCCTGAGCTTAAAGTTGTTCAGCCACAATCTCTTCAGCAAATATCGGATTCTGAGTTTGCCATTAACGATATGACCAATTATGTTTTTGATTTAGCGGGATTAAGTCAAGAAGACTATTCATGCTACATGCTTGAGGTAACTTACCCCATTTGGTCAACGACTTATCGCGTCTATTTCGAGCACTCTTAGCACCGTTTCAAGTGACAGTATCTATTTTAGTTTTCTTTACCTAAGAAAAAAGAAGGCGCCGGAGCGCCTTAAAAATCAGAGAGTACTCACTGAGTTGCAATGAGAAATAGCATTAAAATTTATACTTCACACCTCCGTAGTATTTACGTCCGACACCATCGTATAACAGGCTGCCTGCATTTAGGTTTGGTAAAGCTGGCGGGCGTTTGTCGCCCAGATTATCAACACCTAGATAAATGTTTAAATTTTCCATCACTTCATAATTCAAATTTAAGTTGTGATAGGTATACGAGGCAACACGGTTGTTAAACCAATCTTCATAGGTTTCGTCACTGGCTTCTTTGTTAAATGTTGAACGACCAATAAAATTCATTGACCAGCTCAAGGTAAGTGCATCTTTTTTATAAACGCTGTTTAGAAGCGCTCTAGTGCGAGGTGAGCCCACTTGGCCTGCTAAGCTTGATTTATCTGTTGGATCTTCGAGGTTGTTAAAAAACTTACGCTCATCTAAATAGGTTGCTGTTAGGTGGAAGTTTAGATTTCCTGCAGAGTTGAGATCTAGATTGTAATTCAAATCAAGGTCAACACCTGATGCAATAAACGCTGCAACATTGATAGATTGCGTGCGCACGTTCAATATCTGACCTTGTTCATTACGGGTGATCAGATCACAAAACTGCGAGTTTAGCGATTGGCCATCAACACAGTTATTCAATATGAACGTTGCATTATAGGTGGTAATGGCGTCTTCAATTTCTACATCCCAGTAGTCAATGGCAAAGCTAAGTTCAGAACTCGGTGTGTAAACAAGGCCAACGGTATAAGTGTCAGCAGTTTCTGGCGATAGTTCTGTGTTACCACCGCGAAGTTCATTTCGCGTACCAAAATCTGCAGATGAAACAAAATCCGCAGGAATGCCTAAGCTCGCACAGTTTGCCGCACGATTACCGTCTTGTGGGCCTGCACCTTGTTTATCACCTGAACAAGGGTCAATCATATTCGAAGCTTGCGCTTGTTCGGGAGCAAATAGCTCTTGAATGTTAGGCGCTCGTACCGCATGAGAAAAGGTATAGCGGGCTCTCAAGTTTTCTAATATTCCCCAGTTCAAAGCGGCTTTGTACGTAAAGTCACCGCCAGTAACGCTATGGTCAGCATAGCGTCCAGCTAACTCAAGATCTAAGGCATCTACAAAATCCAACCCATCTACTAAAGGAACTAGTGCTTCAGCAAACACTTCTGTCACGTCATAGCTTCCTACCGTTGGTTTTAAGAACAAGTTTTGTTCTGGAGAAGGGCCAGTCATTGAACCGACAAGACCTAAACCTATGCCATCATCGCCAATGGCTTGTGTTAATGGGTCGGGTGTACTTTTTGAAGACTCATCTCGATACTCTAGGCCGACAACAAAATCTACGGTACCTGAATTGGTTTCAAACCATTCTCCGCCAATCGTAGCTGCTAGCACCGTTTGCTCGATTTCTTCTTCTGTAAGTAGCTGAGTGCTTACATAATCTTTCGCAGCTTGAGAAGCTCTGAAAAATATCGGGTCATAAGCAACACAGTCAGAATATTGTGCTGCTGCGCGACATTGCGCTTGTCCGTCTGAGCCGATAACGGCATCTAATGCACGATAATAATTTTCGTTAAGAACGTCGTCATTTAAAATTTCAGAGCTTACTTTGCCGTATTGTGCATAGTATGTGTATTCATATGCCCCTAAGCTACCTTCACCGCCAAAGGTGTATTGTGTTGTTTCACGCTTAGTATTACTTCTCGCGTTTAAGCCAATTACCGCTAGGCCAACAGAAGCTAACTGTCGCTCTTCCATAATGTCGACAAGCTCTGCGGGTCTAAATGGGTTTTCATTAGTAAGGACAACGAGCGGGCCAAAGTTATCGTCATGGAAAACACTGGCTTGATCTGATGCAGCTGATTCATTTTTGGCATACTTTACTTCAGCGTAGATTCGATGATCATTGCTTATATCGTAATGTGTGGCGGCACTTAGTAATGTTCTTTCACTTGGGGTATTTAATGTGCCCGTTTCTTCAGTTCTAAAACCATCACCACCTTCACATGGAACGGTTAGACACATAGTACCAGCTCGGAAGTCTCTAAAATGGCCATCTTCTCTATCAATAGTGTAAGTGTCATAACCTAGGCCAAATGGATCATCAGCAAATACTGGAGGCCCAATCACTGTAGAAACTTGAGTAATAGGCAGTTGTCCGAATAAATAGGCGCTATTTGGTACATAAATTAAACCTTCAGCACTTAAGGCTTGAAATCGTTGATCTTCATAAAAATTTAGATCGTGAATACCATCGTTGTTTCCAGTATTGAGCGGGTTGGGAGAAAACGTATGATTTTTATTGGCGTAGTCACGAGATTTGATAGCAATTTCACCTTCATCTGAATATGAAGCGTGAAGGGTTAGGTTACCTTTACCATCAGCATAGTTGAGGCCGTAACTCAGTGACAAGTCTTTGGTTTCACCATCATTTTGTGCGGTTTCACCATAAGAAGCGTCAAATTCAAAGCCTTCAAAGTTCTTTTTCATGATGAAGTTAACGACACCGGTAACAGCATCTGCACCATATATTGCTGAAGCGCCTCCAGTAATAACCTCGACACGCTCTATCATAGAGGCAGGTATCACACTCATGTCGACAGCAGCCGTTCCTGCCGAGCCGGCAACATGTCTTCTGCCATCAACTAAAACCAAGGTGCGATTGGTGCCTAACCCCCTAAGGTTTGCAAGCTCAAGTCCTGCATTGTTGATATTTCCGCCGTTGTTGTTATTGATAGAGCCGCCGCCGATACCGCCTATTAATGCCGGCATTTTGTTCATTAAGTCGGCAATATTTTTAACGCCAGATTGTTCAATGGTTGCTGAATCTATAATGGTGGTTGGTGTCGTCATTTGCGCGCTGCTGTGCTTAATGCGAGAGCCGGTTACGGTAATACGTTCTGCTTCTTCTGTCTCGGTTTCATTAGCTACTGCTGCACCTGCAGATAAGGCTGTTACTATAAAACTCTGACTAATAGTTTTCGCTACTTTGCTCTTTGTAAACATCTTACTTTCCCCTAATTACGTTTGCCTTTCTCATGTGTTGTAAAAATTATGTAAATTAAGAAAGGTGTATCTGAAATTACCAGAAAGTATCTCAGATACCATGATGAGGAGTTGATTTGATTTGTTAAATTAGTAATATTTTGTAACAAATTCTGAACACTTATTGAGCCCCAAAAGATACGGGCTAGATTAAAAACTCTTGTTTTACCTCGCTAGAGCAGCAGGTGAGGGTGTAAAAAAATCGGTACTTAATTGAAACTCAAGTTATAGCTGCTACCAAAACGAAGGCTGACTTAACGGTGAGATACAAGACGTTATTTTAACAGATTGGGGTATAGGCTTATTCTGAAGAGACTGGCATAACCAGCCATGAGGAAATGATAAGGGGTGCGGCGCTTTAATATCATCTTCGGAAATAACGTTAAAGCCTAATCGAGTATAGTAGTTAGGATCGCCGTAAGTAATAAACAGTTCAACGCCATTCGATTTTAATAACTCAATGCCGGCTTTAATTAAGGCCGTTCCTACTCCCTTGCTTTGAGCAGAAGTTTTTACGGCTACAGGGGATAAAATAAAAGCGTTAAAGTATGGGGTAAGTTTAAGTTCTGTTAGTACAATTGCCCCATAAAGCGTGTTATCGGTTTCATCTGTTGCGACTAGACACTCTAACGCATGCTCTCCTTTATCTGAGAACATCTCTTTAACCAAGCAGCCTATGTTTTTACCTTCAAGCTCTCCTTCGCTATCAGAAAAGACTTGAGTATATAGCTCGACTATTTTTGCAACTTGCTCTGGCTGGTACTTAAGGTAATTCATATCATTCTTTTCATTTCTAAATAGCTACTCCACCGTAATAAAATAGTTTTGCTCAATCAGTTTTTTACCCTTCTCGCTATTAACAAAGGCTATAAAGGCCTCAACTATAGGACTGGGCTCTTTATTGACGACAATATTCAGAGGACGTTTAAAAGGGTATTCAGGGTTAACCTTGTTATTAACTATTGGGGGGTTGTTATCTAGTGCAACTAATTTAGTACGAATATATTCCTGAGATTTTATAAAGTTTTTATATGCACCTAATGATTCGTAAGCAATGGCATCTTCTCTGCGAAATACATTTGCGATTGCTTGATTGACTCGAGAATAGGGCGCCAAGCCATTTTTACTGAAAAGGTGACTAATACCATTTTGCTTAAACACCACGCCTAAACCATTTTGAGCCCGCGCACTCGACAATTTAAAGTACTCTAGGAAAGAATCATGTGTACCATGGCCTCTATTTTTAGTCATGACATAAGCGGGAGAGTTATCAGGCCAAGTCGGTTTATTTGAGGTATATAACTCTAGAATGTTTTCATGGGTTAAAGAAGAAAGCTCATTTTTTTCATTTACCATAAAAACGATTGCATCTTGGGCTATGGTAATGTGTTCAAGTTGAGGGTATTTCTTTTGTTCTTCTATAGATAAGAATCTAGATATTACACCTATGTCAGAAACTTTCTCTGCGATAGAGACAATACCCTTGTCTGAGCCAATGCTGCGCATCAGCACTTGGAATCCGGTTTGTTGGTAAAACTCTTCAGAGACAACGTCGATTAAGTTGGCGACAGAGGTAGAGCCAACGACGAACAGGGTTTTTGATTCTTGAAAATGAGCTTTTGAAAGCGGGCTAATAAAGCTTATCAACAATAACGCTAATACTATCTTTTTCATCAGGAAACTTAAGTTACAGCACTATGTAATTAAGCATAGATGACAAGTTGATTTGTGCAACTTGCCATCTTATTTTTAAACACTAATTAGCTTGATTTATTAATACCTGGCCACTTAGCCTGTCTCGAACAAAAATGTTATGCATTGGGTAGCCAACAAATGCATTGTTATAGGTATTTCCATTTATTTGTGTTGCTCCGAGAAGTTGGTTATGAATATAAACGATAAAGTTTTTAACATACCAGTTTTGACTACCATCTTGATTGAAGTTACCACAATTGTTAAATGTATTGTTGGTTACTGATAGGTTTTCTATTCTTCCTAAATAGAAATAAACGCCTGCAGCCTCACAATTGTTAATTACATTTCCACTAATATTGAGGTTACTTACTGTTGCTTGCTGGTTTAAATTCCCAACGCTATGAGAATAGTTAAAGTTATAACCGCCAATTGCTCCAGCATACTTTGAATTATTTTGATTGAGGTAAGAGAAGCTAACTTGATGGTAGTTAATTATATTGTTAACAATATCGATATTTTGAGCACCATTAAAATTTCTACCTGCGTAAAAATAAATTCCAGTCCCAACGCGATAACGTTGTACATCTGGGGTATAAAATTGAAAATGTTGGGGATATAGGTCGATTAGATTATTTTCGATATTGGCGCCAATAAGTCCTACTTCAGCGTTTGCAGGTGCTAAAGGCTCACTCCAAATTAGAATGCCATTTCTAGACACTGCCATATTGTTATTTTTAACAAATATATTTTGAGCAGCGCCACCTCGACTAATTCCAGCTAAATTAATACCTACTTGGAAGTTCTCAATAGTATTATTTTCGATTAGACCAGCTCTAAAGTGTGGTTCAAAAGCTGTTCGAGGCGCATTTTGCCAATCTAAGCCTTTGATCGTTGAATTTTTTATCTCCCCATAATCTGTGTCAGCATTTAGGTAAGATTGATCATAATCCACACCGTGATTGGTTGAATCTAACCAAGTGATATTGTCTAGTATTATTGAGTTGGCTCTCCCGAGTTCTGAATTTGCGGTATCAAAATGACGATTGTTATAAATGCTTACCACGGAATCCGCATTTTTAATGGTTATATTGCTATATAGAAGATCTCCAAATCCAGTAGAACTGCCGTAACTAGATATAGAGCTTCTTAAATCAGCACCTTGTTTTACGTCATATAAATTAAGCGGACGTTTGTTTGCATTATGATCTATTGTGATGTTTGAGATATTGACTTTATCAGGATCGCCAGTTATCGCTAAAATGGTTCGATAATCACCTATAGTATTAGATGAAACGTTTTTTGGCGCTAGCGTAATAGAGCCGCCACCTTTTAAAACAATATCTTTTACTGGCGGTAAAGACAGAGCCGCAAGGTCTTCACCGAGAGTGTCAATAAAGTAGTTATCGTTAAGTAAAAATGTCACGCACGAGTTAGTGGGTTCACTAAGTGCTTGCTGTAGAATTGAACGCTGTTCGGAAGCAGTACCAATAGCTGGTGGTAGTTCAATTACTGTTCTAGATTCACCAGAAGTGCAAACTAAATCGGTAGGTGAAATTTCTGCGAATTCTGAACATTGACTAGACAACTGACAATCTTTGTAAAAATCTAGGTCGTCAAAATACACTGAGCCATTTCCTTTACCCAAAAGCCTTGGATAAACTCGGACTTGATAGCTAGTGTCTGCGGTAGTTTCTGGCAAGTTAAACGTTAATGTAGAATCTTGCCAATCGTCTGTTTGAGGCGTGTTGGAATATATAGAAGAAGACCAGGTACTACTGCCTACTTCTCTGTACTTTATGAAAAAATTTGCATGCCAGCCTGCCGTACCAGCATTTTTGTTCTTGATTTTCATTCTGACAAGGTAACTATTTACTCCTTGGGGGACGGTCAAGGTGAAATCTTTATACCAATAGCTAGAATGTTGAAGTCCTTCAATAGCATTGTTAACTTCTATTGCTAGGGCCGTATTGTTCGAGGAGTAAGAATTATTACTAATAGCAAAAGTTGGTGTACCGCCAGATCTAAAGGCGTAACGCCAGCCATTGTGTGATAAATATTGGGCGTTTCCTTGAGAGGGAATAGTGTATTGCCAAAAATTGGTATTTGATTGCTCTGCGACTTGATCCGTTAAAACCTTTTTAATGGAACTTTCCATTATATTTGAAGCAGATACTGATAGTGAAAATATGCCTGCAATTAACACTAAATGCTGTTTTAAGTACAGTTTCATTAATTACCTCTTTGTTATTATTATTAAGCTAGCTTGCTGCGCCAAATTTTGAAAAATTAACGAATGACAAGCTAACTTACTGTATCAGAAGAGGTTAACTAAAAATATCCTAAGAGTTAATAGTTAGTAAACTTTTTTACCGTTTACCCACGTTGCTTTAACCTTGGTTTTCCACAGTGCTTGTTCATCAGCTTTGAAAAAGTCGGTATCAACCAAAATAAAATCCGCTTTTTTGCCTTTCGCTAAGGAGCCAATTAATGTTTCTTGATGGCCTGAATAAGCTGCGTCAATGGTGAAACTTGCCAGCGCTTCTGCTCGGGTCATTTTCTCATTAGCAAACCAGCCACCTAATGGTTGGTTTTTATGATCTTGTCGAGTAATAGAGGCATGTAAACCGTAAAATGGGTTAGGTGACTCCACAGGGAAGTCTGAGCCAGCGGCAATAACAGCATTAGCTTTTAATAGCTTACGCCACGCGTAAGCGCCTAAAATACGATCTTCACCCACTCTATCTTGCGCCATATTTTTATCTGACGTGGCATGAGTAGCTTGCATCGAGGCTATAACGCCTAGTTCAGCAAATCTTGGAATATCTTTAAGGCGAAGTATTTGAGCATGCTCTACTCGATGACGAAGCTCCTTAGTACCACTCGCTTTGATGTATTTCTCGTAAGTGTCTAATACCAGCTTATTTGCATCATCGCCAATAGCGTGAGTATTGACTTGGAAACCTAACTTCATTGCTGTTTCAACGTACTTATTCAGATCTTCTTGGCTATGAAGCAGTAAGCCGCGATGGCCTTTTTTATCTGAATAGTCTTCAATCATGGCAGCACCGCGACTACCAAGCGCACCATCAGCTTGAATTTTAACACTGTTAAAAGAAAGCATATCGTCGGCTGTTTTGAACTGACCATTTTCTAATGTTTGCTGCCAGTTATCCGAAGGTAAATAAAGCATGGCATTTACACGAATGGGAAGGTCGCCTTTCGCTGCCATTTCTTTAAACGCCTGTAAGTTTGTACTGTCGATACCAGCATCATGAACGCTGGTTAAGCCGTACTTCGCTAATTCTAGCATGGCTTTTTTCAGGACAGTTTTTTGCTGTGCCAATGTCAGCGGTTTGATATTGGCAGAGATCAGGTCAATGGCATTATCGATAAAAACGCCTGTCGGGTTACCGTCTTTATCTTTTATTATTTCACCACCACTTGGCGATTTTGTATTTTTATCAATGCCAGCAAGCTCCATAGCCTTGCTGTTAACCCAAACGGCATGCCCGTCGACACGCTTAAGAAAAACGGGTTTGTTTGGAAATGCTTTATCTAGTAACTTGAAGGTAGGTAGCTTTTTGCTGTCCCATAGTTCTTGGTTCCACCCTCTACCTTGAACCCAAGTGATACTTGGGTTTTCTTTCGCATATTTTATAGTGCGTGCTATGGCATCTTGTTCGCTTGATGACCCCATTAAATCGGCTGACATCAAGCTATTGCCATAACTTAAAATATGGCCGTGGGCATCGATTAGGCCAGGTAGAAGGGTTGCTCCATTACCGTCGACAATGACATCTGCTTTTTGTTTATTGGCATGATCAGCTGAGTGGAAAACTTCGATAATTTTATCGTCTTCTATTTTCAAGCCGTATAGAGTGAAAATTTGACCGTTAACTGGCGTATAGCCGACAACATTTTTGATGAGGGTGGTTTCTGCAAAGCTGTTATAGCTAATTAAAGCTGCGGCTAAGCTTGTTATTAATGTTAATTTTCTCATGATAGGTACGTTATTTTTTTATTAGAATCGTACTAATACTAGCAAAGAATATTAATAAAAATAACGTTAAAACCTAAACTTAGGGCAAAGTGGTTGTTTACTAAGATGAGCGCCATTTTAACACTAATAATGCTATAGCAAACCAAGCAAGGGCTAGGATATATATGGTGAAGTGGCCAAATTTAGAAAATGGTGTTTGCCCGTCAACAAGCTCAACATCGTGCTTAATAACCGTCTGTTCAAACTGAGGCGCCTTTGCGGTGAATTGTCCGTAATGATCAGTAATGGCAGTAACACCAGTGTTGGTTGCTCTAAGGAGAGGGCGTCCAAACTCTAGCGCTCGCATCTGGGCGATTTCCATGTGTTGGTGAGGTCCATGTGAGTCGCCAAACCAAGCGTCATTACTGACGGTGAGTAACATATCGGTATCATTAACAAAGTTAGCTTTTAGTTGATTGGCAAAAGCAATCTCAAAACAAATCAACGGTAAAATACGTCTACCATTTGCTAATAAATTATTTTGGACGTAAGCACCGCGATTAAAAGATGACATAGGTAAGTTAAAAAAGGGCGCTATTGGCCTTAATAAATCTTCAAAAGGCACAAATTCACCAATAGGCAATAGGTGGTGCTTATAAAAACGATTGCGGTTGCCGTAGTAATAACTTCCAGCAATATCATCTTGGTGCTTCTGTCCAAGCACAACCAGTGCGTTGTAGTACTCTTTTGCTTCAAATTGGTAATTTATAATACCGGTAATAATAGAGGATTTGTTTAGCGTTGCTGTGGTATTCGCAATGTCTAAAAACTCTTGTGTACTGATCATAGTTTCAATAGCGGGAATAGCTGATTCAGGCCAAACAACAATGTCAGCGTCAAAATTCTCTTTGGATAAATCAAGGTATTTCAGCATGGTTGGCCACTGTTGCTCTGGCTCCCACTTTATAGATTGTTCTATATTTCCTTGCACAAGGGCAACGCGGACTGTTTCCCCTGTAGGTTTCACAAATTCTTGACTAGCCGAAAGCGCAATTGATGCGCCTGATACTAATAATACCGCAGCTGACGTTTTAACAAATTCTTGTTTTATCAATAGTGCTATCGCGACACTGATAGCGACAAGAACAAAGGATATACCTAATTCACCTATCACAGGGGCCAATGACGCAAGTGGACTATTAAGTTGCGAGTAGCCTAAAGATAACCACGGGAACCCCGTTAAAAAGACTTCTCTACAATATTCGGTCAGCATCCAGATAGGCGGCAGTAAAAGTAAATGGCCAGAACTTAGCTTTACTTTCTTAGCGATAAAGCCAACTAAGTAAAATGCTAAGGATGGAAAGAGAGCGAGATATAAACACAACAAGACCATTAAGGCAATTGAGGCGATTAAGGGCATGCCGCCAAATTCAGCGATAGAGACATGAACCCAACTTATACCACTTGCGAACCAGCCAAAGCCAAAGCTAAAACCGTGTTTAGCAAGTAACTTGGCAGAAAAGTTGGATAAGGCAATTTTATCTAGGTTCGCTAGCCAAATAGGGATAACAACAAGTGGCAGCCACCATAAGCTAAAAGGGGCATAAGCAAAGACTAAACTCAAGCCCGCGATAAAACTCAACCACAATTGGCGGTCGACGAGCTGGCGCTTCAGCCCACTTAAAACGTTGCTAAACATATGGTTTATTCTGTAGGCTTTCCGGTTACCGTATGGCTTTTAGGAACGGTGACTTGAATTGTTTGAATACGACGACTGTCTGCAGACGTAATTTTAAATTCAAATTTGTTTAGCGTAACTTCTTCACCTTTCTTCGGCATATGACCAAACTGGTGAAGTACAACACCACCGATGGTATCAGCGTCGTTTTCGTCAAACTTGGTGTTGAAGTATTCATTAAAGCCGTCTAACTCTGTTAAAGCTTTTACTTGATATACTTGTCCAGCTAAAAACTTAATGTCTTCTTCGATTTCATCGTCGGTTTCATCTTCAATTTCACCAACAATAAGCTCTAGAATATCTTCGATAGTGACGACGCCTGACACCCCACCATATTCGTCTACGACAATCGCCATATGGTAACGCTGTGAGCGAAACTCTTTTAACAGTGGTTCTACTTTTTTACTTTCAGGCACGATAATCGCTGGGCGAATAATATCAGCAACAGTTTCAGGAGCTTCTTGTTGGCCAAATCCGAAAGCGAGTAAGTCTTTTGCTAATAAAATACCTTCGATATGGTCTATATCTTCGTTGACCACAGGAAAGCGAGAATGACCAGATTCTAGGATGGTAGGCAATGACTCTTTGATAGGTTCATTAATGTCGAGAGTGACCATTTGTGAGCGTGGGATCATGATGTCTCTTACACGCATGTCGGATACTTCAAGTACCCCTTCGATCATTAACTTTGTTTCTGGTTTAATAAGTTCACGGTCTTCAGCGTCGTTTAAGACCTCAACCAGTTCCTCTTTGTTTTGCGGCTCTCCAGTAAATAGCTGGACGAATTTATCCAAAAGCGACTTGTTTGCAGAGCCGTTGCTAGAGTGGGGGTTGTCTTCGCTCATAGAGCTTTTTTATTTCCTTTTTCTTTATCGGTTGTTTAGTTTCTAATCAAATGCCGACTATTTCAAGCAAAATTTGATCGTGAAATTGTAAACAACTTTTTATATTTATATGTTCTGTGTATTGTTTATTTTTCTTGATACGGATCAGGTATCGACAGCTGAGCTAAAAGCTTTACCTCTAATGCTTCCATTTCTTCCGCTTCATCATCTGATATATGGTCGTAGCCGAGCAAATGCAAGGTGCCATGAATAACCATATGCGCCCAATGATGCAACAATGGCTTATCCTGCTCTTGTGCTTCTTTTTCTACTACGTCAGCACAAATAACAAGATCACCGAGTAAATCTAGTTCAATGCCATCAGGTACTTCAAAAGGAAAAGACAAAACGTTCGTTGGTTTGTCTTTTCCTCTGTACTGGCTATTCAAGGATTGGCTTTCTTCGCTATCGACTAATCTAATGGTTAGTTCAAAGTCGCGTTGATATTGCGCTAGCGCAGTATCTAACCAGAGTTGAAAGTCTTGCTCAGGCGGTAAAGCGTCTGAACGACAAGCAAGTTGTAAATCCAATGAAGTGGCCACTATTTGTCGCCTTCGCTAGATTTAGCTTCATCCGTTGTACTTGGCTGATTGTCTACTAATTCTGGCGTAATAACGGCTTGAGCCACTGGGTTTTGAATATTTTGCTCAGCAATTTTTAATAAACGCTCTTTCTCTTCCTGCTCACGTTTCTTGCGTTCTTCACGAACGCGCGTCATTTTTTGATCATGAGCGTCATATGCTTCAACAATGCGAGCGACGACTGGATGGCGAACGACGTCTTTAGATTTAAAGAAGTTAAAGCTTACCCCTGGAATATTATCGAGTACTTCAATGGCGTGTCTCAAGCCTGATTTTTGACCGCGAGGTAAATCTACTTGCGTTATATCACCGGTAATAACTGCACGAGAGTTAAATCCAATACGCGTTAAGAACATTTTCATTTGCTCAACAGTCGTGTTTTGGCTTTCATCGAGAATGATGAATGCGTCGTTTAATGTACGACCACGCATATAAGCAAGTGGTGCAATTTCTATTACATTGCGCTCAATCAGCTTCTCAACTTTCTCAAAGCCAAGCATTTCGAACAAGGCATCGTAGAGAGGGCGCAAGTAAGGATCTACTTTCTGCGATAAATCACCCGGTAAGAAACCTAACTTTTCACCCGCTTCAACGGCTGGGCGAGTAAGCAAAATGCGGCGAATTTCTTGGCGTTCTAGTGCATCAACAGCACATGCTACTGCCAGATAAGTTTTACCAGTACCTGCTGGACCAATACCAAAACTGATATCGTGGGTTAGTACGTTTTGAACATAAGCAGATTGATTAACGTTACGTGGTTTAATTAAACCGCGTTTGGTTTTAATGGTCACCATTTGTTCGTAATCAACATCAACTTTCGTTGGCTCTTGTTCTAAAACACTGGCGTCTAAAATCGCAAGGTGAACCATTTCGTCAGTGATTTCTTTACTCTTACCTTTAACTGAAGCTGTCTCAATATAAAGATCCTTTAAGATCTTGATAACAGCATTAGCGTGGTTTTCTTCACCAACGATTTTAAAACGATTACTACGATAACTAATTTCGACCCCTAAACGACGCTCTAAAGCTTTTAGGTTGTCATCCATTGGGCCACAAAGGTTAGCTTGCCTGTCGTTATCGACAGGCTCTAATGTAAGGTTGTGCGTGCTAATTGTTGTCAAGAAAAGCTTCCTGAAAGGTTAAGGGGTAAAAGTGCCAACACCTAACTCATCTGTACCGTGTGCAGGTGTGTTATGGTGGCTGTTAGCAAGAATATCTGCAGGTGAGTGCGCAATACGTAAGCCCATTTCGTCTTCAGTGCGAACAAGTTCACCACGTAAAGAGTTTGAGTAAACGTCAGTAATTTTAACGTCTACGAATTGGCCAATAACAGTATGTGGCGCTTCAAAGTTAACAATACGGTTGTTTTCAGTACGGCCACGAAGTTCCATTGGATTCTTCTTCGAAGGACCTTCTACTAAAATACGCTGTTCCGTATCTAGCATTTGACGTGCAATACGAAGCGCCTGCTGGTTAATTCTGTCTTGTAAAATTGCTAAACGTTGTTTTTTCACGCTCTCATCAATGTCGTCAACCATATCTGCGGCTGGCGTGCCTGGGCGAGCACTGTAGATAAAGCTAAAGCTTAAATCGAAATCAACGTCTTTAATTAAATTCATTGTTGCTTCAAAGTCTTGGTCTGTTTCACCTGGGAAGCCAACAATAAAGTCAGAAGACATACAAATGTCAGGGCGTGCTTTTCGTAAGCGACGGATTTTAGATTTGTATTCTAACGCCGTATGACCGCGCTTCATCTGAGTAAGAATTCTGTCAGCACCGCTTTGAACAGGTAAGTGAAGGTGACTAACTAACTCAGGAACGTCTGTGTATACGTCGATGATATCGTCAGTAAATTCTACCGGATGAGACGTTGTGTAACGAATACGGTCAATGCCATCAATCGTTGCGATTAAACGAATTAAATCAGAAAAACGACAAATAGTACCGTCGTGCATTTCACCTCGGTAAGCATTTACGTTTTGACCCAGTAAGTTAACTTCACGAACATCTTGCTCCGCTAGTTGAGCAATTTCATATAATACGTCGTCTAACGGGCGGCTAACTTCTTCACCACGAGTGTAAGGTACAACACAGAAAGTACAGTATTTACTACAACCTTCCATAATTGAAACGAAAGCGGTAGGACCTTCGGCTTTAGGCTCGGGTAAGCGGTCAAATTTTTCAATTTCAGGGAAACTAACGTCTACTACTGGCGCGTTTTCACCCTTAACTTGCTTGATCATTTCCGGTAAACGGTGCAAGGTTTGCGGGCCAAATACCATATCTACATAAGGTGCGCGTTGTCGAATAGCATCACCTTCTTGAGAAGCTACACAACCACCAACACCAATAACTAATTCTGGATTTGCATCTTTTAAGTTTTTCCAACGCCCTAATTGGTGGAATACTTTTTCTTGTGCTTTTTCACGAATGGAGCAGGTATTTAACAAGATTACATCAGCATCTTCTGCTTCTTCGGCTAGGGTGAAGCCGTGAGTTGAATCTAATAAGTCAGCCATTTTCTGCGAGTCGTACTCGTTCATTTGGCAGCCCCAAGTTTTGATGTATAGCTTTTTGCTCATATTTACGCCTACTTTATCGTTAAAATTGATTCTAGTTTTTGCTAGAGAATTTTTAGGGGGCGTATTTTACTCAATCTTTGCATGCGAGGCTAGAGAATGTTCGTTTTTGACGAGTAAAAACATGATCTTTGTCATCGAATTCAGTGTAAGACTGCTTTAGAATACGAGAAAATAAAAATAGATGTTTGCAAGTTGTTGAGCAAAACCTTTGCTTATGAATGCTTGTAAAGCCTTTCCTTGAATAGGTTTGAACAGAGTTGAATAGGTTTGTACATGGACACATTTGATTGCGTAGTTGTTGGCGGTGGCATGGTTGGTGGCGCGGCTGCCTTATCTTTGGCTCAGCTCGGGCTTAAAGTCGCTGTTATCGAAAAACTACAACCTAAAGCCTTTAGCTCGACAGCACCATTCGATTTACGCGTTTCAGCAATCTCCCTTGGCTCAGAGCAGCTTCTAAGCGATTTAGGTGTCTGGCAAAACATCACTGAAATGCGAGTTTGTCCTTATCGTCGATTAGGCGTTTGGGAAATTGACAATATTTATACGGAATTTAACGCCACTGAAATTCGTCAGTCTCATTTAGGGCATATTGTAGAGAACCATCTTATTCAATTAGCGCTTTGGCAAAAACTTGAAGCTCTAAAAAACGTTACACTGTTATGCCCTGAAACCGTTAAAAACATTGAACAGTCAGATGAATTAGCAACATTAACATTAGAAAACTCGACTATTCATGCCAAGTTGGTGCTTGCTGCTGATGGGGCAAACTCTTTTGTTCGTCAATTGGCGGGCATAGGGTTAACTGGCTGGGATTACCAGCAAAATGCCATGCTGATTAACGTAAAAACTGAAGCTGACCAACAAGATATTACGTGGCAAAAGTTCACGCCAGAAGGGCCTTTGGCCATGCTGCCTATGCCTGGCAAGCATGCCTCTTTAGTTTGGTATCACTCAAAGCAAGACAGCAAACGCATTCAATCACTTTCTAATGAACAACTTAACGAACAAGTAAGTGCGATTTTTCCTGAGCGCTTAGGAAAAGTCACGGTGGTCGATAAGGGAACATTCCCACTGACAAGAAGACATGCCAATAGTTACCAAGCAAGCAGAGTGTTATTACTTGGCGATGCAGCCCATACTATTAACCCGCTTGCAGGGCAGGGGGTAAACCTTGGTTTCAAAGACGTCAAAGCATTAAGAGAAGTAATTGAAACTGCGATTAATAACGGCCTTTGTTGGCATGACGTTGAACAGCTATCTGGTTATGAAAAGCTAAGACGTAAAGATAACTTGCTGATGATGTCTGCAATGGATATGTTTTACGCTGGCTTTAGCAACGATTTACCTTTGCCTAAATTTATTCGCAATGCCGGTTTGTTTATTGCTAATAAGGCGCCGATTCTGAAATCAAAAGCACTTGAATATGCATGTGGATTGAAATAGTCCTAAGTTAGTAACTTCTCCTTTATTTATTCTAAGCTTCCTTATCTATACTTAATGTCACTGTAACTCAACTTTAAGTGAAGAAATGGAAGCGTCCATTGAAAATAATAACCTTGATGAACTTATTGAAGTTCTTTCAAGTGATCCTATTGTTCTGCCAACTTTTTATCATTCTTTCTCACCTGAACAATGGGCATACACGATAGAAAGTTTGCCTAATGATCTGCGTTTATTACTTTGGCCTTTAATTGATGACACAAGCAAAGCAGCGGTCTTATCAGAATTGCATGATGATACTAAATTGCAGTTTGTGTCTGTTTTATCTCGTAATGAAATTGAAGAGACTGTCGTTGCTGCCAATGCAAATGATGCGGTGGAAATACTTGAAGTGTTGCCAAAGCGAACAGCTTCAAAAATTATTCAGAAATTAAATCCAGAAGACAAGGTTCATGTAGAGACGTCTCTTAGCTATGGTGAAGATGAGGTCGGACGCTATGCCGAGCAACAGGTTTATACGCTTAATGCTAAAGAAATCGTCGATGATGTGATCAGCGAGTTGAAAGATGCAGACGAGGTCATTGAGGCAGGTTACTTTATTGTGGTTGATGCGCAACAGCAGCTCGTCGGTGAGCTAGGACTAAATGAGTTATTAGCGGCTGATAAAAATAGTCAAATTGCAGCCATAGCATCGCCACCTGACAGTGTCATCAATGACAAATTGTCGCTGCTTGAAGCGTCAAAGCTTGTTCGGAATAGCCACCGACAACATTTACCTGTTGTTTCTGATAGCCAGAAATTTATTGGCATATTCTCCATTCAAGATGCTTTAGATATTTTTGAGGAATTCTATGAGTCGCAACTAGCTCACATGGGGCAAGTAAGCGATGAGGATCTTTTTTCACCTGTCTTTACCAGCGCAAGAAAGCGCGCTATTTGGCTTGGCATCAATTTAATGACTGCATTTTTAGCTTCTGCCGTAATAGGCTTGTTTGATCGCGTATTAGTGGAAGTAGTGGCGTTGGCTGTTCTTATGCCTATTGTTGCCAGCATGGGAGGAATTACTGGCAGCCAATCACTTACGTTAACGATTAGAGGGTTAGCGACTGGGCAGATCTCACTAGGGAATTTGTTAGCGCTCAGGAATAAGGAGTTTAATGTCGCCCTGATTAATGGTGTCGTTTGGGCGGTTGCCGTCGCTCTTATTTGTTTCTATTGGTTTGATAGTACAGCTCTGTCACTGGTTATATCGCTAGCGATTATAATCAATATGTTAGTGGCTGCTTTTGCCGGCGTTTATATACCCGTTTATCTCAAGAAATTGGGCGTAGATCCTGCAATTGCAGGCTCTGTGATATTGACAACAGTAACCGATGTTGTTGGTTTTTTCGTTTTCCTTGGCGCAGCAAGCATTGTGTTTTTAAGTTAAAAAAAATTTATTGCTCTAACTGATCTTTTTTCTTTATTCGACATTATTGACTACTTTTTAGACATAGCTTGTTATAAGGGAAAAATAATGAAAATAGCCATTTTGTCTCGAAATCCTCGCCTGTATTCCACTAAACGTTTAAAAGAAGCCTGTGAAACTCGCGGTCATGAAGTTGATATTATCGATACGCTTCAGTGTTATATGGATATTACCAGCAGTCGGCCTGCGGTGCGCTATCACGGTGAAGAACTGCCAAAATATGATGCGATAATTCCACGAATAGGCGCTTCTATTACTTTTTATGGAACCGCCGTTGCTAGGCAATTTGAAATGATGGGCACTTTTAATATTAACGAATCTGTAGCTATAAGCCGCTCGCGAGACAAGTTGCGTTCATTGCAGTTACTGTCCCGAAAAGGTATTGGACTGCCTAGAACAGGGTTTGCAAGTAAACCAGACAATATCAAAGACCTAATCAAAAATGTTGGCGGAGCACCATTGGTGGTTAAGCTTTTAGAAGGTACGCAAGGTATTGGAGTGGTTTTAGCTGATACTAACAAAGCGGCTGAAAGCATAATCGAGGCCTTTATGGGCTTGAGGGCTAACATTCTTGTACAGGAGTTTATCAAGGAGGCTGGTGGTGCCGATATTCGTTGTTTGGTGGTTGGTGGTAGAGTTGTAGCGGCCATGAAACGACAAGGTGCAGAAGGTGAGTTTCGCTCTAACCTTCATCGAGGGGGGTCTGCTGAAGTGATCAAGTTGACTAAGGAAGAAAGAGAGACCGCGATGCACGCCGCTAAGGTGATGGGGCTGAACTTTTGTGGTGTAGACCTACTTCGCTCGTCTAACGGCCCTATGGTGATGGAAGTAAATTCATCTCCGGGTTTAGAAGGGATCGAAAAAGCTACAGGGTTGGATGTTGCAGGCAAAGTTATTGAGTATTTAGAAAAAAACGCCAAGTTCAATAAAACGGCAACTAAAGGCAAAGGCTAATCGTGAAAGGATTATTAACGAGCTAGAAAAGGGGGATACATGACTAAGCATCAAAACGCCTTATCTATTGGTGAGCATTCAATTCAGCCCGGTGAAACTAAAAAAATCTACTTACCTGTCGTTAAACTATATACCGATACGGATATAAATTTACCCGTTTGTATTTACCGAAGTAAAAAAGCGGGCCCAACTGTTTTTGTGAGTGCTGCTGTTCATGGTGACGAGTTAAATGGTATTGAGATTATTCGTCGCCTTATTAACCTTAAAGGATTTAAAGTAACTGCAGGAACGTTGATCACTGTTCCTATGGTAAATGTTTATGGTGTGATTAACCAAAGTCGATATATGCCCGATAGGCGAGATTTAAATCGTAGCTTCCCTGGCTCTGCTAAGGGCTCTCTAGCTGCGAGACTTGCGCACTTGTTTCTCACCGAAATCGTTAGTCAGTGTGACTACGGCATTGATTTACACACCGGAGCGATACATAGATCAAATTTACCTCAGATCCGTGCTGATTTGTCAGATGACACCACACTTGAACTCGCTCAGGCATTTGGTGTGCCTGTTGTTCTAAACGCCAATATCCTTGACGGCTCTCTGCGTGAAGCTGCGGGTAAAAGCGGTACTAAGGTCTTGCTGTATGAAGCTGGCGAAGCATTGAGGTTTGATGAGTTTTCAATTCGCGCTGGGATAAAAGGCGTACTTAATGTGTTACGCCATTTAGGCATGGTTGCCAAAAAAAGAGCACCTAAGAAAAAGACGCTACCATTCATAGCCAATAATAGTAGCTGGGTTAGGGCACTAAATAGCGGCATAGTGTCGCATTATTTTGATTTAGGTGATCACGTTACAAAGGGTGATGTTCTGGCAGATATTGGCAGCCCTTATGGTGATGTATTGGCGGAAGTCGTTGCGCCTAAAGGCGGGGTTATCATCGGCAAGCAAAATATTCCTTTAGTACAAGAAGGAGAAGCTATGTATCACATCGCTTACTTTGACGAAGATGAACAGCAAATATCAGAGCAAATCGGTTCAATAGAAGAAGAACTAGTGAACAATTTAGATGGTCATGAGGAGTTGTTATGACTAATCGCGTTATCATTGGACATATAGAAAATATTGATTTGCCTGAGTTTGGTATAAAGCAGCTCACTGTTCGTGTCGATTCTGGTGCAAAAACGTCGTCTTTACATGTTGAAAATTTAGAGAAGGTTACCTTAAACCACAAGCCGGGGGTCTCATTTACTTTACTCCCAGAATTCCATAATGTTGACACGGTATGCCGTTGTGAAGCAATGCTGCAAGATATCCGAAAAATTAAATCATCAAATGGCGCGACTGAGCAGCGATATGTGGTAAAAACCCTTGCTGTATTAGGCGATTTAGAATGGGAGATAGAGCTCACATTAACCGATAGATCTTCCATGACATATATGATGCTGCTTGGCAGGGAAGCAATGGGAGAGCTTTTTTATATAGACGCGGCACACGCATTTGTAGCCACCTCTAAGTAATTCAACACTTGTTAATTATAGAAGCTATAAACAGTGAGTTGTTGCCTGTTCCTTATTTGTTATTTTCAATATTTCAACGACTTAGCGATACGTTGCTGAAGCAAAGGAATTAATTCATTTTCGAACCAAGGATTTTTACGTAGCCAAATGTTATTTCTCGGACTTGGATGTGGAAGAGGAATGACATTAGGCCAGTATTGTTTCCACGATTTTACCAACTCAGTTACTGATGTGTTTGCACCATCAAAGTAATATTTTTGTGCGTAAGCGCCTAAAACTATGGTCGTGTCTAATTGCTTAAGGTGACTGAGGAGTTGCTCCCGCCAAGCAGGTGCACATTCTGGCCTCGGAGGAAGGTCGCCAGATTTCCCCGAGCCAGGATAGCAAAAGCCCATCGGCAAGATAGCAACTAGCTCAGGGTTATAAAAATCCTCTCGAGCTATGCCTAGCCATTCCCGCAGTCGTTTTCCGCTAGCGTCATCGAAGGGAATACCAGAATCATGTACTTTTTTACCGGGTGCTTGCCCCGCGATCAGAATTTTCGCACTTGAATGCATTTGCAAAACAGGCCGAGCGCCAAAGGGGAGGGCGTGTGCACAAATTGTGCACGACTTTACTTCGTTGAGTAGTGATGAAAGCTCTGTCATTGCTGGGTAGCCTATTTATACTTTAATGCCTTTAGTTTCGGAAAACACTTAGCATAAGGCGCAGTGCTTTTTTGTAACCTCAACTTGTTAAATGTCAAGATTAGACCCCTTTGCTTTAGCCGGTAGATGACCTGTGACTAATATAAAACCAGTAACGATAAACCAAAACCAAAAAGTGATGAAATTAAGAATATCTCGACGTTCATAATTTCTTCTGTAGAAAAGACTACCAAACATGAATAACACTATAGTGGAGCCAAGGAGTAAACAAAGAAAACACTCAAATGATGACCGACGTGTTCTTTCTTTAGTGAGTAAAGTGCTTTTTCTTTATTAATCAAAATTTTGGTGTGGTGCTGATGCATCAAAATGTCAATATTTTTGAAAAGCTATACACCAATTTACCTTCAGAGTTTTCGTAATTTATTGAGGTAAATTGAGCTGTCCATCCTTTTGCTCCACTTGACCCTATTTTTGATTCAAGTAATTGACGGTATAACTGTTCCAAGTTTAATTCTTGAAATGTAGATAGCGTTTTTTCTAAGTCAGCCTGATTTCCTGATGGTGGTATAACTACGTTTGCGTTGTATATTGCATCAATTCTCTTAGGTTTGTACGCGTCAAACTTTTCATATAGCTCTGGGTTGTTTTCAATAAATAATTGCAATTCTTCTTTTTCATTAGGTTCCAAATGATAAACAAATGATGAATCACAACTTTCAGTTGAAAAGGAGCGCTTGTATGAGTTATTAACAAAGCGTGAAGAGAAAACAATTTTTCTAGGTTTATAACTTTGACTTGGGATGTCGAACTCATTGAGCTCGAGAATTCGATGAATTCTCCATATCCCTGCACCGTAACTTCTGACCCAATCTCCAATATTGAGGTTATCGTCCATACTATCCTTTATGCTTAACGCTTTTCTTAGGAGGAATAAATACTTGCTTAAAATTAGATACGCAAGAGTACAAGTCAATTTTGTAGGTACTTTTGAGTAACTTGTTATATGTTATCAGTTCGGATCACCAAAAACAGTTGGCTCAACACCACGCTGTGAACTAGCCTGCGCTATATCTATTATAATGATTGGATCCTTGTTACTCCATGTATGGCTAACAGCTTGAACCAAATACGCACCCGAGTCCAACCAAATGTATTCATTTACGTTCGGCACTCGTACAAATGAGATAGGCTGATTCCATAAATAATTCCCAGTTACTCCATCTCTTACGTAGGCTTGCTGCGTTTTAATCTCCTTTAAAATTACATTTATTATTACATAAATTGTATGGTGCTAGAATTATTTGTGCGCATTTCTCTACCAAACACCCGCTAGAATTCCTGATAACTCCATTTTTATCAAGTTTACTAAGATTTTGCTAGGCAAGAAAACAAATACCAATTTAATGGGGGGTCGAAGGACTAAAATGCGCTAATTGCTCGTTTCTTGAATGTGAGGGAAGTGTTTAATATAAGGAGGACAAAGTTTAGATTCTTAAAAATTTAATATTAGTTCGTCCAGCTCGCGGCACTGGAGCCGATGTATCACCAATGACAGCTGCGCGTCTAACAATTCCGGTAGCAAAATCGAACTAAATGTATAGTGAAAAATTAAGAAGTCTAATAAAGGGTATTTGAATAAGAAAAGGTTTTAACATAATGGTACGGGAGGAGAGACTTGAACTCTCACGCCTCGCGGCACTGGAACCTAAATCCAGCGCGTCTACCAATTCCGCCACTCCCGCATTATGTTAATAAGAATTTAAAGAGCCTTATTAAAACTCTATTCCAAGTTTCTCCACTTTTGGTAGAAAGTGGCTGGGGTATCAGGATTTGAACCTGAGAATGACGGGATCAAAACCCGCTGCCTTACCGCTTGGCTATACCCCAACGGAAACTTGTATACTAACTAAGAGGTTTTTGGAAAGTGGCTGGGGTATCAGGATTTGAACCTGAGAATGACGGGATCAAAACCCGCTGCCTTACCGCTTGGCTATACCCCAACGTCCTGCTTTCCATACAACAAGATGTTGTTTGAAATGGTACGGGAGGAGAGACTTGAACTCTCACATCTTGCGATACTGGAACCTAAATCCAGCGCGTCTACCAATTCCGCCACTCCCGCATTGTAAATGGTGGCTACACCGAGATTTGAACTTGGGACCCCATCATTATGAGTGATGTGCTCTAACCAGCTGAGCTATGTAGCCATTTACAACCTTGCCTCTCAGCAAGTGGCGCGTATTATGCAAATCTGCTTAGCGTACGTCAACCGTTTTTTTGCAAAAAAATCACTGTTTTTTACTGTTTGGCTAAAGAGTCGCCATATTGGCGCATATCTGCACGTAAAGAGTCGAATGTTAAAGCAGGCTGAAGCTATTATTTCTAGTTACTTCCTTTCAGAGTATATAAAAAGAATCTTAACTACGCTAAGTAAAAGCCTTTTAACCTAATAATATGTAGCAAATAACATTGGTTTTTTCTAAATTTATGTCATTTGTTTGGTTTTTTCTAATTTTACCTTTGAATTCTTATAAAAATAGTGGGTGTTCAAAGAAGAGTGGAGTAGATAATTGAGTGATTTTTGCTGGCGAAGGAAGCAAAAGTGGGCTTTCTTAATTAATAGCTCATCTTTATTAAAGGTAGCTATGCTTTATGTCGCTATCAAAGGGGTTATTCTTTCAAAACTTTGTTTCAGCTCAATGTAGCATATTTGCTGTTATCGCTTTAACGGGAAATGGGGGCAATCGTACCCACAATAAAACTAGAGAGCTATTTTATTATTGCTTCAAAGAATTCTCTTAGGATTGGGATGTGAGCAAAGCACTTCACTAAAAAAAATCACTTCCATAGGTGGCAGTATATTTCAGACAATAAAAAAGGAGCCATAGGCTCCTTTTATCGGTATTTTTACAGCGGTGAAAATTATACGTTAAATCTAAAGTGAACAACGTCACCGTCTTTAACAATATAATCTTTACCTTCTAAGCGCCATTTACCCGCTTCTTTAGCGCCTGACTCACCGTTGAATTCGATATAGTCATCGTAGCCAACAACTTCAGCTCGGATGAAGCCTTTCTCAAAGTCGGTGTGAATAACACCTGCTGCTTGTGGAGCCGTCGCATTTTGCTTAACTGTCCAAGCACGAACTTCTTTAACACCAGCAGTGAAGTAAGTTTGTAAGCTAAGTAGGCCGTACCCAGAATTAATCACACGATTTAAGCCTGGCTCTTCTAAGCCCATTTCTTCCATGAAGATTTCACGATCTTCTTCGTCCATCTCTGAAAGCTCACCTTCAATTTCAGCACATACAGGTACAACTACTGCGCCTTCTTTTGCGGCAATTTCACGAACTTGATCTAAGTATGGGTTATCTTCAAAACCATCATCATTCACGTTGGCGATGTACATGGTAGGTTTTACCGTTAAGAAGTTTAAGTATTTAACCGCAGCAAGCTCTTCTTTAGATAGTTCTAAAGAGCGGATCATTTCGCCTTCTTCTACGTGCTTTAAGATTTTTTCTAGCACTGGAAGTTCGAACTTAGCGTCTTTATCGCCGCCTTTTGCTTTTTTCGTTTGACGTTGAATAGCGCGCTCTGCCGTATCCATGTCAGCTAAGGCAAGCTCTGTGTTAATGACATCAATATCGTCTTGTGGGCTAACTTTACCGGCAACGTGAACGATGTTTTCATTTTCAAAACAACGAACAACATGGCCAATAGCATCTGTTTCACGAATATTAGCAAGGAATTTGTTACCTAAACCTTCACCTTTAGACGCACCGGCAACTAAACCAGCGATATCAACAAATTCCATTGATGTAGGAATAACGCGCTCAGGGCTAACAATGTTAGCTAATTTATCTAAACGTGGATCTGGCACAGGAACAACGCCAGTATTAGGTTCGATAGTACAAAACGGGAAGTTTGCCGCTTCAATACCAGCTTTAGTTAATGCATTAAAAAGTGTTGATTTACCTACGTTGGGAAGACCAACGATGCCACATTTAAATCCCATGTTGAGTTACCTTTGTTAGTGCGGTTGTTCCGCTATGGCTGCGCTTTAAAAGAGTGCAGTCTATTTTGAGCTTTTTTTAAGTCGTCTTTTTGCCAAATTTCAAAACAACGACTTGCTTCATCTACGCATTGATCAATAAGTGCTTGCTCACTTGCAGGCGCTTTTCCTAAAACATGGCCAGTTACGCGGTCTCTGTGACCAGGGTGACCAATGCCAATTCGTAAACGATAAAATTCTTTGTTATTTGCCATTCGGGCAATGATATCGCGAAGGCCATTGTGACCACCGTGACCACCGCCTTTTTTGATTTTTACAATGCCTGGGTCCATATCAAGTTCATCGTGAGCCACCAAAATATTATCTACTGACATTTTATAAAAGTTTGCCAGAGGTGCGACTGCCTGACCACTTCGATTCATAAACGTGGTAGGAACAAGAAGATGAACAAGTTGACCGCCAATGTCACCTTTGCCGTAATAGCCAAAGTACTTTTTTTCTGGGCGGAGAGATATGTTGTAGCGTGATGCGAGTTCTTCAACGAACCACACGCCAGCATTGTGACGGGTATTGGTATATTCGGGGCCTGGATTACCCAGGCCCACAACTAACTGAATAGTCATTTAAGGCGATACCTTAAAATTATTCAGCAGCAGCTTCTTCTTCGCCAGCTTCTTCGTCGCTACCGCCCTTAGGAGCGTTTAATGTAACAACAGCTTGGTCGTGGCTCTCACCTTTAGCTAATTCATCAGAAGTAACGCCTTCTGGGAATTTAACGTCAGATAAGTGAAGTGTTTGACCTACTTCGATGTCTGCACAGTCAACTTCGATGAACTCTGGTAAGTTACCTGGTAAACAAGTAACTGCGATTTCAGCGATGTGATGAGCAATAGTACCACCTTTCTTAGCAGCAGCTTCTTCGTTTACGAAGTGAACTGGTACGTTAGTGTGGATTGGGTGAGCAGCGTCAACACGTAAGAAATCTAAGTGCATTACTAATGGCTTGTATGGGTGACGTTGCATATCTTTAACAACACACTCAACTTTTTCGCCATCAATGTTTAGCGTTAAAACGTGAGAATAGAAAGCTTCTTCTTCTTGAGCACGGAATACTTTGTTGTGAGCAAGAGTTAAAGAAACAGGATCTTTGCCTTCACCGTAAAGGATAGCTGGAACTTTGTTCGCGTGACGTAGGCGGCGGCTCGCACCTTTCCCTAAATCTGTACGTACTTCAGCATCCAAAGTAAATAAATCAGTCATGATAATTACCTAATAAATAAGTTAATGTAGGTTGCTTTTTGCGACCAAAAACAACCGCTTTAAAGCCTTAATTTACACAGACTAAATAAGGTCTGGATAAAAAAGGCGCGGCATAATAACACTTAGCGTTTGTTAATGCCATCTTTTCAACGTCAATTCCAAAAAACTTCATAAAAAAAGCCAACACGAATGTTGGCTTTTTCTGTTTCTAGCGAGGTAAGCGATTAGCTTTCGAACATCGCAGAAATTGATTCTTCGTTACATACACGGCGAATGGCTTCAGATAACATGCCACTTAATGTAAGTTGACGAACTCGGCTACCTAACGCTTTAATGTCTTTAGAAAGCGGGATTGAATCGGTTACGATAACTTCATCAATAACTGAGTTTTTAAGGTTTTCAGCAGCATTACCAGAAAATACTGGGTGAGTAGCGTATGCATAAACATTTTTAGCACCGTGCTCTTTTAATGCTTCTGCCGCTTTAGCAAGTGTACCGCCTGTGTCGATCATGTCATCTACGATGATACAGTCACGGCCTTCGACGTCACCAATAATGTGCATTACTTGTGCTACGTTTGCTTTCGGGCGACGCTTATCGATGATCGCAAGATCTGCATCGTCTAGTAACTTGGCTACTGCACGTGCACGAACAACACCACCGATGTCAGGAGAAACAACCACAGGGTTTTCTAACGCTTTCTCTTGCATATCTTCTAAAAGAATAGGTGTACCAAATACATTATCTACTGGTACGTCGAAGAAGCCTTGAATTTGCTCTGCGTGAAGGTCAACAGTTAATACACGGTCAACACCAACGCTAGATAAGAAGTCTGCAACTACTTTAGCAGTAATTGGTACACGAGCACTGCGTACACGACGATCTTGACGAGCGTAACCAAAGTAAGGCATTACAGCAGTAATTCTACCTGCTGATGCACGACGCAATGCATCGATCATTACGATCAATTCCATTAAGTTGTCGTTTGTTGGAGCACAAGTAGATTGAATAATGAATACGTCAGCACCACGGACGTTTTCAGTGATTTCAACGCTGATTTCGCCATCGCTGAAGCTGCCAACTTTAGCTTCACCTAAAGTGATGTATAAACGGTTAGCAATTTTCTGGGCCAGTTCAGGGGTGGCATTACCCGCAAAGATTTTCATGTCAGGCACAAGCAGTTCCTCAGAAACTTTTGACATTTGAGCTTCATGCTATTTTCAACTTGTTGTTAATAACAGCACATTATCGTTAAAAAGCCAGTTTTTAGCTTTCTATTGTAAAACTTTTTCTTCTGGGTTAGCTCTCGCTTACTTCGCTAGTGCTTGATGAAGCGGAGATTGATTAACACCCTTAGCCACAAATGACGTGATATTTTCAGGCAACAATTCTTGTACTTTCTCCGCTTGTTCGCGGCTGTCGAAACGACTAAAAATACAAGCCCCCGTGCCCGTCATTTGAGACGGCGCGTATTCTACCAACCAAGCCAGTAATTTGGCAACCTCAGGATAGCGTTTTATTACCAAATTTTGACAATCGTTATGAAAGTTTTCTATGACCATTTGGTCAGGATTTATCTTGGCTGTATCCCTTACAAGGTCAGGATCAGTAAATACCGCTTGCGTTGAAATACTCACGTCAGGTTTTGATACTAAATAGAAGTATTCTGTTGGCTCAACAGGGGTTAATACTTCGCCAACTCCTTGTGCAAAAGCGGCGAAACCGTGAACGAAAATGGGCACATCTGCTCCGAGTTTTAACCCTATCTCTGCTAGTTTTTCTATAGAGAGGCCAAGTTGCCATAATTTATTTAATGCAAGCAAAGTCGTGGCCGCATTTGTTGAACCGCCACCGAGTCCACCGCCCATTGGCAACACTTTATCTATTGCAATATCGACACCTAACTCAGATTGTTTATACGGCAGTAGTGCTTTTGCTGCTTTAACGATTAAATTGTCTTCCGCGGCAACATTGGCGAATTGCGTCGTTAATGTAATTTCATTGTTATTGGTTAATGTGAAAGTTAATTCATCACCGAAGTCTAAAAATTGAAAAACGGTTTCTAACTCGTGATAACCGTTTTCACGGCGACCAACAATGTGAAGAAATAGGTTTAGTTTTGCTGGAGAGGGTAGAGTTAAAGAGTTAACGTTCATTTCTATTTATGCCAACGATTAATCATAATTTTGATGGTTAAGTCGCCTTGGTTAATATTGAGGCGGTGAGCTAGAGGTAAATTACCAAGGTTCTTGTAATGGCTGTATTTTACTCGCCATTCTCTATTGTTGTGAAAGCTTGATAAACTCGCTGGTAGTTGTGTCCTTGCATCATATTGAATGAAGTCTTGCTCGTTGTCGCTTACACCTTTTAACCAAGCGTGAAGTTGAGACACGGGTAATAAATAGCCGGTTAAATCGTAAAGAAGCCATTCTAAATTGTCGCTTTGATACTCTTTGCCATCAACTTCGAGCTTGTGCTGCCCATTCTTTGTAGACAGTGAAAACACTTCGATACCTAGCGCGGCAGTTAGGGTTAACTTCTGACTCGTTGGTGAATATCGCCAATTTAAGTTGGCACTTTTTCTTTCTTTAGGACTGATAAGCGCAAGCTTTCCACGTAATTCCCATTGATTAAACTGCTTAGCAAGTTCAATTCGCTGCTCTTTTGTCAGCGATTGGTTAGTTGTAGGTTCTGTTGATGAGGGCACTGAGCTACAGGCAGCTAATGCGAACAAGATCAAATTGATTGTTAAAAGACGTACAAACTTCATGGTTAATACTTTAATTCGTGTCACTTATCTCGTAAAATTAGCGCGTTTTTAAAAGACGTTGCCATTTTTCGCTAGATTTGGTGCTTGGTATCATACACTAGCGAAGTGAAAAAGCAGCGTCTAAAATCTAATTAATTATCTTCGCCGTTGCGAAGAATACATAGCTCAGGTTAATTAAATTACTTTATGCCCATTGTTGCCGTTGGAATAAATCATAAAACAGCGCCTGTATCAGTTCGAGAAAAAATCTCGTTTAACCCTGACAGGTTATCTGAAGCACTAAATGAATGTATTGAATTTGTGCAGTGTAAAGAAGCGGCGATATTATCTACCTGTAATAGGACTGAGTTGTATTTAGTTTCTCAATCACCACATGAAGAAGTTCATAGTAATGTTGTTGATTGGTTAGAGCATCATCACGGTATTCCTTCTTCTGCTATAGCGCCAAGTATTTATTGCTACCATGATCAAAAAGCCGTTAATCATATGATGCGAGTGGCTTGTGGATTAGATTCATTAGTATTAGGTGAACCGCAAATTTTAGGGCAAATGAAACAAGCTTATAGCCAAGCCAAGGCTGCTGGCTCCATGGCACTTGTGATGGATAGATTGTTTCAACGAACATTTGGTGTTGCTAAACAAGTAAGAACTGAAACTGATATTGGCGCAAGTGCCGTTTCAGTCGCATTCGCAGCAGTTAATTTGGCAAAACATATTTTCGCTAGTTTAGAGAAAGCCAAAGTGCTTTTAGTTGGCGCGGGTGAAACCATAGAGCTTGTTGCAAAGCATTTATATGAAAACAACGTTGGTAAAATTACTGTCGCCAACCGTACCTTATCGCGTGCTGAGTTAATGGCAAAACCTGTTGGTGCCGATGTTATTACCCTCGCACAAATTCCTGAGAAGATGAGTGATGCCGACATCGTTATTAGCTCAACAGGAAGTACGTTACCTATTATTGGTAAGGGTATGGTTGAAAATGCGTTAGAAAAGCGAAAGCATCGCCCTGTATTTATGGTGGACTTAGCTGTACCTCGTGATATTGAAGAGCAGGTTGCTGAATTAGAAGACGTTTTTCTATATACGGTGGATGATTTACAGGGCATTATCGCTAAAAATATCGAAAACCGTCGTAAGGCTGCGGTGGAAGCGGAATCTATTGTCTCTGAACAAACAGATACCTTTATGTCTTGGTTAAGAGGCTTAAACACGCAAGATACCGTAGTCAGCTACCGTAACCAGTGCCTGTCAGAACGTGACCAGCTATTAGAAAAAGCCCTGCTACAATTAAAAGCTAATAAATCCCCTGAAGCTGTGGTAGCAGAATTAGCGACTAAGCTTACCAATAAAATGATGCATGGGCCGACAAGTGCGATTCAATCGGCTGCGCAAGGTGGCGAGCTAGATAAAATCTTATACTTACGCGATATTTTTAATATTGATAAGTAACTAAAAGAGTAAAGAATCTTTAGTGTGATTTGCAACTAAGCAGCCAAATCATTACACTGCGCGCAATCGCAAGAATTTATTAAGTAAATAGTGAAAAGTTGATAGTGCGAATTTGAGGCACTATTTCGTAGAAATAAGCTGTTTGCTGTAACAAACATATTTATCGAAAGAATATTCAATGAAAGAGTCAGTTTACCAAAAATTAGAAGGCCTCGTAGAGCGCTTTGAAGAAGTGCAGGCTTTGTTATCTGATCCAGAAACTATTGCTGATCAAGACAAGTTTCAGGCGTTATCTAAAGAGTTCAAGCAGCTTGAAGAAGTTACAAGCGTTTTCAACAACTATAGAACGGCAGAAGAAGACTTCGAAACTGCTGAAGAAATGTTGAAAGATGATGATCCTGATTTACGTGAAATGGCGCAAGAAGAGTTTAAGGAAGCTAAAAAAGCGGTTGAGACGCTAGCCGATGAGCTTCAAATCTTGTTGCTACCACGTGATCCAAACGATGACAATAACTGTTTTGTTGAAATTCGCGCCGGTGCTGGTGGTGATGAAGCTGCAATATTTGCAGGAGACCTATACCGTATGTATACGCGCTACAGCGAGAGTCAAGGCTGGCGCATCGAGATCATGAACGAAAGCGAAAGTGAGCAGGGCGGCTTTAAAGAGATTGTTTTTAAAATCTCTGGCGAAGGCGTCTACGGTCAAATGAAGTTTGAATCAGGCGGCCACCGTGTACAACGTGTGCCAGAAACAGAATCGCAAGGTCGTGTTCATACTTCTGCTTGTACCGTTGTTGTGTTACCTGAAATTCCTGAGTCAGAAGCTATCGAGATTAATAAAGCAGACCTTCGTATCGATACTTTCCGTGCCTCAGGTGCTGGTGGTCAGCACGTTAACAAAACTGATTCAGCTATTCGTATTACGCACATTCCAACGGGTGTTGTGGTTGAATGTCAGGATCAGCGTTCGCAGCATAAAAACCGTGCTCAAGCTATGTCTGTGCTACAAGCAAGATTGCAAGCGGCTGAAGATGAAAAACGCCGTAGCGAAGAAGAAAGTTCTCGTCGTAACTTGGTTGCCAGTGGTGACCGTTCAGAGCGTATTAGAACATACAATTATCCGCAAAGTCGCATGACAGATCATCGTATTAACCTTACCTTATATCGCTTAGCAGAAGTAATGGAAGGTAACTTAGGTTTAGTGATGGAGCCTATTTTACAAGAGCATCAAGCCGACTTACTTGCAGAGCTTGCTAATCAAGGGTAATTAGCCATTGAAAACCATTGCGCAAGCCGTGCGTTGGGGGGAGCTACAAATATCAGCTTCTTCCGACAGCGCTAAATTAGATAGCCAGCTTTTGCTGGCTTTTTGTTTAGATAAAGCAACAAGTTATTTGTTAACTTGGCCTGAAAAAGTGCTCGATGAGCAAATTTGCCAACAGTTTAGCGAATTAGTCGCTAAACGAGTGGAAGGGCATCCCATTGCTTATCTACTGGGTGAAAAAGAGTTTTGGTCACTGTCGTTTTTTACCGAACCAAGCACCTTAATTCCGAGGCCTGATACAGAAGTACTTGTTGAAACTATTTTGGATAATCACCCTGCGTCTGGCTTGCACTGCCTAGATTTAGGTACAGGTACCGGCGCTATCGCTATTGCGCTTGCCAGTGAATTACCCAGTTGGCGATTTGAAGCAGTAGATTTTCAAGAAAAAGCTGTTGCTTTAGCGAAACGCAATCAAGAGAAACACAAAATACCAAACCTTGAAGTTTATCTTAGCGATTGGTTTGCAAATGTTTCTAGCTCAGATAAGTTTGACGTGATTGTCAGTAACCCGCCTTATATTGATGAAGATGACCACCACTTGTCTGAAGGTGATGTCAGGTTTGAACCCTTGACCGCGTTAGTGGCGCCAAAGAACGGCTTAGGCGAT
Organism: Thalassotalea coralli; assembly: GCF_055786205.1. Lineage (NCBI taxonomy): Bacteria > Pseudomonadati > Pseudomonadota > Gammaproteobacteria > Alteromonadales > Colwelliaceae > Thalassotalea > Thalassotalea coralli. The sequence goes on along the minus strand of NZ_JBVVBK010000005.1, from coordinate 312,187 downwards.
ATTATGTCAATAATAAAAGAAGCTACGTCATTTTTACGTAAAGGTGGTTTCTTGTATTTTGAGCATGGCTTCGAGCAAGGGCAGGCGGTGCGCGATATTTTTATTGAAAATGGCTATTGTGACGCGAAAACCGTGCAAGATTATAACGGTAATGATAGGGTTACTTACGCCTGTTGGCGCTAATGTCGTTATAAAAATTAAAAGAATAAATTTACCAATTTCTCGGAGAAATTAACTTGAAACACTTACATATGTTGATTGCTGTGATCAGTATTTCATTGTTCACACTACGCTTTTTCTGGTCGTTAGTCGGCTCTAAGCAACTTGAAAAAAAATGGGTAAAGGTTTTGCCCCATGCTGTCGATACCATGTTATTGCTGTTAGGTATTGGTTTGATAGTACAGTATGGTTACAACCCACTTCATCATACTTGGTTATTAGAAAAGCTATTAGCCGTGTTTGCCTATATTTTCACTGGCTATTACGCATTGAAATTAGCCCGAAATAAGGTTTTTCAAATCCTTGGTTATGTCGGTGCTATAGGTTGGGTCGTGTTAATCGTGCGCTTAGCAATGAGTAAACAACCTGTACTGTTTGGCTAAATAACAGCGCAGATATATAAAGGTGTAAATTAAGTGCGTTTGCACCTTTATATTGGAAAATTAATCCCAATATCAGCACTTGATTGGTCAATTGAATTTTAGTGGTAGTTGTACTGAATGAATGAGTTATTGTTGTCAGAGTTAAACCGCACGAGCAAACCTTTGCTAGCCTCTTTAGCTTTAATCGAAGAGCACATTTTTGATAACAATTGTCGCTTCGAAGAGTCGTTAAACCCAATTATTGAAAGTTGTAAAGATGCGGTAGACGGCATTGATGACTCTACTGCACGCGCAGAAGTTTTAATTAATGCGCTATTTGTCGATGAACTTTTTATCGACAATGAACGAAACTTTTGGCCAACCACCTCTCAAACTGTTGATCAAGCAATTAAGCATCGTGTTATTGCGCCAATATTAAAAGGCGCTATTATTCAGCGCATTGCGACAGAATGCGAGCTTGAAGCAGAACTTGTCTTTGTGCCTGAAAAGGTGATGGTGCGCATTATTTGTGACGATATCTACTCAGTGATATTTGATCCTGTTACAGGAGAATCTGTTAATTGGGAAGAATTGGATCGTCGCCTAGATGGCCTTTCTGAAGACCCTCAAAACAGTTATTTAGCACCAATGGAGTTAACTTCATTACTCGTTGAGCATTTAACCGGGCTAAAATCCGCGCTGATAAAAGAAAGCTTGTTTTCCAAAGCGCTAAAGTGTGTCGACTTATTACTAGCTTTACGTCCTAATGACCCTTTTGAACGACGAGACCGTGGCTACCTATTACATCAACTTGATTGTTTTAAAGTTGCTTGTGATGACTATCAATTTTTTGTCGAACAATGCCCGCAAGATCCTGCCGCTCAATTATTGAAATTACAATTAGATCAGATCAAACTTTCTGAGACCATGTTACACTAACGCCAAATTATAATAATGAAAGGCGTTTTATTAACTCTAAGTTGTTGAATTAACATAAAGACTTTCAGTGTCTAAAGCTGATGAACTCTTTGGTTAAATGAGCAGTTGTCAGATGATAATGAGTAAATAAAAACACGTTTAATATGGAGATAATATGTTTGCTGATCCTTCAATAGCCTCTGAAACAGCAAAAGCAGCCCCTTTGCTCACCAATGATGCCACTATTTTAGGTGTTCTTGCACTTATGTTAGGTGCTGTGTTTTACACTGCCAATAGCAATATTCCATTTTGGAAAAAATTCTACGGGATAGTGCCTACTGTTCTTGTTTGTTATTTTTTGCCTTCGCTTCTTAATACCTTTGGCATTGTTGACCCTAAAGAGTCAGATTTATATTACGTTGCGTCTCGTTACTTACTTCCCGCGTGTTTAGTGCTATTAACTATAAGTGTTGATTTACCTGCGATTAAAAAATTAGGTGGTAAAGCTGTCATACTCTTCTTTACTGGTACTATAGGTATCGTTATAGGTGGTCCTATTGCGTTACTTATTGTTGCTTCCTTTGTTCCTGAACTAATAGGAGTAAGTGGACCTGAAGCTGTCTGGCGTGGCATGACAACTGTTGCAGGTAGCTGGATTGGCGGCGGTGCCAACCAAGCGGCAATGAAAGAAATTTATGGTGCCGGAGATCAAATATTCTCTGCGATGGTTACTGTTGATGTGATTGTTGCTAACTTATGGATGGCTGTTCTTTTAATTATGGCAGCAAATGCCAAAACTATAGATGCGAAATCAGGTGCAGACACTTCAGCTATCACTGAATTAAAAGAAAAAGTTGAGCAGTTCCATGCACAGCACGGCAGAATCCCGTCGTTAGCTGATTTGATGGTGATAGTTGCGATCGGTTTAGGTGTTACTGGCTTTGCCCACTTATTTGCCGATATTATTACTCCGTATATGGTTGAGAATCATCCTGATTTAGGTAAGTTCAGCTTTCACAGCAAGTTCTTTTGGATGATTATTTTTGCCAGTACTGTTGGTGTTTTACTGTCATTTACCAAGGTAAGAAATTTAGAAGGAGCGGGCGCCTCAAAAGTTGGCTCAGCTTTCTTATACGTGCTTATCGCGACTATCGGTATGAAGATGGACGTACGCATGATTACCGAAGCGCCTATTTATTTTATTATCGGTGCCATTTGGATGATTGTTCATGCCTGTTTAATGTTGTTTGTTGCTAAGTTAATTAGAGCACCGTTATTTTATATGGCTGTTGGTAGCCAAGCGAATGTTGGTGGAGCCGCGTCTGCACCCATCGTCGCTTCTGCATTTCATCCATCGTTAGCGCCTGTAGGGGTATTGTTAGCCGTTTTAGGCTATACCTTAGGTACTTACATGGCTTGGCTATGTGGCCAAATCTTACAAGCAGTTTCCTAATTGTTGAGTTAATTATATGACTATAGAAAATGTAAACATTGGTGATATAAATGTTGCCAATAACGCACCATTTACTTTATTTGGTGGAATGAACGTACTCGAATCGAGAGATTTAGCAATGAAGATTGCTGAACATTATGTAGAAGTAACACAGCGTTTAAATATTCCTTATGTGTTTAAAGCTTCGTTCGACAAAGCAAATCGCTCTTCGGTTAGTTCATATCGAGGCCCTGGTCTAGATGACGGCTTGAAGATATTTGAAGAAATAAAAGAAACGTTTAAAGTGCCTGTTATTACGGATGTGCATGAACCTTACCAAGCACAACCTGTAGCAGATGTTGTAGATGTTATTCAGCTACCGGCATTTTTAGCGAGACAGACTGACTTAGTCGTGGCGATGGCAAAAACCGATGCGATTATTAATGTTAAAAAGCCACAGTTTTTGGCTGCCCATGAAATGCGTCATATTATTAAAAAGTTCGCAGAAGCTGGAAATGAAAAAGTCATGCTATGTGAGCGTGGCTCTTGTTTCGGGTACAACAACCTAATTGTTGATATGCTAGCAATGGACGAGATGAAAAATTATGCGCCTGTGATATTCGACGCGACCCATGCTTTACAAAAGCCTGGCGGTAGGGAAGATTCAGCTGATGGCAGACGTGCACAAGCTGCTCAATTAGCTAGAAGCGGAATGGCGTTGGGAATTGCTGGATTGTTTATTGAAGCTCACCCTGATCCTAGCGTGGCAAAGTGTGATGGCCCTTGTGCTTTACCATTAGACAAGTTAGAGCCGTATTTGGCGCAAATGAAAGCGGTAGACGATCTTGTTAAAGGCTTTGAGCCGTTAATCACTGGCTAGAATAACTTGGTTTACGATTAACAACAGAATAGAAAAAGGGTGCCAATTGGCACCCTTTCTTTTTGCGAGCATTATCTTTAAATTCTAGGGGAGTTACCCCTTGGCTGGTTCAAGCCCTTGAGAAGCTCTATCCAGCCATGTTTTCTCTAGAGTAGGTTGGGGGAGTACTCTAGCGAAAAAATTTGTTTATTTGCTATTCAGCTAGTTCAGCGTGCTTCTCTACTAAAGATTGCTTTTTCTGATCTGCTTTTGCTACAGTCACAGTTGCAAATTTCTTATTTATCACTGGCTCAACTTTTAATTCGGTCATGCTAATTGATAAAGCGTCTTTTGCTGCTAATGTGATTTCTGCCGCATTAATTGGCTCTGCTTTTTCAACGGTAATTGTTGAAGCATTTGCTAATCCATTTGTTGCTAGCAGAATTACGAGAGTTGTTGCGATATTTAATTTTTTCATCTTGTGTCACCTAAAAATTCCAATTACATCCAAAATAGATGAATAGGGACCTTTTCTCGTCTCGGTGAATGTTAGGTTGGCTTAACATTCATTGCCTTGCTACATACACAGGCGTTTGTAGTAAAAAGATGTAGTCCGTCATCTACGGTGTGAATAATAGGTTAATGCTGGCAAAAATAAAAATGACTATTTATAATGTTATTCATTAGAAAAACTAATGGTAAAAAATTATGCGCTTTAGCAGACTTTTTATGCAGTTTTTATTCATAGTGTTTTCGTTAATAACGATAGGTTTATAGGTGATAAATGGCCGTAAGACTACCACCGCTAAACGCTTTGAGGGCATTCGAGGCCTCTGCGAGGCAACTTAGCTTTACTCGAGCTGCAGAAGAATTATTTGTCACTCAGGCAGCAATTAGTCATCAAATAAAAGCTTTGGAAGAGCATTTAGGGTTAAAGTTATTTATGCGAAAGAACCGTGCTTTGTTATTAACAGAGGATGGACAATCGTATTATCAAGACATTAAAGACGTGTTTACATCTTTACATGAGGCTACTGAAAGGTTGTTGGCGCGAGGCGCGAAAGGGGCGATTACGGTAAGCTTACAGCCGAGCTTTGCTATTCAGTGGTTAGTGCCGAGATTAAACGCTTTTAATTTACTGAACCCTGATGTAGATGTACGTATTAAAGCAGTAGACCAACCTGATAATTCGTTAACTGAAGACGTTGACGTTGCTATTTATTATGGTCGCGGCCGCTGGCCAAACGTTCACGCAGATCAGCTTCATACTGAATATTTGATCCCTGTGTGCTCCCCTTTGCTCCTCGAAGGTAAAAAGCCACTAAAATCAGTTGAAGACTTAACGCAACATACGCTTTTACATGATACGTCGAGACGAGATTGGAAACGTTGGTTTAAAGAGGTCAATGTAAAAGCTACTAACGTGAACCATGGCCCTATTTTTAGTCACTCCGCTATGGTGGTGCAAGCTGCTGTTTATGGCCAAGGTGTTGCTCTAGCGCAGAGTATACTCGCGCAACCAGAAATAGATGCAGGCCGATTAGTGGTGCCAGTCGAGCATTCACTTGTCAGTAAAAATGCTTTTTATATCGTATGTCGTGAAAACCAAGTGGATGTAGGTAAGATTGCCGCGTTTAGAGAGTGGGTATTAGATACCGTTGCAGAAGAGCAGGAAGAAGAAAGTGACAGCTAGTATTATTGTTAATGAAGCGACAAACCCAAAAGCGTTAGTCATATTTTCGCATGGTGCAGGTGCTGATAAGTCGTCTAGTTTTATGGAGGACTTTACCGAGCGAGTCGTAAAACTCAATATCTCGGTGTTACGTTTTAATTTTCCGTATATGGATAGACGAATCAGTGAAGGGCGGAAGTTTCCACCAGACCGAATGCCAAAGCTGCTAAATAGCCTGTCGGAGCTGCTGTCGCAACAAAATAACGATTTACCTGTATTTTTAATGGGTAAGTCAATGGGGTCAAGAGTTGCAGCTACTTTTATGTCAGATGACGAGCTGGTTGTGCAGCAAACGGAACATCAATGGGTAAAAGGCGTAATTGCTCTCGGCTATCCTTTTCACCCTCAAAATAAACCTGAAAAGTTACGGCTTGAACCTGTGCAAACTGTTCGATGTCCTATGCTTATTTTACAAGGGGACAGAGATAAGCTTGGCAGCAAAGAGGAGATCGCGACTTATAAATTATCCAGTGCCGTTGAAGTATCTTATCTCCCTGATGGTGATCATGATTTAAAGCCAAGAGTTAAATCAGGCTTTACTCACAGTGATAACCTGCAGGCAGCAGCAGATAGAGTAGCGGAGTTTGTTAAAGCCAATGCCTAAATCGATTTTAAACGCTTACTCAATCTTGTTAGCAGTATTTGTTAGCATCAGCGGTGGTTTTTCTGTATTATTCGGCGCTTGGTTAGCCCATGCAGCAGGCCATTATGAGCAGGACGTTATCACGCGATTGCAAAGCGCTCATTTTTATCAAGTAATTCATACCTTAGCGTTACTCACTATTTTGTTATCTTCTAAAGTAGACAGTAATAAGGTGGTCAGGTTTTCAAGTTACTGCTTTATATTAGGCATACTCATGTTCAGTGTGAGTTTATATTTGAAAACGTTTTTTGTGTGGGATGCTATTGGAAAGTTAGCGCCTTTTGGCGGAACTACACTAGCATTAGGCTGGTTAAGCTTAATGCTTTTAACTCATCGTAAGTGGAAATTGTAATGTCAGCCATTGTTTTATATTGTCGCCCAGGTTTTGAGAAAGAGTGTGGTGCAGAAATCCAAGAAAAAGCAGCTTGGAAAGAAGTGTATGGTTATTTGCAGTTAAAGAAGAATCAAGGACTGGTTTTTTTCCAACTAAACAGTGCTGAAGATGGCGAGCGCTTGATGGAAACATTAAGGTTGCGCAGACTGATATTCGCCAGACAATGGTTTTTAACATTAAGTGATGTTATCGAACTTCCTGACTATAATCGTGTTGAAGCAATCGTTGAAGCGCTAGGAACCGAATGGCAATATGCGGATCTTCGCATGGAAACACCAGATACTAATGATGGAAAGTCTCTTTCTAAGTTTTGTCGAAAACTTGCAGTACCATTGCGTCAAGCGTTGAGAAAACAGAAAATACTCACTGAAAAGCATCAAAAAGAAGGCGCGATTTTACACGCGTTGTTTTTTAGTGGTAGCGAAGTAATTTTAGGCTACTCGCTTGGTCACAATAGTTCTGAACACGTAATGGGGATACCACGTCTTAAATTTCCTTCTCAAGCGCCCAGTCGTTCTACGTTAAAGCTAGATGAAGCTTTTCTTTATTTTATTCCTAAAGATGAATGGGATACACGACTAACTTCTGGCATGAATGCCGTAGATCTAGGCTCAGCACCAGGTGGTTGGACTTATCAACTAGTAAGGCGTGGCATGATGGTGACTGCCATCGACAATGGTCCTATGGCAGAGTCACTAATGGAGACTGGTCAAGTAAAACATAAGATGATTGACGGCTTTAAATACGTTCCAGTAAAACAAAACGTTTATTGGTTAGTGTGCGACATGGTTGAAAAGCCGCAACGAGTGGCGAAGTTAATGGCGACTTGGTTGTTAAAAGGCTACTGTGAAGAAGCCATGTTTAATTTAAAACTACCAATGAAAGGGCGCTACCAGCAAGTTGTAGAAGACTTGCAAACGATAAGGGATATGTTTTCTGAGCATGGCGTAAAATATGAAATGTATGCTAAACATCTCTATTATGATCGTGAAGAGATTACTGTGCATGCTAGGTTATTAACTAAGCCTATCTATAGTTAACGATTGTAACTGCTAAACGGAATAAAAACAAAAAAGCTAACCCATCCATATAAGATAAGGTTAGCTTTTTAAGTATTAAGTAATAGACAAACTTAAGATTATAAGCGTTCTAATACAGCTTCTGTAAAGTCTGTTGTGCCATGTGAGCCGCCTAAGTCACGTGTAGTGCGATCGCCAGTTTCGATAACTTCGGTAATCGCTTTACGGATGGCCTCTGCTTTATCGCCCATCTCTAAGTACTCAAGCATTTGAATCGCAGCAAGAATAACTGATGTAGGGTTTGCTAAGTTTTTACCCGCGATATCAGGCGCACTGCCGTGAACAGCTTCAAAAATAGCGCAATCTTTACCAATATTAGCACCTGGTGCCATACCTAAGCCGCCAACAAGCCCTGCACAAAGGTCAGAAAGAATATCGCCAAACAAGTTAGTTGTTACGATGACATCAAACTGCTCTGGGTTCATAACAAGTTGCATACAACAGTTATCAACGATCATTTCAGCTGATTCGATATCAGGGTAGCGCTCGCCAACTTCACGGGCAACTTTTAAGAACAGACCTGACGTTGATTTAAGGATGTTAGCCTTATGAACGGCAGTAACCTTTTTACGGCCTTCTTTGCGTGCTGTTTCATAAGCAAACTCAACGATACGCTCCGCACCTTCACGAGTAATTAGACTCATGGCTTCAGCTTGCGCACCATCTTCAGATACCGTCTGACCTAAACCTGAATACATTCCTTCAGTGTTTTCACGAATGGTAATAATGTCGATGTTTTCGTAACGTGCTTTTGTGCCTTTAAAAGAGATAACTGGGCGCACATTTGCGTATAGCTGAAATTGCTTTCTTAAGGTAACGTTAATTGAAGTAAAGCCTTCACCCACAGGTGTTGTTAATGGCCCTTTTAACGTGATCTTGTTTTTAGCGATAAGATTTAAGGTTTCTTCAGGAACAAGCTCACCGTGTTTCTCTAAAGCGACTAAGCCTGCGTCAGCATACTCATAATCAAAATCACAGCCAGCTTTGTCTAGAATTTTTACCGTTGCGTCGATAATATCTGGGCCAATACCGTCTCCCGGGATCACTGTGATGGTTTGTTTTGCCATGTCGTTTTCCTAATGTAATAAAATAGAGTCTGTGAGCAACAACCCCTCATGTATTAAGTTGTGCTCTAATCGCGCTGGTTTATACCACGACAATACTATGTAAGCTAGAATGAAACCTTTCACACTAGTTTCAAGCTTACTGATTTGAGTGTAGTACAAAAGAATAAGAATAATGGTGGGCTAGAAAATAACAATGCGACCTAAGTCGCATTGTTTTGTCATTTGATTTGAATATCGCTTTAAAGAAATGTTAAGCGGTTTAGTCATTTACCGCGAGTTCGGTTTCCGTTTCACCGGGAGGCGGTGTTTTGTATTCTTCTACCAAAGAATCAAGGTCTTTATATCTATCAGCGGTAGCAATTGCGGTTAACACATTATCTACGAACAATAAGTAAGAACATTCTTCTAGCGTCGTAATACCGTCAGATTTGACATGCTGAGTACGATAAAAAAGTACTTGGAAGTTTTGGTGAGCAACTTTTTTGGCTTCTGTAATATCAGGGCTACCAAGGTCTGCAATCGCTTGGTCAAAGGTAAATTCGCCTAATTTTAATTTAGCAATGTATTGGCGATTGTATGCTTCTCGATCTTCCCACTGCATATTGGCAGGGCTGTCGTCATAGAAGTTTACGACCAATAATACAAATATGCCGTAAGCGGCCAATGCGAGTAATATTCTTACAATAACTTTTTTGCTCATAAGAACAGATTCAAACCTTTAATCTTATTAATCGCTATAGCATAGCGAGATGTTAATTTTATTGGAAGTGTTAGACAATATTTCTTAACAATTTATCCGTTAATATGCTGGCAACCTGATGTCTTTTAGGTTGAATCCTAAAGGAATATCTTGTTTTAACTGCAGCAATGTTTTCGCTCGCTCCATTTCCTGCTTTTGGGTGCTGAGTTTATCTGCAACACTCGACTTGATATCTGCAGCTTGCAAAACTTGCTGTAATGAACCGTATTGATTCAACAAACCAGAAGCAGTGACTTGCCCTATACCGGCAACACCTGGAATTTTATTGGTTGCATCCCCCGTTAATGTCCACAAATCGACAAGTTGAGCCGGTTTTACATCAAACTTCTCTTTCACGTAGTTTTCGTCTAAATAACGTCGATTAAAGTAGTCATATACTTTTATGTGCTGGTTTAACAAAGAGAGAAAGCACTTATCAGTGGAAATAACAGTAACATTTTGACCACGCAAAGCTACTTTCACTGCTAGGGTAGCGATTAAGTCGTCAGCTTCGTCACGCTCAGGGTCTAGGGAGTCTACATGCTGAACCATAAATGCATCTTGAATGTCAGCTAATTTCTGAGCCAAATGTTCCGGCATCTTTTTTCGACCTTTTTTATAGTCTGGAAAAATCTGATGTCGCCAACCAGGTGCTGCAGCATCAAAAACCGCTAACGCATGCGTTGGTTGAGTAAGCTCAATAATTTTGCTTAATGCATTAATACAGGCACTTTCAGTGTTGTGAAGCACCTGTGCCTTTGTGGCATCAGCGAGTTCATTGTTTAATAGAAAAGGCCGTTCCTGAACGGCATAGATGCGGCGAATTAGGTTCATCGCATCTATCAGGACAACATGTGCCGTCATTCAATTAATTCCTCACAACTCGGTAACAAGGCTCATATTTACTGCCGGGAAGCTTCATCCTTTGTTGATCGACAAAAGATTGTAGTAAAGTATCCATTAACGCCATAATTTCATCATCGCCTGTTACCTCAAATGGCCCGTGTTTTCTTATTTCTTTAATGCCTTCAGATTTAACGTTTCCTGCGACTATACCTGAAAATACACGTCTTAAATTCGCTGCCAATGTTGCCGTGTCTAAATCAAAGCTAATATTGGTTGCCTTCATGTTTTCATGTGTAGGATTGAAGGGTTGCTGGAACTCAGGCTCAATCGTTAAAGACCAGTTAAAGTGATAGGCATCACCCATTTGCTTTCGATAAACCAGTACTTCTTCTAAACCGGATTTCATATTTCTCGCAACAGCGACTGGGTCATCCACAATAATTTGATAAAGCTGTTGTGCTTTTTCGCCTAAAGTTGCACCGATAAAGGCATCAATTTGTTCAAAATAAGCAGCGCTTTGTGAAGGGCCAGTTAAAATAATGGGTAATTTTTGGGCCTGATTTTTAGGGTTTAACATTATCCCTAAAATGTATAAAAGCTCTTCGGCAGTACCTGCGCCCCCTGGGAAAATAATGATACCGTGAGATACACGCACAAAGGCTTCTAAACGCTTTTCGATATCTGGCATAATCACTAATTCTGATACGATAGGGTTTGGCGGCTCTGCAGCAATTATACTTGGCTCAGTTAAACCAATATAACGGCCTTGCTTGTTTCGTTGCTTGGCGTGGCCGATAGTCGCACCTTTCATGGGGCCTTTCATTGCGCCTGGACCACAGCCAGTACAAATGTTAAATCCACGCAATCCAAGTTGATATCCAACTTCTTTAGTATATTGATATTCAATATCGTTGATTGAGTGCCCACCCCAGCAGGTGACCAAATTCGGGTCGCTGTCAGGTAAAATTGCGTTTGCGTTGCGCAATATATCGAAAGTGGTATGGGTAATCGCCTCACCCGACTCTATAGTGTGATCGTATCTAGCATTTGAGAAAAGTATGTCTCTTAATACCGCAGACAAATGTTCTTGGATACCTAAAATAATTTTGCCGTCTACAAAGGCATGCTCTGGCGGATTCTCTAAGGCGAGCTTAACGCCGCGTTCTCGCCTAAGTACTTGAATGTGAAAATTTTCGTACGCTTGATAGATAGCTTCTGCGTCATCTGTATGACTACCTGAATTTAGTACAGCTAGCGAGCAATTGCGATAAAGATTATATAAATTGCTAGTGGCAGATTGTTGTAATTGTTCTACTTCAATAGGAGACAATAGTTTCATATTGCCTACAGGATTTAATTGTATATGCATAAACAACTCCTAGGCTACAACAGACTATAAATAGATAACTTGGTTTTTTCCTTTTTCTTTTGCTTGGTAAAGAGCGGTGTCAGCGCGTTCGAATGCTTGATGGACGTTATCAGAATCCAATACGTGGGTAACACCAATGGATAGGGTCATGCTAACGCGGTTGTTTTTAAACTTAAAAGGTAATTTCGCAACGGATTTACGAAGTAAGTTAAGTTTATGAATAAGATCAGCTTTTTCGATGTTAGTAAAAACAAAGACGAATTCTTCGCCACCGTATCTGGCAACGAAAGCGTCATTGCCAATATGCTTTGAAAATGTGTTGGCGATCACCTGTAAGGTTTTATCACCGGCAGTATGTCCATAAGTATCGTTGATGCGTTTGAAGTCGTCTAAATCTGTAACAACAAGCGCTAAAGGAACTTTCTTGTTCTGACAACGCACTATTTCACGTGCAAAATGTTCGTCGAAAGCGGCTCGGTTATATAGCTTGGTCAAAGCATCTTGCAAGCTCTTTGCTTGCTGTTCTTGAATGCGCTTTTCAAATACTTTGCTTTGTTCTTCTAATTTATTGACCTTTTCTTGCATTGTATTTAGCTGCTTAGCAAAAAGAGATTGCTGTTCAACTTCAAACGCAGTTTTTTCTTCTAGCGTTTTAACAATGGCTTGTAAGCGTGTATTAATGTCGCCCTTAACATCTGCAAGAGAATTAGCTGCATCTAGCTTTACTGCCATATCACTTATTTGTGATTGCATTCTATCGTTTAGCTGGTCGAGCTTAACTTTAGAATCTTTTTGCGAAACTATGGTGCTTTGCACAGCTTGTTGCACTGTTGCTAAGGTTTCGCTCAACGTTGATAAAAAGATCTTAGCAGTATTCCTTTCTCGCCTTAAATCGTGACTTATTACGTCAAATGCGGCAAGAAAGCTGTCCATAAGCTGTTTGTTTTCCATCTCAGTTGAAAGCTGAGATTGAATTTTATTGATTTGCTCTTGGTATTTTTTTGAAACGTTGACCTTTCTCAAGAAGTCACTGAATCGTTTGACGACTGTTGAGTCTACACCCGAATGACTTTCAACAACTTGTGTAATAGGGGCTTGCTTTAATTCATTAAGTAGCCCTTTGCTACTGGCAGCTATGTTGCCTTGTTTTAGTGCCGCTTGGTAAAAACGCACTAATTCAGACAGTAACGGAATATATTGAGAAAGCGCTTCTTTGGTTTCCTGGTTCTCTTGCAACAATGATCTTAACTGACGGCGTAAGTCGTCAGGTAGTCCATTTACCTTTTGTAATGACTGACCAGCAGATTCAAAGCTCGCTTGAAGCTCTCTGATGTCATTGTCATTTTTTTGAGCAAACTGGTTTAGCTGGATAGATATTTCACCAACTAACTTTTCAATATCAATTATTGGGGCTGATTTAGAAAATAAGCTTCTTAATTTAGCTAACTTATTGTCGAGTGCTTTATCTATGCCTTTGCCAACCTGACTGAGTTTGATTATAAACTCAGACAGCAAAGATGATTGGCGCTTTAAGTCTTCTTCTACGTCAGCGCGGGAAGCTATGGCTGTATCTAGTTTCTTTTTAAGAATGGCTATTTCTTTGTCGACTGCCGCAGTGCCTGTCATGAAGTTCTTAATTCCTTTCGCATTCGTCTTTTATTACTACTAATTACCTTCAACAATAATCTATCTTCAACGAAGCGCAACTTATTATTTACGATAACTAATAAAAGTTTGTAAATTTAATAATATACGCAAGTTAACGAATTGTCAGTAGGTATAGCCATAATATGCAAATAGCGATTGAACTATTGACGTAAAGTTCTCGCTTTTGGTGCAGCTTCATCTAGAGTACTTCTGTATGGGTTTATATCTAAACCCCCGCGGCGTGTATAGCGGGCATATACTGACAAATACTCTGGTCGACACAATTTCATGATGTCGGTGAAAATGCGCTCGACACATTGTTCATGAAATTCATTGTGCTCACGAAATGAAACAAGATATTTCAGCAAGCCTGTTTCTGATATTTTTTTGCCTTTGTACTGAATATATATTGTTGCCCAATCTGGTTGATTAGTAATCAGGCAATTGGATTTTAATAAATGAGAGACTAAGGTTTTTTCTTCCTTTTCACTTTCTTCTTCGATGGTTAAAGATTCTGTAGAAAGCTGGTACTCATCCATTTCAATTTCTAAGTCGTCAATACATATAGCGTCTAAAGAACTAATTGCTAGTGCGTCACATTTATCGACTTGGTATAAATTGACTTCCACATCAGCGCCCGAACACTTAGCTAAATCGTTTCGCATTGTTTCAATAACTTGAGATTCGTCGGCAAATTTTGTTTGATTAAAGCTATTTAGATACAGTTTAAAAGACTTGGATTCAACAATATTAGGACTGGTGCAGTGAAATATAAACTCTGCCACTCTAACAATCGGCTTGCCTTTGCTGTTTAACCACGAAATTTCATAACCATACCAGATATCTTGCCCATAGAAAGGCAAGCTTTCTTCGTTAACCTCGATAGCGTCACGATTAAGCTTTCTTGGTACGGGTTGTAATAGGCTAGGTTGGTAGCTAGCAACATATTCGGTATTTTTGCCAAGGGTTAAGTTTTGTATTGAAGGGTCTTGGGAATATTGGCTCATGGTGTTAGATAAGGTAGTATTTCACTCGTTTAATAGCCATAAGTTTACAGGATATAGTTCCCGCATGGAAATATCAGATAATAGTTTATCATCAGCCCTCCAAGCTTTTGCAAAGCGTTATGTCAAAGAATACAGAGAGAAACTGCAGCATTTTCCACTAGTAGAAAGTGATGATGAGTGGCCTTCTCCTTGTGAAATCGAAGCTTATAATGAACAGTTGATGCAGTGGCAACCTGTTACGCCAGAAATCTCTCTGGACTTTAAAAATGTTGAACATGCCTTAGAGCTTTCTTTGCATCCAGACATTATTAGTTATTTTACCTCTTTGTTTAGTGAGTCTATTCCTGCTACTTGTGAACATGGTCACCTTCAATTGATATTTGCGTGGAGTGAAAAAGACTTCGAGCGCTTACAATCTAATATGATTGGGCATGTGATGATGAAGCGTAAACTAAAGCAACAGGTTACTCTATTCTTTGCGGTAACAGACGAAGAAGACAATATCATTTCTGTAAACAACGAAACAGGTGAAGTTTGGGTGGAAAAAGTAGGAAGTGAACCTCACAAAAAGCTTGCTGATTCAATCGAAGAGTTTTTAACGCAAATCTCCCCTGATATTTATATCGAGCAGTAACGCACGCTGTTGTTTTTAGAGCGTTTTACTTACGAACGCTCTATTAGTTTTTGGATTTGAGCCTTCAGCTCTTGTATTTCTGACACTAGGGGAGCTATTGCACGTTGAACCTGCGCTTCAACACTTTTATCTAGCTTAGCTTTTGCTTCAAGTTTTTCTTCCTTAGAAGTTGCCTTAGCCTCGTGGTCAGGGTCATATTGCCACGTTTTTAATACCTGAATAATAGTGGGTAGAGGAACGGAGTTAGTTAACTTGGTTTTGATTAAGGCAACTGTCGGCTTTACGCCTTTACTAGCGAGTTGATTTGCGATGGCGACAATTTCTTCATTATTGGTCATATTAGTTACCCTAGGTTGTAAAAATGCCCAAATAGTAGTTAATACTACACAAGTGCTGTGGTTAAAAAAATAGCAAGATAAACTTAAGTTGCTGTTAATACTGTGTATTTTATAGTTGGTTTAACCTTTGCTAATAAAGTGCATGGACAAAATTATAAAATAACTATTGAGAGTACACTATGAAAAAGTCTTTATTATCTTTATTGGTTGTCGCACCTATGGCTATCGCTTTAACTGGGTGTGTTGTAGCAGTTGGCACTGACGGTGATGGTCACTACGTGTCTAGTGCTGATTTTGAAGATAGAGAATATAAAAACAGAAAGAAAATCGCTAAATTGGCTTTAGGCGCAAGTTACCAAGACGTAGCGACAAACATGGGTGTTGCTGATTTTACTGAAACGTATGAGAAAGAAGGCAAAACAATTCAGGTCCTTTTTTATCGTACTAACCGAATTCACAAAGACGACCTGACAACACGTGACGAATGCACTTATCTGTATTTTATCGATGGTGCCTTAAAAGAAACCGGCCGTGGCGGTGACTTTTCTCGAAACATTACGTTGTAACATTCGAAACTAGAAATAAAAAAAACGCCTATTTAGGCGTTTTTTTGTTCTCAGATGTTAGTCGGTAGAGCTACCGAAGCCGCTTACATCTTTGGAATAGACAGTTTTGGCTCTTGTGCTTTTCTGTAAATAATTAGTGTTTTACCAATTACTTGTACTTTGGTCGCTTCTGTTTCGCGGCAAATAGCGTCAACTATTAGCCCTTTTACTTCACGATCATCTGTTGGGATTTTTACTTTAATCAATTCGTGATGTTCTAAAGCAGAATCAATTTCTGCAACAACAGCTTCTGTTAAGCCATTGCTTCCTAAAAGGACGATAGGCTTTAGGTTATGTGCAACACCTTTTAAGTATTGAATTTGCTTTTTATTTAAACTCATTAAAATTTTTCGTTACAAGTTGGCTTGAATTATCACTATTTTAACTCCATCTTGTTTGTAATACTAATAAAACCTCTGCTTGCTTGCGTTAAAATGTAAGTGGAGTGCATTAAATTGATAGGTAGCATGAGCAAGAAAAAGTTATCAAGCAGCAGCCAGCGTTGGATGCAAGAGCATTTCGACGATGAATACGTAAAAAAAGCGCAAAAGCTAGGTTTACGCTCGCGTGCTGTTTTTAAAATTGAAGAAATTAATAATAAAGATAAGTTAATTACCAAAGGCATGAAAGTGGTGGACTTAGGCGCCGCTCCTGGTGGTTGGTCTGAATATGCTGTAAAAGCAGTAGGAGACTCCGGCCAAGTGGTTGCTTGTGATATTTTGGCGATGGATCCAATTGTCGGCGTTGATTTCTTACAAGGTGATTTTCGTGAAGAAGCTGTATTAGACGCATTGTTAGAGCGCATTGACGGTAAGAATATTGATGTAGTGATGTCTGATATGGCGGCTAACTTTACCGGTAACGACGCTGCTGATGCTGCAAGAAGCATGTATTTAGTAGAATTAGCGCTAGATATGTGTAATCACGTACTAAAGAAAAACGGCGCTTTTGTAGTGAAGGTGTTTCAAGGTGCAGGTTTTGATCAATATATGCAAGAAGTACGTAATGTTTTTAAAGCGGTGAAGGTACGGAAACCTCAATCTTCTCGCGCAAGATCACGAGAAGTATATCTTGTGGCGACTGGTTTCAAATTGTAGTAAATTATAGTTAATTTCAAAAATACCTCACAGGAATTAAAGGTATTTGTTTTTTTAAGAGGTCATTAAGTTGAGCGATATGGCAAAAAATCTGATTATTTGGTTAGTTATAGCCTTAGTGTTGATGTCAGTGTTTCAGGGGTTTTCTCCTAACAACGGTGCGGATCAACAGCTAGATTACACACGTTTTATTCAAGACGTTAGACAAGGACAAGTTCGCGAAGTTAACGTAGACAGAAGCGGTGTTGTACAAGGTGTAAAACGTAGCGGCGAAAGCTTTGTTACTGTTATTCCTGGAGGCTATGACCGTGACTTGATTAACGACCTAGTTAAACAAGGTGTTGTAGCAACAGGTGAAAAGCCAGAAGAAACAAGTTTCTTCACCACGGTATTTATTTCTTGGTTCCCAATGATCCTTCTGATTGGTGTATGGATTTTCTTTATGCGCCAAATGCAAGGCGGTGGCGGTAAAGGCGCTATGTCTTTTGGTAAATCTAAAGCACGCCTATTGAGTGAAGATCAAATTAAGACAACATTTGCTGATGTGGCAGGTTGTGACGAAGCTAAAGAAGAAGTTTCGGAATTGGTTGATTACTTAAAAGACCCGTCGAAATTCCAAAAACTTGGTGGTCGTATTCCTTCGGGCGTGTTAATGGTAGGTCAACCTGGTACAGGTAAAACGTTATTAGCGAAAGCTATTGCTGGTGAAGCAAAAGTACCATTCTTTACTATTTCTGGTTCTGACTTTGTTGAAATGTTTGTTGGTGTCGGTGCATCTCGTGTACGTGACATGTTTGAACAAGCGAAAAAGTCTGCGCCTTGTATCATCTTTATCGATGAAATTGATGCGGTAGGTCGCCAACGTGGTGCAGGTCTAGGTGGTGGTCACGATGAGCGTGAACAAACACTTAACCAAATGCTCGTTGAAATGGATGGTTTCGAAGGTAACGAAGGTGTAATTGTTATTGCTGCTACTAACCGTCCAGACGTTTTAGATCCTGCGTTATTGCGTCCTGGTCGTTTTGACCGTCAAGTTACTGTAGGTCTTCCTGATATTCGTGGTCGTGAGCAAATTCTTAAAGTGCATATGCGTAAAGTGCCAATTGGTGATGATGTAGAAGCATCTGTTATCGCACGTGGTACTCCAGGTTTCTCTGGTGCAGATTTAGCAAACTTAGTTAACGAAGCTGCTCTGTTTGCTGCGCGCGCTTCACGTCGTTTAGTTTCGATGGAAGAGTTTGAAAAAGCTAAAGATAAAATCTTAATGGGTGCTGAGCGTAAATCTATGGTGATGAGTGAGTCAGAAAAAGAAATGACTGCTTATCATGAAGCGGGACACGCTATTGTTGGTCGTTTAGTACCTGAGCATGACCCTGTTTACAAAGTATCTATTATTCCTCGTGGCCGTGCATTAGGTGTAACTATGTATTTGCCAGAGCAAGATAGATTTAGTCACAGTAAGCAGCACTTAGAAAGTAACATTTCATCGTTATACGGTGGTCGTATTGCTGAAGAGATCATTTATGGTGCTGATAAAGTGTCTACTGGCGCCTCGAATGATATTGAACGTGCAACTGGATTAGCGCGTAAAATGGTTACACAATGGGGTCTTTCAGACAAAATGGGGCCAATGCTATTCGCTGAAGAAGAAGGTGAAGTATTCTTAGGCCGTACGTCTGCTAAATCTATGCATATGTCGGACACGACAGCGAAGATGATTGATGATGAAGTAAAAGATTTTGTTGACCGTAACTACAAGCGTGCTGAACAAATTTTAAAAGACAACATGGACATTCTTCACGCTATGAAAGATGCGCTTATGCTTTATGAAACAATTGACGCTAAGCAAATCGACGATTTAATGGCGCGCAGAGAAGTTCGTCCGCCATCAGATTTCCATGGTGACAACTCAAACAATGAACCACCAAAGGCAAACTCAGAAAAAGAATCAAAACCTGATTTAGATTCTCCATCAGATGTTCCTGCCAACTAATTAACTTAATATCAAAAGCCTCGGAGACGAGGCTTTATTTTTATCTCGTTTACTTATGTTTAATATTTTAAAAGCAGGCGACCAAGTATCGCTTGATACTAATAATGTTCAAGTCATGGGTATTTTGAATGTTACTCCTGACTCTTTTTCTGATGGTGGTAAGTTCTCAAGCCCAGACTCTGCTCTTAGCCAAGTAGAACGCATGATTAATGATGGTGCTAGTATCATTGATATTGGCGGTGAATCAACGCGACCAGGCGCAGCTGATGTTTCAGCTGAGCAAGAGTTAGAGCGAACCATCCCCGTTATTAATGCTATTAAAAGTCGATTCGATGTCGCGGTGTCTATAGATACCAGTAAAGCTGCTGTCATGTCGAAAGCGATAGAAGAAGGCGTTGATCTAATAAATGATGTTAGAGCTCTGCAGGAAGATGGTGCTTTACAGGCGGTGGCAGCTTCTAATTTACCTGTATGTTTAATGCATATGCAAGGTCAGCCAAGGACTATGCAAAATAATCCTCAATATAACGATTTGATAAGAGATATTGAGGCATTTTTTCAAGATAGAATATCTGCTTGCGAGCAAGTTGGCATAGATAGGTCTCGAATCATTCTCGACCCCGGCTTTGGTTTTGGAAAAACCGTAGAGCAAAATTATCAATTGCTGGCTCAACTAAATAAATTCGATTCTTTAGGCTGCCCAATTTTGTCAGGCACATCCAGAAAGTCTATGATAGGTAATTTACTTAACAGAGATGTTGAAGATAGGCTTGCGGGAAGTATTACGACAGCCATTTTAGCTGTGCAAGCAGGGGCATCAATTATTCGCGTACACGATGTTGCTGAAACTGTGGACGCTTTAAAAATTTTACAAATAACGCGCTAAATTTAACTTACCTTTATGTGAAGGTAATAAAACAAAAACAAGGAATTTTACATGTCTGAAAGAAGATACTTTGGTACCGATGGTGTACGTGGTCTTGTTGGGCAATATCCAATTACGCCTGAATTCGTGATGAAGCTTGGCTATGCCGCTGGTAAAGTATTAGCAGCTCAAGGAACAAAGAAAGTGCTCATTGGCAAAGATACGCGTATTTCTGGCTATATGCTTGAATCAGCGTTAGAGGCGGGTTTTTCTGCAGCTGGTGTCGATATTGGTTTACTCGGCCCAATGCCAACACCTGGTATTGCTTATTTAACGAAAACATTCCGTGCTGAAGCGGGTATTGTTATTAGTGCCTCTCATAATCCATATTACGACAATGGTATTAAATTCTTTTCTCAAGATGGTCAAAAACTTCCTGATGAAGTTGAGTTAGCTATTGAAGCAGAGCTTGATAAAGACATGTCTTGTGTTGAATCTGACAAACTAGGTAAAGCAAGTCGTATTGACGATGCGGCTGGCCGTTATATCGAGTTTTGTAAAAGTAACTTCCCGAGCCAGTATTCATTAACGGGTATGAAAATTGTGGTTGATTGTGCACATGGTGCAACTTACCACATCGCGCCGAATGTTTTCAGAGAGCTTGGCGCTGATGTCATTGAAATTGGTACCGCGCCAAATGGCACGAATATCAACGATAAAGTTGGTGCTACGTCAATGGACGCGATTAGCTCCGCCGTTGTTGAACACAAAGCTGATTTAGGTATTGCGTTAGATGGTGATGGTGACCGCCTGATGATGGTGGATCATACCGGCTACGTTGTTGATGGCGACGAATGTGTTTTTGTTATTGCCTGTAACGACCTGCAATCGGGTAGTATCCGTGGCGGTGTTGTTGGCACATTAATGAGTAACATGGGCCTAGAATTGGCACTTGCTGATATGGGGGTTCCTTTCGCTCGCAGTAAAGTTGGTGACCGCTATGTGATGGAAATGCTTAAACAACGTGGCTGGCAGTTAGGTGCAGAAAATTCAGGTCATATTATTAATCTAAACCATACCTCTACAGGCGACGGCATCATTGCTGCTTTAAATGTATTAA
Organism: Thalassotalea coralli; assembly: GCF_055786205.1. Classification (NCBI taxonomy): domain Bacteria; kingdom Pseudomonadati; phylum Pseudomonadota; class Gammaproteobacteria; order Alteromonadales; family Colwelliaceae; genus Thalassotalea; species Thalassotalea coralli. The sequence goes on along the minus strand of NZ_JBVVBK010000005.1, from coordinate 291,222 downwards.
CCGCTTTATGCGCTTCAGGCAAAACTTTGCATGAACTTAGAAGCGGAATGAAGAAGCTGCCACAGGTTTTGGTAAATGTACGTTTCACCGGTGATTCAGATCCTATTAATACGGAAAGCGTTGCAAGTGCAGTTCATAGTGTTAATGAAAAGCTGACAGGCAGAGGTCGAGTGTTATTGAGGAAGTCAGGCACTGAGCCGTTAATACGTGTTATGGTAGAAGGCCCTGACCTAGCAGAAGTTACCGAATTGGCTAATGAAATTGCTGATGCGGTAAAAAAAGCCTGTTAAAAAGGTTGAAATCTAGCCAAACGAGCAAGATATTAAGTGAAAGACTTGTATCTTGTTCGCAGGTTAGTTAATATCTCGCCGCTTTGATTTAGGAAATACTCATGACAAGAAAAATCACTGTTGCTGCCAATTGGAAAATGAATGGTAATTTGGCACTTATTAATGATATGTGTCAGGCGTTTAGTCAATTGCCAGATTCTCAACAGCGAAATATTGTTGTTTGTCCGAGTTTTCCATATTTATCTGCATTTGCTCAGGCTATTGTTTCAAACGAAATTAGCCAAAAGGTTAGCTTAGGTAGCCAAAATGTTAGCGAGCAAGAGAAGGGCGCATTTACTGGTGAAGTTTCTACCAGTATGCTTAAAGAGATGGACGTAAACTTCGTTATAGTTGGTCACTCTGAGCGTCGTTCGATTTATAAAGAAACAAGTACGTTAGTTGCACATAAAGTAAAAACGGCACTTGACGCTGGCATGACACCAATTTTATGTGTTGGTGAAAGTGAGCAAGAGAGAGAAACAGAACAAACAAATGTTGTGTTAGCCTCGCAAATTCAACCTGTTATAGATGAAATAGGTATTGAAAGATTTAAAGATGTTGTTATTGCGTACGAGCCAGTATGGGCAATAGGTACGGGTAAAACGGCATCGCCAGAAATGGCACAAGAAACTCACCAGTTTATTCGAGAGTTTATTGGTGAAAACGACAGCGAAATTGCTGCAGGTATCTCCATTTTATATGGTGGTAGTGTTAATGCGGGCAATTGTAATGAATTATTTGCACAAGCTGACATAGACGGTGGTCTTATCGGTGGTGCTAGCTTAAAAGTCGACGAATTCTCAACGATTTGTGCGGCGGTTTAAAGGATATAAAGCATGTTGTATCAAGTACTAATTATTGTTTATTTACTTGTAGCGCTTTGTTTAATCGGTTTGATACTGATTCAACAAGGTAAAGGTGCAGATATGGGCGCATCATTCGGTGCAGGCTCTTCGGCAACTATTTTTGGCTCTAGTGGTTCAGGTAACTTCTTAACAAGAGCAACTACGTGGCTTGCAATTGCATTTTTCGCGATTAGTTTAGTACTAGGCAACTTAACAGCTAACCGCGTTAAGGTTAACGATGAGTTTGATAACTTAGGCGCACCAGCAACACAAACTATACCAGCTGATTCAAGTGTTGAACCAGCTAAATCAGAAAACACTGACGTACCTCCTGCGACTGAAAGCAAGAAGGAAAACGACAGCGAAATCCCTGATTAGTTAACAATTTCGCGGATGTGGTGGAATTGGTAGACACGCAATCTTGAGGGGGTTGTGAGCTATGCTCGTGTGGGTTCAAGTCCCACCATCCGCACCAATTGAATAAAAAAGGCTACAGAAATGTAGCCTTTTTTATTTGCCTCGATTTTTTCAAAGCGTCATCTCATGCAGTGTAGCAAGTTGTTAATTTGGACGAAAAGCTCGTTATCTCGTTTACAGTTTGTAATGGTAAAGGTTTAAATCAGCTAGTTTATCAACGGTGGCGAGTGAGCGTTTTTGAGTTGTGTTTTCAAGGTTACGATAGACTGCATATAGATGATTACTAGGTACTTAATCGGATAGGGTTAAAATTTGGCTAGGTAGCGCTTTGCTATATTTTAGGCAAAGGTTAAACAACCATTCGTTTGGGGGATAGCTTACTTAGATAAATGCTACCTTACTGGCTTTTGTTTTGCATTTTATGCCGAGGAATTATCGATAAACTCACTATATAATTTTTCTTTTTTCGTGAATTATAACGGGTGGCGGTATACTGTCAGTGTGTTGACGGCTAACTGACGTGGTAAAAAGTGATTTAAGCCTCTAAGCTGCAAAGGCATTTTAGGAAACTATATACGAGGTTTGTATGTCAATTTCAGTAGATAAATTAAAGAAGCTCCGAGTCAACAATGGTTGGTCTCAAGAACGTTTATCGGAACTTTGTGGCGTGAGTTTAAGGACCATTCAACGAATCGAGTCAGGTGAAAGTGTATCGTTAGAAACTCAATTAGCTCTTGCTAAAGTTTTTAATGTAGCGCCTGCCGATTTGTTTGAAAATAATGAATTAGAGTTAGGCCAGGGCGGAATAAACTGGAGTGGTATTTGCGGCCTTGCGTTAGCCATTTTTCTTGTAACCCTGCAATTTAAGCTTCCAGGTGCGCCATTTTTCGATTATATCAGCGTGTTATTGGTTTTAGGGCTTTCATTTGCCATGTGTGCAATATCTATTGGTTTTGAAAAAACGCTGTTAACGATGTCGATGATCCGCTGGGTCGTTGTTCTACCAAACAACCAAGTTGGGTTAGAAAACAGAATTCCTTATCTTAATAAACTGATAATTTATTGTCATACCGCCGGTGTAATTTCTTCATTAATTGGTATTATTGCTGTGTTTTTGACACCAGACCACTTTGAATGGGCAGTTAAACCTATACCTAAATACGAGGTGTTGTATGGCGTCGGTATCGCTTTACTAACGCTTCTATATGCTGCAGTTATTGCTGAGTTAATTTTGCGCCCTTTAAAACACCAAATAGAACAGCTGTTAATTAACAGAAGCTCTTCAATTAGCCAATAACCCCGGAATTTTACAAATGAACAATAACTGTCGAATTAGGCAGGGGCTTCTTGCCGCCTGCAAAAAGGTAATAGTACTTTTAGGCGGGATATATAGTTTAGCAGGGCAAGCTGAAAATCCGCACTCGGAGCTATTTACACTAGCAAAATCAAGCAGCCATTCAATCGTAAAAACGACTGAGAAAATTACGATTGACGGCCTTAATGGCGAACCAGTGTGGCAGGAAGTAAGCGAAATTGGGCAACTGCATCAAATATACCCATCAGAGTATCAGCGTCCTATTTATCGTTCGTCGGTGAAAGTACTTTATGACAACGCTTACTTATATGTGTTTGCCAAATTGTACGATGACGATATGAAAAACTTGAGCCGCTCTGCTATGGCGAAAGGGCATGATATCGCCAATGACGATATTTTCGGTATTGCTTTTGATTCATTTAACAGCGGTAGCAACGGGTATTATTTCGCCACTAATGCAAACGGATTTAAAGAAGATGGTTTGCTTAGTGACAACGACACTTATATTGGAGAGTGGGATGGTGTTTGGACTGTTGCTACTAGTACGGCAGCCGACCATTGGACGGTCGAAATGGCGATACCTTTTAGTTCCTTGTCGTTTGGAGAGCAAAAAGCATGGGGAATGAATTTTTTTAGAGAGATTAAAAGTCCAGAACAGCATTTATATTGGAGTTCTCGTGGTAAAACGTTGTACCCATGGGCGCCTGAGCACATGGGTACAATCAAGCCAATTAGTGGTATTTCTCAAGGCAGGGGAGTTGACGTTTTGTTATCTGGGGTCTACTCAGAGCTCTACGAACGTGGCAAGACAAGTGATGCTAATGCTGAACCATCTTTAGATGTCTCTTATAAAATATCGCCCTCAATTACGTCGGTACTGACCATTAACACCGACTTTTCAGCAACTGAAGTGGATAAGCAGCAGATCAATTTAACCCGGTTTTCATTGTTTACTCCGGAAAAAAGAACTTTCTTTTTAGAAGGGGCTGATATATTCGAGTTTGGGAATATATATGGCAACGCTAAACCTTTTTTCTCGCGAACAATAGGACTATCAGATACAGGAACGCCACTCGATATTCATGCGGGTGTTAAATTGTCTGGGCAGCATAAAAATACTCGATTTGGGCTGCTTAATGTGTATCAACAACAGTCGTTAAACTCCTCCAACGATATTGGTCTTACTGTGCTGAGAGTAAATGAACAAATCACAGAATCGATTAAGCTGGGCGGAATTATAACCAATGGCAGTATCAATGATAGCGGCAATACGTTGTGGGGAACCGATGTTCAATATAGAAACAGTCAGTGGCTTTCCGGCGATATCGTAGAGCTCTCGGGGTGGTTTCAACAAACTGACGATAAGCATTTTGTCAGTAAAGGTAAGGCGGCAAATGTTTCCTTAAGCTTACCTAATGAGTATTTTGCTGCGAAGCTTGATTATACCTACATTAACGATAGGTATCAGCCGGGGTTAGGGTTTGTTAATCGGCGCAATATTGAATCGATTAACGGTTTTGCTAGTATTACATCACCTTTTAGAAACAGCCATTTTAATAACCTTTACCATAACATTAACTTTGATTTTACCAGAGCATTAACAGGGGATGAAAAATCAAGCTTTTTAGGATTTGACATTTTTGATGGAACCATGAAAAACCAAGGGTATGTCAAATTGTCCTTAAATCATTACACTGACAACGTAGTAGAGCCGTTTATTATCATTGATGAATTTGAAATTTTACCTGATAACTACCGTTATCATCAGTGGCAACTCGAGGCGAGTACAGATGCTTCAAGTAAAACTGCTTACTCTATTGCCGTAAACAAGGGAGGGTATTACCAAGGAAAAACCAAAAGTATTGCATTTGCTGTATCAAGTAGCGTTAATCGATTCATAAACACTTCTATTGAGGCACAATTTCAGCGACTAAGTTTTTCTCAAGATCAGTTCGATATTAAATCGATATCCGCCAAGTTAGACGTGTCTTTATCAACAGCATTGTTTTGGAACAATTGGGTGCAATATAACAACGTTGCCAATGAGTTAAGCGTATATTCCCGTATTGTATGGGAATATGGGCCAGCAAACTTTTTAACTTTAATGTTGAGTCAAAATTACATTGAAAGCTCTGATGGAAGCTTTGACAAGCTGCAACAGGGTAAAGTTGCTAAATTACAATACAGATTGTCATTCTAAAGGGGCGAAGAGTGTTGGTGAGAGTTTAAGTCCCATTATCTAAACCAATTGTTCAACGTAGAAAAAGACTGCTTAGGCAGTCTTTTTCTACGCTTGTTACTTGATGAAGCCTTAACAAGGATCAAACTCAATAAGTTAAGTCGTAATGGATTAACTTACATGAATTTTTTGCTGATTAGAGAAATGCGCTTGGCCGCAAACGATAACGCAAAACCAAGCGCTAAGATAAAGGTGACTCTGAGGCTAAACCCTGAAACTGTATATGGAGTTACGCTCGGATCTAACAATTTCATAGCTATTAAATGAACAATAAAAGAGCCTGAAATAGCAAGTGCTGCTAAAACCCAAACGTCACTACTTTTGTTATTTTTAAACACTTTATTGCTGGTACTTATGATTGCTACCACTCCAAGTGTGTATGCGACTAAAATTCCCAACCCATTAGAGACATTGAAGTGATATAGGGCGTAAAAAACGCCAATGATAAGTGACATTGCTACTACTTTAAAAAAGCTTGTGTAATTCATAAAAAACATCCTTATATTCTTTACTTCAATAATTGACTGTCGCTTTATTGAACAGAGTAGCAGTATAGTCAGCTAAATTCATCAAAACTTATATGCTAGGTGCTAACTAATGACGACTTAGCCTACAAGCGGCTGCTGTTATTCGTTTCTTTTTCACTATCAACTTCCTTATTTGTTCCCTAATTCAAATCATTTTCTATTGTAAGATTAGCTTTAAATAAAACATGGTTTAAAGATAAAACAATAAAGCAGGGTTACTGAAGTACCCTCAAGGATTGAACAATGAAAAAACTGATCAAGGTATGTACTCTTCTTTTAATTGCAATAACCTTAGTTTCTAAAGCGCAAGCTACTTTAATAAACGACACGATAAATGCGTCTTATAGTTCTACTTTTAGTACGATATTTAATACCTCTGCAACTGTGGGTGACGGCGTAGAGTTTTCAGGCGATGATTTATTTTTGTTTAGCTACACGTTGGATTTTACTGCCGATTCATTTACGTTAACGGTGTCAAAAGGATCGACTCATGGTAACTTCACCGGTATTTTCTCTAACTTGCTCATTACGGGTATCGACGCGACCGTTCTAGATGTTACCTTTGATCAAGTGGCAAGTAGTTCTTTTAGTGACAACAAAGAGCCAACGATTGATTTTTCAACACCTGGCGCTATTCGACTATTTTCATCACCATTTTTCTTAAGTGCTAATACGCCTGCAAGCGCGCTTTCTCACTCGTTTACCTGGAATGTCTCATTTGAATCGACGCCAGTGCCAAACCCAAATACTGTGTTTCTATTCGCATTCGCTGGTCTCATCACTTTTTGGTCGAGAAAAAAGGTGTAAATCGACAACTATCATACAAAACGTTAGCTAATAAATCCTCCTATTCACCCGAGCAGGGGGATTTTTTAATCGTGAACAAAGTCACTATTATTGCTTAATTCCTTAATAAAATTACCAAAATTCAAACTTACGTCTATAGTCTTTTAAGTGAGTGGAATACATTAGGAGTTCAAATGAGTGGATTGGCCAAATCGAGCATTAAAGCCAAACTGTTATTTTCATTTATCTGTTTAACTGTGGTTATTGTCTTGGTTCTAGAGACGATAGCAACACGAAGTTTAAACAATGTGGTTGATCAACAACTAGAAACGATGGAGTCAGAGTTAAAGTCTTCAGTGGAGCAAATTCTGACATTAGCAGGAGAAAAAGCCGCAGGTAATATATCTTCTTTACTTAATCAGGGGTTTACAACGACAAAAGCTGTGGCAACCGCATTAGCTGAATCGAAACAACAAACGCCGTTCTCACGTAACGAAATAAAGTCGATTGCATCATCTGCACTCATGTCAAATCCAAAACTCAGTTCATTATATACGCACTTCGAAGCTAACGCTTATGATGGTCTAGATAGCGAGTATGCTGGTGTTTTAGAGCACAGCGGAGATACTGGCTCGATTGAAATTTATTGGGTTAGAGAAAACGGTAGTGCCGTTTATTATGAGACTGAAGATTCAAACGAAAAGTACAATGATAGTTTGAATGCCAGCGGTATTCGTGAAGCTGAATGGTATTTATGTAGTCGAGATACTCGATCGGCTTGTACTTTAGATCCATACCTTTATGAGATTGAGCCAGGTAAATCGGAAATGATGACTTCTCTTGTTTCTCCTGTTCTCTCTGGTGGCGAATTTATTGGTATTGTTGGCACCGATATTAACCTGCCAATAGTACAAGGCTGGATAGATGATTTGGCCAAGACACTGTTTAACGGTAAAGCAAATATCTCCGTTGTCAGTAAAAATAAATTGTTAGTCGCCTCGAGTAACTATAGTGAGCACAATGGAAAGTCACTTGACCAATTTAGTAATTCACTTACTTCAATCATTAATGCTGGAAGAAAGGTAGATTTCAGTGGTGATGTTTGGCTAGTAACTATTCCTATTACTATCGAAGAATCAAACACTCAATGGAATATGGTTATTGGTCTTCCAAAAACAATCGCATTGGCTAATGTTAATAACTTACAGTTAAGCGCTGAAGAGAGTGAACAGCAAGCGTTTTTTATGATCATATTAGCATCGATAGTTATTATTGCCGCTGGAGTTGGTTTGGCTTTTTGGTTGTCTACATCACTAGTAAAACCAATTTCTGCTGTGTCAGGCTCTATTGAAAATTTGTCTTCGAATGAAGGGGATTTGAGCCAAACGGTAAATGTAGAAGATCATAAAGAGCTCATCTTACTTGCGGAAAACTTAAATAAATTTATTGAAAAGTTAGCAAGCATAATTTCTGCATTAAAAGGTGTTTCATCTGAGTTAGTTTTACAGTTCGAAAAAGTGGAAAACACGTCTGAAAGCATTGGTAGTGACACTCGCTACCAGCAAGAAAACCTCGATAGCGTTGCGACAGCAATTAATGAAATGTCAGCTACGGCATTAGAAGTGGCTAATCTTGCATCTTCTACCGCAAGGAGAACAACCGATGCTAATGAGCTTTTAAATCAAACCCAAATTGGGTTAAAAGAAAACGTTGACGAAGTTAATGTTCTAGCAAACTCAATGGAAGAAACTTCAAATCAAATATCTCAAGTTGCATCGCGAAGTCATGACATTACTAGCATTGTGTCGACTATCCAGTCTATTGCAGAGCAAACTAACTTGTTAGCCCTTAATGCAGCAATTGAAGCAGCAAGAGCGGGTGAACAAGGTCGTGGTTTTGCGGTTGTTGCAGATGAAGTAAGAAGCTTAGCGGCAAGAACCCAGACATCGACTCAAGAAATTAGCGAATTGATTAATAACCTGCAAGGAGATGTCGATAAAGCTGTCGATAACCTAGACAGTATCGCCGCCACTGTTGTTGGCACCGTAGATAAAACAAATTCTAGTTACAGTCGTTTATCAGAAACTATCCAGGGCATTTCGGAGATAAATGATAGCGTTGGACAGGTTGCTACCGCAGCAGAAGAGCAAAGTGTAGTAAGTGAAGAATTAAGTGAGCGAGTAGTTGTGATCTCTGATAGTAGCACGCATTTAGCAAGCCTCGGTAAAGATATTAGTGACTTAAGTACAGAGTCTAAGCACTTGATCAATGCTATCAACCAAGAGTTAAATAAGTTTCAGGTTTGAGGCCATTAACAAAGGCTGGAAATACTAATTTTAGAAAGGAAAACACTTATGAAGCGATTACGTTTATCTTTGATTGTGTTGGCATGCTCATTACCAGTAAAGGCTTTTGCTGACATGAGTTTTTCAGCAACTGTTGTGTCAGACTATATGTTTCGAGGTGTAAGCCAAACGGATAGTCATCCTGCAGTGCAGCTCTCCGCTGACTATGAACATCGTAGTGGCTTTTTCGCTGGTGTCTGGGGCTCTAATGTCGATTTTGGCGATGACGCAGATGCAGAGGTAGATTTTACGCTAGGTTATGCCGGTGAAGTTAATTCGTCTTTTTCATTTGACGTATATTACGTTTATTACACATACACAGGCTATTCAAGTGCCGATGAAATTGATTATGGTGAGCTCATTGCTAATGGCTATTATAAAGATTTCACTTTTACACTTGGTTACGCTGACGATTTTGCGCAATCAGATGAATCAGCTCAGTATGTAAGTGTGGCTTACGACATGGGGATTTTTGAAGACATTAATCTTTCTATGCAAATTGGTTATAGCTTTGGCGATGCATTTGATGGTAGCGAATATATTGACTATAGCGTTTTTGCTTCAAAAGAAGTGCAGAGTGTAGAGTTATCAGCAGGGCTTACCAATACCGACATTGATGACGATGATACTGCTGATTTACGATTTGTGGTAGGGATGAGCTATTCGTTTTAATAGAGCCACGTCAAAAGCAGTTTTGATAACTGCTTTTGACGCTAAGATTTAACGTTACGGTGTGTAGTAAACAGGTGAACCTGGCCCTACCGGTAAGCCAAAGGCGAATACCCACACATAGAACAACACAACCCAGCCAATAAAGAAGGTAATGCTGTATGGCAGCATTGTCGCAACCAAAGTACCTATTCCCATATCTTTCTTATATTTGGTAGCTACCGCTAATATCAAGCCAAAGTAACTCATCATGGGGGTAATCAAGTTGGTTACAGAATCACCAATTCTGTACGCCGCTTGAATAGTTTCTGGTGCATAGCCAATCAACATTAACATAGGAACAAAAATAGGCGCTGTAGCAGCCCATTGTGCAGACGAAGAGCCTAAGCTTAAGTTAATCAAGGCACACATAAAGATAAATAGAACAAACACTTCTGGGCCTGTTAGGCTCAGTGCTTGTAACAACTCTGCACCATTAATCGCCATGATAGTGCCAAGATTGGTCCACTTGAAGAAAGCGACAAATTGCGCAGCGAAGAATACAAGTACAATGTAAAGACTTAGCGACCCCATTGCTTTACTCATGCCGTCGATAACATCGCGGTCGTTCTTCATTGTGCCTACAACTTTACCGTAAACAAATCCTGGTATCGCAAAAACAATAAAGATCACGACAACAATACCTTTTAAGAAAGGTGAACCAGAAATGGCACCAGTTTCAGGGTGCCTTAAAATGCCATCATCAGGAATAATCGTTAACGACAAAATACCTGCTACCGCAAGCATAGCCAATCCCGCCCACTTTAAGCCTTTTTTCTCAAGTGCGGTTAATGGTTGAATATCTGATACTAGCTCTTCACTCGCTTCTGAATCGTCATATTTACCTAAGCGTGGTTCAACCACTTTTTCAGTAATAATCGTACCTAAGATTGCAATTAGGAATGTCGACACAATCATAAAGAACCAGTTAGCTTCTGGGCCAACTTGGTATGTTGGGTCAATTAATTGCGCTGCTGCTGTCGTAATACCAGAAAGAAGCGGGTCGATAGTACCTAAGAATAAATTAGCACTGTAACCACCTGAAACACCTGCAAATGCTGCCGCCAAACCAGCTAATGGATGACGCCCTAAACTGTGGAATATCATGGCAGCAAGTGGGATAAGAACGATATAACCTAACTCGGAAGCAGTATTAGAAAGTATTGCGGCAAACACCACCATAAAAGTAACTAAACGCTCTGAGGCGCCCATTACCATTCCGCGCAATGAAGCAGATAATAAGCCTGAATGTTCGGCCACACTTACACCTAATAGCGCGACTAATACCGTGCCTAATGGCGCAAAACCGGTAAAGTTAGTAACAAGGCCAGCGAAGATTTTTTGCAAACCTTCAGCACTCATTAAGCTAACGACTTCGATAACGCCATCAGGATCACGGCCGGCAGAACCAACAGGTCTAGGGTCGATTGCACTTAAACCAAAAAAGTCTGCTACGCCACTGAAAACAATGATAAATAAACAGAACATCGCAAATAAAGTTATTGGGTGCGGAAGGAGGTTTCCGAGAAATTCAACCGTTGACAAAAAACGATTGAACCAACCGTTTTTCTCTATCGGCTGCCTTGCAACTGAAGTCATAAATTAACGCCTTTATTGTGCTAAGTCTTATCACGAACTAACGCTTAGCTTAAATTTAAATTTGCAGGCATTATACAGTGACAGTCGAAAATACCAAATCTTACCTTGCTGATATTTTCGATCATCAGCTAATAAGGTTCACCTCTTTAGTGACAAAATGATTAGTTCTAAAGAACTAGTTAATTTGTTTTAAACAAATAAGCCAATGTAGCTAAGGAGTATGTAGATATTGGATCGATATTTTTACCTATTTTCACTCTGAACTTAATTGCATATATTTATTTGGACAATTGAAAACGCTATTAAAGGTATCCGCCAAGTAGCTAATGTTCTGTCGGTTTTAGATCGTTTTCCTGTCGTTTTGTAGTCTCTTGCTAGGCGCGCATATTAATTGTGTGCTGTTTGTAAGGCGTTGTATTGGCTATATGTTCTATATAAACACAGCAACGCAATTCCATTTGATTTTCACGGTAGTTGTTCGTTTATAAATTCGAGATGGAGCTCGAGTTATCCTCCATCGCTCTGTTACGCGCGTTATGTTAGGAGCCAATAACTAATGTCAAATGTATCTTATCCAGGTGTTTATATAAAAGAAGTGCCTAGCGGTGTTCGTACTATTGCAGGTGTCAGTACGTCTATTGCTATGTTTCTAGGTAGGGCAAAGAAAGGTGAGTTAAACAAACCTATTCTATGCTTAAGCTACAACGACTTTGAGCGCACGTTTTCCTCTGAGTTTGCCAGCAGTGACTTAGCTCGTTCAGTTAAACTGTTTTTCACCAATGGTGGGAGTCAGTGTTATGTCATGCGGATAGCCGATATGACGGTAGCAAGAGCCTCAGAAGTGACGCTACAAAACGAAGCTAATGCCGATACGTTGCAACTAACGGCAAAATCTCAGGGACTCTTTGGCGATAGCATTCGCGCGATGGTTGATTATGATACGTCACTGCCCGAAGTCACTTTTAATTTAACCCTGTTTCGTTGGGAACAAAACTCATCGGGAGCTCTGGTTGAATCTTTAGCGGAAACTCACGTTAACCTTTCGATGGATGAGAATGATGCAAGGTATGTGGTCGACGTTATTAATCGTGATTCACAATTAGTCACAGCGGCCAATTTAGGCGTTGCACCGGTTAGTGGATATTCTCAGTCAGGTTTTGCTGTTTCTGCAGCAGATAATGCTGTTTTCCGTTCTCAGTGGATGGCTAAGCTTGGTGCAGCGGTAAGCACTAATCGCTTTATGTTAAGTGTCGATGGTATGTCACCTAGAGAAGTTGACTTGTCTAGTTTGGACTTTACCGATGCGGGCCACCCCTTGCCCTTGGATACTGATGCTAACGCTGTCGACAATTTAGCTCAACGCATTGAAAACCTGATAAATAATGACATTTTGTCAGGTACAGGTTCGGTTGTCTCGGTAGCTATTCCAGATCTAAATAATGGTCCCTATGTATATCCCGCAGAGCCTGTAGGGCCTGCTGGGCCGGCAGGTCAAGATAATGCATTTACCAGTTATTTACGAATTACCTCTGCTAATGGCAATGTGCTAATAGAGCCCGCTTTGTCTCATGACTTAGCGGTACCATTAATGCTTGGAACGGGGCAAGGAGGTATTGAAGTAGGCCAGTATTCTCTCGCTAGGCCAGCACCAACCGGCAACGTCACCTCTCTGGAAGACTATGTAGCATTTGGCAGCTTAGCACAAAATGCATTTGATCGAATTGTCATAGATGGAACTGAAATCGACGTGGCGGCAGGTGTTTATGATATTACCACGTCAGGTATTGGTGTTACTGATGCGAGAATGTATCAAGACGCTAATGCTACTGATCAAAATGACGGCCGCGGTGGTGTTGCAGAAAAGTATGCCATTATTGCCTCTGCGATTAACAGTGCGGCACTCGCAGATCCAAGCTTTCGATATACAGCGAAGGTATGGGGAAATCGACTTGCCATAACTCCTATGTCGGGTGGCGACAATTTTGTTGTCAATATTAGCACCTTACTCGGTGGCGGCGCCGGCCCAGCTATTTCTGCAAACGTAACCAATAATACCCGTTTTTACTCTTTAGGTGCTGGAGGTCTAGCGCAATTTCAAACACCGGGCTTAGCGGGAAATGATGGTACAAAGCCTTTGCTAGCTGACTATGAAGATGCTTACCGAATCATCGACAGCCAAGTTGATTTGTTCAATCTATTAGTTCTTCCTCTAGATCATGATAACAGTGACTCTGAAACGCGACAGCTTTGGGGGCCAGCATCTGTATTTTGCCAAAAACGTCGAGCCTTCTTATTGATAGATCCACCAGATAACTGGACAGACCCTCAATCTGCAACCGATGCCGCGATTGGCGTTAATTCGCTTAGGGTTGGTTTAGTGAAAAACCGAGCGGCGGTTTTTTACCCTAATGTCACCATGATTGATAACACTAAAGAGGTCAATGTTGGCCCTGCAGGTGCCATCGCGGGTTTAATTTCTCGAATAGATGGTACTAGAGGAGTATGGAAAGCTCCCGCTGGAATTGAAGCTGATTTGCGTGGTGTTGTTGGCGTGCAATACAAGCATTCAGATGGTGAAAACGGTGTGATGAATCCTAGAGGCATCAATAACATTCGTTTATTCCCTAACGGGATTGTCAGTTGGGGCGGGCGCACTATGGATGGTGATGATGGCTTTGGTTCAGAATGGAAGTATTTACCTATAGTTCGTACGGCGCTGTATATCGAGGAATCACTTTATAGGGGATTAAAATGGGCTGTTTTTGAGCCGAATGACGAGCCATTATGGTCGCAAATTCGTCTTAATGTTGGCGCCTTTATGCATAATTTGTTTCGCCAAGGAGCCTTTCAAGGACAAACGCCAAAAGAAGCCTATTCGGTGTCGTGTGATGCTACCACGACAACGCAAAATGACAGAAACCTTGGCATTGTCAATATTCACGTAGGTTTTGCACCACTTAAACCAGCGGAGTTTGTTGTGCTTCATTTACAGCAAATAGCTGGACAAGTTCAAGTTTAACAAGGAATAAATCTCATGGCGCAATTTACGGTAAACACTCATCGTTTCGACCCATATAAAAATATGAAGTTTCGAATTAAATGGGATGGAATTTATGTGGCTGGAGTGGCAAAAATTTCCGCATTAAAACGAACAACTGAAGTGGTAGAGCATAGAGAAGGTGGAGACCCTAGTGTACCTAGAAGAAGCCCCGGAACCAGTAAAACGGAAGCTATTACTCTAGAGCGTGGTATTACTCACGATCTCGCCTTTGAACAATGGGCAAATATGGTAAACAACACCGATGGTGATGCTGCAATCTCGTTAAAAGATTTCCGCAAAGATCTGATTATAGAATTACTCAATGAACAAGGCAGTGTTGCTAAAGCGTACAAAGTTTATCGTTGCTGGGTGTCAGAATTTCAGGCGCTTCCTGAGCTTGACGCCAATGGTAACGCCATCGCTATAGAAACCATGGTTTTACAAAATGAAGGCTGGGAACGTGACACTGACGTTGCCGAGCCAGCAGAAACTTAATAGTCAAAGACTGAATATCTTATGGAAAAGGTCAATTTGCGATTTTATCAAGAACAAACTGAGCAGCATATGGTGTTTTCTATGCCTGAAATAACTGGTGCCATTGAGCTATCGGTTACGGGGGTTGATACGTTAAGCGCTTCTAAATTACTGTCTTCATTGTTCGATATAAACTCAAAAAAGGACAAGCAATCCTCAACGCTTTATCAAAGGTTAGATGTCGAGTTGTTAACGGCCTCAGATAGAGATCTATTATTGGCGGCTTTGCATAGGCAGTGCTTTGGCGACCGCATTGTCTCGTCAATCACTTGTGTTGCTTGTACTCAGGTGTTTGACTTGTCTTTTAACCTGTCTCAGCTTCAAGAGCATATATGGTTAGATACTTTACCCTTCAAGGTAACCAAAAACGCAACAGTTAAGTTTAATCAGGAAAACGCGGGTGAACCTGAAATTAACTTCGACACCAGTATTTACACCGAAAGCATTGATTTGCCTACCGCTAAGTTTGAGCACCAAGTTGCCCTTAATGGAAAGGTTTTTAGTGAGCAAGAGTTGCGAGAAGCATTAAACATATCGCGCCAATCTATTGCCGAATATGAAGCTTTACTTGAGAAAATTGCGCCCATTATCGATGTCGAAATGGATGCGACTTGCCCGGAATGCGGCACATTGCATCAAGCTGAATTTGATCTTCAACGATATCTTTTGCAACGGCTTATCAATGAAAAAAAGCTAACGTTATCTGAAGTGCATGTTATTGCAGCAAATTATGGATGGTCATTGCATGACATTTTATCTATGCCGCGAAGCACAAGAAAGTCGATGATTGAAATTTTAGAAAGGCCTCATTAATTGCAGTTGGAAAAGGCAATTCAAGGTTTTGTTTTAAAGGAAGGGTAATGAATTATTTTGAAAAGTTGACAAGAAGAGCGCTCGCCCAGCCAATGAAGAACCTAAGTTCTCGATTCGATGATCCTTTCCTTGCTGAAAAAATTGAACCTAAGGTTTGGCCAGAGTCGAATAATGATGTGGCAATACCGCACAACGAAACAGGCACTAGTCAAGGTACAGGTGAAAACCAAGTTGAAACATTACCTAGTGATTCAACACATACTATTAAAGTACAAGATGGCGATTTTTATCAGCTTAAAGCTGGCAAAAAGTTAGAAGAGGCTGGTTCAGTATTGCATGCTAAAAGTGGACGAGAGCAAAAGCTTAATCAAACTTCGGTAGATGGAAACAGTAAGAAAGGTGTATCAGAAAATCGAGACTTTCTTAATGAAAGCCATCATTTGTCAGTCGTAGATCAAATGATGGCACCGTTTATAGAGTCAGCCGAGAGTAGCATTAAAAAGTCCACACCTAGTCAAACACAAGAATCACAAAAAACTGGTGCCAAGTCATTATTAAAGAAAGAAATTCAACCTCAGTGCGAGCCTTCGACATTGCACGATAAGAGTGGTTCTGTCCTAGAAACTCCATTAAAAGATGAGTTTAAGAAAGTCACGGCACCGGCTATTCGTGATGGTAAGCCAGTAGAAATTACGCCTGAATATAGTTCAGACCCAAGCGTGAACACGACTTCGGCACAGCAACTGTCAGAGCCTCAAAAGCAAGAAATCAAACGAGTCGTTATTCAAGAGATTGAAAAGGAAGTTCACACGTCACTTAAACATTCAACAAATACGTCTACCAAAGCTGAGCATCAAGTAATTTACGAGCAACGCCTGGTGTATGTAGGCAGTGACGATAAAACAGTGAGCCGAGTAAAAGACGCCAGTGCAGGCTCTCCTTATTTGGGCATTAGCCAATTATGAGCTAACTATGGCATTGTTAGATTTAAGTCAAATAACACAGACAATCGTGACTATATTGGAGTCGCGCTTGCCTACGTATCCAGATTGGCCGCTAGCAACGCAACTAACCGTGTCTGCTGCACCGCCTGACTCAGTTAGTGGTAATCATGCGGTTAGCTTTTACCTTTATCACGTCAAAGAAACGGCTCACACCAAAGGGCAAGACTGGCAAACGAGCGCACATGCTCCATTGCAATATAAGCCAATGGGACTAACTCTTTATTACATTCTCACTCCGCGAAGTAACATTAACGACTTACAAGATAGGGCATATGCAGACCAATTAACCATGGGGTTAGCACTTAAAACCTTGCATGAACTACCCATGATTAATGACACAACCACAGTCGATTCGGTTGGGGGACCTGTGCTGGCGATGCCTCTGGCACTAAGAGGAAGAGACAACTTTCTTAGAATAACACTTCGACCTACACCAGTTAACGAGGCGTCTGAGTATTGGCAGGCAGGAACACTTTCTGCCAGACTTTCTGCATTCTATGAAGTAGATGCTGTTTTACTTGAGCCTGAGCAACTTCAAGCCTCTGCTGGAAGAGTGTTGGCTGTAGGCGTACACAGTTTTGTAAAAAATCAGCCTTTAATTCATTCAATTATTAGCCATATAACTTTTACTATTCCTGGGGAATCGGAAGTTCGACAGATAGAACACTCGCCTGCTCAAGTAGCTGTGGGTGATAAGCTAATGGTTAATGGCAGTCATTTAAGGGGCGATAGTCAAACCCGCTTGCTGCTAACACATCAAGCTTTTATTGAACCAATTGCTGTTGATGGTGCATGGGGGTTAGAAACTAACAGTAATGAGCTTAGCGTAACGGTACAGCCAAGCATTATGGCTCAGAGTATTTTGCCGGGAATATATGGTGCTATCGTTGAGATTGTTGATAGAAAGCGTTTGCAAAGTGGTGAATATCGCGAGTTTTCTAAGATATCAAACCAAGTCGCTTTTGCAATTTCCCCAAGTATTCTCGCAATTACAGCTCATGCGGCTGGATTTCAAATTCAGGTGAATGGATTTGAGCCACATTTAATTACCAATGATGCCCTAATGCTGTTTATTGGCAGTGAACGATTGCAAAGAACGAATGCTACCCCCCCCGGGCAAGGCCAGTTTCACACTCCTGCGGCGCCGAATGTTGATACAGACAAGATAGTGTTTACTTTGCCGGCAGGTGTTGCCACCGGTAGTTTTCTACCTGTTCGTTTAATGGTTAATGGCGTTGAGTCTTCACCTCAATGGGTGGAAGTGCCATGAATATAGCCAAGGGCGCGAAAAGTGATAAAGCAAGCCGTACTTTTTCTTCTGAGAGAGAAGATGCTTTGCAGTTAATTGTAAATTACTTGAATCAACAACAAGACTCGATAGAGCTAACTAATGCACCACAACTTAACAAGTTATCACAATTATTTGATCTGTCGCCCTTTGAAGTTCTTGTCTTAGCGGTACTTTGGAATTGTTTGTACGAACCAGAATTAGCTACTCAATTTAGCGAATACACATCCTCTACAAAATGCATATCACCTCGAATACTGTCACGTTTATTATCAAATCGCGCCATTTATAGGTTTTCACCTGATTGTCCGTTGATTTATTGGTCCCTAATTCGTCAACATGAACTTGAAGATGGATTTATTCATTTATCTTTAGACTCCAAACTCGTTCATTGGCTCGAAGGTCATAGCTATGTTGATACCTCTTTACTTAGCTATCGTCAGCCTTTGTTCACTCTTATTGTTCTGCCAACGTGGCAAATTGAGTCGAGGGTCAAACAAATAGAGGAAACTTTAGCAGAAGGGACCAGGGTTCAAGTTGAAGTAGAGAGCAATGACAAGGCGTTAGCTCTCGCTTATATCGCTGCTCTTGGAAAGCACTTAGGAATAAGCGTTTGTCTTTATCAATTTGCCGAAGAGCTACCTAATTTATCATCTTATGCTTATAAAGTTCAAAAGAATGCTTTTTTAAACTATGAAGCACCTTGTTTTATGAAGCCGTTGATGAACCGCTGCCGGGAAATTAAACGATCATTTTTCCCTGTTCAATTTATTCTAAATACAAACGGAGACAGGGAGAACACCAAAATCGAGGTGAATACGGCAAATGACATGCCTTATCTAGCTAGTTTAGATAGAAGCACAAAGGTGATTCGTTGTAAATTGCCTGAACTAACGCCGAAACATCGATTATCAATACTTTATGCATGTCTACCTGAAGCCAAGAACTGGTCAAAAAAAGATGCACATCGTTTTTCTATGAAGAGTGATTTTAATACAACCTTAGTTATTGAGACTCTAAATTCCAATCCACAATCGTTTCAGCAATTAAACCAATTAATCGAGAGCAATTTTCAAGAACGCCTAGATTCACTTGTTCAGCCGATTGCTAGCGAATATTCGTGGCAAGACTTGGTATTGCCAAAGTTAGTGAAACGTCAGCTAAAAGAAGTCATCTTCGAAGCCAAAGAAAAGCACTTGCTTTGGCAAGATGAGAAAATTTCAAAGTATTTTCCTCAAGGGCGAGGCGTCGTTGCCTTATTTTCCGGACCTCCTGGGGCAGGAAAGACTATGGCTGCTCAAGTGATTGCCAATGAACTGGATAAGCCATTGCTACGAGTTAACCTGTCTAGCTTAGTGAGTAAATGGGTAGGTGAAACTATTGAAAATATTCAAAAAGTTTTAGATAACCGAGCAGTGAAAAATTCGATTGTATTTTTTGATGAGGCAGATGCTTTATTTGGTAGACGGGTTGATGAAGTTGCTAGCGCCAATGATCGTTACCTGAACATGGATAGTGGTCACTTGATGGTGGCTTTAGAAGAGTACGAAGGTATTGTGCTTATGGCAACGAACTTGAGCAGTAATATTGACCCTGCATTTAGCCGTCGTATCAGACAGGTTGTAGAGTTTACGAAACCTACTTTTGAAGCTCGAGAACAAATATGGACACAATACATAACTGCTCTTTTTCACCATCAACCTGAGCTAATATCATCTATTGATTTAAGCCGGCTTGCTTTGATAGAAGCGACAGGCGCACAAATCAAAAACGCCGCTCTGTCAACGTTATTAGCGACTAAGCGAGATCAAAGCATTGTTTCTACTTTGTTATTTGGGCAAATGCTGTGTCGTGAATTAGCTAAAGATGGCCGAGGGTTATCAGAGCGAGAGTTAGAGAGCCTATTAAGCGGAGGTCAGCAATGAACCTTGCGCTTAAACAAAGCACTAAACTAAAACATAAGCGAGAAAAATTGAAAGGTGATGGCTTAAAACACCCTTCAAAAACTAGACCTCGCACTGACATGAAAGCTAAGCAGTTGGAAAGGGAGGCTGACTTGGCTGCTCACCACTACATAGCTGGAAAAAAACATACATTTGATTTCAGTAATCGCATAGAGCCTGGCGCAAAATTCAACTCAAACAGTCGAGGCCATAGTTTACCCTATGCCTTAAAGCACTCATTAGAATCAGCTTTTGCTGTCAATTTAGACCAGCTTAGAGTCCATTATGACGAAGCAGCAAATTTAGCTACTGCGCAGCTAGATGCGAAAGCTTTTGCGGCTGGCGCAAATATTTATTTTTCCACCAATTCATATAAACCCAATGAAATAGCTGGTAAGGAAATTTTGGCACATGAAGTTGCCCATACTATTCAACAAGCAGCTAAGCCGCGATTGCATGGTAAATTTAGCCACAGCGTGATGCAGTCATCTGGAACAGGCGCAGTGCAATGCCGAGAGTTACCGCTAACATCAACCGAAAATGTGCCTGATATAGATGGCTTACTTTCACAACACTTAGCTACTTCTTCTGGATCTGACGATACAAGGCTTGTTAGTTTGTTGCTGCACTTGCACCGACAAGCCTTAACGTCTAATTCAGTCGACAACCTTTGGGCAGCTATCGCTCACGATATTGTGGCTAGACAAAAGATAAACGTGTTAGATGTTTCCTTTGAGCGAGTTACCTCAAATAATCGCCTATGCGCGGCTCTATTTGATGGCCTGAAAAAGGCAGAACAATTTGTTGCTGCGACTGTATTACTGTTAAACAACCCCGATGTGTCTACGTTTTTCTATTCAGCAGATTTTTATCAAGCATTTTTAGCGCTTGTACGCTCTACCGCACAATCATTGCCTTATGTAGGATTGCTTTGGAATTCTCATGACTTTTTCGATGGTGCGCGACCCACCAAAATGATTGAAACAGTGAGAACCTATCTCACTGGTGCCACCCGTAATATTCCTAATTTAGGAGGAGGAGGGAATTTTCAATCGGCCGCACAACAGATCCTCGATAGCATAGAGCAGTCTAACGAATTAATACCTAATGAAGCTTTCATTGCAACACTATGGGCGGTAAAGCGTGTTGATCGAATGCGTATTCGAAAATTAGCAGAGTTAGCCAATGAGTTTGCAGATGACACTTCACAAAGTCACCTAAACATGACTCAACGTCTTACCGTCGCGCAAGGTTTTAAGCAGTGGGCGGGATTATTTGGAGAACAAGCATCCTCTTCTGGTGATGAGCAACAAAACGAGGTGGAAAATCGAAGCCATTCGGCAGCGGTTGAGCATGCGACGAGAGATTTGACACCAGAAACTCAGCTTATACTTCAGCATTTGAGTGGTGGGTGGGTAGCTACCGCGGATCTCGCTATTGGTTTGATATCTCGAGGTATTGAGCTTGAAATGCAGCGAAGAGACGATAGAAGCTTTTTAAATCAAGGTAACGCCCAATATTTGGTCAATGAAGTTGGAGAACGGGCAGAATTTAGTGAATTACTTGAACAGATAGTTATTCAATCGAGTGTTTTATTAGGACGCGCTCATAATCAAGACGGAAGGAATGCCGAAATTGTAAGTGCTAGTGCTTATAAAAGACGGCGAGATTCAGTTGTAAGTGACCTTAGATATTCTTTTTACCGTGAAGTAGAAGCACCTATGGCGCGTATATTGCGGCTTTATATAAGCAATATAGCAGAGCATGAGAGCGAAAGGTTATCTGCTGAGCAATATCGGCTATTGTACCTATATTCTTGGATGTCTTATGTCTTCGCTGAGTTTATTCAGATACTAGATAGATATTCGTATTCAAATGACATGGCATTTGCTCAAGCGAATGAAAATCGCAACGATGTAAGGCTTGAACACCGGTTTCATGTTGCAAACTGGCTAAACTTTTTTGGTTATGCAATAGGCTACCCACCAATTCAGGAAATTGGCACGTCGGTTTTGTCTGCGACTGAAGAGGGGCAGATAGAGAGTGAAATAGCGATTCTTGGTGAGTGGCAGGAAGATACAACCGTTTCAATAAATCAAATTAGGAGTGATTTTAGCTCAAGTCAAATTATCGCTAACTGGGCACCGTTAACGCCGAGTAATTTAGCCGATTTTTACCAAACTAAGTACTTTAATGCGTTAATGAATAACTTAAACCAGTTAGTTACCCGTGAGTTTATTAGTGCTGAACAATCACTGATAGGTAAAGCGAAAAAGCAGACCCGAGAACAGGTAGGACGGCCGCGAAAATATGTTGTCTCGGGTAATCAGATTGTGTTGGCAATTAAGGAACATGATAGGGGCAGAGTCGACGAGTTAATTGAATCCCACCCCAAAACCAGACGGTTTATTCAGAGCTTAAATGATCCAATTCGCGTTATGTCTCGCCAAGAAGTGTTCTTTTGGACATTTCCCGAAATGGACGAACTTGTCGCCAGATTACAAGAAAATACTGTCTTGCTTGAACTTATTTTGCGCTACCAAACGCGTACTCGAGAGGCCAATTCTCAAACGGTTACTTTCGAAGATGGCTTGCACATTGAGGCAAGTCCGTTGGCAAGTGACACTTCACTGGAAAGTGAGGGGCAAGTTGAAGCCAATAGCACGAATACCACGGAAGAGTCAGATAATAGTGCTGGTTGGCTGTCGTGGTTAGAATTATTAGACAAAGCGTTAACTTGGTGGAACGCATTAAGGCAAAATGACAAAGATCCGGCCTTTGATAGTCAAATTCAGGATAATTTATCTGGATTTAGCAATAACCTATCGCAGGAAGCGACAACTGCTTATCACTCTGCGCTGAATGCTCTAAAAGTCGCTTCAATATATGAACGCCAAGCATTTATTGCGGCTTATATCCGCCCGAATTTAGCCGCTTATGATCGTAGAAATAGTTTCGATGCTGCACCTAGAGGTGGGCTTATCTATAACATACCGTCGCAAGTGGCAGATGATATATCGACAATAGTGTCCCGAACCCAGCCGCAGGAAGATCATCAAGCTCACTTTGCTCTCTGTTTTTTGGAAATAAGTGGTTTGTTGCTGTCAAAGTTTTCAGACATAGAGCGCTTTGATATTTATCAAACTTATTATTATTTAATTGAACGGGCTTTAAGTTATATCGAGGAAAGCCCTGAGCAAATCTCTGCGTTATTATCTCAAGAGCAAAAAGCATCTGCCAGTTGGCTAGATGATAAGGTTGCTAATCTCAACGCCCTAAAAAGCGCATTCGATAATTTTACTTTTGATCTACAGGTACAGTCTGGCTTTGGAGGAAATGTTAGTACTAATGAAAAGTATCTATATGGCGTGGGGCAAGGATTTACTATTAATACTCAAGAGCCGGAGGATAGCTCTGTAGGTGGACCAAACTTTATTATTAATGGTATTAACTATCGATTATTAAATGTTTTTCATAACTTTCTTTACCATCCTCCTGTTGGGGAAAGCGAGGGTATTCTGTTTGTTGACGGAGAGCAAATACGGCCTAGTGCACCGGGGCAACAAACTAGAAGAGAGCCTAGAGTATTATTTCAGCTGTTAATTAATGGCGTTGCTCATAACATTAAAGAAGACGAATCAGATGTTTTGCTTAAGGAAATTTCTCAAGCCATCACCTTAGAGGCGATTAATCGATCATTACAAAACATGGCGGTGGTCATGGAAACCGCCATGGAAGTTATGATGGAAGGCGCAGAATTAGTGCCTGGAGCTGGTCAAGTAGTCATGGTAACTAGAATTGCAGTTTCTATTATACAAATGATTAACTCGGGTGAATTTGACGATGTTAAAGATATACTTTTTGCCGACCCTACTGCGCTATTTGACAACATTGAAAATTGGGTAGATAACGCCTTTAAACCCGATACCTTGTGGCAATTCCTTTTATTCGCAGACTCAACGTTAATGAAAGGAATTCCATCGCCAAACGAAGAACAAAGACGGCGAAGAAGGCCTTCTAGGCGACGTGGCGTTTCAGCTAAACTAAGACGTTTAGCCACAACATTAACGAATCTTGGGCAAAGTATTGCCCTTTCAATTGCCAAGCTTCAATACAAAATGCAAGGGCCAATTGGAGGCTTACAAATGCATATAATTTCTAAGCCTATCGTCGCGCACCTAATGCAGCAAATTGAGCAAAACATTACACTACTAAATGAAATGAACCTCGATAGTATTCGAGGAGCGGCAGACTCGGTTAGAGACTTTGATCAGGCTGTAGATGAGATCCCTGCGAAGATTCAACATATGGTTAACGCGGTAAATGAAGTGGAGTTGCCAAATGAAATTTTTAGTATGGAGGATATTTTAGAGATAGTCCTTGAGTTGGTGATAGATAGATTGCCAGCTAAAGCTGAATATCCGGCAAGAGCTGTTTTGTTATTGTTAGAGATAGGTGATGTAAAAAGTAAGCTGTTAACCGCCATTGGCGACTGGATTGGCAAGGTCGCCGATCCAAATGAACTTTGGCGTGATTTGCGTCGAACGCATATTGATTCGATGTTACAACAAGCGAAACAAGATTTAGTGACTAAATCTGTCACTACCTTTAATAAAGTACCCGGCCTTAATTTAGATATGCCAACCGTCAGTGCTTTTCAACCTCAAAACAGCCCATTAGCAACCCCAGAGGCAGAAGGCTTTGATGACCTAAAATCCAGCTACATTAATCAATCCTATAAAGGACTATCTTTAGGTCACGTTCCTTCGACTTCAGGTGCGCCAATGACGGATAAATCGAGGCAACAGGCTCAACGATCATTTGGTCACGACTTTAGCCACGTGCGGCTGCACACCGGAGGGGCTGGAGAGAAAGTGACCCGCAGATTCAGTGCCGATGCAGTGACTTCAGGCAGCCATGTGTTTTTATCAGGAAGCATTAACCCGGAAAGCTCTCAAGGAAAACACGTCTTAAATCATGAATTAACCCATGTATTGCAGCAAACAGGAAATCGACCATTAGGTGGAAGTCATTCTAGTTTACCAAGTCTTGGTAAGCCCGGTGTAGGGTTTAACTTCGACCTAAGAAGAGAGCAGGCTGCTGAGCGAGTGGCAAAGCAAACGCAGCGAGATAAAGTTGCTACTAAACCTATCGATCCGGGGACTGGCGTCACTTCTGGTATACAGCCTTCTTTAAATGACGCTTTTATGATTGATTTTTTACGTTTTGTTACCTCTTATGAGTCTGTACAAGCATACGCTAATGAAACGTTAAACCGAGCTAGTGCAACGCCTCTTGCGCCTGAGGTTGGTCGGCAAGTGACTAATGTGGCGGCTAGGTTGCGTGCACGTGTCGCAGATTCTTCACGCTTAGATATTAATGTTGCAGGGCATCTAAGTTCGGTAAAAGTAGAGATAGGTACGAGAATCCGGGGGCAATTTACGGGTAGAAACTTTACTCAAGCGGTGGAAAATATAGCGAAAAATGCGCAGAAAGAGGAGCAGTCGAGGTCAAATCAACAATCCCCTTCCAACTATTTATCTGTTAGAAGTTTTGCTCGAGGGCTTAATACTTGGATATTTGCAAATACCGGGATGCGTGTAGATATTCAATTGAATAAGCGAAACACTTCTGGTCGTCACAAAGAACTTGATCGTGACAACCCCATTGCTGGTTTTGTTGTTCGTGATGTTTATCTTCCTGGTATTCCTGTAGCAGGGGCTGGTGCTGAACTTTGGAACACAGTTATCAACAATTCCTTTCCAAATGAGGCGACAAGTGATAGTGAGAAGAGACGCTTTAGAGCGATTGCAAGGTCTTATTTAGGTGCACTTGGTCCAACGAACAAACCTTTTGTTGGTAATGCCTATCGATTTAAACATGGCATAAAACAAGACATAAAGGCACTAGTGGCGGCGGCTACAATCAATGGTGCTCGCCAGCAAAGACTCGAAGCCGATGATTTACCCAACAAACGTTACTATTTAGATACAAGTAATGAAACGGCCTCTTATCAAAATAAATCAGACCTCGGTATACCTCGGCTACGTTTGGGCTTACATGGCGATGGCTATCAACGTGGAGCTGATCGGGAGTCACATCATGTCCCGCAGTATTTACTCATAGAATATTTCTCTAACCTTAACAAAGGACACAAAGCATTTACTCATATTAACACCGTGAAGGGGATAGGCTTGGAAATGGATGGCGACAGTATAAAGAGCTTCAAGAAAGATGCTAGCACTGAGTTGCAAATAAAAGCGCTAAAAGGGTCTGGTCGTGGCGGAAATATGCCTTCATTACTCATTGCTCGAGTTACTCATCAACAAGCGCGACTTCATGTCATTGGAGAGCCGGACGAAGAAAAAGGTGGCTCTTCTAAACAGGGAAATACTATACACAACTATTTTAGAAACCGAGTGCAAGATAATACGAGTAGAGAAGTGAGAGATGCGATGTTTGGCGAGACAGAAAGTGATTTCGCCCAACTTGTGGCCACTACAGAGGCAAAGGCCAGTGTCCAGCGAGGTATTGGAAATGCGATGCTTGAGACCTACAGATGGATGCGATCACATATGCTAAACCGCTTGGAAAGTGGTTTGAAAAATGACGAACGCCGCTACTACAACGACCTTGCAAAAGTATCAACCAATTCACGTATTAGTAATGCAAATGGAGTACAAACCGCAGACTATCGATTAACTGAAAGTGACATGATTGGTGTGTTTGGCAGAGCAAGATCTCATTTTGACAAAGTAATGGAAAGTGGGAATTGGACGGTAGGGTAAATGTTTAAAAGAAAAGTAAGACGGTCGTCGATACGTGATGATGCCAAACGTAAAGTGTGTAAAAGCGAAGTTCAAATATTAACCGAGGAAAGGTTATGACTGGGTATTCACGGACACCAAACCTGTTAAAAGGAGCACTGATTTATTTCGGCGCGCCAATGCTCATACCTATTCCTAATATTATTGTTTTTCAATACAACCCCGAGTCGTTTTCTCGCACCTTAAAGCCGTGGCAACCACCAACGCGGAGTGTTTCGGTAAATGATCAAGGTCAAGCCCAACAGGCGGCGCTGACTGATGAGCAAAAGCTTGCGCTATCGCAACCGTATGACCCCGAAGAAACCTTTTCGTTAGATTTACAACTAGATGCAAGTGATGCTTTAGAAAAACCTGAAACTCACCCTGTTGCCTTTGTTAGCGGTGTCGCTGATCGTGTCTCTGCGATTGAAATGTTGATGTATCCACCCGGAGACTCTTTACTAGGCGGATTAATGGGAACAGTCGCTGGCTCCGTAGCCCCTGGTGGTGCCGGAAGTATCGCTGGCGTTGCGGAGCAGTTAGAACGAAAACAGGTGCCAATCGTGTTGTTTTTTTGGGGACCAGGAAGAGTTGTGCCAGTTCGAATTACCAGCTTATCGATTGAAGAGCAGCAATTTTCTCCCATTCTTTATCCGACGAGGGCGAAGGCGAGTTTAGGTATTAGAGTGCTGGATTTAAATGATTTAGTGAAAGTAAGCGGCGATCCAGCTAGTGGCGCTTCTGTAGAAATCGCCAAAGCCTGTTACAAGTTTACTCGTGGCCAAAAAGAAGTACTGGCGACTGCTAATCTTGCAAATAGTGTTGAGTCGATTATTGGCATGTTGCCATTTTAAGGAGTTGATATGTTTGACAATAAAAGTCGCTACGCGAAATCAACACCGCTGGTGTTAACTGATGGACGGGGACGAGAAGTTACTGCGACTGCTTTTGCATCTGCACCTAGTCAAGAGTTGAGAGGTATTCATTTACGCCGGCAGGGGGAGAGATATGATCACCTTGCCGCGTATTACTTATCAAATACAACAGGCTATTGGCGAATCGCTGAGCTAAATGATGCGATGACTGCAGATGTTTTATCTGAGCTACGAGAAGTGAAAATCCCAGTCAAAGCGTTAAAACAGAAGTGAACAGGTTAGTGAATTTTGAGACAGGTGTGAGTAATGCGAGAAGATATTGATGACACAAGTAAGCGAGCGTTATGCACTTTTTATTAGCTTGAGGAGAGATTAATGTCCCTCGGTGCAACCGTTTTGCCTAATGGCTTACCTGATCCATCGATGCCATTGCCAAATGAAATTGAAGTGGTGGAAGGGATCAATATGCCAACAAAATATCGATTATCTTTTGGCATGAGTATCGAGGATGGAGATTTCCCGATATTGTCAGAGCCTTTGCTGGGCCCTGAAAGCTTGTTATCAGTGGTGGTGCCAGGAGACCCTTTGCCCAGCATTTTAGTGAGTGGCCCCGTTGTACATCAAGATATCTCGATAACACAAGGTGGTGACGGCTCAATGGTTAATGTCTATGGAATGGACAAAATGGTTGAAATGGATCGCGAAAATAAAGCGGTTGTGCGCTCAAACATGAATGACTCAACTGCGGTAATGGCGTTATTAGCACAATATGCCATTGTGCCCGATGTTGAGGTAACAGCAACGTTTCACACTGATTTAAAACATGCGCTAGTGCAACGTGAAACTGACTTAAGGTTTATTAAAAAGCTAGCGCGACGTAATGGGTTTTGGTTCTGGCTGACGGAAGAGGCGCCTGGTGTAACCATAGGCCACTTTAAGGCGCCTCCTGTTAACGGAGAAGCGGAAGTTGAACTTCGTATTAATGTGCCTGAGTCCAATATCGATGCGATAGAGTTGAGTTGGAACAGCGAACGACCGGTATCGGCAGAGTTGTCGCAATTAGATTTAAATAATTTAGGCAACATTGACGGCTCAAGTCAGAGTTCAACATTAAACAATATGGCGACTTCTCCATATAGCCAGATCGTAGGAGGAAGCAGAAAGCTTCATTTAGCTGTGCCCTCCGATGACGCTGGAGATTTATCAGCGCGCGCTAATGCGGTGTTGATGGAAAGCGGTTGGTTTGTCGGTGCTCGATTAACCGCGAAACTGTCACGTATAGGCAAGGTGATTAGAGCGCATACGGTGGTGAATATTTCTGGGCTGGGAAGTCGTCATTCTGGTGCGTATATGGTGTCGAAAGTTGTTCATTCAATTAATGAAGAAGACCATCAAATGACTGTCGATTTAGTGCGAAATGGCTGGAATGGTTAGTAAATTGCCGAGGG
This sequence comes from Thalassotalea coralli, assembly GCF_055786205.1. Classification (NCBI taxonomy): domain Bacteria; kingdom Pseudomonadati; phylum Pseudomonadota; class Gammaproteobacteria; order Alteromonadales; family Colwelliaceae; genus Thalassotalea; species Thalassotalea coralli. The sequence goes on along the minus strand of NZ_JBVVBK010000005.1, from coordinate 262,361 downwards.
AACAATAGTGGAAATAAATCGACTTGAGGAAATAGAAAACTGGATACGCAGCCACTACTTTGGCAAGTATCGAGGTGTCGTTGTCGACAACAATGACTTACTCGGTCAGCGTGGGCGATTACAAGTAAAAGTGCCTGCAGTTTTAGGTGAAGAAACAGTATGGGCAGTTCCGTGTGTTCCTTATGCTGGCCAAGATGTTGGTTTTTACTTTCTTCCTCCGGTTGGGGCTGGTGTATGGATAGAGTTTGAAGGTGGCGATCCCTCTTTTCCTATTTGGGCAGGTTGTTTTTGGGCTGATGGTGAATTGCCAAGTGAAGTTTTGACGTCAGATACCAGGATTTTAAAAACAGAAAACGCACAACTAAAAATTGACGATACGCTAGGTGAAGTGGTGCTGACTAATTCACAAAACGTCACGACAACATGGTCTTTAGATGTATTAACAGAAGCGGGACCTTCTACACATTCTGTGGGTGGCTCTGGTGTCGTTTCTGAATCTGCACCGGGAAAGGTCGAGGTGGGCCTTTCGGGGGTTACGGTAAACAATGGCGCTTTTAAAGTGACGTAAAGCAGGCGCCATTTAAAGTATTTATCAAGTCCGAGCAAGTTTTACGGATTTCAATAGGAATGAAAAAGGTAACAACATGTCAGGTCAAGCGATAACAACTGCATCAGTACTTCAATGCCCGCATGGCGGTACAGTGCAAATTACATCGAGTAATAGCAAAGTGTCTGCTGGTGGCGCAACATTGGCAACGGCGAGCGATACTTTCACTATTACAGGATGTCCATTTCAAATTCCAGCAGCGCCGTCCCCCATTCCTAGCCCGTGTGTTTCTGTCGTGTGGGTAAAGCCAGATATTACCAATAGTGTTAACGGCTTACCTACGCTTTCAACCGCAAGTGTTGGTTTATGTATCGGCGCCACCATGGCGCCGCAAGGTAACGTCATGGTGGTCAATACTCAACCCGTAGTTAGTACCTCATAGGAGCTTGACATGACAGAGACTTTTACGAGTTTACGATATCCATTCGCTATTGATGAGCCGCTTGGTGAAGTTAGTCAAGAGGCCAATTTTGAGCAGCACGTAAAACAGCTAATGCTGCAAGTATTGTTCACCTCGCCTGGTGAACGTATCAATCGGCCCGATTTTGGCTGTGGCATAAAACGATTAGTATTCTCACCAAGTGGAAAAATTGCCGCAACGTTAGCCCAATCGACCATATTTCAAGCACTAGATACTTGGTTGGGATCGGTAATTGACGTAAAAGAAGTGTCTGTAAATGCTTTAGATGAAACGCTAGAGATAAACATTCGCTATGGTGTTATAGCACGCGGAACATCAGATTTTCTCAATGTAACGGTGACGCTATGACTTTACCTGATCGTGTTGCATTAATTCGTCAATCTGAAACCATAACTGGGCTCGACTTTATTCAGGTTACACCAAACCAGATAGAGCTGTTTGTTTTCTATCATCATCTGTCTTTACCCGCACCGCTTGTCTCGAATTTGTCGACTATTGTTGCAGAAGATATTGAAATTATTGCATTGAGTAAGGTTGAACCTGAAAAAGTTGCCGTAGTAGCCATTATCGACCACTTAGTCACGATAAATAATCGGTCGGCAATGCACATTCGTGTAGAACAGGTTGGCGGCTTTGGCTTTTACCAGTTTTCCATTAACCACGAGTCGATAGACTCTTTCTTCAATCATCTTGTTTTTTCTTTTAAAGCTGCTTGCCCGACTGAATTTGACTGCCGAGAGTCAGAGCCTGAATGCCCTCCAAAAGAAACTGAAGATTTTCCTGTTGATTACCGAGCCAGAGATTTTGATAGCTTTCGACAGGTATTAACAGACTTTGCTTCTCAGCAATACCCATCATGGCAAGATAGGCTCGAAGCAGATTTAGGCATGATGTATGTTGAGTTAATCAGTGCGTTAGGAGATGAAATGAGTTATGCGCAAGATCGCATTCACCGTGAAACAAATTTTTCTGATGCTACGCAACGCAGAAGCTTACAGCACTTTGCTCAATTGATGGATTATCAAATAGACAGCGGCAGTGGGGCGAAAACATGGTTAGATTTCACCGTCTCTGACGATACACATCTAGCTGCGGGAACTGGCGTTACCGATAACAACGGTCAAGTTCGTTTTGAGCTCGGTAATGGTATTAAGGACTTAGGTAAAAACTTTGCGCTTTCAGTAAATAAAAACCAATTTCTGCCTTATATTTGGGATGAAAACAGTGCGTGTTTGCCTCGTGGAAGTCAGTCATTAACCTTGCAAGGGCACCTTGCTAATGAATGTTTACCGGATCTAGATATCGATTCTCAAGGAAAGTGGGCTTTACTGGCGACAATTCCACCGTCACCTGAGCTGCCACAACATCGTGTCTTGGTAAGAATTGTTTCGGCAGAGCAGGGCTTCGATCCTGTTACCAACACACTCGTAACTACGATAGAGTGGGATAAACCGTTAGTTCACGATATAGATTTAAGATATCTCGTTGTACGAGCGAACCTTCTTCCCGCCACCTCAGGTACAACTATTCCTGCTATAAGTGAAGCCCCATTGAGGTTCCGTGTTGGCGAGCCAACAACTCAATTCGAGGCAAATGAAGATCTACCTCGGACAATTGAACGTGTTGGTGTCAATAATAATTTAACACATAGTCAGGAACAAACAGGCCGCGTTAAGTTTCTATTTTCTTTACCTAATTCTGATAAAAGCCCTTTGGTTTGGTTAGCCGAAGGCCCAAGTACCCCTTCAACTGGACAGCCTGAAATCTTGTTACAACGAGAGCCTAACGAAGATTGGGCTTGGCTTCCTACTATGATAGGAGAAAAAGTCGCAGGCCCAACGGATAAGGTTTTTTCTTTGGAACATGGCTGCTTTCGTCAAGTGTTTAGCGCAGAAAAAATAGGTGAGACGTTTACGTTTAGTGATTACGCAACGAGTCTTGGTTTTACTATCCGATTTGGCGATGGTGACTTTGGTCAAGCACCGCATCAAGGTGATATTTTCTCCCTTCGTTATCGATTAGGCAATGGTGTTAGAGACAACGTGAGCCGAGACACTTTAGTCAAGTTTTCAAGTGAATTTGCATCACCACTGAGCAGGCCACTTGGAATACTCAGTGTTACAAATCCTGTTGCTGCTTCAGGTGGGCGAGATCCAGAGTCAAATGAACAAATAAAAATAAACGTGCCGCAGGCATATCGAGCGGTTAGTCACAGAGCGGTTACTTGTGCTGATTATCAAGAAATCGCCCAGCGGTTGAGTTGGGTGCAACAGGCCGGCGCGAGTTTTCGTTGGACCGGCAGTTGGCAAAGCGTTTTTGTGACGCCAGACCCAGAAGATCATATTCACCTTTTAACAGAAGAGAAGCGAGCACTTGAATACCAACTAAATCAAGTTCGCCAAGTCGGCAGGGAAGTCTGCGTGAAGCAACCCGTGTATGCCAATATCGACTTAGAAATTCGTATTTGCGTGTTAGCAAATGCATATAAGGGACAAGTAAAGTCTAACGTGTTGAAAGCCTTGTTTGGCAATCAAAGTCATTCAGGCTTTTTTTCACCCAATAATTTCACTTTTGGCACCCCTTTACTGCGTTCGTCATTGATATCAGTTATTCAATCGGTAGATGGCGTGCATGCAGTAAATGGCATGCGTATTCGTCGTAAAGGCTGGTTTAATTGGCGGGCTTTTACAGAGCTGATTTTTAAGGTTGGTGTAAGTGAGATTATCAATATTACGAATAGCCGCTTACTTCCTGAGCGTGGCGCGGTTCGTTTAATCATGGAGGGAGGCGCATGATTTGTCCTTGCGAAAATAATGTATTTCCACAAACGCAAAATATTGATGCAGGTCTTAGCACTATTCCTAGAGCGCTGGCAATGTTTCCACAGTGGCGTTTGTCATTGCTAGACGCAGTTGGGCGTCAACCGGAACTTAGACATTGGCGAGCGCGTGATAGACAAGATTTAGGCTTAATGCTAACCGAAATGGCAGCTTATGTTTTTGATGTGCTGAGTTTTTACGACAGCATGTTAAGTAACAATAGCTACCTTGGAACAGCTTATTTAAAAGGAACGCCTAGAAAACTGGTTAGTTTGCTTGGCTATTCACCCAGGCCTGCGATCGCTAGCCAAGTGTGGTTAGCGGTAGAAGCGCAAGGGCGCAGGCTCATAGAGTTGCCCACATTAACAGGGTTTAGTAGTAGTGAATATTTTGGGAACCCGCCTGAGGTCTTCGAGGTGGAATCTAACTACTGGTTAGAACCTAGAGTAAATAAGCTGCAAATTGAAAGGGTGCCGCAAGATGATATTGAAATGTCTTATTTGTCTTCCGTATTTGTTGAGCCTAGTAGTCTTAGGGTTAAGTCGGGTCAAGCCATTGTCCTGTGCTTTAATGGCATCAAAAGAACAGCTTATATTGCACAGATTAAATCCGTCTCTTTACCCTCGAAAAAGCTGGCTGTAGAAATATCGCTTAAAGCTGCTGTTGCGGTACCCTCACAGGCTAAATATTCACAATTACGCATTTATACATTTGGCAATGGCGCACCGTTATGGCGCGATGATAACCCTTTTGACGGTAATAAAGTGATAATGGATTCACGATTACCGGTCAATGCCGGTGAGTTCGTTCTTTTTGAAAATCAGGGAAGCCTGAAAGTAAGAGAAGTCACGTCAGCGAATACTAGGCAGCAGACAATTTTATCGGGTGTTACAACTGCCGTAAAAGATTTAGAAGGTAACCTGTCCGCGGAGTTACAAAGCGATGATATAAAAACCCGAGTCAGTGAACTTAACCTACACGCTAATTTGAACTTTAATAGTAGTGATAGAGCTAAAATTACGGCTTTCTACGGTATGGCTGAGGCTGCCAAAGTTATTGTTCCAACCAAAAGCACGCTAAGCCAAGAGGATCAAATTAAGTTACTTGATATTAATGATAGTTCTAGGGTGCTGACAGAAAACCTTGTTTTAGAAGATAAACATTTACAGGGGATTCAAACTAAAGGGCGCATCGATTCTGCTGGCAGGAGAGCGATTGTTGATCAAAGTCCATTATGGCCTGAAGCGCTTGCTGCCCCTGTTTCTTTATACGGAAATGTTGTCAAAGCAACAAGAGGCGAAACCGTTACTGGAGAACTGCTAGGTATTGGAGATGCCAGCCAAAAATGGCAATCATTTAGTTTGAAAAAAAGCCCGTTAACTTATCTTGCTGCTGAAAATGCTAGCGGTTTAGTTTCATCACTAGAGATCTTTGTCGACGGAATCCTGTGGCACCAAGTCTCTAGCTTTTATGGAATAGGGCAGCACCAGCAAGTTTATGTGGTAAAACACGACGAAGATGAAAATACCTTTATTGAGTTTGGCGGTGGTGCAAAATTAAATACTGGTGCTGAAGTTGTTGCACATTATCGATATGGTGCTGGTGCAGATGTTCCTCCTGCAGGTTCTATTAACCAATTATCAAAACCAGTAAAAGGTATCACGTCAGTTAAAAATGTTTTACCTGCTTTTGGTGGAGGAGACTTTGAAGCGCCAGAAGAAATAAAACACTTCGCACCTAAAAGTGCGTTGCTTATGGGGCGCGCAGTGTCTTTAGTAGATCTTGAAGCTGCTGCCCATCAAGTAGCGGGCGTTAAAGCGGTAAAAGGCAGTTTTTATTGGGATAAGTTTCGGTTTGAAAAACGGGCGATAATCCAATACATCGGTGATGCACAACTGCAACCTAGCATATTGATGAAGCTGAAAAATATCAGTGAGCCCGATGCAGCTATAGAGGTAAAAAACGCGCTCGCTGAACCTGCTAATATGGCGATTAATATTGATATTGATGAACGTTATATCGAAAGCGAAGTCATTGATAAAGTCCAAAAAGCTTTGTATCAGCAACCCTCTTCAAGTTTACCTAGTGGACTGATACATCCTTATTCATTAGGGCCTGAAGGTCGTATTTATTTTAGCCAAATTATTGCTGGAATAGAGCAAGTTTCGGGTGTCAAAGCTGTGACCATGTTGAGAATCAATGGTAGAGAACTGCGCGGTTATGGCGTTTCTCCCCAAAATTATCATTACTTCGATTTTGGTGTGTTCGGCACAGAAACTAGTCGAATGACGATTAATGGGGTGAGTTAAAATGGTTAATGCCCAAGACGATTATCAAGCGTATTTTGCAGAGAAGTTATGGCAATGGCTTCCTGCTATCTATCGTGAGCAAGATAAGCTTATTGGTGGTAATAGCTTACGTGCTTTTGTCGAAGCAATTGCTGAACAAGCGGCAATCTCCAAAAGGAGCCAAGATCGACTATGGGATGATGCGTTTGTTGAGTTAGCTAGCGACTGGGCGGTACCTTATATAGCGCAGCTGGTTGCAACGAGGCTGGTGTCATCATTAGACTTGCGTGCACGAAAAGTAGATACCGCAAAAACCATTTATTACCGAAGACGAAAGGGAACCCCGCTTGTTCAAGAGCAGCTGGTTTACGATATCGGTGGCTGGAACAGTAAACTTGTTGAAGAGTTTAAACGGCTTGCTCGAGCGTGGCACACGTTAGACTGCGCGTCTAAAAAAGGCAAAATTACCCAAACACCGCAAGGTGGCACCGCAAATTTGAGAAGCTCTCGTGGAGGAGATCTTACCGGTACAGCATTTGACGAATTTAGCTATAGCCCAGAAGCACGAACAGTGACTAAGGGTTATAAAAACATAAACGCGTCAACAAGTGCAAGCCGTCGACAAATCGATACTATAAGTTACCATATCCATCGACTTGTATGTGTTGACTACCGTGATGTTCAACCTCGTCACTTTGGCACGTTAGCAGATGGTCGAGAACGGTTTACCCTAGATCCAAGCGGCAGAGATATTGTACTTTTTTGTCGTACTGGAGAGCAGCAGTGGCAAGGCTGGCAATCTGCAAATGAATGGCAACTAGCTCAACCCATTTCATGTTGTTTACTTGCTGAACAAATATTTGAAGTAACCTCAGAAGAAATAGCATGGATTTTAACAGATGCGCCAATTGCTAATCAGGCTGATAGAGAAGCGGCGGCCAACGATTTAGAGTTACTGAAGGGACAGGTTTTTCACCATCGTAATGCCCTATTAAGAGTGCTTTCTGGCATGTCTAGTAGTGCAGTTTTGACTGATGCTGGTATTTTATCGGAGTTGCTAGCACGAGCTATTATTAGAGATTGTGGCAGTGCGGCATTATTGCCAAATGGTGAACATCATGCACCTTGGCATGTGCAAAGGGATTCACAAGATGCGTCCTATGGCTTGCCTTCAATTGCAATCGGGTTTTCTCATCAACCTTCACCAGTTGGCCGTCATTATACTAAAGCTGCAAATTTGTCGAACTGGCAACCGCCTCTGCTTGCCCAAGTAGCACTTTTCATTTCTCCGGAAACCGGCAGGATAGTCTTAGACAGGGGAGCCAATGCTATTAGCTCTGTGGTAGCCTCCTACCTTGTTGCTATGTTATCGCCTATTGGAGCCGGGGCATTTGCTAGAGAAGTTGAAGAACCAAACGCAGATGCTGTTTGGTCAAATGGCTCTGTTGCCCAAGGAACCCCTGCTCAAGGGGCGGCAATTGTTACCGATAGTCGCACTTATGCTTCTCCGCAAAATCAGCTCAATGTACTCGATACCCAAATTGTCGCGGCAGAAGGTGAGCGACCTTATTTTGTGTTAAATAATCATTGGCGATTAAATGCAGCTCAAGAAGATGCTGTTTTAGTGATTGACGGCTTATGGCTGGGAGCTAGAACAAGTCGCAGGATAATTTTGTCAGGTAATTTTGAACGAGTCACCATTCGTTATTGTAGCTTTGACCCTGGAGGGGAAGCTGCCGATGGTAGTGAATTAGTGCCGGTAGAGCTAGTTATTCAAGGATTTGTTGAGTTTCTCTCGATAGAAAATAGCATTTGCTCAACTATTCGACTTGAAGGAGCAGATGCTAGCGTAGAATATTTGCAGGTTCGCGACTCTATTTTTCAGTCTTTGCAGTTTGATCTGCCACTTATCAATTTACCAAGTGCTGAGGTTAACGTTGAACGTAGCACTTTTATTGTGCCTTCTGAAACGGATATTGCGTTAAATGCCGAGCGCCTGTTTGCCAGTAATTCGTTGTTTTGTGGTCTAGTTTTTGTAACAGACAACCAAAATGGCTGCTTTAGGTTTAGTGCTAGGCCTCAAGGCTCTAATGTCGCTAATCCTTATCATTCGGTTGAATTAGACAAAACATCAGGCGTATTTGTGTCAACTAGGTTTGGTGACTATCGATATGCCCACCTTTTATGCGAACTAAATCCAAGTCTCGCTACTGGCGGAGAAAATGATACTGAAATAGGTGCATTTAACCAAGCCTTAACCCCAATCAAACTGCAAAGCACGCTAACAAAAGTGAATGAGTATTTGCCTTTCGGTCGGACGCCGAATTTCATCGTTGAGATGTAAGAGGAGCTAACATGTCTACAGTTGATTTATCACGTGATGCAACGGACTTTACTAAGCATTACAACAGTATTCGTATGCAGCAAGGTCGCATACTAGACGATCAAACGGTTAATGAACATGCGCGTATTATTGAAGAGGATATGCGCCGTACCCGTTTAAATTCAATCGGGCCTTATGGCTCTCCCAACGATGGCTTCTTACTTAAAAATTTTGATGAAATAGATGGCAAAGTGGCATTCTCAATTAGCCATGGGGAGTGTTATTTAGGTGGCCTTTATTTAACTCTTGAACACGATCAAGAATTTCACTTACAAACCGATTGGCTTAATTTTGATGCTGAAAGCCAATGGCCAAACGTTCCTGAAGAAGGAGAGAGTCGTATTGATCTCGTATATTTAGACGCGTGGCAACAGCCTGTTTCAGCGATTGAAGATAGCGAGTTATTTGAAGTTGCTCTTGGAGGACCGGATACTTCGGCACGAATCAAAACCATGCATCGGGTGGCAATTGTCTCAGATATTGGCGCCCAGCAATGCAGCCAAGCTTGGCAAAATGCGCTGTCGCAGTGGAGTCTATTCGGTGAACAACAACAGGATATGGAGCTTGCCACTAATGCAGCTTTACAGGTGTCATATAGTGAGCCTACTGAGGTATCCGACTTATGTTCGCCAAGCGGAGCGGGAGGTTATCTTCATTACGAAAATCAATCAATAAGAGTGCAGTTAACTAGCGCATCTCATTTTACTTGGGGCTTTGACAATGCATCGCCGTTGTATCGGGCGAAAATAACAATGCATGAAGGAGCGAGAATCAGAGTTGAGTTACTCAATGAACCTAAAGATGCAACCCGGTGGCCACTACAAGGACAAGTGGTTGAGATATTGCCTTGGTCAGCTGTTCTACCTAACGGAGAAAAAGTTGCGGAATTATCCGGTGTTCTAACTAAGGTTATTCGCTCATACCAAGCTGAAGATGCTAGCAGTTTCTTAATTGAAGAGGAAATAGATGAAGATTACGGCAGCCAATGGTTAACACGAGAAGATGTCGACGACTTTTACGATGGTAGCGACATTGAGCGCTTTTATTATGTTCGTGTTTGGAACAGAGGAGACGATGTATCATCGCCGGCTCAAATTCCTATCGCCAATGGGGTTTTAGGCAACACTGGCTTAACTGTGGCATTTAGTGGCGGACCACTTAGAGCCAATTTGCATTGGACTATCGCCGCCAGAACAGGTTCTCCAGATGTTGTTGTTCCTTGGGAGTTAGGAACGGTGCAAGGAGCACTCGCTTATGGCGTTAAACATTATCGAGCACCACTTGGTTTAGTTCGCTGGCAAACTGACAATGGTGTTACGTCAGCAGAGCTTATAAGTGATTGTCGGTTGCCTTATAACCCCTTAACTAAAATAAGAACCTGTTGTACTTTTACCGTTGGAGATGGCACGCATAGTTATGGTCACTTTACGTCCATTCAAGATGCACTTGACCATTTACCAGAAGAAGGCGGCAAAATTTGTCTGTTAGCAGGCAAGTACTGTGAAAATATCATTGTTGCTAAACATAACGTCACCATTGAAGGATGTGGAGAGCGCAGTCAGATCATCGCAGCGAGTGCACAGCCATGTATTTTAATAGATGGTGTTAGTAACGTTCGTATTAAACACTTAAGCATTTTTGCCCATGAAGATAGTAGGGGCATTTATGTGCCTAATAGTGCTTCCAATCAAAAAGACAATCGTGGCGTTCGTATCAGTTCGTCATTATTTTTCAGTGAGTTATTTATTACTGCCAGCCGATTCAGCGCCTTGCAAATCGATGAAGCATTTGAAGTGGAAGTAGTAAAATGCAGAGTTCTGATGAAAGACTCGTCAACGGATTACCATGGTATGTTCATCACCGCTGATGATGTGCTCATCAAAGATAATGAACTACTTATTGAACCATCGGCCGTTGACGCTGATGAGCCTGGGCTTAGGTTACCTGCGAGCACTTTTGCTCGAGCTGCACGCGGTGGTTTACATATCGGAGGAACTTCTGAGCGAGTGACTATTGTTGGCAATGTTATTCAGGGTGGCATAGGAAACGGTATTACCCTTGGCAGTGTTTTTGATGCTAATCAAAATGATGATAACCAAAGCAACGGCGTTATCGGTTGGATTGTTAGTATGGGGGATGCCTGTGATCCTTGTGCACCTGGCGGGATTTACTTACCACCCTATCTCATTGGCGAAGAGGGGCCTGATTATCGTTCTACGGGCACAATTTATCAGTTAACTATTGAACACAACCAGATACGTAATATGGGTCTCAACGGTATAGGTGTTATTGCTTTTTTCAACTTAGAAGGCACCGACGAATTTATCAGTATCGAAGAGCTAGTCATTCAGCATAATCGTATCGAACATTGTTTATCTCGTTCGTTAGCTCCAACACCGGATGAAATGGTGAAAAGCATGGGCTATGGTGGCATCAGTTTAGCTGATGTAGATAACGCTGAAATTCGTCGTAACACTGTTGTCAACAATGGTAATAGTCACTTAGAGCCTGTGTGTGGGATTTATATTTTGCACAGTGAAGGTGTCGATATCTCAGACAACCGAATTGTTAATAACGGAGCGAAAAACGGCGAGCCGGCAAACAACGCCAAACAAGGGGCTAGGGCAGGTATATGGTTGCAATTTACTACTGCGCCAAAAGTTGTCATTGAGAGTTTAGATCGATACTACGAGCGGCAAAATGGCGTGCCAGCGGCGAAAATACACAATAATATTGTTAGTCAACCATTGGGAAGATCGTTATCAATTACCGCACTTGGACCTGTCTCTGTAGAGGGGAATCAATTTACCTCACAAGGATTTGTCTTTGATTTTGGCGCACCGTCTTTCTTCGTTTCATGTGTCTCGATTTTCAATTTAGGTATTTCTAATGAGCTTTATCTTCAGCAAATCCTTTATAACGGAAAAGATTTTGACGACTTACCTGTACGCCAAGAACTCGATGACGATTATTTTGTGGTGAGTCAACCAGGATTAGATTCTCAGCGAATGTTTGGCTATTTAGGCAATGGCAATATCTTGTGTAATGACAATCAAATCATGATGGATTTGGCAGACAAAACTGGCTTTAAGTTAGGCGTGATGTCGATAGGCATATTTTCACTAGATGACGTTAGCTTTCAAGATAATCAATGCGATATCTCGTATGACTTTATTTTAGATGAAATTTATCTCACCCATTCTTTGGTGTTTGGTTGGACGGTACGCGAAATAGGTAATCGTTTTAAGGAAAGTATTGCAGGAGCTTTGTTTTCGTCATTAAGCGTTAGCTTATTTGGTAATGTCACATCACAAAACCAAGGAACCCATTGTATTCGCGCCTATAACTTGGTGGGCAATAATTTGTCGCAATTGGGCAATCAGGTGCTGTTTGATTTTTTAAATTCCTGTAATTCAGATAATGGATTTTTAGCAAACTTAACCTCGAAACCGCTAAAACAAACTGAGCAACCCGTGCCACTGCTCGGTTTGCTAGGTTAGGAGAAAAATATGAGTAATGGAAATAATCGTCGAATTTCGATAACCGATGCCAACAATGTTGTTGAAAAAGGTCTAGATAGCAGTGATGAAAATCGCTTTTCCGAAATAAATGCATTGAAATCTCTAAGAAAAAGTAAAGCTAAAATGCAAACTCGAGAGGCGAACCGTTTGCGGCAAAAATATAATAAAGATCACCAAAGGTTTACTGTTTTGGAGAGTAAGCTGCAAGCGAATGAGAACTATATCAGTGGTTTAAGAATGGAAGCGAACCGAGCTAATCCAGACAAAGAGCCATGTGATGAAAAATCTTGGATGGCAAAAGGCTATGTTTATGATCGACGAGGCTGTCCGGTTATCGGCGCCAAAGTAAGCTTGTTCTATGCAGATGAGAAGCCATTTAAAAAGGTTGAACCGGCTACCACAAATGAGCAGGGGCAATTTGTGCTTTCTTATGATTTTAGTTCACTAGAAATTGAGAAATATCGAAAGTTAATGCTTCGTGCGGCGTCAAGCACGGAGTCTTCAAGTGCTGCTGAAAGTAGTGGTGATGAAGTAGATGACTTAGAACGATTACCTAGTGGCATTCGAGTTCATACTAATCGAACCAAGCAAGCCGTGTTTTTAAGAGCTGAGTTACCAGGTGATCCTGCTATTTCCGTAGATTCAACATTAATGATGCCTGCAGTAGGTAAGTGTAATTATCGAGACCTCATTTTAAATACTGATAAAAGTGCAACATTAGTCGATGATTTAGAAAAGGACAGGCGAGCTACACAGTATCTGGGTAATGCATCTACGTTAGAAGTTCATGATTTAAACAATGAGAAAAGTCAGTGCCAAATTGATGAAATTAGAATTGATCGTTGCGTTCGCATGAAAAACCTTAAAGACGCAAAATTACTCGGTTATGATTTTTGTGCTTATTGTTTTCCAGGGACGCGTTCCAAAAGGTAGTTAGAGCGCTGGGTTAACCCGGCTCTGTTGTCGACGATACAGTGCGGCAGCTTGGCACCGACTTTGTACTTGCAGTTTGTTAAGTATAGTGTGTACATGGTTTTTTACCGTTGTTACTTCGATGCATAAAGTTTTAGCTATTTCTTTATTAGATTTTCCTAACTCTAACAATTCCAGCACCTTTGATTGACGCTGAGTTAAGTGATTTATATAGGCTGACTGCTGGCTTAGGCTTGTCGTTCCATTTAGTTGATGGATCATCGCTTGCGTTGCTTCAGAGCTATAATGAAACTGACCCGCGACGACTTTATTGATGCAATCTGCCAGATCTTCAATATTAGCTGATTGAGATATTATGGCTTCAACTCCAAGCTGCGCACATTTAAGGAGTTGACCGTGGTTTTCATACAAATTTAAAATAATGACTTTTGCACCACTAATTGTTTCTCGTACTCTTGTGATTGTTTCAATTAATCTAGGCAGATTGATATCGATTAATATGACGCACAAGGTATTAAAGTTTGGAAAGGTTAGCTGCTCTATGCCAGTTAATGCTGAGGGATGAAAATTTGGAAATCGTTCTAATTGGCAAACAATTCCATTTCTAAAAATGTTCACTTCACTCAAAATTTGAATACTGATCATGTTTTCCATAGTTGACCTACTTTATTCGATTGAAACGGGGAAAGTTTAAAAGATGGGAAACGACGAATGCAGCAATGATAGTAGTTATAATCTTTGTGCTTTACCCAAGTCCGCTTTGGTTAGAATCCTCTGATGAATGTTTAGGCAAGAAATTTCATTCTGTCAATAAATTGGACAAAGATTTAATACCAATACGGTTCTTTATTAAGTCACCATGATCCTGTTCGCTCATGATTTTACTTAGTAAAAAAGCTATTGCTCTTATCTTTGATTGTCGAAGGCTAACTCTTGCTGCAATGTAATATGCTAACTAGTCATTGCCTGATCTATATAAGCTACTCGCCTGATATTCAGCACAAATATTTTTTAGAAGATTCCGTAACCAGCGATGTGATTTCACGTGTTCCATGCTCCAGTGCCAATGCATAAATGCTTTACTTGAGGATAATTCAAAGGGTGGAGAAAACCATTGATATTGCTCTATGTTTTTAATAGACCTTAAAATTATTCCTGGAACAATAGCAAGGTAGTCAGTCACCGATATGATTTCGACAATGTTCTCGAAATTATTACTGGTGTATTTAATCTCTCTATTTAACGCTAATTCTTTTAATGCATATTGAACCGGATAAATATTGTTAGCTCTAGGTCGAAGCACCGCGTGCTTTTCAGCTAAAAAATCCTCTAGTGTTAGCTGGGTTTGTTCGCTTAGCCTAGGATGGCCTTTACGGGCTAGAATGAACATTGAATCTTCAAATAGCGTATCGTGGTAGCAGTCATCTGATTCGATTGCCACATAATCTAGATAAAGGTCATACTCTTTATGGCGCAACGCTTTTGCCGGCTCTACTAATAAATCAGTACTTATTGTTAAACTCGATTTAGGTGCAAGGCTGGCGACTTTGCTCGCTAAATTAGTTAGTAAAAAGCTACTCTCAACGCCAACTATATTGATATGAAAATTATTTTGCGCTTTGCTCGGATCAAATTTACCGTCGTCAGGTAGCGTCATAGAGACATTATTGAGCATGTCTTCAATAACAGGTGCAATAGATTCAGCTTTTAATGTTGGCATCATTTTGCCTTGACGTCGCTCAAACAGAGAATCGTTATAAATTGCCCTTAATCGTTTTAACGCCTGGGAAACCGCAGGTTGCGACATACCTAAATTGTCAGCAGCATGGCTTAAATTCTTTTCATGCATTAATGCTGAAAAAATGGCGAGTAAGTTTAAATCTATATTGCGTAAGTAGCGACTCATTGGTTTATTGCACCTGAATAAAGTTTTGTACTATAAGTTTAGCTTATACTACTCTGCTTTTTATTAATTTCTAAGCCGTTAATTGTTCGATTACTATTTGTATCAGTTATTTTGAACTGAACATTTGGCAGGAGAATGATTATGTCTATTCGTTCGACATTAAGTAAAGCTGCGATGACTGTAGGGTTAGTGACTTTGTCTGTTTCAGCATTTGCAACAAGCAACCCTGAGAAACCAAATATCTTGGCTATTTGGGGTGATGATATTGGTATTTACAACATTAGCGCATACAACCACGGCATGATGGGTTATCAAACACCCAATATTGACCGTATTGCAAATGAAGGTGCGCTTTTTACAGATCACTACGCGCAACAAAGTTGTACGGCAGGTCGTGCGTCTTTCATTTTAGGTCAAGAGCCTTTTCGAACGGGGTTAATGACAATTGGTATGCCTGGCTCATCTCATGGTATTCCTGATTGGGCGCCAACCCTTGGCGATGTAGCTAAAGAAAATGGTTATATGACTGGTCAATTCGGTAAAAATCACTTGGGTGACCAAGACAAACATTTACCGACAAAACACGGTTTTGATGAATTCTTTGGTAACCTATATCACTTAAATGCTGAAGAAGAACCGGAAACTTATTATTACCCGAAAGATCCTGCGTTTGTGAAAAAATACGGTCCGCGTGGTGTACTTCACGCCTATGCCGATGGTCGTATTGAAGATACAGGCCCTTTATCTCGTAAACGTATGGAAACTGCTGACGAAGAATTCTTAGGTGCGACGCTTAAGTTTATTGATAAAGCCCATAAAGCAGATAAGCCTTTCTTTATCTGGTACAACAGCACCCGAATGCATGTTCACACTCGCTTACAAGAGAAGTGGCAAGGTAAATCAGGCATCAGTATTTATGCCGACGGTATGTTAGAGCATGACGAGCAAATCGGTATCTTGTTAGACAAGTTAGATGAGTTAGAGATTGCAGACAATACCATTGTTATCTACACCACAGATAACGGCGCAGAAACTTTTACATGGCCTGACGGCGGTAACACACCATTCCACGGTGAAAAAGGTACAACATACGAAGGTGGTATGCGAGTACCTCAGTTAGTAAGGTGGCCGGGCACTATTGAACCAGGTTCAAAGGTAAATGCCATGATGTCTCACTTAGACTGGATGCCAACATTAGCAGCAGCTATGGGTGATGACTCTTTAGTTCAAGATCTTAAAAAGGGTACCAAGATCAATAACAAAGATTGGCGTGTACATTTAGATGGCTTTAACTTCAAACCTTTCTTTGAAGGTAAAGTCGAAGAGTCTCCTCGTGATACGCTAATGTACTTTAGCCAAACGGGTCAACTAAATGCGATTCGTTGGAATGACTGGAAAGCAAGCTTTGCTTTAGTACAAGGTGATATGGCAACAGGTGTTCGTGAAGTACCAGCATGGCCACAGCTTATCAACTTGCGGGCAGACCCATTTGAGAAAGCACCAAATGAATCAGGTATGTATTTACGTTGGATGATCGATAACATGTGGGCATTCGTACCTGTGAGCAATAAAGTGCAGGAGTTCTTGGGGTCACTAGAAGGTTACCCAATGCAAGCCGGTCAAAGCTTTAGTGCTGCAGACATAGACTACACGACATTACAAATGCGCTCTTTCGTGAAAAAAGTAGAAACGGAAATCGTTAAGAAAGGTAAATAATCATCAATAAGAATTAGCGGTAAACACTCATTTTAAGAAGCTTTAAGCCACTTCAACATCGAAGTGGCTTTTTCTATTTATTGTTTGTTTGGTATCGAAACCTGTGCTGCTAAATTTATCTCAGGGTTATGCTGTTTATCTCTAACGTTGAACCTTTTACTTAATAAATAGAAAAGTACAGCAACTAACGCTAAGGACAAGGTTACTAGTGAAGGCTCTTTAAACCCTACTTGCCAAAGCTCAATCAGTTGTTTATGCATAAAAAATAGGTCGTAAATAACGGTAGATGTGAGTATCGATGCGGTAATCAGCATACCGCGATGGATAAAGTGTTTAATGCTCTTTGTAATAAACCCAAGTAAAATAAAAGCGAATAACGTGACAAAGAAACCAGCCTCAAGCCAGTGACCTCGTTCAGTGAGTTCTATAGGTAAGGTTCGCTCTAGTAAAAAGGCAAATGAAGTCGCAACCATAACACCAATGCAGCCACCTAAAGTTAAGCCTGTTAATACCGTTATCGTTTTTGGGTGCTCCCTCTTATTTAAGCGTTTTACTATCCACAACACATTGCCTGCTACTATCATGGCGCACACACCGATGCCTAGTAAGAAATAGATAAACCGTAAGTCTATTTCGCCATAATCAACCATGTGCATTTGGAACATCACGCTGTTACCCTTTGCGTAAATGTTTGTTTCTTGCGGGTTGTACTCGCTAGGAAAACCATCTTGCTCTACTGAGTAAAAGCGACTCAATCGTTCGGAAAACGTACCTTTTTTAATGCCTATAATCCGAATAACGGCGTTTTCATCGCCCCAGTTTTGAATGTTCATGCCAGTGAAGGTCACGTTGTCTTGTGTTGAGACCTGTGCAGCAAGCTCATTTAAGTTTGGCATTTGAGCATATTGATAAGATGGTTGCTGGCTTAACCTGCCGTAACCGGCGTCAATTGTCATCGCTTGTCTGTCGCCGTCGTATAACATATATACTGCTGGCGCTTGAAACAGCACACCTAAATTAAACATCAGGCCTGTAACAGCGTACATAATGGCAAAAGGTAGACTAATAACACCGACAACATTGTGTAAATCGAGCATCTTGTAGCGGTTTGACTTGTCATGACGATACAGAAAAAAGTTCGCTATCATTTTTTTCAATTGGATAACGATACCTGTAAAAATAATGACTAAGAAAAAGAAGGTCACAAAGCCGACAATATAGTCACCTTGAGGAAGATGAAAATTGTAATGAAGCTCATTAATAAAATGTGCCATTTCAAATTGGCTTTCTTCTGCTAAAACTTGGTGGGTACTAGGGTCAATTTGTAAGTACTTCCACGTTCTGCTTCGACTCGGTGCTTTTAGATCTTGTTGAATATCTGAAAGAGCTTCGCCATTGGCGAGTCGCTCTTTAATGGCGTTTTGATATTCTTTGGCTCGTTGTGATTTCTCAGGGTTATCGTAAACAGGAACAGATAATGTTAGGTAAGGCGAGTAATCACTAGGAGTCCGCAAGTAAAATTGTCTTCCCTTGTCATAGTCGTATTTGGCTATACTATTTTCAATAACTTGATTTAATGAAGGAATTTGATCTGTTTTTGCCATAGGCATGTGAGGTAATGTCGCCCAACGGCTTACTTCTGGAAGAAACAGGGTTATAGAGCCTGCCCAGAAAACGATAAATAAAGGCACAGAGATAATTAAACCAACCCAGCCATGAGCATTTGTGGCATTTCTAATCGTTTCACGTTTCATACTAGTACCTTTGAAACAAATAAACCGTTAATTATTGCAGAAACCAATAGAACACAGCTGCTTTTTAATATTGCTGGTTTTAATTTCTCTACACTATAAAAATAAGTTGCTATTCCTGCCCAAACAAAAAAGCCGCCGATATAACCAATAAGTAAGACTATTTGTCGTTCAACAGGTAATAAAAAGGCAATATTCATCATTAAACTAACGTTCAATATAAAACCTAGAAAAAGCCCTGATAGTGTTTTAGCCCACATAGGTACCTCCTAGTAATCCCACTAAAGTAAAGGCTAAAAAGCCTGATAAGAGGAGATGTTTGAAATTTTTAAATTGATTTGCTGCTAAGGCAAGGACTATCCAACATGTCATCAAGGCGCAAAGAGTAAAAAGCACAGAGGTTAGCGGGTGAAATACCTGGCTAAAGACGAAAATAGAGGTGACAGACAAAATCGAAAAAGCTATCCATGTTAACTTTTTATTTAGCGGTTTTTTCAAAAATGCTTGTTGAGTGGCAGTTAAATAAACGGAGAGGGAGGCCAGCCAAACTAACTGTAAGGCAGCAATCTTTATCAATAACATCATGTTATTTATCCATTTTAAGGAGCTTTAGCCATTTAAAACTTAAAGAATTTATCGGGCTAGATACTAATAAGCTCGTTAGCCTAATATAGTGCTTGCCAAATGCCAATGATTTTCATTAATATTTGCAATTGTTACATTTGCAAATTATTTAACTGTTGTTGATTAGCCTTGAAAGTAAACGCATTATTGCCAGTTTATTTGCTAATTTGGTTGTGATGTTTGCTCTGTAATACCAGATGTTACAAGGAAAGCGACAGTTTTTCTTTGAGTGAAAAGAATAACGAAGAAAGTAAACCCCATGTTTAATAAAAGACAAACGAATATTTTAATTGTTGAAGACGATGAAGCGCTTAATCAGCAATTATCTGAATTGCTTATTTCAAAAGGGTACACAGTTGATCAAAGTTATGATGGCGAAGATGGGCTAATTCGTGCCGCAAGCGGCCTTTATCAGCTTATTTTACTCGATATTATGTTACCTAAAAGAGATGGTATATCACTGTTGAAAATGTTGAGAAAGTCATGTCAAACACCTGTTGTTATGGTAACGGCTAAAGGTGCTGAGCAAGAAAAAATTGTTGGCTTTAGTGAAGGTGCGGACGATTATGTGGCTAAGCCTTTCAATACCACTGAATTGCTGTTTCGTATAGATGCTATTTTAAGGCGCAGTCTGCCCCAAAACAATGATAACGAGATTCAGCAATTATCACTTGGCAACCTCACCATTGAATACAAAGGTAAGCTAGCCAAAGTAGATAAAGAACATATCGATTTAACACCAATTCAGTTTAAACTTTTATGGGAACTGATGCTTCACCAAGGAGAGGTACTAAGTAAGGCGTACTTATATCAGCGTGTGCTTAATAGAACCTTAGGTGCTTATGACCGCAGTTTAGATATGCACCTAAGTCGAGTGCGTAAAAAATTAAACGAAGCTCAAGGACCTGGCGATCGCCTTGTCACTAGCCACGGTAAAGGGTATTGCCTGATATGAATCGTCGTATTTTTTGGTATCTATGCATCTTTATTGCTGCAGGTATTGTTGCTTTATTTTACTTAATTGATCAGGTTACGACTCAAACAGAAGAAGGGATGAGTCATATTGCCGAAGAACATCGAATTCAATTAAAAGCTTGGGGTAAAGAAGCAGAAAAGCTGTATTTGTTAGGCGACAAAGTTGCATTAGAAAGTTGGTTGTCGAACTTACAAAAGCAAGAAAATACTTGGGCAACGGTAGCAAGTTTTAATATAGAACAAATATCTGGAGGTAAGCTTACCGAACAATACAACGTGGGCTACAACATGGGGCGCAGTGTTGATTGGAAGATTCACCTGTACTTTAAGGCTAATCCTGTCATGGAATTACCCTTTTCTAAAGCGCAAACCAGTTTGTTGATTCGGTTGCCGCAAAGAATGCGACCGGGGGCATATTGGAGTTATACCGATGTAGCTTTGCAAATCATTATTCCAATCATATTACTTGGCCTATTAGCATTATTTCTCTATCGCCATATTATGCAACCGCTTCATCAAATACAGAGCGCTACGAAGCAGTTTAGCGCGGGTAATCTCAATGTACGTGCGACAGAATTAATGGGAAATAGGCATGATGAATTTTCTGAATTAGCGTCAACGTTTGACCACATGGCCGATAGAATAGGTGAGCAGTTAGTGAGTCAAAGACAACTCATTGCGGATCTTTCTCATGAACTGCGAACACCATTAACGCGTTTGGATATCGCCCTTGCCGAAGTTGAAAGGCACTGCCAAGGAGAGAACATCGAAAGAATAAGCAGAGAATCTAAGCATATTCGAAAATTGGTAGAAGATTCCCTGACTTTAGCTTGGTTGGAAAATGAACGGCCAGAATTACAACAAGAGTCTTTAGAGCTCACTGATTTGCTCGATGTTATCGTAGAAGATGCTTCTTTTGAGTTTCCAAATGTATGTATAGAGAGTAATTTTCCACGCTCAGCACTTATTGTTAATTCGAGTCACAGAGCAGCAGGGCAGGCGATAGAGAATGTGTTAAGAAATGCGCTTCGTTACACCCCGCAAGGTAAATGTGTTGAAGTATCGTTGACTGAAAGCGATAGGCAATATCACGTTAAAATAAAAGACCAAGGGCCAGGTGTTCCAGAGCCTTTTCTGCAAGCTATCTTTGAACCTTTTTTTCGTGTTGATAAATCACGTGAGCGAAAAGGTAATAGCTTTGGTTTAGGTTTGGCTTTAGCCAAAAGGCAACTTTCTGCGATTCGAGGTCAAATTTCCGCCAATAACCGCGATGAAGGCGGCTTGGAAATGCACATCGTTTTACCTAAGTGTTAACTGCAGTTTTATTACTTGTGTAACAAATGTAAAAGTCCTTTATTTATTGTTGCAAATGACAATAATTCGCATTTAATTTTTTAGCGTAATCGGAATCAAAATGAAAAGTATCACTCAAGCCTCAAGGCTTAAGCCATTGGCGATAGCTGTTTCTCTAGCTTTCGCAGCATCTCCAGTACTTGCAGAAACAAATGAAGTTACCGAAGAAGATATTGAAACTATTGTTGTTGTAGGTCAAACAACTAACTCTGAAGTTACGGCTGAAGAGCTAGAAAAATTCCAAGCAAATGATCTGTCAGATATCTTCAGAACGATTCCTTCAGTGTCTGTTGGTGGTTCTTTAGGTATTGCACAAAAAATCTATATTCGAGGTATGGAAGATACCTTGTTAAACGTGACGGTTGATGGCGCACCACAAACAGGTACGTTATTCCATCACATTGGTCGAGTTGCAATTGAGCCTGAACTTTTAAAAGAAGTAGAAGTTCAAGCGGGTGCAGGTGAAGCGACGGCTGGCGCAGGTGCAATTGGCGGTGCAATTCGTTTTAAAACAAAAGATGTTGAAGATTTATTAGAGCCGGGTGAGCGCTTTGGTGGCACATTAAAAGCGGGTTACTTTTCAAATGACGGTTACAAAACCTCGGCAACATTATACGGTGCTTTGAGCGATTCATGGGGTATTCTTGGCTCTTACATCTATGTTGATAATGAAAACATGGAAGATGGCAGTGGCAAAGAAATCATGGGTACATCTGCTGAGCAGAACCTAGCATTCTTCAAACTAAACGGTGAGATTTCTGAAGGCCAACATTTAACACTAAGCTATGAAAACCGTGAAGAAGAAGGCGAATACGCACAACGTCCTAACTGGAACCCAATGGAAGGTGTTGTTTTATTCCCAATGGATGGTGAGCGCGAAACTATCGTTGCCAACTACACTTACTCGGCAAGTGAATTAATCAATATAGAAGCGACCTTATACAGCACTGAAAATAGTATTATCCAAGACGTGCACACGCGTTGGGGTAAGTACCGCGGTGAAATGAAATCAACGGGTTTTGACTTACGCAATACCTCTGAGTTAGCAGATCATACGTTAACATATGGTGTTGAATACCGAAAAGACAAAGTAAGCTCGGGTTCACTAGAGCCAGATGCGGCACCAGGCCACAAGGAAGAAGGGACAGTTTCAAGTGTTTACTTCCAAGACCATTGGCAATTAACAGCGGATTTATTATTTAGTTTCGGTGCGCGCTACGATGAGTATGATTTAGAACAGATTACCTTTGATAATGATATTAGCAGTGACGGTTTTAGCCCTAATCTAGGTTTTAACTATACAATTTCAGATAACTGGTTACTAACTTTAGGTTATGCTGAAGCGATGCGCGGTAAATTAGTCGGTGATTCTTTTACTATTGAATCAGCAACCATTGACCCAGAACTTAAGCCTGAAGAAGTGACTAACAAAGAAGTTGGCTTAACGTATCACAATGATAATTGGCAAGTTGTAGCATCTTATTACCAAAGTGATATCGACGATGTGATCAAAGATAAAATTTTCCAAGGTGTTTATTATGAGAACATTGGAAAGTTAGAAACTGACGGCTTTGAATTAAAAGCTGGCTATAACAATGACGGTTTAAACATTGTTGCAAGTTACAACAACAACACTTCTGAGCTAAATGGCCACACTGTTGAAGGTTACGAAGAAAACGGCTTAGCAAATGAACGCGGCGATACATGGAACTTAAACGTTAGCTACATTTTAACAGACACTTTAGAGTTTGGCTGGAACTTCACCTTAGTTGAAGATTTAAATAACATTGAAGCTTTATTTAGATCTGTAGAGTTAGGTTGGTTACCTGAAACTCAATACATCGACAAAGAAGGTTATCAAGTTCACGACATATACCTACAGTGGCAACCGCTAGAAAGTGAAGCATTGAATGTTAACCTTGCTGTTCAAAATTTGTTTGATGAACATTACCGTGACCACTCAAGTGTTGGTGATTATAGCCATGTTCCTGGTTGGGAAATTGTTAGTGGTTTATATGAACCAGGTCGAGATATTCGTGTTTCAGTAAGTTATAGCTTCTAAGGGCATTACTTACTCAAATATTGCGATGACAGAGTGAAAGGCTACTTAGTAGGTATTACTAGGTAGCCTTTTGCTTTATAGAGCACTCTAACTTTAGTTTACCGGCTTTTGTTAATGTTTTTTTGTTTGCGGTGTTAACCTTGTAGATAACGTCTTAGTTAGTATCTTCTGTCGTTTTTAATTTTGGCAATACGAGATTCAGAAAGATTGCTACTAAGCCACATAAACTTATTCCTTGTAAGCTCCAGTCTTGATTGCCGATTGCCATACCGCCAATACCAAATACTAAGGTTGTAGAGACAATAATTAGATTTCGCTGCTCTGATAAATCGACTTGAGATTTAACCAAAATATTCATACCTACGCTGGCAATTGAGCCAAATAACAAGATAAGGATGCCGCCCATCACCGGTGTAGGAATCGTTTGTAGCGCAACGCCAAATTTACCGACAAATGCCAAACAAATCGCAGCGATTGCTGCAAAAATCATGATCACCGGATTAAACATTTTGGTAAACATCACTGCACCAGTCACTTCCGAGTAGGTGGTATTAGGCGGACCACCAAAGCAGGAGGCAAGTGAGGTTGCGACACCGTCACCTAACAGAGTGCGATGCAGGCCTGGCTTTTTAAAATAGTCTTTTCCGGTTACGTTACTGATCGCCAGTAAATCACCGACGTGTTCTATTGCTGGCGCTATAGCAACAGGCAGCATAAATGCGATTGCCGCTAAACTAAACTCAGGCGTGACAAACTTAGGCATAGCAAACCAGCTCGATTCAGCGACAACTTTCGTTTCTACCATGCCTAGGGCAAATGAAAGTATATAGCCAACGATGACACCTGCTAATATTGGCACTAGCCTAAATAAGCCTTTGCCAAACATAGCAACGAATAGGGTGGTCGCTAACGATACCATCGATACTAACAACGCTTGCTGGTATGGGAATAGCTCGGCAGCACCGTCACCTGTTTTACCCATTGCCATGTTTACGGCAACAGGCGCTAAACTTAACCCTATCACCATAATTATTGGGGCTACGACTACTGGTGGCAAAATTTTATGTAGAAATGCACTACCTTTTAATTTTACCAAAGCAGCAAGCAGCATATAAACGAGGCCAGCAGCAAAAAGTGCGCCCATCGTTTGTGCCATACCGAAAGTAGACACCGAATAGCCAATTGGCGCGATAAACGCAAAAGAAGAGGCTAAGAAGATGGGGACTTGATTCTTCGTAATAAAATGAAAGGCCAACGTACCTATGCCTGCGGTAAAGAGTGCCACACTTGGTTCTAGTCCTGAAATAAGTGGCATTAGAACAAGCGCACCAAAGGCGACAAAAAGCATTTGCAATCCAGCAACTGCGTTTTTAATAGAAATATTGTTATTCACGGGCAAATTCTCGTAAAAAAGCAAATGAGGGGAGTGGTTACTTAGTGCCGAATATCTTATCTCCTGCGTCACCAAGCCCAGGGATGATATAGCCATTCTCATTAAGGTGGCTGTCAATGGCTGCTGTGTATATTTCTACATCAGGGTGCGCTTCTTCCATCTTTGCGATGCCCTCAGGTGCTGCAACTAACACTAGTGCTTTAATATTTTTACAGCCTGCTTCTTTTAATATATCTATAGTGGCAACCATAGAGCCGCCTGTTGCTAACATTGGATCAACAACTAACGCTAAGCGCTCATCAATATTTGAGGTAAGCTTTTTGAAATACTCTACAGGTTCAAGTGTTTCTTCGTCTCGGTATAAGCCGACAACACTTACTTTAGCGTTAGGGATTAAATTAACGACACCATCTAACATACCTAATCCGGCTCTTAAGATGGGTACGACCGTTACTTTTTTGCCTTTGACCCTGTCGCCTTCAATATCGCCATTCCAACCGTCAAAGGTATACTTTTCTAGCGCTAAATCTTTTGTTGCCTCATAAGTGAGTAAACTGCCTACTTCACTGGCTAAAAGTCTAAAGTCTCGAGTGCTTAAATTAGCTGCTCTCATCAGGCTAACTTTATGCTTTATTAGTGGGTGGTTAATTTCAAACGTTGGCACGCTAGGCTCCTAATATTTATACGAAAATGTGCGTATCTAAAATGTAGCATATTTGACGAATAATTGGAGTTACCCATGAGACAAAACCTGTGATAGATTGTAATCGCTAGCGGCTTTTTAAGGTTTAACAAGTAAAAAGCGATGATTTAACAGATTTTTCTGATAAAACAGCAAGATTTATGTGAAAAGTTTGTTATATTATCACACGCTCGCGCGTAGCTAGAGCGCGCTTCAACTCAAAATGTGAGTAAAACAATCATGAGAAAACACACAATGAAACTGGCCACGTTGTTAGTTTGTAGTGCTTCGCTATTTGCACATGGCGACGCTATCAAGCAAACAAAAGGCTCTTTTGAAGACAAATTTCGTCAATTAGACGAAGTTTTGCCAACACCTAACGTATACCGTAATGCGGCAGGTGAACCGGGCCATCAATATTGGCAACAACAGGTTGATTATAAAATTAAAGTAAAATTAGATGAAGCGAAGCGTCGTTTAGAAGCTAAGCAATCTATGGTTTACACCAATAACTCACCTGACACTTTGAAGTACCTTTGGCTTCAACTAGATCAAAATATCTTTAAGCCTGATTCAATCAGCTCGCTAACAAAGACATTTAACAGCAAGTCGTTAAAAGACGGTAAGCCAGCGAAATTGAGCCTTCACTCGTTGCGTCGTCAGCACTTTGTTGACGATACTGAGCTAGGTTACCAAATTAGCAATGTTCGTGACGGCCGTGGCAACAAATTAGATTTTGTTATTGTTGGTACCAACATGCGTATCGACCTTAAAACACCACTGAAACCAGGTCAAAAAACTAACTTTGCTTTAGATTTTGCCTTCAATATTGTCGAAGAAGATGCAGTGAATGCACGTGCTGGTTACGAGCACTTCCCTGATGATGCTCGTGAAGGTGGCAACGACATTTTCTTATTAGCACAATGGTTCCCTCGTTTACACTCATACACTGATTATGAAGCGTGGACAAACAAAGAGTTTTTAGGTAGCGGTGAGTTCACATTAGAGTTCGGTAACTACGAAGTTGAAATGACAGTTCCTGCTGACCACATTGTTTCATCTACTGGTGTTCTGCAAAACCCTAAAGACGTTTTAACGAAAGAACAACGTAAGCGTTTAGAAAAAGCTGAAGATGCTGACCGTATCGTTTTCATCGTGACTGAAGAAGAAGCGTTAGAAAACGAAAAAGAAGGCACTAACAAAACTAAAACGTGGAAGTTTAAAGCTGATAACGTTCGTGATTTCGCTTGGGCATCATCTCGTAAATTTATGTGGGATGCACGTGGTCACAAACAAGACAGTAAAGAAACTCCTTTAGTGATGGCAATGTCTTTCTACCCGAAAGAAGGTGGCGATCTATGGAAGAAGTACTCTACTGAGTCGGTTATCCATACGATGGAAGTATACTCTCGCTTTTCATTTGACTACCCATACCCAACAGCTCAGTCAGTTAATGGCCCTGTAGGTGGTATGGAGTACCCAATGATCACGTTTAACGGTCCGCGTACTGAACTTCGTGATGACGGTTCTCGTACCTATTCTCAAGCTGAGAAGCGTTTCCTTATTGGTGTAGTTATCCATGAAATTGGTCACATCTACTTCCCGATGATTGTTAACTCAGATGAGCGTCAATGGACTTGGATGGACGAAGGTTTAAACAGTTTCTTAGACGGCGTTGCTGGTCGTGAGTGGGACCCAATGATCCCATGGGGTGTTGAACCTCGTGATATTACTGGCTACATGAAGTCTCAGTATCAGGTACCAATTATGACTCAGTCTGACAGTGTATTGCGTTTAGGTCCTAATGCTTACACTAAACCAGCTGCAGCATTAAACATTTTACGTGAAACGATTTTAGGTCGTGAATTATTCGATTTTGCTTTCAAAGAATATGCGCAACGTTGGAAATTCAAGCGTCCTACACCTTCAGACTTTTTCCGTACTATGGAAGAAGCGTCTGGTGTTGACCTAGACTGGTTCTGGAGAGGTTGGTTCTATTCAACTGATCACGTAGATATCTCATTAGATCGTATTTACAAGTTACGCGTAGACACTAAAGATCCAGACATCGATTTTGCACGTGAGCGTCAAGTAGAGCTTGATAAGCCATACTCTTTAACTGACGAGCGTAACAAAGCTGAAGGTAAGAAACTTTGGATTGAGCGCTTCCCAGACATTAAAGATTTCTACGACGAAAATGATCGCTTTACTGTAACGAATAAAGAGCGTAACTCTTATCAAAGCTTTTTAAAGGGCATGAAAGACTGGGAGCGTAAAGCGTTCGAACGTACAGTGTCTGAAGATAAGAACTACTACGTATTAGATTTCACTAACAAAGGTGGCTTGGTTATGCCAATTATCCTTGAGTTAGAATTTGCTGACGGTAGTAAAGAAGAAATGCGTATTCCTGCTGAAATTTGGCGCAAGTCTCCAAAAGCAGTAAGTAAGCTTATCGTTACAGAGAAAGAAAAAGAGTTAGTTAACGTAACTGTTGACCCTCGCTGGGAAACAGCTGACGTAGATGTAGAGAATAACCACTACCCACGTCGCATCATTCCTTCACGCGTTGAAGCGTACAAGTCGAAGCGCCGCACTAGCAAAGTTAGCCGTGACATTATGCACGACATTAAAACAGAGCTGAAAAGCGACAAAGACGACGAAGAAAAGAAAGAAAAAGAAGATAAATAAACAGGATTATGATGAAGCAATTAATCGTTAGTTTGTTTATGGTGGCTGTGCTGTTTAGTAGCACAGCTGTTAGCCATCAACAAAAAGCAGCTATAAGCACAGTGCTTTTTAACCCGCGAACAGAAAACATTGAAGTGAGTCATCGCTTTTATCTTCATGACGCGGAACACGCTGTAAAAGAAATATTCGGCAAAGAAGCTGATATTATTGGCTCGGAAAAAACGCAACAACAATTCTTTGATTATGTTGTTAAGCGCTTTGCCATTCGTGACGAACAAGGAAAGCTTCTCGATTTGAAATCTGTTGGTTTTGAAGTTGAAGGTAAGTTTTTCTGGGTTTATCAGGAAACTAAACAACCAGTTGTTTTAGGCGGTCTTAAAATTGAGCACGCAGCACTGCGTGACATTTGGCCAAGCCAAGTTAATACAGTAAACGTTGAGGGTAAGGGAAAAGTTAGAACTCGTACATTCGACGGCTCTGTTGAAGTAGCAACGATTGAGTTTCATCACTAATTAATACTCTTCTTATAAAAGCCGATAGCTAATTAGTTATCGGCTTTTTTTATGCCGAGCAAAACAGCTAGTGTGAGCTCGTTCTTTTTCAAATTACTTGCAATGTAATGACTATTCAACGTACTGTTTGCGTAAATAGTTAATTGGTTTTACTTGTGCAAAGACGATTGATACTAAAATACGGCTGCTTGCTATTTGCTTTGTTAGCTTTAATAAAGCTGGTGGAGTATCAATTTTTTAGCTATCGCATGTCATTAGATAGCTTTCTCGCAGTAACAGCAACAATATTTTTAGTTATTGGCTTAGTGTCTGCGTGGCTTTTTAAACCCGCTAAGGTCATTAAAGAGAAAGAGGTGGTTGTCGAAAAGCCGACATTAGATGTAGTTAAACAGCAAGAGTTTACAGCGCGTGAATTAGAGCTTTTGATATTTCTTTCGAAAGGCTACACCAATCAAGAGATTGCCGATAGTGTATTTATTTCAACAAATACCGTCAAAACTCACCTCAAAAAGCTATTTATTAAACTCGGAGTTTCAAATCGAACTCAGGCGGTGGCTGAGGCTAAGGCACTGAAAATTATATATTAAATGCATATCACCCTTTCGGGTGACGACATTATAGGCTAGATTTAACAAGATAAAGACTCGAATTCATTCAATCAGTCGAGAAAGAACAATGAAACAGTTAATGATTAAGTTTGGTTTAATTGCCGGCACAATAGTCGTGCTCGTACCCTATATCGGCGGTGTGATTATGGGCACAGATCCTTCTACTTATAAGATGGGAGAGGTCATTGGCTATTCCACCATGGTATTGTCTTTATTAACGATTTTTGTGGCGGTAAAAGAATTGAAGCAAGTACAAGCGCCAGATAGTGTTTCGTTCAAACAGGCTTTTGGTTTAGGTCTTGGTATTAGCTTTATTGCAGCGCTAATGTTTGGTTTGTATAACGTCGCATACGTTACTTACATTGAACCCGAATTTATGGACAATTACTTTAACTATTATATTGAAACTGTTCGTCAAAGTGGTTTACCTGAAGTTGAAATTAATCAACAAATTGCTCAGTTAGAGCAAGACAAAGAAATTTTTATGAACCCTTGGGTAAACTTTTTCGCTATGTTCACTAGCGTATTTATGGTGGGCTTTGTTATCTCCCTTGTCGCGGGGCTTACTCAAAGGAAAGCTGCTTAACTGAAATCTCCACCCATACATATTTTAAACTTAAAATAACACAGCTATTTGTGTCATTAGTTCTACACTTAAATGCATAAGATTCATGTATAAAGGGGTAGGGAATGAAACATCAAATAGATAAAATGCAAATGCTGTACGATATTGAAAAGAGTTTATTGTCGTTAGAAGTCGCTAAGCAAAAAAAGTCGGCTGTGTTTATAGCTGCCACCATCGTTTTATTAGGTTTGGCACTGCTAACGGCAAATGTGGCTGTTTATTTACACTTTTCTGAATTGCATTTTTTTGCGCAAAAAGCTTGGATAATGGTGGCAATAAATATCGTATTGTCATTCATTCCCCTATATCTTATTCGTTCAGCAGAGCAAAAATCTCCCGCCGTAGAGGCTGCAGAGTCTATTAGGGATTCACTTTTTAACGATTTGAAATCTGGTGTTGAGTCTAGTGTTGCTGACTTTACTGATAGTGCGGAAAAACTGCATCGCTTTGGTAAAGACATTAAACAATTTAGCGAAGGGGGATTAACCGCTCTTATTCCTATAATTAAACTCGCTTCTGAAACCGTAGGTAAGAAAAAAGACGATGGTAAATAGAGGTTTTAATGAGCACGCAATCGCAAGCCATGAAATTAGTCATCTTTGTTG
Source organism: Thalassotalea coralli (assembly GCF_055786205.1). Classification (NCBI taxonomy): domain Bacteria; kingdom Pseudomonadati; phylum Pseudomonadota; class Gammaproteobacteria; order Alteromonadales; family Colwelliaceae; genus Thalassotalea; species Thalassotalea coralli. The sequence continues at coordinate 231,889 of NZ_JBVVBK010000005.1, read as the reverse complement.
TTGTAATTACCAATTCTCATTTTAATTAAAGCGATTTTGATTCCCTTGGCGATTTCGTTACTCATTTGGCTGTTAATTGATGCGTTAATAATTCGCTTTAAACAGTTAGAAGTTGCAGGAACGTTTTTGGTCGTTCCTTTTTTAGTTTCAACAGCTATTATTTTTCCAATATCGAGGAAACCAAATGGATAGCGGCATTGATGTCTGCAGACGGTCAATTAATGCAAGAAAGTTAGGTTATTTAAGAAGGCGAGGGCTATTTACTGATAATTAACCCATGCTCTTTAAGCGCAGGTATTGAGTTAATGAGCTCGTCTTCAATATCGTTCAATATGTGTAAATCTTGGCAGAAATTCGCAGCCTTGGCTTTAATAGCATCTACTTTTCCAGTAATTTCTAGCTGTAGACCGTCACTCATACCATCAATTTTGTTGTCGAACGTACTTGCTCTGCTTTCACCTTTACTTTCTTGCTTGTTGACCATAGCGTCGCCAACAGCTCCAAGCATAGTACCGACAGAGTCCATTACCAGAGTTTCGATCTCTTGTTCAAACGCCCCGGTAAAAATTTCATCGAATTCATCAAAATCTTGGGATGCAATATAGTAATTATCATCACTGTGGTTAAAACGTTTTCGTAATTGCCATTGCAATTCGTCAAATTTTCGCTGCAATTGTTGATGAGAGGCACTGTTTTCACCCGTAACCCCCGCTATCACCTTATTAACGGCTTTTAAGCCAACGTCAACGCCTTCAATAGCAATAGAAACAGCTGCGGGAATTTGTTGTCGTATGCCTTGTGCATATTCACCTAATAAGGCTTGTTGCTCTGCAGAAAGCTTTTGTTCATACCCTTTAATAAATAACTGCTTGTCATTATTAATTTGGACATGGGTAATACCATGATCTAGCAATCGAATATGATGAGGGTCGATGATAATACCGTACTTGAACTTAATGTCGCATGATAATGCAAGCGCAGATGAAGAAAACAGCCATCCACCAGATAGCAATGCCAAAGGTACTAGGCGTTTTTTTATAGAAGATAAAGAGATCATGCTGACACTATAGGATCTATGATGATCTTTCGTTCTTTATAACGTAAACGACTTGGTCCGTACTCACGTTTAGTTCGTTCTTGAAATTTACCAATAAAAAGCTGAACATCTTGATAAACTCTTTCTGTACCTTCTAAGACGATGCTTGTCATGTAGTCTTCTATACTTGTTTCTAGTTCTTCTTTTTCATTTAATAACACGCCCATTTGACCTGCATGGTATTTGTAAGTAGACATGACTTTATTGAGGGTTTCTGGGTTCACTTTATCTTTCGGAAGTTTTCTTAACTTATTACTAGCCGCTTTAAGCTCGTTAGTCTGATTTGACTCGTGTTCTAATTTTTCTTCGAGTTCTTCCATTTGCTGATGAAGCGCTTCTAATTTATGGTCAAAGCGAACTATGGTTGGGCTACCGGCCGTCGCACCTATTGTACCCGCGTGAACTGCAGTGCCAGCACTAATATGACCAGCTATTAATTTACCGTTTGCTTTTTCTTCAGTACCTAACCAAACACGTTCAAGTACTTCGACGATGCAATGCATCATCTGATTTTCGATACGTAAGTTTTTACAGCTTATGTCAGCATATTGGCAGTATTTGGCGTAAATGCTTCCTGCAGCACGGATATTGGCACTCATTTGAATATCATCTAACGAAACATCTTCTACTTCTTGTTTCTTACCAATAATTCCGCTGCTAATTGTTATATCTCCGCCCGCTTCAAGAAAAGCAGATTCAACAAAGCCGCCTACAGTAATATCGCCACGAGCAGTTACACGCATGCCTTCACAAACATCGCCATCAATAATTACACTGCCTTCGAAATCAATATGGCCAGTACTCACGTCGACATTTTTAATTTGGTAGACTTCGTCTACTTCCATGCCATTGTCGATAATACGAGGTAAACCAACGCGAGTAGAGAGTAATACGTCACTGTTTTTTGGACTAATAGAAGTGCCATCGCCTGCTTTTAGCTCTAAATCTTCACCGGGTTGTGGCTCTAAAGGGGTACCGGTAACAGAATAGCCTTTTACACCATCTGTATGCGGGATTTTCTTAGCAAGAGGGTCACCAATTTTTACACAGATGATATCACCAAGATCACGCATGTCGACGGTACCATCTTCACGCTCTTTAGGACGAAGAATTCTGTCTTGGGCACTTTGCACCAAATGCTTAATTTTAGCGTCTTTGCCATTTACAGGTTCTTTACCTTTCGCTATAAGGCCTTTAACAAGAGAACCTGGTTCTTCTCGTGCAGCGTGTTTGGCAAGTTTTACTAGCTCTTCTTTACTAAAGCCACGCGTAACACCTGCTTGTTGAGCAGAAACCAAAATTGCTTTTGCAGTTAAATGTTTTCCGCCTAACGCGGTAGATATTTCTGCAGACGCTTCCATTTCATCACTACCAATTTCGATAGAAATGGTTGCATCTCGCCTTTCTAGCACCTGATAACGAATTTCCCGACCATTTTGCCCAGCTTGCAGAGGCTTTAATACACTATTAAGCTCAGCTATCGCATTTTTGATGTTGCCATTGTCCACGAATAGGGTGCTGTACTCTGATTCTTGGATTAGCTCATGGATTGAAGCCTCAGTTAACAAGGTGTCATTTTTAACTGGCTTGAGTAACAGGTCTATATTGTTTTTTTTGTTAGGAACTAAGCTAGCTTGGGTCACGTTTAACTCTCTGTGTTACAACTTACGGTTAAATTCGACTAAATATAGTTTTCTTGGTGAATGCGAATAAAGTTGTTGGTACCAACTTTAGAGTAATCTACTTTATACTCTTTATTGTCTAATGCTTGAATAAACAACAAAGTTTTATTTTCACCAAACACATCAATAGCACTAACATCGACTACATCTTGGTAAGCCTTTTTCGCGTCTGATTTTTTGTGTGGAATCGTCCCATTGTAAACTCCAATACCTCTGTTACTCACGATAACAACAGGGTGACTACCGTTGATAATTAGTAGGTCAAATTTTCTAATTTTATGGATAATGGTATTTCTGCCACTAGTGATGAAATTTTTTTCAATCAAAATGCGCTCCTAATATAGCGTTTTTGCTGCCGCATTGTAGCTTTTCTTAATACCTCAAGCACGTGTCATGGCTTGTTACTAGCTACAGGCATCTTATAGGTTAGTTTTACCTATCCCTAAATATATAAATTTTTGATTTATGACGCAATAAATAACCTTAAAACATAGTGGTTAGCAACTAAATTTTACACTTTGGTAACATAAAAATCATCATTGGAGATAACTCATTGATTACATTTCAACATTTTCAATCATAAATATTCAGGAAGTTGTTCACTTTCAAGTAAATACCTTCTAACTAAATCTAACGCTCGATAAGCGGTTGCTTGTTGAACGTAATGCCTATTGCCCTTAATCAAAAACTTGTGAGTTTGTAAATTGTTTTTGTTGCCCCAAGCAATCCATACCGTACCTACAGGCTTTTCAATACTACCGCCAGAAGGTCCAGCTACGCCTGACACAGCTATGGCGATGTCCGCTTTAGCTGCGTGTAAAGCACCTTTAGCCATTTGCACAACAACTTCTTCACTAACTGCACCGTGTCTTTGCAGCGTTTCTTCTTTAACGCCAACTAGTTGTTGTTTCACTTCATTAGAATAGGTGATGTATCCGGCCTCAAATATTTGCGACGAGCCTGCTTCAGCGGTAATTAAACTGGAAATTAAGCCACCTGTACATGATTCAGCGGCAGTAATTTTGAGCCCTTGTTCTATTAGCAAGCCTTGAACTATGCTGGCAAGAGAAGGGGGAGTACTTACATCTTTCGCAAAAATATGATCACCAAGAAAGTCTGTTAATCGTTGTGTCCAAAATTTAAGTAAATCTGCATGTGCAGGATCATTTGCCAACAGTTTTACTTCTAATGTTGGAAAACTTGCTCTAAATCCTAAGGTGATTTCTTTAGGCCAGTCTGCGAAGTTATCAGATATTTTTTGTTGAAGATTGCTTTCGCCAATACCAAATACGTATAGCCTTTTTAATAGCGGTTTTTGCAATGACTTTGTTATTGTTTGGAGTGTGTCGTTTACGCTTGAACTTAACATAGCCTCTAGTTCACTAGGGACGCCAGGAGTGCAAATAATATGGCAGTTGTTTAACTTAACTGAAAATCCTACTGCACTGCCAACAGGGTTATCCAAAATATTACACCCTTTTGGCAAGTAAGCTTGTTTCATATTGGCGTCTGACAAGGCCAAGTTTCTGCGTTCAGCCCATTGCTGAAGGTGCTTTTCGGCGTCAGTATGCAAAACAATCGGAACATTTGCTGCCATAGCTAATGCTTGAGCAGTAAGATCGTCGACTGTAGGCCCAAGGCCTCCGTTTACAATGATTATATCGGCAAGGCAACTGCCATGGGTTAACTCTTGAGTTAACTCGTTTAACTTGTCGCCTAAGGTTGTTTTTTTATTAACGGTTAAACCGAGTTCCTTTAGGTTTTTAGCAATCATAGCTGCATTGCTATCAATAATATCCCCAGAAAGTAACTCGTCTCCCGTCATTAACAGTTGCACTTTCATGTCGCTTTTCAGACTCTTGAATTAATAATGTTAAGAAATTTACTTTTATCTGCTAAACATTTAAACCTTTTTATTAAAACAAGTAACTAAATGAACAAAAGAAAAATTGCAAGGAATTGAATATGAAAATATCTAAGATGATTTTGGCTGCTTCTATACTTACTTCTACTATGGCTGTTGCCGATGTAGAACGCAAAATAACTAAAACCTTTGACGTAAGTGCTAATGGTGAATTTAGGCTAGACAACGTTAATGGCGAAGTAGACATTAGCACTTGGGATAAACTAGCGATTGAAGTTATTGCTAATATTTCTGCAGATTCAGAAAAAGCACTAAACTTGATCGAAGTTGATATGCGTTCAAACAGTAATGGCGTGATAGTGCAAACCCATCACAAAAAAAACAACTGGGGCAATGGTGGCTCAGGCGCTGTTGATTATATTGTTAAGGTGCCGAAATCAGTTAGCTTAAAGTCTATTGAAATGGTAAACGGCTCTCTGCAGGTCGAAGGGGTAGAGGGTGAAGTAGATGTTGAGATGGTTAATGGTTCGGTATCAATCGAAGGCCTTACTCGTGACAGCCATGTGAGTTCTGTCAATGGCAGCATTGACATTAGCTACGCTTCTGCTGCTAGTGATCTGGACGAAATCGAATTAGAAACGGTTAACGGTAGAATTAAACTAACAGTTCCAGAATCAATGGGACTAGATGTGGATGTAGAAACCATGCATGGCAGTATAAAAAATGACATGGGGCTTCAAATGAAAAAAAGCGGTTTTATCGGTAAAGAGTTAACGGGCATCGTGGGCAATGGCGAAGTTAATGTCGAAATAGAAACCGTTAATGGTGGTGTGAGAATTAAAACTAAGTAAAATTACATTAGGGCTTAATAAGCTCTAGCTTTATTGAAAATACAGAAGCGGCTTTTGCCGCTTTTTTTATAAATAATCAGAATAAGTTAAGACAATATTTTATGACGATATCTAGAGCTCAGTTGATTGGCGAGTGGGTAAGACAGGAAGTTTTAGAGGATGGAACTCAAGAGTTAGAACAGGCGAGTATGACCGAAGATGGTCAATACCAGTTTGATTTTTCTACTTATGACAAGCAAGGAAATCTTATAGAGCATACCGCAGAATTTGGTTTTTGGGGGCTTGTTGGCGATATTCACTTCACTATGGCTAAAGTACAAATTATTGGTGATAAGGAATATGTTTTAGATCCGAGTGATGAAGAGCATTATCAAGTCTATAAAGTACTAGAAATGTCAGGACAAAAATTTAAATATCAGCATATTGTCAGTAAAGAGGTGTTTATCCTGAAGCGGGTTATTGATAGAATCGCCCACTGTTAACAATCTATTATCTTAGCGACAGCAATAATTATCGAGATTTCCCATGAAGCAATTACATTCTGCAAGCTTGATCACTGCGATTAAAACTCCTTATAACTCAAACGGCGAAATAGATTTAGCCAAATATGATGAGTTAGTAGCTAAACAGATAGCAGCAGGAGTTGACGGAATTGTTGTTGGCGGCACAACAGGTGAAGGTCACCTGTTAAGTTGGGAAGAGCACTTAATGCTGATTGCTCACAGTGTTCACAAGTATGGCAAAGAGCTTATTATTGTAGGTAATACAGGCTCAAATAATACCCGCGAGGCGATTAAAGCCAGTGAAAATGGTTTTGCTATGGGGATGGATGCCGCACTGCAAATTAATCCTTATTATGGTCGTACTTCAAGTGCTGGTGTTGTTGAACACTTTAAGAAAGTGCTAGAAATTGGTCCTGCTTTTATCTATAACGTGCCAAGCCGTACGGGCCAAGATTTAACGCCTGACATCATTGAGCAAATTGCCGACCACCCGAACTTTGTCGGCATGAAAGAGTGTGCTGGCAACGATCGTATCGCCTATTATGAGCAGCGCGGTATTGCCTGTTGGTCTGGTAACGATGATGAAAGTCACTCTGGCCGCCATCAATTTAAATCTCACGGCGTTATTTCAGTTACGTCTAATATCGTGCCGGGTTTAATGCGTAAACTAATGGATGAAGAAAACGTTGAATTAAACGACAAGCTACAAGGTTTAATGCAATGGTTATTCTGTGAGCCAAACCCAATCGCCATTAATACGGCATTGATGATGACGGGCGCGGTCGACAAAAACTTCCGCTTGCCTTATCAAGCATTAACAACAGCACAACGTGAAAAAGGCTTTAAATTACTTGCTGATATTGCGACCGACGATTTAGTGGGTGATACATTAGACCTATTAGAAGACGGCGACTTTAAATACACGCCATAGAAATAACTAAGCTTTTGTTATATTGGTGATAGCTGTCAGGTTTGGGGTTAATGAATCTGGCAGCATTATTTCTCTTCTCTCTTTGCTAAACGGACAATCAAAAGCTAGTTTTACCGAACACAGCTGTAAGTTTACCTCTTCAAAATTACCCGTCCCGTGAAGTCTATCGCCGACCACAGGCAAATTAATACTGGCGGCATGTTTTCTTATTTGGTGCTTTCTACCTGTTTCAATATCGACATTTAACAAACTTAGGTTATGTTCAACAGCCGCTTGGTTTACAGTAAAGTGCGAAATTGCAGGCTTATCATCTATAGGCGTTGTTACTGTTTTTGGAGAGTCTTTTAGTAGTCCTTCAACGACAATTTGGTATTGCTTAGCGATATTGCGTTTTTCAAATAATGCCGATAACTTTTGTGCTGCGCTTTTACTGTGGGCTATAAGAATTAAACCAGAAGCAGCTCGATCGAGTCGATGAACGATAAACGCTGGGCGTTGCGGTGTTAACTGTTGTTCGCACCATCGAGTAATTGTGGTGTGATCGCTCCATTTTGAGCCTTGGCATAACATGCCATAGGGTTTATACATGACACTGTATTGATCAAAACCAGCAATAAGCTGCGCATCAGAGCACTGCTGACTCAATACTTGCTGGTCATAATACAAGTAGAGTTTGTCACCACTATTTAGTACTTTTTTTAGTCGTCTAAGTCTTAGCGGTTTTCTTTGGTTATTTGGCTGAACCCACAAAGCCCCTTTATTCACTGCGTCCTTTGCTTGCTGTAACGAAATAAAATTCTGCGTAGATATCATTTCAGCAAGGCAGTCTCTAACCGTTTGACCTGATGTCGGCACTAGATATTCAAAGGTTGTTTTTAACATAGACGTTTTCTACTAAATGAAATGGAAGTAACAATATTCACTGCTTTTTTTTGTTAAAGCCGCTAGACTATGGGCATTCTAAGCATTGAGATATAAAAATGGAACGAGATTTTTCTTTATTTCCTGATGATGCCCACGGCAACGGCTTGTGGGAAATGTTACTTTCTGGCGACGATTTAGCTCAGACACGCGAAATCCAGTTTTCAGTGATTTTTGCGAGCAAAGACCAAGCGCTTAAATTTGGTCAATTATTATTAGAAAACAATCAAAAGTTATCTTTTTGTCCGTATCCTGAGAATGAACAATTTCCATGGGAAATAACCGCTTATCCTGAAATGAGTGCCAGTTACGACAACATCACCGCCTATATTGGCTTATTGGAAAGTAGTGCAGAGCATTTTCAAGGATTGTTTGATGGTTGGTATAGCCCAACCACCTAAACGAGTAACAAATTAGGAAAGTGTGGTGGATAAAGATTTAATTAAGCAACTCAATAAAAAATTTAGTGATAGTTTTGCCAATCAGAAGCAATTTATAAAGAAAGTTCTCGCGGGAAAGGTAACGCAGTGTCCGCAGTGTCATCAGCCGATTAACATAGTGATGGATGATAAATCGGGCGCTGGGAAAATAAAGTGTGCTAAGCAGTGTACTGATGTGGAGTTAGAGTTAAGTTAACCCGGTCGGTCGATTAAATCTAACTCCATTAATATCGTTACTGATAGTCCGTTGAAATAAGAGCTCTATAAAAACGTAGAAATCTCATCGATAGATTTTTTCACTAAAGCATGATGCGGTACCGTAGCGTCTTCTGCAGGGTAGCCGGCAATAAGCAGCATATAAGCGCGATCATTTTCAGGGCGATTACACACCTTGCTTAGAAAAGACATAGGCTTTGGTGTGTGGGTTAAGGTAACTAGACCACTCGAGTGTAACGCATTAATTAAAAAGCCTGTCGCTATACCTACAGATTCATGCACATAGTAGTTGGTGTTTTTATCTTCTGCGTGAATGCCGCCTTTCTTTTGACTAAAAATTGCAATTAACCATGGCGCAGACTCAAGATACGGTTTATCGGCGTCGGTACCTAACGGCTTTAGTGCATCTAGCCACTCTTCACCGGCGCGACCTGCATAGAAGCTACGCTCATGTCCTTCAGCTTGTTCTCTTACTTGTTTTTTAACTTCAGGATCGCTAATAGCAACAAAATGCCATGGCTGATGGTTAGCACCACTCGGAGCAGTCCCGGCTGCTTTAATGCAGTTTTCGATTATTTCTTTCGGAACAGGCTTATCACTAAACTGGCGAATAGTATGCCTACGTTTTATATCTTGATAAAATGCTTCTGAACGTTTTAGCATTTCATCTTGTGAGTATTCAATATAGTCCGTTAGCGGGCTGGCATCATGTTGCTGCATAGTTTGTTATCTTTTTTGTTGCTGTTGACTCTAGCTTAACGAGTTAAAAATATATTGCAAGTGCAACATATTAATTCGAGTGAATACAGCGAAACTGTTCACAAACAATTGGCATATCCTGTTGTGGGATCAAGTTAAAAGGGGCGAGTTCTCGATGATAATACGCCCAATGTACTTTTTGCCAATAAGCCAAAGATTGGTCACCTTCTCCCTCTATTTTTGCGTATTCAGCCGTGATTTTGTTGTAGGGAACGATATCAACTTTAGTCGTTTCGATGATGGCCACTGGGTTTGCATACCAATCGGTAACTAAATTTAAGTCGCCTATCTTAGGAACAGGCTCTTTACTTGCTTTATGCCACCATAAGGAAGAGGAAGTGGCTTGTTTTATCCCGTTTACCACCAACTGTGCACAATCATTGGCGTCAAATTCGTTATCGCAAAAATACCAAGCATCCAATACCTGTCGTTCCTCTCCTGCAACTTCATAAAAAGCGTTGAGAAACTGAGTTTGAGCAGAAGTGAATGCCATAAATGATTAACCTATGATAGATCTAATGCAGATAGCTTTTGTTGACGATCGTACAAGACAATACTGCCCGCAACTGCAACGTTTAAAGAAAACTCACCCGGCAACTTGATCACATCGTGACATTGCTCGGTAATATGAGAAGGTAAACCAGATTGCTCGTTTCCTAATAAATATACCGCACGATCAGGGTGTTGATAGTGCCCAATTTCGATCGAGCGTTCGCCCATTTCTACGGCAACAAGCTTGGTAGAGTAGGGCAGGTTTGCTTTCATTTCTTCAAATGATTGGTAATGATACAGCGGAATTTTAGTCCAAGCTGTTGCCACATCTGCGCCACAGGGTTTGTATCGTTTATCAATGGTAAAAATAAAGCTGGCACCCATAATGTAGGCAGAGCGCCATAAAGTGCCAATATTTTCTTGGCTAATATTGTTCATAATACCAATACCAAAAAAACCAAAGTCTTTTTCAATTCGTTTTACGCGTGCCATTAGGTACTACTTATTTCCTCATGAGTTAAAAGTAAATTGAATTACGTTTTGTCTGACCAAACAGCCCATTCATTGCCGCTAGGATCAGTAAAATGAAAGCGTCTTCCACCGGGAAAACTGAAAATATCTTTAACTATTGTACCACCTGCAGGCGCAATTTTAGCTAGAGTCGCCTCTAGTTCATCACTATAAATAACGACTAAAACACTGCCGGTCGCAGTGGTGGCAATTTGCTCTGATTGATAAAAGCCGCCGTCAATTCCACCGTCAATAATAGCACTATACTCTGGGCCGTAATCTTGAAATTGCCATGAAAATACTTGAGTAAAGAAAGCTTTTGTTTCACTTAAAGCCGTGGCAGGTAGTTCAACATAGTTTATTTTGTCGTGATTAGACATGAATGTTCCTTGATCTTTATCTAAATTATTATTCTAAAAAGCTTTTTGATAGTTTTGACTATTCAAAAGTCATAGGCGTAATTTCTTGTAGAGAAGTACTATGGCTAATCACGAGCTTAGATTCAAGTCGAGCGATTAATTTCGATCCTGTTGCAGTAGATATGGGTGTGATAGCAACTCTTTTGTAAGGGAATTATCAGAAAAAGTTGCTACTTACCGATCTGATGTTTATTATAGGTTGCTACTAAAAGTGTAGCGCCCTATCTTTAAGGTAAAGCGCTCATTAAATTTATTCTACAGGGAATTTTTATGAATATTCCATTGCCAGGAACGCCTGTTCGCGGCTCAGAAACGGGGAAACCCATCATGGCGATTATTGATTTGCTAGGCCGAACGTGGGCTTTAGGCATTCTTTGGCAACTTAATAAACGCAGTTTAACTTTTCGAAGCTTGCAAGAAGCATGTGATGGTATATCGCCAACATTGGCGAATACTCGATTAAAAGAACTGATGGCGTGTTGTCTTGTAGAAAAAGGAGGCCAAGGCTATCAGTTAACTGAACAAGGTAAGTCGCTAGTCACTATTTTTGTGCAATTAGGCCCATGGTCGCAAGATTGGTCGAGTGAGTTAGCGAAGCAAGGAGTGATAAACAATGATTAGTTTACCATTTTCCCAAATGCCGCTAGAGCGCAGTGCAGATAAGCGAAAATCTGCGCTTTGGATTGAGCAACAATCCTCATCAGCCAGCACTGAATATGTGCTTCATTATCGTGGCAAATTTGCTTTTTGTTCTCAGTTTAATTTAATCACCATTAGTGCTGAACTACAGAAAAAAAGTGAACATTTAACTAAGCATATTTATCTTGGTGAAGATGAAAATATCAGTTTATTTGTTATCGACGTCAGCCATTTACAAGAGTCTATTTTAGCCTCAGAGCTAGAAAACATTGTTAACAAAGAACAACAATTGCAGTGGTTAGACGTTCGAACAAGTGCTGATAAGGTGCTTCCAGATTGGTTGCCCATTTTAGGCTTTGCTAAGCAACTTTGCCATTGGCATCGTTCACATCAACATTGTGGTTACTGTGGCAGCCCTTTAGCTGATGAAGAAGGAGGACATGCAAAAAAATGCACGAATATCAGTTGCCAGCAGCTGGTTTTTCCACGTACCGATCCTGTTGTTATTATGTTAGTTGAGCATACAGATAGCCAAGGTGTAAGGCGCTGTTTGCTGGCTGGACATCAACGAACAGGAGGGCAGGTTGTATCGACTTTAGCGGGGTTTGTGGATCCGGGAGAGTCGCTAGAAGAGGCCGTTGTTCGAGAAATCTATGAAGAAGCTGGTCTAAAAGCAACGTCGTTATCTTATGTTTGTTCTCAACCTTGGCCCTTTCCTGCATCGATTATGGTTGGGTTTCGCGTGCAAGTATCAAATAGTACTTTGTGTATCGATGAGAATGAATTAACCCATGCTAAGTGGTGTACCCGTGAAGAAGTGCTGTCGTTCGACGATTGGGGTGACGATGGAGATAACACACAAATACCAAGCAAATTATCTATTGCTCGGTATTTAATTGATAGCTGGTGTGAAGAGGTAAAAACGTAAAGGCGATAGCGAAATGGTCTGTGCTATTATCCTGCTAAAAGTGCGTAGCCAATGACAAATAGTGCGTGAGGGAATGCAACAGTAGGAGCGAACGCATGTTTAAGGTATTGCCCAAATAAGCCTACAATGCCTGGTTTATTGGCTAAAAATTGGCTGTGATGTTGAAAAGCTAATTGTTGGTTATTGTCGTTTCCAGCTATCGCTTTTTCTAACGTGACAATGCGGCTTTGCACTCTAGATTGAAAGGTTCTCCAAATTGCTTCTTGTAACCAAATAAGGGCAAACACAATACACGCCATTATAGGAGGTGCATTATTTACTAGCGCAATTGCTAACAAGATGAAGCCAAATACTTTCAGATATAGAGCGTGGCGCTCGTAGTCATGGTACTGGCTTTGTAATAGTTGCCATTCAGCGGCAAAAGGTGAAGAGCTTTCCATTGAATAGGTTCCTTGGTTTATTCCTTTTTATTTTGCTCTCTATGTTAAGGGGTGTGGCTATCTAAGTCACTAGCAACTTAATGATAAGTTTATCAAATTATCCGGTTACTCTACTTATCATTGAAGCAGAATTAAAAACACAATGAATAATGATTAACGCCCATAAGTTACGACCAAAACAGACATAAGCGATGCCCATCGCTAATCCAATAAGCGCAACTGTGATCGAACGCTCCGATATATCATAACTATGACGAAAGCCAAAAATTAATGCTTGTGTTATCACCGCAAATACCGTGGCAGCAATTGGGTGGCTAATGAGCTTTTCAAGCCAAGTGATTAGAAAGGCTCTGTCTAACAGCTCTTCTAAGGCAGATTGTAATAATACGAAAGGCATTATGATGAAAAACAATCCCCAGTTTTGATAAAGGTCGCCAAATTTACTGGGTGCATTAGTATTTGACTGATCTGGTGCCAATTCCCATCCTAACCCACTGGAAATCATTTTAAAGAAAATTATTGAACCAATGGCACACGCCGGAATAAAAGCTAAGGCAAAGATAAATTGTTTTTTATCGGTAGGGAAAGTTAAGCCTAAGTCTTTCCAGCGAATGTTTCTTGCAGACATACGCCAAGTAGCAACAGCTAAAGTGGTTAGCGACCAAAATAAGCCATTAGCTATAAAGGGCAGGGATTCAAAGTAAATTTCTCGGATAAGAAACATTACCGATAGATAAATGAGTAAATCGAGTGCAAAGCCAAGTCGGTTATTGGTGGAAATATCCATATCTCTTTTTCAAAGGTTTTAAATGACGAATGAGTTTTCTTAATTTTGAAAGTGGTTTCACAACCGCTATTGTTTAGCTTACCTTGGTTTGAATGAAAAATATACAGGGCGTGGTAGAGTTGAAAAAGCCTCGAATGCTCCCTTGGGATAGAGCAAACGAGGCTTTTATTTTAGCTAATACTTGTTGTGTTTAACTAATTAAACACTTTTAGTCTTGCTATCTGTACGCTTAGAATTTACCGCGAATACCGACAGTGTAACGTGGACCTGTTTCAATAACAGATAACGTTTGGTTCGTGTATTCTGCATTCTTAATGTATAGCTCGTTAGTCACGTTGATACCTTCGAAAAATACAGTGTAGTTATCATTAACATCGTAACTCGCGCTCACGTCTACTTGGTGGTAATCATCGACGTAGTGACCATCACGCCATGATAGAGGCTTAGATTGCATAAAGCGATCACGATTGTTGTAAGCTACACGGAACTGGAAGGCGTCTTTTTCATAGAACAAGATAAAGTTCTGCGAATCACCTAAACCAATCAGCGGTAGTTTTACATCAGATTCGGCATCTTCTGAAGACTCACTGTCAACAAAGGTCATGTTGGCAATCACACCTAAACCATCAAATGGAGCAGGTAAAGACGTAAACATGTGCTGAACCGCAAGTTCGATACCATCAATTTTAGTGCTGTGAGAGTTAACAGGACGATAAATGTCGAACTGGTAAGTACCGCTCGGTACGGTTACCGTCTCTTCTGTAACCCCTGAATCTAAGTAACCATCTACGTCTTTATTAAAGCCAGCAATAGCAGCGTAACTGCCTTCTTGATAGTACCACTCTAACGCATAATCAATGTTAGTTGATTCAAATGGCATAAGTTTAGGGTTAGCGCCACTGCCTGTAAGCTTGTCAATTTCACCTTGGCTATATGATGTTACGGGCTTAAGTTCAGTTAGCTCAGGTCGAGTGATACTTTCTGACCAAGCTAAACGAAACACCAATTCATCTGTGATTTCTAACTTACCATTGATGCTAGGTAACAAGTTATCGTAGCTGTTTCCAACTTCGACAACGGTAAAGTCATCGCTGTAAATAGGACGAACAGAAGGCTCTTTACCTTCATCTTGGAAAGGCTCAAGGTCTAATAACGCTTTTTGTTGACCAGTAGACGTACTTTCTGTTTCAACATAACGCAAGCCAGCTTGGATTGCCCAAGGCATATCACCAACTTCACCTTCGAAGAAAGCGTCGATATAAATAGACATCAACTCTTCATTGACTTCATATGCTTCTGGATCTGCAACCATGTTGAAGCCACCGTTGCGTGCAATGATATCACGAACCACATCTGGATCGTCTAACATGTCTACTACAGCGTCACTTGTCAAATACGCGAATATCTGATCTGAGTTGAACGTTGGCCAAAACTCCGTTGCATTACCTGAACCGCCTGATAGGAAGCCGTCAGCATTATAAATTGATAAAAATTCTGCTGGAATTTCGATACGCTCACTATTGTCACCATATATCCAAGGCATTGGACGTTCCGTTTCATGGAACGTAGAACCTAGCGTTCGATCAGAGTAATGTGCACCAAAGCCAACTTTTACTAAAGGTCCTTTCTCGATAACGTATTCATTATCAATTCTTACTTCTAATACTTCATCTTCAACCGCTGTACCTTGTAAAGAAGCCCAACCTTGGAATAAAGTCTCACCTTCTTTAAATGGGTCAAACGTCATCGTAGGAATTAGGTCGCCTGATGATCTGTCGTAGGTGTATTCGCCTGGGCGACCTAGTACAACATCAGACCAGCCCTGACCAGGATCGTGTTCAGCTTTTGATGCTGCGATATCTGCAACTAAAGTCCAGTCGCGGTTAATTTTCCAATCAAAGTTTAAACCAACTGCGTAAAGTTCATTTTTTGCATCTGATTGACGAACTAACGTTTCAATTGCAGAGTTAACGAAATGGCCTTTAACAACGGTATTATTTTCATCTAAAACAGGGTTTCTAATATTGCTAGTAGTAAACCACATAGGGAAAACATCTTGGCGATACTCAACATCTAATGATGAATAAAGGGCATCTGCAGTAATAGTTAAATCATCGTGTGGTTTGTATTGTAAAACTAATGTTCCGCTTAAACGATCACGAGTTTCTGTTTGTGCGATTTGGTCGTAGTTTTGCGGAAAGTAAACTTCACCGTAATCAACGCCATCTAGTTCATTGGTAGATTTCCAGTAGTAAGCTGTATTTGCTTCATCATAACGACTTTCACGTTGGTAGTAAGAGAAAGAGCCTAAAACACCCAATTTACCATCGTCAGTAACGTTACTGATTAAACCTGAAAACTGTGGCTTAGTTTTGCCGGTCATTTCATCGTAAAGTGCTTTGGCTGAACCTACTGCTCGAAAACCGTCAAAATCCATTGGTTTGAAAGTACTGATATCTACTGTTGCACCGATAGCACCTTCTTGTAACGATGCTGACTGTGTCTTGTGAACTTCAGCACCATTGATTAATTCAGAGGCTAAAATGTCAAAGCTAAATGCACGACCACCACTGGTCGTTGCTAACGTACGGCCATTCATAAGAACAGAGGTAAATTCTGGGCCCATACCACGAACAGTGATCAATTGGCCTTCACCGCCGCTTCTGTCAATTGAAACACCTGTAATACGTTGCAGGGATTCGGCAACGTTTTGATCAGGGAACTTACCAATATCTTCTGCAGTGATGGCATCAACGATATTGCCGGCGTCTTGTTTTACGCCCATAGAGGTGATTAAACTACTACGGATACCTGATACGGTAATGACTTCTGTTTCGTCGTCTTTGGCTTTCTTTTCTTCTGCATCTTGTGCAAGAACTGCGGGTGCTAGACCTAAATTCAACATCAACAATGAAGATAGATAGCTGAGTTTAAAAGGCTTTCTTGTTTTCATGTGTATTCCTTAGTGACCTGTTATTCGTTGTTCGAATTACACGATTATTTTTTATAATATGGTCGTATAATAAATACTATATTATTTATAGTATAAATGTGATGTTAGTATAAATACGATGTAAATGTAAACGTTTAACCTAAAGTATTTTCTGTAATAGATGTAACAAAGTGAAAGAGCCAGCATGGTATCTGGCTTTTGAGGATAAAAACTATTTTGAAAAATTACGGAGGAGGTTAAGCCTTTAATAACTAAACGTTATTAAAGGCTTGTAGCTAAATTCTTAGCGTTTATAAGTTTAGGTACGTGTTGAAGTGAGTTGTTGAGCATTTCGATATTCTTTGCCCAACGATGTTTAAATGCTGACATGGCAGGATCCGTCGAGCTTTTTGCTAATTCACTTTGCTTAATTACGTGCAGACCGTTTACTTTCACCGAAGATTTATCGTTTAAAGTAATATCTAAAGATACAGGCTCTAACAATGCATTAGCTAATAAATCTTCTGTTAATGCGATGTGTTCGTTGCTGGCACAGGGCTTTGTTAAATAGTCTTTTTCATCAACTTCAGCATTATCTATTAAGAAGTCATGCTTATCTAACCCTACTAAAGCAATACATGAAAACCCGTTTGGTTCTTTTTTAAAAAACAAAGGGAGTTTATGCTGTAGGGAGTTAAGTTGAGTAAAATCAACGTATCGCCAGTTTGAACAGGTGTCAGTGGCTAAATTAACGACTTTGTGTGGATTCTTCTTGTAAATAGACTCTAAATACTCTCTATTACTCGGTAACAGCGGTGGTACTTTGGTTAAGCGCTGCTTAACCTTTGCGATAGCTTCTTGAGCTAGTGTTGTTTCTCTTTCTTTGTTTCCTATACTATTGTCATAGGTTGTAAAGCCCATACCATACAAAATGTATTGATAACTGGCAGCAGGAAACAAATCATAGGGGCTTAAAAAACCGTTATTAACCGGTGCTTGGTAGCGCCATAAAGTAAGTAAATTTGTTAACGATTCAGGAATAGATTCTGGTGCTTTATTGTCTCGCCAAAATGCAGTGTCTTCACGTTTACTTAGCATGTAATGAAGCTTTAAAAAGTCGATGATTCGTTGCCAACGAAAGGTCATATTGTCGTTAAAATGATCAGCGACCACATCCATGGCTTGACGGTGTGCGGGCAATTGCAGAGCGATGGTTTTTGCGGCGGTTTCTATCATCACTAACGCTGACGCTTCTAATGGCTCGAGAAAGCCGGCCGACATGCCAACGGCAACACAGTTTTTATACCAAAACTTTTCCCTATATCCTGGGTTTATATCAATTTCTCTAAAGGTAAATCGCTCTGGGTTGTCCACAGATTTTGCTAAATAGTCGACTAATTCTTGTTTAGCTGTTGCTGCATCGATATGGCGTGAACTATACACGTGACCAACACCTCTTCGTGTCGGCAGGCCGATATCCCAAATCCAGCCGGCAGATTGAGCTGTCGATAAAGTTGCTGACTCTATATCTTGATTCGGGTCATTGTACGGAACTTGAACGGCGATTGCTTTATCGACAAACAAGATGTGATCTTGCTTTACCAGTGGAATATTAAAATGTTTACCGATAAGCAGTGCTGCACCACCGGTACAGTCGATAAACAGGTCACCGATAAGCTCTCCACTGTTTTTAGTGACTAAGTGTTTAATGTCGCCGTTATCATCATTTTCTATTTGAATAACGTCATCTCTTATATGCTGCACACCCAGTTTCTCAGTGCAGTGCCTTGTTAATAGTTGGGTAAATTTTCCTGCGTCCAAATGGTAACCATGATTTTCAACCATTTCGTAGTCATTCATGCGTTCTTGTTTTGGCGCTTTTTTTAAATCGCATAAATGCGCTTGCAGGCTAATTGTGTGAGCAAAAGATTGATCGCTGGTTTGTTTGTGCCAGCTTGGTACGCAGTTAACTTTGTCGAAATCTTGTGGCATTGAAAAGGGGTGGTAGTAACTATCATCGTTTTCACCGGTTACCCATTGACAAAACTTCGAAGCTTGCTTGAAAGACGCATCGCATTGCTGAAGAAAATCTAGTTCGCTAATACCTAATTGCTGCAGGGTGTTTACCATGGTAGGCCAAGTACCTTCGCCTACGCCAATAGTAGGAATAGACGGGGATTCAATGAGCGAAACTGAAATAGGGGAGTTATTATTTACATGCTTTGCCGCGATGAGCCCAGCGGTTATCCAGCCAGCAGTACCACCACCAACAACTACGATAGACGTGATATTTCCACTTTCGTCCATATTTATTACCTCACCATCTCAATATTAATAGTATATATACTATAAAACTAACTGGGCGACTAGAGGAAGGTATCGCAATGATTTGTTTATTTAGGTTTAAGATTGTTTATTTTGTTGAGTTGATTAAGGCTCTTTTGGTGGCACATTGCTCAAGCTCACATACGGCAATGTAGTGAAATTTCTTGCTTTTAGGGCGGGAACGGCAATCTTGTTGAGAGCCTTGTGCGTGTCGCTCCCATAAAATTAGTTTTTGCATATAGTTCCCATTTACCGAAGATAGCGTGCACTTTTTGTTTTCCACTAAAGCGCAGTCGTTATGCTGCTGGCAAGCAAACCAAGCAGCAGTTGGCCTTTCAAGGGCGCTGTGTTCTATTTTAATAGGGTCGACTTCAATAGGTAAGATAGATGCGCAACCGAGTAATAAGGAAAATAATACGATTTGGCAAAAAATATAGGGTTTCAACGAATTCAATAACAACTAACAGCATTTGGTGGCGCGCAATATATTGAACTTTGATGACAAAAATATGAAATGAAAAAAGAGAAGCCTAGACAAACGCTTCTCTTTTTCTTGCGGGTTGAGTTAAAAAATCAAGTTATACACAAACCCTGCGGATATCGCCATGGTAATAATCACAGTGACAAATGCGAAGATTAGTTGCTTTTTAAACATAGACTTTAACAAGATAACTTCTGTTAAACTTGCACCCGCACTACCGATTATTAATGCCATTACCGCACCCAAACTCATACCTTTTGCCGCTAGTGCAGCAGATAATGGAATAACAGCTTCAGCTCGAATATAAAGTGGTATGCCAATCACTGCAGCAACAATAATAGCAAAAGGGTTATCATCGCTAGCGTACTTTGCCACTAACTCTGTGGGCATGTACCCATAGATGAAGGCACCAATAGCTATACCGACAAATAAGTAAGGAAATACCTTTTTAAAGTCTTGCCAGGTTGAACGCCAAACTTTACGCCAGTTACTCATTTCTTGTTGAGAACATCCGGTATTACCTGAACAATTATTACTTTTTACTGGAGCGAGTGCTTCAGGCTTGATAAAACGTTCAAAGCCGAATCTTTCTAAAAGTATCCCTGCAATAACAGATACCGACATTGCAATAAGAAAGTAAAATAACGCCACTTGCCAACTGAAAGTAACGGCGAACAAACCGATAATAATTGGGTTAAGTAAGGGACTAGCGAATAAAAACACCATCATGGTGCCAAAGCCGGCGTTAGCTCTGAGTAACCCTTTTAAAAATGGTATCGTTGAGCATGAGCAAAAAGGGGTAATAGCACCTAAAAAGCCAGCGGTTAAATAACCTTTTCCTTTTTTATCGCTCAAAATAGATTGAATTTTTTCTTTGGGTAGTTTTTCCTGCAGCATACCTACACCAAAACTTATCAGTAAAAAGAGCAGTGTTAACTCTGCTAATAAAAAGGCAAACATATTTAATGTGTCATAAAGCATAATAATTTCCAAAACTATATTTCTAGAATATTCGAAATATAAGGCAGTGAGGTTCACAAATCAAGATATTTCTAGTAATATCGAAATATAAAGTGAAATTTTGTATTAAACGAGGCTTTCATGGAGATTGAATTCATTGCAAAGGCGCTAAAAGAGTTAGGACATACCACGCGTTTGTCTATTTATCGTATGGTGATCAGAGCAGGAAAGTCAGGCATTGCTGTTGGTGATATCCAAGAAGCGTTAAAGGTACCTGGTTCAACCCTGTCCCATCACATTAGCAGTTTAGTCTCGGCAAACCTTGTTCTTCAGCGCAGAGAAGGTCGCACTTTGTTTTGTATTGCCCAATATGAACAACTCGAAAGAGTTATCGGTTTCTTACAAGATGAGTGCTGTATAGATGAGCAAAAATAAGCCTTGTAGCTTGATTGTCTAAATTTTATTCATAATTCGTTACATTTAGCTTCTGAGCAAAATTTGCCCTAAGTGTATTGGTGAGGTATAACACTATATAGGTATTACAGTGAGGAAAGCTAATGGTAAACCAGTGGCAACAAGATAAGCCTATTTACTTGCAACTCTATCAACAGGTCATTGCAAGAATTATAGACGGCTTTATTCAAGAAGAAGAAGCTTTGCCTTCTGTTCGCAAGGTTGCGGCAGAATATCAGCTAAACCCGTTAACCGTGTCAAAGGCATATCAAATGTTACAAGATGAACAGATCGTAGAAAAGCAAAGAGGCAAGGGGCTATTTGTCTTAACCGGTGTTAAGGAAAAGGTTTTAGCCAAAGAGCGGGAGCAGTTTTTAACTGAGCAGTGGCCGCAAGTTCTCACACAAATAAATCGGTTGCAACTGGACGTAGAAACTCTATTCGCAGCACAGGCGTCGAAGTAGGAGGGGCAATGGAACCATTAATTACGATCAATAATGTCAATAAATCTTACGGTGACCAGCAAGTACTAAATGATGTGAGTTTGCAGGTTTATCCTGGACAAATTCTAGGCTTAGTCGGTCCAAATGGTGCGGGAAAATCAACCTGTCTTCAGGCCATGTTAGGGTTAACGGATTATCAAGGCGATATTCAAGTGCTTGAACACTCACCTCATAAAGACCGCACCAAAATGCTGGAAGATGTTGCTTATATTGCAGATGTCGCCGTGCTACCTAAATGGATCAGAGCTAAACAGTTAGTCGACTACATGGAGTCTATTCATCCAAAGTTTAATAAAGACAAAGCCCTGCATTTTATTAATAAAACAAACGTTCGTTTAAACGCTAAGGTTAAGTCTTTATCAAAAGGTATGGTGGCTCAATTACACCTAGCATTAATGCTAGCCATAGATGCAAAAGTGCTAGTACTAGATGAGCCAACGCTTGGCTTGGACATTTTAACCCGTCGCCAATTCTACCAGCATTTACTTGATGAATTTTATGATGAAAGTAAGTGCATTATTGTGACGACTCACCAAATCGAAGAAATCGAACATATTCTTACCGACGTTGCTTTTATTCAACAAGGTAAAATTGTGCTTGCAGAAAGCACAGAAGAAATTATGTCGCGCTTTAAACTAGTGACTGTCGCCAACGAGCAATTAGAAAACGCCAGTAAACTAAACCCTATTTATCAAAACAGTTTAATGGGGCTTACGTCGATGTTGTTTGATCAAGTACCTAGTCAGCAGCTTGCGGATCTAGGGCAAGTTACGTCTCCGTCTTTAGCGGATGTATTTGTTGGCATGATGACTAAGGAGTCTTACTAATGAACTTAACTCCACATATCGCAAACATTAAAAAAGAATTTTGGGAATATAAGGGTATTTTAACGATACTTCCCATTTTAGTTGTTGCGGTTACGGTACTGTTTCCGGCAATTAACTTAATGCTAGGTAATATAGTGCATCATAACCTTGAATTGGGCTTAAAGAACTTAGAGGCTATGCAACATACAGAACAAATTGGGCTATTTGTCGTCGGCATGCTGGGCGTTATTTTTATGCCGTTCGCGATTACTGCATTTTTTGTTCAACTCTACTATTTTGTCGCTTGTTTGTTTGATGAAAAGCGAGACTTGTCTGCCGTATTTTGGCGTTCATTGCCTGTATCAGATACACATTCGGTACTTTATAAGTTAGTGTTTGGTGCTTTTGTCATTCCAGCGGTATTTTTCTTAGTGGCGACAGGTGTCGTTATCATAGGCTTGATACTGGCCACTATCGGCATGGGGGTTATCTCATCGAGTTACGATATCTCGCTATGGGGTATCTTGTGGTCTGGCGATTGGATATCAAATATCTTGATTGTATGGCTTAATATTATTCCGTTTGCCTTATGGATGTTGCCATTGTTTGCATGGTTAATGCTCGCTTCTATTTTTGCGAATAAAGCGCCATTTTTATGGGCTATATTACCAGTAGCATTGGTGTTAATGGTGGAAGCGTTTATTACCAGCTACCTGCACCTACCTGAACCATTTTTTGGCTCTATGTTGAGTGACTACTTTAACTTTACCCATACAGACAATGTAAATATTCGAACAGAATTAGCAAATGGCAGTAAAATGGCTATTTGGAGTGCTCTGGCGGATAAAGTTAGCGTTATAGCGCTTATACTTTCTGGGGCGATGCTATATTCGGCAATGTGGTTACGTAAAAATCGTAATTAACAATTGTTTTTCAAAGCTATAAGAAAGAGCACCTTAGCTGCTATGATACATTTATATCTTAATCAGCTAGGTGCTTTTGACCTTATTAATTATTGGAGCAAACTTTGATAGCTGGTTGATTGCGACTGTCTTCATGTTTTAGGTAATACTTAATTTTTATATAGGGTTAAATGTACTCTATCTCTTTTAACGATCAGTTAATTCGGATGCACCTTTAACTATCGTCCTGTTCTCCTCTCAAATGCGATACTAATAATTAATTTAGTTTTACATCCTGACTTCTGTTGTACGTCAATAACTCAATCCTTTGATGAATATTTTCTTTAAAAATAGAGTGTTTTATTTTTATTATTTTTAAATATAATAAAAAGGTAAGTGATTATGGTTATCATTTGCGTTAAATTCTTATAAGGAAATATAATGAAAAAAATAATATGTGTCGTCCTGACACTTCTATCTTGTTCTACCTATGCACAAATGCCTGTCTTTCACGGTATTTTTACTTTACTAGAAACAAACAAAAGCGGGGTAGATGTCGTATCGTTTAGAACAGGTCAAGACATTATGAATGAGTCTTGGGGATTTGTTAGTTATTATTATGATGATGGAAGGCAGTACATTCATAATGGTGCTAATGGGTTACCGCCAAGTTTAGTTTATCCTTCATCTTACACTACCGGTTTAGTTATTCTCGGTAATGACAATGTTCTAGATCGCCCTGTTATATTTGTTGAAGGGTACGATCAAAGTGCACAAGTCGATTTCTCTTCGCTGTGGCAGCAACGATCAGATTTTCGCGATTTAGTGAATAGTGTTAGAAGTACAGGTCGTGACTTTATTTATATCAATTGGGCTGAAGGGTCATACTCATTAGAAAGACTAGAAGACTTTTTGTCGCCTATGTTGAGCCATATTAATCGCACCAACCTTAATGTAGGTAGTAATGCTGTCATTGGTTTTAGTATGGGCGGGGTTGTAAGCCGCATGACTTTAGCCAATATGGAAAAAATAGGTGTTGACCACAATACAAGTTTGTTTGTTTCATATGATGCTCCTCAACGTGGTGCAAACATACCTGCAAGTGTTATTAATACAGTAGATGCAATTGAACATAAAACAGATAGTAGTTTGTGTGGTTTAGTGTCTGAATGCCGTGCTGCGAGAAGAGAGCTTCAGAATGCTCAAAAAGAGTGGAAGTCAAGCCAGGCCAAACAAATGTTAGTGACAGGGGCTAATTCTAGTAGCTTTTACGGTAAGCTTTCAGCGCTAGGTTACCCTAATAACCTAAGGAAGGTAGCGTTCGCTAATGGAAGCGGCAATGGTATTAAACCTAGCTATATTAATAGCGAAAATAAAAAGGTAATGTCTTTTGTGGTTGA
Source organism: Thalassotalea coralli (assembly GCF_055786205.1). Classification (NCBI taxonomy): domain Bacteria; kingdom Pseudomonadati; phylum Pseudomonadota; class Gammaproteobacteria; order Alteromonadales; family Colwelliaceae; genus Thalassotalea; species Thalassotalea coralli. The sequence goes on along the minus strand of NZ_JBVVBK010000005.1, from coordinate 207,649 downwards.
TTATAATACCTTGCTTCAAGGAAGTAACAAGTCATACAATATTTACGCTCAATCGATGGGCAATAATTATCGATCTTTTTTCCCGTATAGCTCCACCAATTTTGATCGCGCCCCAGGTAGCTATTATAACGCTTTTGATCAGCTGAGAACTGTAGTTGATAGTAATAGCAGAATTAATAAAACGTATGATTCTGGTGTTGCTCTTCACACCTTTATTCCAACTGTAAGTGCTCTAGATTTGAATACAGATAACTTAAACAGCCAAGCGCATAATTATTTGTCGCCTTTCGATAAAATTTATCATGCAGGTAATGCCAATCGAAGCCATAGCGATTTGTCAGGTCATAAGTCGGCATTGATAAATGAAATAAATTTGTATCACCATTAAATAAATAGAATTAAACAGGGAGCAGCTCCCAATTTTTCAATACCAAAGCTCACTCCTCTGACAATAGCGGGTGAGCTTTTTTATTGAAGAAAATACATAAGGAACGGTCGTAGTATGGACTTGAAATACTACTGCCACAGGGTCTCTAAATAAGTTAAACAAACTGCCATTGCCGCCATATAAAAACTTGCACTAACCAAATACGCGCCTAATGAAATTATCCAAGAAGCATTAAACATCGTTTTAAATGCAGCCAACGGATAGTAAAGAAGATAGATAATTAATGGGTACTTGAGCCAGACCAGAAATTCCACACTCGATTGATAGTGGAACGCTGGCAAAATTACCATTAGTGACAGGTACAAGAAAGCGTGTAAGTGTAGGGCAAAGACTAAGTGAAATATAAAATAGAACTTTCTAAACAGCGCTTTGGTGATAATAGCGAAAACAGGTACCAATACGAACATGAGTTTAGGAATTTGCTCTAGCATGCCCGCTGGAAATAGCAGAAAAGCAACTTGAATCGTATTTTCCTGCGTCGCATTGGTTTTTATTAAAGACAGTACTAAGAAAAACAGTAAGCTAATGATCAGGTACATTCTTAGTGGTGGCGAATAACTAACGCGTTTGCCTTGTGAAAAATGCTTAGACAATTCACCAGGTGAACGTAAAAGCAACTTTAATGTACGACCTAATCTGCCATCAATATCTAAGGTTTCGTGAAAAAACTGTTTAATGGTTTTAATAAAAGATTGATGGTAATTAACGGTTGCCTGTCCACATGAGCTGCAAAAGCGATTGTTTTTGGTTATTTTGTTGTGACAGTTTAAACAGCTATCCATATTGCTAAGCATTCCTATGCTTTGGGTAAATTCAAGATGAAAGTTGGAAATTTGGTTAATTAAATTGATCTTGATAATAAATAAAAAACCCGACGACTTGTCGGGTTTTTATATTTACTTGCAGCTAATTAACCAATAAATTTGCGGGCGTTGCGGAACATGCGAACCCAAGGAGAGTCCTCACCCCAGCTATCTGGGTGCCATGAGTTGGCAACAGTTCTAAATACACGCTCTGGGTGAGGCATCATAATCGTTACACGGCCATCGTTGGTTGTTAGAGACGTAATACCGTCTGGTGAACCATTTGGGTTAGCAGGGTAAGTTTCTGTTACTTCACCGTAGTTGTTTACATAGCGCATGGCTACTGTGCCTGAGTCGTTTGCTGCGCCAATAGCGTCTTCGCTAGCAAACTCCGTGCGACCTTCACCGTGAGATACCGCGATTGGCATGCGTGAGCCTTCCATGCCTTTGAAGAAAATTGACGGGCTTTCTTGAATCTCAACTAGTGAGAAACGCGCTTCAAAACGCTCAGAGCGGTTTTGAACAAAGCGTGGCCAGTGTTCAGAACCTGGGATGATCTCTTTCAAGTTAGAAAGCATCTGACAACCGTTACATACACCTAACGAGAAAGTGTCTTCACGGTGGAAGAATGTTTTGAACATTTCACGTGCTTTGGCGTTGAATAAGATTGATTTTGCCCAACCTTCACCAGCACCTAGTACGTCACCGTATGAGAAACCACCACAAGCAACTAAGCCGTTAAAATCTGCTAGGTCAACACGACCTTCTAAAACGTCTGACATGTGAACGTCGATTGCTTTAAAGCCAGCACGATCAAATGCCGCAGCCATTTCAACGTGAGAGTTAACACCTTGCTCACGTAAAATAGCCACTTTAGGGTTAGCGCCAGATTGTGCGTCTTTTGCAATTAAGTCAGCAACAACGTCTTCGCTAATGTCGTAAGTTAATTCAACGTTTAGACCTGGATCTTCTGTGTCGAATTTAACATCGAATTCTTGCTGAGCACATTCAGGGTTGTCACGCATCGCTTGCATCTTAAGCGTTGTTTCTGCCCAAACTGTACGGAAGTAAGTGCGAGAGTTTTCAAGTACAGTCTCACCGTTACGAGTAAAGCGAATAGTGTCTTCATTGTTAATGCGACCAATATCGGTACATAGGTCTAACACGCCGTGTTGTTCTAACACTGCGTGAATGTGATCAACGTCTTGCTCACGAATTTGAATAACGGCACCTAGCTCTTCGTTAAATAGGGTACTTAAGTCATCGCCTTCTAGGTTAGTCAGGTCGATATCTACACCTGTGTGACCCGCAAATGCCATTTCCACTACAGAGGTGAATAAACCACCGTCACTGCGGTCGTGATAAGCAACTAATTTCTCTTCAGCAACTAACTGCTGAATGGCATTGAAGAAGCCTTTAAGTATTTCTGGGCTATCAACGTCAGGCGTTTCTTTACCAAGTTGCTTGTAAACTTGTGCGATACAAGAGCCACCTAAACGGTTTTTACCGCCAGATAAGTCAATAGCAACAATGCGCGTGTCGCCTTGGTCTGAACGTAATTCAGGTGTTACTGTTTTACGTACATCTTCAACACGACCAAATGCTGTAATAACTAGTGAAAGCGGCGCTGTTACTGCTTTTTCTTCACCGTTATCTTCCCACTTGGTTTTCATCGACATAGAGTCTTTACCAACTGGAATTGTTAAGCCAAGTGCTGGACATAGCTCTTCACCAACGGCTTTAACTGCTTCGTATAAACCAGCGTCTTCACCTGGGTGACCCGCTGCAGCCATCCAGTTAGCAGAAAGCTTGATGCGGTTTAAATCACCAATGTCAGCAGAAGCAATGTTTGTTAATGATTCAGCTACGGCTAAACGAGCTGATGCACCATAGTTAAGTAATGCCACAGGTGTACGCTCACCCATCGACATTGCTTCACCGTGGTATGAATCTAATGATGCCGTTGTTACTGCACAATCAGCTACAGGTACTTGCCAAGGGCCAACCATTTGATCGCGAGCAACCATGCCCGTTACTGAGCGGTCACCGATGGTGATAAGGAAAGTTTTCTCAGCGATAGTTGGTAAACGTAAAATGCGGTCTGCTGCTTCTGCAATATCAACACCAGCAAAGCTTAACTCTGCACCTGTTTCTGTTTTGCTTTCAACATCACGGTGCATTTTAGGTGCTTTACCTAAAAGTACGTCTAACGGTAAGTCGATTGGCGTGGCTAATTTTTCGTTATCAGCAAAGTGCTCATCAGTTAACGTTAGGTGTTCTTCTTCGGTTGCTTTACCAACAACAGCGAAAAGTGCACGTTCACGCTTACAGATTTCTTCGAAAATTGGTAATTGCTCGTCGTTTACCGCAAGAACGTAACGTTCTTGAGATTCGTTACACCAGATTTCTAACGGTGACATGCTGCGCTCGTCGTTTGGTACGTTGCGAAGCTCAAAGTTACCGCCACGGCCGCCATCTGAAACAAGTTCAGGAAAGGCGTTAGATAAACCACCAGCACCAACATCGTGGATGAATAAGATTGGGTTATCATCACCTAATTGCCAACAACGGTCGATGACTTCCTGACAACGACGTTCCATCTCTGGATTTTCACGTTGTACTGAAGCAAAATCTAAGTCTTCCGCAGATTGACCTGAAGCCATTGAAGAAGCTGCACCGCCACCAAGGCCGATGTTCATTGCAGGGCCACCTAACACAATTAAGTTAGCACCAACGTTAATTTCACCTTTTTGTACGTGTTCGCCACGGATGTTTCCTAAACCACCTGCAAGCATAATTGGCTTGTGGTATCCGCGAATTTCTTCACCGTTAAACGAGTTAACTTCTTCTTCATAGGTACGGAAGTAACCTAAAATGTTTGGACGACCAAATTCGTTATTAAATGCAGCGCCACCTAATGGACCTTCCATCATAATGTCTAACGCTGAAACGATGCGATTTGGCTTACCGAAGTTTGTTTCCCAAGGCTGCTCGAAACCTGGAATGCGAAGGTTTGAAACTGAGAAACCAACTAGACCTGCTTTTGGCTTTGAACCAATACCTGTCGCACCTTCGTCACGAATCTCACCACCTGAGCCAGTAGAAGCTCCAGGGAATGGAGAAATAGCCGTTGGGTGGTTATGCGTTTCAACCTTCATTAGAATATGGATATCTTCGTGGTTGTAACCATATTCTTTTGATTCTGGGTTAGGGAAGAAACGACCGCCTTCTGAACCTACCATAACTGCTGCGTTATCTTTGTAGGCACTCAATACGAAATCTGAGTTAGTTTCGTGCGTGTTCTTAATCATTTTAAATAATGATTTTGGCTGTGCTTCACCGTCGATTGTCCAATCGGCGTTAAAAATCTTGTGACGACAATGCTCTGAATTCGCTTGAGCGAACATGTATAGTTCGATGTCGTGCGGGTTACGGCCTAAGCGTGTGAAGTTTTCAACTAAGTAATCGATTTCATCTTCTGCTAAAGCTAAACCTAAATCGATGTTTGCTTTTGCGAGCGCAGGGCGACCGCCTGCTAAAATATCAACAGATGACAATTCACCTGGTTCAGCCGTTGCAAATAAGCTTGATGCTTGGTCAAAAGCGGTAAATACCACTTCCATCATACGGTCGTGAATTAAGCTGTTAACTTGTTTTGTTTGTTCTTCAGTTAGTGCGTCGCTTTCAACGTAGTATGCTAAACCACGTTCTAAACGCACTACTTTGTCTAAACCACAGTTATGAGCAATATCTGTTGATTTAGAGGACCAAGGTGAAATCGTACCCGGGCGAGGCGTAACTAAGTGCAAAGTGCCTGCTGGCTCATGCTCTTCAATGGTTGGGCCATAAGTTAATAATTTCGCTAACACATCTGCTTCTTGCTCGTTAAGCTCTGTAGTTAAGTGAGCAAAATGAGTATATTCAGCATAAATATCAGTAACAGGAAGGCCTAGTTCAGCACACTGATTAAGCAGTTTTTTTACACGGAAATCAGATAACGCTGGAGCGCCACGAAGAGTTTGAATCAACATCGCCATATTATGTATTCACCAAAGGTTGGATTTATAGGAATAAAAATCGCGCGTATTATAGTGGAAATGGTATGCAATGATAAGTAAAAAAACACTTATCTTTTGTCGAAATGAAAAAAAGTACTTTGATTAAAAATAAAAGCACGCCACAATGGAAGGTATGAAAGCTTTCCAATTGAAATCGTTAATAAATCGCTGTCGTGCCGTCCTGAGCTTTGTGTTCGTGGCGCTCATCGTAAGTGGTTGCTACCAACGCGCTGAACAAACCTCGCTAGAGCGTATTCTAGAACGTGGTTACATTAATGTTGGTACTCAGTACGGGTTGACAAGCTATTATATCGGCGCGGAAGGTGAAACAGGCTTTGAATACGAACTAGCGAAAAAATACGCAGATTACCTAGGCGTAGATCTTCGTATTGTGGCCAGTTACAGCATTAAAGAGCTATTTACACATTTAGAGACTGGCGATGTCGATATTCTAGCAGCTGGTTTAACCATTACAGAAAAAAGATTACAGCGCTTTAACTTTTCTCCTAGTTATAACCAGATCAGTCAAAAACTGGTCTTTAAACAAGGAAAGGTTAGACCAAGAGAAGTCGAAGATCTTTCTGGCACCTTAATGGTAGCGGCTGATTCTAGTCATGTAGAAAACCTAGAACTTCTAAAAAAAGAAGTACCTGAGCTTACTTGGCAAGAAACTAAAGAGCTAGATGCCGAAGAGCTACTCATTAAAATTCTCGATGAAGAAATTGATTACAGTATTATCGATAGCCACACTTTAGCCGTTAGCCGCCGCTATTACCCTGAGATTAGTATCGGTTTTACTATTCGTAAGCCGCAAAGCTTGGGCTGGGCACTAAGTAAAAAAGCAGACGATGCACTATACGCGAGTGTTGTAGAATTTTTTGGAAAAATACATCACAACGGCACATTATTGGCATTGGACGATAAACATTTTGGTCATGTCGAACAGTTTAATTACGTAGATACGCGTACATTTATCAAGGCAGTTGAAAAAACGCTGCCTAAGTATCAACCTTTATTTGAAAAGTACGGTCAAGACATAGACTGGCGTTTACTAGCCGCGATTAGTTATCAAGAATCCCATTGGAACCCGAGAGCTCGCTCGCATACCGGAGTGCGAGGTATGATGATGTTAACTTTGCCTACTGCTCGGCAAATGGGCATTAAAAGTCGTATTGATGCAGAGCAAAGTATTCGAGGTGGTGCTAAGTACTTTAAGCAAATGTTTGATCGCATGCCAGATCGTATCCCTGAGCCTGATAGACTTTGGTTTGCACTTGCTTCTTACAATGTTGGGCTAGGGCACTTACATGACGCAAGAAATATAACCCGAAAGCAAGGTGGAGACCCTGATCGCTGGGTTGACGTTAAAAAACGTTTGCCATTGCTCAAGCAAAAGAAGTACTACAAATTTACCAAGTATGGCTATGCTAGGGGTGATGAGCCGGTTAATTACGTAGATAATATTCGACGTTATTACGATACCTTGACCTGGTTAGACGATAAACAACGCAGTCAAGCTGAGGAACAGTCTAAAAAAGAGGTATTAACGTCTGATCATCTAGCTGAACAAGTCTTGTCAGAGAACGAGCCCTAGGTTAATATATTTGACCAGTTGGTAGGTTTTGTCACAATCCCTTACATTTAATGGCTTTACGCTGTCATTAAACTGTCATATAGATTAAGGATAATCGCAATATTCACTAATTGTGCTAGGCTTATTTAAGTGAGCACGTAAAAATTCAAGTGAATGGAAAATAGTAATTAAGGAGCAGTAACATGCAAAGAACGAAAAAGCTGTCTCATTCAGCACAACGTAAAAGACTTATGCATCGTCATAAACTAAAAGTAAATGGTCGTCGCTTAAATCATTTCATGCAAGAAAACCAAGACGCACCAAGCCATGTCAGTAGTGTAAGTTAATCTTATTCTACTGACGATATTACCTGAAATTTATCTCACCTATTCTTTCAACATATAAAGCATGTCTTTACCTATCGGATCTCCAGGGTAAGGTGACTCTTTAAACCCCATCTTTTGATAAGCGTTTACCGCAACCTTGTTGTCTTTATAAACAAAAAGAGAACTTGCCGGAACCTTTAGCTGTTCAGTCCCGTTGGCTATCAGTTGCTCAATCAGCGGCTTTGCTAGGCCTTTTCCACGGAATTTAGGTGATATGACTAAGCGAGCTAAGTGGCATTTTTGTATGCGTAAATAAAACTGTCCAAAACCAAGCAGTTGTTTATTTTCACCATAAAGCCCAAAGCTAAATAGCTCAGAGGTCAATATTTGTGGGGCTAGGTCATGTTCGCTACAAGGCAGTTTCAAATTTGGACCCGCCCAAGTTTTTAGCTCTTCGTCACTATTAAACCAAGTATATAGTTCGCCAATATCAGCGCTGTTAAAAGGAATTAAGCTTGTTTTCACGTTTTGTACTTCGATATGTAGACATTTTGTTACACAAATGTCGCAATGTCGTGCTGTAGAATTAAATTTTAAGTTAACAATTAATTGCCGCTTTTGATAGAGTAATTTCGCATTTAGAAAAATAAGGAATACAGGATGTTAAACACTTGGTTTAAACGATCTGGTATTGCAGTGGCGACGACACTGTGTATAACAACAATGACCCCCGCGGCGCTCGCAGCAGAGCTAAAGCAAGTTACTTCGGTTGAAGGTATTAGTGAATATCGCTTAGACAATGGTCTACAGGTATTACTCTTCCCAGATCCAACGAAAGAAACGGTAACTGTTAACGTTACTTATCACGTTGGTTCTAAACATGAGAATTACGGTGAAACGGGTATGGCTCATTTACTTGAGCATTTAGTGTTTAAAGGTACACCTAAACACAAAGACATCCCAGCAGAGCTAAGTTCTCACGGTGCCCGTCCTAACGGCACAACTTGGACCGATAGAACAAACTATTTTGAAACGTTTGCAGCAACTGAAGAAAACATCGATTGGGCTTTAAGCATGGAATCAGACCGTATGGTTAATTCTTTCATTGCTAAAAAAGACCTAGACAGTGAGATGACCGTTGTTCGTAATGAGTTTGAACGTGGTGAAAACGACCCGTACCGTATTACGATGCAACGCATGATGGCAACAGCATACGAATGGCATAATTATGGTAAAACAACAATCGGCGCTAAGGCTGATTTAGAGAACGTGCCAATTGAGCGCTTACAAGCATTTTACCGTAAATATTATCAGCCAGATAACGCAACGTTAATCATTGCCGGTAAATTTGAGCCAAAAGTTATGCTGAAAAAGATTCAAGCTACTTTTGGTCAAATCCCTAAGCCTGAGCGTGTAATCAATCCTCTATACACTTCTGAGCCTGCGCAAGATGGTGAGCGAGAAGTAACGATTCGTCGTGTAGGTGATATGCAGTTAGTTGGTGCTGGGTATCATGTGCCAGCAGGTTCACACCCTGACTTCGCTGCGCTTGACGTACTAAGCGAAATTATAGGTGCACCAGCAACGGGTCGAATTCACAAGCAAATTATCGAAAAGAAATTAGCAAGTAGTGCTTTTGGTTACAACTTTAAATGGGCAGAACCAGGTGTTGCTTTGTTTATGGCGCAAGTAGACAAAACTGGTGATTTGCCAGCGGCACAAGCAGCGCTTCTGAAAACGCTAGAAACCATTGCTGAACAACCTATTACAGCAGAAGAAGTTGAAAAAGCTAAGCGTACTTTACTTAAGAACATTAAGCTTTCATTTAACTCTTCTCAAGGTGTTGCTTTAACATTAAGTGAATGGTTAGGAATGGGCGATTGGCGTTTACTATTCTTAAACCGTGACCGTGTTGAGCAAGTTTCAGTAGAAGATGTACAACGCGTTGCTGAGAAGTACTTAGTGCGTAACAACCGTACAGTAGGTCGTTATATTCCTGCTGAAAAAGCAGAGCGTGCTGAAATTCCACAAGTCGCTAATGTTAGCGAAATGGTGAAAAACTACAAAGGCCGTGAAGCAGTAGCTCAAGGTGAAGCGTTTGATCCGTCTCAAGAAAACATTAACAAGCGTACAGCAATTAGCAAGCTAGACAGCGGTGTTAAAGTTGCTTTATTACCTAAGAAAACTCGTGGTGAATCAGTTGTTGCTCGTTTTTCTATTCAGATGGGTGATGTATTAACCCTGCAAGGTTTAGGTATGGTAGGTGATATCACTGGCTCTATGTTAATGCGTGGAACAGAAAGCTTATCGCGTGAACAGTTAAAAGAAGCTTTTGATAAACTAGAATCACAAGTTCGAATTGGTGGCTCTGCAACTAATGCTTTCGTTACTGTTAATACCACTAAAGCTAACTTAAACGAAACCCTTAAACTTGTAGGTGAAGTACTTCAAAAACCTGCTTTTGATGCGAAAGAGTTTGAGCTATTTACTAGTGAATACAAAGTAGGTATCGATCAAAACTTACAAGATCCACAAAGCATTGCTTTTAGAGCATATTCTCGTCATCAAAGCCCTTACCCGAAAGGTCACCCGAACTATGTAAATACGTTTGAGGAAGACTTAGCGGAATTGGCTAGTGTTAGCCTAGACGATGTAAAAGCTTTCCACAAAGACTTTTACGGTGCAGGTAGCATGCAAATTACCGTAGTAGGTGATTTTGATGAGCAAGAAATTACTAGCACTTTAGATGACATAACTGCTAACTGGAATAGCAGTAAGCCTTATGCACGCGTGCCTTCGCCGTATAAGAAGCTTTCGTCTGAGACTATGGTATTTGATACACCAGACAAAGAAAATGCAACGTTCGTCGCTTCGTTATCAATTCCAGTTGGCGAAAATCACAAAGATGCTCCAGCGCTAACTATTGGTAACTACATGCTTGGTGGTGGTTTCTTAAATAGCCGTTTAGCAACGCGTTTACGTCAAAAAGATGGTTTAAGCTACGGTGCTGGTTCATTCATTAACATGAGTGGCTCTGAACAACGTGCTGCACTTGGTGCTTACGCGATTTGTGCGCCACAAAACCTTGAGAAAGTGGAAATTGGCTTTAAAGAAGAGATTGTTCGCTTACTTAAAGATGGTTTTACCGACGAAGAAGTAAAAGCGGCTAAGTCTGGTTTACTTCAAGGTCGTAAAGTAAGCCGTTCTCAAGACAGAGAGCTCGCAGGTAAGTTAAACACTAACTTGTACTATGATCGCACCATGGAGTTCAGCAAAAAGTACGAAGCAGGTATTGCTAAGCTAACAGCTGACGACATTAACAAAGTTATGCGCAAGTACATTAAGGTTGAAGACTTCGCGATCATTAAAGCCGGCGATCAAAAGAAAGCCAAAGGTGAATAATTGAAAGTAAGTAAGGGTTGATTTGACTAGTTAACTCTGATTACACTTCAAATAAAAGCGGGCACTATTTGGGCCCGCTTTTTTATTAAATATCGTTTATGTTTATCAGTAAAGGCGACTAACTAATTGAAAATGGGCTGTTCTAGGCTTGACCGAATAGAATTTCATGTTAAATTTTTGTTATGGATTTGACTGTGTCTTTATTAATTACCTAAGCGTTCCTTTGGAAAACAATGTTGTAGTATTTAAATAGACTAAGTAAGAGCAGCAGAAAATGATATTTTGCTACTATCTCGCAATGGAGTGTTAAATGAATAAACCTGTACTTAAAGAAACATCCAAGATAACGCTATTTACGAGCTTCTTCTTTGCGATAATAACAAGCCATATTGTTGAACAAATATTTACCTTAAAACTCTACTCTATTCCTTTTAATATTCTTAAATTGGCGATTGGATTTTGTATTTTTATATTGGTTTATTTTACATGGTTCTATTTTTTTAAATGGTTATATGGAGACAAGTAATACCATACTATGATGGATTCAAAGTTGGTGTTCTTTACTGTTAAAATAAAACCTTGTTGTTTGCTCTTTTCATTAGGTAGTTATGCACACAGTTTTTGTCTCTGACATTTTTGGCTTAACCGAGCCGCTCATTGATTTCTGTTCTTCCGTTTGTTTAGATTTTACTATTGTCGATCCATACTGTGGCGAGCGTTTACAATTTTCCGATGAAGCAGAGGCTTATAGCCACTTTATGTCTAATTTGAGTGTGCAAGGCTATGCAGACTATTTAGCGGAGACGTTAAAGGCTATTAATGGACCGGTAAATCTTATTGGTTTTAGTGTTGGTGCATCAGCAGTTTGGCAAATATCCGACACTTTAGGCAGCGAAAAGGTAAATTATGTAGGCTGTTTTTACGGTTCACAAATCCGACATCAGTTAGAAAAAACACCCAATTTTGCAGTGGATGCTTTTTTGCCTAATGTCGAGAAAACCTTTGATATTGACCTTATAGCCGAAGGGTTGGCGAACAAAAGCCAGGTAAATGTTGTTCAAACAAACTATGGTCACGGTTTTATGAATAAACTCTCTCAAAACTTTGAACTAAATGGTTATAATACCTATCTAGAGATAATAAAGCGTGAGCTAAACAGCTGATTTAGTGTTTCCTTTTTATATTCTTATCTACTTGTAAATGGAGTTTCCCGTTGAAAAAATTATTTTCCCTATTATTAACGTTATCTGTCTTTACTACTGTTGGCTGTGCTTCATCTTCTGATTATCAAAAAAGTGCTGATAGTAACGCCAAAGCAGGCGAATATTTAGAATCTATCGGTCAGCCAGAGGAAGCAAAACGAGCTTATGAAGCTGCTCGAAAAGAACGAGACGCCTCAACGGGATTATTTCCAACACTGGTTAGTTTATTTGAAGCAATTACTGAATCAGAAAAATGAGTAATGGTCTTATGCTGGGATTTGAGTGATTATAGTCTTTACCTAGCTATGCAGAGATAAAGGAATAACATGAAAATACTTCATTGGATACTGGTTATATTAGTTGCCTTTGTGGCTGTATCTGCGGGACTTGCCAAAGCTTTTCAAATCCCTCAAGAAGTGCAGTTTCTTAGCTTGTTTGGCTTTAATGTTACCTTGATAATTGTGTATGGCATCGTACAAACTCTTGGCGGCATATTAATGCTAATTCCTAAGACTTTAACTGTAGGCGCGTTTATTACCGCTTTAGCTTTTATTCTTTCTTCGGTACTCATTTTAATCAGTGGCGATTTGGTGTTTTTTATTGTGTCTATAGTTCCCGTTGTTTTTACTTATTTAACCGTTTGGAGCGCATCAAAAGCTTCCGAAATTAGAGATAACGAACAAACTGAAACGGTTTGAAGCAGCTTAATCAAGTGAGCTTTATACGGTGTTTTGTTTTTGGAATTGGCTTTAGGCTAGTGCTCGCCTATAGCTACTACTTTATAACGCTTTATCGATAAAAAGGACGTTAGATAAATGAAAGTCGCTATTGTTGGTGCCGGAATTGGTGGGTTGACTACCGGTATTTTTCTTGCCGAACAAGGGCTTGATATTCACCTCTATGAGCAAGCTGCGGCTAATAAAGCAGTAGGGGCTGGTATTATTCTGGCGCACAACGCTACGCAAGTTTACAAGAAACTCGAACTATACGAAAAGCTTTTGTCACTAGGGCACCCTGTAGAATCTATCAATATCACCGATGAGAAATTTAATTCAATTTCGCAAATGAACAGTAAGCGATTTGAAGATAAGTATCAGGTTAAAAATATTGCGATTAGGCGCTCTGATTTACAGCATGTGTTAGTCGAAAAATTCCTAAAATCCAGTCAACTGCATTTCAATAAACAATTAATCGGGCTTCAAAATAACGATCGTTGTCAGCTCGCTTTCGCTGATGGAACTGTTGAGACTTTTGATGCCGTTTTCGGTGCTGACGGTATTAATTCTGTTGTTCGAGACAGTGTTGTTGCAACAAGCCAATTAAGAAATACGCATCAACATTGTTGGCGGGGAGTTGCCAATGTTAAATTGTCTGCTGACTTTCAACATGGCTTGTATGAGGCGTGGGGAATGGGGGATAGATTTGGTTTTGTTCAAGTGTCATCAGAGCACGTTTATTGGTATGCGCTTCATAATATAACGCCAAAGTATCAAGGTAAGTCGATTGAACAAATATTTAGTGGCTACCACCCGTTAGTTTCTGAGTTAATAGCTAATACTGAACAGTCTACTATTTTCGCTACCGAAATAAATGATTTAAAACCAGTGAGCCATTGGGTTAAAAATCGCGTTTGTTTACTCGGTGATGCGGCCCATGCGACAACACCGAATCTAGGGCAAGGGGCTTGCCAAGCCATTGAAGATGCTTATGCTTTAAGTGAATGTTTTGATCCTTCTGCAATTGAGCAATCGCTTATGCAGTATCAACAAAGTCGATTTAATAAAGCACGGATGATCGTTAATACCAGTTGGCGTTTCGGTAAAATATCCCAACTCGAAAATCCCTTTGTTTCTCGCGTCCGAAATTGGTTAGTGAAAAATACACCGACTTCATTGAATATCAGGCAATTTGAGAAAATCTATACGTTATCTAACAGCAACTAGTGCTTACGCTCTATTCTGTTTTTTGTAACATGTGCTATGGTTACAACTGCTAGCCTATGAAGTTGTTACATTATTATTTTATCGGTAACTTGGCTTATTTGATTGTTTTGCGACCTTTAACAAAGGGAATTGAAATGAATAAGCTACTCACCACTTTTATACTTACTTTGATTGTTGTTGTACTTTCAGGTTGTTTTCAAAATCAACAAGAATTACTTGTTGGCCATTGGCAGTGTAATGGTCAAGAAGACAATATGAAGCTGTCTGGTAAACTTGAGTATGTCAGCAATGGAACGTCAAATGCACTCATGGAGATTCGTATGCGTGATTCAGGTGCGGAAGTCGTGTTTGAAATGATGGCGCAAGGCTCATGGCAACTTACTGAAAATTCACTGGTTGAATCGATTACTCGAATAACAATCACGCGATTTAATGTTAACGGACAAGAGTTACCTCCTAACCAGTTTCCACAAGAAATGAAAGATGCATTGGTTGGCACATCTTCTGGATCTGAAGTGATTCAACTTGATAAGCACGTACTTATTACCAAAAATTCAGGCACACAAACTACGTGTTCGAGAGTTTAGGTTAGCGTGATGTCCTGTGTATATCGCCTTCAAGACTTTCGATGTCACTCACTATAATACTGCCGTTTCTCACATCGTAAGCCATTAATTGCGCGGTTTTGAATTTACTCTGCGCTTTTGATGAGTTAATAGGAGCGACATGAATATATTCGACTCCCTGTTCCATATGGCCAAAATAAAGAGTACCTGAATCTATTTTTGCGTGAAAAAATTCGTTTGGCAGTTTTACGTTTGTCTGAATAAGTTTGAGTCTGCTTTTATCGAACACTGCACTTGTTTTTGAGTTAGGAGTTAAATGCTCCGACATTAATGTATTTTTAACTTGGACAAGTAGATTACTGTCTTTCTCGATCAAATAGCTATCTTGTCCATTAAATCTATCAATAAAACCATAGGCCCAATTTCCGTCAAGCTCTAGTTGATTTTTGGTTGAAGTATCCACTAATACAAGTTCAGGAGTGCCATTAACAACCTGTGTAATGGCTGCTATGTTATTGGAAAACCAATTAACGGCAATAATAGGTGCCTTACTGGTAAATATGCTGTGTTTGTCACTAAGTTCAGTTAGGGATTTCTTTCCGGCTAAATATGTCATAGCGATGGCAAAGACCGTATCCCCCGTGCTGAGCAGTAAATTATCGTTATTGGCAGATAACACAAGATGATCGACTTCATAATTTTCAGTAAAATGGGTCAATAATGTTGACGCCGACGAAGTGTAATCGGCCAGGTATATTTGTGTTTTACCCGTGCGCTTTGAAGTAAAAAGGTATTGGGAGTTATCTTTAAACAGAGCAGGAGTACCATCGTTTACTGTTGAGTTATCTAGAAAGGCGGGCTCGGGATTTTCCTCAGTATCGTTTTTCACAGTAACGTCAATTAATCGATTGCTGTAGTTTTTTTTCTCTGTACTAAACAACAAATTTTTACCGTCAGGCATTAGGGATAAGTTTTTCGACATATACTCTGAAATACTAACAACAGGGGCGGGGTCTTCTCCCAAAATGTCGCTGTACATTATTTGATGCGAAGGTGTCTTTGCCCGATAGTAAACGTGGTTGGAATCGTGTGCCCAAATGGCACCAGTTAATACATAATCAAACTGCTTACCCTTGGTGATAGTGCCTGTTTCTATGTTTAGCGATAGCAGCTGCGTTTTTTGATCTTTATTGGTACTCATAATTAACAGCTTTTTACCGTTGGGCGAAATGGCAATGTCGTGATGCCCCCAGCCTTTTGGCGTCTCTTGAGTGACTAAAGCGTGTTTATCTTGAGATATGTCGTAGCTGTAAATATGGTTTGGCCAAAAATTTTTAGGTTGTGCGGTGTAATAAATGACGTTTTGGAGAGGGTTATATTCAATATCTTTAATACGTTTATCATTACAATCAAACAGTTTCTTTGTCTGTTGCCATGTTAATTGCTTTGTATTTAATGATTTTGTCCCCAAGTTGTCTTGTTCACCAAGTGTTGCTCGATAAACACTGCACAGTAGTCCTTGTCTAGTAAGGTAAAGTAGCTCAATTTGTTGCTTGTTATCGGCTTCTGCTACGGCAAAAATTTCACTAATGTTATTAGTGCTTGTACCTATTAATTGGCTATTCCCAGTATTAATGTCGCGAAACCACAACTGCTTATCGCTTTTGTTAGGACTCTCTTTAAGGTAAAACAAAAAACGACCGTTTGGATGAATTTGTGCAGATTCTTCTATGCCATGAGCACGTGTTAACTCAACTATGGAGGTGTTTTTACTCTCTTTACCGTTGTCAGATAATTGAAGTGATATCAGATTGCCTACTGTTAAGAGCAAGCCTAAAAAAATAACAATCGATAGGTGGCCAATATTGGTGGACTTCTTAACCTTTTCTTCTTGATTTAGTTTGGTTAATGGAGGCCTATCGACCGAAGAAACCGCTACATTTGTCGTTTTCACAGCACAAATTAATCGATAGCCACGTTTAGGTACAGTTTCGATATAGCGAGGTGATTTAGCACTATCACTAAGCACTTTTCTGAGGTTTGCTACATGCTTATTGATTGCGTTATCTGTGATCAGTGAATTCGGCCAAAGCGTTTCTAAAATCTCTTGGCGAGTAATGATGACGTTAGGTTGGCTGACAAAGAGTATTAGTAAATCAAATAATTTAGGCTCAATGGCTACGACATCGCCTTGATGAAGGAGTTGAGACTGCTTTTCATCTAATGTGAATTCGCCAAGCTGGATCATGTTCGCTAAGTTATTCCTTAATCGATAGTCATCGTCATTGATGATTGACTCATTCATCCGAGTCTATCATGCGTTTCTTCTGTTGAAAAAGTCACAGAGTGATAAAAGTCTTTGATTTGCTTATAAAACCGTCGGATAAACGATAATTCACCTTTTCTTCACCTTTTTTCCTTGGAAATTCATTACTCCGATTCGCTGATAATCCACTATTTTGTTGAAACTTAGGAGGATTACATTATGTATAAACATACTATTTCGTTACTATTTATTATCTTGATAGCGGTAACTAACAACTCTTTTGCCAAGGTAAGAGGAAGTGCTGAAGAGGCTAAAATATCATCACATATATTGGGTGAAGAACGAGAGCTATTGATCCGTTTGCCGAACAACTACCATAAGAATAAGGAGCAAAACTATCCGGTACTCTATTTAACAGACGGTCTTCGAAACTTTAATCATGCTGTTGGCTCGCTAGACTTGCTTATTCAGTCGTACATGGCTGAAGATACCATCATAGTTGCGATTAAAAACACACACAGAACACGAGACTACACGCCTACATATGATGAAAGTTACAATCGTTGGGGGGTATCTGGAGGAGCCGATAATTATCTCGACTTTTTAGAAAAAGAGCTGATCCCATATGTTAATGCTAACTACCGTACTAACAATTACAAAATACTGTCAGGACACTCCTTAGGGGGCTTACTGGTCGTCTATTCTTTGCAATCGCGCCCACACTTATTCCAAGCACACTTTGCCTTTAGCCCAAGCTTATGGTGGCACAATGGTATTGTCTTAAAAGAAGCGGAAAAGTTTTTTAAGCAAAACACACCATTAAATAACTATTTATACGTTAATTTGGCGGATGAGGGCGGTCATATGAGAACCTCTTTCGATAAATTCAGAGAGGTATTGGCGGAAAATACCCGATCAGATTTTCAGTTTAATGCTGAGCTGATTGAAGCAGAAGATCACGGTACTATCGCCATGGTGGGGCACCCGCTAGCCTATAAATATCACTACCAAAGGTTTACTTGTCCTAACGAAGTTGTAAAACAGGGAGTAAGCGCGATAAAAGCATTTTACGAAAAGTTATCGAAAAAACACGGTATTGAGATCAAACCGCAATATGATGTGGTAAAACATGCCGCTTATTCAGCACTAAATAACAAAGAGTTTGATGAAGCTATTTCGATATTTGAGCTAAATGTAACTAATTACCCACATATGGCCGATAGTTACAGTCGCTTGGCTTACGCCTATGAAGCTAAAGGCGATATCCCTAAAGCGCTCGTGTTAGTAAATAAAGCGCTTAATATGAGTGTAGATGAGCATGTTGAAAACAATGCGTTTAAAACGCATAAAACACATTTGCAGAATTTGCTAGATAAAGTAGCTGCTGAATAGCCACTTTGTGGGTAATTTAAACGAAGTGTTGAAATAAAATTCTGAGGAACGGACATTAAATTTAAATATCGAACGATTATTGCAGGATAATTGTTCGTTATTCTTTGTTCGATTCTCTAACGAAATATCTAATTTAAATCTATTCTTTATCTTTCGCCTTATCAAAGCTAAAAACAATGTTATTGTGGCACTCTAATTTTTATATAAATCAAAATGATAGATAACTAATTTTGTTTGGTTGATTACAATTAGATAATAGGTAGATTAATGAGTAAAAGGAATTTAGCTTCATTCGCAGTATTAGCTGTACTTGGTTTTCCCCTGTCATTTTATGCTGGTACTCAATATCAACAAGGCCAACCGCAGCAGAAACTGCTAGAACTTTCACACAATAGTTATCCGCGACAAAGCGGCACTGTGACGACTCGTGCATCTATTGACAATGAATCGGAAAGTCACCTTTCTTCACAAAACGCCAATCCACAACAAGATGAAATAGCGAAACTTCGTGAAAGCATCAAAGTGCTAGAAACTCAATTAGCTGCTTTTAAGCAGGGCGCTGATGAAAAAGAGCAACAAGCTTTAGCCACCAGCGAACAAAATGAGTTGTATAGCTCAGAAGAATTAGAAAAAGATCAATTTGTGGAAGAGGGCCACACCAATACAAATAGAAGTGTACCCTTAACTGACTTGATGTCTGAAACCTATGCAACTGTGGTGTCGAGTTTAGGTGATAAGTATGTTGATGTCGTTAAAGAAATGCACGCCGAAGAAGCTGATTATGATTGGGGAGATAATATGGAGCAGCAAATACGCGATTTTATCGTAATGCATGAGCAGGCGCCTTCAGTCACTATCGACTCTGTGATGTGTAAAGCATCGGGCTGTGAAATAAGAGTGATTGAGCGCCAAGACGACACTTATGATTTGATAAAGAAAGATCTTGAAATCCAATATTGGTGGCAGTTTGCATTTGTTATAACCTTGAATACCTATGTAACAGATAAAGGTACTCACAGTTATACCCTCGCCAGAAAAGAGCAATTTTAGCAGCTATTAATTTTAAAATGTTTGATTTGCACTTTAAAAAATGAAAAGTAGATGAAAAATGTTTAAAAAAATGCGTTAATCTCGCACCATAAAATTGTCTTTATTGTTAATGAAAAGCGAGATTCCTAGATGATAGATTTTTCAGTATTACCTTTATTTTTCACTGCTATTTTCTTTCTCGCGATATCGCCTGGTCCTGACTTAGTCCTTATTTCTACTTATTCGTCGAGCAAGGGATTTAAAGCAGGGCTATCGATATCAATAGGTATTTTGTTAGCAGGTATACTACAAACATTTTTAGTCGCGTTTGGTTTAGGGCAATTAATGCAAGCCATGCCAATATTTGCAGTTGCTGTCAAAGTTGTTGGCGCCTTGTACCTGAGTTACTTAGGCGTAAAAATGATCATGAGCTGGCGTAGAAAAAGCCACCAAAATAGTTCGAATAACCCAAATGGTCATTTAACGCATGCAAATTTAATTAATCGAGGCTTTTTAAATAATTTACTTAACCCCAAAGCCTTGATGTTTTTTAGTTTGTTTCTCCCACAATTTACTACTGGAACAGCAAGTTTATCGGTGCAAATTTTAGTCTTAGGAATATTGCTAAGTGTTTTTACATTCTTAGTGAATTGCTCGTTTTCTATCACCTTTAGTAAAATCGGTGCGGTTATAGGAAAAAAACTTCGTCTTGGCAGGCATATAGATGGTTTACTCGGCGTAATCTTCATTGCATTGGCAGCTCGCTTAGCGACAAGTAAATAGGAGTGCTGAAGTTACGTGGACTGCCTAGATTGAAAAGCGCCTAAAGTTTCGTCTTGCAAATAGTCACTGAATGCTTGAGCGAGTAGCGATAATTTACGCTGTTTACTGTGGACTAAATACCAATCGCTGGTAATGGGGAACTGTTCTACGTTAAGTTTTACAATGCCCTTTACAGGGTGGTTTTCAAAAGAGTGGCGGCTTAAGATAGCAAGGCCTAGGCCTTCTGCCACCATGTTTTTAATGGCATCGTTACTTTCTACCATCATACGTTCTCTTAGTGCGATACCGTGTTTGGTACAGAACCTATCAATAGTGCGACGAGTACCTGAGCCTTTTTCTCGTAAAATAAAAGGGTAATGCTGAATTCTATTAAGTGTTACAGTGCTCTTTCGCGTGAGTTCATGCCGTTCAGGCGCTATCACGACCAAATCATTATCGAGAAAAGGTACCTTGTTTAGTGGTAAATCGTCAGGGCAATGACTTAGTACGTAAAAATCATCTTGGTTCTGCATTGCCCGCTCTATAACGGTTTTTCGGTTTCGTATGGTTAGTTCGACATCTATGTTGGGGTATTTGCGGCAAAAGGGACCCAGTATCTTAGGTAAAAAGTTTTGCGCGGTAGATACAATACAAAGTCTAAGCGTACCTGCTTGCAAACCATTATATGCATTTAATTCTATGGCTAAGTTTTCAAAATTATTGGCCACTTGTTGAGCTGCACGATAAACACTAAGGCCAGCCTCTGTGATAACAATTTTCTTACCTTGTTGATGATAAAGATCAACGTCTAATAACTCTGAGAGTTTTTTTAGCTGAATCGACACAGATGGCTGCGCAATAAACATTCTTTCTGCCGTTTTCGAAACACTTTTCGTTTCTACTAACATGGAAAAAAGTTGTAATTGTCTGATAGTCGGTGTGCGGTTCGCTAGAAACATGTATAGATAAAAATAAATAGAGTTATTAGTTTATATATATTGGAATTAATATTTGTGCAAGTTTAATCTGATGTTAATCAACAAAATATCACTATAAATAGGGGAGCCGAGAAACATGTTAGAAGCGATTCGCAACAATGTTCGGGTGCTAGGTCAGTTATTAGGCCAAACTATCGCGGTAGAAAAAGGCGATGAATGGGTAGATCAAATTGAGCACATTCGTCATTTAAGCCGCAATGTAATGAACGACGATAAAAGTGCGTTAGCTGAGTTACAGGCGTTGTTCGGCAAAACGAATGAACAAGACATGTTGGTGTTTGCCCGCGCGTTTAGCCAGTTCTTAAACTTGGCCAATATTGCTGAACAGCAATACACTGTGAGCGAACAGGGGCTTGCAGAATTAGATCTAGCTCATCCACTGGAAACTCTTCAACAAAAATTAGGTGATGTTGATGCCGCCACTTTCAAACAAGCGCTAGAAAAACTGCATGTAGAGCTAGTGCTTACGGCTCACCCAACGGAAGTAAATCGCCGTACTTTTATCCACAAATATCATCAAATCGCGTTAGAACTTGAAGCAAACCCTGAAGATACTACTCGCATTGCTGAGTTAATCGAACAAGCTTGGTTTACCAATGAAATAAGAAATGAGCGCCCAACGCCACTCGATGAGTCTCGTTGGGGTTTAGATGTTATTGCCGATAGCCTATGGCAAGCAGTTCCTAAGTTCATTCGAGAACTCGATGAAGTTGCCAAAAAACTCACGGGTGAGCCAGTCGCATTAGACTATACCCCTATTACTATGGCTAGCTGGATGGCTGGCGACCGCGACGGTAACCCATTTGTTACCGCAAAATTAAGTGAACAAGCGATACTCAACGCCCGTTTACGCGCAGCAGAGCTATATCTTCAAGACTTTAAAGAATTGTATTTAGAGCTATCCATGAACAACGCGAGTTACGATTTAGTGCAAGAAGATGTTGAAAACATCGGTCCTTATCGTCATCAACTTAAAAATGTTGTTGATCGCTTAGCTTATACGGTTGACCAATTGAGCCATGGAAAACTTGAAGGCGCGATTGAGTCTAAACAGGATTTATTGGCACCACTTTACCGATGTCGTGAAAGCTTAATCGAAAATGGTTTGGTGAGAATTGCTGATTCAGGTGTTTTAGATTTGATCCGCAAAGTACACTGCTTCGGTATTTCAATGGTGAAGCTTGATATTCGCCAACACAGTGAACGTCATAATCAAGCGATGGCTGAAATTACTCAAGCCTTGGGTTTAGGTGACTACGAAAGTTGGAGTGAACAACAACGCTGCGAATTTTTACTTTCCGAATTGAAAAGTAAAAGACCCTTAATTCCGCAGGTTGAGTTTTCGTCTGATGTCAGGGAGGTGTTGGATACCTATCAGATGATAGCTCGACAACCTGCGGAGTTACTAGGCATCTATATCATTTCAATGGCAAGCCAAGCCAGTGACGTTTTGCTCGTGGCGCTTCTGCAAAAAGCGACAGGCGTGAGTTGGAACATGCCTATTGCACCATTGTTTGAGACCTTAGACGACTTAAACAATGCACCAAAAGTTATGGCGGAATTACTTGATATTCAAGATTATGCCGAGCGGTGCGAAGATAAACATTATGTGATGATTGGCTACAGTGATTCAGCGAAAGATGCCGGCGTATTAGCAGCGACTTGGGGTCAATACTCTGCGCAAGAATCATTAGTGGAAGTGTTTAAAGAACGCGATATTGAATTGAAACTGTTTCATGGTCGTGGTGGTACAATTGGTCGTGGCGGCGGCCCAGCAAATGCGGCAATTGCTTCGCAACCGCCCGGTACCTTAGCTGGTGGTTTACGTGTCACTGAGCAGGGCGAAACTATTCGATATAAGTTTGGTTTACCTAATCTAGCAGTGCGCAGTTTACATTTGTATGCTTCTGCGATTTTAGAGTCATTAGTTACGCCACCGCCTGAACCAAAGGCTCATTGGCGCGAGCTTATGGATAAAATGGCTGAACAGAGCTGTTCTCAATATCGCAGTTACGTGCAAGAACAAGAAGATTTTGTCCGCTATTTTAGACAAACCACCCCAGAGCAAGAGCTATCTTCCTTGCCTTTAGGATCGCGCCCGAGTAAACGTCGTGCAGATGGTGGCATTGAGTCTTTACGCGCAATTCCTTGGATTTTTGCATGGAGCCAAAATCGCATGGTAGTGCCAAGCTGGTTAGGGTTAGGCAAAGCTATCGCAGATAATGAAGACGCGAGCAAGATCATGCATGAAATGCTTGAAGAGTGGCCATACTTTAATTCTCGTATTTCTTTAACAGAAATGGTTTACGTAAAATCTGAGCCGTTAGTGGCTAAGCTTTATGATGACGCTCTTGTTGAAGAAGACCTTAAACCTTTAGGTGAAGAGTTACGCAGTCAATTAAAGGCAGACGAAAAAGCCGTATTATCGCTATTAGGGCAAGAGCAGTCGCTTGAACGAGATCCATGGAATTTAAGCTCGTTTGAGTTAAGAAAATATTACTTGTTACCTTTACACATTATGCAGATTGAAGCATTAAAACGCTTACGAGATGATCCAGAGCATCCTGTATATGAGCAGTTATTAATGGTGACAATGGCAGGTATTGCTACAGGTATGCGTAATACTGGTTAATCAATGCTTGTGCTATAGAACAGGAAAAAGCCGATGATAATCATCGGCTTTTTATATGATATCGTGTCTGTAATAAGTACCTAAGCCTCTATGCTTCTAGGGCTGTTGACGTGTCGCCGTAATAACCACATCTCTAATATTAACGTTTTGTGGTTGAGAATACATAAATGCCGCGGTTCTGGCGATATCATCACTCACTAAAACGCCGCCCATGGCCTCTTTCCAATCGTTGTAGCCGTCGATAATTTCTTGATTTGTTGTATGGCCTAAAAGCTCAGTTTCTACCGCACCTGGGCAAATTGCCATCACGCGAACATTATAATCGGCAACTTCTTCACGTACATTTTCAGTAATTGATGATACAGCGAATTTTGTACCCACGTACGCGGCATGATTAGGGAACGCTTTCTTACCTGCGACAGAGCTAACATTAATAATCGTTCCTGCGTTTCGCGCTTTCATATCAGAAAGTACGGCTTGCATACCGTTTAATAAGGCTAATACGTTTACATCGTACATGGTTTTCCATTCTGCAGGATCCTGTGTATCTATTTGGCCCAATAACATGACGCCGGCATTGTTAATTAAACAATCTACAGGACCAAAGGCAGCTTCAGCTTCTTGAATCGCCGCCCGAAATGCATTTGCATCGGTAACGTCAACTTGGCGGCATAGCGCATTTGGTAAGTTAAGGGCTTCGATTTTTTCAACTCTGCGACCTAATAACAAAAGTGAGTGGCCCATTTCTGAAAAATGTTTCGCCATAGCAGCGCCAATACCTGAACTAGCGCCAGTGATAACAACAAGTGGTTTAGTCATAACAAACTCCTATTTAAGCACGAACAAACGAATTTGTTGTTCTTTGCAATTGATAGACAAACTATAGCGTCTATTTTTATAATGAAAAACATGTCTAATCTGAAAACATTGTTAGGTAAAAATGAACAATATTTCTTGGCGAGGAATTAGAGCTTTCATAAAAGTAGCAGAGCACGGCAGTTTTACCGCAGCCGCTGATGCATCAGGTTTTTCTAAAGCAAATTTAAGCCAATTGGTTTCTGAATTGGAACGGGACTTACGTGTCCAGCTTTTGCATCGTACTACTCGACAACTAAGGTTAACAGAAGTGGGAGAGGGCTATTATCAGCGGTGTAAACAGGCTACTTTGTCTTTAGATTCAGCGGCTGAATGGGCAACGCAGTCAACTGGTGAGATAAATGGTGTTATCCGAATGAACTCCGTTGGGGGCCTCATTGGTGAAGATATTATTGGTCCACTCATTGTTGAATTTCAACAGCAGTACCCTAGCGTGCAAGTTCATTTGGATTTCTCAAGTATTCGAGTTGATTTAATTGAAAACCATTATGATCTGGTGCTTAGAATGGGTCAGTTGCCAGATTCTAGCTTGATTGCACGGAAGGTGCGTTCCATCACCACACATTATGTTGCTAGTCCAAGCTTTCTAAATGTTCAACCTAAGATCTTAGAACCTGAAGATTTAAAAAAAGTCCCAGTAATTTATGGTTCTGTTAATAGTTGGACCATGAATAAGCGTCACGCTGACAGAAATAAAACCGCGGAGCAAAAAACTATTCAAATTGATAAAGGCACTAAAATTATTAGTGGAAGGGTGATGCATCACGCAGCGCTTAAAGGTCTAGGTGTTACGCGCTTGGCTGATATTTATTGTCAATCTGATATTACCTGCGGTCGATTGAAAGAGGTGTTACCAGAGTGGGCAGAAGAAACACCGATCTCATTAGTATGTCCGCCAAATAGGTATCAATTAAATAGAGTAAAGCTATTGATGGATTGGCTAATCGAGCGATTTGACGATAAATATTTACCGTTAATTTCTAGTGAGCTTGATACTAGCAGCTAGATTGTTAGCCAATAACTTTTAGTGACGATTGTTTTATTTTAGGCTGCTTAGTTGGTATGTAGTGTGTCAGTTTTTTTTACAAACGTACTACACTCCTTTATAGATTGTTTAAAAAACATTCGTTTTTACAAACGTTTATTGTAATGGAGTGGTTTTTGCATCGAGTCTGCCAGTTGTTTTACGTGTAAATAAAACTTAAACATCGGCATAGGGAACAATAAAATGAAAAAATGTATGATATTTATAGTGGTATTGTTTTTAAGCATTAAATCAACAAACGTTCATGCTAATTTAATTCAGATAGACTTTAATTTGTCTCCAACTATCGGAAATAGTGGGACTATAAGTATGTTGTTAGATAATCTTGGCGATGGCTCTTATAGTTGGGAAAGTTTGTTATTAACTGATTCGATTTCAATGTCAGCTTCCTTTAGTGGGAATACCTGGTCAGCAAACCAATTCGATCCTGCAAAAGACGAGAATTTTTTTGTTAATATAGCTAACGGCGGTAATAATGTAACATTTACGTCAACAGGCACTTGGATGGTCTTTGGCAATAATTCAAACCCAACGTCTAATATCCTTTTGATAGGAGTAAGTTCCTTTCCTCAATATGCCTTTGGTTCAGGTAGCTTTGCTTTAGGATTGGATCAATCTATAGATGGTAGAGGCGGGTATAGTACGACTATTACTATGAGGCAGTCTGGTAGTTCAAGCGGGAACCCAATTCCAGAGCCTCCCGTGGTAGCTTTATTTTTCCTAAGTGCACTGGTTATTGCTTTTCGCAAAAAGAAATCACAATTTTTATAATTTATATTATTTACCAAAACGCTCAATTGAATGGTTAGCGTTTTGGTTTCCTCACAAGTTTCGTATTAATTGCGTCTTAGCTTTTATGAACCGATATGGTTTACTCGCTAGTATTTTGTTCGGCTAATTTGCGGGCTTTTTTCAGTTCTTTGTGCTCTTTTCTGCGGCGCTTAAAAAAGGCTGAAAGCATAGCGCTACATTCTTCTTGCAGTAATCCTTGCTCTATTTCTACTTGATGGTTGAGCTTTGGCTCTTGCAGTAGGTTAAACACCGTTCCTGCGCTACCCGTTTTACCATCTGTGGAGGCAAATACAATGCGTTTTATGCGGCTATGAACAAGTAGCCCTGCGCACATAGGGCAAGGTTCAAGCGTTACATACAAGGTGCAATCGAGCATTCGGTAATTATTGAGCGCTTGGCCTGCTTGCCTAATTGCCATCATTTCAGCGTGTGCTGACGGATCGTTTAAGGTAATTGATTGGTTATAACCTTCACCTATGATTTTTCCATCAGCAACCACCACGGCACCTACCGGAATTTCATCAATTGCTTCGGCTTGTTGCGCAAGCTCAATGGCGCGCTGCATAAATTGTTTATCTGCTAACGTAAAACGCTCGACTGTTTCTGTATCAGCCATTTATAAAAAGCTCTCCAACAAACTATTTAAGTATCTATGACCTAAAGTGGTTACGCGCCAATTATCATTTTCTTGATGTAATAACCCCTTGTCGCGGGCATTGAACATCTCACTTTCTATTGTTGACCTTGACAAGCCTGTACGTTGTTCAAAATCGGCAAGCGTAAATGATGAAGTTAATCTAAGTTGGTTCATCATAAACTCAAAAGGGAGTTCGTCTTTTTCTACTGTGTTTAAATGGTCTAAGTGATCACGCTCTGGTTCAAGGTAGCCTTTTGGGTGCTTAACTTTTACCGTGCGAACAATCTTGTTTTCTTCTGGCAGCGTTATTTTACCGTGAGCACCGCAACCGATCCCTAGGTAGTCGCCGAAGCGCCAGTAATTTAAATTGTGTTTACATTGCTGCCCTGGTTTCGCGTATGCAGATATTTCGTATTGCTCATAGCCTGCTTCACGTAACAGCTCAACACCTTTTTCTTGAATTTCCCATAAAGTATCGTCCTCAGGTAGCTGTGGCGGCTTGGAATAAAAGGCGGTGTTCGGCTCTATGGTCAGTTGATACCACGACAAATGCTTAGGCGCTAGCGCTATTGCTGTGTTTAAATCGTCAAGCGCATGTGCTAATGATTGACTAGGTAAACCATGCATTAAGTCTAGATTAAAGCTATTAACACCACATTCATGGGCAAGAGTTGCTGCCCTTTTAGCTTGGTCGCTATCATGAATTCTCCCGAGTTTAATTAACTTGTCTGAAGCGAAACTTTGCACACCAATAGATAACCGCGTAACACCTGCGTTGGCAAAGCCGATAAACTTATCTGCTTCAACGGTGCCAGGGTTTGCTTCTAAAGTAACTTCAATATCTGGGGCAAAAGGTATGCGCTTTTTAACACCCGAAAGTATTTCTTCGATAGCCTTCGCTGAAAATAAACTAGGTGTACCGCCACCGATAAAAATAGATTCAAGCTTGCGGTCTTTAATAGAGAACCTATTTAAGTCAGCTTCTAAATCCAATAGGAGTTCGGCAACATATTCTTGCTCAGGAATGCCTTGCTTAACGGCATGAGAATTAAAGTCGCAATAGGGGCACTTCTCGACACACCAAGGGATATGAATATACAAAGAAAGCGGTGGAGCTACTAACATATGGCTGATTAGTCTTTTAATTGCTTAACAAGTTGAGCCAATGCTTTGCCGCGATGGCTTAGACTGTTCTTAACGTCTCGCGGTAGTTCTGCAGAGGATTGTTGTAAATCTTCTTGCCAGAATAACGGATCGTAACCAAAGCCTTGGCTGCCTTTCGCTTCAGTTAAAATAGAACCTTGCCATACACCGTGGCAAATAATAGGTGTTGGGTCGTCAGCATGGCTCATGTATACCAAAACACAGTGAAATTGTGCGTTTCTTTCTTGTTCAGGAACGCCTGTTAATTCAGTTAACAGCTTTTCGTTATTTGTTTTGTCAGTCGCATTGTCACCCGAATAGCGCGCTGAATATACGCCAGGTGCGCCACCTAAAGCATCAACAGCTAACCCTGAATCATCGGCAATTGCTGGTAAGCCAGTAAGTTTAGCTGCATGGCGAGCTTTAATTATCGCATTTTCAACAAACGTGGTGCCAGTTTCTGGTACATCAGGCACTGAGAAGTCGCTCTGAGGTAGCACTTCTATATTTTGGTCGGCTAACATTGCCGCCAATTCTTTAACTTTACCTTGGTTGCCTGTCGCTAAAACTACTTTTTTCATCGATTTACTTTACGGTGAGCTTTGAATGGCGCTAATAATACCTTAATCTACAGGCAAGCAGAATCACTTGTCGTAAAGAATCCACTCTATGTCGTTAAAAGACAACCTTCTTGGTTTGATCATAATCTGTATTTGGGGCTTTAACTTTGTTGTTATCGCTTGGGGCGTGCAAGATATTCCACCTTTGCTTCTAGGCGCTGCACGATTTTTGATGATAGCAGCCATTGGCTCCTTGTTTGTGAAAAAGCCCGATATTCCGTGGCGTTGGATGGCGCTATACGCCTTTACGTTATGTTTTGGCCAGTTTGCTTTTCTATTTTCTGCGCTGGCTTACGGCATGCCAGCTGGCTTGGCCTCGCTGGTTTTGCAGTCACAAGCCTTGTTCACGCTCTTATTTGGTGCCTTGTTGTTAAAAGAAACTGTCAGGTTTTATCAACTATTAGCGGTTGGCCTAGCTTTCATCGGCTTGTGGCAAATCGCGGTAGCAGGTCAGGAAACTGATATGACCGCTATAGGCTTTGCTTTTACCATCGCTGGCGCGATTGCATGGGCGTTGGGAAATATTGTTAATCGAGTTATTAATAACAAAGGATATAAGGCAAACTTAGGTTTAGTGGTTTGGTCGTCTTGGGTGGCATTTATTCCATTTTTGCTATCAGGTTGGTACCTAGAGGGCACACAAGCGGTTATTGACTCTATTATGTATGTTAATCAGAAGTCGCTGTTTGTTATCGCTTATTTGGCTTTTGCAGCATCGATTGTCGGTTATAGCTTGTGGAGTCATTTACTGGCTAAATACCCTGCCGGGCAAGTTGCGCCGTTAACTTTGGCCGTTCCTGTAGTCGGGCTGGTATGTGCACAATGGTTCTTAGGCGAAGAAATAGAATCTAGTCAAATTGCTGGCATGGTGTTAGTGATGATTGGCCTTGTTATAAATACCTTGGGTGGCAAAGTTAAGGCTTTACAAAGATTGAAGTTGAGTAAATAAGTTTTGGGTGATACCGACCTATAAAAAAACCGTGAAATGATTCACGGTTTTTTGTTTTTATCTGTTAAGAAAGTCAGCCTTAATCAACATAGAATTTTTGATTAAACTCTAATTGCTGCTGCTCTTTGCCATCATCGATGGTTAACTTAAAGCGAACCGTTTCTTCGTTGCGATAAGCGACTTGTGCCAAATAATAAATGGCATCACCTTCTTTTACTTCAACAAAATCTAACGGCTTTTCTTGACCTAAAAGGTTACGTGCAGTGCCTGTTATTTTAACGGTTTTAGCAGGGTTTCCTTTCACAGTATTATCAAGTACCGAGATGTTGATTAATCCATTGTACTTACTACGTTCAATGCCATAAGTTTGTGCAACT
Source organism: Thalassotalea coralli (assembly GCF_055786205.1). Taxonomy (NCBI): domain Bacteria; kingdom Pseudomonadati; phylum Pseudomonadota; class Gammaproteobacteria; order Alteromonadales; family Colwelliaceae; genus Thalassotalea; species Thalassotalea coralli. The sequence continues at coordinate 177,810 of NZ_JBVVBK010000005.1, read as the reverse complement.
TTAGGGGTTAAAAATGTCGCGCCAATGGCCATGTAATGAACATTCATGTTACCTAGCTTTTTCATGTTTTCGGCTTGTGCTGAATAACTTTGACCAAGTAACACGATGGTTAACATTATAACGGCGAATAATGGTTTCATGTGCGGCTCCTAAACTATGGTAACAGGCTACAGCATGCGCCAGTATGGAATGATATCTGCTAGCATAAAGTTGATGACATTCAACAATAAAAACGCGGCAATTATCGATAGATCTAAGCCGCCCACTGGTGGAATGACTTTACGAATAGGGCGTAATAGTGGCTCTGTCAATTGATGCAGTAGCGCCATTGTTGGGTTATAACCTTGTACTACCCAGCTCATAATCGCCATTACCAGCATCAAAATAAACATTAAGAAGCCAGTTTTCTTTATTAAGAAGATAATACCGATCAACAAAGATGGGACTATATCAATTGGACCACCGTTTACCAACGACAACACAATAAACTTACTCACTGCGACGATATAAGCGATTAGCAAGGTCGCTAAATCGATTCCGCCTAACCCCGGAATTACGCGTCTAAATGGAATAACAACAGGGTTGGTAATTTTAACAACAAACTGACTTAATGGGTTGTAAAAGTCAGCACGAACGAGTTGTAACCAAACACGAATAATTAACACCATTAAAAAGGCGTCAAAGAAAAAATCGAGCAAGAAATTAATTGCTTGCATGTAAAACTCCAATAAAGTTATCTATCACTAACGTAGTGTCTTGGTTGCTTAATTTCAACGTAAAATCATCGTAAAGTTGTAACTAGATACAATATTTAGAATGATTGGCGTTGCATAAAAACAAACGACTTAGCTGTTATCTTTTGCCATTTCTTCGGCGCGAGCAAGTGCCGCATTAATGGATCCACTTACTAACTGCGTTAAGCCGCCTTGGTCAAAATGATTAAGCGCAGCCTGTGTAGTTCCGCCTTTTGAGGTAACATTTTCACGTAACTGCCCAATAGAAACAGAATTGTGAACAACCATTTCTGCCGCGCCTAAGGCCGTTTGCTGAACTATTTGTCTTGCACTTTCATCGTCAAACCCTAGCAATTTTGCCTGCTTTTCCATCGCTTCCATAAACAAGAAAAAGTACGCCGGGCCAGAGCCTGAAAGGGCAGTAATACTATTAATGTCACTTTCTTTTTCTAGCCACTTTACGATACCAACGGCAGACATCATCTCTTCTGCTTTAGCTTTTTGCTCCTCTGACACTAAAGGAGAAGCGAAAAGGCCAGTTACGCCTAAGCCTAATTGTGCAGGGGTATTGGGCATGGTGCGAACAACCGGAGCTGCTTTACCCAGTGCTTGTTCCATGGTGTCGATTGAGCAACCAGCAGCGACGGACAAAAAGCACTTGCCAGAAATATCGATATTCGCAGCTATTTCTTTTAATACGTCAGCCACTAGATATGGTTTAACGCCTAATACGATGTAATCAGCAAATTCTGCGGCTTCAATATTGTTCGCTGTGTGCTTAACTTGAAATTTGTCTGCCAATCGCTCACGTTTTTCTGACGAAGGGTTGGCAACAATAATATCTTGTGGTGTATAGCCGTTTGTCACTAAGCCTGTAACAACGGCGCTGTTCATGTTTCCTGCACCAATAAAGGCAATTTTAGACATGGTAATTCTCTTGTAATTATAATTTATTAGTTTCTAGCACCAAATAAGGCTGTGCCTATTCGTACCATAGTAGAACCATTTGAAATGGCTTGTTGTAAATCGCCGGACATGCCCATAGAAAGCGTGTCTACTGAGGCATATTCCGATTTTAATTCGTCAAACAACGATTTCATTTTACTAAAACTCTGTTCAACGTTTTCTTTCGCTGGAATCGCCATCAAGCCGCGTAGTTCAAGGTGTTCACATTCTGACACTATTTCAGCCAAGGCTTTAACTTCGTCTGGAGTAGCGCCAGACTTTGACTCTTCCTCACTAATATTTACTTGTAAACAAACATTTAGCGGAGTATCTTGACCAGACCTTTGTTCATTTAGTCGTTTAGCAATTTTTGCTCTATCGACACTGTGAACCCAAGCAAAATTATCGGCAATAAGTCGGGTTTTATTTGATTGAATAGGGCCGATAAAATGCCAAACAATATTTTGAAGATCAGATAATTGAGAAACTTTTTCTACTGCTTCTTGAACATAATTTTCGCCGAAAGCGCGTTGTCCCGCATCGTAAGCTTGTTTGATCATTTCAATTGGCTTGGTTTTGCTCACCGCCAACAAATGCACGTCTTCTCGCGCTCGTTCTGCATGTTTACATGCCTTGCTAATTTGCAGTTCTACTGCGACAAGATTATCTTTTATATCAGTCATTGTTTATTTTTGTCGTTTAATGGCAATATGACATTTGCCTTTGGTAAACAAATTAAGAGGTTTTTATGGATATTACCGAATTACTCGCGTTTAGCGTAGAAAATAATGCATCCGATTTACACTTATCCACTGGTGTACCACCACTAATAAGGGTTGATGGTGATGTCCGAAAGCTTAACATACCAGCGTTTGACGCTAAAGATGTAAATGCGTTGGTTTATGACATCATGAATGATCGTCAACGCAAAGAATACGAAGAAAACATGGAAGTGGATTTTTCTTTTGAAGTACCAAATCTTGCCCGCTTCAGGGTAAATGCTTTTAACCAAAACCGAGGGCCTGCGGCGGTATTTCGTACGATCCCAAGTAAAGTACTCTCTTTAGAAGATTTAGGCTGCCCAGATATTTTCCGTGATATTGCTGATAACCCACGCGGGTTAGTATTAGTGACGGGGCCAACAGGTTCAGGTAAGTCGACTACACTAGCGGCGATGATAGACTATATTAATAATTATAAACACGATCACATTCTTACCATCGAAGACCCAATCGAATTTGTTCACGAAAACAAAATGTGTTTGATCAACCAACGTGAAGTGCATCGCGATACCTTAAGTTTTAATGCTGCACTACGCTCTGCACTTCGTGAAGACCCGGATGTTATCTTAGTTGGTGAGATGCGTGATTTAGAAACCATCCGTTTAGCCATGACAGCGGCAGAGACTGGTCATTTAGTGTTTGGCACACTACATACCACCTCTGCACCTAAAACCATTGACCGTATTATCGACGTATTCCCTGCCGAAGAAAAATCTATGGTTCGCTCTATGCTGTCGGAATCTTTACGAGCAGTTATTTCTCAAACATTAGTGAAAAAAGTTGGTGGTGGCCGAGTTGCATCACATGAAATTATGATTGGTGTGCCAGCTATTCGTAACTTAATTCGTGAAGATAAAGTCGCGCAAATGTACTCTGCTATTCAAACAGGGATGCAACATGGTATGCAGACCATGGATCAATGTTTACAAAACTTAGTCAACCGCGGCTTGATCACCCGTCAAGATGCGATGGAAAAAGCGGCCGATAAAAACCAATTCCAAGGTTTTTAAGGAGTAACGTTAATTATGATGTTTCATCAATATTTAGAAAAGATGGTGCAAGAAAGTGCCTCTGATATGTTTGTTACGGCGAAGATGCCTGTTAGCGCTAAAATCAATGGTGAATTGACGCCTATTCACGATCAGGTTTTATCCCCAGAAGGAGCACTTGACCTTGTTCATAGTGCAATGAATGACAAACAAAAAGCGGAATTTGACCAAGAGAAAGAATGTAACTTTGCGATTTCTATCGATGGTATCGGTCGATTTCGTGTTTCGGCATTTTGGCAACGTGATATGGCGGGTATGGTTATTCGTCGTATTGTAACCGAAATTCCTGAAGCCGATGATTTAGGCTTGCCGTCGGTATTAAAAGACGTGGTCATGTCAAAGCGCGGTTTAGTGCTGTTTGTTGGTGGTACGGGTACGGGTAAATCAACGTCAATGGCAGCATTAATTGGTTACCGTAACAAGAACTCTCGTGGCCATATTCTTACCATTGAAGATCCGGTTGAATTTGTACACGAACACGGTAAATCGATGATCACTCAACGTGAAGTCGGTTTGGATACCGAGAGCTTTGATGCTGCGCTTAAAAGCTCACTTCGTCAAGCGCCTGACGTTATCCTAATTGGTGAGATCCGAAGCCAGGAAATTATGGAGCATGCGTTAGCCTTTGCTGAAACAGGTCACTTATGTATTGCAACACTTCATGCCAACAATGCAAACCAAGCGATTGACCGTATCATGCACTTGGTGCCTGCTGAGCAACACGGTAAGCTGTTGTTTGATTTAGCCTTAAACTTACGTGGCATTATTGCACAGCAATTAATTCCAACGCGCGATGGTAATGGACGAGTAGCGGCTATTGAGATCCTATTGAATTCACCTTATATCGCCGAGCTGATTAAAAAAGGTGAGGTAGGTGATATCAAGGAGGTTATGGAAAAATCGACAGAACAAGGAATGCAGACTTTTGACCAAGCGCTGTTTAATTTATACCAGCGTGGCTTAATTAACTACGCTGATGCGATACACCACGCCGATTCACCGAATGATTTACGCTTGATGATCAAATTAAGAAGTAATGACCAAGGTGGCTCTGGCTCACTTGCTGGCGTTACCATCGATGGTCTAGAGCCTACGGATTAACTAGCTAAAACAGAACAATATGAATGAATTTTAAAGCGAGCGTTTGCTCGCTTTTTTTATGCGTCGCAAGGCATTGAGTATTTAAAAAGCTGTAAATGGATACTTTATTTTGGCGACCGGGACAATGTTAAAAGGCACGCCATCGATGGAGTAAGTTGGCAATTGATAAGCAGGATCATACTTTCTCCCTTGTTTTACCGCTTTTCTAAATCTAATCGTTCTAGCAATTAGGCCTGAAAAGGCCCGTACATCGTTAGGCGAAAAAGCGAAAATGTTTCTGTCGACTACTAATGAAAAGCCGTCATGAATATCTAGCGAGTCTGAACAAAAGCCACAATAACCAAAATAGTCCGATAGGTTTGAGCCAGTTTTGATAATTTCTTTGATCAGGTCTTGTTCGCCAAATATGTCTTTCATGTCGCTTTCAAAAGATTCACTATTAATACTCACGTATTGAGCTAGCAGACTACTTTTTGCGTGCATGTTAATTAAGTCACTCAATAACTGATTATGACAATTGAGCAGTTCTTGTTTGGAAAGGGTTTTAGAGCTTCTAATGCTGATTAGATTGTCACATTTCCCTTTGAAAATATCGAAGTAAGCGTGAATGGCCTTAAAAAGCATCATTTGGATTTCCCATTCAATGAACATATTTTAAATTTAGACAGCAAAGATTAGTTAAGCAAAATCCAAAGACGAGAATAGAGTTATAAACGATTGGGTGATGTAGCGTTATCTTGACAAGTTGAATAGCTCATCTAATTTGTAAACGGCCACTTTCTCCAGTTGATTGTCTGCAATATGTATCATTTTTTTGGCCACTTGCTTGCCTGTAATGGGCTTGTATTTAGCTAAAGGTGGCAAAAGACAAAGTATTGGCATGACGTAACTTGCAAGGGATTCACCAAGGCGAAAATGATCACGGTCGCCAATTAATAGAGACGGTTGAACAATGCTTGTTTTTTCAAATGCTAAGGCTGATACCTTACCTTCAAGTTCACCCTTCATTTTAAAGTAAGGTGCACGGCTCTGACTATTGGCGCCGCTGGAAGACACTAACAGTATATGCTTAACTCCGCCTTTTAGTGCTAATTGTGCTGCTTCAAATTGATAGTCAACATCAACCTTACGTTGCGCTTCAATAGAGCCTGCTTGACTTTTGGTTGTACCTAAACATGAGAACAAAGCATCGCCGACGAAACAATCTGCATATTGTTCCATCTGGTTAAAGTCGATGACCTTATTTATGACTTTATCTGAGTTGTAATCGACAGGGCGCCTAGTAATAGCAATAATTTGGGCGAAAGAACTGTTGTTTATTAACTCATCAGTGAGGTGCTTGCCTATTAGTCCTGTTGCACCCAGAACAATCGCGACTTTTTGGGGGTTACTCGCCATACTGACTTTCAAAGAAGCTTTCGATAATTAAACGGGCTGATTCCGCGTCAATATTATCTTTTTTCAGGTTTCGATATCCGCCGTGATCAAATAGAGCTTGTTTTGCGTCTGCCGTGGTTAGGCGCTCATCTTGAAATTCAACGGGAAGACGATAGTCATTGGCTAAACGGTTACCAAATTTTTTTGCATCAAAGGTCACTTGTTGTGGCGTGCCATCCATATTGAGAGGCAAGCCGACAATGAGTAAATCGGGTTGCCATTCGTTGAAAAATTTCTTCAATTGCTCTTGGTTAGGGATACCGTCTTTTGCTTTAATCGAGCCTAATGGAGTTGCCGTACCTGTAAGTTCTTGGCCTACAGCAACGCCAATATATTTTTTGCCAAAATCGAAGCCTAAAACGGTTCTTTTACCAATTTCTGTCTTTTTATCTTGCATGGTTATATCTGTTGCTACCTTTGCCTATTAAGCGTGACCGACGTCACTAGACAGGTGAGCTAAATCAATGCCCAATTTTTCAGTGGCTTTTTGCCAGCGCATTTCAATTGGGGTATCGAAGAGAATTTCTTCATCTGCTGGGGTGGTCAGCCAAGAATTTGCTTGGATTTCTTGCTCAAGCTGCCCAGGACCCCAGCCAGCATAGCCTAGAGTCACCATGTATTTATCAGGCGCTTTGTCACTGCCTAAGGACAATAGAATGTCTTTTGATGTGGTGATCATGACATCTTTGCTAAGCGCTAACGAACTAGACCAACCTGACTGAGGCTTATGTAACACAAACCCTCTATCTGTTGATACAGGGCCACCATTTAACACACGTTGTGCTAACTCAGGGCTTTCTTGTGCTAAATCTTCTTCTAATTGAGCTAACAACTCGTTTAGTGTCAGTTCTATTGGCAGGTTGATGATCAACCCCATCGCACCTTCGTCGTTATGTTCGCAAATATAAGTCACCGTTTTATTGAAATACGGATCGTTCAAACTAGGCATTGCTATTAGTAATTGATTTTCTAAACTTTCCACACATTCTGCCTTTTATTTATTGCCAACCAGCTGCTCAATGGCATCCATAAGTTTACCACTAATGTTAATAGGGAAGGCAGCTTCTATTTCTCGAATACATGTTGGACTAGTCACATTAATTTCTGTCACTTTATCACCGATTACATCTAACCCTACAAAGTATAGTCCGCGTTTTTTCAATTCGGGAGCAATAGTTTCGGCAATCATTTTATCACTTGCTGACAAAGGTCTTGCTTCACCTCGTCCACCAGCAGCCAAATTACCACGAGTTTCTCCTTGTGCAGGGATACGCGCTAAACAATAAGGCATTGGCTCGCCATTCACGATAAGAATACGTTTGTCGCCATCGCTAATTTCAGGCATAAACTCTTGAACCATGGCGTAATTGTTGCCGTGATTGGTTAAGGTTTCAATAATAACGCCTACGTTGGCATCATGCTCTTTAATTCTAAAAATTGAAGATCCACCCATACCGTCTAGCGGTTTTACAATAACGTCCTTTTCTTGTTGGTGAAAATCTCTAATTTGTTTAGCGTTGCGTGTTACTAATGTTTTTGCGGTTAGTTCAGGGAACCACGCCGTAAATAGCTTTTCGTTACAGTCACGCAAACTTTGAGGCTTATTTACGATTAATGTTCCTGCCTGTTCCGCGCGCTCAAGCATATAGGTAGCGTAGATGTATTCTGTGTCAAAAGGTGGATCTTTGCGCATTAATACCGCGTCTAAATCTGTCAACGGAATATCTTTCGCTTCTTCTAATTCGTACCAGTGATCAGCATCATCGAATACTTTTACTGCTTGCACACTTGCGCGAGCTTCACCTTGGTAAAGGTATAAATCTTTCATTTGGAAGTAGAAAATCTCATAGCCGCGAGATTGAGCTTCGAGCATCATTGCCATTGAAGAATCTTTAGCAACTTTAACTTCTTCAATTGGATCCATTAGTACGCCAATTTTAATTGTCATTTTTGATAACCTTTTCAGTTATTGCATGTCGCCATAACGGCACTGCAATGATGTTATTGCCGTTAAGGCAGCTGTTTCTGTTCTTAATACTCTAGGGCCGAGCAAGACTTCAGTAAAACCGTTTTCAACAGACATGGCGATCTCTTCGTCAGAAAGGCCGCCTTCAGGCCCTATCAATAAGCGTGTTTTTGTCAGTTCTTCTGGTAGCGTCATTATCGAGTGCTTAGCCCTAGGGTGAAGGTTTAATTTAAACTCTTCCGTTTCTTCCTTTGCCCAGTCAGATAAAAACATGGGCTGGTTAACCTTTGGTACGATACAACGACCGCTCTGCTCGCAAGCACTTATGACTATTTTTTGCCATTGATCTATTTTCTTTTGTAACCTATCGCCAGAAAGCTTAACACCGCATCGCTCAGTAAATAATGGTGTTATTGAAGTAACGCCAAGTTCAACAGACTTTTGCAAAGTAAAATCCATGCGATCACCGCGAGATATTCCTTGGCCCAAATGAATGCTAATAGGTGATTCATTATTTACCTCGTTATAAGCATTTATCGTGACTTGCGCTGACTTTTTACTAACATTTGTTAACGTGGCTAGGTACTCACCGTTTTCTTCACCGTTAAACAGTATAATGCTGTCGCCGTCTTTGAGTCGTAATACTCTAACGACATGACCAAAGGCATCATCTGATAATGAGTAACTCTGTCCAATAGACCATTGTTGTGCTTGAAAAATTCTTGGGATTCTCATGAATTGTCATAATTTATGAACTTAATTTTCAAGATAGGGGCTTAATATGTATTTTTCAATGGCATCAAGTAACTAAGTATGATGTTATATCACTAAAATGTGTCTATAGTGTTAACTAAGAAAGTCGACAAATTAATTGAGGTTATTAGTCCTGTTAACATTTTGTATCGTATTTTCTTTAAAGAACATGTGACAATAATATCTAGCTTATAAAAACAAGTCAGACTCAGGGAGTTCTTACATGACTGTATATGAGAAAAATTCTTTTCGTTCATTTAAGTCAGCTTTTGCTGTTTCAGCAATTTCGGCTGCATTTTTAATTGGCTGTGGAAAGCAAGAAGCCCCTAAGGCTGAAGCACCACCACCAGCAGTTACCGTTTATTCTGTTAGTGAAAAGCCAATTGGTGATTACCGTGAATTTGTCGCTAGAACCGTTCCTGCTAAGGAAGTAGATTTAATTGCACGTGTTGAAGGTGAACTTGTTGAAAGAGATTTCAACGAAGGTTCAAAAGTTAACTCAGGACAGGTTTTATTAAAGATAGATCCTGCTGCATATCAAGCTTCTTTGGAATCAGCAAAAGCAGACTTAACTAGTCGCATTGCTGTTGCTGAGGCTGCTAAAAGAGATTTGGTACGTGGGCGAGAAATAGCCGCTGATGGTTACATTTCGCAATCAGATTTAGATAAGCTAATTTCCAATGACTCGCAGGCAAAAGCAGCTGTGAAAGTTGCCCAGGCAAGTTTAGAAAAAGCTGAGCTAAATTTAGGCTACACCCAAATAGCAGCGCCGTTTACAGGCCGTATAGGTATTGTTAATTACAGTGTAGGTAATGTCGTCGGTCCGACAAGCGGCACACTTGCTACCTTAACGTCGATGGACCCAATGTATGTGAGCTTCCAAGTAGAAGAGAGTGATTTTGTCTCTTATCTTCAGAACTCAAAAGAGCGTTTTGGCAAAAGAGAAAACGATAAAAACCGTGACGACATCGATATTTCTTTAAAGCTACCGAATGACACAACTTACGAAGAAAAAGGCAAGTTGATTTTTGCTGATACCAAAATTGAAGAAGGCATGGGGACAGTAGAATTACGCGCAGAGTTTTCTAACCCTGAAGGCGTTATTGTACCAGGTTTATTTGTAACGCTTCTTATTGAAAATAAAGATAAAAAGCCAATGGTGTTAGTGCCACAAGCGGCGGTACAAGAAAACATGCAAGGCAAATTTGTCTTGGTAGTAGATGAAAACAACGTTGTTTCACAGCAACTGGTTACTTTAGGGCGCCGAATTAATGCCATGTGGGTTGTTGAAGCAGGTTTACCAAATAATAGCCGAGTTATTATTGAAGGTCTGCAAAAAGTTAAGCCAGGAAGTAAAGTGCAACCTTATGAAAAACAAGTAAATGCCGAAACAGGTGTTATTACTGATTTAGTAGCTCAATAAGGGGTGGTAAATGATCAGTAAAACCTTTATTCATAGACCTAAATTTGCCTTTGTAATTTCAATTGTTATTACTCTGGCAGGTTTAATTTCATTAGGTATTTTGCCGGTAAATATGTACCCGCAGATTACTCCTCCGCAAGTAGAAATTACAGCGGTATATCCTGGCGCAAGTGCACAAGTTGTTGAAGAGTCTGTTATTCGACCCATAGAAGAGCAAGTTAACGGCGTGGAAGATATGATGTATATCGAATCTACAGCGTCAAATAATGGCTCAGCCACCATTACGGTTTATTTTAAAGTAGGAACAGATGGCGATATCGCGCAGGTAAATGTGCAAAATCGTGTGGCTTTAGCAAACAGTACTCTACCGGCTGAAGTAACACGCCAAGGGGTGAGTGTTAAGAAAAAATCTAGCTCGATGCTAATGGCGATAAACTTGTACTCTACGCAAGATAATATCGATCAACTCTTTTTGAGTAACTATGCCACGAACCAACTAACTGAGCCGCTAGGACGTATCCCAGGGGTAGCAGCGGCAACAGTGATGGGGGAAATGAGCTACAGCATGCGTATGTGGTTAAACCCAGATCGTATGGCCTCTTTAAAAGTAACTGTCGCAGAAGTACAAGCGGCGTTGCAAGAACAAAATTTAATTGTCGCTGCAGGTAAACTAGGCTCAAGCCCTACGTTACCTAACCAACAATTTGAGTATTCTGTACAAGCGCAAGGGCGTTTGAAAACAGCTGAAGAATTTGGTGAAACCGTTATTCGCGCTCGTTCAAATGGTAATTTTGTTAGACTTCGCGATATTGCTCGCATAGAGTTAGGCTCTCAAGATTACGGTATTCAAGCAAAGCTAAACGGCAAAGACACCGCATTTCTAGTGATTTACCAATTACCTGATGCAAACGCAACAGATGTTGCCCGTCTAGTAAAAGCTGAAGTTGCTAAATTATCTGAGCGTTTTCCTGCTGGATTAGAGTACGTTATCCCGTTTGATACTACAGAGTTTATCGAACGCTCAATTGATGAGGTTATTGTTACCTTATACCAAGCGGTTGCGTTAGTTATTCTAGTGGTATTCCTATTCTTACAGAATTTACGAGCAACGATTATCCCATCGTTAGCAATACCGGTTTCTCTTGTAGGTACCTTTGCTTTTATGATGTTAATGGGGTATTCGATTAACACCATTACCTTATTTGGTTTAGTTCTTGCCATAGGTATCGTGGTTGATGATGCCATTATCGTAATCGAGAACGTTGAACGTATTTTGCGTGAAGAAGGGCTTGAGATAAAAGAAGCTGTGACTAAAGCAATGTCACAGGTTCAAGGCCCAATCATTGCAACTACGCTTGTATTATTAGCGGTATTCGTGCCGGTAGGCTTTATGCCAGGTATCACAGGTGAATTGTACAAACAATTCTCAGTTACTATTTCTTTTGCGGTTATCATTTCATCAATTAACGCATTAACACTGAGTCCTGCACTTTGTAGTGTGTTACTAAGTGCTGACAAAATGAAACCTATTGGATGGTTAAAACCTTTTGAATCGGGGATTACCAAATTTACAGGCGTATATGGAAATGGCGTTCAGTTCTTACTGAAACGAGCTGTTCGTATCGGCATTATTGTTATTGCCGTGTTTGCTGGCGCTGGTTGGTTAACGGCCAATACACCTACTGGCTTTGTTCCTGGAGAAGACCAAGGTTACGTCTTTATGGATGTGCAATTACCTGATGCAGCATCAAGTAACAGAACGCAAGCCCTATTAGATAAAATCTCGCCAATGGTGTTAGAAGACCCAGCAGTTACTGACGTTATAACCGTTGCAGGTTTTTCAATGTTAGGTGGTGCTGGCTCGAATAATGGTTTTGGTATCGTGCTACTTAAAGATTGGGAAGAGCGAGAAACACCTGAATTAGGGTTAAGAGCTATTATTGGCCGATTGATGGGACAATTATGGGCGATGCCAGATGCACAAATTATGATGTTCAACCCGCCGCCAATTCCAGGTTTAGGTAATAGTTCGGGATTCGAGTTTAAATTACAAGACAGTGCCGGTCAGTCTCCAGCTGAGCTTGCCCAAGCGATGAACTCGCTTATCTTCGAAGCTAATCAGCGTCCGGAATTAAGTCGAGTGTTTAGTACTTACCGCGCAAATGTCCCTCAGTACTTCTTGGATGTAGATCGAAACAAAGCTAAAGCGCAAGGAATAGCACTATCGGATATATTCGTGACATTACAAGCTCAGTTAGGCTCATTGTACATTAACGACTTCAGCCAATTCGGTAGAACTTATCGAGTGACTATTCAAGCTGAATCAGAATATCGTAAAGAGCCAGCAGACTTGCGCCACTATTTTGTTCGAAATGCTGATGGTGAAATGGTACCGTTGACTACGGTCGCTAAACTAGAGCCGATTTTAGGGCCAACAAGTATTAATCACTTTAACTTGTATCGTAGCGCCAGTATTACCGGTAACGCTGCTGCTGGGTATTCTTCTGGAGATGCAATTAAAGTGATGGAAGAGCTTGCTGAAAATTTACCGCAAGGCTTTGTTTTTGAATGGGCTGGTCAATCAAAACAAGAAATTGAAGCGGGCAACTTAGCACCAGTGTTGTTTGGCTTAGCTATTATATTTGTATACCTTTTCTTAGTTGCACAATATGAAAGCTGGACAATTCCTTTCTCGGTAATAGCTGCTGTTCCTTTAGCACTGTTTGGCTCAATGCTAACCTTGTATACCTTAGGTATGGAGAACAACATCTATGCACAGGTAGGTTTAGTGTTATTGATTGGTCTTTCAACCAAAACGGCAATACTTATTGTTGAATTTGCGATGGAAGAACGTGCAGCAGGTAAGAGTATTTTTGATGCTGCCTTAAGTGCTGCTAAATTGCGCTTTAGAGCGGTATTGATGACGGCATTGTCATTTGTTTTAGGCGTTTTACCGTTAGTATTCTCGTCAGGAGCAGGTGCTAGCAGCCGTATATTCCTTGGTATTACCGTGCTTTCAGGTATGTTAGCTGCTACTATTTTTGGCACCTTGTTAATTCCTTATTTCTACATGATGATTCAGAAATTAAGGGAAAAAATTAAGGGTGACGCTGCTATCGCTAAAGTATCGTAGATAGCTGCACCAATAATTTTAACGTATGTCACATTGCTCTTATTAGGAGTGATGTGGCATTTTTGTTTTAGCTCACACTTTGCCTAAGCCTCAAGCTTTTCTTCTTTCACATCTGAAAATTCGCGTATAAATTGCGAAAGCAATATGAACAACATCTTGCTAGAATAGCGCCAGATATTTAATTGATAGACATTAACATGGCAATAAACTGGTATCCGGGTCATATGCACAAGGCCCAAAAAGAAATCAAAGAAATTCTTCCTCAGATCGACGTTGTGATCGAAGTTTGTGACGCGAGATTGCCTTTCAGTAGTGAAAACCCAATGATTACTGAAATCAGAGGGGATAAGCCGCTTATAAAAATTCTTAATAAAAGTGATTTAGCTGATCCGGAAAAAACAAAAGTGTGGTTGGATTATTTAGATGCTCAGCAGAATGTTAAAGCGATTGCTTTAACAACAGATAATCCAGCAACGGCTAAAACAATTCCATCGATTATTAAAAAGTTAGTGCCGAATAAAAATGAACAAGGCAAACAAATTAATGCGGTTATCATGGGTATCCCAAACGTTGGTAAATCAACGTTGCTTAATACTCTTGTTGGAAAGGCGAAAGCTAAAGTGGGTAATGAGCCAGCGGTAACTAAAGGGCAACAACGAATTCGTTTGGAAGACGGTTTGTATTTATATGACACGCCAGGCATGTTGTGGCCAAAAATTATTAACGAAAATAGTGGTTATCGATTAGCGATTACCAGTGCTGTGAAAGATACAGCGTTTGACCATGATGACATTGCTTGTTTCGCCGCAGACTATTTAATAGAAGCGTATCCTGAACGCGTAGTTGAACGATATAAACTCGACGAAGTACCGCAAAGAGAAATCGAACTCATTGAAGCCATTGGTCGAAATCGAGGCTGTGTGAAAAGTGGTGGTTTAGTTGATTTTACTAAAGCGTCGACTATTTTGATAAACGAGATACGCGATAAAACTTTGGGAGAGTTAACCTTTGAAACTCCCGATATGGTTGAGCAAGAAAATGAGCACTTTGCCCGAGTAAACGAAGAAAAGATTGCAGAAAGAGAAGCACGCAAAAAAGCGCGTGGCCGCGGTCGTAAAAATAAACGTAAGTAAAAATTTAAGACGCTAAGTAAAGGAAAAATAATACATGGTTGAGCACAAATTTGAATTACACGAACTTCTTGTTCGCGATACCAAACAGGTAATCGACTTACCTTTATCAAAAGTGTTGTTAATGAATGACAGCAACTACCCTTGGCTGGTACTCGTACCTAAAGTTGCCGATATCCAAGATATTTATCAACTTGAGTGGGATGAACAACAGCAATTGTTGAATGAGTCAAGCATGGTGAGTGAGGTCATGCTACAAACGTTTGGTGGCGATAAAATGAATGTTGCTGCTTTAGGTAATGTTTGCCCTCAGCTTCATGTTCATCATATCGTTAGGAGCAAAGGCGATGCTTGTTGGCCTAAGCCAGTGTGGGGTGCGGTAGAAGCCATCCCATACAGTGACGAGCAAGCTAACGATATAATATCTACTTTAAAAGCAGCGCTAGAGTCGGTAATAAAAAAGCCTTAGTAAATACTAAGGCTCTTGCTTTAAGTGTTTTGTTTACTGCGAGCATTTAACCAAAAGTAGATTAAGCTACCTTAGCTTCACTGCTTTCAATTGAATCCAATGATTGCTGCAAGTCTTCAATAAGGTCAGAAACATTTTCTAAACCAGCTGATATGCGTATTAAACTATCGCTAATACCTGCGTCACGTCGCTCTTCTTCACTATAAGGCGAATGGGTCATTGAAGCAGGGTGCTGAATCAATGACTCCGCATCTCCTAAACTTACCGCAATTGAGAATAACTTCATTCGGTTAATAAACGCCTCGCCACCTGCTAAGTCAGTGTTTAATTCAAAGGCTATAACACCGCCAGCAGCACGCATTTGCTTACCGATAAATTTGTAACCCTGATGAGATTCTAAGCCCGGGTAGTATACGGTTTTTACTTGTGGGTGAGATTCTAAAAACTCAGCAATTAACTGTGCGTTTTGGCAGTGACGTTCAACGCGAATAGGTAGCGTTTTTAAGCCACGTAGAATTAACCAAGCATCATGAGGACTCATGGTCGCGCCTATATCTTTAAGAGCAGTGAGCTTAATATGCTCAATCATTTCACTAGAACCACAAATGATACCAGCAACAACATCACCGTGACCATTTAGGTATTTAGTCGCACTATGAATAACAATATCAGCACCAAATCTTGCAGGTTTTTGCAATACAGGCGTTAGGAAAGTGTTATCGACAACTGAGATAAGCTCGTGCTTTTTACAAATGCTTAAAATAGCTTCTAAATCTAGCACTTGCAGGTTTGGATTAACGGGTGTTTCTAAAAAAACAAGTTTAGTATTTTCTTGAATCGCTTTTTCGATGTTTTCAGGCTCATCCATATCGACAAAAGTTACTTCAATACCGAATTTTGTGAGCATGTGGCTCATTAACGCAAATGAGCAACCGTAAACCGCTTTTGAAGATATAAGATGATCACCAGCTTGTAAGTTAGCTAATAACGCGCCTGATACTGCTGCCATACCTGTGGCGGTTGCTGCAGCATCCTCCATACCTTCCATCGCAGCAACACGCATTTCTAGCTGGCGTGTAGTAGGGTTGCCAAGGCGAGTATAGATAAAGCCTTCTTTTTCACCTGCAAAACGTTGAGCACCTTGCTCTGCATTGTCAAAAACAAAAGTAGATGTTTGGTATAAAGGTGTAGCAAGCGAACCAAATTGCTCGTCGTTAATACGACCTGAGTGAATAGCTTGCGTTTCGATAAAGCGACTTGAATGCATAAATGTCCTTGGAAATTATCATAGTTATATAGGAATTCTGTTTTTCATATCGCAATTACCATTCCAAGGTTTAAATAATCAATAAAAACAAAGGTTTGCGATTTCCAAAGAGGGTAAATAGTTAATGGTTGTAATATTTTTATTACAACAGGAGGGAGTCAAATGAAAGTTTTTTGTATTGCCTGAGATAAAACCTAGCTTGAATACCGGTAAAATCAGTGTTGTAATATAAATATTACGAAGTAATAAAATTATTACAGATGAAAATTAAGATTCATTCAACTGACCGAATAGGTATAAGTAAAGACATTCTTTCTGTGTTTTCAGACAATGCATGGAACTTAAAGGCCATGGAAGTGGAGAGTGAATTTACCTACGCCAATATTGATCACCCTAATATTAATGTTGATGAACTCACCGCGAGTTTGAATAAAATATCTGGTGTGATCAGTTGTGAATCAATTGCCTTGATGCCTTCAGAGGTAAGGGAAAACCACTTATCAGCCCTTATCTCTAAAATTAATGATCCCATCATTGATGTTGATGCAACTGGAAAAATTTTAGCGTGTAACCAAGCGGCACAGTCTCTTTCTTTAAACAAACACTCGTTAATTCAACAAGAGTTACAACCATTAATTAATGTTGAAATATCGTCTCTTTTCAAAGAAGCCGAATTGAGTATTGCCTTACATTTTTGCCAACAGCCTTTCATTGCAGATGTAAACCCTGTAATCAGTGATAACCAAGTGACAGGTGCCGTTATATATTTAAAATCGATGAAGAAAGTTGGGAGACAGTTATCTGTCATGCAATCGGTTAATGACAATGCCTTATCTGCGATTGTTGGCAGTTCTGAAAAAGTCGCGTTAGTGACACAGCAAGTTAAACGTTTTGCAGAACTTGAGTTACCGGTGTTAGTTACGGGGGAAACGGGCACGGGTAAAGAGCTGGTCGCCAGAGCACTTCATCAGTTAAGTAATCGTCAACATCAACCATTTCTGACCATTAATTGCGCGGCAATTCCCGAGCAACTATTAGAAAGTGAGTTGTTTGGCTACGAAGCAGGCGCCTTTACAGGAGCAAGTAGGCAAGGTAAACCCGGCCTGTTTGAGCTAGCGAACGGAGGCTCAGTATTTTTGGATGAAATCGCTGAAATGTCTAATTACCTTCAAGCAAAGCTATTGCGTTTTCTTCAAGATTTTAGTTACCGAAGAGTAGGGGGAACTAAAGAGCGAAAAGCCGATGTTCGCATCATCAGCGCAAGTCATCAGGAATTTACCTCGTTAATACAAACGCAAAAATTTAGGGAAGATTTGTATTACCGTTTAAATGTATTAAAGCTCGAATTACCTCCTTTGCGAGAGCGCGGCCATGACATAGATGAGTTAATTAAACACTTTGCCAGTAAAGCGGCTAAGCAAGTTGATAGAGCCTCTATTGATTTTTCAGAGCCAGCAATCGATAAGCTCCGACAGTTTAGCTGGCCTGGTAACATTAGACAGTTAGAAAATGTTGTTTTTAGTTTAGTAGCGTTAGACGAAGAAGGTTTTATCGACGTACGGCATTTGGATCAGGTATTAAATAAAGATGAACAGCTATCAGATACAAACAGCAAGAATATTAACGATGTCGTCGATTGGCAAAGTGCTCAAGCACAATTTGAAGAAGCTATGCTACGGCAGCTTTATCCGTTGTACCCAACGACAAGGGCGTTAGCGAATAGACTTAAGGTTTCTCATAATAAAATAGCAATGAAGCTGCGGGCGTATAACATTAAGTAATCTGGTATGGGTATCTAAGCCTTTATTATTTTTAATTCGTAACTAATTAAAGTTAAGGATAAGTAATCTTTTGCGCAATGGAGGTTACGATTAATTATCAGTAATGCTTTGGATAACAGTATTCGACATCATATTTCGTTAATAATTTCAATGAGCTATTGTTTTTTTTACGTGAAAATGTTGGTTCAACAAATTGATGCACTCATATCCCTTGATAACTCGCTCATTAATGAAATCTGCCGCAAGCTCTTCTCCTGACCGGAGTAGTGTTTTTAAAATTCTGATAATCAGACAAAACTGAGATTTAATATATCACTTTAAGGTCATCAGAAAATATATATGAAGCACCCTTAGTTATTGGTCTCAATTTTTCACTATGTTAAAGTATTTCAAACTCAGTATTTTGATATTTGTAAAATTTTTGGGCATGAAAAAAGAAAAAGTAGCTAATATTTTAGCAAAAGCTCAGTCGGCGATAGAAGCAGGAAAATTTAGTCAAGCTATAACTGGTCTGAAAAAAATAAACTCTACGAATTCGTTAAGAACTTTTGATAGTCTTTGTCTTGAAGCTATAGCACTTAGCAAGAGTAATAAGGAAGAACGAGAATTAGATGTATATTATAAAGTATTGCAACTAGAACTCACTAATATTCAAAAAATTAAGGTATTGAATAGTATCGGGAGAATAGAAAAAAAATTTAATAGGTTAGAAAAAGCAATAGCGACGTTAGAGAAAAGTATCAGTTTGGATAACTCTATTAACAACGCTGGGGCTCAAATGAGGTTATGTGAATTATATAGAGAAAATTCAGATTTCACTGAAGCGGAGTTATTAGCGAATAAATTAAAAAAGTGGAGTGAGTATTATGCTCACGCGCAATATCAATTGATGTTGATTGCCAAAAGTAAATTAGATAAAGAAGCAGTTATAGCTAGCGCAAATGATTTAGCAAACCATTTCAGACAAATTAAAGAACCATATATTGATCGAGCGGTAGAATCTCTTCAAGCAGTGGGTGCAGAAAACGAAGCACACTTATTGTTAAAAAAGGCAGAAGCGTATTTAGGTAATAAGCCTTGGATTACCTTTTATATTGCAAAATATAATTATCAGCAAAAAAGCTATAGTAAAGTGGTTGAGCTTATTACAGACGAGCTAATAGAAAGCTTTCCTGTTAACTCACCCAAAAGAACAATGTCATTTAAATTGCGAGCGGATGCATATGACAAGTTAAAAAACTTTGATGATGCTTTTCAAAATTACTCAGCGTTAAGCTCAATCTATCAAGAAAAATACAAAAAGGTAAAAAACCTTGATATGGTTGAGTGCTATAGAAAGTTAGATCTAAGAACATTACCGGAAAGCGACAAGCTATTAGAACGAAGTTGCCCTGTATTTATGATAGGTTTTCCGCGTTCAGGAACAACTTTGCTAGATACTATATTGGACACTCAAGACAATGTAGTTACACTAAGTGAAAAAGCTACAATTTCTTCGGTTAGAGAGGCTTTTGAAAATAAATTAAATAAAACATATCCAAATGACTTACAGAATTTAACTAAAAGCGAAATCAGTATACTGAGAGATGTTTACTATGATGTTGTCGACTCACTACAGCCAGATATCAATAGTGAAACATTGATTATCGATAAAATGCCGCTGAATATGATTCATTTGCCGCTCATCTTAACGCTATTCCCAGAATCAAAAATTATTTTTTCGCTACGCCATCCATTGGACGTATGTTTAAGTAATTTTCAGCAAGACTATAGTATGAACGAAGAAATGTTCTTTCTAATTACTCTGGAAGGGTGTGTGAAACGATATAAGAATACCTTTGAGTTATTTGATTCGTACCAAAAGTATTTAACCCCTTCAACTCTTTATGTTCGATATGAAGATTTAATAACTGATTTACCTCAAGAGATCAGTAAAGTTTTCAAATACCTTGATATAGAAGATAACGGTAAAAGTGAAGAGTTTTATAAACACGCGCAAAATAAAATAATAAATACGCCATCGCAAAAGCAGGTTACTCAAAAGCTATATTCTGATGCAACTTATAAATGGAAAAATTATAGTAAGTATATGGATGAATTCACCCCTGAACTCCAAGAATTCATATGTAAATTTGGCTATGACATATAGAAATTATTGCCATAAATATGTATTTCAAGAGTTCCAATTTTAGTACATAAATTACAGTGCGATTGACGCGAAGGCATTTCATAACCAATTTTTTGTATACATCTTGTCTACATATGACCTGTATGTGGTGCCTTCTCCTTTTAGTTTAACGTGTGAGCTAATAAAAATGTATGCACTTCCTAGTCAAAGGGGGGAAGGGGCTAGGTAAATACTAAATGCAGTTCTCAATAGCTAAAGCGAGAGAGTTAGGGTACAAACACATTGTATTGGAAACTGCAACTCCGCTTAAGGAAGCTGTATCACTCTATAAGAAATTTGGCTTCAAAGAATATACACCAAGTTATTTGGCTGCGAGGTGCGATCAGGCATTTGAGCTTTTTTATAGTGAGCTTATTAAGGCCATTAACCTAAGCAAAGTTTAGCTTTACTTTATTATCAACAAATTGACTAAAGAATATTCATAAGTCGATTTTTCGTAAATTAAAACAACTAGATTTTACTTCTTTTTTCGGCAAGTGTTTTAGGGCATTATTTAGACTGGTATATAAAAAGAATATATGGAGCATTTATGGCAGATCAAAATAAAGGGTTTAGTAAGGCTAATTTCATACTTGGTATTTTACTTTTATCGGTTGGCTTGTTTCAATTGGGCAAAATCATTGGCTCTGTAACGTTTTCTAATACTTTTAGTGTTGACCAGATAAGCCTATTACAAGTGGGTTTAATATGCTCTGGAGTATTTGGTTTCTATCTTTTTTTATCAAACCTTAGAAAATTAAAAATGCACCAAGAGACAAGTCGCTAGATATTTTAGCAAGAACGCATTTAATCTTCCTATACCTACAATTTGTATACTTAACCCCTAATAGTACGCAATCAAATATCACACAAGTCGGTGAGTAAACCTCAACTTACCGAACAAAGCTTTTTCACCAAATTGGTTTATAATATAGCCTTAACGAACTCGTATATACGCTTTAAGATCGACTCTATGGAAAATTGCGTGAATTCGTATCGAGTTTATTTGAGCTTTCTCGTTCTGCCGTCATGTTTGGGGTCATTTCTAGGGGAAGGTTCAATTGGTATCAAGTTGCTTAAACGGATTTAAAGCAGTTGGTTGCTTTTCTTTCATTTAACTTTATCACCAACAAATTTGGATCGCTTAGTTAAGCGTCAGGCTTTAGTGGTCATTATCGCATGACTCTCTGGGTGCGGTACATGGATGTCTAATTGGAGAATAAGGAAAAAACCGTGAAAAAAGTAAACTTTAAAGGTGCGATTGGTGCTTGGTTGACTAGTGAGCTACATCCGTCTGGAGCGAGCTACAGCTCCCCTAATAGCAATTTTAGCTCACTTAAATTCAATAAAGTGTATGAAAATCTCGATTACCTTAGTATCGGCTGGTTTGGTGTAGATATGAGTAACCCTAGCAGTCCAACGCTGCAAACGAGCAACAAATATCTCGCTCAACAAGTAGCTGATGCTCGCGCCCAAAACCCGAATATGACCATCTTTGCTTTGTTGGCATATACGGATCAAATTACCTCTGATTTAAAAAGTATTATTGCTGATCCCGCTTTGCTTACAACCTTTGCTGATAATGTAGCAAGTTTTCTCGGAAGTAACGACATTAATGGCTTCGATATTGACTGGGAGTTACCTACGAGTACTCTTACGTCTGAGCAATCTGGGGCTTGGTTCGATGCATTAGGTACTGCTTTCGGGAGTACCTATTACTTAGCTGTTTCGGCAAGTACTAATCAGGGTAAGCAGAGTTTAGTTAACCTGAATGCAGCCGCAGTAAATGCTAATGTTGATGTGTTCAATTTGCAGAGTTTATGGGTTAACGATCCAAGTGTATTTATCGAGTATGGTATTAATGCCGATATATTGGGGTACGGCGCTTATTTTGAAAGTAACGTCACAGCGCTTGAAGCGTATCAACAATTTGAAAAAGGGATTGAATATAAAGGTCAGAATTATCCTTACCAAACAATGATGAGTTGGAGACTTGATTCTAGTAATTGGTCGTTTGAGCAAGGTCAGCAACTTTTGATGCGACAATATTTGAGTGGTCAGCCGTTTGTGGTGAGCTTTGACGATGGAACTATCTTGAATGAGCAGACCACGCCTACGCTTCTTCAAAGTATTGTAATTCGCAGTGGCGAAGTCGTGGATGCAATTCAATGCACTAATGCTAATAGTGACGGCTCATATGTAGTTGAGCTATTGCAACACGGTGGTGATGGCGGTACGGAAAATAACCCTATTAATCTATACAATGGTCTTACCGCTTTTTCTTACGTTACAGGTAACTGGTATGGACAAGATGTGATTGCACAGATAACTATTGATGGCACTAGTTATCCTTCGCAGGTAAGTTCTTCAGTTTCAAATCCGCAAGTAAATCAAGTGACTGCTCCAAGTGGCAAAACTGTTATAGCCTTTAGTGGAAAAACCCAATATGTAAATCTCGCAGGCGGTGGGTTTACTTGGGTATTGTCAGAGATAGCTCCTGTCTTTGGATAAAAGAAGCTATTTGCGTTATTAAGTCTTCGACTTCTATTAGCTGCCGTAAGGTAGCTAATTTGTTCATGATTAAAAATTCGCTTTATTATCGCACTTACGATGTAACAAAAAGTTGTTTGAGTGATTTGACTCTCAAGTGGCCGAGCAAGGTGAACTTGATAAGACGAGTATGGAATGACATTATGCTTAATAGATGTACCTAGTTAGCGGTAACAAACTGTCAGGTTTTTTATTAAAACCTGACAGCATACATTTAGATTTTGTTAATTAGTGATCGAGTACTTTATATAGTAACTGCTTAACAAAGTCTGGTTCAAATGGCTTGTCACACAATGCATTTACGCCATCTTGTTCTATGTTAGCTAAGTGCGTGTCTTTGCTTTCACTGGTTACCATTAAAATCGGAATGTGTGATTGTTGGCTTTGTTCTCGTACGTATTTAGTTAACTCTCTACCGTCTACTTCTGGCATGTTGAAGTCGGTAACAATTAAGTCGTACATGTTTTCATCTAACAGCGCGATTGCTTCGCTGCCATCTTCTGCTTCGGTAACCTTTAATAAGCCTAAGTTGTTTAATACTCGGCGAATGTGGTTTCGGGCTAATCGGCTGTCATCTACCAATAACACGCGAATCTCATGAACATCGAAAAACTCTAAGTCCATTTCATCGCCAGAAATTAAATCTATCGTGTTGTTAATTGCAGCGTGTAAATGCTCGGGCGTAAATGGTTTTGGCAAAATAGCGACAACACCAGATTGCTTGTACTCTTCTAAGTGTTCGCGCTTACACTCACTCGATACTAGCATAAAAGATGTATCGTGATTGTGCTTAGATTCTTTACTCGCTTTTAATAATTCAATTGCTGTGCCTTGCTCGAAATACATAGCACTAGCGATTAAATCGAAGTGGTGTTTGTTAATGTGCGCTAATGCGTCGTCATAACAGTTTGCTAAAGTAATTTTATTGATATCATGCTGTTTAAGTTGATTGATTATTACCTTACTTTGCATGTCTGAAGGCTCTATCAATAAAATTGATAATTCACTTGGTTCTATACTACTCATATCAATCCTGCTAATTTATCCGCCAGTAAATTTTACTTTAAAGCCAGATTTTTCTAGTTCCGTTTTCACTTTTTCTTTGTTGTCGCCTTGAATTTCTATCGTTTCGTCAACAACACTACCACCAGTGCCACAGGCTTTTTTTAGCTTACTTGCTAGCTTTTTCAGCTCAGCAGGTTCAAGCCCTAATCCACTGATTACCATTACACCTTTGCCTTTACGACCTTTGGTTTCTCGGCGCACTCTTGCGGTGCCGTCACCTGGTGTGACTGTCGGTTTGGTGTCTTCTTTTATTCTACCTTTATCTGTAGTGTAGACGAGTTGAGACAATTGATCTTGCCAGGACATAGTTGAAAACTCTCAATGTTAGGTAGGGGGATTATAGAGAATTTAGCGCATAAAAAAAACCAGCCTTTAGGATCAGGCTGGCTTTTTACACCGTTTATTTAAAACTGGTTGACCAATTAAAGCTTGCTTTCTAACTCAGGCAGAACATCGAAAAGGTCTGCAACAATGCCGTAGTCTGCCACTTGGAAAATTGGCGCTTCGGCATCTTTGTTAATAGCAACAATGATTTTTGAATCCTTCATACCTGCTAGATGCTGAATCGCACCAGAGATACCAACCGCTATGTATAAGTCAGGAGCAACAATTTTACCCGTTTGACCAACTTGCATGTCGTTCGGAACAAAGCCCGCATCAACAGCTGCACGAGATGCACCAATAGCTGCACCTAGTTTGTCTGCGATACCTTCAAGCAGTTTGAAGTTCTCGCCATTTTGCATACCACGGCCGCCTGAAATTACAACGCCTGCTGCACCTAAGTCAGGGCGTTCTGATTCAGTTAACTCGTCTGATACGTGGCTTGATGTGCCAGCGTCAGTAGCGCTGCCTAAAGCTACAACTTCTGCTTGGCCGTCAGTTGCTACTGCGTCAAAAGCTGTTGCACGCACAGTGATAACTTTCTTATCATCTAAGCTTTGTACGGTAGCGATAGCGTTACCTGCGTAAATTGGACGAACAAAAGTATCTGCTGATTCAACACCGATAATATCAGAGATTTGCGCAACATCTAATAATGCCGCAACGCGAGGCATGAAGTTTTTGCCTGTTGTAAGGGCCGTTGCTAGAACGTGTTGGTAATCACCAGCTAATTCAGTCACAAGTAAGCTAACATTTTCAGCGAGTTGGTGTGCGTATGCTGCATTGTCTGCAACAAGTACTTTACTAACGCCATTCACTTTACTTGCTTGTTCAGCTACTGCTTGACAGTCGCTACCAGCAACTAATACATGAATATCACCGCCAATTGCTTGTGCAGCAGCAACAGTTTTCAGCGTGTCTGCTTTTAATTCTTGGTTGTCGTGTTCTGCGTATACTAGAATGCTCATGAGATCACCTTAGCTTCATTTTTTAGTTTTTCTACTAATTCATCTACCGTTTCTACAACGATACCAGCTTGACGCTCTGAAGGAGGCGTAACTTTTAATAGCTTAGTGCGAGGCGCAAGGTCTAAACCAAACTCACCGATGTCTTTAACATCAAGTGGCTTGCGCTTAGCTTTCATAATATTAGGTAAAGATGCGTAACGAGGTTCGTTCAAACGTAAGTCTGTCGTAACAATCGCTGGAAGAGAAAGCGCTACTGTTTGTAAACCACCATCTACTTCACGCGTTACATTCACTTTTTCGCCTTCGATTGCAACATTTGACGCGAAAGTACCTTGCGGAAGGCCAGTCAGTGCACCAAGCATTTGACCAGTCTGGTTGTTATCACTGTCGATCGACTGTTTACCTAAAATAATAAGTTGAGGTTGTTCTTCTTCTACAACTTTCTGTAAAACTTTAGCGATATGGAGAGAATCTAATTGCTCGCTTGTTTCAACTTGAATAGCGCGGTCAGCACCTAATGCTAGGGCTGTACGTAGTTGCTCTTGGCAAGATTTATCACCGATTGAAACAGCAATAACTTCAGTTGCAGTACCTGCTTCTTTTAAGCGAACTGCTTCTTCAACTGCTATTTCACAAAAAGGATTGATGGCCATTTTCACGTTAGCCAAATCAACGTCCGAGTTGTCAGCTTTTACACGTACTTTTACGTTGTAATCGATGACGCGTTTGATGGGTACTAATACTTTCATCGTTGCCTCTAATTGTGCTTGTTATCATTTTATGACTAATCTTATAGATTAGTGACGCATTTACGTTAACGTTAATCTATTCGCTTAACGAATGCTAGATTTTACTGCCACTAAATTGCTAGCTTTTAAAGCATAGTATTTACTGACGAAAATTCTATAGGTATGATGGTATCAAACAGGTGTTTGAAAATCAAACGAGTGTTTGAAACATACTAAAGTAATAATTTGGGGGGAAATTATGGAACGCGAATCAATGGAGTTTGACGTAGTTATAGTGGGTGCCGGGCCTGCTGGTTTGTCAACTGCGTGTCGATTGATGCAACTGGCACAAGAGAAAGATCAAGAATTAATGGTTTGTGTTGTTGAGAAAGGATCTGAAGTAGGGGCTCATATTCTTTCAGGTGCGGTGTTTGAGCCGCGAGCGTTAAATGAATTGTTTCCCGATTGGAAAGAGAAAGGTGCGCCATTAACAACTGAAGTTACAGGCGACGATATATACCTTTTTAACGGTGAAGATAGTGCAATTAAATTACCTGGCTTTAGTGTACCTAAGACTATGCATAACGAAGGCAACTATATTGCTAGTATGGGTAATATGTGCCGTTGGTTAGCTGAACAAGCTGAAAGTTTAGGTGTAGAAGTTTTTCCAGGTTTCCCAGCACAAGACATTTTATACAATGACGATGGCAGTGTTGGTGGTGTTATCACTGGTGACATGGGCTTAGATGTAAATGGTGAACCGAAAGATTCTTTTATGCCGGGCATGGAGCTAAAAGCAAAATACACTATTTTTGCTGAAGGTTGTCGTGGGCATTTGGGCAAAGAACTTATCGCTAAATATCAATTAGATTCAGGAAAATCACCACAACATTACGGAATTGGTTTTAAGGAAATTTGGGATATCGACCCAGAGAAACACCAAGAAGGTTTAGTGGTTCATTCCGCAGGTTGGCCATTAGATAAGAAAACCGGTGGTGGTGGTTATTTATATCATGCCGAAAATAACCAAGTGTTTGTTGGTATGATCATCGACTTAAATTATGAGAATCCGCATTTAAGCCCTTTTGACGAATTTCAGCGTTATAAGCATCACCCAAAAATTGCTCAATACCTCGAGGGCGGCAAGCGTGTTTCATACGGCGCAAGAGCATTAGCAAAAGGTGGTTTTAATTCATTACCGAAAATGACTATGCCTGGTGGTTTATTAATTGGTTGTGATGCAGGTACTATTAACTTTGCCAAGATCAAAGGCAATCACACGGCGATGAAGTCAGGTATGTTAGCGGCTGAAACTATTTTCGATGCAATTTCATCTGGCGATGAAGGTGGTAAAGACTTAACAGCATACGAAGAAGCGTTTAAAAATTCTTGGTTATACGAAGAGTTATATAACACGCGCAACTTTGGCCCTGCAATGCATAAGTTAGGTACGTTCTGGGGTGGTGCATTTAATACCATGGACCAAAACTTCTTTGGTGGTAAATTCCCTGTAAATTTCAAAGATGAAAGCTTAGATCATGAGCAGTTAAAGCCAGCGTCTGAGTGTGCAGTTATTAATTACCCTAAACCTGATAACAAGTTAAGCTTTGATAAACTTTCTTCAGTCTTTTTATCCAATACCAATCACGAAGAAGAGCAACCTTGTCACCTTAAACTGGCTGATCAGAGTATTCCTCTTAAAGTGAACATGCCTAAATGGGCGGAGCCTGCGCAACGATATTGTCCAGCGGGGGTGTATGAAGTAGAGCAGTCGGAAGAAGGTGAAAAGTTTGTGATTAATTCGCAAAACTGTATTCACTGTAAAACTTGTGACATTAAAGATCCCAGCCAAAATATTACCTGGGTAACGCCTGAAGGAACAGGTGGACCAAACTACCCGAACATGTAGTAGATCAATTAATTGAAGAAAAAGCCGACTTTATGTCGGCTTTTTACTATCTTTTAGTGGTTAGACCCTAGAATTCATTGGCTGTCTGGGTATAATGTGCCTGCTTTTATTTGTCTTGTTAATGCAAGCACAAGTTTAAGTAAGTAAAAGATCCAAACTGTATAATTATTTGTTTACTTTGTAGGTGGCGTCATTTGAGCCTAAGTAAATAAACAATTGTACAGATTGGATAATAAGTATTTTTAAAATTAAAACACATAGGAATGATTAATGTTCAATCCAGTAACTAAAAGTTTCCAATTTGGTCAACACACAGTGACCTTAGAAACTGGCGCAATTGCGCGTCAAGCAACTGCTGCTGTAATGGCTAGCATGGACGACACTTCTGTATTAGTAAGTGTTGTTGGTAAAAAAGAAGCGAAAGAAGGTCAAGACTTCTTCCCGTTAACAGTTAACTACCAAGAGCGTACTTACGCTGCTGGTAAAATCCCAGGTGGCTTCTTCAAACGTGAAGGTCGTCCTTCTGAAGAAGAAACGTTAATTGCACGTTTAATTGACCGTCCAATTCGTCCACTTTTCCCTGAAGGTTTCAAAAACGAAGTTCAAATCGTTATTACCGTTGTTTCAGCTAACCCTGAAATCGCACCAGACATTATTGCAATGTTAGGTACGTCTGCTGCATTAGCAATTTCTGGTATTCCGTTTAACGGTCCTATCGGTGCAGCTCGTGTTGGTTACACTGACGGCAAATACCTACTTAACCCACTTCAATCAGAACTAGAATCAAGCAAGCTAGACTTAGTTGTTTCAGGTACTGAATCTGCTGTATTAATGGTTGAGTCTGAAGCTGAAGTACTTTCTGAAGAAGTGATGCTAGGTGCGGTTGTTTACGGTCACGAGCAAATGCAAACGGCTGTTAATGCAATCAACGAATTTGCCGCTGAAGTTGCTACTCCTGCTTGGGAATGGGTTGCTCCTGCAGTAAACGCTGATTTAGAAAGCAGCATTGCTGAACTTGCGAAAGAGCAGCTAAACGAAGCGTACCAAATCACTGAAAAAGCAAAACGTTACGAGCGTGTTGCTGAAATCCGTAACGAAGTAATCGCAAAACTTACTGAAGCTGCGGGTGAAGAAGAGTTAAACGAAGACGAAGCAAAAGAGTTGTTCCACGACTTAGAAGCTAAAGTTGTACGTGGCCGCATTACACAAGGTCAACCGCGTATCGATGGTCGTGATCCTGAGATGGTTCGTGCGTTAGACGTAGTAACTGGCGTTCTTCCTCGTACTCACGGTTCTGCGGTATTTACACGTGGTGAAACACAAGCATTAGTAACAGCAACTTTAGGTACTCAACGTGACGCACAACGTTTAGACACGTTATTAGGCGAAAAAGTTGATAACTTCATGTTGCATTACAACTTCCCTCCTTACTGTGTAGGTGAGACAGGTATGGTTGGTTCACCTAAACGTCGTGAAATTGGTCATGGTCGTTTAGCTAAGCGTGGTATCTTAGCTGTTATGCCAACTCCTGAAGAATTCCCATATGCAGTACGTGTAGTATCAGAAATCACAGAATCTAACGGTTCTTCTTCAATGGCTTCTGTTTGTGGTACTTCTCTTGCTCTTATGGACGCAGGTGTGCCAATTAAGTCTTCTGTAGCAGGTATTGCTATGGGTCTTGTTAAAGAAGGCGACGACTTTGTTGTTCTTTCTGACATCCTAGGTGATGAAGATCACTTAGGTGACATGGACTTTAAAGTAGCGGGTACTACTGAAGGTATCACTGCACTTCAAATGGATATCAAAATTGAAGGTATCACACAAGAAATCATGCAAATTGCATTGAACCAAGCGAAAGGTGCGCGTACGCATATCCTTTCTGTAATGGACCAAGCAATTAACTCAGCACGTGAAGATATCTCTGAGTTCGCTCCACGTATTCACACAATGAAAATTGCTGCTGATAAAATTCGTGAAGTTATCGGTAAAGGTGGGGCGACTATTCGCCAACTTACTGAAGAGACAGGTACAACTATCGAAATCGAAGATGACGGTACAGTTAAAATCGCTGCTACTGACGGCAACCAAGCAAAAGACGCTATTGCTCGCATCGAAGCATTAACTGCTGAAATCGAAGTAGGTAAAGTGTACGAAGGTAAAGTTGTACGCATCGTAGACTTTGGTGCATTCGTTAACGTTCTTCCTGGTAAAGACGGTTTAGTTCACATTTCACAAATTGCCCATGAGCGTGTAAATGCAGTAACTGACGTACTTTCTGAAGGCCAAGAAGTAACAGTTAAAGTGTTAGAAGTTGACCGTCAAGGTCGCGTACGCTTAAGCATGAAAGAGTGCATTGAAAAGCCTCAAGAAAATGCTGAAGAAGCACCTGCACAAGACTAATAAAGTCTAGTTAAATCATGAAAAAGGAGCCTGTAGGCTCCTTTTTTGTTTTTAAATGTGTCAGCGCTCGCAATGTGTCGCTGCTTAGGTATAATCAAGAAGTTATTTCTATTTACATGAGACGCTAGTGAAAGTACCTTTTTTCCGATTAGTATTAGTTAGCCTGTTACTTACCCAAGGCTGTAGTTCCACTAAACCGCATACATCTTCTACAATAGATCAACTGGTTATTGCTGAGCCTAAGCAAATAAACTACAAGAGCGAAGTGGCTATTGCTCGGCTGACAGACGTTATTCAACGAGCAGAAGTTACAGAAGAGCAGCGTGCGCAATTCTTTTATGATCGCGGTGTTATATACGATAGCGTTGGTTTACGCTCATTAGCCTTGTTTGATTTTAAGCGTGCGTTAAGACTGAAGCCTGATTTAGTTGAAGCCTATAACTTTCTTGGTATTCATTACACCGCTTTGCAAGACTTTAAAGAAGCGTATGACATGTTTGATTCTGCTTTAGAGCTACAGCCAGATCATGAATATGCCTATTTAAACCGAGGTATCGCGCTTTATTATGGTAGTCGCTCGCAATTAGCGGTTGACGATTTAAAATTGTTTCATGAACAACGACCAGATGATCCATACCGATTGTTGTGGCTTTTTATTGCGGAAGCAGATACATCGCCAGAAAAAGCAAGAAAAGAACTAGCAAGCAGGGCAAGTAATGTATCTAACAGCGTATGGGGAAAACAGATCATTCGTTTGTACACTGGTAGCATCTCTGAGCAAGAGTTTATTCGTGCAATGCCTGACAATGTGCGTTCTCAAGACGAATTTGCCGAACGACTTTGTGAAGCTTATTTTTATTTAGGTAAGCTCAATGCCATGAAAGGTGATAAGCGTACGGCAGCCAATTTTTACAAACTAGCGTTAAGTACTAATGTATATGAGTTTGTCGAACACAGATACGCTAAACTAGAACTAGAACTTTTACGCCAACCAAAAGTTGAAGTGGCAAGCTCAGACAGTTAATGGCGTTAATCGCAAAAAATTCAAAGAAAAACATTTGTTTATATAGCCTGTTATTCTTCTTGATAGCAGGCTATTTTTCACTTCCTGCTTTCGCTTCCTTTTGCTTTAACCAGAATGTTAGTTCGCCTTTACTGCTTACTTACGGTAAGAATAATAACTTAGCAGCTTATCATGCGTATCAGCGAAGAACTCAACAACAAGGTTCGCCTCAATGGTTGCGTTCAACGTTAGCATTAGAAAAAACTCAGCCACTGCTAGCTTTAGAGCTTGCTAATTATTATCAATCAAATAGAAACGAGCAACAGGCGTCTTTCTGGTATAAGCAACTTGCTAAAATACCTTCTCAAGAAGCGCAGCTAGCCGTGGCTTTTTGGCACCTTAGTCAACAACGACAGAAGATGGCATCTAAGACTTTTCAAAGCCCTGTGTTAGCACAGTCCGTTGTTGCAAGTGTTGAATTACTGAAATTAGCAATAGATTCTGGCAACACGGACTCAATTAAAGCCAGTTTACAACGAGTTAAACAACTTGAAC
The DNA here is from genome assembly GCF_055786205.1 of Thalassotalea coralli. Classification (NCBI taxonomy): domain Bacteria; kingdom Pseudomonadati; phylum Pseudomonadota; class Gammaproteobacteria; order Alteromonadales; family Colwelliaceae; genus Thalassotalea; species Thalassotalea coralli. The sequence goes on along the minus strand of NZ_JBVVBK010000005.1, from coordinate 146,114 downwards.
CAGAACATTCCATGTTGAAACAAGCAAAGAATTTCAATGTATCTTTCAATGGCCTTAATTGGTTACCTCAATGTGAACTTTCTATTCAACCAATAGCGACTCGCTGGCAGGATCTGAACAAGCTTTCGCGCCTTATTTCACAAATAGAATCGAGCCGAGCGGCTGAGCACTTTTGTTTTGCTCCCGTCGCTTATGAACCCTTAACTAAACTATTTTGCCACCATGAAGTTTCAAGGCGAATTGAATGTCAGCGAAATCAGTGGTCACAAAAGCTAAAATCTAGCAAAGCGCGATACATGTTAGTAATGGTGCCAGAAGGCGGGGCGGTAGTAGATAACGGTGTTTTATTTTTAGATAGCTTAGATGATGAAAGAGTGTTCATGCATGAATTACTACACTTGGCGGGGTTTATCGATGAATACCCTCTACCTAAAGCACATTCAAAATGTCTAGCGCCACAACAGCGACCATTTTCACTTAATATTGCAACGTTTAAAGAAAGTTTTTATACGGAGAAGCCTGACCGAGCAAGCATTTTAAAACAAATACCTTGGGCAAGTCATATTGCTGCTTCAACACCTATATTTTCTCAAACTAAACGGGGCTGGAAATTAGGGACACCAAAATCACATCTCGATAAAGTGGGTCTTTTTCTTAGTGAAACTTGCTTAGGTAAACGTAGCGAAATCATTCAAGTCAATGGGTTTAAACCACTACATAAAGCGAACAAGTTACAGTTTTTTGAATACCCAGTCCCCGAGCTTTATTGGCAATTGTTGAAAGAAAAAAGGTACCAGTTTTCAATGGTACCTTTTCAATCAACATTCAAATAGCTTGTTTAATCATCAACACTTAACGGATTAAACTAACACCTAAACTTAACTTAACACCTTTTTCGCGTTATGTGTTTTGGCGTTGCTATTATGTTGTTTTTGGTTTCCCGCTAGTTTAAATACGGGCCATGTTGTGTTGTCGTTTTGCAAAGGCAGCATGTTAGGTAACGAGTTAGTTTTGACTGGACGAGAAGAGTTATTAGATTGAAACCAAGAAAATAAAGCCATGTCTAGTACCGCTATGAAGTCCTGTTAAAGTTATAGTAAATATTGGACAAAATACCTAAGAAGAAATAGTAGTTAAGAATTAAATTTTATCCAAAAACGGACTAAGGATAGCGTATAATTGTGAAGAATTTTTTAAAGGCCAAGTTTTTTGAGTAGACAATATGTATTTTAAATCTGATGATTTTAAACATTCTTTTCCGCTGTTTAGTTCTATAGAAGGTCATCAATATGTTTATGCCGACAATGCAGCAACTACACAAAAGCCTAATAAAGTTATTCAAGCAATAGAGCATTATTACCAGCAGATGAACGCCAATGTTCATCGAGCGGGACATCAATTGTCTGCAAAAGCTACTGAACAATTCGAGATGGCTCGTTCGTTAGTTTCTCAGTTCATAAATGCTAATCGTGACGAAGAAATTGTCTGGACAAAAGGAACGACTGAAAGCATTAATTTAGTTGCCAATTCTTGGGGGCGAGAAAATGTTAATGCAGGCGATGAGATAATTGTTTCTTATGCAGAGCACCACGCGAACATTGTGCCTTGGCAATTGCTTGCACAATCTGTTGGCGCCAACATTAAAGTGGTTAACTTAGACTCTGATGGGCGGATCGATATTGCTCATTTTAAATCTCTACTTTCATCACGTACTAAGCTAGTTGCTGTCCATCATATCTCGAATGTTATTGGCAAAGTAAATGATATAACTGCGATAACGTCGTTAGCAAAAAAGTACAATGCGGTTGTGTTAATAGATGCGGCACAGTCAATCGCGCATGTTCCTATCGATGTCCGTGATATTGATTGTGATTTTCTGGTGTTTTCAGGGCATAAAATGTATGGCCCAACCGGCATAGGAGTGCTTTATGGTAAGTACCATTTATTAGATAACATGACGCCTTATCAGGCGGGCGGGGAGATGATTGAAAAAGTGAGCTTTACTGGCACCACTTTTAATAAACCACCCTTTAAATTTGAAGCGGGTACGCCGAACATCGCAGGTGTTATTGGACTAGCTGCCGCTACTAAGTTTATTCAAGATAATCATTTACTTCATCAGGGAATTGACACGAACCCTGATTTACTCAACTGTTACTCTGCGCTAGCACAAGTCGAAAATCTCAATTTTATTTATCAAGGTGCCCCAGACGTTGGCATCTTCTCATTTACAATTGATGGTCAGCATAGCCATGATATTGGTAGCTATCTTGATGCGCACAATGTCGCTGTAAGAGTAGGGCACCATTGTGCTATGCCATTGATGGAGAGTAAAAATTTACAAGGCTGCGTTAGGGTTTCTTTAGCACCGTACAATACAGTCGAGGATATGGAAAAAATAGTATCACTATTAAGTAAGGTGCAGCTAAGTGATGAAGAAGTTTCTCAATCTATTGAAAGTGAAGCCGTTGAACATCCTAGAGAGCAACTTTTAGCTAAGTTCTCCAAATTGAAAGGTTGGGATACAAAACATCGAGAAATTATGTTGCTAGGTAAAGCTTTTCAGCGATTAGACGATTCTCTAAAGAATACAGGCAATCAAATTGTTGGCTGTGAAAGTGATGCATGGTTAGTGGTGCAAAGAAACGAAAGTAATAAAATGACCTTTCAAGGTGACAGCAATGCAAAAGTTGTTCGCGGCTTAATGTCGATTATATTTACCGCATATAATGATATGACACCTGAGCAAGTTGATGCATTTGATATTACCGAGTATTTGGACAAAATGGGATTAATGCACCATTTAAGCCCTTCAAGAGGTAATGGTGTAAAAGCGATTGTAGAACACATTAAGCACATAGCCTTGTCTTTGAGTAAGTAGCCCTTTAAATTGTTATACTTATGTACAATAACTTGTGCTGGTTATTTAATTACAATTCAATTACTATTTCTCGTCAAAAATTTTTGTAATAAAGTAGTATACGATGAATTTTTTCTTAAAAACTTTCGCAGGTGCCTTAGTTGCTAGCACCTTAATATCGAGTCAAAGCCAAGCAACAGAAGTGGTTTTTGTTACCTCACAAGGGGATGTCAGAGTCAACTTACATGACCAATCTACCCCTGAAACCGTTAAAAACTTTCTTAGTTACGTTGAAAGTGGTGCCTACGAAGATTCGATAATACATCGTGCAGAGACGAATTTCGTTATTCAAGGCGGTGGGTATAGCTATTCGAGTGGTTTTGCTCACAAAGCTATTGAAACTGACGATCCTGTAATTAATGAGCCGGTATGGTCAAATGTTACGGGTACTATTGCGATGGCGAAATTAGATAACAATCCTAACAGTGCGACGAGCCAATGGTTTTTTAATCTTAAAAATAATAGCGCTAATTTAGATAATCAAAACGACGGATTCACTGTGTTTGGCCAAGTAAACCCTGAAGATATGCCTATTCTTGAAAAGATCGAATCGTTAACGGGTTGTGTAACTCCGTATGGACGCACTCCTATGGTCGACTACACAGGTGAGCAATGTTCAAATGCAGACACACCGGGTTATGAAAACTTTGTTGTTGTTTACTATATTGAAGTTATTGATAACGCTGTTGTTACCGACAGTCATTTAACTAAAGTGCCGAGCACTAAATCGAATAACTCAGATAACGGTGGTTCCGGTTCTGGGGGCGGCAGTTCTTGGTGGTTACTGCCTCTTGCGTTTCTAGGTGCTTTTTCTCGACGATTTAAAAAGTAGCAAAGACTAAAGTCATTATTACGAAAAAGGGCAAACTACTGAGTTTGCCCTTTTTTAATATAAAATATCTGTGTACCTTATTTTTTATTCGTTTTCTTGGCGATTTTCATTAACGCTTTTGACACGGCAAAAAAGCCAAAAGTAGCTGTAACATGTGTTGCTGCACCAAAGCCAGCGTTACAATCGAGTCGAGTACTTCCTTGTGTTGAATTTTTTGCTAAGCACACTTCACCATCGGCATCTGGGTATCGTAATTGCTCGGTGGAAAATACAGCGTCTACTGAAAATTTTCGTTTGGTGTTTCGACTAAAATTATATTCTCTTCGCAATTGGTTTCTTACTTTAGCCAATAATGGGTCTTGATACGTTTGGCTTAAATCAGACATAGCCACTTGGGTAGGATCTATTTGACCACCGGCACCGCCGATAGTCACCATAGGAATTTTGTTTCTTTTACAATGGGCAATAATGGCTGATTTAACTTGAACCGAATCAATGGCATCGATGACATAGTCAAATTCTTTAGTAATTAATTCTCTGACATTTTCTAGTGTTACAAAGTCTTCAATTAAGCTAAGTTCACACTCGGGGTTAATGCCACGAACGCGCTCTGCCATTACATCAATTTTGCTTTCACCAATAGTCGTTGTCATTGCGTGAATTTGGCGGTTAGTGTTTGTCGTACAAATATCGTCTAAATCGATCAGTGTTAACTTACCTATACCACTGCGAGCTAAAGATTCTGCGACCCATGAACCAACGCCACCAATACCAATGATGCAAATATGTGCATTTTTAAACGCTTGTAGAGCGCTTTTTCCGTAAAGACGAGCGATACCGCCAAAGCGCAAGTCGTAATCCGACATATGTTTTCCAGAGAAAAAATTTGACGCGCATTATATAGTGCCAATTATCGCAAGGCAAAACTCTCGTTGATTCGAAATTATCATTAAAAATGTCGGCGTCCTTGCCTAGGGAGACTAGCAACAAATCCCCTTAATAGGGAAATGCCATTTAAGTTCCTTACCATAGCGTTTTTGTTGGATTTTAACTTTACGTTTGAACTGAAAATAGATGTGCTCTAAGTAAATGAACAGCGCTGTTAAGAGTGTAATTAACAGAGGAAGAAAAACAAAAGCGGTAGCTATTGTCATTGGGTAGATAAATGGGGTTGCGGCAACGAGTGCGATAAAGCTCAAAAACAATAAACGAAGAGCAACTTGGCTAATGAGTAACAGCGTGTTCATGATCAATCCTTTCAACGTTAGGTAAAGTTAAGCAGTAATTAATAAATTCAGATAACGAGTAAACTTTAATCAGAATTTTACTGGATGATAAGTGTCGTATTTGCCATAATGAATGGCAAAAGTGACAAGTGGTTGAACAGTAGAGAAGGTGGAAAATGACTAATATTCTAGTGCTAGCAAGTAATAATTGTATGCTTTCAGGTATCTATGGACTAATAGATATATTTTTTGCCGCTAACTTTTGCGTAGAGCGCCGTTATGGTAGCGAAAGTAAACATATGATCAACAGCCATATTGTTACTATTGATGACAAACCCGTTACCGCTTATAACGGTGTGGAAATAAAACCCACAATTGGCATTAATGAGATTGATACTCCTGAGCTTATTATTGTATGTTCAAGTGCAGAAATAGTGGTTGAATGCTGTGAAAACAATGTGCTTGTCGACCAACAAGACAAGGTGATCGATTGGCTTAAAGGGTGCCATAGTCGAGGAACCACCTTAGCAAGCTATTGTACCGGTGCTTTTTTAGTCGCTGCTACTGGATTACTTAACGGAAAAACGGCAACAACTCATTGGCGTAATTTCGATTTGTTTAGAAAGGTATTCCCTTTTGTTAAGTTAGATAATGAACAACTGATTGTCGATCACGGTGATATTGTCTGCTCAGGAGGGGCTTTGTCTTATGTCGATATGGCATTATTTATGATAAATCGCTTTATCGGAGCCGATATAAGCGCCGAATGCGCCAAACTGATTGTCTTTGATCCAATAAGAGAAAAACAATCACCTTATGTCAGCTTTTATCAGCAAAAAGACCATAATGATCAAGCTATACTTCAAGCACAGGAATTCATTGAAAGCCATTATAAACGTGACATATCGATGGATAGTTTAGCGGAAAAAGTAGGTCTAGGATCTCGAACATTTAAACGTCGATTTAAACAAGCAACCAGTGAAAACCCGCTAAATTACCTGCAACGAATTCGCGTAGAACAAGCAAAAAGGAAGCTAGAAAAAACCACTGAGCCGATAAATAATATTATTTGGTCAGTTGGTTACGAAGATATCAGCAGTTTTAGACAACTTTTTAAGCGATTTACTGGTCTTACCCCCAAGGATTATAGGCAAAAATTTGCCTTACAAAGCGTTAGTTAAAAGTGAATAAAACTGAATAAATATTTGAGTAATTATTTCAAATGCCTGTTTGATTTAGCCATGTAGAATAGGGTATTTAACAATTATTTTACAATGATATGGGCTTTTAACGAAGTGTTATATTTATTCACTGAATGTTCAACATAAAATCTGTCGCTGTTTACTTATTAAATTGGCTGAAGCAAACAACAGTTTTTATTGTTAAGGGCTGAAAGATAGTGTCTAAAGCGAAATGATCGATTAAGCAAAACTCTCCTGTTTAATAGAATAACCCCTTAGCAAGATGCTAATGCTATTTTTAAGGGCTCACCTGTATCAGTAATGCTGGTAAATTCGGAAAGGAAATAGGGCGCATAGAAGCGCTAAACGACAAATTTAACCCACAAAAAAAGGAGCATAAGCTCCTTTTTCAATTGCTAATTTAAGCGCTTGTTATCTATCAGACACTGGCTTGAATTCACGGTCGATTTCACCAACGTAGTTTTGACGAGGGCGACCAATCTTCTGACCTGGTTGACCAAGCATTTCATCCCAGTGAGAAATCCAGCCAACTGTACGTGACATAGCGAAGATAACGGTAAACATGTTTGTAGGAATACCGATAGCTTTTAAGATGATACCTGAGTAGAAATCTACGTTAGGGTATAACTTCTTCTCGATGAAGTAAGGGTCTTCTAATGCCACTTTTTCTAACGCCATTGCTACGTCAAGAAGTGGATCTTTAATACCTAGTTCAGTTAAAACTTCATGGCATGTTTCACGCATTACTGTCGCACGAGGGTCGAAGTTTTTGTAAACGCGGTGACCAAAGCCCATTAAACGGAAAGGATCGCTCTTATCTTTTGCTTTGGCAACAAACTCGTCAACACGGCTAACGTCACCAATTTCTTCAAGCATATTTAAACAGGCTTCGTTTGCACCACCGTGCGCAGGACCCCATAAAGACGCAACACCAGCAGCGATACATGCGTATGGGTTAGCACCAGATGAACCCGCTAAACGAACCGTTGATGTTGAAGCATTTTGCTCGTGATCAGCATGTAATGTGAAAATTCTGTCCATCGCGCGAGCAAGCGTAGGGCTTACTTTGTATTCTTCTGCCGGAACAGAGAACATCATATGCAAGAAGTTTTCAGCGTAAGTTAGGTCGTTACGTGGGTAAACGAAAGGTTGACCAATGCTGTACTTATAAGCCATGGCAGCAATGGTAGGCATCTTAGCAATTAAGCGGTGTGCGCTGCGCATACGCTGGTCTGCTTCGTGGATGTCTAAGTCGCTGTGGTAGAAAGAAGATAATGCACCAACTACCGCACACACCATAGCCATTGGGTGAGCGTCAGGTAAGAAACCTTGGAAAAAGTGCGCTAATTTCTCGTGCACCATAGTGTGGTTAGTGATGATATCTTTGAATTCTTGATATTGTTCTTTGCTAGGCAACTCGCCGTTTAGAAGGATATAACAAACTTCTAAGTAGTCAGCATCTTTAGCTAATGCGTCGATTGCATAACCACGGTGCTGAAGAATGCCTTTACCGCCGTCGATATAGGTAATCGCAGACTCACAAGAAGCTGTTGCTAAAAAGCCTGGGTCATAAGTGAAGTAGCCTGCGCCACCTAAAGTACGAATGTCGATTACAGGATTACCTGCGGTACCTTCTAATACCGGTAATTCAGCGATTTCTTTACCGTCGATACTGAGTGTGGCTTTAGATTCAGCCATAATGTTCTATCCCCTATTAAATTCTCATTCTGATTAACATCAATTATAGACTAATGAAAAGTTAATCAGTTTTTATGAATATAAAACTGCGCAGTATTCTACTGCAAAACACCCCCCAAAAGTCAAACTTAATGTCATAAGATTAGACTAAAGTTTTAACAAACGACATTATCGGTTAAAAAATAGCCGCAACCCTTTAAAATCAAGGAAAAAATCTGAATTAAGAAAATTGTAATTAAATTTGTAGGACTATATAATCACGGTGATCTAAGTCTTGATATCATAAACTTGTGAAAGTTTGACAATTTTTGACTAAGATCCTTGGGGGGTTGCTTAATTATTCGACAACAAGAAATTGAACAAATAATTAAGTAGCAAAAAAAAGAAAGTTGAAGGCTCTTAAGAGCTCTTAGGCAACAATCGTGAAAAAACAACGTCCTGTAAACCTAGACCTGACTACGATAAAAATGCACTCAGCTGCGCACGCCTCTATTTTGCACCGTATTTCTGGTGTGATTATGGTTTTCGCAATCGGTATTTTATTGTGGACTTTATCTTTATCACTATCATCAGCAGAAGGCTTCGCTCAAGTTAAGTCTCTTTTAGATGGTGTGTTCTTCAAATTAATTATCATTGGCATCGTGTCTGCGTTGCTTTATCACTTACTTGGCGGTATTCGCCACTTGCTTATGGATATGGGCCATTTCGAAGAGAAGGCATCTGGTATCGCAAGTGCAAAATTAGTTATCGCATTATGGTTGGTGTTAACTATCGTAGTAGGAGTTAGCTTATGGTAAACAATGCTGCAACAGTAGGCCGTTCTGGCGTACATGATTTTATTTTATTGCGTGCTACTGCAGTTATTCTTGCAGTTTATACGCTATACCTTCTAGGTTTCTTTGTGACAACACCTGAAGTAACTTACGATGTGTGGCAGGGCTTTTTCTCTGACCTATGCACTAAAGTTGCTACAGTTTTAGCTTTATTTGCACTACTTGTTCACGCTTGGATTGGTGTATGGCAGGTATTGTCAGACTATGTAAAACCAGCTTTATTGCGTGGTGTTTTACAATTTTTCTTTGCCGTTTTGTTACTAGCTTACCTGGTAATGGGCATTTTGACAGTGTGGGGTGTGTAAGTGAGCGTTTCAGTTCGTGAATTTGACGCCATTGTAATTGGCGCAGGCGGTGCGGGTATGCGCGCTGCATTAGCAATCTCGGAATCAGGCCAAAGCTGTGCTTTGATTTCAAAAGTTTTTCCAACTCGTTCTCACACGGTATCTGCACAAGGTGGTATCACAGTTGCGTTAGGTAATGCGCACGAAGATAACTGGGAATACCACATGTACGATACAGTTAAAGGTTCTGATTTTATCGGTGACCAAGACGCTATCGAATACATGTGTAAAACGGGTCCAGAAGCAATCATCGAATTAGAAAACATGGGTCTACCGTTTTCACGTTTTGAAAACGGTAAAGTTTACCAACGTCCGTTCGGTGGTCAGTCTAAGAATTTTGGTGGTGAACAAGCTGCACGTACAGCTGCAGCAGCTGACCGTACAGGTCATGCGCTTCTTCACTGCTTATACCAACAGAACGTTAAAAACAAAACTAACGTATTTTCTGAGTGGTATGCATTAGATATCGTTAAAAATAGCGATGGCAATGTTGTTGGTGCAACAGCTATCGATATTGAAACAGGTGAAGTATGTTACTTCAAAGCGCGCGCAACAGTGCTAGCAACTGGTGGTGCAGGTCGTATCTACGCGTCTACAACTAACGCTCACATCAATACTGGTGATGGTGTTGGTATGTCACTTCGTGCTGGCGTGCAAATGCAAGACATGGAGATGTGGCAATTCCACCCAACAGGTATTGCAGGTGCAGGTGTACTTGTAACTGAAGGTTGTCGTGGTGAAGGTGGTTACCTTCTAAATAAAGACGGCGAACGTTTCATGGAGCGTTACGCGCCTAACGCAAAAGACCTTGCTGGTCGTGACGTTGTTGCTCGTTCAATGATGACAGAGATTCGTGAAGGTCGTGGTTGTGACCATCCTCAATTCGGTAAGCACATTAAACTTAAGTTAGACCACTTAGGCCGTGAAACGCTTATGCAACGTCTACCAGGTGTTTGTGAGTTGTCTGAAACTTTCGCACATATTCACCCTGCAGATGAGCCGATTCCAGTAATTCCTACATGTCACTACCAAATGGGTGGTGTACCTTGTAACGTTAATGGTCAAGCACTTCACTTTGATCCGGCTACAGGTAAAGACACTATCATCGAAGGTTTATTCGCTGTTGGTGAAATTGCTAACGTATCTGTACATGGTGCAAACCGCTTAGGTGGTAACTCTCTACTTGACTTGGTTGTATTCGGTCGTGCTGCGGGTAACTTCCTTGGTGAATACTTAGCGGGTACTGAAATGGGTAAAGAAGCGTCAGAATCTGATCTTGATGCAGCTCTTTCTCGTTATAACCGTTGGGAGTCTTCAACAAGCGGTGAAGATCCAGTACAAATTCGTAAAGACCTACAACAGTGTATGCAATTAAACTTCTCGGTTTTCCGTGAAGGTGAAGCAATGGCTGAAGGTATGAAAGAATTAACTGAGATTCGTGAGCGTCTTAAGACTGCACACCTTAAAGATAAATCTCGTGAGTTCAACACTGACCGTATCGAATGTCTAGAATTAGACAACTTAATGGAAACAGCGTTCAGTACAGCTAAAGCAGCTAACTACAGAACGGAATCTCGTGGTGCACACTCTCGAGAAGACTTCTTAGACCGTGACGATGAAAACTGGTTATGTCATACAATTTATACACCTGAGACAGAAGAAATGTCTAAGCGTGACGTAAACATGAAGCCAGTTCACCGTGAAGCTTTCCCACCGAAAGTAAGAACGTACTAAGGAGCATTAACGATGAAACAATTATTTTCGATTTACCGTTACAATCCAGATGTGGATGATGCACCTTACATGAAAGACTATGAGCTGGAAATTACTGAAGGCTCAGACATGATGGTGTTAGACGCGTTAATCTTGTTAAAAGAACAAGATCCTACGCTATCATTCCGTCGTTCATGTCGAGAAGGTGTGTGTGGTTCTGATGGTTTAAACATGAATGGTAAAAACGGTTTAGCGTGTATCACGCCGTTGTCAGCTGTTAAAGCTAACAAAATCGTTTTACGTCCATTACCAGGCCTACCAGTTGTTCGTGACTTAGTTATTGACATGACTCAGTTCTACAACCAGTATGAAAAAATTAAGCCTTACTTAATTAACGATGGCAAAGAACAGCCAGCACGTGAACATTTACAATCTATCGAAGAGCGTGAGCACTTAGATGGTTTATACGAATGTATTTTATGTGCATGTTGTTCTACTTCATGTCCATCGTTCTGGTGGAACCCAGACAAGTTTATTGGCCCAGCAGGTTTACTTCACGCTTATCGTTTCTTAATCGATAGCCGTGATACTGCGACTGATGAACGTTTGGATGACCTTCAAGATGCATACAGCGTATTCCGTTGTCACGGCATCATGAACTGTGTTGACGTTTGTCCGAAAGGATTGAACCCAACAAAAGCAATCGGCCACATTAAGTCGATGCTACTGTCTCGCGCAGTATAAAAATATTAGGCAGGGCAGTAGCCCTGCCGCAGGCGTTCAGGGATATTAGTGAGTTTTTAATTATTAGGCTTAAGTTTTTAGACTATAGTCTAATGGGTTTTAATCGCATTATTATTTATTTTTTTGTTGCTTTTACCCCTATTCAAGGAACAGGCAATGCCAGAAGGTGTAATGAAGGCTTGGTTAGAGTCTTCCCATTTAAGCGGTGCAAATACTGCTTATATTGAAGAACTATATGAATCTTACTTAGATAACTCTCAATCTGTATCTGAAGAGTGGCGCGCTGTATTTGATGAGCTGCCAAAAATTGAAGGTGCAGACGTGGAGTACCGTCATTCTGAAATTCGTGAAGAGTTTCGAGAACTTGCAAAACAAGGCGCTAAAACTGTTGTAGTTTCAGGCGGCAGTGATGCAAAACAGGTTAAGGTTTTACAATTAATTAATGCTTACCGTTTTCGCGGTCATCAAAATGCCAATATCGACCCATTAGGGTTATGGCAGCGCGATAAGGTTAGAGACTTACAATTATCTCACCACGAATTGTCTGAAAACGACTTCGATCGTGAGTTTAACGTAGGCTCTTTTGCTTGTGGTCAAGATCAAATGAAACTTGGCGACTTATACAAAGCATTGCGTAAAACATACTGTGGTTCTATTGGCGCAGAATACATGCACATGACCTCTACTGAAGAAAAGCGTTGGTTACAAAACCGCTTAGAATCAGTTCAGTCTCAAGCGCAATTAAGTACTGCTGAAAAAGAAGAAGTACTTAAAGGCTTGATTGCTGCAGATGGTCTTGAAAAATACCTAGGCGCAAAATTCCCTGGCGCAAAACGTTTCTCATTGGAAGGTGGTGATTCACTTGTTCCAATGCTTAAAGAATTAATTACCCGTGCAGGTGCTTCTGGTACGAAAGAAGTTGTTATGGGTATGGCTCACCGTGGCCGCTTAAACGTTCTTGTTAACGTAATGGGTAAAAACCCATCTAAGCTTTTTGATGAATTCGCCGGTAAAACTGACGAAGCATTAGGCTCTGGTGACGTTAAATATCACATGGGTTATTCATCTGACTATGTTACGCCAGGTGGAAATGTTCACTTAGCGTTAGCATTTAACCCGTCTCACCTTGAAATTGTTAACCCTGTTGTTATGGGGTCTGTACGTGCACGTTTAGATCGTCGCGACTGTAACCAAGGTGACTTAGTACTACCTATTACGATTCACGGTGACTCTGCCATTGCGGGTCAAGGTGTAGTACAAGAAACATTTAACATGTCGCAAGCGCGTGCCTTTAAGGTAGGCGGTAGTATTCGTATCGTGGTAAACAACCAGGTTGGTTTTACTACGTCTAACCCTGAAGATACGCGTTCAGGCGAATACTGTACTGAAATTGCGAAAATGGTTCAGGCACCAATCTTCCACGTAAACGGTGATGATCCAGAAGCTGTTATCTTAGCGACTCAAATCGCATTGGATTTCCGCAACAAATTTAAGCGTGACGTTGTTATTGATTTAGTTTGTTATCGCCGTCACGGCCATAACGAAGCTGATGAGCCAAATGCAACTCAACCTTTAATGTATCAAAAGGTGAAGAAGCATCCTACGCCACGTCAAATGTATGCAACTAAGCTCGACCAAGAGGGTAGCATTCGTTTAGACCGCTCAAACGAACTAGCTGAATACTACCGTAAGCTTCTCGATGAAGGTCAATGTACTGTTGAACAGTATCGTCCTATGACTGAACATTCAGTTGACTGGACTCCGTTCTTAGGCCATGACTGGGATGATGCTTATGAAGGTGAAATGCCGCTTGAAAAACTAAAAGAGCTTGCTGCATCTATTTCTTCATACCCAGAAAGCCACCCAGTACAATCTCGTGTTAAGAAAATTTATGATGACCGCAAGAAAATGGCATCAGGCGAGAAACTATTAGACTGGGGTTTTGCTGAAAACTTAGCTTATGCTTCAATCGTAGACCGTGGTGAACGCGTTCGTATTACTGGTCAAGATGCCGGCCGTGGTACTTTCTTCCACCGTCATGCCGTTCTTCACAACCAAGAAGACGCAAGCACATACTTGCCTCTACAAAATGTGCGTGAAGGACAAGGCCCATTCGACGTACATGACTCTGTATTGTCAGAAGTGTCTGTACTTGCATTCGAATACGGCTATACAACAGCAGAGCCAAATGGTTTAACTATTTGGGAAGCACAATTTGGTGACTTTGCTAACTGTGCGCAAGTTGTATTTGACCAATTTATTTCGTCAGGTGAGCAAAAGTGGGGCCGTTTATGTGGCTTAACTATGCTGCTTCCACACGGTTACGAAGGTCAAGGCCCAGAGCATTCATCTGCTCGTCTTGAGCGCTTCTTGCAACTTTGTGCTGATCACAATATGCAAGTATGTATTCCGTCTACACCTGCACAAGTATTTAATATGCTACGTCGTCAAGTGGTACGCCCAATGCGTCGCCCACTTGTGGTTATGTCGCCTAAATCACTTCTTCGTCACCCATTAGCTGTGTCTTCATTAGACGAGTTAGCGTCTGGTGTTTATCACAATGTGATTGGTGAAGTAGATGAAGATATCAAACCAGAGAACGTAGAACGCGTTGTATTTTGTAGTGGTAAAGTTTACTACGAGCTACTTGAACAACGTCGTAAGAACGAACAGCACAATGTTGCTATCGTTCGTGTTGAACAGTTATATCCATTCCCAGAGAAAGAGCTAGCTGCTGAGATTGAAAAATACAGCCATGTTAAGCAATTTGTTTGGTGTCAGGAAGAGCCACAAAACCAAGGTGCATGGTACTGCTCGCAGCACCACTTTAGACAGGCGATCCCTGAGGGTACTTATTTGACATATGCTGGCCGTAAGGCGTCTGCAGCACCAGCTGTTGGTTATATGTCTGTCCATGTTAAAGAACAACAAGCGCTAGTTCATGATGCGCTAAATGTTGAGTAGACCATTGTTGTGGTTAAAAGATTGTAAGGAATAAATGAATGACAACCGAAATTAAGGTTCCTGTTTTACCAGAATCAGTTGCTGACGCAACGGTAGCTACTTGGCATGTTCAAGTAGGTGATAGCGTTTCTCGTGATCAAGTATTAGTTGATATTGAAACTGATAAAGTTGTACTTGAAGTACCAGCAACTAGCGATGGTACGATTACTGAAATTCGTGAAGCTGAAGGCGCAACTGTTCTAGGCGAGCAAGTAATTGCTATTTTAGAAGCGGGTGCAGCGGCAGCAGCGAGTGCTCCAGCAGCAGCTCCGGCAGCAGAAGCTCCAGCAGCCGGTGGTGAAACACAAGATATTCTTGTACCAGTTTTACCAGAATCAGTTGCTGATGCGACAGTTGCTACATGGCATGTTGCTGAAGGCGATGCAGTATCACGCGATCAAGTATTAGTTGAAATTGAAACTGATAAAGTGGTACTTGAAGTTCCAGCAACTGCTGACGGCGTTATGGGCAAAATCTTAAACGGCGAAGGTGACACTGTACTTGGTCAACAAAAGATTGCTGAATTAGTAGCAGGTGCATCAGCGGCGGCAGCTCCAGCTGCGGCAGCAGAAGAAGCACCAGCATCTTCAGGTGACGAAATTGCTAGCCCATCAGTACGTCGTTTAATGACGGAAAAAGGCTTAACTGCTGCAAATGTTAAAGGCACAGGTAAAGGCGGTCGTATCACTAAAGAAGACGTAGAAGCAGCAGCTAACAAGCCTGCAGCAGCTCCGGCGGCTTCAACACCAGCCCCAGCAGCAGCGGCATCTAATGTATTAGGCGAGCGTAGCCAAAAACGTGTACCTATGACACGTTTACGTAAGACTATCGCTAACCGTTTATTAGAAGCGAAAAACTCTACTGCAATGTTAACTACTTTCAACGAAGTTAACATGAAGCCAATTATGGATCTTCGTAAGCAGTACAAAGACGTATTCGAAAAGACACACGACACACGTTTAGGTTTCATGTCTTTCTACGTAAAAGCGGTAACTGAAGCACTTAAGCGGTTCCCTGCTGTTAACGCGTCAATCGACGGTGATGACATTGTTTACCACAACTTCTTCGATATCTCTATTGCAGTATCGACGCCTCGTGGTCTTGTAACACCTGTACTTCGCGATGCTGACCAATTAAGCATGGCGGGTATCGAAAAAGGTATTAAAGACCTTGCGATTAAAGGTCGTGACGGCAAGTTAACGATGGAAGATATGCAAGGCGGTAACTTCACTATCACTAATGGTGGTGTATTCGGTTCATTGCTTTCTACGCCAATCATCAACTTACCACAAACGGCTATCTTAGGTATGCACAAAATCCAAGATCGTCCGATGGCTGTTGACGGTAAAGTAGAAATCTTACCTATGATGTACTTAGCGTTATCTTATGACCACAGACTGATCGATGGTAAAGAGTCAGTAGGCTTCTTAGTAACGATTAAAGAGTTACTTGAAGATCCAACACGTCTTCTTTTAGATATCTAATCTAAGCTTAATGAGATTTTATAAAAGCCTCGCTATTTAGCGGGGCTTTTTTATTACCGAAATCCAAGACCGTGCTCACATGGGCAGTTGACGGTAAAGTAGAAACCTTACCTATGATGTACTTGGCGTTATCTTACGACCACAGAGCAACATAACTTAGTAACGGATGATAAAGAGTCGCTTGGTTTAATCGTTCGAACACTCATGACAATGATAGATGAGATACAAAGTCATCGTCTACAAATCCCATGGATTTATAAATTGGGAGACCGCTTTTTGAAGCTTGCAAGGTTATCAAGTTGCAATTCTCTGTTTTAGCAAACCATATTAGGTGGGCCATTAGGGCTTTTGCTATACCTTTGCCTTGGTGCGCTTTTGGAACGCCTACTTGGTGTATCCCCATAACATTGCATGTTTTAAAGCCAATAGCAGTTCCCGCTAATTTTTCTTCAAGATAATAGGCAAAAACAAATGCATTTTCTGTTGATAGTAATGAGTTAAGTGGCTCTACATCAATTAGATAACCAAATGCCTCACCACAAACTTGAGCCCACAATTCAAGCTCTTTAGGCGTTGAAACTATCTCAACATGTTTATCTTTTACACCTTCTACATTTTCAAGGCTCAATGACATTGTTGCCAGTTGAACTCGAACTAAGTGTGAATTTTCGGGATTAATTCGTTGAGATACATTAACACTGTCGAGCCACTGTTTTTTGTCGATAGGTGCAAAGTCACTTCGCCATAGTTTGTTAGGCCAGCTAGTATGTCGGTAGTTGTTGTCTTCCTGTTTATGGGGAAAACTTTGATAAAACTGATCTAGGTTTTTCAAATTTTCTGCTAAAAACAAAGTCACTTTTTACTCCTTGTTAATTAAAATAATACCGACGATTAGTAAGCCGCAACCAATTAATTTAGTCATGTTTACTAGTTTTTGTGGGGTGTCAAAAAAACCAAAGTGACTAATTACCATAGCCAAAATTATTTGACCTGTTAATGCATAGCTTATTAAGTTACCAGCTCCCATTTTGGGGATAAGCCAATACATGCTTCCAACACCAAAAACACTTAACAGACATGACAACCACAAATACCATGGTACTTGTGAAAAAGCGATAGTTTGCCATTGCTCTACTACTTGTTTATGGTGGAAGAAAAACACATAAATGAACACTACTATAAAGCTGGTAAGAAATGCGTAACCAGTAGCCAGCCATGCACTTTTTAGTAATTCACCAAGGCGAGCATTCATTGCCGCTTGGATAGCAATACAACTTCCCGCTAGTATTGCTATAGGCCATAACGAGTTCATAGGTTAAATACCAGTTCTTCAGAGGATTTTCTATATTTTGGGCGACTTGCCGCACTATCTTGTTCACTGCGAAAACCTATAGGGCAAAAAATGGCTGCGCTAAAGCCTTTTTCTTTAAGTGACAAAACAGAGTTTACGCCGTCAATATCAAAACCTGTCATGGGGCATGTATCTAAGTTTTGTACAGCAGCACAACTTAGCAGCTTTCCTAATGCAATATGTGCCTGCTCGCGGCTCCAATTCGCTTGCTCTTGGGCTGACCGCGAGAGCAGATCATTACTAATAACTTCACGGTAGCCGGCTAAATTGTTAATGGGCACATTTTGGCAAGCTGCTAACCCAGCAATATACTCGTCAATATCTACTTGTGTAATCTCAGTTCGGTGTGCAAGTACAAATAAATGTGAACAATGTGCAACCTTTTCTTGTCCATAGCTGTGCGGTAGTAGTTGCTGTTTAATACTATCGCTTTGGATAACGAACAAGCGATAGGGTTGCAAGCCATAGGCACTTGCGCTCAAACAGATACTATCTATTAACGGTTGAATTTGTTGTTCGTTTAACTTGTGATTAGAGAATTTTTTGACCGCGTAGCGCCATTTTAGTGCATCTATAAAGTTCATTGTGCTTACCTCATCTGTTTCAATAAGCTCATCTTACAGTTGCCCTAAATGCTCTTCATTTACATATGTTGATAAAATTCGATTTACTTCAATTCTTTTCTAATACGGCTTAGTTGAGTTGGCGTTATTCCTAAGTAACTCGCTATATGGTACTGAGGTAGGCGCGAACCTATTTCGCCAAAGGTTTGTAGAAATTTTTGATACCTATCTTTTGCTTCAAACTGCAAGTAACCTATTTCTTTAGGTTCTTTCTCCAGTAACCAGTGAGTTTCCAAATAATGTATTTGAAATTTCATCAGCTCAGTATTATCGAACATAACCTCTCGAAATTGACTAAAGTTAATTTCAATGACTTCACACGCTTCAATAGCTTCAATGGCGAGAAAACTTGGATTATTTTTTAGTAATGCAGACATGCTGCCAGGAAAACGACCCTCTGAAAAAAAGTGCTTGTTATATTCGTTACCTTGCTCATCTATAAGATAAGCGCGCATTAAACCTTTGTGTAAAAAAGCAAAGTGCTTTGGTACGGCATTTTGAGGGTAAAGCATTTCTGCTTTGGAGAGTGCTCTTAACGACAGGCAAGTTTGCAAGGATTGCCACGTTTCATCTGAAATTGGCGAGTAAGTATCCATGACACGCCTTAAATGGTCTAATGCTAGCATAATCAATTAATTTCTTTTTTTCGCCAGTTTAACAGCATATTAAGGTGAAGTAGATAAGCCTAACAATATACTTAAATTGTTCATCGGTATTCGTCTTAAAGCTTCTATCACAATAGGTAAAGCACTTCCGCTTTCTCTTCATGCTTTCCATTATTGAAAGGATAAGCTAAATATAGAATGCTTTGGCCGCTAATTTGAATTAAAAAACATGTGTGAAACTTTCAGAGGTACTTTCATAGCCTCTCTTGTGGAAACACTAAATTGCTCAAAAATTAGTATTTATTCAAAATAAATAAATAAAGAAAAAGGCCAAAAAGTTAAAAAGCACCCATTGAATTTGCTTTAATTTGTTACGGAAATCTTAAATTCAATGAATTATTTGGGTTACTTATAGCCAAAGTCTATGGCTAGGTTTGCATTGCCTCGCTATTAGACTAAAGTTGTATTATCGATTTTGTAATATGTTTGTAAGTCGGTGATAATTGAACCGTTTGATTTTAAAGGAAATTATTTGGTTGCGTGTCAAGATTATCTTTTTATCTTGTGATAGGCAATTTTAATCTAATTGAATATAGAAATAAGGGGTTTAATCCCTTGACTTTTATCTATATAATCACGGCACAATTAATATCGTTTAGTGTAAATACTCGAAAGAGTTTATGCTAACTAATTCCACCCAAAACAGTAATTGGAAAAAGCATCATGAATTTGCATGAGTATCAAGCGAAGCAACTTTTCGCTGAATATGGTTTACCGGTTTCTGAAGGTTACGCTTGCGATACACCTCAAGAAGCTGCAGAAGCTGCCGACAAAATCGGCGGAGACATGTGGGTAGTTAAAGCACAGGTTCACGCTGGTGGCCGTGGTAAGGCTGGCGGTGTAAAGCTAGTAAAAACCAAAGAAGAAATCAAAGAGTTCGCTCAGCACTGGTTAGGTAAAAACTTAGTAACTTACCAAACAGATGCAAACGGTCAACCTGTTGCTAAAATCTTAGTTGAAAGCTGCACAGACATCGCTAACGAATTATATCTTGGCGCTGTTGTAGACCGTGGTTCACGTCGCGTTGTATTCATGGCTTCAACTGAAGGTGGTGTAGACATCGAAACAGTTGCAGAAGAAACTCCTCACTTAATTCACAAAGCTGCGATCGACCCATTAGTAGGTCCTCAAGCTTACCAAGCACGTGAGTTAGGCTTCAAACTTGGTTTAAACCCAACGCAAATGAAGCAATTCGTTAAGATCTTCATGGGTCTTGGCAACATGTTTAGTGATCACGACTTTGATTTATTAGAAATCAACCCGTTAGTAATTACTGAAGAAGGTAACCTTCACTGTCTAGACGGCAAAATCGGCGTTGACTCAAACGCTTTATACCGTCAACCAAAAATCCGCGCAATGCACGATCCTTCGCAAGAAGACGAGCGTGAAGCACATGCTGCACAGTGGGAATTAAACTACGTAGCATTAGACGGTAACGTTGGTTGTATGGTTAACGGTGCTGGCCTTGCAATGGGTACAATGGATATCGTTAACTTACACGGCGGTAAGCCAGCTAACTTCTTAGATGTTGGTGGTGGTGCAACTAAAGAGCGTGTAGCAGAAGCATTCAAAATCATCTTATCTGATGACAACGTAAGTGCAGTATTAGTAAACATCTTTGGTGGTATCGTACGTTGTGACATGATCGCTGAAGGTATCATCGCTGCTGTTAAAGAAGTAGGTGTTGAAGTACCAGTAGTTGTACGTTTAGAAGGTACTAACGCTGAAGCTGGTCGTGAAGTATTAGCAAGCTCAGATGTAAACATCATCGCTGCTGAATCATTAAAAGACGCTGCTGAGAAAGTAGTTGCTGCTGCGGAGGGCAAATAATGTCTGTATTAATTAACAAAGATACTAAAGTTATCTGTCAAGGTTTCACTGGTGGTCAAGGTACTTTCCACTCAGAGCAAGCTATCGCATACGGTACGCAAATGGTTGGTGGTGTATCACCAGGCAAAGGCGGTCAAGAGCACTTAGGTCTTCCAGTATTCAACACAGTTCGTGAAGCTGTAGAAGCAACTGGCGCAACTGCAACAGTTATCTACGTTCCTGCTCCTTTCTGTAAAGATGCTATCTTAGAAGCTATCGATGCTGGTATCGAGTTAATCGTTACTATCACTGAAGGTATCCCTACGTTAGACATGCTTGACGTTAAAGTTAAGCTTGAAGAAACTGGCGTTCGCATGATTGGTCCAAACTGCCCAGGTGTTATCACTCCAGGCGAATCAAAAATTGGTATCATGCCAGGTCACATCCACAAGCCAGGTAAAGTAGGTATCGTATCTCGTTCAGGTACACTTACTTATGAAGCAGTTAAGCAAACAACTGATGCTGGTTTTGGTCAGTCTTCATGTGTTGGTATCGGTGGTGACCCAATCCCAGGTACTAACTTCATCGACGTTTTAGAAATGTTCGAAAACGACCCTCAAACTGAAGCTATCGTAATGATCGGTGAGATCGGTGGTACAGCTGAAGAAGAAGCTGCTGAGTACATTAAAGCTAATGTAACTAAGCCTGTTGTTTCTTACATCGCTGGTGTTACTGCTCCTGCTGGTAAGCGTATGGGTCACGCTGGTGCGATTATCGCTGGTGGTAAAGGTACTGCTGACGATAAATTCAAAGCATTAGAAGCTGCTGGTGTTAAGACAGTTCGTTCTTTAGCAGACATCGGTGTAGCACTTAAAGAGAAGACTGGTTGGTAATCGGCTGGCTTTCTTTTGAAAGATTTGAAAAACCCGCCTAATGGCGGGTTTTTTGTTATCAGTAAACGAAGTTAATGGAGGCTAAATTTATGGAAGGCTTAAAAAATGATTTTATAACTACTAGTGAAAAAAGAGCTTTAAAAATAGGAAAATATACATTGGTTGCTATCGCACTAGGATTACTAATTTTCTATTTTTACAATTTTTTTAGTTCTACTGTACTAACTCAAGAATCTTCTGCTCAATTTGGAGACTTTCTGGGAGGGGTATTAAATCCAGTTTTAGGGTTTGCAACAGTGTCATTACTCGTTTGGAGTATTCAGATTCAACTTCGAGAATTAAGGCTTACTAGACTTGAAATGGAAGAGAATACTAAAGCAAATAAAGAGCAAGCAGACCAGCTACGTATTCAAAATAAACAGGCTTCAATTAAAGATAATATTAATACACAAATGATAGAGTTTGATAGCTTCCAAAAGATATTTGTGGAGCAGCAGTCTGTTTTGAACACCTTGTTAAGTAAGCCAATTGGACTTGAATATAGAGGTAATTATCTGACATTTAATGAATTAATTTACGTAAACAATGGTACCTATCAAAACGAATACATAAATTATAAAAACCAACAAAATAACATTATTGTTGGTGAGTACCAGATCGCACATACAATCAATCAGTGCGTATGGTTATTAAAGCGTATTTTGACGAAGTGCCGATTGCCGGGATATGTTGCCTCTATTAAATCTAATATCGACTGGTTGTTTCCAATTGTAAGTGTATGTTATGAAAGAAAAATAATTTCAGGGCATAAAGCGAAAGCTTTATATAGTAGCGTTCGAAACTCTATAGATAGTAGTGACTTTGATAGTCATGCTAAGCACATATTGACAAAACAATTGGAAGTACACTTTCACGAAGGATTAAAAGGTAGCGAATACGAATAAATTGGGGGCGGATCCCAATTTAATACAGGTTGTTTATTTGTCGAGGGTGCTCGATAGCTCGAAATCAATGGGGTCAGAGTAAATGATTTCTTTGAAATACTTTTGAGTACGGTTTTCTAGTTCCGATTATATTGTCGCGGTGGCGACTGCACCCAAGGGAGCGCTCGCGCCGCAGCTCCCTTGGAACCCATGGCGCTGCTGCAAAATGCTTTCCTTCCTGATAAATAAATTTATCGAGCTAATGTTCAGACAGCACTTCCATGCGCTGACTGAACTTTGCTGGCTTTCCCTGCCAGCAATAGCTGAAATTTATTTCTCATCCAGACATTTTGCCAAGCAGACTAATGCTTCGTTTTAGTATCGTGATGAATCTCTTTGTATTTTGGGTTTTTATTTTAAAAAGAAATGAGCCTTGAATTTAATACCTGTCACTTTATCTACATGTTAGCTTGAGTTTACAAAGCGTTGTGAATACGAGGTAGGAAGCTGAGTATTGTGAGCATCCATGGATGAATGTTGAGCATGTTTCACATAAGCGTAAATTCAATCTAACAGTTTTGTTGAGTAAGGCGGTGATGGTTTCCAAAGGGAGTTCACCGAACAACTCCCTTTGGGTGCAGCGGTCATTGCCGCAATATGACTTTAATGAATCACAATTCTCTGTTCAAAAAGAATTACTCTGAGAAATCCTCGTCAATATCTACTTCTGTGTTTCTAGGTGTGCGATGGCCTGTCTTCGCTAATATTTCAATGTAAAAGCTGTCTAATTCTCTGCTTTCAGCGTCATCAATTGACTTATTAAGGGCAGAAACATGGATAACGTCCGCTGTCTCAGCAGTGCTTCCATATTTACAGTCAAAGTCCCAAAAATCTGCGCCTTTCGGTAGTGTTTTGTTGCGTTCGCGTTTTAAGTATTTTTTAATTTCATATTTTATTGCGTCAACGAGTCGTGGTCGTTTAATTTTAGGGTGAGTTAAAGAAAATGTTTTTCTCATGATGTGCCTTATATTATGAGGAGAGAAGCAAAGGTGCTTCTGTGGCGGTTATTTTACCACGGAACCAATAGAGTCAGTAGTGAATAGCGGGCAGAGAAAAATATTTATTTAGAATAATAGCCTTTAATCAACTTTTCTTTTAACTCGTAAAGCCTGCCATTGGCTTCGAGTATTGAGAGTCCTTTATCAAACTTCTCTCTTAACTCAATGCTGCTAGGTTTAGCTTTTGGAAAGAATAAATGTCCAGTAGTAACGAGTAGGGGAGGCTGCATTACTTCTACGCGGTCGACTTGTTCTTGTGCAAATAAGGTGTGTAACAAGTGCCAGCCAACAATTTCTTGTACTGGGGTTACATCTATTCGGCCAAGCAGTAGCATTTTAAAGTTTTGAACGTCAGAACCAACGATTGACACGTTATCTTTATTGTTTCGCGCATACTGCCAAAGTGAATCTGTATAGGTGTACCCTCGGGTGATCCCCATTGATAATGACTCAAACTCTTCTAACGACTGCCACGTTGCAGGGGAATCTGATTTTAAACGAAAAAATAAGGTTTTCTCTGAGGTTAACGGCTCACTTAAATAGAAATACTCTTTGTGCTTAGCGTCATCATACCAATAGGAAGTCGCGTCAACATCGCCTACTTTGGCTTTTTCATAAGCTCTAGCCCAAGGCACGTAAACGAATTTAACAGTTATATCTGATTGAGCAAAAGCTTCTGAAACGACTTGGCTAATATAACCTTGGTGTGGGGCATTTTTAGAAATAAATGGCGGCCACTCAGAAGTGCTAATGGTAATTGTCGTATTTGCCCATGTTTGGCTGAAAAACAACGAACAAATGAATAGCCAATACTTCGTTCTCATTACTAAGCGTTCCTCAATTTACAATATAAATAAAAGCTTAGTTGGATAAGTGAGCTAATGCTAATTGTCAGCGAGATCTAGAGGGGGAAATATAAGCTGAAGCTATTTTGTAAGGAATCAAGGTGTCAGTTTCAAAATAAATATTACAAAGTTAAAGAGACAAAAAAGCTCCCTTGAAAGGGAGCTTTTATAAATTTAGTCGGGAGAAGCGCGTCTAAATTTTAGAATGACTGCTTTCTGCCAAACCTAACAAGTGTTAGTAAGGCTATAGAAAACACAATAAGCATCGATGGCTCAGCAATTGGAGAAGCATTACCAGGTGCTGGTAAAGGTGCTGATAGCCTTTGTTCCTGCGAATAAACTTTTACTAAAGCATGTGATGCCCAGTGGTATGCAGAATTCTCATTATTAAAAGAAACCCATTCAACAGGTGAAGCTAAGCTAGTACTATCGGCAATATTTCGATCAAATACTTGTCTATTGCTTCCTTGAGAATCCCACACTAAATTTCTGTGTCCGGCAGAATAGGTGCCATTATGAGAATCTGGAGATTCTGTAAATAACCAACCGAATGCATATCTATCGGTTGACAGGCCGTTAATTGCCCAGTTTCTACCTTCGGAGTAACCGCCTGATAAGTAAGAAAATATATCTTCTTGAGCATCATTTAAATTTGACAGTGAGCGCCACCCAGCGTTGGCATCTGTCCAGTCAAAGCTACCTGTGATCAAATCAATATATAAATCGTTTACCATTGCTGTAGAAGCGTATTGATAACCTTGATATTGATCTTGAGTTAAAATGGTATTTTCAACCTGCGATTTAGACATCCCCTGTGTAACATCTAAATCTAGCCACTCATATCCGTTATGAATAAGTCCAGCAGAAGCTGAATTTACTAGGCTAGCGTTTAAAATAATAAGACTGATAACAATATTATTTATTAATTTCATACTACATTCCGTTAACCTTTTTTTTTCATTTTCAACTAAATTAATGTTAAAAACAAACTTTTTTACAATTTAATTGTAACCGAAAGGGCAGTTTATCAAAAAACGCGGTTAAACAGTGGTTTGCTAATAAATTTCACTAAAAGTTCATAGTGATGGCACATCCTTAAAAGAAGATGGATCGCTAATTCAAATTGATGGGATAAAAATCGTAACTTAATGATTTATTGCAACATAGTTCACATTTAAATTTTTCTGGAAATTAGAGTGTATATTTTGAGGCTATCGGTCCGAAAAAGCTGTGTTTTCTCGTGCAAACTCGAAGCCAGAAGGTTGGCTTTTTGTTATATAGTTGTTAAACGAGTTGGGTTATTTACCGAGATAACTAAATTAGTATTCGCCTTATTGGCAAAATCTTCAGCGTTTTACGGTAATGGTAATTTTAACCACGACACCTTTTGTTTTGGCAATCACTAAATTAATTGTTTTTGAAAAACAATGAAAGTGAAGATTATGAAAGGAGATGACCGATTTACCACCCCCTTTTTATATCTAGAATCGGGTAATGCTCTAGTTCATCGAGTCTATATTTGAATGGCCAACAGCGAGTGAAATAGTACTGTCGTTCGAAAGATTAAACTCTAGACCTGTCGAAACCTTAACACCTGTTTGCCAGTCTGAATGTGATTGTCCTAGTGCATGGTATTTACCATAAACTTGACCAACACTCACTTCAACGAAGGGATTAACGTTTCTATGAAACGATTGGTAAGAAAGCTTGGAGTCCAGCCAAATGCCTGAATTTTCTATGGTAGATGACACGGTGTGATCTTCAACAGCCAAGTCAATGTTACTTTGACTATAATCGATACTCACACCTGTTGTTAACACCCAGTCCGCGTTCAGCTGTTTATCAACACTCGCTGATAAAGATAGTTTTGGCGTTAAATCTTGAGTGACATTAGCGTTCTTTGGAATAAGCAATGATTTGTCGCTCTCTAACGAAAATCCAAGGGCATAGTTCGGTGAACTCCACTCATTGTTTGCGAAAACGGCGCTAGACAAACATACGCAACTCATTATTATTTTTTTTAACATGATTACTCTCCTAGTCCTAAGGTTCAAAGCGGATAATATCGCCAGGCTCACATTCAAGAGCTCGACAAATAGCGTCTAACGTTGAAAATCGAATCGCTTTCGCTTTACCTGTTTTTAAGATTGATAAGTTTTGTGGCGTAATGTTTATCGCTTCAGACAAGTCGTTTAGTCGCATTTTGCGTTTTGCTAACATTACGTCAAGTTCTACAATAATAGCCATTAGATAGTTAAATCCTGTTCGTCTTTAAGCTTTTTACCCTCTGCGACTATCCAGCTAGCGACGGTAAGCATTAAACCTATGGCAAGCATCTCTAAGCCTTCATTATTTAGCGACACGTTTATTTCGCCATGCTCAATTTTGCCGATAATCTTTAACGTTAAAATTAGCAATGGTCCATATATCAATTCAAATAATGGCCAGAATATGAGGATATGACCAATGTGTTTTATTTGATTAATTACCGTTTGAGAATAGATGTTTCCGTGTCGAAATTGCTCAAATAACAAAAACAAAAACAAAAAGATTGCCAGTTGAAATACGGTATCTGGGGTATTTAGCCATAAGGCTGGGTTCATGTTTACATTAGCCAATTGTTGGTATTCAGGGTCTAAGTTTTCAATATTTACTTTTACTGAAACTTCATAGTTCTCGGTACCTTGTTCGGTCTGCGCAAAATGCGGCTCAACAATAGAAAAAGCCCACATGTAAATATGAAGTGCTGCGTAGATCACCAACACTATTTGAACAATACGACTGGCAAAACTTATTTTATTCATTTATGTCGAACAATAGATTTAGATGGTGATAAATTATCAAGTGTTTAGTTGTAATGCAATAAAAAATTAATGATAAACATTAAAAAAAGTTTGAGTTTCATTAATTGTCGGTGCAGGGAGAAGTGAATTAATAGACATAGTTAGCATGTTTTTAGCTAACTTTATAAAGAAATATGTTTAATGGAATTTTAGATTGTCGAAATAGAGGAAAGAAAAGTGTGAATCAGATCAACCAAAGAACTTTTTCTCGAGATTAATATACTGTTCTTTGGCTGGTGAATTGCTTTTTACTAGAGTGATTATTCTTTAGTTGATAGCGCTTGAGCCATTTCTGTAGGATTTAACCAAGACTCATGGCTTTGAATGACTAGCCATTGACCATCAATCTTTTTCAAAACAGCGGACCAAATAATCTGCCCAGTATATTCTTTAACGCCTTTTAATTTAAGGCGTAATTTTACAGGCAATGTAAATGTTACTAGCTCTTCGCTTAATACATTAACATTCCACGCTAGAATTTCGTTATGTAAATCTTCAACTGCGGCACCAGCAATTTCATATGATTTCTTGAGTTGCTCTAGGGATTGTATTTGACCATCGCTAACGAAAAATGCGTTTTTATCGTCCGAGTAGTAGTTCAATCCATCTAAATACCGCTTTTCGTTTGCTGCATTAAAAATGTGATTAACGACAATTGTTGTCGCCGCTACGATTTGATCTGTCTGTGCGTTATTTAATGAATTAGCTTGAGCCGTCGAAAGCGTTGTCATAATAAAAAATGTAAGTAATAGTCTTTTCATAATGTGCAACTATTGCTAACAAATTAGAAACATTCAAGGTGTTTACGTTAAACAACCTATTTGATGAGTTGATAGGATGCAGCTTTGTGAGCTTTCATTAATTGAAGGTAACGGCCTGAGTCAATCGCGTTTTTAATCGCTTGGTTAATCAACTGGTAGGTTTGCTGGCTTTGTGGGTGCTCTTTGCCAATAGCTACGTGGGCGGTGTATATTTCAGCAGACTCTTCGTCGAATTTCATGCCGGCTTTAAAAGAAGATAATTCGGTGTCGAGCAAATATTCACCATAGCTTCTCGACATCACAAATGCGCTTAACTTTTGTTTACTAAGCAGCTTTAAGCCTTCTTGAGCCGTTGCTACTTGCACTTGTTTAGATGGATCTAAATACGATAACTGGCCGCTTCTGCTTTTAAGCCTTACCGTGCCAATTGGTGCATTTCGATTGCTTTGCTCCTGATAGAACAAGCCAAATTGATCTTGGCCAATTGGGTTACTTAAATGTGCCCATTCATCTCTACCTTTAAATGCTGCTGCTAGAAATAGTCCGTGGTTTTTTCCTTGCTTTACTGATTCTTTGGCTCGCGCCCAAGGGTAGGCATTGGCTTGTACTTTATAGCCCAGTTTCAGTAGTTCTTCATTTAAAATTTGCCAAGAGGCGGCGTAAAAAGGGTACTTTTCAACCATCTTTTTATGGTCGTGACCAACGGCTAATGACAGGGTTTCAATGGCATTAATGGAGAAACTAACGCTAAACAGCAGCGCGACTAAAACTTTCACTTTACAACTACTAAGGACAATAAACACATTGATACTTTACCATTAATTGTACGTGCCTAAGTAGTCTGAATGTGCGAAATTTGCCCGAAAAGATATTAGTCTCTGTTTTGTAACATGTTTAATTTTATGTGTTAACCTAATACTACTTCACCAATATACTATCCTAGATATGATTGCAGAGCCTTTATTGTCGAGTGCCTTGATACCTTGGGCTTTCTTATTCATGAGTATCTTTTTGGTCTTTACTAAGGAAAATCTGTGGCCTTATGGTGTGGCTGCAGCCTTGGCAATGGGGGGTGTTTTTGGTGCAATAAACGGTGTTGGCATTATAGCTGTTTCAGTTTTATTTGGTTTAAGCTCCCTTGCTAACAAAACGGAAAACCTCTGGTTAAAAAAGCTTTCAACCTCAGTGGTGATTGTGATGTGTATTGGGCTCGCGGCTCATGCTATTCCTGGGTTTAATAATTTGTTAGTGCTTGATGAGGTTCAGAAAAGCACAAATAGTCAGGCATTTTCTCTCTACTTAAATTTTGACAAGCCGATGATCATATTCGCGCTGTTACTCCTTTTTCCTGCCATGCTATCAAACCAGTCTACAGGAAATGATGCGAGCCGTAGCCTTATTCTTTTTAAAATAAATCGAACTGGCATAACGATAAAAGCTTTATTGGTCTTGCTAAGTTTTTTCTTAATTTTTAGTTTGGCGCTGGCATGCCAACTTATCGAAGTAGATATACGAATTCCTCATTGGTGGTGGTTATTTGCTTTAAACAATTTGTTATTAACCTGCGTTGCGGAGGAATTGTTTTTTCGTGGCTACATTCAGCAAAAAGTATCGAGCCGCTTTTCTCCGATAATCGGGCTGTTAATAGCTAGTGTGTTATTCGGTGTCGCGCATTTTGCTGGTGGGTTTGAATATATAGTTATTGCAACGATTGCCGGCTTTTTATACGGTGTAGTATATGCAGTTTCTGGAAAGCTAATTTTTGCAATTTTGACGCACTTTAGTTTGAATTTACTGCACCTCTTATTTTTTACTTACCCGTTACTAAAATAATCAATGCTGTTGATCTTGTAGCTGGTATTTGGCAAGAAGTTCTTTATAGAAATCAGATGTCAAAACAGATGTTAAAATAGTATTAAAACGGATGGCGATCTTTTCTTCTTTGAAAGCAACTTTATAAGGGCTTTTTGAGAAAATCCTGTGAATGTTAACTTGTTTTTTCAACGGATGAGCCGCATAAGTTTTTAGGTAATAGTTAAAAATATTAATATCCATGATTAAAACTTCAGTGCGCCCTTTAAAAAGCATTTCTAATTGCAGCTTTTGATTGGCAACTTGAGCATAAAGAGGGCTTTGTTCTGCACTCTTAGCAAACGCTTCACCTAATACCTTATGTGCATTTTGAAACGTCGCAAGACTGTATTTACTTAAATCGTCGATATCATTTATTTCTAAATGGTTGTTTTCAAGGGATATCGCTACATTTTGATAAGTAATATAAACGTCTGACAATGTTCCTTCATTGTTAACTAGGCTTTCATTGATAGTTAAAATGGCATCGACATCTGTTTCCGTAAGCATTCTTGCTGAACGCCCGTAAGATACAAAAATGTAATTGGCGGACGAATTCATTTGCTCAAGGATGTGGTCAATAAGCTCTATTTCAAACCCTTTCATTGGTCCTTCAATTATGTAAGGCGGTTTAACTAAGCCAACGACAATGTTTAATTTATCTTGCGCACAGACATGTTTGCTAGTTAATACAACTAAAACATAAAAAGTAAGAGTTAATAATTTAATAACCATAACGGATGTTAGTCTTGTAATAAGTTAATAATAGGTAGTATCTAACAAGTCGAACTTGGGTCACTTTTTTACAGATATCACACACTATAGTGCCAATGTATTCGAATTGTAAGCTGGTGTGTTCAGAAACGTCATTATTCTATTATTTTAGTGATTTTGATTATTTCTGTCGTGAAATTGACCAGTCGCTCAAAGTCCATGTTCTCTATTAAGCTGTTTTTAAAGGTTTTTTAATTTGGTATGTATTCTGCTAACGAGTTAGTCGCTTAGATAAAAACACTATATAACAGCAAGGATTAGGAGCAGGAAAATGAGTGAAAGTGTTGTAGGGGCCAAATTGCCTCTAGCGGCGATGGGAAATCGAGTTTTAAACAAGGTCGCTGTATTTTGGTTTGTTGTTGCCATTATCGGGCAGTGGTGGATGGTGTATTATTTATTTGGACATTATGGCGCAGAAGCCTTGTCTGGAAATTTCAAGCCATTTGAGTCCGTACAAAATACACCCTTGTCGATGGCATTCTTATTTAGTCACATTCTTCTTGGAGCCATCATTATGATAGGCGGCCCTTTGCAACTAATTCCACAAGTTCGTCAGCGAGCCCCAAAGTTTCATCGAATTAATGGCCGAATATTCACCGTCAGTGTTGCTATTGCAACTTTATTCGGACTTTATTTGATTTGGGCTTATGACAAAATGCCTGGCGGAAATGCCATGCTACTCTCGATGAACATTCTAGTATTTATTATTTTTACTTGTCTGTATTTTGCCATTAAAAACGCTGTGTCTAGAAATATTGAAGAACATAGAAAGTGGGCTCTTAGATTGTTCATGGCTATCAATGCAGGCTGGTTTTTTAGGGTTGGATTAATGGCGTGGTTGATGATTCATCAAAAGCCTGTGGGGTTTGATCCTGAAACTTTTGAAGGGCCGTTTGTGATAGTTTTATCTTTTGCGCAATATTTGATTCCATTGGCTTTGCTAGAATGGTATCTACGGGTTAAAGAGGGAGGCTCAGAATCCGCGAAGATTTGGTGTAGTGCAGTTTTAGTATTGATGACGATATTAATGGGCGTTGGTATAGTGGGGGCTGGAATGACTATGTGGTATCTTGGTAGTTAATATTTAGCGTTTGTAAGCACATTATAATAACGAAGAGTATGTTGAACTCTATAAATAAAAGTCACCAGACTTGCTGGTGACTTTTAGTAAACATATTAGCTTTCGTATTTACGCTTCCTAACAAACAACCCGACCAACCCCAAGGTCACGATTGAAAGCGTTGTTGGCTCAGGAATAAAGTTAGTCGCATCTTGAGTTTTGAGCCCTGCATAGGTTACTTGTGATTGCGAAAAGTTGTAAAAACCAAATGCGCCATCTGAAAAAGTGCCAATTTCGTCAATTTCTTTGACGCCGTCAACGAATACTTGAATATTGGTTGATGTAAAAACTAAGTCAAAAGTATATTCTTGCCCATTTACCCAACCACTTGAACCTAAACTACTTCCTCGTGCAAGTTCGGTGACTTTATTATTATGAACCCATGCTGAAGCGTTATCTAAAGCACCATTGACCCGTGACAAAGACAAGCCAGCTTTACCCGTCCCACCATACGGGCTCCAAAATTGGTCGCGTTGCTTCCAGTCTATTAACCAATATTCGGCAGTCGCAGAAGTAAGCTCTCCACTTTGAAAGCCTAATACAAAGCCTATAAAGTCGTCATCTCCTGCATTGTTTACTTCGATGGTTCCACTCAGTGCTTGTCCTTGTGCTAAAGAACCTGACTCGAAAAAAACAGTAGGATCTCCATTAATTGTTTGTAAAACAGAGTTGTTGTCGCCTGCGACGTTCCAACTAGAACTACCACCTTGAGCTCCCCAAGTACTGAGGTCAACTGGAATAATTGAGCTTGATGCGTGGAACGGAATTAAAATAAGTGAAACACATGTGAAAACTATTTTTCGTAGTGCCATATCGATCCCTCACTAAATAAAATGAATGAGTTTTATCCTTTACGGTTACGCATAATATATGCCGACTTTTAACATGCTGATTTTTAGTTATTAATTAGTTAGTAATAAAGTTAAGTGTAAAAATTTCTGACACTTGTGCTAACACGCAGTACTAATTTTCTGCGCATCAGCAATAAATCAACAAAACATAAGGAAAGTTGTTTGTTTTTAAATTGAGCTAGTGTGAGCATTGCTCCCATATATAGTAGGGAGTTTGCCATGTTAAAATTGTTATTCAGCGTTTCGTTAGTTTTGCTCAGTTTTAGTAGCTTTAACTTAGTTGCACAGGAAAGCCTAAAAGTACTCAACAGAGAAGATACTGACATCACTAAAATTTTCGGAGCACGAGTATTTATTGAAAGTGAAATATTGCAAGAAAAGAGAGAATTACTAATACACACGCCCAAAGGCTATAAAAAGAATACTAACCGTTATCCTGTCATTTATGTTTTAGATGGTCAGCGTCACTTTTTCCATACCGTTACTGCCGTTCAATTTTTGGTTGATGCCGAAAAATTGCCTCCGAGTATTGTTGTTGGTATTTCGAATAATACGGGTCAACGAATGCGAGACACTAATTCAGGTCAAGCGAACTTTCAACGATTTTTGCGCTTAGAGGTGAAGCCATATATTAATAAGCGGCTTCGAACATCTGACGTTAGTACATTGTTTGGTCATTCAGCTATGGGGACAGTTGCTCTCAATACTGTTGCTTTGAACAAACAGATCTTTTCACGTTTTATTGTTTCTAGTGCCGCAATAGATGCAAACCAATCCGCACTAAATCAATCTCTTACTGCCAGTTTACAACAACAGGGTACTGATGCATCAATCTATTTGTCAGCAGGTGCTGCAAACAGAGAAGGCTCTGGTTTTGTCGAAGGTTTACAAAATATTGTTCAAGTATTAAACGAACATGCAAACAAGAATGTTAAATGGAAACATGAACGATTTTATGAGCAAAATCATTCGAGCGTTGCTTATTCGGCAATGTTTAACGGCCTTAGCTTTTTATTTGCTGACTTTGAAGCGCCGGCGATAACTGATTTTAAACAATTTCAAGCATATGGTGGACTATCCGCGCTAAAACAGTTTTTTAGCGTACGAGGGGAAAGGTATCAAAGTGATAAAAATATTCCTATTTCCATGATAACTAGACTGGCTTTTGCTTTTTGGGCAGAGCAAAAAACAGAAGAAGCAATTACGTTATTAAATACAAGTCTTGCCGCTTATAAAGATCCCACTCGTATCTATGGTGCGCTGGCGTTTATCTATGAACAACAAGCCGAGCTAGCTGATGCATTGGCTATGTATCAAAAGGCGCTTGAGTTTTCGGTGATCAATTCAATAAATCAAGAGAGTACCCAGTACTATCGTAATAAAACTATAGAATTAACAGGAGGCTAGATTGATAAGTCTTCTGTTGAGGAAACTGTTCATTTTTCTTCAATAAGCGTTACTGTTGAGTGGAGCGATTTAGCGTTTTCTCTTCTATACTTATCGATAGTTAGGAGAAAGTTAAAAGGATTTAATAATGAAAATTCTTGTTGTTGATGACATGGCCTCAATTCGCAACGTACTGCTTACCATGCTAAAAAGCATTGGATATACCGATAACGATGAAGCAACCAACGGAATTCAAGCGCTAAATCTCATGCGGAAGAATCAATATGATCTCTTGATTACCGATTACCACATGCCCAAATTAAATGGTATCCAGTTACTTAAACGAGTTAGGGAAGATGAGCAGTTAAAGCATACTCGCGTCTTGATGGTTACGTGTGAAGGTCAGCGTGAGAAAATTCAATCTATTATTGCCGCGAAAGTAAATGGTTTTATCCTAAAGCCATTTACCACCAATACCCTGAAAAATCAGCTTAGCAAAATTTCAAACAAGGCACCCGCTTAATTGGTAAACATAGCGCTTTTGTCATAATACGCACTTTGGTAATTTCTTTACTATAATCTTAGCAATATCCTTATGTTAGGAATGATAATGAGTGCCGATAACATTGTAGAGTTTCGATTTCTCGCCGAGCCCACCGATGTAAACTTTGGTGGCAAGGTTCATGGTGGTATGGTGATGAAATGGATAGATCAAGCATCATACGCTTGTGCAGCACAATGGAGTAAAAAATATTGTGTGACGGTTTCAGCCAATGGCATTCGATTTATTCGTCCTATCCTTGTAGGTCAGATGATAACCGTGACTGCACGTATTGTTTATACTGGCAAAACCAGCATGCATATTTATGTCGTTGTTCATGCAGGTAATTTGAAAGAAAGTAAACCTGTAGTGACTAATCGTTGCTTTATCACCTTCATGGCTATTGACGAAAGCGGCTTTCCTGTAAAAGTGCCAGAATATAAACCAACATCAAAAGAAGATGAATTATTAGCAGAAGTCGCTTCACATGCAAAAGAGTTTGCTAAGAAGTTAGATAGCGACTTTGAACATACTCTTGGCTGGAAATAAGGTAATACTCTAGCTTAATACTGAACCGCACAAGGTTGAGTAACTGTACCTTCTTCTTCCAGCTATTGGGCTATAAGTTACCGTGTTTATTAGTTTATAAAGCAGCACAGTACAATATAAGGAACGAGGAAAAATACCCAAATAAACAACTTATAGCCAGCAAGAAAATAGAAATAAGCTTTCCTTAAATCTTTTTCTTCAAGGCTGAATAATTTACCATGAATACCGACCATAAACTTGTCTGCCACTATCATCAACATAGTGGTAACGGCCAGCAACCCGATATGTATTATCGTTGCGTATCCTAAGAAGCTCTGTAGGGTAGTTAACTCCATAACATCCTCCATTTCGTTTATACATAAATAGCGAACTCGGTATTAGCCTAGCGTATTTTGTGATTAACAATGATAAGCTAGATCAAATTCCTATTAATTCACCTCGTTTTTATCGATTTAACATACATGGCTAAACCTAACAAAAAGTTACCAGAACGATCAGTCGCGATTATATGCACTAAATGCCGTTACAAACTGTTAGATTATAAAAAGGGCGGAAAGGGCGCTTTAATTAAGTGTTTCATTGCACGCATTACTGCAGATCATACTAACGAAGCAGGATACTGCCCTAGTTGCCATCAACAATTTGCTCGAGAGGCGATGGTAAGAGGGATGCCGGCATTAAAAATTATTGGCAATAAGGCTGTGGCAAAGTAACTAGTTTGCTGAAAAAATATGCAAGTTGCTGTTATCGGAACAAATTCTTACAAGATTAATGCCCAAGCATAGTGACCATAAATAGATCTGTGGTATTCTCACTGTCAGTTAAATTCGTGGTTACTTTAATTGTTAGCAGATAGATATCATTGACCACGCTAAATGTCAGCGCGTATTCGGAAAATACATGTTTCAACCCGTTAGTTTATTTATTGGATATAGGTATAGTCGAAGCCGCAATCGTTCTGGTTTTGTCTCCTTTATTACTTTTTTCTCAGTTGCTGGCATTATGTTAGGTGTTGCCGCCTTGATAACCGTTGTGTCGGTAATGAATGGCTTTGAAGGAGAGTTGAAGAAACGCATATTAGGCATAGTACCGCATGTTGTTGTTAGCGTAGACAAGCCAAGTTTCAATAAAACTAATCGCGACTCATTACTCGCAGCTGAGAAAATACTTGAAAAAGACCCGCAAACATTATCAATAACGCCGTTTATCGAGCAGCAAGCGCTAGTGGTTTCTAATACGAGTCTATTAGGTGTGCAACTTCAGGGAATTCAAGCTGACAATGTGCCTTACAATATGGCCAAGCACAATATGGTTGCAGGAAGTTTTGAACAACTTGCACTTGAATCATACACAGCGGTAATTGGGGAATCTCTTGCGCGGAAATTAGATATTAGAGTCGGCGAGTCCATTCGATTAGTACTACCAGCTACAACGCGCTTTACGCCAATGGGGCGCATTCCCGCACAACGGGTTTTTAAAGTAGTGGGCTTTTTTAATGCCGGTTCGCAAGTAGATGATAGTGTCGTCTATGTTGATCACGCCAGTGCAGCTAAATTGTTAAGGCGAAAAGGTGACGGATTTCAAAAATTTCGCGTTTACTTGTACGACGCATTTGAGGCGAGTCATTATATCCAAAGAAACCAGAGCGTTATGCCTGATGGCATTGATATGAATTCCTGGCAAAAATCTCAAGGCACGTTATTTTCTGCGGTAAAAATGGAAAAAAACATGATGCGCTTGATGTTAAGTTTAATTGTTGCCGTTGCTGCATTTAATATTGTTTCTGCTTTGGTAATGGTGGTCATTGATAAGCGTGGTGAAATAGCGATTTTGAGAACCTGTGGAATGAGCAGAGGAGCGATTACCCGAGTGTTTATTAGTCAAGGTGTGATTAATGGCGTTTGGGGTACAATATTAGGCGTGATTTTTGGCATTTTACTCGCTACTTTTTTGAATCCGCTATTGTCCATGTTCGGCCTAAATATTCTAGGGGCTGGTTATGCTAGCCAGCAGCTGCCAATGGATTTACGTAGTTTAGACGTCGTTATCATTGCGCTAGCGGCGTTAACCATGACATTTCTAGCAACCTTGTATCCTGCATATCAGGCATCAAGAACACAACCCGCTGAGGTATTAAGAAATGAGTAGCAGTTTACAATGTCTGCAAATCGAAAAGACTTATGTACAAGGTAAACAACAAACCTCGGTATTAACGGGTTTAAATTTGACTGTTCAATCTGGCGAATTGTTAGCTATTGTCGGAAGTTCAGGTTGCGGTAAAAGTACCTTTTTGCATATTGCTGGCGGTTTGGATTCACCTTCATCGGGACGGGTCATTATTGAAGGGCAAGATATTCATGACCTAAATGATAAGCAGTTAGCGGATTTTCGTAATCAACACATAGGATTTATTTACCAATTTCATCATCTCATGATGGAGTTCAGTGCGATAGAAAATGTTGCAATGCCTTTGCTTATCAGAGGCCTTAAGCCCAAAGAAGCTCAAGCTAAAGCTGAAGCAATGTTGGCAATGGTGAAGTTGTCGCATCGTTTGGAACATAGGCCAGCTGAGTTGTCGGGTGGAGAACGCCAACGGGTTGCAATCGCGAGAGCCTTAGTAACTGAACCATCACTAGTCCTAGCGGATGAGCCAACAGGCAATTTGGATTTTGATACTGCCGAGCAAATTTATCAATTGCTAAGAGAGTTGAATAATTCGCTAAATACCAGTTTTGTTATTGTGACTCATGATAGAGCCCTAGCGAATAGAATGGATAGACAATTGCAATTAGATCACGGACAGCTAACGCCATTAGTTGCTAGTGAGAGTTGATAGCATGCAATCTAATTTGAGTTTATTTATTGTTGGTCGATACCTCGCGCACCGTCGCGGAAAGGGTTTTTCTTCTTTTATATCGGCTTCATCCACCATAGGCATTGCTATTGGCGTGATGACCTTGATTATTGTCTTAAGCGCAATGAACGGCTTTGAGAAAGCGTTAGCCAAAAACTTTTTGTCGGCTGTACCACACGCTGAACTTATTGGCGTTAATCAACCCGTTAGTCAATGGCAAACCATGGCAGCACAAGTACAAACATTAGAACATGTTTCCTCAGTAGCGCCATTAATAAAAATGCAAGGCATGCTGCAAAAAAGCGACAAACTTATAGGTAGTGAAGTAAGAGGGGTTGATGCTTCTCTTGAATCAAGGGTGTCTTCAATACCCAATTATATAACTAAGGGGAGTTGGCAAGACATCGAAGAAGAAAGAGCTGTGGTATTAGGGGCAGGCATTGCTGATAAGTTAGGAGTGTCAATTGGTGATACCGTGCAACTTTTATCGCCTCCGCAAGGAGATAGTTCTGTTAACGGATTTGTCCGTGCTTTAAAAAAACATAACTTAGAAGTTGCTGCTATTTTTACCTTTGGCGGTGAACTTGATAACAGCCAAGCCTTTGTTTCTTTGCAAACGGCTCGAGAGATCAAAGGTTTGATTAATAATCAAGTCGACGGGATCAGACTACAAGTTGACGATGTCTTTATGGCGCCTAAAGTTGCTTCAACTGCGGCTTATTCTCAAGACCACTACGTTTATATTCATAATTGGACCCACAGCCAAGGCCATTTGTACAATGATATTCAATTAGTGCGAATGATCATGTTTATTGTTTTGGTGATTGTGATAGCCGTTGCTAGCTTTAACATCGTATCTACTTTGATCATGGTGGTTAACGAGAAAAAAAGCGATATTGCGATTTTAAAAACCATGGGCGCTCACCGTCGAACAATTATGTTTACTTTTATCTTTCAAGGTTTGACTAACGGCATAATGGGAACCGCTATTGGCGGCGGCTTAGGTGTTTTAATTGCCGCTAACTTAACCGCTATTATTAGTTGGGTAGAAGGATTTTTCGCTATTTCTGTGCTATCTGCAGATATCTATTTTATCGACTACATTCCTAGTGAAGTTTATACAGGTGATGTTGTATTAACCTTGTGTACTGCATTGTCTTTATCGTTAATTGCCACCATATATCCGTCATGGCAAGCAACCAAGCTAAACCCAGCAGAATTATTGGGTCAAGTGTAAGCACTTAAATCATATAATTCGCGTCGTGATGTAATCCTTTATTGCAATAGCTTCGTATAAGTTTCTAATTTGCGAATTCAAAAGTTAGAGACTTATATGTGGTTAAATTTAATAGGTTTTAATCTTTGCTGGCTAGGGTTAGTCCTACTTGGCAATAATTTCATTCCCATCGCATTCGTCTGGTTAGTTGCTCACCTTTATCTTGTAAAGCAACCGTTTAAAGAAATAACCGTTATATTATCGGTTGCAACCATTGGAATCGTTGTCGACAGCTTTTTAACGCTGATTGGTGTTTTTGATTTTTCGAGCGCTAACCACACAGCTATTTTACCCTTTTGGCTGATGATGTTATGGCTGTGCTTTGCCGCAACTATAGATCACGGTTTGAAATTTCTTAAGAAAAGTAAACTACTCATTAGTGGCGCAGCTTTACTCGGACCCCCGTTAAGCTATTTGGCGGGGCAAAAGCTATCAGCAGTATCGTTTGGCTTTTCTCATGCGAAGACCATGCTGACCTTGGCATTAGTTTGGCTGGCTCTTTTGCATCTATTCTTTGCTTTATCAAACAAAATCGTTAAACACGAGGTTATTTATGAACAAAGTTAGCTTTTACTTAGTTTTACTTATAACCACATTAGCACTTCTGCCACACTCAATTTATGCGAAGAACGTCGAGTTTCTCAATACTGTTGTTGAGCAGCAATTAAGTAACACAGCGTTTAAAAAGGTAGGAGAAGCGAAATTTCGGGTGCTGTTCTGGGACATATATAAAAGTCGTTTGTTAACCTCAAATGGCACATATTCTGAAAAGGCACCTCAGGTCCCAGTATTGTTTGAAATTCGATATCTGCGCGACATAACGAGCAAAGATCTAATCGAAAGAACGGTAGAGCAGTGGCAGCATGTTGGCAAAAAAGAGCCGGAATACAGCGAATTTGTTCAACAACTTGAGGAGTTATGGCCGAATATAAAAAAAGGTGATCAGTTATCTTTACTCGCCGGAAATAACGGCAGCGAGTTTTTCTATAATGGTGAGTCGATAGGCGTTATTGAGTCTCGAGAGTTCGGGGCGTTGTTCCTCTCTATTTGGCTATCAGAAAAGACCAGTCAACCCAAATTACGTAAGCAACTGTTAGGTAAAACGAGCTGATGAAAAACTATTTATACTCTGTATTTTTTACGTTTACTTTAGTGGTGTTCTTAAGTGGATGCAGTAGCGACTTGCGAGACTACGAAGCGACGACGCCTAAATTTGATATTAAAAACTACTTTACTGGTATCGTCGTCGCTTGGGGAATGTTGCAAGATAGACAACAAAAAGTTACTCGAAGGTTTTGCGTAAATATTGTCGGAAGCTGGCAGGGCGATAAAGGCATTTTGGATGAAACTTTTTATTTCGACGATGGTGAACGACAAACAAGAATATGGCAATTGGAAAAGCTGCCAGATGGGCGATATCAAGGAACAGCTGGCGATGTTATCGGGACAGCAAGTGGTGCACACAAAGGATTCGCGTTTTTTTGGCAATACACCTTGTCTGTGCCTATTGATGGAGAGCAATGGCAATTTACGCTAGACGATTGGATGTATCAAATGGATGAAACCCGTCTTTTTAATCGTACTAAAATGAAAAAGTTTGGTCTTACGGTTGCTGAAATTACCTTGTTTTTTGAGAAAAAAGATACATTAACATCTTGCTCTGAAAAATCTTTCTCTTGAGGATAGACCTCTAAAATAAACAGTTAACGGTCGAATAACTGGTGAAGAGCACCAGGCAACTCTGTATATTGGAAGGTAAAGCCATTTGCCAAAAGGACTTTAGGTACTACGTGTTGACCGAAAAGTAGTAAATCAGACATTTCGCCAAAAACAAGCTTCAACACCCAAGGTGGTGTTATCATGAAACTTGGTCTGTTCAGGGTTCGGGCTAAAGTTTGGCTAAACTCTTTATTAGATACCGGTGTTGGAGCCGTCATGTTAATAGGGCCGCTTATGTCGCTATCCATAGCAAACATAATGGCACTTACCATATCATCTATATGAATCCACGACATTATTTGCTCTCCTTGCCCAATAGGGCCACCTAGCCCTAACTTGAAGGGGAGCAACATTTTTCCTAAGGCACCTCCGGTTTCGGCGAGAACGACTCCTGTTCTCAATAAACATACACGAGTTACTGTAGATGCTTGAAGGGCTATACTTTCCCATTTTTCACACACCTCACGACTAAACTCTTGATGAAAATCGGTAAAGTCTTCGTCAACGACTTTTACCCCTTGTCGGCCGTAAATACCTATGGCACTTCCTGACAAAAACGATTTTGGTGGAGAAGGTGAGTGTAGGATCAACTCCGTCAACTTTTCAGTAATGCGCCACCTGCTATCGCAGATCCTTTGTTTTTGATTTGTACTCCACCTTTTATCCGCAATAGGTTCGCCAGCAAGATTGATAATGCAATTTTGTTGGTTGATTAAGTCTTGTGATAGCTCGGTAACAATATTGATGCGGGTCCCAAATAGAGATTGAGCTTTGCTTGGCGAACGGGTAAGAACCGTGATGAGTGAATCATTTTTTGCCAGTAGTGCATTGATCAGTACCTGGCCAATTAACCCTGTACCACCAGTAATAAGCAATTTGTTCATGAATACCTCCAAAACTTAGCTTTTGCTAACGTCAACTTCAGGAAATTAAACCTAAAACCTATCTGTTTTCTCTGATATTTGTTGTACACAAACTAGTCTAATACGCCTAACTTTTAAGTGTAGATCACTAGAAAAAAATAAAGTTACTTTTACTCAAAACGTATGATCTGTGTACGAAAAGTAGCCGTAACTTCCGATGAACATTTAATTAGAAGGACAGGCACGTGAAGAATATTAAACTGATAATTTTTACAACGATTAGCATGCTGTTTTTACAAGCATGTGGTAGTGATGACGACAACCATAACGATATAGTCGTTACTCCTACTCCAGCAGAACCAACAACTATTGTCGACGCGGCAGTAGCCAATGGAAGTTTCACAACGTTAGTGGCTGCACTGCAGGAAACCGGCTTAGATGATACCCTTGCAGATACAAACAGTACTTATACTGTTTTTGCGCCAACAGATGATGCGTTTGCGTTGCTAGGACAAGATACAATTGATGCTTTATTGGCAGACCCAGACACGTTATCCAATATTTTAACTTACCATGTGATTTCTGGCTCAGTGGATGCGGCAACAGCTATCGGCGCTGCTGGAACCACGATTGAGATGGTCAACGGTGACATGGTGGGATTGTCGCTTTCTGGCGATTCTTTATTAGTGAACGGCTCTACTGTGATTACAACTGATTTACAAACCGATAATGGCATTATTCATGTAATCGATGCTGTATTAATGCCACCTGCAGCAAAAGGTGAACCAACGATGAACATCGTTGAAACTGCGCTTAGCAACCCTGAATTTTCTACTTTAGTGAGTTTACTTCAGGCGACAGACCTTGTTGATGCATTATCTGACATGTCAGCAATGTTTACTGTTTTCGCACCAACTAATGCCGCTTTTGCGATGATAGACCAGTCAACACTCGATACACTTGCTGCTAACCCAGAAGTGCTAAAAAGTATTCTTTTACAACATGTGGTTCAAGGTGAAGTACCGTCATATACGGCATACTCTCTTAATGGACAGTCTGCAACTACCTTGTCGGGCGCCGACATTGCTATCGCGATAAACCCTGACACAGACATGTTGAGTTTTGGTGGCGCACCAATTTCAGCAGCTGACATTTATACGTCAAATGGTGTTATTCACGTCATTGATTCTGTTGTTATTGGCGATGTTGAAATTCCTGCAATGGAGACTACTGTCGTAGATATTGCCGTTGGCAATGAGAACTTTACAACATTGGTAAGTCTGTTGCAGGCGACAGAACTTGATGCAGTATTAGCTAACCCAGATGGTACTTTTACTGTATTTGCTCCAACTAATGCCGCATTTGACCAAGTTGATCCTGATTTACTCGCTGCCTTAGCAGCGGACCCAGAGATGTTGTTTCAAGTACTACTGTACCATGTGATTACAACAGGCAAAATTATGAAAGATGGAGCCGTCGCAGCAGCAAGTTCTGCAGAAAACATGGTGACCATGGCAAGCGGTGACATGGTTAGTTTATCGCTAACAGGTGAAACGTTATTTGTTAACCAATCAGCTGTATCAGCGACAGATCTTATGGCTGATAATGGCGTGATACACGTTGTTGACCAAGTCATTTTACCACCACAAATGAAAGGTGGTGAAACCATGAATGTTGTAGAAACAGCAATTGCTATTCCTGACTTTTCTACCTTAGTAACAGCTGTATCTACAGCTGGCCTAGTAGATACTTTATCTGATGCAGATGCTTCATTTACTGTATTTGCACCAACTAACGCTGCTTTCGATAAAGTTGATGATATGGCGCTAAGTGGTCTTTTAGCTGATAACACAGCCTTGACGGGTGTATTGCTAAAACATGTTGTTGCTATGGAGATCAATTCAATCGCAGCCTATGCGGCCAACGGTAAAATGGTAGAAACTGTAGGTGGTGACATGTTGTCTGTTGATATCGTCAATTTTGCCGGCACAGCAAACGAAGCAGGTGACGAAGTTGCTTACCACGCTGAAATGCAAATGTTAATTGGCGGTATGAACTCAGGCGACCATGCAGGCAAAACTCTGTATGTATTTGATGATGATT
Organism: Thalassotalea coralli; assembly: GCF_055786205.1. Lineage (NCBI taxonomy): Bacteria > Pseudomonadati > Pseudomonadota > Gammaproteobacteria > Alteromonadales > Colwelliaceae > Thalassotalea > Thalassotalea coralli. Next base: position 102,457 of record NZ_JBVVBK010000005.1, on the reverse strand, counting down.
TAGGGATGACTGGTAGTGCTTGTAACGATACTTGCGCGACAAACTGGCCACCAGTATTAGTGGCTGACGGCGATGTTTCAAATATTCCTGGTTTGTCATTAATTACGCGTGATGACGGTATGATGCAAGCCGCATTTCAAGGGCGTCCGTTGTACTTTTATGTTGGTGATATGGCTGCTGGTGATATGAATGGACAAGGCTTAGGTGATAAGTGGTGGACAGTTAAGCAAGCTCAAACCGCATTACGAGTGCAAGGTTCAATTGTTACAGCGACTGATGTTTATACAACCAACGGCGTTATTCATGTGATAGACACTGTAATTACTCAATAGTATTTAAACTACTCCAGTTAGGCGTGACATCCATACTCAATCGTGTCCCCGTCACGCCGTTTGCCCCTTAAATTTTGAATCTAATTAAAGGGGCTTTTTTATTTCTTAGATATATGATCATAGTCCATCGTTAGTACGTAATGATTCTTTGAGTTAATGATGTAAGGCTTTTGATGAATATTCCAATTTTCCCATTACCTGTGTTTTTATTACCAGATGGAATGACCCGGTTAAGAATTTTTGAACCTAGATACTTGCGTATGGTTAAGCTTGCTACGGGCAATCAAGGCTTTGCTATTGTGTTACACGCTCAAGATGAAGGCGTTGTGCAACTAAAGTGGGCAAGCTGGGTAGACATTATTGATTTTGATCAGGAAGAGTCAGGTATGTTGACCATTGATGTGCAGTGTAAAAGTTTAGTGTCGCTAAGTAACGTTACTCAAGACAAGGATGGTTTGCGATTCGCTGATATTCAACAAATTCCTCATTGGCCAATAGTAAGTAAAAGTGAAATAGCTTCAATGTTAACCACTTCTTTGGAAAAGGTGTTTGAGCAAAACCCTCTGCTAAGGGCTTTATATCGAGGCGAATTTAAATCTGATGTAAATTGGGTTTATTCTCGTTGGTTAGAGTTGCTACCGGTAAGCCTTTCGGAAAAGCAGATTTTTTCAAACGCGAATAGCTTTGAGCAAGCGGAAGTGTTACTCAATGATATCATCGTCGAAAAAAACTTTGCGTAAAAGTGATCTTCTTCTAATAGCATGGCGTATAGAGCAGTAGAACGATTTAAATGGAAGAAAACATGCCAGCGGTTCATCAAGAGTTGCCAAATGTTCGTCATACTGCTAAATCTAACAGTATGACAAACAACATAAATCACTGCGAACTAGCCAAATGTTTGGTTTTAGTTGCAGAGCAAAGAGATAAAACGGCTTTTACTGAGCTGTTTAAATTCTTTGCTCCAAAAATTCAGCGCATCGCAGCTGGCAAATTCACTTCTCAAGCGCAAGCGATGGAAGTGGTTCAAGAAACTATGTCTAACGTGTGGCGAAAAGCCCACCTATTCGACGCTGACAAAGGTGCTGCCACCACTTGGGTTTACACCGTGATGCGTAACGTTACTTTCGATATGTTGCGTAAAGTAAAATCAAACAGAGAAGATATGCTCAGTGAAGACATCTGGCCTCTGGTTGAAAGTAATGTCGAAGAAACCGAAGCGTTTGATGATCATTTAGAACAACAAACTATTATGGAAGCATTAAAGGAGCTTCCTGAAAATCAACAGCAGGTGATAAAAGGCTTTTATTTCATGGAGATGTCGCAAGAACAACTTGCACAGCACTTAAACCTTCCGTTAGGCACCGTAAAATCAAGATTAAGACTTGCTTTAGCAAAGTTAAAAGTTCATTTAGGAGGCAAGTATGATTAGTCACCACCCGAAGCTAGAGTTGTTGCAAGCTTTTGTGCAAGGTGAATTGCCAGCATCGTTATCTGCGGGCATCGCAATTCACGCTGATATGTGCCCTGAGTGCCAACACAAAATTGCCCAACTTACTGAACAATACGCAGAGAGTGATTTCGAAGAGAACTTTTTACATAAGTTTGCGATTGATGAACAGCAAGATATGGATGCGATAGCAGACATAGATTTTGACTCTATGATTGAAAGTATTACCGATGATGTGTCGACGTTCACCGCTAAAGAAACGTCGCCAAAGAATATCGAATTTAAAGGCGAGCAATTTGTTTTACCAAAGCAACTCCATAACATGGATATTGCAAGCCCATTTAATGTTGGCAAGCTAGCGCGCAGCAAAGTGTCGTTAGACGAAGGTGAAATTCATACCAATTTACTACACATTGAGCCTGGTGGTAGCGTTCCACACCATACCCATAAAGGATTTGAGTTAACCGTATTACTGGCAGGTACATTTTCTGACGAATCGGGTGATTACGTTCCAGGTGACTTTATTATGCTTGATGGTAAACACAAGCATCAGCCTTTTTCAGAGGAAGGATGTTTATGTTATACGGTAGCGAACGATTCGCTCCACTTTACCCAAGGCTTAAGTCAATTGTTAAACCCAATCGGTAGCTTTATTTATTAAAACGCAACGTTTTTTGAGTAGTTAATACAGTGTAATGGAGGCTGACAATGAATGTTGAAAAGCGTGATATTAAAATAGGTATAAGTGCTTGCTTAGTCGGCGAAGAAGTGAGATTTGACGCGAGTAGTAAGCCTTCAAAATTCTGTTTGAATGAGTTAGGAGAACACGTTACGTTCAAAGCGTTTTGTCCTGAAGTTGCTATAGGTTTACCTATTCCTCGTCCGACGATCCGACTCATTAAAAAAGATGATGTTATTCAGGTGTCTCGTCCTGATGGCAGTGGCGATGTAACTGAAGCATTGGCGCTATACGGAAAAAAAGTGGCAAAGCTAGCGCAAGAGTTTAGTGGTTATGTATTTTGTGCTAAAAGTCCGAGCTGCGGAATGGAACGAGTAAAAACTTATGCACCAGAAGGTCAGATGCTAAAAGCCGACGGAGTTGGTGTGTTTGCTGAGCAAATCATGAAGGCTAACCCATTATTGCCTTGCGAAGAAAATGGCCGCTTAAACGACCCTATAATCAGAGAAAATTTCGTTGCGCGCATTTACGCTTACCATGATTGGAAGACGTTGGAAGCGTCAGGCATTACTAAGCACAAGCTGACTACGTTCCACAGCAAATATAAATATACGGTAATGAGTCATGATTTAGTGGCTTACAAAGAGCTAGGTCAATTATTAGCTAGAAGTGATATGGCGATAGAAGAGCAAGCTGCGCAATACATTTTAGGTTTGATGACAGCGCTTAAGACCAAAGCGACCCGCAAAAAACATGCAAATACCTTAGCACATATCCAAGGGTATTTTTCAAAGCATTTAACTGCGGTACAGCGCCAAGAGTTATGTGAAAATATCGATGCATATCGCACAGGATTAGTGCCTTTAGTTGTCCCTTTAACGCTGATTAAGCATTATTTATTGGAGTTTCCTAAAGCCTATTTGGCAAAACAGGTATATTTAAATCCATACCCTGAGCAATTAAAACTTAGATATGGTTACTAATCTCTTGGTTTATTAATTAATAGCATTCGGTCAGGAGTTTTTTATCTAGTGATCCTCTGGTTTCGCAATGATTTACGGGTAGTAGACAACCCGGCATTGCATTATTTTTTGTCTGATATTCATTCTCGAACGAATGAAACCCTTGCGCCTTTGCCTACAGCAAAGGCGATTTTTTTGTTTCCTCGAAAGCAGTGGCAAAGCCATCATATGGCGCCGATTAAAGTCGAATTGATTGAACGCCATGTTGAATTGTTACAAGCTCAACTTAATGAGATAGGGATAGCGTTAGACGTTGCGGAAGTTGATAGTTATCAAGGACAAGTTGATTACATTAAAAGTCATTTTGCTGATGAAGAGATTGTTGTTAATCAAGAGCTTGAAATTAATGAAGTTAATAGAGATAGACAGCTAATTGAGTCTGGGATCACACTAACAAGTTTTGAAAGCGATGTTGTTGTACCCAAGGGAAAATTGGTTAATCAATCAGGAGAAATGTATAAGGTTTTCACGCCATTTAGAAAAGCATGGCTTAGCTATGTAAGGCAATCAGGTGTTGATTTTATTCCTAAGCCAGATATTAGTATCGATAATCTTACTCATGCTCAATTGGGGCAACAAAGCCAATATGTTGCGACGAACAAGTTATCTAAAGCGTGGCCTTTGTCAGATACAATACTCAATGATGTTATCCCTAATTTTCTGAGTGATAAAGTCAGCGATTATCAACAACACCGAGATTTTCCTAGTCTTAAGGCAACATCAGGTTTATCAGCCTATCTAGCTATTGGGGCTATTAGTCCTCGTTACCTTGTTATGCTGTTACTTAATCGTTTTCCTGACTTACTTAGCGACGACTCAATTCCTGCATTTAGTTGGCTAAATGAGTTGATTTGGCGTGAGTTTTATCGGCATTTATTATATTTCCAGCCTGAATTAGCTTACGGTCGAGTGTTTCAATCGAAATACCAGCATTTGCCGTGGCCTAATAATATGGAGTGGTTTGAGAAGTGGTGTCAGGGAAAAACTGGCTATCCGCTTGTAGATGCTGCTATGCGCCAGTTAAATCAAACCGGCTGGATGCACAATCGATTAAGAATGGTTGTTGCCAGCTTTTTAACCAAGCATTTACTAATAGATTGGCGATTTGGTGAGCGTTACTTTATGTCGAAGCTCATTGATGGAGATTTTGCTGCTAATAATGGTGGTTGGCAGTGGGCTGCATCTACTGGTTGTGACGCTCAGCCTTATTTTCGGATTTTTAATCCTATTAGACAAAGTGAGCGATTTGATCCCGAAGGGCACTTTATTCGTAAGTATTTGCCAGAGCTTGCGGAATTATCGAATAAAGACATTCATTTTCCCCACAAGCATATCGAAAAACATAAAGGTGTAGATTATTGGCCTGCCATTGTAGAGCACAAGGTAGCGAGAGAAAACGCATTAGCATTTTATAAAGCATGTTAATTGGCTAAGCTGTACTTGATTGAATATACTAAGGTTTATAGAGGGTAAATATGTTGGAACCTGTCATGAGCAACAAGGTTGGACTCGCGCCAAATCAACCTGTTTGGTTGACTAACTTTGTTGAACAGTATCAAAAGCTGAGCGTAGACAATCTCGAGTTGTTAAGCACGATTTACCATTCTGATGTTGTGTTTCAAGACCCTATTCATGAAATAAAAGGCTTTGAGGCGTTAAACGATTACTTTAAAAATCTCTATCAAAATTTGGCTGCCTGCTATTTTGTCGTCAATAAGGTACTTTGTGATGACGACCAAGCGGCTGTCTATTGGACTATGACTTACGTACACCCAAAGTTAGCCAATGGTAAAGCCGTTTCAGTTGAAGGACATTCTTTGCTAAAAGGCGCTGATAACAAGGTCATTTATCATAGAGATTACTTAGACGTAGGTGCTATGGTCTATGAACATGTTCCAGTCATTGGAAAGGCGGTTCGGTGGCTTAAAAATAGGATGGCAGGCTAATGCCAAGTCGAAAGGTGTTAATTACCGGTGCTACTTCGGGTATCGGCTATGCGTTAGCTAAGTATTATTCCCTTAAAGGCTTTAACGTCATTGCTTGTGGCAGAAATGAAGAAAAACTACAAGAGATGTTAGATGCAGGCCTTGCGGAGCAAGTAATTGCGTTTGATATTACCGACCAAGAAGCTGTCCATAAAGCTTCATTAAACATCGCCGATATAGATTTACTCATTTTGAATGCTGGCGACTGTTTATATATTGATGACGCTCTTCATTTTGACGCTAAATTATTTGCCAAGATTATCAATATAAATCTTGTGGCAATTGGCTACTTGTTGGAATCTTTATTAACTAAAATAGTGAAAGGCGGAAGAATCGTATTAGTAAGCTCTAGTGCGACAATCATGCCTTTTCCACGAGCAGAAGCCTATGGCGCATCTAAAGCGGGTTTAGATTACCTCGCTAATAGCCTCAGATTAGATCTTCTTGCTCACGAAATTGATGTTACTTTAGTTCACCCTGGCTTTGTTAAAACACCTTTAACAGATAAAAACACTTTCGATATGCCTTTTATTATGACTGCTGAACAGGCGGCACAGCGCATTATACAAGGTGTTGAAAACGGCAATAACTACCTAGCTTTTCCCAAACGATTAATTTGGTTTTTACGAGTAATGAAATGGCTGCCGAGCAGTGTGTGGCAAACGATGATGTTAAGGAGTTCATAACGTTGAAAAATATAGCTGTAATTGGATCTGGGATATCAGGATTAACGTCGGCTTATTTGCTGTCTCAAAAACACAAGGTCACGCTGTTCGAAAAAGATTCTCGTTTAGGCGGACACACTGCAACTGTGGATGTTGAACTGGATGGAAATCAATACGCAGTAGATACTGGCTTTATTGTTTTCAACGATAGAACCTATCCAAATTTTCTGGCGCTGTTAAAGGAACTTGGTGTTGGCCGTCAAGAAACTGAAATGAGTTTTTCAGTGCATAACCAACTTACAGGGTTAGAATACAATGGTCACAATTTAGATACCTTGTTTGCGCAAAGACGCAATATATTTAATCCCAAGTTTTGGGGCCTAGTGAAAGAAATATTGCGCTTTAACAAAGAATGTAAAGCCGCTTATGAAAAAGACAGCTTTGCGCTGGGGTATTCATTAGGGCAATTTTTAGAAGACTACCAATTTAGTCGCTATTTTTGTCATCATTATATTTTGCCGATGGGGGCAGCTATTTGGTCGACGTCGCTAGCTGATATGGAAACCTTCGAATTCCGCTTTTTTGTTCGTTTTTTCTATCACCATGGACTACTCAATATTGCAGACCGTCCTCAGTGGTATGTCATACCGGGAGGATCTCGTGAATACATAGGTCCTCTAACGGAACCTTTCAAAGAAAGCATTTGTTTGAATGCGGATATTAGTAAAGTGAAACGTCTAGAAGGTGGTGTTGAACTAACCTTTAGCAATGGCGAGCAACAGCATTTTGACGAAGTCGTTTTTGCATGCCATTCAGATCAAGCCTTAGCTATGCTGGGTGATGCAAGCGATGATGAAAGAAACATTTTAAAGGCGATGCCATATAGCAAAAACTCTGTGGTGCTGCACACCGATACTAGGATGTTACCTGAGAGAAAAAAAGCATGGGCCAGCTGGAACTATCTGCTGAGTCATCATAATGATAAGCCTGCTAGCGTCACCTACAATATGAACATCTTACAGGGAATAACGAGTGAGCATACTTTTTGTGTCACGTTAAATCAGCAGCAGGATATTGCTAAAGATAAAATTTTGCGTGAATTCACCTACCACCACCCAAGTTTTTCCGTCAGCTTTATGCAAGCTCAACAACAGCGCGACAAAATTTGTGGTGTTCAGCATACACACTTTGTAGGTGCTTATTGGTACAACGGGTTTCATGAAGATGGCGTTCGTTCAGCTGTTGATGTAGCTGCTCGATTTGATTGTTTTTTGAAAGAACAAAGCTAATGGATATGGGAAAGCTGCTCCCTGACTGTATTTATCGTGGAACTGTGTTTCACAAGCGCTTTACGCCCAAGGTTCATCAGTTTCGTTATTCGCTTTTTATGCTGCTATTAGATCCAGCTAAGCACCAAGATAAAAAAGAGAGCAGAGGCATATTTGGTTATCAATGGTGGCGACCACTACGTTTTGTTGAAAAAGATTACTTTCGCGGTGAACCAGGTAACTTAGAGCAGCGTATTACTAATAAAGTTAAGGCGTTAGGTGGGGACAAACCTGTTTCATCTATCAAAATGTTGGTTCAGGTGCGCTGTTTTGGTTTGTATTTTAGCCCAGCAAATTTTTATTTCTGTTATGGCCAAGAAGGTCGTTGCTTATATATGTTAACCGAAGTGAGCAACACCCCTTGGAATGAACGTCATTATTATTTGGTTGATTTAGAGAAAAAAAATACCTCGAAGAAGAACTTTCAGGTATCACCCTTTATGGATTTGGATATGCGTTATTTTTGGTCTGTACAAGCGCCAAGTAACGAAAGTAAATCCCTCAAAATAGGTATCACTAATCGACGAGATGAGGGTAGTTATGCAACTAACAAAGTGTTTCATGCGCAGCTGAACCTAACTAAGCAGCCATTAACTAAAAAATCGTTATGGAAAGTGTGGTGTCACTTTCCAGTAATGACCGGAAAAATAGTGTTAGGCATTTATTGGCAGGCATTAAAAATATTTGCCAAACGAATTCCTTTTATCGGTTACCAAAAAGCAACTCATGAAGAGCAAAGTGTGAATCTTCATCAGGAGAGTACTCGTGGAACAAATCGCTGAAATAAACGTGAAGGGCAGTGAATCTTGGTTTGACAAACGTTGTCGCCAGCTAATTTTTCGCTTATTTGACAACATCAATAGTGGCCAAATTGTTATACAAGAAGGGAGCGAGTCATTTACTTTTCCCGCTAATGCCTGCCAGGAAAAAGCGGATGATTTGGTAGGTGTATTAACTATTCTTGATAAAAGCGTTTATCGCGATTTTGTCAAAGGTGGCAGTATAGGTGCAGCCGAAGCATTTATAGAAGGAAAGTGGTCAACACCTGATTTAACCTCGGTTATCACCATTTTCGCTAAAGCTCAGCAACAACTTGATCAATTAGAGAAGCAAGGAGCTTGGTGGCATAAAATTAAAAATACCCTGTTCCACTTGCGTAATAACAACTCTATCAAAGGCTCTAAGAAAAATATTCTTGCCCATTATGATCTAGGCAACGAGCTATATACGCGTTTTCTTGACCCTGAAATGATGTATTCGAGTGCGATTTACCCAAGTGAAAAAGCGAGTTTGGCAGAAGCTCAACTTCATAAGTTAGACACGATTTGCCAACGCCTTGAATTAAACAGTGACGATCATTTATTAGAAATTGGCACTGGTTGGGGTGGACTCGCCATTTACGCTGCGAAAAACTATGGCTGTAAAGTAACGACAACTACGATTTCTGATGCTCAACATGAGTATGCTAAAAATAGAATCGAGGCGTTAGGGCTTTCGGACAAAATTACTTTATTGAAAAAAGACTATCGAGAGCTAACAGGAAGTTTTGACAAGCTTGTGTCTATTGAAATGATAGAGGCGGTTGGTTTTAAGTATTTACCTAGCTTTTTTCAGCAATGTCAGGCTCGATTAAAGCCAGGTGGAAAGTTACTAATCCAGAGTATAACTATAGCCGACCAACGTTTTGACTATTATCGTAAGAATGTTGATTTTATTCAGCGTTACATTTTCCCAGGTGGCTTTTTACCTTCGGTAACTGTACTGAATCAGCATTTAACTAACTTTACCGATTGTGTTGTTGAGCAGATTGATGACATCGGGATAGATTACGCTAATACATTACGAGATTGGCGAGAAAACTTTTTAGACTCATGGTCTGAACTTAACCAAATTGGCTACGACGAACAGTTCAAACGCTTGTGGCTTTACTATCTTGGCTATTGTGAAGGAGCATTTAGGGCAAGAAGTATTAGCACAGTACACTTAGTTGCTAGGAAGTGACATAGTGACTAGATAAAAATAATCCAAATAAAAAGGGCTAACATAATGTTAGCCCTTTTTATTTTATCAATGATAATCAAGCGTTTATTCTCTGTTGTTTCCGCGCTTTTTCCATTCTTTCGCAACTGAATAGCGCCATAACCAATGGATACCGAAGTATCCGATAATAGAGAAGGTTACTGCTAACGCACCACAGCCTATTAAAAATGCTGGGCCTATTGTTGAGACACTATCTACCACCCACTGCCAGCTTGCTTCGAAAACAAACTCTTGTTGAGGAGCGCCAACAATCCATGTGCCGACAACATAACAAAAGTAAAAAATTGCCGGCATAGTAAGCGGGTTTGTTATCCAAACCAAGGCAATTGATAACGGTAAATTTGCATGTACTATAATTGCTAAAGCTGCCGCGAGTAACATTTGAAATGGGATCGGAATAAAAGCGGAAAACAAGCCGACGGCAAAAGCTTTTGCTACGGAGCGTCGGTTGAGGTGCCATAAATTTCCATTGTGGATCAAGTCACCAAAAATTTGTAAGTGCTTATTGCTCTTAATCGTATGGTGATCTGGCATTATTTTTTTGATGGTTTTTTTAGGCATACCTGTTTAACTATAAGGAAATTCAATCACTATGGATTGGTGGTTACTGTCATTTGTATTTGGCGCGCTATTGTCACTGTTTTTGCCAATCGTGCCAAGTACATTTTATGTTGTTTTGTTTACAGTTATAAGTATTGTGTGTGCTTTTATTGTAAGCAAACGCAAATACTCCTTTGTTTTTGCTGGTATAGCGTGGATGTTATTTCACGGTGCCAGCTATCACAGTATATGGCAAGATAACCAGCTTGAACCTAAAGTTGTTGCTTATACATCATGGCAAGTCGTTGGCGATATTTCTAATATTCCTCAATATGTGAATGGGTCATGGAAGTTTGAGTTTCTAATTCATTCTCTGAAAGGAAAGCCACTCAACCGAAAGGTAAAAGTTAGGCTAACTTGGCAGCAACAAGAATACAAGCTTCAGCACGGTCAAAGATGGCAGTTTACGGCAAAGTTTAAACCAGCCCATGGACTAGCTAATGAAGGAGGTTTTAAATATAAAACTTACCTTCGCCATAAAGGCATTCACGCTACAGGCTATGTAAAAAGTAAACTGCCAGCCAACTTACTACTTAAACCTGTTTCTCTTCGCCAGAGGCTTTTTGATAACTACGTGGCTTTGTTAAGCAGTAATAATATTCCTGACAGCACAAAAGCGCTTATTGAAACCTTGGCGTTTGGTGAAAGAGCGCAATTATCAAAACAGCAATGGCAGGTGCTAACAGCCACGAGTACTCAGCATTTAATGGCAATTTCAGGGCTGCACTTAGGTTTAGTCGCGTTATTTGGCTTTTTAATTGCTAATGTAGGGCTAAAGTTACTTAGCATGCTAATTCCACACAAGGTTGCTCTTGTTCAGTTTAATGGTCTAAAAGTAGCAATATATTGTTCTGTACTCTTAGCCTGTTTTTATGGTTATTTATCAGGTTTTGCCGTGCCAACTTTGCGAGCTATTGTTATGCTTTTAGTGCTGTGGTGGCTCAGACTAAATGCATTGTCAGTCTCAAAATTGCGAGGATTAAGCGTAGTATTGTTTTTCTTATGCTTGCTTTGGCCGTTTAGTTTGTTTTCCATTAGCTTTTGGTTGTCAATTTATGCAGTTTGTTTAATTTTGCTCAGTCATTGGTTGTGGCACAAAAAACTGAGAGAGCCGGCTACAGTTGACAATACGTCTTTCTTTGCACAATGCTGGCATTACATAAAAGCGCTAATGTGGATGCAAGTAACCTTAGTGATTTTTATGTTACCTATTTCGGCAAGTGTTAGTCACCACATTAGCTTTGCCGCAATTGTCGCTAACCTGATTGCGGTGCCGTGGGTAAGCTTTATTGTGCTCCCATTAATTTTATGCTCTATGACTATAAATATGCTTAGCCCTGAGTTAACTTCCTATATTGTTGGCGCGCTAGCGTGGTCGTTAGAAGTTCTTTGGCAATGGTTAGCATTTCTTTCTAAGTTTTCCTGGTCACTTGTTGCAGTAAGCGCTTCCTGGGTTGCTTTTCTTGCTCTAGTTGTGATCGCTTTCTTTACGGGCACGATTTTTCTAAAGCGAAGAGGATATATAGCTTGTTTGCTTCTTGCAGTATCAAGTGTTTCTTTTGCCTATTGGCAAAGAAACCATGTGGAAAATCAAGAAAGTTGGCAAGTGACAGTGCTTGATGTAGGTCAAGGTCTGGCAGTGTTAATCGAGGTTAATTCACAAGTAATGCTTTACGATACTGGTGCTGCCTTTCCCTCTGGATTTAATATGGTGGACGCCGCTATTTTTCCGTATTTTAGGGCTACAGGAGTAGATAAACTTGATCGACTCGTCTTAAGTCATGATGATAATGACCACGCTGGCGGCATAGACCAACTTACAAAGGGCATTAATATTGAAAGTCGTTACTACAATGACCAAGGTTTAGCGACCCCGTGTGTCGCTGGACAATCTTTCACTTTTGCCCATTTAACGGTTAAAACGTTACATCCGAAAGAAATCGCTTTTGATGATAATGATGACTCTTGTGTACTGAAAGTCACCGATGGCAACATCAGTGTTTTGTTACCTGGTGATATATCAAGCAACATCGAAAAAGCGTTAGTTCGCCAATATGGCAAAGGCCTGCAGTCCAATATTTTAATTGCAAGCCATCATGGCTCAAAGTCTTCTTCTGCACCTGAGTTTATTAATGCCGTAGCTCCTGAACACGTTGTCTTTAGTGCTGGCTTTTACAATCGCTGGAAAATGCCAACGGATGAAGTCGTTGGTCGCTTTAAAAGGTATGGATTAGTGCGAGCGGTAGAGGACAAAACACAAGATGTAAAGGTGAAAACCTATCAAACGGCTGAACAGGGCATGGTGCGTTTTATCATTAGAAAAGGGGACGTTAAAGTAAAAACCTACCGTGACAATTATTGGCCGTTTTGGTTTGCAAATTAACTAGGGCTTGGTTGACAGGAAAAAACTCGTTAAAATAGCCATTCTTTTAGCAAGTTAAGCAAAGAAAATCCATGTCACAAGAGACTCCAGTTTCTCAACTTTCATCTTCACCACAAAATGATAACGATACCTGGCATAATTTTAAGCGCCTGATGGGGTACGCGAAGGTTTATAAGCAGGCTGGTATTGCCGCAATCATTTTTATGCTGGGTTATGCAGCCGTAGATGTCTTTTTCTTATCTAAGTTACCAGCACTCATTGATGAAGGATTAATGGGAACCAACCCTGAATTTATGAAGTGGGCACCTTTGTTTGTTATCGTCTGCTTTATCGTTCGTGGCGTGTGCCATTTTCTTTCTAATTATTGCCTTGCATGGGTGGGGAATAATGTTGTTGCCGATCTTAGACAAAGTATTTTTGGTCACGTGATGGCAATGCCGGTTGCCTTTCATGACAAGGTTTCAACAGGTACGTTAATCTCTAAATTAACATTTGATACTGAGCAAGTGCTACAGGCGACGAGTAAGTCGCTATTAACGCTTGTACAGCAAGGTGCATTTGTCATTGGTTTACTGTTTTTGATGTTTTGGAATAGTTGGCAGCTGTCGTTAATTTTTCTGCTAATAGTGCCTATCGTTGCGGTCATTGTGACGATTGTTTCTAAGCGCTTTCGCAAAGTGAGTAAGAATATTCAAAATTCGATGGGAGAAGTAACAAAAGCAGCTGAACAAACGTTTAATGGTCACAAAGTGGTACTTACTTTTGACGGTCAAGACCGTGAAAACGAGCGCTTTTTACAGATTAATCGCCATAATCGTCAACAGCGAATGAAACTCGTTGCGACAAAGGCGGCAAGTGTGCCACTCATTCAAATTATTGCCTCATTTGCCTTGGCGTTCGTATTGTATGTTGCAACTTGGGAGTCAATGGTAGAGCAGCTCACGCCAGGCATATTCACCAGTGTTGTTACTTATATGACTATGCTGTTAAGGCCTTTGAAGTTACTGACAGATGTTAATAGTGAGTTTCAAAAAGGTATGGCAGCTTGTACTAGTATTTTCGCTCTGTTAGATGAGGAAAAAGAGAAAGATACAGGCAATAAACCTATCGAAAGAGCAAAAGGTGAGTTGTCATTTTCTCATGTTGATTTTGCCTACCCAGGTGAAGATAAGCTGTCGCTGGATGATGTAAATTTTTCTGCTAAGCCGGGGGAAACCGTTGCTTTTGTTGGTCGCTCTGGTAGTGGTAAAACTACCGCAAGCTCACTCTTATTGCGTTTCTATAGAGCTTCTAAAGGGGAGGTCTTGATTGACGGCAACAACATCAATGACTACAAATTAAAAGACTTGCGCCGTCAGTTCGCGTACGTGTCTCAACATGTGGTGCTGTTTAATGACTCTCTGGCAAATAATATTGCCTACGGTAAACCTGACGCGACCAGAGAAGAGATTATTGACGCCGCAACTAAAGCGCATGTTATTGAATTTGCCGAAACCTTATCTGAAGGGTTAGATACTAACATTGGCGACAATGGCTCGCTATTATCTGGTGGACAACGCCAGCGAGTTGCGATTGCTCGCGCCATATTGTGTGATGCACCTTTCTTGATTTTAGATGAAGCAACGAGTGCTTTGGACACTGAGTCTGAACGTCATATCCAAGAAGCATTAACTGAACTTCAAAAGGATCGCACGTCTATTGTGATTGCGCATCGCTTATCTACCATTGAAAGTGCAGACAAAATTATTGTCATGGAGCAGGGAAAGATTATTGAGCAAGGCAATCATCAAGGTTTGCTCGAGCAAGATGGCGCGTATGCGCAATTACATAAATTTCAGTTTGGCTAACAGCTAATATGCGTTTAATTGAAAAAGTTTGGTTCGATAAACACCCTGCAAAATGGGTACTAATTCCTTTGCTAGCACCACTTACTTTGTTGTTTTGGTCAATTTCTTCTATTAGAAAGTTGTTGTATCGTGCCGGCTTTAAGCAATCTTATAAAGCGCCTGTTCCAGTGATTGTTGTTGGCAATATAAGTGTTGGCGGCAATGGTAAAACCCCTATGGTTTTGTGGCTTGTTGATTACTTTCAGCAAAAAGGCATTTCCGTAGGTGTTATTAGCCGAGGGTACGGAGGTGTTGCTCCGTTCTATCCTTATCAAGTTGAAATGGAATCGACCCCTGAACAATGTGGTGATGAACCATTATTGATTTTTCGAAGAACAGGTGTTCCCGTTGTTATTGGTGCTGATAGAGATGCCTCTATTCGCAAATTAGTTGATATGGGTTGTCAGGTAGTTGTCAGCGACGATGGTTTACAACACTATAAGATGGCTCGAACGTTAGAACTTGTCATCGTTGACGGTCAGCGTTTATTCGGCAATGGCTTATTGTTGCCTGCTGGCCCTCTTAGAGAGCTTCCCAGCAGATTGTCTTCAGTCGATGCTGTCATTTTTAATGGTAGTATGCAAAGTTGTGATAACAACATACTGCCATCATGTTCGGTAGCAATGTCGCTGATAGGACAAGAAGTTGTTAATGTGGCGACAAAGGAACGGCTTTCTGTCGATGAATTTTTGATTAAGTACCCTAAAGTACAAGCTTTGGCTGGGATAGGTAATCCGCAACGTTTTTTTGATACACTTAACGATAAAGGATTTGAGCTTAGTGAAAGTGTCGGCTTTATCGACCATAAAGCGTTTTCTGCAACTGACTTTGATTGTTTTTCTGAGCAAATGCCATTGTTAATGACAGAAAAGGATGCGGTTAAGTGTTATAGTTTTGCCAAAGAAAATTGGTGGCTTCTTCCTGTTGATACTTGTTTTTCTCCAGAACACCAACAACAGCTTAGCCAATTGATTGAGCATAAATTGAATTTATAAAATAAATAGAGTGACCTTATGGCCTTTGATACCAAACTATTAGATATACTTGCTTGCCCTGTTTGCAAAGGAAAGCTGGACTATAAAAAAGAGCAACAAGCACTTTTCTGTTATTTTGATCGCTTAGCTTACAGTATCCAGGAAGATATTCCTGTTTTGCTAGAAAGTGAAGCGCGAGAGCTTACGGAAGAAGAAAGAGAAAATAGGTAACGATTATGTCATTTGTTGTCGTTATTCCTGCACGTTATCAGTCTTCTAGGCTACCGGGTAAGGTATTAGCAGACATAGGCGGAAAGCCTATGATCCAATGGGTAGTAGAAAAGGCTACAGCAAGTGGTGCTAGCAAAGTCATCGTTGCCACTGACAATGATGAAGTCGCTGCCGCAGTTAAAAAATTTGGTGGTGAGGTGTGTTTAACGCGAGCTGATCATCAATCGGGTACTGAAAGATTAGCTGAAGTTGTAGAGCATTATAATTTTTCACCAGATCAGGTTATTGTTAATGTCCAAGGCGATGAGCCCTTTATTCCTAGTGCTAATATCGCTCAGGTAGCACATAACTTAGCGGAGCAGTCTTTAGCTCGAATGGCGACGCTAGCCGTGCCAATTACGACGGCGGAAGAAGCTTTTAATGCAAATGCCGTTAAAGTGGTAATGAATAAAGCAGGGTACGCAATGTATTTTTCTCGTGCCACAATACCTTACGACAGAGAGCGATTTCTTATCAATCAAGATCACAGCTCAATAGGTGATTTTTATTACCGACATATTGGCATATATGCCTATCGTGCCGGCTTTATTACCGACTATGTTAGCTGGCCTGCAAGCGAGCTGGAGAAAATCGAATCTCTAGAGCAGCTTCGAGTGTTATGGCAAGGCGAGCAAATACATGTTGCTGTGGCTGATTCAAACCTTCCTGTAGAAGGTGTCGATACGCCAGAAGATCTAGAGAAAGCGCGCTCATACGCAGCGTCATTATCCTAAGAGAACTTCTAAGACAATGTGCCTTCGGTTATCCCGAAGGCATGGCTAATATAGTGGCAATGTCCTTTTCTTCTTCAAATTGCTTAAAACCTTTCTCTTGAGTGGTTCTAGCATAAACTGCCATGCGATCAGCGAGCTCGTTGCCTTCGATATTGGCATGGCCTTTTACATGTGAAATAGTCACTTTACTTTTTAGCGTCTGGTATAGCGCAAAACACGGTTGAATTATTTCAGGGTTTTTTATTGGCTGCCCATCAGCTTTTTTCCAGCCTTTTTTCTGCCAACCAGCAGCCCATTTAGTAATGCAATCTATACCATATTTAGAATCACTTAAGACTTGTACGCTGCTAACTTGGGTAAGGTATTTTTCAGCTAACTTCAGTCCTTGAAGAAGGCCTAGCAGCTCAGCGGTATTGTTGGTGCCATTAGCATCATAAAAGCCATACCACAAACTGTGTAGAGATTTCTTTTGGTAAATGACAAGTCCTGTTCCTGCTTTACCAGGGTTGGGTGAGCATGCGCCATCGGTAAAAATGTTAATATCGCAGGCAAACAAATCTCCTTTGCTTCCTGTGTTAGCTTTCTTGCTTGAACTGGCCTTGTCACTCGAACTAGCACTAGGAGATTTTGAAGAGCCACCTTTTGCTAAAGAGCGCTTCATTAATGCTTTTGTGTAGGTATCAGCAAAAGCTGCTTCCGCTTCTTCTTTACTTGCAAAGCCCATATATTGCGCGTTTGCTTGTCCTGCAATCAGTGATTGAACTTGTGGCCAGTTGTCGAAAACGCCCGTTTGCGCACCTTGCCAGATTACGTAGTATTTTTTAGCCATATTTTCGCTACAAATTTATTTTGGCAGATAATAACGATAAATAGGCGAGTGACCAAGATAAGTTATGAAAAAAAGTGATAATTCGCGGTTAGACAATTATCTGAGTTACTGCTAACAATTAATATAATCCACTGATTAATTTATCGCCGCAGGGCTTTTTGCCGTCAGGCTGATTTTGATAAGGATTCACATGAGAAAGGTTTTTATCAGTACTGTGATATTGTCATTTGTGTTTGCCTTTTCTTGGGCAAGCACCGAGACTAAAGGGTTTTCTTCCATATTTGAGGCGTTGGCTAACCCTAAGCGCAGTCAAGTTGATTTTGACCTAGATCCGTTAAGAAAACCTGAGAAAGTCCTGCAGTTCTTCGAAGTCTCTCCTGATATGAAAGTACTCGATGTTTTTGCCGGTGGAGGGTATTACACGGAAATACTGAGTTATTTAGTGGGTGAAGGGGGGCATGTCACAATGCACAACCATAGTTTATGGTACCCGTACTTTGAGAGTGAATCGAAAACAAGGCTAGCAAATAACCGATTAACTAATGTTAGTGTAACGACGCAAGATGTTAATAATACTGTTTTCAATAAAGAGCACTTTGATGTCGCTGTGATTATTCTAGGCTTGCATGATTTATATTTAGAAGGACAAACAGCAGAAGGCGGCAAGGCTTTTAATGTGCCTTTGTTTCTTCAAGCGGTATTTAAAGCAATTAAGCCTGGCGGTGTACTCGGAATAATTGAGCACCAAAGTATTTCTTCCCAGCCGCCACAAGAGTCTGCTTTTTTACACCGACTCGATAGCCAGGTGATTGTGAGCTTGTTAGAGCAGGCGGGTTTTGAATTAGAAGCACAGTCTGCAATGTTAGAAAATAAAAATGATGATCGAATATTAAGTGCGTTAGATCCGAGAATAAGACGCAAAACGGATAGGGCAGTGTTGAAGTTTCGAAAACCTTTGCCCGATAATCATATGTCGGGCAAAAGTTCTATTCATTAGCTTAACTTTGTTTTTGGGCTTTAAATATAAGCCAGCATCCAACCAAAAAGAACGGAATACTCAACATTTGTCCTGTATTTAGTGCCAATGTAATGTCGTAAGCCGCTTGCTGTTCTTTGAAAAACTCAATGATAAACCGTGCGGTAAAGGTCATCACTAAAAAGGTACCAAGCAAAAAGCCTTGTTTGTTTTTTACGTCGGTTTTTTTGAAAATAACAGTTAGTGTTAGTGCGATTAGTAAATAAGCTATTGCTTCATAGAGTTGCGCTGCATGGCGAGGGATATTGTCAACACGAGAAAAGATGATAGCCCAAGGTACATCGGTTTTTTTTCCTAGGATTTCGGCGTTAACAAAGTTTGCGCTTCTAACGAATATACCAAATACAGCCGTAGCCATCGCTAATCTATCTAGCAACCACATAAAGGGGTATTGGTATTTTTTACAGAAAAAGTAAGCAGCAATAATTGCGCCCAATCCACCTCCGTGGCTTGCTAATCCCCCTTCGTGAATAGCTAAAATTTTAAGTGGGTTCGATAAATAATAATCAGGATCATAAAATAGGCAATGACCTAATCTTGCACCAATTATGATGCCAGCCACTACCCATAACAGGAGGTTATCTAGCGTTTCTTGATTTTTATTCTCTTGTACAAAAAGCCACTTCATATAATAGAGGCCGGCAAAAATTGCACTTGCAAATAACACACCGTACCAATGAATGGTTAACGGGCCTACCGATAAGAATACAGGGTCTATATTCCAAACAAAATATTCCACTAAAGTTCCTTTCACTTTAACTGAATTTTAAAAGTCTCAATATATCAGAGATTTCAGGGATGACGCAGGTATTTTTAAGGCGTGTTGATCTTTCGAGGCTATTTTTGCAGTAATTACGCATGTTTTTATACAAGACAAAGCTTATGCCATGTGGTTATTCCACATAAATAAGCGATAACGCAGTAGAAAGGCATGATAAATGCTGTCCTTTGGATTCGTTTAAATGCACTTTTCTCATTGTTACTTGCTCTGGGCATAGAATAACTATGCGTATCGCAAGTGCCGCGATAAAAATACATTTAACTCGAACAAAGTTTAACCATGAAAGTTCAACACGCTCTAGTTAAACCATAGAGAAACTATTTACACGAAATAACAACACTTTTAGCTAAACAACAAACTTAACGTCAGTAGGATAGGCGTGATAACGGTGGTTGTGACATTTATCGCCATAACTTGCGGGTGATCGGCAATTGACAGGCCGAATTTTTTCAATTGTTTGAAAACATATAGATTAATCGCAAGTGGCGCTACCGCAATAGCAGAAAAAATCGGTAAGTTAGTAGCGTAGATTTGTGAGGTTAGCAAAGCCATTGCCAATAAGTTTGTTGCTAGAAACAAATAGCTCGCAGCTTTTTCACCATAGGCAATAACAAAGTGATTTCTCCCTACTTTTTTGTCTGCTTTTGTGTCTGGAAATTGATTGACTAATAGTAAGTTTGAAATAACGATGCTTGTGATAACTACTGCCGTTAATTCTGTATCGCCAATCGATGCATTTTGTGTGATCAAGGTACCAATGACCATTAGCGTGCCAAAGCCAACTCCAGGTGATACATAGCACACAAGGGGGAGTTTATTTATCCAACGAGTGTAAGTCACTATGATAACTAGCCCTAGTACGCCGATGGGAACGATATTGACACCGTCCATGTTCAGCCAAAAATATAAGCCAATAGCGAAGGTGACTAATATGCTGATGATTGCCCACGTTTTAACAGATCGTGATAGTTCAGGGCTCTCTTTTAATAGTCCACTACCTCCACTAAACGGTGTAGGCTTGGTGATTAAGTCTAAGCCACTGTAAAAGTCTTGATATTCATTGATAGTATTGACGGCAATTGCTGCGGTAATAGAGCCTATCAAGGCAAGCAAAGCATATAATCCGTCGATTAGAATTCCTTGTCGATGGCACAAGGCGAGTGCTAAGGCGACACACGCGGGAGATAAAATAAGAAATGGTGGTCGCCATGAGCGAATACTGCGTTGCCATTTTTCCATAAATGCTGCCGCCAAATTTATCTAATTAAATTTACGACCACCAGTATAGCTGTTTGATTTAAAAATTAAATGAAAATCAGCTAGTAACGCTTATATGTGTTTGCCTCTTTCCCAATCACTATTATTCAGTAACCTTTCACCCGCATCGACAGCGCCATCTTCCATCGTTGTCCCCATAGAATCATTCCAGCGATTTAAATAGCCAAATAATGAAATAACGCCAAGGATTTCTACAATGTCTTCTTCGCTCCAATATTGGCGAAGGTTTTCGCTGATGGTTTGATCGACAGCATTTGGAACACTTGACGCAGCAAGGGCAAATTCAAATGCGGATTTCTCAGCATCAGTATATAGGTTACTGTCTCTAAAGGACCAAATGTTTTCTAACCGTTCTTCACTTCCGCCATATCTTTCAGCAGCTAAAATAGTATGTGCTTGGCAATATCTACAGCCTGTATTTGCACTAGTAAGGTAGCCGATCAGGCGCTTCTGCTCTGAAGTGACTTTACCGGCATTTGCCATAACCGCTTTGTTTAGATTAATAAACGCTTTGGCGATTACTGGTCGACGCTGCATCGTTAATACACTATTTGGGCAGAATCCTAGCGTCTCGTTAAAAAACCTTGCGAGTTCAGCAACTTCTTCATTTGCGTCGCTAGCTAAAGGGGTAATAAGTGGCATGTTAGTTTCCTGTTGTTGTTTATTTATTCAATGAGTGTAATTAAGTTATGTTGCATATGCAACATAAATTGGTGGTTGTTAACTTGCTAACTGTTTTTTAAAGATAAAAGTGTTAAAGTTGTCAGTAACTTAGTAATTTGAATAATCATGATTGACAAAAAACCTAGAAGACAAGCTTTTCAGCTAACCACTGATTTAGATCAGCCGTTTGATCTCGATAGTCATTTACCTTTTAAAATCGCTGTCGTCAGTAACTTGCTCGCTTTAAACAGAGATTGGAAAATTCGCCAAGCTTGCCAACTTGATCCTAGAGAGATGCGAGTATTGATTAATATTGGTTCTTATATGCCGATTAAATCTGCAGACATCGCGT
The DNA here is from genome assembly GCF_055786205.1 of Thalassotalea coralli. Classification (NCBI taxonomy): domain Bacteria; kingdom Pseudomonadati; phylum Pseudomonadota; class Gammaproteobacteria; order Alteromonadales; family Colwelliaceae; genus Thalassotalea; species Thalassotalea coralli. Next base: position 81,173 of record NZ_JBVVBK010000005.1, on the reverse strand, counting down.
ATCAGTCTCGACTTGATTCATATACCGTTAGCCGTGCGGTTAAAAAGCTATTGCAACTAGAGCTTATTGAAACTCAGCCAGATGCCCATAAGAAAAATGTGAAAAACTTGGTATTGAAGGAAAAAGGCGAAGCGCTATACCGAGACGTTACAAGAGAAATGAAGCAACGTGATAAAGTGCTAAACAGTGTGCTCTCGGAAGAAGAACTAGTAGTATTTAATCAACTTCTTGATAAAATTGAATATCAATCAGAAGCAATGTTAGCAGAGCAAGCGCTTGAAATGATTTCCAATGGTGAAGAAGCTCCTGCTGATCAAAAAGAGTTGATTCGTTGGTATAAGAAAAGCCAAGGTCGTTAAATTAAACTTGCTAGTTTACGAAACTAAAGAGTTTAAAGACGTGGCTTTATGGTAAAGCCAACCTTGGTGCAAGGTGACGCCGTTTTTAATCAAGTATTGTGCCTGTTCTTCTGTTTCTACACCTTCTGCCACTATCTCTAAATCGAGATTTTTAGCAAGTTCAATTAAGCCATCGAGTATTTTTCTTAACTGAGATTGAGTGCCTATTGAAGAGACAAAGCTTTGGTCTATTTTTAAAATATCAAAGGGAAGTTGTTTTAAATATTGAATGCCAGCGTAGCCAGTGCCAAAGTCATCAATCGCAAGCTTAATACCAAGCGATTTTAAATATTGAATCGCATCTACTACTCGAGCATCATCTAATTCCACTAGCTCTGTTTCAGTAAGCTCTAATACTAACCGTGGAATAGAACGCTTTAATATCGCAATTTCTTTTAGAAATTCAGCGCACTTAAAGTGCGCACCAGTAATATTTATATTAATTTTTAAATCTTTATGTCGGTTTAAAAGCGTTGGAATTTCTATAGTTAAATTTCGAATAACGGCCAGCGTTAATTCTACAGATAAACCATTTTTTTCAATGTCTGGTAAAAAGCGATTAGGTGTTAATAATCCTTCTACAGGGTGAACTTGCCTTGCTAAGGTTTCTGCGCCGACATATTTTTGTTGATTAGAGTCCCAAATAAGCTGGTAAAAGTTAACAAATTGACCTGTTTGCATTGCGTGAAGGAGTTTACTTTTTCGGCTTTTGTATACTTCTTGGTAGCTAGTCACCAATAAAAATAACCCCGCGAAACTGACTACAAGAATTATTAGTGTGGTAATGGAAGGTAGCACTTTTTTACCGTATAAAACGTCGTCTTTAATGGCCAAGATAAAGGCTAGTTCTGGTAATTGCGCTAAAGGCTCTGCCATTAAAAAATGTGTTGTTAGGTTGTCTAACTGTTGTTGCTTTAACGTTACACTGCTATCAATCGGCAAAAGTGAACTGTTGTTAATTGGTAGACTGTAATTACCAACGAGAGATAGTGGTACTCCAGTTTTTGCGTCAATTATTGCCGCAAAGGTAAATTCTTCGTTAACGCCTGCAATGCGGCTTTGCAAAATAGATTGTGGAAGTAGGGCGTTTAGTTCATATCCATCTTTGCGAGTGCGAGAAATAACTAAAGCCGCCTCGCCTACGAGTGTTGTATGTATAGGACCAAAAAAGCGCATCTGACCAGGGTTAATGGGTTTGGGGCTAGCAGTTACCCGCGGTGGTACCACTTTTCCCCAGCTAGCGCATATAAGTTGTCCTTGCGGGTTAACTAAACCAAACTCTGCCACCATGGGCATTTGAAAGTGTGCTCTTCTAAAAATCGATAAGTCGCTATCTAGACACGATGGCGACAAAGTTTCGTTGTATTCAAAATAGTCTGATAGCTGGGTAAGTACTACGTCAATTTCTTGCTTGAACCAATTAAACTCAGTTTGTACAAGCTTTTCTTGGGCAATTTTGTTTTCAGTGATCTCTCGAGGGTAGAGCAAAACAAAGATGAGAAATGTGCCAACACTAGCGATAACTGACGCTTTTACTTTACTACGCACAAAGGACACTGATATACCTTTTAAGAATTGCTATTCGAATAAACTTTTGAGTGTTTAATCAAATTGTAATTATTTTTATTTATATCAGATAGTAATCGATCTATGTGACAGTTTTGTTACAGTGTTTTAAATAGACAATGATGGCTATAACTAATATGACGATAAAAGGAATACTTGATAGAACAACAGCTTGCCAACCAAAAGAGAATAACACCCAGCCGGCGAGTAGCGAGGCGGTTGCTTGACTGGCAAAGATGACGAATTCATTTAGTGCTTGTACTTGATGTCTTTCATTGTTTTCATAGGTTTGCGGCAACAAAGAAGTCCCAGTTAAAAATAGAAAGTTCCAGCCTACGCCTAGAAGAAGAAGTGCCCACCAATAATGCATAACTTCGTGTCCACTAAATGCGACCAAAGCAACTAACCCGTAAATAACGACGCCGCTGATAAATAAGCTTTTTAAACCATACTTGCTAACTAAAAAACCTGTGAAAAGCGATGGTAAAAACATGGCCGCGATATGTGTTTGTATTACCCACTTAGTATCATTTAACGAATGGCCGTCCATGTTGTGCATGCTCAAGGGGGTTGCAGTCATCAAGTAACTCATTAAAGCAAAGCCTAGAGCTGCAGTGGTAATGGCAACAAAAAATAGCGGTTGTTTTGCAATGGTGCTTAGTGGGCGTCCAGAGCTGTTTTCATCAGCAGTTGATGGTGTTGGATCTTTAAATTGGGTCATCATTGCCATAGCGACAAGGTTCAATGCCGCTAATAACAAGAAGGAGCCAGTATACCCATGTGCTGAACTTATCCAGTCTTTAGCTACAACGGCAATCTCAGGGCCTAAGAAAGCAGAAAATATGCCGCTAAGCATTAAAACCGAAAGCACCTTAGGGACGTCACTAGGCGTTCTTGTGCTTTCTATACCTGCGAATCGCAGTTGTTGAATAAAGGCAGTACACATTCCCAATAGCAAAGAGGCGATAGTGAATAGAATAAAGTGCCCGTCTATCGTTGCCTGTGCAGCGATTAAACAGCCAATTAACCCCAATAAAAATCCAAAGTAAGTAGCTTTTTTCCTTCCCCATTTCTTGGCAAGCATTGCTGCAGGAACTGCAGCTGAAGCTACCCCTAAGATCATCACAGTTACCGGCAAGGTTGCCAGCGACGGGTCCGGCGCGATTTGTGATGCTAAAATCCCTCCAATAAAAACGATAACGGGAGACGCGGCCATCACTAGTGGCTGCAGTAGAAAAAGCACCCAAATATTTTTAGGCAAAGCATAAAGTCGAGACAAAACAGCCGTGGTAAACAAGAGCAATATGAAAGCGATAAACAAGTGACTGATCATGAGGTTCTTTATTAGGGGAAGGTCAAAAGCTTATTCTAAGCTAAAAAGTGGTAAAGTCAGCAACTTTATGCTGATTGATACGTTTACAGTGTTATTCAACTTCTTGTAGACTAGCAAAAAATTTTTCACACGATAATTATGAAATTTAGTCCTTTAGTACAAGAGCTTATTCTCGCATTTAAATGTTTGCCCGGCGTGGGAGCCAAATCAGCGCAGCGCATGGCGTTTCATTTATTGGAACGTAATCGTGTAGGCGGTGAAAAGTTATCAGATGCTTTGAGCAATGCGATGCAAAACGTCCAACATTGTCGTCAATGTCGTAACTTTACTGAACTGGAGTTATGTGACATTTGTGATAATCCGAGAAGGAGTGAGCAAGGGCAGCTTTGTGTCGTTGAATCTCCAGCAGATGTTATTGCAATAGAGCAAACAGGCGAATTTCAAGGCCGTTATTTTGTGTTGATGGGGCATTTATCACCCATCGATGGTATTGGTCCTGAAGATATAGGGTTGGATGTACTTGAGCAGCAATTTAGTGACAACAGTTTAAATGAGGTTATTCTTGCAACTAACCCTACTGTTGAAGGAGAAGCTACCGCACATTTTATTGCAGAGCTTGCTAAGAAACACGAAGTCAATGTGTCGAGAATTGCGCATGGGGTGCCCGTTGGTGGTGAATTAGAGTTTGTTGATGGCAATACATTGTCACATGCACTTTCTGGCAGAAAACAGTACTAAGGATTTATCGAGGCGTTAATCTCGGTTTAGGTTTCTTTTAGCCAGTTAATGCCATCATTGTGATTAGTGAAAAAAACGATTTCGGCAGACAAAAACCAATTGCCGATTTTGGTAGCCCACTCTTGCCAGCCTTCTCGGCCTATTAGTGCGACCTTTTTAAACTGTTTACCATGACTTAAACCAAGTTTAAAGTCATCCCATGCAGCTCGTAGTTCCCAACCTTCCAACGCTGTACAATCTATCAGGGCGCTAATAGACGGAGATTCAATGCCAAGCAAAGCTGATTCAAGCATAGGTGTAATGATTAAGTAGTCTTCATGAGTTAGCTTCCCCTTTACTTCCATCGACATAAACAGTTGGTTACCTGTTCTCTCAATGCCAATTGTTATTCCATGTTTTTGCATAACAACTCCTTAGAAAATAACGTAAAGATCTATCAATAATACAACCAATAAAGTTTAGCTGAGTTCAGGGTGTTTATTATACAAAAATTGTATAAAGTTTGTGTTATTTTCGTTGAAGAATTTTATGCAAGCTGATATACATGGTGTAAAATTAAGCAATAGATATTAGTGCATTTGTACAAATGTACTTCTTTCCTTTGATTGAGCGGTTGGTAAAGGACTACATGACCAAATATTTTGTATTTTTAGTTTCAAAAGCGTCGCATACTTGCAAGTTTCTCCTTGCTATTGGCTTTTTGCTGCTTGATCCATTTGGTTTAGTTACCGCATCAGATAATGCTTCAGCTAACTTTATCAATCGGATGAAGTCCACCCTATATAGCAATGAAGCGCAAAAAGAAATCATTGTTGTTTTAATTGATGAGCAATACTTGAAGCATACCGAGTCAAGTTGGCCTTTACCGTATAACCAACAAATTAGATTGTTTAGAAAGATACTGCATTACGAACCCAAAGCTATGTTTATCGATTTAGTGTATTCACAAGATAGAAGCGAAGGGCGCGATAAGCTAAGTCGTTTACCTAGAATTTTGGAGCGCTATGAGAAGCTTAACGGTACTAAAACTTTTTTAGCTCTTTCTGATGATGGTGTAACTAATATCCCTCAAGCGCTGAGTGAGCAAAAATATTGGGCTGATATCGCTTGGAGGGGCTTCGGTGATCAATATCCGCTAAATACCAATGGTTTAAATACTGCAGCTCTGGCTCTTTATGAAGAGTACTGTAGCCAAACGGGTAAATGTCAGTTTCAGCGAAACAGCTTTAACGCGCCAATGTCTATTCAGTGGGGAGAAAAAGTAGCTGACTTTCAGAGTAAATTAACGCCGAACGAAGATTGCCAGCGCAATACGTCGATTATTCGAATGTTCCTTTCCGACTTATTTTGGCGCATTAGTGGCGAAAAGATTCAAGAATGTCCTTACAGTCAAACGATGATGGCATCTTCTTTGATTGGTAGTGACGAGGACGCAGAAACGTTATTTAATGCCGCTTTTAAAGATAAAATTGTCTTGATAGGCGCTAATATCAGTGGTGCTCAGGATAAAGTGGTTTCGCCAGTTCATGGCTTAACACCGGGCGTTTTTCTTCACGCAATGGCATTAGATAATTTGATAACTTACGGTGAAAATTATCTCAGAGACTCGCCAAGCGTGTTCGATACAGACATTAATTGGATAGACTTAGTTGAGTTGCTGTTCGTTTTACTCATTTTTAAACTTCGTTGGGCAAAACAAGCGTCTGCGCCAGCAGATTTGAATTTTGTTATTCATAAAGATACTAATAACGCTAATGACGATGCAACATGTTTGTCACACTGTTTAATAGAGGGAAAAAGCAAGCCTGAATTCGATAGAGAGTACCGTTTATCAGATAGAGAAAAGTACATTTTAAATGAACAATACAAACCACTCATATTAACTGCAAAGTTTACGCCAGCAGAATCTAAGCCTGAATCGAAAAATGCGCTAGTGCGCCGCTTATCTCGTTGGAAGCGAGGCTATTCTAAAGCATTAATTCCATATGTTGAACACAGCATGCTTACGATTATTGGTTCACTATTTCTTTTCACAGCATATTTAGCACTTTTCACTGAATACCGAGTGATTAATTTTATTGGATTGTTTTTTCTTGCCGTATCGCTGATACCCAACGATACGCTGGAAGATTTTTATCATTTTTTAACGATTAAAATAACGAAAGGTAAGGAGGGAGTCTCATGACTATTACCACAAAACGACTTGTGCGAGTGAGTAAATTGTTAGCTGTATCACTTTCATTATTTATGTTCAATTCATATGCTGAAACATTAAAAATCATTGAATATGTCTACCCGTCAATAGCTTTACTCGATAAAGAGGCGAGCTTAATTAAAAAAGTTGATGTCGCGACTTTGCCAAAGGCGCCGGTAGAGGTCTTGCTGATTGATACTGATTTGGAAATCGTAAAAATTAAAGACAAGTCAGGCAATGAAGTTTGGCTCGACACCATGGATGTTAAGCTTAACAAAGGCAAGGGTGTTGTTATGCCTTGTGTTGCTCTTAACAAAAATGAAGACAAAAGTAGTATGCAAGCAGGTACGTTAGGTTACGGTAAAAGCTGTTCTAAGGAGAAATAAGATGAAAAAATTATTGGCACTTAGTTCGCTATCAGTAGCATTATTACTAGGTGGTTGCAAAACAGTTAGTGGTTTAGGGGATGCGGCATCCAATCTATTTGGTAATGATTACTATGATGGATTTGAGGGTAAGTTTGTCGATGTTTCTAAGCTTAACGACTACAAAGAGCTAGAAGATAAATATACAGGAACAGGCACAGCATTAAGCTATTCTGGTAATGAAGTACCTGCTCATCATGTACGAATTAATAACATTGTCGAATCGCCTAAGTTAAATGCATATTTCCAGAAGATGACCGACGATATTATATCTCATTGGCCAGGTACACCGGTAAAGGCAAAAGTGCATATTATTGATAGTTTTGCCTTTGCGCCTTCAGTCGATTCTTGGGGAAATATTTATATTCCAATCAGCATGCTGGTTAACATTGAGAGTGAAGATGAAGCGGTTACTTTAATGGCTCACGAAATTAGTCATTTATTACTGCGACATCACGAGCGCACTGCTGCTTTTGATGAACAACGAAAGACTATCAATACCATTGCATCAGGTGTTGTTGCTGCAAATGTCGCTAAAGACACCAAAGTGGTTAAACGCGGTAATAAATACGATTTGGATTATCAGCCTTCAAAACACGGCAGTAAAAACATTACCAAAGCTGCCGTTTACTCTGGGCTTATTAATAGTATTTCCGACAATGTTTGGAGTACCGCTTGGGGAAGAACCCAAGAAAATGAAGCTGATTTATTAGGAATGGACTTGGCCATTGCTATGGGGTATTCACCGCGTGCAAGTAGAGACACCTTGGAGCGTCTAGCTAATTTTCAAGGGCAGCAAGAAAGCTTGTTAGATAACTTTTGGGGTGAGCAGAAAAAAGTGCTTACCGGTGCTATTGAGGATATGAATGTTAATGGCTTCACTGAAGGATTAAATAACACAGTAGAAAAAGGATTGGGTACATTGATAGCGTCAGCGGGCCAGTGGTTTAAAGAGTCGCATATGTCTCCTGAGAAACGCGATATTCAATTACGCAAATATGCGACACGCGAGTATGACGACAAAATACGTCAACGAGTCAAGAAAAAACAATGGCGACAGTTTATTAACCAACCTGAAATCCTTGAGGTAATCAAAGGTTATCGAGTGACGTACCAAGTGAATCAATTGCTGTCTGAGCAAAAAGTGTCTGAAGCGAACCAAGTAGCAAAACAGCTTACTCGGTTAAGCATTAATAGACAGCCTGGCATTCGAGATGTTATGTATAACCTCCGCCGCACCCAAGGAAATCTGGACAAAGCCTATCAAAATTTAGAGCTTGTTCGTGGTTGGGAGAACGCCTCTCGAGGTATGTACACTAAAATGATTGAGTATCTTATCCAGAAGAAAGATTTTGATCGTGCCATGAAATTCATTGTTCAAGCTGAAGATGTTTTTAAATCAGAAGAGTTATTTATTTATGAAAAGGCGATGGTTTATTTTCAGTTAGATCAACACGATGAAGGCGTTGCGGCGCTTAAGCAGTGTGCGAACTACGAAAATAGCAAAGAAATGTGTAAAACCTACTTACAACAACTTAACGCGTAAGTTGAAAAAGCTCACTAGAGCCTGACTCTTCAGGCTCTAGCCACCAATTAAAATTTATTCTTGAATCTTAAATTAACCATCCCCATATCCCTTTTAACTTGAGGATTTAATCCTGCGAATGTAAACGAAATTAGTATAAAAAGGAGATGGCTCAGATGTCTGAGACAGGTCAACCAGAAGTTCATGGCTTTCAAACAGAAGTAAAACAATTACTTCAATTAATGATCCACTCGCTTTACAGCAATAAAGAAATCTTTTTACGAGAATTAGTGTCTAATGCTGCCGATGCTTCAGATAAACTTCGTTTTGAAGCATTGAAAAATGCCGACCTTTATGAAGGTGACGGCGAATTACGTGTTCGAGTAAGTGCTGATAAAGATACAAACACTGTGACAATATCGGACAACGGTATTGGTATGACTCATGACCAAATCGTAGAGCACTTAGGTACTATTGCAAAGTCGGGGACAGCTGAGTTTTTCTCAAAACTATCGGGTGACCAAGCATCTGATTCACAATTAATAGGCCAATTTGGTGTTGGTTTTTACTCTGCATTTATTGTTGCTGATAAAGTCACTGTGCGTTCTCGTGCTGCTGGTGTTTCTGCGGGCGAAGGTGTTGAGTGGCAGAGTGAAGGTGAAGGTCAATTCACTACGCGTCAAATCGAAAAATCTAACCGTGGTACTGATATTATTCTTCATCTTAAAGAAGATGAGAATGAGTTCCTAGATGACTGGCGTTTGCGTTCTATCGTAACCAAATACTCTGATCATATTTCTGTATCAGTTGAAATGTTATCGCAAGAAATTCCTGCCGTTGAAGCGCAAGAAGAAGTAAAAGATGACGAAGGAAACGTAGTTACGCCCGCTATCGAAGCGCGCGATGCTGTTCCACCACAATGGGAACCAGTAAACAAAGCAACAGCTCTTTGGACACGTGAAAAATCTGAAGTGTCAGAAGATGAATACAAAGAGTTTTACAAGCATGTTTCTCATGACTTTGCCGACCCATTACTTTGGGAACACAACAAGGTTGAAGGTAAAACTGAATATACTTCATTACTTTATGTGCCAAGCAAAGCGCCTTTTGACCTATACAATCGTGAAAAGCAACACGGCTTAAAGCTCTATGTGCAACGCGTATTTATTATGGATGACGCCGAGCAATTTATGCCAACGTACTTACGTTTTGTTAAGGGTTTATTAGACTCAAATGATTTACCGCTAAACGTTTCTCGTGAGATTTTACAAGACAATAAGGTAACGCAGGCAATCCGCAAAGGTTGTACTAAGCGTGTCCTTAAAATGTTGGAGAAGCTTGGCAATAAAGACAAAGAGCAGTATCAATCGTTTTGGAACGAGTTTGGTCAGGTGCTTAAAGAAGGTCCTGCTGAAGATATGGCAAACAAAGAGCAAATTGGTAAGCTGTTGCGCTTTGCTTCTAGCCATGAAGATTCAAGTGTGCAAAATGTATCGCTTCCTGAATACGTAGAGCGTATGAAAGAAGGCCAAGACAAAATTTTCTACGTTGTTGCAGATAGCTTTGAAGCGGCTAAGAATAGCCCGCATTTAGAAGTATTCCGCAAGAAAGGCATTGAAGTGTTATTACTTTCTGATCGCATCGATGAGTGGTTAGTAAGCCACTTAACCGAGTTTGATGGTAAGCAATTGCAGTCTGTAGCGCGTGGTGGAGTTGACCTAAGCGACATGGAAGATGAAGAGTCAAAAGAAGCACAAGAGAAACTTGAGCAAGAATTTGATTCAGTTACTAAGCGTATGCAAGATGTATTAGGCGATAAAGTTAAGGAAGTAAAAATTTCAAATCGCTTAACGGATTCGCCTGCCGTTATCGTTACCGCTGATGACGACATGAGCATTCAAATGCAGAAACTTATGGCGCAAGTTGGACAAGAAGTTCCTGAAGTGAAGCCTATTTTTGAAATTAATGCTGAGCATGATCTTGTTAAGCACGTAGCTGATGAAACTGATGATGAAAAGTTTGGGCAGTGGGTAGACGTGCTGTTTGAGCAAGCAACACTTGCTGAGCGTGGTAGCTTAAAAGATCCTGCTTCTTTCGTGGCAAGATTAAACAAACTAATGATGAGCTTAACCAAGTAAATTATTAGACTTTAGTAGAAAAAGGAGCAAATAAGCTCCTTTTTTTATGTTTAATAGCCAATTGTTACTTGTTTGCATACGGGCTAAATTGTATAGTGTTGCACTTCTATATGACGACAATATGATAGTTGCTTTGGCGGTTAAATTTTTAGCAAAATTAGCCTAAGTTAAACCGCCAAAGTAAGTATATTAAACATACAGGGCAATAAGTATATGCGCATTATTTTGTTAGGTGCTCCGGGCGCTGGTAAAGGTACTCAAGCACAATTTTTAATGGCTAAGTACGGTATTCCTCAAATTTCTACCGGCGATATGTTACGCGCCGCTATTAAAGCAGGAACTGAACTTGGTAAGAAAGCGAAAGAAGTAATGGACGCTGGTCAGCTTGTTTCTGATGAGTTAATCATAGGCCTAGTAAAAGAACGTATTGCGCAAGACGACTGTCAAGCAGGCTTTTTACTAGATGGCTTTCCTCGTACGATTCCTCAAGCTGATGCGATGAAGGAAAATGGCGTATCAGTTGATAACGTGATTGAATTTGACGTGCCAGATGAAGTTATCGTAGAGCGTATGGCTGGACGTCGTGTTCATCCGGGTTCTGGTCGTGTTTACCACATTGTTTATAATCCGCCTAAAACTGACGGTAAAGATGACGAAACCGGTGAAGACCTAGTTATTCGTCCTGATGATGAAGAAGCAACGGTTCGCAAGCGTTTAGGTATTTATCATGAGCAAACTAAGCCACTTGTTGACTACTATCAAGCTGAATCAAAAGCAGGTAACTGCGGTTACATCACTATCGATGGTACTCAAGCCGTTGATACTGTTAGCCAACAATTAGCAGAACAGTTAGGTTAATTCTTAACTCCTTGTTCTAAAAAGCCCGCTATATGCGGGCTTTTGTCGTTTTTGGCCTTTAATTGTCATAAGTCACCGTTGGCTTTTGGTTAAATGTTTTTAATAATGAAAAGAGCAACTTAATACAAAGGAACCTACATGGGATTAACAAGTGTCGGCTTTTACGCTGCAATATTAGGGTTAATGTACATCGCGTTAGCTTTTAGAATTATAAAGCTTAGATATAAATACAAGACTGGAATAGGGGATGGTGGCCATGCCGAGTTAGCTCAAGCTATCAGGGTGCATGGCAATTTTGCTGAATATACACCATTAGCTCTTATTTTATTAGCTCTTGCAGCTTATAGTGGTTCACATCCGATTTTAGTTCATGCTTGTGGCGCTGCGTTTACTATCGGCCGAGTGTTACATGCTATCGCTATTACCCATTCAAAAGGCCCGAGTAAGTTTCGCTTTTGGGGTATGATATCTAGCTTTATTGTTATTGCTATTTTGTCTGTTGAAAACATCAGATTATTCTTAACGGCAATGCTTTAGGCTTCCTGCAGGCTACAACTGTTATGACGGTAACTTCATGCCTATATGAGGTATACCGTCTTCTAAATAAGGTTCACTGCAAACAATAAACCCGTGTTGCCCGTAATAATCAGTTAAATGTTCTTGTGCAGAAATCTTAATCTCCAATCCTGGGAATTTAGCCTGACAGGCGTCAATGCCACGTTTAATCAACGGATGACCTAGACCGTTTCCTCTTGCGTATTGCGCAGTTAACACACGCCCAATTGATGGCTGCTCAGGATAGCTAGTACCGGGCGGGAGAATACGCAGATATGCTGTCATTTTGCTTTCTTGATAAAGAAATACGTGCAGTGTTTCTGGGTGACGATCTAAATCATCTAAGTCTGGGTAGTAGCAGGTTTGCTCAACCACGAAAACGTCAATTCTAAGCTTAAGCAAGTCATATAATTCATTGCAATTGAGTTGATTAAATGGCTTACATTGCCAATCTAAACAGGAAGTCATAAACCACCAGTGTTAAAACAAGATTATTGCCATTTCATCACTGGTAGTTTTATTTGTCTAGTCGAATAACGAATACCAAACTAATGTAATTGGTATTAAGCAGCGTTATTGCAATATTTGCAAAAAGCCTCGATAGCTTTTCTTTTCTAAGTATCTAAGAATTTCTTTCTTGTATTCAGCGATTTTGATATCTGGAAATTCAGCGGCTAATACATCTTCTAAAGATTGAGGATCCAAAAATAGAATGTAGCCTAGCGGCAAATAGGAAGGATCAAAGTCTTTTTTATAGATGACAGTACGAATTTGAGAACTAGAGTAATACTGGCGAGTGCCGTATTGTTTTTCTAATAAAGGTAAAAGTTTGCTGCCGTACTTCTTTATTGACCAATATTTAAACATAGCTATTCCTTAGCAATGAAAAGTCCGTGTATGGTAGGTGCCGTATATTACAGATTAGTTAAAAAATAATCAATGATTTTTGACTAGATGGTTAGGGTGCTATCGTCAAAATAAAAGTTATTTATTGATTACTTTGATTTTATTTTCATCGATAAAAAAGCCAGCTTGTGAGTATGCTTTAGTTATGCGTTTTTGCTGCCTTAGAATCGCTAACCCCTTTTCTATCGCTATATAAGCTTCTTGTCCTAATGGGTGTTTAGTACTAATAACAAAGTGACGACTGCCCTTTAATAGGATGCCGACATTTGGCGCTGGCACTAGGTGAACTTTGTCCATAGTAAATGAACGGTCAGCGGTTGAATGAAAGGCCATCAACATAAAGTCTACCCAGCCTAGATTAACCATTCTTGCCATGCTAAGCCATTCGTCTTCTTCTATTAGCTCCTTTAATGGAAGCTCTTCTAATGTTGCCCAATCTGTTCGCCATTTTTTAGTAGATACAGAGGTAAATTGTTCTAAATCGGCAAGATTTTGGATTGCCAAAACCGCTTTGTTTTTAGGGTTAGTATAAATGCCCGCAATATATTCTCCGTAGCGAATAACGGGTTTTGAAACGTATACATCGTTACCTAAAGCGGTAGCATCGGTAAGCCAATATGAGTCGAAACTGATCAATAATTTACCCGCAGATAACATTTTAGTATTTCTAAAGTTTAACTTGCCTGGGGCATAGCTAAATTTATAGTGAAAACCGCCTAGCTTTAGCGCTTGTTGTGCAATGATCATGTCGACAACATCTCGGCGAATCGTTTTACCTGAAAAATTGGTAATTTCCGTTGGATCTCGCCCATTAAGAAAGTTTTGATAATCTTCATACACGTCGTCGCGTATATAAATGAGAATGTTTTCAGAGGAGTCTTGTGCGCTGACAGTACTACTGAGCAATAAGAAGAAATAGCTAATAAGAAAATAGAAAGTAGTACGTAACATCAAGTGACCTTCTCAATACAACTGCGAAAATCCCTGTTATTTACTCCTTACTGTAATTAGAACGCTTTAAACGTTAATAGCATTCATCTTCAGTGTAATGACATTGTTAATGCAAAGCAAAGTTTACTTTGGTCTATGCTTATTACAAAGGTAAACTTTACTTCACAATAGGGAGAGGTTACTTATGTCTTGATTGAAGTTTTTCCATCACCTCTGAAAGTTCTATGTTTTTATCTCTCAGCAGTACTAAAGTGTGATAGAACAAATCTGCACACTCGCCGAGTAAGTCTTCTTTGGTTTCTGCGACAGCCGCTAAAGCCACCTCAACACCTTCTTCCCCAACTTTTTGTGCGATTTTTGTTGTGCCTTTAGCAAACAACTTTGCCGTGTAACTTTCTGGTGGAGCGCTTTCATGACGTTCAGCGATAACTTGCTCGAGCTGGCTCAAAAAGTTTTGTGTCGTTAGCTTCTGTTCTGGAAAGCAAGATTCCGTACCCAAGTGGCATGTTGGACCATAAGGTAGGCAAGAAATCAACAGGCTATCTTTATCACAGTCTGCCAACACTTGACTAACCTGTAGAAAGTTTCCTGATGTTTCACCTTTACACCATAAGCCTTCTTTTGAACGACTAAAGAACGTGGCTTTGCCAGTTTCTAGCGTGTAGTTAAGTGCCTCTTGATTCATAAATCCTTGCATCAAAATAGCACCTGTTTTGTGGTGCTGGATTATGGCAGGGATCATATTGTCCATTTTATCCCATGCTAGAGTATTTAAGTTATCTTGATTTACTATCATGTTCTGATGACCACCTGCTGTTGCAATAATTCTTGTTTTAACTCATCCATATTGATGATGCCTTTGTGGAAGACGCTGGCTGCCAGAGCACCGTCAACATCTGCTTTTTTAAACACGTCAGTAAAGTGAACAATTTCACCTGCTCCGCCAGAGGCGATCAGTGGAATGTTACATGCTTCTCTTGCAAGTTTTAGTTGCTCTATGTCGTACCCGTTGCGCACACCATCTTGATTCATGCAGTTTAAGACAATTTCTCCGGCACCGCGTGCTTGAACTTCTTTAATCCAATCAAAGGTAGTCCAACTAGTCTTGGTCGTTTTACTTTCATCGCCTGTAAACTGATACACTTGATACTGGCCTGTTTCTTTGTTGCAAAAGCTATCGATACCTACAACAATGCATTGTTGACCAAATATATCGGCGAGCCTTGAAATAAGATCAGGATCAGCAAGAGCAGGGGAGTTTATGCTGATTTTATCTGCTCCCATCTTCAATATTTGCTGTGCGTCTTGCTCGGTTTTAATACCCCCAGCAACACAAAAAGGAATATCGATAACTTCTGCAATTCGACTTACCCAGCTTTTATCGACTACTCGGTCATCTGAACTAGCGGTAATATCGTAAAACACTAACTCGTCAGCACCAGCTTCTGCGTATTTTTCTGCCAAAGGGACAATATCACCAATAATTTCATGGTTGCGAAACTGAACGCCCTTTACCACTAGGCCATCACGAACATCAAGACAGGGAATTATGCGTTTGGCCAACATGCGATTGCCTCCTCAAGGGTAAACTTACCTTCCAGTAATGAGCGACCGAGAATAACGCCAGCAACACCCGTCGGGATCAGCGCTTTAATGTCGTCTAATGAGCCTATACCACCTGAAGCTTGCCAGTGAATATCTGGGTACGCTTGGCAAAGCTCTTGGTAAAGACTAACGTTGGTTCCTGTTAATGTGCCGTCTTTACTGATGTCAGTGCACAGTACGTGCTTTATGCCAACATTTTGGTAGGCCGCTAACAATTCTTCAAGAACAACACCGCTTTCTTTAATCCAACCGTGAGTTGGTAAGGTTTTTTTACCGTCTGCATCTATTTTTATATCGAGTGCTAACACTATTTTGTCACTGCCATATTTTTCAACCCAACTTGCCACAAGCGCAGGCTCTTTGATGGCGAGGCTACCAATAACAACACGGTTTGCACCAAGCTCTAGTAGCTCGATAACGTCTTGTTCACTTCGCACACCACCACCTACTTGTGTGATCATCTCTGGGTGATTTACTACAGTTTTTAATGTGGCAAGCTGACGCTTAGTGCTATCTTTTGCACCGTCTAAGTCAACAAAGTGCATCACGGTTGCGCCAGCTTCAAAATAAGCTTGTTGGCGCTCTTGCACTGTGTAGTTGTAATTTGTTTTTTGTTGGTAGTCGCCTTGATATAAGCGAACTACTTCGCCATTTATCAAGTCTATTGCCGGTATCATCATTTTGTTAAATCTCTTTTATCCGTTACTTACTGGCCAGATTACATCGCTAGAAAATTTTCAATAATTTTGCTTCCCAGCTTACTTGAGCGCTCAGGGTGAAACTGACAGCCTATGAAATTATCTTTAGCAATTGCCGCTGAAAACGGCTGCCCATATTCACATGTTGCGACGGTATATTCTGAAACTGGCGCGGCAAAACTATGAACGAAATACACGTACTCACCGTTGTCAATTCCAGCGAAAACCGGATGGTCAGTTATATTCGCTAAGGTGTTCCAGCCCATATGTGGTAAGCGTAATCCTTCAGCTTGTAAGGGCCTTACTTCAGTTGGTATTAAATCTAAGCATTGAACTGTGTCCTCTTTTGCGCCTTCAACAGAGGAAGTTGTCATTAACTGCATACCTAAACAAAAACCTAGTGTTGGTTGCGTGAGTCCTTGCAGTGTTTCAACTAGGTTTTTAGCGACAATGTTTTCCATTGCGTGTCGTGCGCTGCCTACACCAGGTAATATGACTTTGTCAGCACGTTTAATCTGGTCTAGGTCATCTGTAATCGTTGCCTGATAGCCTAGTTTCGCCACAGCAAAAGCAACTGATGATAGGTTGGCACAGCCAGTATCAACAATAACAATTTGTTGGTTTTTCTTTGTCATTACAAGGTGCCTTTCGAGCTTGGTAAAACATCGCCTTTTACTTCAATCGCTTGTCGTAAAGCGCGGCCAAATACTTTGAATAAACTTTCCACTTGGTGGTGGCAGTTACCTTCGGTAGTACTTAGGTGTAGAGTAATCGCCATTGAATCAGCTAAAGAACGGAAAAAGTGCGACACCATTTGTGTCGACATTTTACCAACGTGTGAATCAGTAAACTTAGCATCGAACTCCAACCACGGGCGACCAGATAAGTCGATAGCACATTCTGCACGGCACTCGTCCATAGGCAATACAAAGCCAAAACGGCCAATACCACGTTTATCGCCCAAGGCTTCTTTAAGTGTTTGGCCTAGCGCTAAGGCGGTGTCTTCAACACTGTGGTGATCATCAATGTGGTAATCGCCATCAACAGATACTTGCATTGAAAAACCACCGTGGGTCGCAATTTGCTCTAACATGTGGTCAAAAAAGCCTAAGCCAGTTTTTATGCTTACATCGCCGACTTTATCTAAGTTAACCGAGACATTAATATCTGTTTCTTTGGTGGTACGAGTAATACTTGCGGTTCTAGGGCTGTTAAGTAGTGCTTCTTGAATATCATTCCATGTCAGTGATTCGCGATTGTATTTAAAGCCACGAATGCCCATATTGGCAGCTAACTGCATGTCAGTTTCTCTGTCACCAATAACAAAAGAGTTAGTAAAATTAACTTTACCTTGCTGCAAGTAGTCGCTGACTAAACCAAGTTTTGGCTTGCGACAAGAGCAGTTGTCTTCTTCGAAGTGAGGACACAATAATACTTCATCAAAAGTAATACCTTGAGATGTAAATAAATCCATCATTTTGTCATGCGGTAAATCAAAATCTGCCTGTGGATAGCTATCGGAACCAAGTCCATCTTGGTTTGACACCATCACTAGTCGGTAGCCCTTCTTTTGTAAAGCGAGCAATACTGGAATAACGTCAGGCTCGAATACTAACTTTTCTAACGTATCAACTTGTTTATCTGTAATTGGCTCTTCAATTAAAGTGCCGTCTCTATCAATAAATAAAATGTTTTGCTGTGACATGGTCTTACTCTTGTACTACTAACGTGGCGCGATCCGCCATGTAATTTTCTATTGTTTGCTTTAAGGCAGAAAGTTCTCTTTCACTACCAATACTAACCCGTAAACAGTTTTCTAATTGAGGCTGCTTTGATTGATCTCTTATTAGGATCCCTTGCTGCTCCAACTCGATAAAAATTTCGTCTTTTAGTTGATTGGTTGCACATTGGAACAGAACAAAATTAGCATTTGATTCAAATACTTTAGTACACCAACTCTGTTCTCTTAACCAATTTGACAGTAATTCTCGTTGCACATTGACTTCTTGAACACGAATATTTACTTGCGCTAAACCTTTTAAAGACAATACTTCGCTGGCAATTTCGGCAACCGGAGCCGGAATAGGGTAAGGGGCTATTACTTTACTCATCATCTCGATGATACTTTTACTGGCTAAAGTAAAACCACAGCGAATACCCGCTAATGCAAAGGCTTTTGACAAAGTTCGCAACACAACTAGATTTTCGTATGTGTCCAACCAGTTAGCTACGGTCTGCTCTGGTGCGAAGTCTATGTAGGCTTCATCAACAACAACTAGCGCAGAGTCGGCAAACATCTCAATGGTTTGCTTAATGTCTTCTGCATTAAGTAAATTACCTGTTGGGTTACCAGGCGAGCAAAGAAATACCACATTGACTTTACCCACTTGCTGTTTTAACCCTGCCAAATCTAGTTGATTGTTAACCAAAGGTACTTTATTTATGCCTGCACCGTGGTTTTCCGCGCTGATTGCGTACATACCATAGGTTGGTGGGCAAATTAGGATGTTGTCTTTATAAGCCGTACAAAATGTACGAATTAATAATTCAATGCCTTCGTCAGCGCCACGCGTTGCTAAAATGTTTTCAATCGGTAAGCCTGAGTAAGCTGAGTATGCATCCATTAAATTCGTTGGCTGAAAATCAGGGTAGCGGTTAACACAGTCACTGTTAACTTGGTAAATACCAGGTCCAGAAGCTTCATTAGCATTAAGCCAAATTTTAGAATTAAACTCTCCGTTACCCGCATATAAGCGGCGTGCAGACTGATAAGGCACCATATCCAATAACTCTTTGCGAGCGAGTTTATTTATTAAGCTCATCCTGCTTCCTCCAATCGAATAGTCA
Source organism: Thalassotalea coralli (assembly GCF_055786205.1). Taxonomy (NCBI): domain Bacteria; kingdom Pseudomonadati; phylum Pseudomonadota; class Gammaproteobacteria; order Alteromonadales; family Colwelliaceae; genus Thalassotalea; species Thalassotalea coralli. Next base: position 62,436 of record NZ_JBVVBK010000005.1, on the reverse strand, counting down.
CCGCTCGTTTGTGGCCATCTAAACCTTCAGCGTCCGTTAGTTCGCAAATACAGTCGGCAATATTCGCCAGCCCTTGGCGACTAATACTTTGTACAGTATAGCGACGTGAAAAGTCCGCTAACGATAAGCTAGAAACTACTTTAGAATAGCCATAAGTCGGTAAAACGTGGTTAGTGCCACTAGCGTAATCACCGGCAGATTCTGGCGTGAAAGCACCTACAAAAATAGAACCCGCGTTTCTTAAATTTGCTAATAATGATTGTGCATTATCGGTCTGAACAATTAAGTGTTCAGGACCATAAGCGTTAGATACCTCACACGCTTGTGCGAGATCTTGTGTGAGTATCAATCTGCTTTGGCTGAGTGCCTGTAAAGCGATGTCTTTGCGAGACAGAACTGCGACTTGTTCAGCTAATGCTGTGTTAACTCTATCAATTAGGTCTTCGCTATCAGACAGTAAAATGACTTGGCTATCAGGGCCGTGCTCCGCTTGCGAAAGTAAGTCTGCTGCGACAAATGCTGGATTTGCTTGCGCATCCGCTATCACTAGCACTTCTGAAGGGCCTGCTGGCATATCGATAGCAAAGCCTGCCACCTGTTGTGCTAATTGCTTTTTCGCTTCAGTGACAAACTTATTGCCTGGACCAAATATTTTATTTACTGGCTCAATAGATTCAGTACCAAAAGCCAGTGCAGCACACGCTTGCGCGCCGCCAATGGCATAAATTTCTTTTATGCCACAAAGTTTAGCTGCTGCAAGAACTTCTGGCGCTACGTTGCCATTAGCATCCGGTGGGCTAACTAATACTTTACGTTGGCACTCTGCTAGCTCTGCGGGAACACCTAACATTAATACGGTAGAAGGTAGTGGTGCACTGCCAGCAGGAATGTATAAACCGACACTTTCAATCGCTTCGGTCTTTAATGTACACACCACGCCTGGCGCCGTTTCTACTTCGATATCTTTTGGTTTTTGAGCGGCGTGAAAACGCTTTATTTGCCCATAAGCTTTTTCAATAGCCGCTAATCTTGACTCAGATAAGCAAGCTATCGCTTGTTCTACTTGTTCTTCTGACACTCTCAACGATGAAAGAGCTACGCCGTCAAATCGCTGCGTGAAGTCATATAGCGCTTTGTCACCTTTACGTCTTACTTCATTTAGAATGTTGGCAACTTGCGTCGATAACAAATCACTTTCGGCCATTGCTGGACGCGAAAGGGCATTTTGACGCTCTTGTCGGTTTAACAGTTGCCAATTGATTTTACTGATTGTCATTTTTACCCCATCATCTTTTCAATTGGCATAACCAAGATAGAGTTACAGCCTAACGCATTAAGTTGTTCCATGGTTTCCCAGAAAAAGGTTTCTGTAGCGACAACGTGTACTGCAACCAAATCGTCACGCTCTGCCAGTGGTAAAATAGTAGGCGTCTCCTTGCCAGGCATAAGCGCGCTGACTTCAGCGATTTTATCTTTGGGAGCGTGTAGCATAATGTACTTGCTCTCTTTCGCTTTCATTACACCTTGAATACGCGGAAGTAAGGTATCCAAAATCTCTTGTTTTTCTTGTGCTAGTGGCGTTGCGGTTTGAATAAGAGACGCTTTTGAGCGAAATATTTCTTCAACTTCCACCAAACCGTTCGCTTCAAGGGTTGCACCTGTTGACACTAAATCACAAATCCCGTCTGCTAAACCGACGCGTGGCGCAACTTCAACGGAACCTTTCAATAGACAAAAATCAATGTTGATTCCGTTTGCTTCAGCATAGCGTTTCAGTAACTGTGGGTACGTAGTGGCAAATCTTAAACCGTCTAGGCTTTTGATACCTGTGTATTCAAATTCTTCGGGCATGGCAATTGATAAACGACAGCCACCAAAATTCAACGCCGTTGTTTTAATGTACTCTGAATTATTACCTAATAATTGGCGTTCTAAGGCCGTCTCTTCCAACGTATTGTCGCCGACAATGCCTAAATCGCAGACTCCATCCATAACAAGGCCTGGAATGTCTGAACTTCTTACTCGCATAATGTCGATGGGCATATTAGCGACATGAGCCAGTAACCTGCGATCAGCAACGTTTATTTTAAGGCCACAACGTTTTAAAAGTGCTTGAGTATCCTCACTCAAACGTCCTGATTTTTGCATGGCGATGCGAAGTCTAGTTTCTGTTGTCATGTCAATATTCCTAAAGTTTTAAAATCCAGTTAATAATGCAGTGTTTAGCTGTTGTTTAGTCCTGTATATACAATTCATAGCCCGTAAAAACGACAAAACCCCCGAGAGAGTTGGACTCTTTCGGGGGTTTTGCTAAACAACTTTTGCTACTGCCACTGAAAGGTCCATAAACCCCTCAGCGAACAAACCTGAGCGGCTAATTCGTATGATGGTGATGATGAATTACAGTCAGGTTTGTAGTCATAATATCTATTAAATCTCATTTTAGTGCTTGAACTATTCAAGCAAAAATTAGTTAGTTGAATTAATTTCTCTCATTTAAAATTGATTAGAGCAATTCAACTAATTGTATACACTTGCGCTAACCATACTGCTAATTTTGTCAATGAGCAAGCACTTGTTGCCATTTATTTATGCAATATCGATCTAAAATATTAACTTTTACGTTATTTTGCCGATAATATGGCTAATAAGTAATTAGCAAAACTATCGCTAGCCCTTTGAACTAGGATATCGAGATGGACATTTTTACCACGGCATTAACTAAAGTAAGAACTGTACCTATTAAGCCTGAAAAGCTGAGGGTAAAATCGTTACACAAGGAAACTGCTGCGAAATCTGTGTCAGAAGATCTCGACCACCTTGAAGAGCATAATTTGTACTTTGTTAAAGAGAAAAACGCTGATAGTGAGCACGGAGGAAGTTCTGATAATGAACCACATGATAGTCGCTCATCGTATCAGACTAAAGAAGAGCAATTGACACATCCTCAGGTAGAAGCTGACGAGGAGAACCTTCTTCTGCACAGAGAAGATATTACGCGCCCTAAGAAAGAACAAAATAAGCCTGATGAAGACACGCCTCATTTAGATATTTATATTTAAATCTACTTGTGTGTTAAATGAATTCGCGGAAAAGCGCTGACAGTTATTTTCCATGAAGATATACTAGCGCCACTTTTCCTAATAAAATTATCCATGTCAAACTCAGTAGAACACGCATTTTCTGAAAGCGGAATTTTAGCGAGTACTGTAGAACATTACTCACCCCGTCAACCTCAAATAGACATGGCGCTAGCTGTAGATAAAGCCATTTCAAATCAAGGAAGCTTAGTTGTGGAAGCGGGTACGGGCACAGGAAAAACGTTCGCCTATCTAATTCCTGCTTTGTTGTCAGAGAAAAAAGTCATTGTCTCTACTGGGACTAAGAATCTGCAAGAGCAACTTTTTCATAAAGATATGCCGTTGCTCAAGCAAAATATCGCCTCAGGTGCAAAAATCGTGTTGCTTAAAGGTCGAGCTAATTATTTGTGTTTATATCGTTTAGCACTTTATCAACAAGAAAGAGGCCAGCTTGACGCCCAAATGCTTGCAGACTTTGTTAAAATCCAGTCTTGGTCGACGCAAACTAAAACTGGCGATATTGGTGAATTAACTGATGTTGCTGACGATTCGGGAATTTATCCTTATGTGACCAGCACTGTCGATAACTGCTTAGCCAAAGACTGCCCTAACATTGACGATTGTTATTTAGTTAACGCCCGAAAAAAGGCCATTGAAGCAGATGTCGTTGTGGTAAATCACCATTTGTTTTTTGCCGATATGGCGTTGAAAGACACTGGCTTTGGCGAGTTAATTCCGCAAGCTGATGTCGTTATATTTGACGAAGCACACCAAATTCCAGATGTTGCCAGTGAATATTTTGGCGATGCTTTTTCTACGCGCCAAGTCACAGAATTGACAAGCGATGTTCTGCAGTTATATCGAACCAGTCTGCAAGATGTAAAACAATTGGGCAAAGCTTGTGAAAAAGTCCAAAAAACTGCACAAGAATTTAGACTGGCGTTCAACCATGATCCAGAGCGTGGTAATTGGCGAGAGAAATTACAATTAATACGGTTTAAAAAAGTCTTTGAACAGTTAAAAACAGATCTAGATTTTTTATATCAAGTCATAAAATTGTGTCTTTCAAGAAGCGAAGCGATAGATAATTGCTTTGATAGGTTGGTTAACATACTGGCAAAATATGACATGATGGCAAATACCGAGTCATTTGGAATGAGCTTTTGGTATGAAACCACTCGCCAGCACGTGGTATTGCACTTAACGCCGCTTAGCGTAGCAGATAAATTTCAGCAACACATGAGCAGTCGCGATGCAGGATGGATATTTACCTCCGCTACTTTAGCTGTTGATGGTGGGTTTAATCACTTTACCCAATTGTTAGGGTTAAAAAACGCTGACTCGCTTATGTTGGATAGTCCTTTCGATTACCTTAATCAATCACAACTTGTTATTCCTCGTTATTTACCGCAAGCAAACAGTCCTGAACGAGCTGCTGCTATCGCTAATTTAGCTGTCCCGCTGATTCAAGCGAGTGGGGGAGCGTGCTTTTTACTGTTTACTAGTTACAGAATGCTCAATCAAGTTGCCGATATTTTGGCAGAAGAGTTAGATAATCCTTTATTGGTGCAAGGACGAATGGCTAAGCGAACGATGTTAGATGATTTCGTCCAACAAAAAGACGCTGTGCTTTTAGCAACTGCTAGTTTTTGGGAAGGCGTTGATGTTAGAGGTAAGAAACTAACTTGTGTCATCATCGACAAATTACCATTTGCTTCACCAGACGAACCTTTATTACAAGCAAGGTGCGAAGATGTAAAGCGTCAAGGGCAAGATCCTTTTAGTCAAATTCAGCTCCCAGATGCCGTTATTACCTTAAAGCAAGGGGTAGGACGACTGATTCGTGATGTAACCGATCAGGGAGTCATGGTAATATGCGACGATAGATTGGTGAACCGTCCATACGGCGAAGTTTTTTTAAAAAGCTTACCTGATATGAGGCGCACCAGAGACATTGCCAAAGCGCAACAATTTTTAACCGATTTACATAGTCATGAGACGAGCTCTCATCAGGAAACTTAACAAATATGGCAAACTATTTAGCGATAGATGCTTCAACAGAAGCATGCTCTGCTGCTTTATTGTGGCAAGGTAATACTTTTCAAGACTTTGATGTGTGTCCTCAATCTCATAGTACCTTGCTTTTACCTATGGTAGATAAACTACTAAAGGAAGCAGGTTGTAAATTAAACCAATTAGATGGCCTTGTTTTTGGTAGAGGTCCGGGTAGCTTTACCGGCGTACGCATAGGAATTGGTGTGGCTCAGGGGCTTGGGTACTCTGCTAATCTACCATTAGTAGGTGTATCTACATTGCAAGCATTGGCACAACAAGCATATAGAAAACAACAACAAACAAATGCAATTGCTTGTATTGACGCTCGCATGTCTGAAATTTACCAAGGGCAATATCAGCTTGATGCACAAAACATTATGCAATTGGTTGGTGAAGAGCGCGTAATTCCACCTCAAAATTTAGCTGAATATGTTTCTGAAGCTTCATTCGGTGTTGGTACAGGATGGCACGCATATAATGATGAATTGCTTGCATTGAGAACTAATCAGGCAGAGGTAACCATCGAATTGCCCGATGCTGTTGATATGTTAACTATTGCCATGCCACTATTCGAGGCAGGTGAAACGGTTACCGCTGAAAATGCTCAACCCACCTATGTTCGCGATACAGTTTCGTGGAAGAAGCTGCCTGGCAGAGAATAATTCTTGGAGAAATTGCTGTTTTTTTGTTATGGTTAAGGTATGCAAGTAAATAGTTCCACGGCGTATACGCCACAATCTAGCCCGTCGCTCTCTGTTGATACGCAGTTGCGTACTAATCAACAGGGCGAACAGTTGATCGTTCGTGAAAGGTCAGAAGCAAGGGAACAGCAAAATACGCAATCTCAAAATATTGAGCAGCAAAGGCAAGAACGTTTTGACGTTAACGAACAAGCTATCGCTGAATTTGAGCAGCAGAGTCAGGCACAAGAAAGTCAAACGCAACAAAATAGCTTGCAAGCTCAACCTGAGAATAACTCGCAATCATCTAGCCAGCAAAGTGCAGAATACGACCAACCCAGTGCGAGAAATCAAACAGCGATTTCCGCCTATCAAAATGTAGATTATATTCCTCAACGGGAAGCCATTAAGCAATCATTCGGCGTTGACCTATACGCTTAATTATTCACTATTTGCTTTTTAAACAATGACGTTACCTGCAAGTAATTCCGTTTCATTTTTTTCCAGATATCAACTTTGGATAGTGTTGTTTCTATCTGTTGTATTAATGAATACTCCGTTTATATCTATCCCTTTTAATTGGCTAGAAACTTATTTTCATGAAATAAGCCACGGACTAGCAGCGTTGCTAACGGGTGGTAATGTTGTATCTATTGAATTATTTATCAATGGTGCAGGGCTTTGCACTGTGCACGGTGGAATGTCTGCGATTATCGCTTTTTCGGGGTACTTTGGCGCGACTTTATGGGGCACCGCCATTTATTGTGCGTGCATAAACGATAAAGCTGCAAGAATTGTATTAATAACTATCAGTACTTTATTGTTATCTAGTTTGGTCTTTTGGAGTAAAGATCTCTTAACCTTTGTTATTCTTTCGGTATTACTAGCGATATTTTTAGTGTTAATTTATTTTAAAAATAATCAGTTGGATCAGTGGATTGTTAAAGTAATTGGTGCCACTGTATTGCTAAATAGTTTATTAAGTCCATTAGCCTTATTGGATAGGCAGGCTATCGGTGATGGCGCGGCACTGGCACAGTTAACTTTTATTCCAGAAATAGTTTGGGTCATTATTTGGCTAGGCATTGCTTTATTTGCTTTACGATTTTTGACCCAATATGCTCAGCCTAGCTATAAAAATAAGATTTCTTAATCATAGGATGTTCAATGAAACAGTTATTTTCTAAGCCGCTCATTTCCGTATGCTCTTTATCTTTATTACTTATTGGCTGTACTTCTTTACCTGAAAAGCTGCGTGTAGAAGATAACGTTAATTTAGCAGAATACCGCCCGTTAACAGAACAAACAGCTGTTCAACAAGGCCGCAAGGCTAGGTGGGCTGGCGTAATTGCAAGCGTTAAGAATCTATCGGAAAACACTAAAATTGAAGTGGTTTATTTTGATGCAAAGTCAACAGGGCGACCAAATGTATCGGAAAACACTGCTGGACGCTTTATCATTTATTATCCGGGTTTTTTAGATCCTATGGTGTATAAAAAAGGTAAGAGCATTACCGTGTTAGGGGAAACAGGTAAAGCAGAAGCTGGAAAAATAGGTGAGCACCCTTATGTTTTTCCAACATTACAGGCAAGTTACGTCCATTTATGGAAAACAATTCATGAAGTGGATGTACGAATAGACGCTAACCCTTTCTGGCATCACCCATCTTATTTTTACAACGGATACCCGTATAGGTATCCTGTTTACCCAGTAAGAAGCACCACAAAAGTGAAAACGACATCATCGTCTACATCAGCGCCTAAATCGTCGCCAAAATCAGGTGTCATTAAATAGTGGCTGATTTGAAAGAGTTTTCAGCTGAAGTAGACGGTAGTCTTATTTCGGGTTTGACGGTAGGGGAGACAAATAACTCGCCAATACTGTTTTTACATGGTTGGCTAGATAACGCAGCTAGCTTTACTCCTTTGCTTCCTTTGTTACACGATAACTACTGTATTGCTGTCGATTGGCCAGGGCATGGCCATTCAGATCATCGTGGCGACGATGCACACTACCATTTTTTTGACTACGTATACGACTTACTTTCGTTGATTGAAACACAGCAATGGCAGTCTGTGACAATTGTTGCTCACTCGATGGGCGGCATGGTAGCGTCGGCATTTAGTGCTGCATTTCCTGAAAAAGTAAAACGCTTGGTATTAATAGATACATTGGGCTTTATTTGCCAAGAAGAAGAAAAAACGACCCAGCAGTTGCGAAAAGGCATGGAAACTCGTCGTATTCAACATGTTAAGCGTAAACCGATTCATGCTGATATCGACTCAGCTATTAGCGCCAGAATGCAAGTCTCTGATTTACAATACTCGGAAGCAAAACTTCTGTGCGAACGCGGATTAGAAGGGATAGAAGGTGGTTTTACTTGGCGAGCAGATAGCCGTTTGAGAAATGTTTCTCCTTATCGCCTAACGTTCGGTCAAGCAAAGCAGTTAATTTCCGACATTCGTGTTCCATGTTTGCACATTTATGGAGATAAAGGGGTAGATATGGTGAACGAAGGGCGAGCAGCGTTTGCACGTTTTTATCAAAATTTAACAGAGTACTCCTTATCTGGTGGTCATCATGTGCATATGGAGCAACCAGAGGAAACAGCAAAGCAAATTAGGTTGTTTATAAATACAGCAAACTGAATGTGAATATTCAATATTCACTAGATGGCTCAAGAAAGTTATAGACATTAGACCAGTATTAAAGTAAAACTTGCATCATTCAAACATGTGTTTAAAAGTTGTCATTGTTTAATATAACTTTAAACATAATAGTCATCTCGTGCAGTGAAGCTTTCATTTTAGAATAATAAATCTGACAAAATGTTAGGATTATCATAAAGCACGGCTAGAATAATTTATAAAAATGACTAGAGTTAAAGTTGCAAAAGACAGGGGAGAATAATAGTGCAAAAGATCTGGCTTGAAAAAAGTTACCCACCCGGTGTTCCTCACGAAATAGATCCGGACAAATATGCGTCATTGGTCGAAATGTTTAATAAATACGTTGGTATTTATGCTAATCGCACCGCGTTTATCAGCATGGGCGCAGAAATATCATTTGCGGAACTTGAACAACAAGCAAAAGCATTTGCAGCCTATTGTCAGCAAGAATTAGGATTAAAGAAAGGTGATAAGTTTGCCATCATGGTGCCTAATTGTTTGCAGTATCCTGTGGCGTTATTCGGCGCATTGTTGGCTGGTTTAACAGTCGTTAACGTAAACCCGCTTTACACTGCCAGAGAGCTTGAGCATCAATTAAATGACTCTGGCACTAAAGCAATGCTAATTATTGAAAACTTTGCCCATACGTTGGAAAAGGTTATCGATAACACGCCGGTAGAACACGTCGTGCTTACTTCTTTAGGTGACCGTCTAGGTTTAGTCAAAGGCGCTATTGTAAATAGCGTGGTTAAATACGTGAAGAAAATGGTACCGCCATTTTCACTTAAAAATGTCGTCCGCTTTAACAAAGTTATTTCAACTGGAAACAGCCTACCGTTTACACCAGTTTTGCTAAGCGGTGATGATTTAGCCTTTTTACAATACACCGGTGGAACAACTGGGGTCTCGAAAGGTGCAATGTTGACTCATCGCAACATGGTTGCCAATTTACAGCAAGCAAAAGCGGTGATAAAGCCACAGTTAGAAGAAGGCAAAGAGCTCGTTGTTACGGCGCTTCCGCTTTATCATATTTTTGCGTTAACAGCTAACTGCTTAACCTTTATTACCTTAGGTGGTACTAATTTACTCATCACTAACCCTAGAGATATGCCGGGCTTTGTTAAAGAGTTAAATAAATACCCATTTACTGCAATTACCGGTGTAAATACCTTGTTTAATGGGTTGTTAAACACGCCAGGTTTTGCCGATATTGACTTTAGTTACCTTAAAGTTGCTTTAGGTGGCGGTATGGCGGTTCAGCGCCCTGTAGCCGAAAAGTGGGAGTCTGTTACGAAAACACGTCTTCTAGAAGGTTATGGTTTAACTGAATGTGCCCCATTGGTAACGTTAAGTCCATATAATCAAGAGCAGTACAACGGCAGCATTGGTTTGCCTGCGCCGTCTACGGACATCAAGATAGTTAAAGACGATGGCAGTGAAGCTGGTGTTGATGAGGCTGGCGAATTATGGGTGAAAGGCCCACAAGTTATGGCTGGTTATTACAATCGTCAAGAAGCAACCGATGAAATATTAAAGGATGGCTGGTTAGCCACTGGTGATATCGCCACTATGGATGACACCGGTTACTTTAGAATTGTTGATCGCAAAAAAGATATGATCATTGTTTCTGGCTTTAACGTATTTCCAAATGAAATTGAAGAAGTGGCAGTGAGCCATGAAGGTATATTAGAAGCGGCAGCCATTGGTATTCCACATGAAATCAGTGGTGAAGAGGTTAAGTTATTTGTCGTATTGAAAGATCCAAACTTAACTAAAGAAGATATTATCACTCATTGTAAAAGTGGATTAACAAATTACAAAGTACCTAAACACATCGAAGTTCGAGAAGAATTACCAAAAACGAATGTTGGTAAGATACTAAGAAGAGAGCTTAGGTAAGCAGTAAGAAAGTCGAGTAGAATAAAAACGCCAGCAATAGCTGGCGTTTTTTATTGGTCAATTTAATTTTAGAGACTAACCTTGAGCTTTTATTACCTTGCCTGTAGTGCCGACGCTGTCGTCAGCCATCAAATAAACATATAGTGGCATTATCTGGTCAGGCGTGGCTATGGTATTTTGATCTTCTCCTGGGTAAGCTCTTGAACGCATTGGTGTTGCCGTTGCGCCAGGATTTATTGCATTAACGCGTAGCGACGATTCGTCATATTCATCGGCAATAACTTCCATTAAGCCTTCTGTTGCAAATTTCGATACGCTGTATGCACCCCAGAAAGCACGGCCTTTATTGCCAACACCAGAAGATGTGAATACCAAAGAAGCGTTGTCAGCTAACAGCATAATTGGAATCAGTGCTTGGGTAAGTAAATGTTGAGCGGTAACATTCACTTGTATCACATCGTTCCAAATTTGTTCATGAATATGAGTATAAGGTGTAAGTTCACCTAACATAGACGCGTTAAGTAAAGCGCCGTCTAATTTTCCAAACTGTTGGGCAATGGTTTGCGCCATATCTTGATAGTGTTTCGCGGTGGCGCCTTTAAGGTCCAGGGGCACAATCGCTGGCTCGGGATAATTCTCGGCAATAATTTCGTCATAAACAGCTTCTAGCTTATCAACGGTTTTCCCTAATAAAATTACCGTTGCACCTAGTGATGCGTAAGTTTTTGCTGCTTGCTTTCCAATTCCGCTACCAGCCCCCGTTACTAAGATTACTTTGTCGGCCAGTGCGTTTTCTTTTATTTGATACTCGAACATAAAGACTTTTTTATCAGTAAATTGCTACCGAGTATTTTACTTTGGCTACACTTTAAAAACGAGTAAAACTTGTTTAATCACTAGCCATTTAATCGTTTAATCTGCAAATAATGAAAAAAGCGCTAGCGAAAAGCTGATTCTTGAGTTAAGTTTAACTGGTCTAACTTGTTAAAAATCAAACTAAGATTTCAACAATTACACGTCAAAAATAACAAGAAAAAAGACTAGTCAATGGGGAGATATAATGAAAAAGCTAGTTCTTAGTATCGCAATTGCCACCACTTTAGGCTTGGCAGGGTGTGATAGTGAAACGATTAAAGACGTAAAAGAAAACGTCGAAGAAACAGGCCCAGTTATCGTCGAAGCGGCTCGCGTTAGGTTTGATCCTGCAGCGGGTATAGCCGGACTTTCAGTACCAAATGATCTAGTTTTCCAAGGAACAAAAGATGGCACGCTAGAAATCCCTGTTGTAGACCCAACAGATGGCTCAGATCCTTTTGTTGCAGCTAGTGCGTTAGATGGTTGGTCGGCTGTTCAACCGTTCGTGCTAAATATAGATTTTCCGGCAAACAGAAGTCTAGATGGCGACACAGTATTTAATCCTGGCTCTGTACGAGTATTTGAAGCTGTGATGGGCGGTGATGCTAGCGATAGTACCTGTGCAGCGCTGCCTTTAGGCTTAGCTTGTAAAGTGGTGGGTGAGTTAACATTCGGGCAAGACTTTATCACACAAAAATCAGGCAATAACATTGCTTTTGTGCCACTTAAGCCGCTTAAACCAAAAACAACTTACTTATTTGCTTTAACTAATGAGCTTAAAGATAACCTTGGTAATCCTCTTAAAGGTTCGACAACCTATGAACTAGTTCGCCAAGATATTTCAACTATGCCTTTAGGTGATGCATCTCAATTAGCACTTCAAGGCCTCATCAACAGCTTTGAAGGAGCCGTTGTTCAAGCTGGTGTAGAAAGTGATTCAATTATTTACACAATGGCGATGACAACTCAGTCAACTACAGACGTTCTTCACTCTACGAAAAGTCTGTTAGCGGCGACACTTCCGTTGGGTATGCCTTCAATTGGCGTGGCAGATACTGGAATTTCGGTAGCTGATGTTATTGCCGATCAAATTACACCAGACCTTGTACCATTATATTCTGCGGCAAACTATATGAAAGGCAGTATCAGCTTGCCTTACTACTTGGGTGTTCCTAGCGCGAGCAACTTGTTTGCCCCAGTAAACTCATGGTGGACAGGTTTATGTGATTCTGGTGCGATGTTAGCAGGCTTAGCTGCGACTAACCCAGGCGCTATACCTGAAGGGCCTATCAGTGAAACTGATGCGCAATGTATGGCAATTTCAGCAGCCAATAACTTGCCTGCACCAGGTTTACGTGATTTGGGTATTGATACTGAAAGAAACCTTACTAAGTACAACCCAGTGCCTAAAATGACGACTATGATGCCGTTAGAGGTTCAGATAACAACACCGGACTTAACTTGGGCAAATATGGTTCGTAAATCAATGAACCCAGATCTTCCACCGCTGACCGAGCCAGAAAACGGTTGGCCTGTTGTTGTACTTCAGCATGGTATCACCACACAAAAAGAGGTTATGCTTGGCCTAACTGGTATTTTATCGGTAAACGGCTTTGCTACTGCCGCTATTGATTACCCTCTGCATGGCTCTCGTGGTTTTGATTTAGACGGTGACGGCACCGATGATATTAATGCAACAACGGTTAACACACTTCACTATGTGAATTTAGGTTCAATGTTGACTATGCGTGATAACACGCGTCAAAGTGCCGCCGACATTGTTGGTTTGCGCTTGGGCTTGAATAATGTGATGGGTACGGACATTGAAGGTAGTCAAATTAACCTAGATGGCTCTAATGTTCAGTTTATAGGTCACTCTTTAGGTGCGATTTACGGTATGAATGCTGTGTCGTTGGCAAATACACCGCTAGCGCCAGCAGTTGACCCATTATTTAAGTTCAACACTAGTGTTTTAGCTATGCCAGGCTTAATGTTAGCTAACTTTGGTATGGAGTCGCCTGCTTTTGAAGTATTGGCGAAATCAAACTTAACTTATTCAGCTTCTGAGGACTTTAAAAACCTAGTAGATACTATGTATCCTGATGGTTATACCCAAGATGAACTATCAGCTGTTTACGAGCAGTTTTATGATTCACTTAGCCCTGAGCAACAAGCCGAATTAGATGGTGTATTTGCCGAATTTACTTTGATTGCGCAAACGGTAACAGACTCTGGTGACCCTGTGAGTTTTGTTGGAGAGTATGCTGCAACTAATACGCCGACTTTATTAATTGAAGTTGTAGGTAATGGCGTTGATAACTTACCAGATCAAGTAGTTACTAATACCGCTCCGTTCACACCGTTAGGTGGCACAGAGCCAGCAATTGCATTACTAGGTTTACCTTCGGTTAGCGAAACAACGCAAGGTTCGTCTGGTGCCGTTCGTTATGTGAATGGTCACCATGGTTCAATTTTAGATCCTCGCGCTAACGGTGCTTCGCCTGACCCTGAATTGAGTGCAAGAGCAACGTTAGAAATGCAAACGCAAATTGCTACTTTTATTGCGACGCAAGGTCAAGTTATCGTAGTTAATGACCCTGACGTTATTAAATAAAGAACGCTAGTTCAAATAGATAAAAACCCTCAATATTTAATTGAGGGTTTTTTTTTGATTTTATGACCCCATTTCTAAATGAATCATACTGATAAAGTCAGGGAGTTTACGTGGAATTTTTATACGAATATGGACTGTTTTTAGCCAAAGCAGTTACTTTTGTTTTAGCTTTCGGTGGCGTTGTTGCCATTATTGCCGCATCGGCAATGAAGCAAGGCAGTAAGAGAGGGGAGTTGGAAGTAACTGATATTTCCGAGCAACTTCAAGATGTGGAAGATGAAATGATCCACCATTTGCTTTCTAAAGAGCAATGGAAAGAAAAAGAAAAGCAAGATAAAAAAATTGCAAAAGAAAAAGCAAAGGAAGACAAAAAGTCTGCTAAAGAAGACGCTAGTGCTGAATCAGAGCAAGGAAAACTATTTGTTTTAGATTTCAATGGCAGTATAGATGCGAAAGAAGTTTCGGCATTAAGGGAAGAAATTACCGCTATTTTGCTTGTTGCTACAGAAAAAGACGAAGTACTAGTGAAATTAGAAAGTGCTGGTGGCATGGCTCATTGTTATGGCTTAGCAGCATCGCAATTAGAGCGCTTGAAGGCAGCTAAAATTCCTTTAACTATCGCAGTAGATAAAGTCGCGGCAAGTGGTGGCTATATGATGGCTTGCGTCGCAGACAAAATTATAGCAGCACCGTTTGCAATTTTAGGCTCTATTGGTGTTATTGCTCAAATGCCTAACTTTAATAAAGTGTTGAAGAAAAACGACATAGAGTTTGAGCAGCTAACAGCAGGTGAATATAAACGTACTTTAACAATGTTTGGTGAAAACACTGATAAAGGCCGTGAAAAATTTAAAGAAGAATTAGAAGACATGCACGACCTATTTAAGGACCACGTTAAAGAGCATCGTGAGGTGTTAGATATGGAAACCGTAGCCACTGGTGAAACTTGGTCAGGCAAAAAAGCGATCGAACTAAAGTTAATCGATGAGATAATGACTAGTGATGACTATGTCTGCCAAGCAAATAAATCGTCTAAAGTATTAGGCATCAAATATGCAACTAAGAAAGGATTAGCGGAAAAGTTATCAAAAGCTGCTTCTATGTCTATTGATACTATGATCAGCAAAGTTTGGCAACATAACCGTATTTTTCCGAGCTAGCAGTTCATAGATAAATGCTAACTAGATAAAATTCATGGAAAAAAAGTTTTGGCACCAATGTTGGGAGAATAACCACATAGGTTTTCACCAACAGGCCTACCACCCATTCTTAGAGAGCTATTTTACTAAACTACTCAAAGGCACAGAAAACCGTATTTTTGTGCCTTTGTGTGGAAAATCAAAAGATCTTATTTGGTTAGCTCACTTTGGCAGCGTTGTTGGCAGTGAGCTTAGTGAAGTCGCTTGCACAGCATTCTTCGACGAAAGTACAGTACCTGCAGATATAACTAAAATTGACGAATTTACTTGCTATAGCAATGCTAACATCGAAATCTGGCAAGGCGACTTCTTTAAATTAACCAATCAACATATTGGTCAGTTTGACTGGGTTTATGATCGAGCAGCTCTCGTAGCATTACCTGAAAACATGCAAGCAGTCTATGTTAACCATTTGAAAGGCTTGTTAGCACTTAACACTAGAGTTTTACTGATATCGGTTGAATTCCCTCAACACGAGCACCAAGGTCCTCCTTTTGCTATCACGCAAGGCAAAGTTGAAGAGCTGTTTAATGGATATAATGTAAAAAAGATTGCTGAGCTTTCTCATCAAGATAAAGTATTTGCGCAGCGTCCTTTACCAGTGACCTATTTAACAGAAACCTTATACGTTATTGCGAAAGAGTAGTAACAACTGCATTAAATTTGTATAAGGTAAATGACGGATTCTGCTCAAATAAAAAAGGCGCTATTAGCGCCTTCTTTTTTCTGAGAATTAAGAGAATTAATCTTTTAGGTGGTGAAAATCAATTTCTTCAATGTTTTGACCTGCTAAATCATCGTTGAAAGTGTCAACGTCAATTTCACCTTCTGACTTAGCAACGACAGTTGACACCATACAATCGCCAGTCACGTTTACAGCAGTTCTGGTCATGTCTAGTAACCTATCTACACCTATAATTAATGCGATACCTTCAACAGGTAAGCCTACTTGTTCAAGTACCATGGCTAGCATAATTAAGCCTACGCCTGGAACACCAGCAGTTCCAATAGAAGCCAATGTGGCGGTTAAAATTACCATCAAGTAATCAGTTAGTGTTAAATCAACGTTGAATACTTGTGCAATAAATACGGTTGCAACCCCTTGCATGATGGCCGTACCATCCATGTTGATTGTGGCACCTAAAGGCACAGTAAAAGATGCAATTGAGTTTCTAATGCCCATTTTCTTCGTCGCTGTTTCCATGGTGACAGGAATCGTCGCGTTAGAGCTAGATGTAGAGAAAGCAAAGATGATGGCATCGTTCATTTTGCGTAAGAATTTTATCGGGTTTAAGCCTGTTAGTGTTTTTAATAGAACAGGGTAGGTTAGTAAACCATGAATGACTAAAACACCGAAAACGGTTGCGAAATAAGCGAGTAAGTTTTTAATTGTACTCAGCTCTAAATCAGTAAATAGTTTAGCAAGCAAACAAAATACACCGTATGGTGCAAGATTCATCAAAATTGTGACAAGGCGCATGATAACGACATTTAAGTCTTCGAAAAGCGAAGCAATACGGCTACCTGATTCGCCCGATAGCGCAATGGCTATACCAAATAAAAGTGCAAAAACAATAACTTGTAACATGTTGCCTTGAGCAAATGCGGCAAACGGGTTACTTGGGAACATTTGAATAAATACTTGTGCTAGCGAAGGGGCTTCTTTGGCTGCAAATGTGGTGTCAGAAGACATATTTACACCTTCGCCAGGCGCAATCATAAAGGCTGCAAACATGGCAAAGCTAATCGCAATAGCGGTAGTTAACAGGTAAAGGCTGATTGCTTTTCCACCGATTCTTCCAAGTTTTGTTGTATCTTGTAAAGAGCAAGTACCACAAATTAAAGAAACGAAAACGAGTGGTACAACGAGCATTTTTAAACTGGCGATGAATATTTGCCCGATAACTTCAAAGATTCCTTCTACAAATAGGCCGCGAATTGATAAGTCAAATAAACCTAAAGGAATAACAAGATCTGTACCGTTTGGCATTAACACTTGCAGGAGCAAACCTACAAATATACCCAACGACATACCTATGACGATGCGTGCGGTGAGACCGAGTGGTTTTTTTTCTGTGGTCATATTAATTCTTTTGTATTTTTAGTTAGAGGTAGTTCAGGTTGCTAAAGATTACCAGCAATCACAAAGATTAAAAACTCCATTCTTTATCCTTTTTAAATAAGTTAGTGACCTTTTTATTTTTTTTCGGTTAATATTAAAGTGTTAATCAAAATAACAATATCAGGGAGATGCTGTAATGGCGCTACTTAGAAACCTTGTGTATTTGGTATGTTGCTTCGCTTTAATAGGTTGTGGCGGTGGTGATGGTGGTTTAAGTGACGGCAGTACCCCGCCAACTCCGTCAGAGCCAGATCCAATAGTTGTGTCGATTGCTCTTTCAGCAAGCGATGTATCAAAAGATGCACCTATTACTGTAACGGCGACTGTCATGCAGGGCACCTCTCCTGTTGCAAATACTTTAGTTACCTTTACTTTAAACGACTCTACACTGGCACTTTTTAATCCAGAAAATGGTGCAAGCTCAACCAATAGTGAAGGTGTTGCTACGATACAATTACTTGCTGGTACTAGAGCCGGTGGTGGTAGTATCACTGCTGAAATTGGTACAGGTGAAATCTCAGGCGCTATCGCATTTAACAGTGCTGGTGATGGCGGTGTGGTGATTGTACCTGAAGTTCAATCGCTAACTTTGTTTGCTAATAACAGACAGTTAGCATCAAGTGGAGCGGACCTAATAGAACTTACAGCCGTTGTAAAAGATGAAAACAATAATTTAGTCACGGGCGCTGAAGTCGCATTCTCGGCAACATCTGGTGGGGTTGCTGTGACAAAAGCTGTCACCGAAGCAGACGGTCAAGCTAAAGCAACGTTATCGACTGCTGGCGAACCACAGAATCGCTTGGTTAACGTGGTTGCGATGACAAGTGGAATATCTGATGACGTATCGATTCAAGTCGTCGGAACTAACGTATCTATTGCCGGTTCATCGGCTTTAGCCCTTAATGACGCTTCTACCTTCTTTTTCTCTGTAACTAACTCTGACGGAGTTGGTATCGGTGATGCGACAATAGAGCTTTCATTAAGTAATACATCAATCGAAGTTCCTGCTGGAGACGTTGCCAATATTACCATTCCCGCAACGGTTACAACGGATAATACCGGTCAAGCGTCTGTTGAAGTGACGGGCAACACAGGGGGGACAAACTCGATTATTGCCTCAGTATTAGGTGCAACTAATTCTCAAGATATCTCGGTACAAGCTGACTCTTTCTTATTTACGAGCTTTGATAACAATAACGGTGATACAACGAATCCGTCATTATCGCCAACTTTACCAGATGTTCTTTTATCAAAATCTGCGGAAATTGAATTAACTTGGTTGCGCTCGGGAGAGCCAGTACCAGATGGTTCAACCATCAACTTTACAACTACTCGCGGAACTCTAGCTACAACAACAGCGATGACGGTTGATGGCAAAGTATCTACGTCACTCTCTTCAAATAATGCTGGCCTAGCTTTAGTGACATTTTCAGGCATAGATGGCAGTGTAGAGTTAAGTAACCAACTTACTTTTGAGTTTGTAGCAGAGACAGTGGATAAAGTGTACGCACAAGCTTCACCTAGCTCTATAGGGCCAGATGGTGACACATCAACCGTTTCCGTTATTGTTAAAGATGTTGATGGCAATTTGGTGAAAAACAAACTTGTTAATTTCACCGTTGACGATATTAGCGGCGGTACAATTTTACCAGCGAGCGCGATTACAGATAGTAACGGTAATGCTTCAACGGTATACACATCAAATACTGTCTCAGCAGAAAACGGAGTGAAAATTACCGCAACTGTAGATGGCATATCAGATACTACCGAGCTTACTGTTGCTGATAGAGAGCTCTTTATTACCATAGGTACAGGTAACACTATTACCGAATTAGACGAAGCGACTTATTTGAAAAAGTTCACCGTGCTCGTCACAGATGTAGATTCAAATCCCATAGAAAATGCGACGTTAACTATTTCTGCTATACCTCATCAATTCCATAAAGGCATGTGGCAAAGAATATATGAGAACGGAGAGTTCATTTCTTGGGGAGCGATAATATTTGGTACATGTAATAACGAAGATACAAACCGAAACGGCTTTTTAGATGACGGTGAAGATACCAATGGCGATACTATGTTAACGCCAGGTAATGTACTCTCTGCACAAGGAGAAGTTACAACTGACGAACTCGGTCGTGCTGTGATTGACATTATTTATCCGCAAAGTATGGCAGAGTGGGTAGATGTCAAAGTAAAAGCGTATACAAAAGTTAAAGGCACGGAAGGCTCAAAAGAAGCTATTGTTACTCTTCCTGTGTCAGCAGACGATGTGCGTTCAGAGAATCAAATTCCACCAGTTGCGAATACAAACTTGCGCAGCCCATTTGGCTTAACAAGTGACTGTACTTCAACTAATTAAATATAAACATTGTTCAAAGAAATAAAAAATGCCGCATTTGCGGCATTTTTGTTATCTAACTTTTATTTTTTAGACAAGAGTCTATTTGCTCATTTCTTCAATTAAGAAAGCTGAAATTTCAGCACCAACTTTTAATGTTTGCTCAGAGCTTTCAGCACCACGACCAGAGCTATCTGTAAATGGTGCAATCTCCATCATGTCAGCGCCTGTAATAGCATATTCAGCGGCTAAAGCTTTTAATATCGCCATCGCCTCGTCTGGAAATAGGCCGTCTGGCTCTGGTGTTCCGGTTGCTGATGCAAAACTGTCGTCAATGGCATCAATATCGAAGCTGACATAAAGTTCTTCAATATTGTCTTGCTTTAATTGCGCCAAAATGGTGTCTATGATCGGCTGTACGCCATTTTCTCTGACTTCATGAGCCCAATGTTGTTTTACGCCAAAAGTGCCTTCCCAATGGGATTTAGGCTTACCACTTGAACGAATACCAATTTGGATAAGGTGACTTGGATCGTGAAGGTCATTTAAGATGTGAGTACACCAAGAGCCGAAACATAAGTCGATGCCGAGTCTTTCAACTAATAGGTCAGTGTGCGCGTCAAAATGAATGATAGCTGCACGCTTACCTTCTTTTTTCTTTGCTTGTAAATATGCTTTAGTTAATGGGTAACTAATCGAATGATCACCACCTATGCCGAAAATACCTTTTTCAGGGTAAATTGCATAGAAGTCGTGTAATACATCTTCGGTAATAGTAAGCGGGCTAACTGCAAGTTCACTTGCTTCGTCTTGGTATAAGGCTTTTCTACAGTTTGCTATCGTTGGATCATTAAGGTATTTGTCGTGAAGTAGGTGAGGGATTACACGAACATCACCCATATCGAAATGACACAATTTTGGAAAGTCACGTAATAAGGTTGAACGCACAAACAATGGGCCCCAATTAGCACCTCTCAAAATACCGCCTCCACAGTCTGAAGCAATACCTAACATGACCGCTTTTTGAGGTCCCTCTAAGCCTGATAAACTTTCCTTCCATACTTGATCAATGTTGTCGGTTTGACCAAATAAAGCTTGATGTAGTTGTTCTTTGCGCTCTTTTGCTGTATTTACAGTGAATACGCCATTGCCTGGTGGGCATAGGCTTTGTTGAATTTTCTCAATAAATGATGATTTAGCTGTCATAGCACCTCACTTGTACTGGTTTTTTTAGCAAGAGTTGGCTGTTGTAACGTTATTTTTGCCCAGCCTTGCTTGAATATTCTAAATTGCGTCTATATAAATAATGCTAGATTACGCTTACCTTTAATTAAATATCGGCATAACATAGCGCACCAAAGCTGTTTGCCTTAGGCTGTCATTATAGTCTTGGGTGTTTACTGCTCGCTGGATTAATCAGCCACCGTTAAATTGCGCGGCTATTATATAGCAAACATTGGCTGGGGTTAATTTAAAAAATAATTGCTTGTCAGCTTGCTTATTTACGGATATATCTAATAGTAATGTGTAAATTATCAAATTTATTATGAATTTCTAAACAAATAGAGTGTATTTTGCTCGCTTGTAAACCAATCGCTCTGTTTTTGTAAAAGATAAATATAAACCGGCCTTAGTGTCGGAATAAGTAGGATCAATAAAGTCTATGTCAAAATCTCTGGTTATTGTCGAATCCCCGGCCAAAGCCAAGACCATTAACAAATATCTGGGAAAGAATTTTGTCGTTAAATCAAGTGTCGGTCACGTACGTGATTTACCTACGTCAGGCAGTGGAAAAAAAGTAGCAGCTAAGTCTCCTGCTGAAGTACGTAAAATGACGCCTGAACAAAAAGCAAAATACAAAGCTAAGCGCGATAAACAAGCGTTAGTTAATCGCATGGGCATCGACCCTGACAAAGACTGGAAAGCAACTTACCACGTACTTCCTGGAAAAGAAAAAGTTGTAACAGAACTCAAAAAGCTTGCTGAAAACGCCGACACTATCTATCTCGCAACCGATTTGGATAGAGAAGGGGAGGCTATCGCATGGCACTTGCAAGAGCTAATTGGTGGTAGCCCAGATAAATTCAAGCGTGTTGTTTTTAATGAAATTACGGAAAACGCAATTCAACAAGCGTTTTCTACGCCAGGTATATTAAGTATGCCTGGTGTAAACGCCCAGCAAGCGCGACGATTTTTAGACCGAGTTGTTGGTTTTATGGTAAGCCCATTACTTTGGAAAAAAGTCGCTCGAGGCCTTTCTGCAGGTCGAGTTCAATCAGTTGCTGTAAAGCTTGTTGTTGAGAAAGAAAGAGAAATTAAAGCGTTTAATCCGCAAGAGTACTGGGAGATTGTTGCCAATACTAAAGCTAATGGGCAAGCGCTTGCTTTAGACGTTGTTAAACAAAATGGCGCAACTTTCTCTGCTACCAACGAAGCACAAGCTATGTCAGCTGTGGGCTTACTTGAGAACGCTGCTTACCAAGTGATTAAGCGCGATGATAAGCCGTCTAAAAGCTCTCCATCTGCGCCTTTTATCACATCGACGTTACAACAAGCAGCGAGTACAAAGCTTGGTTTTGGTGTAAAGAGAACCATGAGTTTGGCGCAGCGTTTATATGAAGCCGGTCATATTACTTATATGCGTACCGACTCAACTAACTTGAGTCAAGACGCAGTTAACATGTGTCGAAATTATATTTCAGAAAACTTTGGCGATAACTATTTACCCGATACGCCTAGAAATTACGGTAGTAAGGCAAATGCCCAAGAGGCCCATGAGGCAATTCGTCCGTCTAATGTTAAGTTAGAGTCTGCTTTTATCGAAGGTGTTGACGCTGATTGTAAGAAGCTTTATGACCTAATTTGGCGTCAATTCGTTGCTTGTCAAATGACGGCAGCAAGGTACACCGTGAGTACGCTAACCGTTGGCGCTGGCGACTTTGAATTGAAAGCAAAAGGACGCGTTATGCAATTTGATGGCTGGACACGTGTTCATCCTCAAATGTCTAAAGGTGATAAAGATACTCACTTGCCTGATCTGGCTGTTGGTGACGACTTAACGCTTGAAAAATTAGAACCAAGTCAGCACTTTACTAAACCGCCTGCTCGTTTTGGTGAAGCTTCATTAGTAAAAGAACTTGAAAAGCGCTCAATTGGTCGACCGTCAACATACGCATCTATCATTTCTACCATCCAAGATCGTGGTTACGTTAAGTTAGATAAAAAACGTTTTTACGCAGAGAAAATGGGTGAAATCGTTACAGATAGCTTATCTGAAAGTTTTAAAAACTTAATGAGCTATAACTTTACTGCCGAGATGGAAAAAGAACTGGATGAAATTGCCGAAGGTAAGCTGGATTGGAAACAAGTTCTGAACGAGTTCTATCACAATTTCAGCGACCAGTTATTACTTGCAGACAAACCGCGTGATGAAGGCGGTATGCCAGCAAATGAGCCTGTATTAACAGATATTGACTGCCCAACGTGTGGCAGAAAAATGGGCATTAGAACCGCATCTACTGGCGTATTCTTAGGTTGTTCAGGTTATGCTTTACCTCCTAAAGAACGATGTACGACAACGATGAATCTAACGCCGGGTGAAGAAGCGGTTAGTGTTCTAGCAGAAGATCAAGAAACAGAAGCGTTACGTGCAATGCATCGTTGCTCTATCTGTGATACTGCAATGGACAGCTACTTAATTGACGAAAAACGCAAACTTCATGTTTGTGGTAACAACCCTGTATGTTCTGGCTATGAGCTTGAATCAGGCAATTTCAAGATTAAAGGCTATGATGGCCCTGTACTCGAGTGTGATCGTTGTGGCTCTGATATGGAGCTTAAAAACGGTAGGTTCGGTAAGTACTTTGACTGTACTAATAGTGAGTGTAAAAACACGAGAAAGCTGTTAGCTAATGGTGAAGCGGCTCCGCCAAAGGAAGATCCTGTGCAATTGCCTGAACTGCCGTGTGAAAAGTCAGATGCACACTTTGTATTGCGAGATGGCGCGGCTGGAATATTTTTAGCAGCAAGTACTTTCCCTAAATCTAGAGAGACTCGAGCTCCTAAAGTAGCAGAGCTTAAACGCTTTAGAGACAGGATATCTTCTAAGTTTTATTATTTAGCAGATGCGCCAGAGCAAGACCCTGAAGGAAATTTAGCTATTGTTCGCTACAGCCGTAAAAACAAATCACAATATGTGATGAGTGAAGTTGAAGGCAAGGCAACAGGGTGGACTGCAGTTTATCAAGAAGGAAAATGGGTAGAAACTGCCGCTAAGCCGAAAGCTAAAAAGAAAGCGACTCGTAAAAAGTCGTAAATCATAAAGAAAATATAATGGCTAGAAGGTGTTAATCATCATCTAGCCATTCTAATTCATCTATTACTTTTCTCGCCTCAGCCACCGTACAATCCGTTAGAGACATCAACTCGTTTACTGTAATTCCATTGTTTTTTTTAGCAATGAACAATAAATGGTCATGGCTTAGCTGGTCATTCTCTTGCCGAAGCTTTTTCGCCAACCATAGCCAAGAATCTTCACCTTCTGACTCAATAAAATGAATGACTTGGTTTATCTGCTCAGCTGTCGCTGTTAATCGCCAGTTGCGAGATCGTCCAACGCGATGTAATTGGCAGCCTATGGCCCTCATTTGAGCTTTCAAAGCATAGGCTTTCATCACCCTTCGTAAGAATGAAGGTAAAACTATGGTTAATTCTTTAGTGATCAAGAGCGTTTAATGGCTGTAGACTTAAAGTAGAAGTTATTTTAGAGGGATTCTAAGGTAATAACAAACATTCGATATATTGTTTGATATAGAGGGCTACAGAGAAGAGTTCAAAAGAGGTATAGCTGCAATATATTTCTAACTATTTTATTTGTTGGTTGTAGCGATCTTTTAGCTCTAAAAAGTCAATGTCTGTTAATCCTAAGATACTTAATGACTCTGCTTTATTGTCCACATAACTAGAATATATTTCATGTGACTCTTCTTCATAAAAGCAGCAAAGTGCTAGTGAAAGGGCCGCTAGGTTTAATTGAAACTCTCTAGTTAAGTCAGAAAATTGAGGGAGTTTATAGGCATTTTCCTCTCCAAGTAGATGAAATATATGATCATATTCTTGATTAAGTTGCCAGTGGTCAGCAAGTACTCGGCAAATAACGGAAAAGTGATAGGAATTAGAATTGTCTAAAGAATTATTGTTAATCTGTTTATTAAGTACTAATCCCGCATACGTTAAGCTTGCTAAGCAATATAAGTTATCTACCGACATTTGACTATGCGCACTTCTACCGATAAACATTGCAGCCTGAGAAAAAGCACTGCTATCAATATCTAGGCTATCATCAACAAAAAGGCCAGTAAGTATATTATTAACCGAGATTAACCCTAATTTTTCAAGCGCTTCGTTAAGAGTATCAATTCGATCTTTTAAACCAAAAGCATAAGAGTTTATCGCCGTTAACAGTTTTGATTCAATTACCGGAAATTGTATAAGCAGTTGATTAATTTCATGTAAGCTCGGTGAAGGTGAAGACATTAAATGACTATATGTCTTCATTAGTGAAGGTCTTTCAGGAAAATTGATAATGCTTTTAATCGTATTGACTGCGTCAGCATTTAAATCATTCATAAATGTACCATTCGCTACTTTCACTTTGCTTTAATTCTAGCTGTTAAACCGTGTTTTTAGCTAATTTTGCGTTAGATTTGCATTGTTTTTTTGGTATTAACTGGGTTTGCATACATAGTTAACAACCATTTTTTTTGCAGCTCGTCTAATGGTGCTACACGTGACTCTAAATATTCTGTGAGCGTCTCTTGGTTATTCAAATGATCGTACGCACTTTGATTGCTGTCAAACAAACGATAATGCTTGATTATTTGGGTGTCTATTGCTGCGGCTATCGCTTTGCTATCGGCAAATTCTCCGCGAAGTGGTGGACAAAAAGCAATATGAACTCGACCTTTGTTGCCCAGCATTCCTTGGGTAATACTGTTAAGGTCTTCATGTTGATCTTTCTCGTAGTTACCCGTCGCTTCAATTTCTGCTAATTCTTTCGCTTTGTCTTGGTCGCATGGGTCATGTTCATATGAAATGGCAACAGGGACTATGTTGAGTGAATCTAAATACTCTTCTACCGTTGTTTGTTTATCTTTATTGAGTAGTAGCATAGATACTAGAGCTGCGTTGGTTTTATCAATGCCATCTTTGGCTCTTCCTTCCTTCTGAGCTATCCATATATTTTGCTTTTTCTCTGTTAAGCTATGATGGATATACTGAGACAACTGTTTTGATGCCTGAAGCATGGCTCGTTTGGTTTTTTCATTTCTTTTTACGATAAAACTTTTATTGATTCGCATTAAATCGGCAACCCATTTTTTACTTAGTAAATTGTCACCAACCGCTGCTTCAACCGTATCGATATTATGTAGATTCAATACATAATTGATCAGAGCTACATCTAGTACGATATCTCTATGATTACTAATAAATAAACAAGGCTTGTTTGGTGATATATTGTCTATGCCTTCGAAGGTTAGCTCAGTCATTGTTCTGTCGATTAGCGTATTTAGGTATCGACAAACGTCTTGTTGCATACTTTTGACATTTTTAATTTTTCTTACTCGCGTTTTTAACGATGTAGAGACTAAAAATGTCGCAACTCCTGGGAGGAAGTGGCTAAGTTTTGGTAATGAAAACTTTGCGATAGACTGAACAAACTCCGGTTCATTCAATAAGCTATCCATCACACCTTGTAATTCATCGTCGCTGAACGGGCGAATATCATCAAACATTTATACTTTTTTAACCTAATTAAAACTGCGCGGCAATTATAGCTAAGATGTGAAAATAGATAAAAGGTTGAATGAAAAAAAGGACAAAAATTAACAAGTTTGTTTTAGTTATAAACATGCGAAGTAGTTTGTTGCAGAAAACTGATAAAATAAAAAATGAAAATGCAGGGTAAAAAAAGTACTAAATGTGGTTGCGATTCATGCAGCTAGAGATTTAGATCAAATAATTTGTCAAAAAGACTTGCCTTTTTGTCCATTAGGCTCAAGTCTTATAGATGAACATGACAAAAAGAAGGAATAGATATGAAGATAAATGTATCAGGTCACCATGTAGAAATTACAACATCTATTCGTGAGCACATTGAAGAAAAACTTTCCAAAATAGCTTCTCATTTTCCTACATTAATATCGCTCGATGCCATTATTTCAAAGGAGCACGGAACACATCGAGTAGAGCTAAGTACAAATTATGAAGGTGGTGCAGTGGCAACGTCAGCAGATGATGAAATAATGTACCCTGCGATTGCTAAAGCGACTAAAAAGCTTGATGCAGCACTAAAACACAGAAAAGGACAACTTAAAGCGAATTTACATAGTAAGCCAACGTCTTCGGATCACGAAGTAGCTTATGAAAGAGTTCAAACTCTCGACTTAACTTAATCTATTTATCTGGCAGTGAGTGAACTAGGGTGTTTACTCACTGCACTTCAATCAATCTAATCAATTATTAGCCCAGTGCGGCCCCAACGAGGAATAAAGTAATTATCGTAATCGAGTGAAAATGCGATTCGGTCACTTTTACCAATTATTTCGTGTCTAGGAACAAAACCGATTACACGAGAATCTGCACTTTGATCTCTATTATCACCAAGTACTAGGTAGTGGTTAGCGGGCACTTTTACCGTGTTAAAGTTACTAAAGCTACTATTTTTCTCAGTTAGCTGTATGGTGTGGCTAGCAAAGTCATTTGATTCTTTAAAAATAATGCTATCATCTGACGCTTCAACTAACTGATAAGTTAATACGTTTCCATTGACGATAAGTTGGTTATTGATGAGTGCTACTGTGTCACCAGGAATCCCAATAACGCGTTTTATGAGCCTTTTATTAGCAACGCTTGATTCAAAAATAATGATATCGTTAATTTGCGGGTCACTTAGCTTTTTAATAGAAGTTAACGTAAAAGGAATACGAATATCATAAGCGAGTTTGTCAATTAACACTCTGTCTCCTTCTACGATTGTAGGTTTCATCGAGCCAGTTGGAACGTCATTCCAATCTGCAACCGCACTTCTAAATACTAACATTAATGCAATAAATACGATAAAGCCGCGATTGTCATGCCATATGCTTTTTAATGATTTCATCTAAATTAATCCCTTCTAAAGTGTTTTGTTACAGGGTTAGTCGTTATTCTGAAGAAATTATTACGATTAATTGTTGTAGCGAGTTGAAAGTGTCGTTGGTCAATTAAGCTAATAAGAGGCTAATATCACTAAAACCTGTTTTCAAAACGAAAAGTCGAGAATAGCTTGTTTTGTATAAAAGCTAATAAATACAAAAAGATAATTATTGTGGCATTGTGTTTGTATAGTTAAGTGTGTCATCGAATAAATAAGGACAAAATAATGAGAACTTTGATTGCAAGCACACTTTTATTATCGACTACAGCTTTTGCCCATGATTCCCACTTTTCAACTGATTCATGTGAAGCCTCTCTAAATGCAGGATTAAACATCAACAAAAACCATGTTGAGTTTACAAAAAATGACAAAGTTCTATATCGTATTGAACAAGATAAATACTTAATTATCGACGGTGATACAATTTCTTTATCTGGAGAACAGCAACAGCTTGTAACTGATTACTCAACGGAAATTAGAGAGCTAGTTCCACAAGTAAAAGATGTTGCAATTGAGGCGGTACAGTTAGCAACTGAAGGCATCAATCTAGCTTTTAATGAACTGCTTGGTGATGGCAACTCCATTTCGACCGATTTAACTACTGAGTTAAATACCATTAAAGACGAAGTGAACAGTAAATTTGATAGCGGTGAGTTTTCAATTGATGAACATGGTAATTTACAATCTGACTTCTTTGGTGAAGAGTTTGACGAACGTGTTGAGCAAGCTGTAGAAAATATAGTACAAAAATCTCTGGGAAGTTTGTTAATCGCACTAGGTCAGCAAATGGTTTTCTCTGGTGGTGATATGGATGCGTTAGAGACTAAGATGGAGAAGTTTGGCGAACAAATTGAAAGTGAGATGGAACAACGTAGCCAGGAACTTGAGCATAAAGCAGAAAGACTTTGTGATAATGTTTACACCATTGACCGCCTTGAAGAGAAATTAAAGTCTTCTATAAAGGGTTTTCCTCAAACTGATGTGATTGATACTAAGAATACCAGTC
Organism: Thalassotalea coralli; assembly: GCF_055786205.1. Lineage (NCBI taxonomy): Bacteria > Pseudomonadati > Pseudomonadota > Gammaproteobacteria > Alteromonadales > Colwelliaceae > Thalassotalea > Thalassotalea coralli. The sequence continues at coordinate 33,719 of NZ_JBVVBK010000005.1, read as the reverse complement.
GTAATAGAGCTTAATAATTATTAAATTGTTAAATGATAAAGTAAAAGCGCAGCAATAGCTGTGCTTTTACTTTATCTGTGTTTTCGTGAATAATGAGCAGCCTTATACCGACGGTACGCTTAGTTCATGCATCGAATTCACAAGCTCTATCAACAAAGAAAACAAGCTTCGACTAAACCTTTTAATGCGCGAGGGAAGGGGGTAGATAGGTGCACACTTTGTTTAGTTGCCAAGCATAATTGTATTTGCGCATGGCGTAAACCTGCCAAAAGTCGAGCGGCTTTTTTGATTGTTTATCATGACAAAGAAGTACTGAAACCGAGTTCTACAGGTAAGCTAATAGCAGACATAATTCCAGAAACGTATGGTGTTATTTGGCAACGTACAGAGTCTAATCCGTTAGTGATAAAGCTTCTTGCAAGTGAAGATTATTATCCAATAATTGTATTTCCTCATAGCTTTGCTAAGCCTGAACAACAGAAAGTGCATCAATTAGACGATTCTCTAATTCCAAATAATAAACAGCCTTTGTTTATTATGATTGATGCAAGTTGGCGTGAAGCTCGGAGAATATTTAATAAAAGCCCGTATTTACAGAATATTCCTATGTTTTCCTTATCTAACGAATGTTTGTCAAACCTTAAGCAGGTGAATGCCTACAATATTCGAAAAGTGGATAACTCAGCTCATTTTTCTACGGCTGAAATAGCAAGCCAAGTATTACTTAGTTTTGGGGAGAGGCGAAACAGTCAGTTGTTGCATCAATGGCTTAGTGTGTTCAACTATTATTATCAAGAAAGCGTTTGCCAAGAAAACAAAGGCGACTCAAGCGCGCTAGCGCAGTATATTCGACTTTTAAAAGCATAAAAAAAAGCGACTTATTAGTCGCTTTTTCATATTTATAATTCGTTCAGTTTTACTGATTCTTTTTTCTGCGAGTTACCGCTAAACCTAAAGTACCTAGTAAAAACAGTAACGCTGTTTGAGGAGCAGAAACTTTAATAGTATCGTCCGGCGTAAATGAAGCTAAACCTTCAATAATGTCATTTGCACATGTCATAGCCCAGCGGAACGCAATTTGGTTAGCTGTTGCTAGAGATGTACCTGATACATCAAACTGTAAACGTAAATTTCTATAACTACGACTTCCAATGTAGTATTCGTCGCTGCTATCGCCAAAACCCCAGTTTGAAGTTGAGTGAGTAGTTTGGCCGCTACGATCGTACAACATTACTGATTGATCATCACGTCCTGCAACGCCTAAGTTACTTGAAGTTGTTGTATCATAGTTCGTAAAACCTGATTTCAAAGCACCTGTACCACTGCTTCTTGAACGATCTCCACTTAAATCGTAGACATAGTTCCAGTTAGTACCAGTATTGTTTGAACCAGAGTTAGAAAATCTGTCACCTTGATGTGGTACACCGCCTGTAGGTTGCCATGGGTTTGAACCATCGTCGGTCGTCGCCATGAACAAATCACCAAGCTTGATGTTGTTGTAGTTAATGTCGTTCCAAAATGACGTAAAAATATCAACGGTTAACATTACTTGTCCGTTTACATTTTCTCTGGCGACTAACATCTTATCTACATCATACTTAGACTTAGAACCGAGAACGTCATATAGATAATCGTTACCGTAACCAGCACCGATATAATTATCATTTATCGTTGTCGTGCCAACTGCGTTCGGGTCTAGCGATGTTGCGCTGACCGTCATGCCTGACAAAGTTAGTGTCGCTGCTGCAATCCATTTAATATATTTCATGTTACTACCTAACTGTTAGAAACTATATAGCTTATCTACGTTGTATATATTGAAAATAAAGCAATTATCATTCCAGTAATAAAATGTACTTTATTTTCAATTGTTTATGTTTGTGTCTTGTTGATTTTGAACTTTCAATTCTGTTAAGTGTAAAAAAGTTCGACACTTTAATTTTTTTACACACTCGATTCTTAAACAGAACCGTAGTAAAGCCTCGCTCATTAATGTAATAATAACGTATCATATATGACGCAAGATGTCTTTGTTTTAGCTTAGGAATAGTAATGATAAAAGGTTTTAAGCGCACCATTTTAGTTAGCTGTTTAGCTGTTAGTTTGCAGGGCTATAGTGCACAACTCTATAACCAACCATATGAGGATGCTTTAAAAAGCTTTTATATTGAAGACTTAGATGGTGCCATTGTCCATCTAAAAAACGCGATTCAGAATGACCCTGAGCACTTACCTTCCAGATTATTAATGGCTGAAGTATTGCTCGCTAAAGGCGATGCAATAGGCGCAGAAATTGAACTAGAAGTGGCGTTAAAGCAAAACGCTGACATTAAAAAAGTCCAACCGTTATTACTTGAGTCCTATCTATTACAAGATAGATTTGAAGAGGTTATCAACAAAGCAACGCCATTTATTGGCTTTAACAAGGTTTCTAGCAGAATTTTAACGCTAAAAGCCAGAGCGTACTCAAGTAAAGGTAACTTGGCATTAGCGAATGTTGAGTTTGGTAAAGCGTTAGAATTAGATAAAAAAAATACAGATGCTGCATTAGGGTTGGCGCAAATAGCGTTAAAGCGTGGTGACGCGAATTTAGCCATGGAATATACAGAAACAGCATTAGCCATTTCTGCGACAAACCCTACAATATTTGTGATTCAGTCAGAAATACATCAATTGCAAGGAAATATCGATAAGTCTTTGAGTGTTATTTCGCATGCAATCGCATTAAGCCCAAAACATTTTCCAGCTTTGCTTTCTCGAGCCACTATTTATATTGAAAAAAATGAAGTAGAAAAGGCCCTAGAAGATATCAATGTAATTTTGGCTGATATACCAAATGAGCCTAGGGCTAATTATTTAAAAGCTGTGGCTGCTGCGTCTTTAGATGATGCTGAAACATTAGAAAGTACTGTTAATCATTTGAACACGGTTTTAACAGGCTTACCCAATGATGTCATGAGGGAAAACCCTGTTTACTATTATTTGGCTGCTCTCGTTAACTATAATCAAAATGACATTAATATGGCTAACGACGCCATTAATCGGTATTTAGATATTGTTGCTGATGATCCTAAAGCACTGAAGCTTATGGCTAAAATTAGTTTTAGATTAAATAAGCCGTTTCCAGCTAAAAATGCGTTAGTAAAAGCCCGCTTGATTGATCCTGACGATATGGAAATTTGGATGATGCTTGGTCAAGCCTATCATCAAATTGGAGAATACCAGAAATCTGAAAGATATTACGTAGATGTTGTCGATGCGGTGCCTAATTATGGTAAAGCTTGGGTCAACCTAGGTAGGCTTCAACTTGATATGGGTAAGGAAGAAAATGCCTTAAAATCATTGGTAAAAGGCGTCGAGTTTGGCAGTAACGACGTTTCTACCCGCATTTTATTAGCTGATGTTTTAAGAAAAAACAAAAGTTATGAACAAGCTCAATTACAGTTAGATCAAGCTTTAATCGAAAACCCGAAAGTGAGTGATGTTTATGTTCAGCAAGGAAAATTGTTCGGGGAACAATCGAAACATCAACTAGCTAAGGAGTCATTTGAAAAAGCAATTTCCTTAAACAAAAATAACTTAGATGCGATTGTTCACTTATCTCGTGTTGAGATGGCCCTTGGTAATGTCACTAAAAGTAGAGAATTATTAGAGCAAGCTATTATCGAACACCCAAATGTTGCTCGTTTAAATGTTGAGCTGGGTGATTCTTATATCTACGATGGAGAGGCAAGGGTAGCGCAGTCTTATTATGAAAAAGCTTATAGTATTGACCAAAATAGTTACTTAGCCGTTAATAAACTTATTTCAATTTACAGATCTGCTGGAGATAACAGCGCAGCAATAAATATTGCTAATGACTTTTTGAACCAAAATAATCAGTCTGCAGAAGTTCACTTGCGACTTGCTGAAATTTATATGTCTGAGAATGATTATGAAAAAGCAAACAACTCATATCAATTAGCTGTAAAACACAGCGCTGATAAAGCCCCCATTCTCGTTGCCTATGCAAAAGCGCAACGAGTGATGCAAAATCCTCAAGCGGCGGAAAATAGCCTCCAAAAAGCCATTTCATGGAACGATAGACATTTTGGTGCCTATTTAGATTTAATTAAGTTATATGCTAGCTTAAAAAATGAAAAAGGGGCGCTTGATTATATCGAGTCACTCTATCGAAAAACGAATTATTCAGCACTTGCAAATACATTAAAGGGCGACCTATATTTGCAACTTGAACAAGGTAAAAAAGCAGAAAAATTCTATTTGATGGCATTAAAAGACGAGACTTCCCAGCTAGCAAGTGTTGGTGTTAGTAAGGCGCTGAAAATGCAAGGTAAAGTAGATAAGGCGATTGCTGCACTTGAATCTTTTATCAAGACAAACCCGAGAAGTGTAAATGCTGTGGTTGCTGCAGCTGACCTTCATATTGAACAAGGCCAATACGATAAAGCCGTTGTTCTTTATCAGACCTATATGGATAACTACGGCGAATCGGCGGCGCTTTTAAATAATTTGTCTCTCGTTTTGGTCAAATTAGAAAAGTTTGATAAGGCGGTTGAACTTGCACAAAAAGCATATGAATCTGTTCCTAACCACCCTGCGGTTCAAGACACTTTAGGTTGGGCCTATACTAATGCCGGCCAACATGAAAAAGCGTTGCCTTTGTATCGTGATGCACTGGCCCTAGACTCTGATAACGCTGAAATTATGTACCACCTTGCGGTCAACTTAATCGCGCTAAATAGAACGCAAGAGGCGCGTCGATATTTATCTCAAGCAATTGACTCTGAACAGCAGTTTGCTGATAAAGCTAAAGCAGAAGCACTGCTATTGAAGTTGAATTGATGTAAACCATTCGGTATTTATGGTTGAAATGTCGATATCTTAGTTACAAAAAACGGAACTTGTTAGCAAGTTCCGTTTTTTGTTGGAATGAAAACTCGATAATCGATATTACTTTAAGCCTAAATAAGCTTTGCCTTGTTGATAAACAATATCAACCGGAATGTTCTTATCATTTAACGCAGCTAAGTCTTTAGCAAGTAGTTCAGGTACGATTCCTTTCTCTTTCATTAAAGTACTTACGCTATCGTAGTCACCATTACCTTGAAGTTTCAACAACGTTTCAGTTAGAGAGTCAATTGCCGAGGTCATTTTGTCGAAATCAACGGCGTAAAGTCCATCGTCGCTTCGTGTAAATGCTTCTTGCTCTAAAAAGTAGTTGTAGCGCATCATATTGGCCTTCCCATGTGCAGAGCTAGCACCGAAACGAACAGAGCGGAAAATACCGACCAAAAAGGTTGTGTAATAATCGTTAAGCTGCCCTTCAGTAATGACACCTTTTTCCAATAGGTAGCGCACCATAAATAGGCCTAAAATATCTGCTTTACCTTCTTCAATGGGCGAAGCATGCTCTTTTAGTGCTTCTCGTACGGTTCCTTTACCGTTAATGGTATTTTTAATGCCTAACCCGTGAGCAACCTCGTGAAACATGGTGTTGGCAAAAAATGCGTTAAAGGTAACATACTGCTTTTGCTCTGGTACTAATAATGCGTCAGCCATTGGAAGCATTATCGCGTCAAATTTAGCACGCATTGCGTTTTTTAATTGAAGTCTTCTCGTCCCTTTTTCCAGTTGCACTCTTTCATCGTTTGGTAAGTTAACCGCGATTGTTTTGCTGCCAGCATTTGCCTGTCCCGTTGTATATAAAAGCTGGTAAGCGTTAAGTTCTGCTTCTGATCCTGGTACTTCTTTTCTGTATTTTCGTGATACAGGAAGATTTCGCTGTAATTCTGGTAAGTATGCAGCATATTTTTCTAGCTTTTTGCTCCATGTTTTATCTTTAAGCAATACATAAGATTCAAAGGCTGTACGGTAACCAAAAAGTTGATCTTCATACGTTTCGATTGGACCAATAATGACATCGATATCGTTATCTTTCATGTCCATCCATGCTAAATCTGATTGATAATAGTCATCTTTCAGTAAGGCCTGAGAGCGAAGTCTTAAATATTTAGCTAAGTTTTCGTTTTCGGCGAAAGTGGCGGCTTTAGCTAAAATAGCAGACAAACGAGTTATTGGTTCAACATAAGCTTCTGAATAGGGGATAGATATAAGATTGTTTTGAGGGTCTCTTCTTATAAGTGAATACTGGCTCTTCTTCTCGACAATGTTTGATTGCTCAAACTCTTCTTTACTCATATTTGAAGGGTAAAACTCAGCACCAGCAGCCTTATTAGCTATTCCTTGCAAAAAGGGTTCGTTGTTTTTTAATCTATCCCAAGGGCCATAGTTGATTTCTGTGAATTGTTTTAACTCATTCGAGGCTATCGCGGCAAGAAAGGTATCTTTGTTTTCACCAAAACTTTGTTGCCAAAAAATGTCATCTGCTATATCTGCTGCTTCAATTAGTAGTGAAATGAGCTGTTTTTGCTTGTCAGTAAGTGCAGATAAGTCTGCTTCTAAAGCAACGGTGTGGTATTGAACGACACGCTTTACAACTTGGTCATTGATAGCAGCGATTTGTTTGGTTTTTGTTTCAGTTTCTGTGCCGCAGCCCGCTAAAAGTATAGCTGAGGCTAAGGTGGTGCAAAGGAATTTATTCATAATGATGTGTGGTATTTATAATTGACTAGCTGAGACTATAAAAGTTTATAAAAATAGGCAAGCTTGGTTATTTAGTTGTGACTATATACAGTCAGTTATGCTGTGCTTTTTGGTGTAACAGATAAAAAAAAAGCTGGCATAAGCCAGCTTTTACGTATTTATATTAAAGCAACTAAATTAAAGTGCTTTAATGGCAGCATTCAAACGACTCTTGCTACGAGCAGCTTTATTCTTGTGAATTAAGCCTTTAACTGCGTAACGGTCAAGGATAGGTGTAACTGCTGCAAATTCTTTAGTTGCGGTTTCTTTGTCACCGGCTTCAATGGCAGCGATTACTTTTTTTACTAAAGTGCGCATCATTGAACGACGACTTGCATTGTGTTGACGGCGCTTTTCAGATTGTACTGCGCGCTTCTTAGCTTGCTTTGAGTTAGCCAAGGTGAACTCCTAAAAATGATATTAAATATAGCCTAAATTTAAGGCGACGAAATATGCCTTTTTTTGTCCGTAATGTCAAATGTTTTCCGCTATTTAATTTAGGAAATTTTTAATCAACAGACATAAATGCAAAACAGGGTTTATTATACCTTATTTTTCGAGGTAAAAAACAATAGGTTTTAATGATAAACACTTATTGCTACTTGTTTTCAGGTAACAACTCAGTTGATAATTACTAAAAATAAAATAATCCACTTCAAATTGGAATTTTTCCTTGAGCAATAAACTTATTAAGTCGGGCTTGATAGTAAGCTTTATGACATTTTTGTCTAGAATTCTTGGTTTAGTCAGAGACATCGTTATTGCAGACAAAATGGGGGCAGGGGCTAGTGCCGATGCTTTTTTCTTTGCCAACAAAATTCCTAATTTCCTGAGAAGGTTATTTGCAGAAGGCGCTTTTGCGCAAGCCTTTGTCCCGGTATTAAGTGAGTATCATCAGAACGATCTCGATAACAAAACAAAGGAAACACGAGAATTAATAGCTAAAGTCTCTGGTACGTTAGGCGTGGCAGTTACTTTGGTTACACTAGTCGGTGTTATCGCATCTCCCATAATTGTTATGGTCTTTGGGCCGGGATTTTTTATCGAGTCACTTGAAGCAAATAATGAAGGTAAATACGAATTAGCCTCGAGTTTGTTGAAAATAACTTTCCCATATCTTTGGTTTGTCAGTTTCACCGCTCTATCGGGGGCAATACTTAATGCGTACGGCAAGTTTGCCGTATCCTCGTTTACACCTGTGCTGCTAAATGTCTGTATTATATCCATGGCAATTTGGGGACACGAACACTTTGACAACCCTGAGTATGCCCTTGCTTGGGGGGTGTTTTTAGGCGGCTTAACTCAGTTTTTATTCCAAATTCCGTTTTTATATAAAGCTGGCGCGCTAGTAATGCCTAAGTGGGGATGGGCGCATGCAGGTGTAAGAAAAATCCGCAAGTTAATGGCACCTGCCTTATTTGGTGTATCTGTTACGCAAATTAACCTTTTATTAGATACCCAGATAGCAAGCTTGTTAGAAACAGGCGCGGTGAGTTTTTTATATTATGCGGATCGCCTACTGGAATTTCCTTTAGGATTATTTGGCATTGGTATTGCGACTGTTATTTTGCCGAGCTTGTCTAGGCTTCATACTAAAAAAAGTAATGAAGAGTTCGCAGCGACCATTGATTGGGGTCTGCGTATCGTCAATTTACTTGGCTGGCCAGCATTTGTCGGATTAGTCGTGTTAGCGCAGCCAATAATCATGGCGTTGTTTATGCGAGGAGAGTTTACCGAGACGACGGTAATGCAGGTATCTTATGCCTTGTATGCCTACTTATGTGGGCTACTTAGTTTTATGTTTATTAAGATTTTGGCGCCAGGGTATTACGCAAGACAAGATACGAAAACACCGGTAAAAATCGGTATCAAGGCTATGGTAGCCAATATGGCATTTAATATCATGTTAGCGCCGTTTCTCGGCTATGTTGGTTTAGCTCTGGCGACAACGCTTTCAGCAACTTTAAATGCGTTTTTACTTTATCGAGGGCTAAAAGCTGAACAAGTATTTGCTTTAAGTAAACAAACCAAAATTTATATAGGTAAAATTTTACTGTCTTCTCTTGTTATGGCAGCAATCGTATTTTCTTTATCTCCGCCTTTTGACGTTTGGTTGCAATTTTCGTTATTTGAAAAAATTTATCGCCTTACGTTTTATATATCTGTAGGGGCGTTAAGTTATTTTCTTTGCGTGATAGCTTTAGGTATTCGATTAGGTGATTTTAAAGTGCAAAAAAATACTTAACGATTACTGATTCTTGTTTATTACTACGTTATAATCCTTCGGTTTTTGTGCTCTTTAGCACCAGAAAGATGAAAAAATGTACAAAACTGTACTCGTAGGCAAGGTATAACTGATAAATGCAACTTATTCGCGGTATTCACAATATTCAACTCACAGATGAATATAAAGGTAAAGGTTGCGTGCTTACCATCGGTAATTTTGATGGCGTTCATTTAGGTCATCAGAGGGTCATAAAAGCGCTAATAGAAAAAGCAAATGAGTTGAATGCTGAGCCGGTTGTCATGGTATTTGAGCCTCAACCACAAGAGTTGTTTAATCCTTCAGGAGCCCCTGCTAGATTAACGCGATTACGTGACAAATACGCCTTGCTAAAAAAGTTAGGTATTAAGCGATTACTTTGTGTAAATTTTAATAGAAAATTTGCTAGCCTAACTGCTCAACAATTCGTACAAAACTTGTTAGTTGAGCAATTGCACATTAAATACTTGATTATTGGTGATGACTTTAAATTCGGTAAAAACCGTCAAGGTGATTTTACCATGTTACAAAAATCGGGTATTGAGTATGGCTTTGGTGTGCAAGATACTAAGAGCTTTAAGCTTGAACAATGCAGAATAAGCAGTACAGAAATAAGAAACGCGCTTTTTGATGATGACTTTGCTAAAGCTCAATCTATGTTAGGAAGACCTTACTCTATTATTGGGCGAGTATTTCACGGCGATAAAAGAGGGAGGCAAATAGGCTTTCCTACTGCTAATTTACTGCTTAAGCGTCGCGTGTCGCCTGTTTCAGGCGTATACGCTGTACAAGTCATCATAAAAGATGAAAAATATTATGGTGTTGCCAATATTGGCAATAGACCTAGTGTCTCAGGCACAAGGCAGCAACTTGAAGTGCATATATTTGACTTTAATCGAGCGATATACGGTGAAAGTATTGAAGTTGTCATGCTTAAAAAGCTTCGAGAAGAGCAAAAGTTTAGCTCAATTGAAGCGTTAACGAATCAGATTAAAAAAGACAGTGAACAAGCACGACAATTTGTCGATGCTTTAGAATAAATTTGTTGGATAAACCAGCATTATTGATGGATATCAAAGTAAATGAGTGATTATAAACATACCCTAAATTTGCCTGATACCCCTTTCCCAATGAAAGGAAATATGGCGAATCGTGAACCGCAGATGCTTAAAGATTGGGCGAATAAAGATCTTTACGGCAAAATTCGTGCTGCTAAGAAGGGTAAGAAGTCGTTTATTTTGCACGACGGCCCTCCTTACGCTAATGGTAATATCCACTTAGGCCATGCCGTAAATAAGATTTTAAAAGACGTTATTGTTAAAGCGAAAACCTTATCTGATTTCGACTCTCCTTATATTCCAGGTTGGGACTGTCATGGTTTACCGATTGAGTTAATGGTAGAGAAGAAAGTTGGTAAACCAGGACATAAAGTGTCTGCAGCGGACTTTCGTCAAAAATGTCGTGAGTATGCGGCTAAGCAAGTAGACGGCCAACGTGAAGATTTCAAACGTTTAGGTGTGTTTGGTGATTGGGATAACCCATACCTAACAATGAATTTTGATACCGAAGCAAATATTATTCGTGCGTTAGGTAAAATCGTTGAAAATGGTCACTTGGAACAGGGCTTTAAACCTGTTTATTGGAGTGTTGTTGGTGGCTCTGCATTGGCAGAAGCGGAAGTAGAATACGCAGACAAAGTGTCTTTTTCTATTGACGTAAAGTACCCTGTTGCAGATCAATCATCGTTAGCGGATGTTATCGCAGATTTAAGCGGTGAAGGCCAAGTGTCTGTCGTTATATGGACGACAACACCATGGACCTTACCGTCAAGCCAAGCGGTGAGTGTTAACCCTGAATTAGACTACGTGGTAGTACAAGCGGGCAGTGAACGTTTATTACTTGCTGAAGCATTATATGAAGGCGTAATGGAGCGAGCTGGTATAGACGACTTCTCTATTGTTGGTAGAACAACAGGTGCGGCTCTTGAACATTTACAAGTAAACCATCCATTTTACGATCACAACGTACCCGTTATTTTGGGTGACCATGTTACCACTGATGCAGGTACTGGCTGTGTTCATACTGCACCAGACCACGGTGTAGACGATTTCAATGTTGGTAGAAAATACAATATTGAAACGCTAAATTACCTAGATGACAACGGTATTTATCGTGACAATGTTGAACTGTTTGCTGGTGAGCATGTTTATAAAGTTGACGAAAAAGTCATTGAAACAGTAAAAGAACATGGCAACTTGTTATTTCAAACTAAGTTAACTCATAGCTACCCACACTGTTGGAGAACGAAAACACCGTTAATCTTCCGTGCAACACCTCAATGGTTTGTTAGTATGACCAAGAATAGCTTGCGCGAAGATGTTAAAAATTCAGTGGAAGGGGTTCAGTGGATCCCAGATTGGGGACAAGCTCGTATAGAATCTATGCTTGATTCTAGCCCTGACTGGTGTATTTCCCGTCAACGTACTTGGGGCGTGCCAATTGCGCTATTTATTCATAAAGAAACGCAAGAACTTCACCCTGATACCGCTCGTTTAGTTGAAGAAGTGGCGTTACGTGTCGAAAAACAAGGAATGGATGCGTGGTTCGAACTAGATGCTAAAGAATTGCTAGGTGACGATGCACAGGCATATGAAAAAATTACCGATACGCTAGACGTGTGGTTTGATTCAGGTGTTACCCATTATACCGTGATGGCGCAACGTGAAGAGTTAAATTATCCAGCTGATTTGTACCTAGAGGGCTCAGATCAGCACAGAGGTTGGTTCCAGTCGTCATTAAAAACAGCAATGGCAATTAACGGTAACGCACCTTATAAGACAGTATTAACCCATGGCTTTACCGTTGACGCTGACGGCAAGAAAATGTCTAAGTCGCTTGGAAATGTAATCACACCTTCAGAGATTACAAATAAGCTAGGTGCAGATATTTTACGTTTATGGGTTGCATCGGTTAACTACACGCAAGAGATTACTGTTTCTCAGGAAATCTTTAAGCGCCAAGCTGATGCGTATCGTCGAATTCGCAATACTTCGCGTTTCTTACTTGCGAACATTAACGGCTTTGAGCCAGCGACCCATTCGGTAGATGTAAATGATATGGTTGAGCTTGACCGTTGGGTATTGGGTCGTGCGGCGCAACTTCAAAAAGAAATTGTAGAAGCTTACGATGCTTATGAGTTCCACAATGTAGTACATAAGTTAATGAACTTCTGTACTAATGAGCTTGGTGGTTTCTATCTAGATATCATTAAAGATAGACAATACACGGCGAAAGCAGACAGCAACGCACGACGTTCGTGTCAAACTGCGATGTATTTAATTGCAGAAGGCATGACACGTTGGATGGCGCCTATTTTATCATTTACCGCTCAGGAAATTTGGCAAGCTCTTCCTGCCCCAGTTGATGGAGAGCGAGATGAGTTTGTATTTACTGATGTTTGGTTTGCACCACTTGAAAACTTAAGCGCACAAAGTAGTTTTACCAATGACTTTTGGGATCAAGTGCTTCAGGTTCGTGGTGAAGTAAACCGCGCCTTAGAGCAAGCACGTAAAGATAAAGTGGTTGGTAAAGGCCTTGAGGCTGAAGTTACCTTGTTTGCATCTAAAGAAATAACAGAAGTGTTATCAAAATTAGATGATGAATTACGTTTTGTATTAATTACTTCGGGCGCTACAGTCGCGGATATTAGCTCTGCACCAGAAAATGCCTTAGTAACGGAGTTAGAAGGTCTTTCAATTGTTGTAAGCCAGTCTACTGGAACTAAGTGTGAGCGTTGTTGGCACTTTACCGCTGATGTTGGTCAAAACGAAGCTCATCCAGAGTTATGTGGTCGCTGTGTGACTAATGTTGACGGTGATGGCGAACAACGCAAATTTGCGTAATTAAATTCGAATTATGTCACGATAAATGCTCAGTTTTGTAAGCTGAGCATTTTAGTATCTAAAGTTGAGAAAAGTATGTCTGAATCAAGTCAAGCTAACGGATTACGTTGGTTGTGGTTAACCTTAATCTTGTTAGTGATAGATCAAGTCTCTAAGCATTGGGTTGCTGGTACTATGAGCTTGTATCAATCTATCGAAGTATTACCTATTTTTAATATAACCTACGCACAAAATACTGGTGCAGCGTTTAGCTTTTTAGCAGACCAAGGTGGTTGGCAACGTTGGTTTTTTACCGCAATAGCGTTTATCGCCAGTATTGTTTTTCTTGTTTGGATGAAAAGAACACCCCCTCAACAAAAGATGTTAATAATTGCGCTTGCTTGTATGCTTAGCGGTGCTTTAGGCAATTTAATTGATCGTATGTTGTTCGGTTATGTTATTGATTTTCTCGATTTTCATTGGCAGGGTCATGCTTGGCCAACCTTTAATATCGCAGATTCAGCGATATTCGTTGGTGCAGCACTAATGATTATCGACTCAATTCAACAAGAAAAAACAAATAAGCAGCAAGCCACTGAGGATTAAGTTTAATGAGTAAACAAATAACTGATACATCGAACATCATTGTTCATATTACGATGAAGCTTGCTGATGGCTCCGCTGCTGATAGCACAAAAGTAAATAATAAGCCTGCGAAAATTATTATGGGAGATAAAAGTATATCCCCTGCTTTCGAAGAACAGTTGCTTGGCTTATCAGAAGGGGATAGCAAAGAGTTTACGCTCGAAGCAAAAGACGCTTTTGGTGAACCAAACCCCGATAATATCCACTATGTTGATGCGAATAAATTCTCTGCCGATGCTCCTGCTAAAGTTGGTAACATTATTACCTTTACGCAACCAGGTGGCGTTGAACTTCCGGGTATGATAAAAGAAGTTTCTGGCGACTCAGTAACGGTTGATTTTAATCATCCGCTGGCTGGGCAAGCGGTAACATTCGTTATTGATGTTATTGAAATACTGGGGTAGGGCATTATGGAAATCGTATTAGCAAACCCGAGAGGGTTTTGTGCTGGCGTAGATAGAGCAATAAGTATTGTTGATAGAGCACTAGACCTGTTCGAAGCTCCAATTTATGTGCGTCACGAAGTCGTCCACAATAAATTTGTTGTTAATGGTTTAAAAAAACGTGGTGCTGTTTTTGTCGACGAGTTGAACGAAGTACCAGACGACTGCACGGTAATATTTAGCGCTCATGGTGTTTCTAAAGCTGTACGACAAGAAGCAAAAGATAGAGGTCTTAAGGTTTTTGATGCTACATGTCCTTTAGTGACCAAAGTTCATATGGAGGTCTCTAGAGCAAGTCGTAAGGGCATTGAATGTGTTCTAATCGGTCATGCCGGACATCCTGAAGTCGAAGGTACGATGGGGCAGTACGAAAGTGAAGCTGGCGGTATCTATTTAGTCGAGTCGCCTGACGACGTCGACTCTTTAGAAGTTAAAAACCCCGAAAAGCTGTATTACTGTAGTCAAACGACTTTATCTGTAGACGATACTAGCGATGTAATTGACGCACTTCGAGAGAAATTCCCTGCGATTGAAGGTCCTCGCAAAGATGATATTTGCTACGCCACCCAAAATAGACAAGATGCGGTGAGAGCCATTGCCAGTGAAGTTGATTTAATGTTAGTGGTTGGTGCTAAAAACAGCTCTAATTCAAATAGGCTTCGTGAATTGGCTGAAAAAATAGGTCCTAAAGCTTTTTTAATTGATTCTGCAGACGATATTAACGCCGATTGGTTAGAAAACGTGTCTACTGTTGGCGTTACTGCTGGTGCTTCTGCTCCTGAAGTACTCGTTAGCCGCGTTGTAGAAACGCTAGAAAGCCATGGTGGAACCAAAGCAGTAGAGTTTCCTGGTAAAGAAGAAAATACTGTATTTGCTGTTCCGGTAGAATTGCGCTAGTCTAAAAGGTAGATTAAAAGTTGAACATATTGATTGGGGTTCATATTTGTCAGAACCCCAATTGTTAAAATGCAGTAAGATAAAGGATAGCTGCTAGATTACGGACACAAAAGGTATGGGTTAATGCAGTTCACACAAGTGATATTTAACACATATGCCCCCACACAAAAACATCGAGCTTGTATTTCAAGCCCGCTAGTTTCTTTCGTTTTTATTTTTTATTCAAAGTTCATCGTTGAGCTTATGTATTGTCGAGGTTCTCTATGAGGCTTGGTCGGATTTCTACTATTGTCAAAAAGCGCTCTTCAAAAGGAATGACTTTCATCGAAGTACTCGTCGCGTTATTTCTACTTGTTGTTGGGGTTATAGGCGCAGTAGCAATGCAGGCAACGGTGAAAAAAAGTAGCTTTGATGCCATGCAACGATCTTTAGCATCGGCACTTGCTCAAGATATTATTGAGCGGATTCGCAGCAATGATCCGAATAGCATCGCCAGTTATGTACGCAATGACTATGGTGCTGCTTTAGATGCCGTTCCTGCCAATCGATGTAACAGCCCCGCAAACCTATGTAACAGTAACGATTTAGCCACCAATGATAGATTTGAATGGGAATCAGCACTCATGGGCGCAAATGTTACTAATAATGGTGCAAGTACTGGCGGGCTGATAGGGGCAAGAGCTTGTATTAGTCAAAATGCTAATGCGGTACAGGTGGTAATTAGTTGGCAAGGCCGTGTTAGTACGAGCGATAATGCTGATGTTGACGGCTGCGGCACCGCAAATAACCAACGAAGACAAGTAGTGGTAGAGGCATTTATAAATTGATCATTTATCAGAAAAGTTTTCTTCATAAAAAAAAGTTTTCGAGGGCAGTATGTCACTCGAGGGGCTTTAGCATTGTTGAGTTACTGATCTCACTTGCTGTTGGATTATTTCTCGTTGCTGGCGTGTTATCTGTTTTTGTCAATGTAAAAAGTACTTCTGAAATTACAACAAGCTTCGGTGAGCTGCAGGAAAATGGTCGTTTCGCCATCAGCCTATTATCTGACGATTTAAGCCGGCAAGACTTTTGGGGCGACTATACGGGAGTATTTGGAACCGCAAACTTAAGAGGCGCTGCGCCAGGGGCTCCAGGTAACGATTGCGTGGGAGGTGGAATTAATAACGCCACTTTTCCTACGGCAACAGGACATTTCAGAACGTTATGGGGAACAACTGCAAATGCTGATGATCCGTTAGGCTGCTTTGCAGCTGCATCTCCTGCAAGAGACGGTTCAGACATTATTCAATTAAAACGAACTATATCCCAACCAACACTGGAGGCGACAGCAGAAGCTAATAGTGATAATTATTATCTAGTGACCAATATGACAGAAGGCAGCTTATTGCAAGGTGGTGTCGCTATGCCTACCATCGAAAATAGTCAAATATGGGAATATCAGCACCACGTCTACTATGTAACTGAGCAGGCTCAAGGTACTTATAATGTTCCTGTTTTAATGCAAGGGCGATTAACTGACACCATGGCTTTTGCACCAATTGTTGATGGTATTGAGATTATCCGTTTCATGTATGGTGTAGATTCTGATGACGATGGCGTCGTGAATGCATTTATTTCAGCAGATAATATGACTCAGGCGTTCTGGAATGGCGCCAGTGGCAGTAAAATTATTGCAGTTAAAATTTATGTACTGGCTCGTACAGTGACGCCAGATTTTAACTATACCGATGAAAACACCTATACTTTAGGTGATATTCAATACACACCAGATGACAATTTTAGGCGACTGCTATTTAGTTCCACTGTATCTTTATTTAACGCGAGAGTTGACGTATGGCCACCTTAAGTAATCTTAACAAAGTAAAGTCAAAGCAAAAAGGCGTGGTGCTAATAGTTGCGTTGGTGTTCTTGATTGCTTTAACCGCAGTGGTTGCCGCATTGATGCAGAATACCACTGCTGACATTAAAATGTCGGGTGCGAGCGAAGATAAAATGATTGCAACACAGGCTGCGGTAAGTGCCATAGATGAGGTGATTTTTAATCAAATAACGCCGGGTAATACCAATGTATTTGCTAAGAAAATTACAGACGATAACTTTCCAAACGAAAATCAAGCAGAGTTATTACCAGGAACTAAATCGGGTGCTACTGCGAGTGTTGATGTAACGAACAATCTGTATAAACTTGAAGCTGACTGCCCCCACTCTCGGTCAGCTTCTTCGGTGCAAATTTTCGCTTGCAATGTACTTCAAGTGCAAGTGAATCGAAGTTATGGGCGTAATAATAATGCAGAAATTGTTGCTAACTCTGGTGTCGCGCAACAGCTGCTTAAATAATGCGGCCATTTTGGGGATGATATGAAAAAATTAGCTTTAGGATTACTGACGGTTCTAGCTTCTGGGTTGACGGTTGGCGAGGATATAGAGCTTTATATCAGTGACGCTGTTAAGTCGTTAGGTGCGAGACCTCAAGTTTTAATTATACTCGACAATTCCGGTAGTATGAGTACAGAAGACTATGTTACTGAACCATATAACCCTAACACTACTTATCCTGCAGTAGGTGGCCTTAACTCCTTATCAGATAGGTTTATATATTTTACTAAAGGTGGTATTGATAATACTTCGCTTCCTGTTCCAGATAGCCCGAGTGAAGCCCGCCGATTTTTAGATGAAATAAACTCCTGTAAAACAGCAGCAGATATACTTGCGACCAACGGCTTTTATACTGGAAGAATTAGAGAGTATGAGCTCAAAGGGAACAATGGTTCCTGGCAGGAAATACCTGACAACAACGGCGCTAATATTGAAATTATTGACTGCGAAGATGATGTTACTGCGGGAATACCAACAAATGTAGCTTCACTGCCTGAAGGATATCCTGTTGATAGCCAAGGTACCAAAAAGAACCCGATTTATCACACATCAGATGCAGCGGACTCTAATGTAGAGTGGAATGGTCAATTAGTTACTTTATACACAGACAACTACCTTCGCTGGCACCATGGGGCTACCGTTAACAAAACGTACTTATCTCGACTAGATCAAGCGGTGAATAGTATTAGCAGTGTTATACATGCTGCTCCTTCCGTCGATTTTGGTCTTCAAGTCTTTAACTTTGATGATGGTGATGGTGCTAATGACGCAAACGGAGGTCGAATTGCGTTTGGTATTAAGGAATCAACGGTAGCGAATAAAACTGCATTGCTTGATATTATTCAGAACGATCTTTCTCCAGAAACCTGGACACCTCTTTGTGAAACCTTATATGAAGCATCTTTGTATTTCTCCGGTAAATTTGTCGATTTTGGTGATGATGATAGAAACTTCAAAAGTTATAGCTATACCAAAAATCAACCTCCTATGGACTCTAGTGTTGCGTCAAGCGGCGATTACATAACCCCACTTAAAAAATGTAATAGTAACGCTTATGTCATTATTTTAACGGATGGCGAACCAACAAATGATAATGCTGCCGATACAAAAATCTCGGGGTTAACGTCGAAAGATGCAGACGGAAATACGGTGACATTTTCGGGTAGTAAGGTTAAAGGCAACTATTTAGCTGCATTGGCTGGCTGGATGCATAACAACGATGTTAATTTGGATTTAGACGGAACCCAAAAAATTACCACATTTACCATTGGGTTTAGTGATGGCGCTAAGGATGCGGAAGAGTTGCTTGAAGCAACAGCAGAACAGGGCGGCGGTGAGTATTTTTATGCCGATGATCATACGCAACTTACTAACGCTTTAACCAGTATCTTTGAACAATTAGAGCCGAGTAATGAAAGCCTTACATCTGCGTCAGTTGCGGCAAATAATCTAGATAAAACTGAAACGTTAAATTCTGTTTACTATGCCATGTTCGACCCGCAAAACGCTCCTCGCTGGCAAGGCAATTTGAAGAAATATAAGGTCGTCAACGAAGTGCAAGTTGGACAAGGCGATGTGAATGCATTGAACGAAGATACTGGCCATTTTTCTGATGAAGTTACTAGCTTTTGGTCTGAGGCAAACAGTAAAGATGGGCAAGCCGTAGCAGAGGGCGGTGTTGCCGATATGCTCAGAAAGGTAACGACTCGTAAGTTAGTTAGTAATATAGGTGCGTCTGGCGCTTTAGTTGATTTTAATCGAACTAATGTTGTTTCATTCTACGGAGATACGACTAAGACTGCTGAGGCCCTTGGTATTGAAGAGAGTGATATTGATGACACACTCGACTGGCATAAAGGAATAGATGTTGACGATGAAGACAAAGATACTTCAAAAACAGATATGCGTTATGATGTTTTTGGAGATCCTCTTCACTCTAAGCCTCTTGTGATTAATTATGGTAGCAGTATTCGTATTGTCATTGGCACTAATGCCGGTGCATTACACATGTTTAAAGATGACACTAGTACAGATACTGTCTCAGAAGATTGGGCATTCTTACCTCACGAATTTTTTAAAAATATTAAAACGCTTAGAGAAAACTTTGCAGGAGGCGATAAAGTCTACGGTGTTGATGGGAAGATTACTTCCTACATTGAAGACCAAAATGGTGACGGTATTGTTAATGGTGAAGATAAAGTATGGATATTCTTTGGCTTAAGAAGAGGTGGAAGCTCCTATTATGCGATGGATATTACTTTGCCTGATACACCTAAAATGTTATGGCATAAAGACGCAAGTTCTATTGGTTTCGAAGAGTTAGGCCAATCTTGGTCTCAGCCCAAAATTGCATATAGCGCACTTAATACCTCAGGTACGGGATCTTCTGCTGTAGCTAGTCCTGTTGTTATATTTGGTGGTGGTTACGATATATCAAAAGATAATGCAGGCCCAGGTAGTACTGACAATGTTGGTAGAGCTATTTATATGGTTGATGCCAAGACAGGTCAACTGAAGTGGAGCTTAGCACCTTCCGGTGGCACGACCGCATTTGCTGGTAGCCATAGTATCCCTTCAACTATTGCTACGTTAGATAGTGATGGCAATGGGTTGGTCGATAGGCTTTATGTTGGTGACACTGGAGGAGACCTTTGGCGGGTGGATATGCCGGGAGATAACCCCTCAAGTTCTTCTTCACCTTGGACAGTGTTTAAATTGGCCAGTTTAGGCGGAGGTGGTATTGATAATGCGACTGATAGACGTTTTTTTGCTGAACCTTCTGTAGTTCGAACCTTTGTTTCAGAAACAATTGAAACTGAGATTGTAGATAAAGACGGGCAAACGGAAACTATTACTTCCAGACAAGAAATTCCCTATGAAGCGGTACTCATTGGCTCAGGTGATGTTTCTAATCCTTTAGGAAACGACACGCAAGACGTGTTTTTTATGATTAAAGATGCAAATATCAAAACAATGTCGTTTTCTAATAGCTCAACCCCTGCGACACCTAATGCATTAACGATTTCTGATCTTTATGATTACACCGATAATCCGTTCGATCAAAACCTAACTACTGCCGAAAGGGACAGCCTAGAAATAGCGGTGAGTAAAAAGTCGGGTTGGTATATGCTTTACGACAAAAATTCAGGTGAAAAGAGCTCTAGCTCGGCAATTGTTATTGAAGGGGTAGCTCATTTTAACTCGTACGTACCACCAACACTTTCAGCAGGCAGCGGCGTGTGTGTCGTACCTGGCGGACAAGGTTGGTTGTATGCCGTAGATTTGGCATTAGGTACGCATGTTTATAATTGGGTTGATTCAGAAAACCCTGATGGTATAACCGATGGCGATGAGCGTAAGGTTTATATAAGCGAGCAATTTTTAGGTACACCAACACTGATTGTAGTTCCTAAAAGTGATGGGGATCCTGATACTGTAGATGATGCAGAAGGCAATATTATCGTAGGAAGACGAATAATCCCTGTTGGATTCACGTTAAAAACCATGAGAACTAATTTGTATATTGAAGAGGCGCAGTAAACGTGAAAATTAATAAAAAACAGCAAGGGGCAACCTTGATAGAGTTGTTGTTAGCTTTGGCTATTATTGGTGTTTTAGTGTCTGTTGCTTATCCGTCCTATTCTGACTTTGTCCTGCGTAGCAATAGAACGGAAGGGCAGTCAGCGTTGCTTAATCTAGCTAATTTACAAGAGCAATTATTTGTTGATAGCCGAGCTTACACAACCGATATGACTGCACTAGGTATGGATGCAGACCCATTTATCACCGAAAATGGTTACTATAGTATTGATGCAGCAGTAAATGGGGCGACATTCGTTCTGACAGCTACGGCGAAAAAAGGGCAGGTTAAAGATACTGGCTGTACTTCATTAACTATCAATCATCTGGGCGAAAAGACACCAGCATCAGGCTGTTGGGAGAATTAGCTATGAGTAAAAAAACACTGAGTTTTAGTTGGTTAGCCAAGTCGTCTTTGCTGTTCGCTTGTCTAACGACGAGTTTATCTTCTTTTGCTGAAGAAGAAGTTCAAAAAGCGAAATGTCATGTCGAGTTATTAGGTGGTGGAACAACAATTTATTCGGGCATGGTTACGCAAAGCCAGTTTGAACAGCTTCGAACTACGTTACCAGGACGAACCATTAGGGCAGCTGGATTTAACAAGCCTAAAGAAGTGTATAAAACGCTTGAATGTACTTGGCATTCAAAACGCTTTCAAAGTGCTGTTGCTCGTAGTGTTGAGCGAAAACAAGCGAAATAAAAGACAGTTAGGAAAACAAGCTGAGCAGTATGCCTTGAGTTATTATGAACAACTAAGCTCTGCTCCAGCTCTTGTCTCATCTTTATTGTCATTGTCTGTATCTTGAGTTAAATAGGCTCGTCCTGACAACGAAATCTCTACACCGCGCGCTAAACTTGTATCGTCGCTTGGACAATAGGTAAACCTAACATTGGCGCCATTTTGTATTCTACCTGTAGGTAGATATACGATACTGTTGCCATCACTAAAGGTAAGTTTATCGCTGGATTCAATTTTTGCCTTAATCTTTACCAGCTCATCATCCGCTGCATTATAAGTCGCTGGATCGTCACCATTGATAAAGACACTAATTTCATTTTGCCAATTAGCGCTGCACGCATTTCCATTTAATGGACATACAGTTACCGGTTGACCACTATTTATCGAAGCATTTCTAGCAGACAAGAGAAGTCGCTGTAATTCAATTGTTTGGGCATCTACTGTATTTTTTGTGATAAAAGTTGTCATACCGGGCATAGCAATAGCTAAAGCAGCTCCTAGGATAGCTACTGTCACTAAAAGTTCTATCATCGTCATCCCAAGCTGTTGTGAATGCTTTGCTTTCAAACAATAAATACTCTTCATTTCAACACCAAAACGCAAGATGCGTAAAACTTTAGCCTTACATTAGTTATACCACTGTTTAAAGCTAGCTGCCACTGCATTAAGTACAGCGTATAAACTTATTGCTGCGAGTTTTTTGTTTGTTGTGTGTGGTTTGAAAGCTTACGTAAAACCTACCAGAGGTGGCGACGATTAAACCTCTTGCTAATTCTAGGTGTCGATAAGGGCAATATTTAAAGGTGCCATTTTGCCCCCAGCCTTTTAAATAACCTAAAGAACCATAAGTAATTGCTGTTCTTGTTTTCGCGTATTGCAAGATATCATTTTGTGTAACTTCGTCTTTTATCGCAAACACTTCTTCTTGTGCAATAGGCTCGTAAATTCGATTGTTGTTAAAATCCGAGAACACATACAGTTTCTTATTCCAATCATTTGTACATGTATTATCCAATCCTAGCGGGCAAAGCGTTACTGGGTGCTGCCCATTGATAGCTTGATTTCGGGCTACTTGTAGTAGTTTAGTTAATTGATAGATTTCTGAGTCTACCCGAGTTTTTACTAGTAGGTGAGAAAAGCTAGGAACTGCGAAAGCAGTAATAGACATAAGAAGTGAGATGGTAATCAGAATTTCAATCAAGGAAAGTCCTTTTTCCTTTTTCATAACGTCATCCTTAACGTAAATTGAGATTACTATTTATAGTCGGGGTTTAGGTAGATTGCCAACCTAGATTGTAATTAGTCGTAAATCGTTGGGATAGGCTGACGTTTGTGTTGAGTTTTTAAGTAAATAGAAACAATTTTATTTTCAATCTCTTTGCTTACGCCTTTGCCTTCCAAAAAGTTGTCTAATTGCTCGTAGCTAATGCCTAAGGCATCTTCGTCTTTTTTACCGGGAGCTAGCTCTTCAAGATCTGCAGTAGGTGCTTTCTCAACTAATACAGAAGGTGCACCAAGGTGCTTCGCTATCATTCTAACCTGACGTTTAGAAAGGCCGAAAAGCGGGATAAGATCGCAGGCACCGTCACCCCATTTGGTAAAGAACCCCGTGATATTTTCCGCTGAATGGTCTGTACCTATCACTAAACCGCCTAATATTCCCGCAATGTGATATTGGACAACCATTCGGGTTCGCGCTTTAACATTACCTTTTGAAAAATCAATTTGAGCATCGCTTGCCTTTAATAAATCACTAGAGGCCAATGCATTCTCTACTTCTGAGTGAATTCCATCTGCACCAGGCATTACGTTTGTTGTTAAACAGTGAGAAGGTTGAATAAATTCTACTGCCAGTTGAGCTTCATCTTCATCTGCTTGCACATTGTAAGGTAATCTTACTGCAATAAACTGAAAGGTGTCTGATTGTTCTTTGTTTAATTCGTTAACAGCCATTTGTGCGAGCTTACCACAGGTCGAAGAGTCAACGCCGCCACTGATGCCTAGTACTAGGTTTTTCAGCCCAGATTTTACTAACGTTTGCTTAATAAAGTCGACGCGTCGCCTTACTTCAAACTCGACATCAATTGTAGGTAACACGCGCATTTCTTTGATGATTTCTTCTGGTGACATAGACTCACACACTCTTGATAACGTAATAAAAATATTTGGTGGTTGAGTCTACCAAAATCACTCACAGAATGTGAGCAAATTTGCATTTAACGGTTTAACCCGCGAAACAATTGTGTAGAATATTAGATAATTTAAAGTTGTCTGAGATAGTTAATGAAAAAAATAGAAGCGATAATTAAACCATTTAAACTGGACGACGTACGAGAAGCTCTAGGAGAAATTGGCGTCACAGGGATGACTGTTTCTGAAGTAAAAGGCTTTGGTCGTCAAAAAGGTCACACTGAACTGTACAGAGGTGCAGAATATATGGTGGACTTTCTACCTAAAGCTAAATTAGAAATTGTCGTAGCTGATGAACAAGTGGAGCGTTGTGTTGAAGCAATAATGACGACGGCACAAACTGGCAAAATAGGCGATGGTAAGATTTTTATTACCAATGTAGAACGTGTTGTTCGTATTAGAACTGGTGAAGAAGACAACGAAGCGATTTAGTTTTAGGTACTAACATAAAAAAACCTGCTATTGATGGCAGGTTTTTTTATTTCTGTGAGCAATGAAACTCTAGTTAACCATAGAGTTATCAGGGTAGTTTGCCGCTAATACTTGAAGGGCATTCTTTTTCAAATCATCCATACCCATTTTGTCGTATGACTCGATCATAATTTCTAACGCTTGCTCTACTTCATGACTAGGAGAGAAATACTCCACAATATATCTGCCTCGATTCGCCGCTGAAGCATATGCTTCTCTCGTAAAGTAATATTGAGCGACAGATAGTTCATATTTTGCTAATCGAGATTTAATGCCAATCATGCGTTGTCTTGCATCGTTAGCATATTTGCTATCAGGATATTTAGTTAAAATAGTTTTAAAATCGTTAAACGCATCGGTGGAAGCCGTTGCATCTCTATTTGAACGATCGATACCAGCAATATCTTGGAACAAGTTCGTTTCCGTTGATAGGTTAGTTAAGGCTCTCATGTAATGAACATAGTCAACATTTGCATGATTTGGGTTCAATCTTAAGAATCTATCTGCCAATGCTATACCTTGAGCTGAATCACCGCTTTTGTAATAAGCATAAATCAAATCTAATTGAACTTGATGAGAAATAGGACCGAATGGAAATCGAGAATCTATTGCGGAAAGAGTTTGGATGGCTTTGCTGTACAATCCAGCATCTAATGCTTCCCTAGCATCAACAAAAAGCGCTTGCGCAGATTTATCTGGTACTTTGGCTATTTCATCTTTATCAGGTGAAGATGAACAGCCCGTTATAGCAATTACGGCTGCAAAACATAGGTATTTTATTTTCATATTGTCCATAGACTTTGTTATCACTACTTTCTATCTAAGGTATTTAATTACTGCACATTTGTTAATTAGCTAATGTAATTAATCAGACAAGCAGGTAAAATATATCCTTGCATTCTAACTCAGCAAATTATCCTTGCACAGTGCTATTTCAATGAGATTTTAATGAAAGAGAAAATTCAACTAACTAAAACCATCCCTGAAACCTGTTTAGGTAAGCGTTTCGACCAAGCAATTGCTGAAATGTTCCCTGATTATTCTCGCTCTCGTTTGAAAGAATGGATTTTGGCTGGCGATGTAATGCTTGACGGACAAGTTCAAACCAAAGCAAGGCTAAAAGTTTTTGGCGGTGAAACTGTCGATATTGATGCCACTATTGAAGCAGAACAGCGCTTTGAAGCTCAAGAGATCCCATTGAATATTGTCTATGAAGATGATGATATTTTAGTGATCAATAAGCCAGCAGACCTTGTCGTGCACCCTGGTGCAGGAAATCCTGACGGAACTATATTAAACGCATTATTACATTATTGTCCTGAGATTGAACTTGTTCCTAGGGCAGGGATAGTTCATCGTCTAGATAAAGATACAACTGGTTTGATGGTCGTTGCAAAAACAATCGCGGCTCAAACTAATTTAGTAGATTCATTGCAAGCACGAGAAATTACGCGTGAATATGAAGCTATTGCCAATGGACAAATGACCGCAGGTGGTATCGTAGATGAGCCTATTGGTCGACATGCGACTAAACGTACTCATATGGCCGTAACTATGAACGGTCGTCCTTCAGTAACTCATTACCGCGTGATGGAAAAGTTTCGTTCACACACGCGTCTTCGATTACGATTAGAAACAGGAAGAACGCACCAAATTCGCGTTCATATGGCACACATTGGTCATGCGTTAGTTGGTGACCCTTTATATGCCGGGCGTCCAAGGCTTCCTAAAAATGCGACGCCTGAACTTATCGATACCTTACGAGGGTTTAGACGACAAGCATTGCATGCAGCCATGCTTTCGCTATTTCACCCTGTTACTGGCGAGCAAATGACATGGCACGCTCCTGTGCCAGAGGATATGGTCGCTCTTACTGATATTTTGCGTGTGGATAGCAAGCAAAACTCAGATGCCAGCTAACCCTTTAATCACTCCGGTTGAGTTCGGCATTGCTAATGTGCAAGCCGTTCAAACTAATGCAGGACTTGTCTCAGAACAGAAACCGTTCGGGTCATTTAATTTAGCTTATCATGTTAATGACAAGCCAGACTGTGTTAAAGAAAATAGAGCGAAACTATTAAAATCTTGCTCTTCTTTGCATTCGATTCAGTGGCTTGAGCAAATTCATGGTAACGACGTAGCGACCGTGGACGGATTATTGAGTGTACCTCCTAAAGCAGATGCTATGGTAAGTTGTCAATCTGGAATAGCGTTAGCGATAATGACCGCCGATTGTTTGCCTATTTTACTATGTAATAAAGATGGAACAGAAATAGGGGCTATACATGCCGGTTGGCGACCTTTAGCTGCAAATATCATTGATAATACACTTAACGCTATGGAGTCTTGCTCAAACCAACTGCTTGCTTGGCTAGGTCCATGCATTAGCCAAAAGCACTTTGAAGTCGGGCATGAAGTTTATGAAACTTTCCTCAGGTTAAATAAAGAATTAGCGCAGTATTTTATTAAAACGAGCGATGACAAGTGGCATGGTGATATCGCAGGCATAACTAGACACATATTAGCAGCACATGGTGTTGAAATTATTAACGAAAGTCAGCCTTGTACATTTTCTGACGACAACTACTATTCTTACCGTCGTAAACATCTAACAGGCAGAATGGCCTCTGTCATTTATATTCCCCAATAGCAAATAAAAAAACAAGCGTGGAAAGATTTTGTAACAATTCAAAATTACATTATTTAGATTGTGTGCGTACAATTTTTCTCTAGCAGACATGCAATTTTAAATGTCTGTTAAATAAGTCTATTGAACCTTATTTTAATCAATAAAAAATAAAGGAATTTTGCATTTATACTTAAATGCAATTTTTAAAAACGACAAATACAATTTATAAAAGTTTTATGCAGGGAGACACATGAGAATAATAACAGTACTCTTTTTAAGTTGTTTATTTGGTTGCGGTGGAGGGAGCAGTTCTAGCTCTGCTAATAGTCAAACGTCACCTAACCAATCAACTTCGCCAAATACGTCAATTGGTAGTCCACAAGATAATATCGAAATTCCCGATAATTCTATATCAAACCCCTATAAAGTCTTATTAATTGGTAATAGCCATGTACGCGCATACAATTTAGGCGATACTATTAAACTATTAATTGAGCATGGAAAGCCTAATAGCCAAGCTACAGTTGAAACGTTAACCGGCATTGAATACTTAGATGAGCGTGTTGAAGATGGCATCACACAAGAAAAGATAGATAGCGGTCAGTGGACACATGTTGTTTTACAGGGGCAAAAGTACTCGCAAAGCCAAAGTCGATCTTATTCCACTGTAGCTACGGAGTATTGGGTTTCGCAGGTTAAACATAACAACGCAACTCCAATTTTATTTCCAGAGCACCCTCAATTAGGAAATGCGAGTGAAGCTCAATACGTACACGATATTCATTTGTCGATAATAGAAAAGCAAAAGAGTTGCCTCGCGCCAGTTGGACTGGCATGGGATAAGCTTATTGACGATTATCCGCAATTAAACCTATACGATAATGATGGAAATCACGCTTCTTATACAGGATCAGTTTTTACTGCGATGATTTTCTATCAGGTAATTACGGGAGAGCTTGCTGATTCACTGCCGAATATAAGCGAACTTAACTTACCTGATGATGTGCAAGAGCAATTAAAGCAAACAACCTCATTTATTCTTGAGTTACATCAAGCCTGCAACTATTAAAACTTGAAATTCTCCTACTTGCCCATAAATTTAATGACAAGTAAGTCGTAAGACCAGTAATATGGCAGTAGGAGAATTTTTATGCGATTAGACCGCTTTACCCAAACATTTCAAATGGCTATTTCCGATGCGCAATCTATGGCGCTTGGAAAAGATCATCAATTTATAGAGCCTAGCCATTTGATGTTATCCCTTCTCAATCAAAACAACTCTAGTACTATTCCGCTTTTTAAAAGCGCAGGCGTTGACATTTATTCTTTGCGTTCACAATTAGAGTCGGTACTCGTTAGTTTACCTCAAGTCTCAGGTACGGGAGGTGATGTACAGTTATCTAGTTCACTAGGTAATTTATTGAATTTGTGTGATAAATACGCGCAAAAATTAAATGATCAATACATATCATCTGAAATTTTTGTTCTAGCAGCCATGGAAGACAAAGGAAAGCTGGGACAAATTTTGAAATCACTTGGTGCAACTGAAAAGCGATTAAAAGATGCGATAGAGCATATTCGTGGCGGCCAAGCTGTTAATGATGCCAATGCTGAAGATGTTCGCCAAGCATTGGATAAATATACGGTAGATGTCACGGAGCGAGCTGCAGAAGGAAAACTAGATCCTGTAATTGGTCGCGATGAAGAGATTCGACGCACTATTCAAGTATTGCAGCGAAGAACGAAAAATAACCCTGTATTGATTGGCCAACCTGGTGTGGGTAAAACTGCGATAGTCGAAGGGTTAGCGCAACGAATTGTCGATCACGAAGTACCTGAAGGTCTAAAAAACAAACGCGTATTGTCTCTTGATATGGGGGCTTTAGTCGCTGGTGCAAAGTATAGAGGCGAGTTTGAAGAAAGGTTAAAAGCCGTACTAGGTGAATTAGCTAAAGAAGAAGGTCAGGTGATTCTTTTTATTGATGAGCTTCATACCATGGTAGGTGCTGGTAAAACTGACGGAGCGATGGACGCTGGCAATATGTTAAAGCCTGCTCTAGCTCGAGGTGACCTTCATTGTGTAGGTGCTACTACTTTGGATGAATACCGCCAATATATTGAAAAAGACGCGGCACTTGAACGTCGCTTTCAAAAAGTTTTAGTGGAAGAACCAAGTGTAGAAGATACTATTGCTATTCTTCGAGGGTTAAAAGAACGGTATGAATTACATCATAACGTCGATATTACCGATCCCGCAATCGTTGCAGCAGCGACGCTATCACATCGATACATTGCTGATCGACAATTGCCAGATAAAGCAATCGATCTTATCGATGAGTCAGCCTCCAGCATTCGTTTGCAAATGGATTCTAAGCCAGAAGAGCTAGATAGACTTGAACGAAAAATTATTCAATTGAAACTTGAGCAAAAATCACTTGAAGAAGAGTCTGATGAGTCATCTATTAAGCGTTTATCTTTAATTAACGACCAATTGAGAGAATTAGAGAACCGTTATCATGAACTAGATGAAGTTTGGACATCGGAAAAAGCAGCTATTCATGGTACTCAAGCAATAAAGGGCGATTTAGAGCAAGCGCGAATTGAATTAGATCACGCAAGAAGAAGCGGTGACTTGAATAAAATGGCAGAATTGCAATACAGCAAAATTCCTGAGCTTGAAAAGCAACTGGATTTAGCGTCACAAGCTGAAATGCAAGAAATGAGTTTACTCCGTAACAAAGTAACAGATGTAGAAATTGCTGACGTGTTAAGTAAAGCAACTGGCATCCCTGTTTCTAAAATGCTCGAAGAAGAAAAGGACAAACTACTGCGCATGGAAGAGGAGCTTCATCAACGCGTTATTGGTCAATCAGAAGCTGTTTCTAGTGTAGCTAACGCAATTAGACGCTCACGGGCAGGGCTTGCTGATCCTAACCAGCCAATTGGATCATTCATGTTTTTAGGTCCAACAGGGGTAGGAAAAACAGAGTTAACGAAAGCATTAGCACATTTTCTTTTTGATAGTGAAGACGCGTTAGTTCGAGTTGATATGTCTGAGTTTATGGAGAAGCACTCGGTTGCCCGCTTAGTTGGGGCGCCTCCAGGCTATGTTGGCTATGAGGAAGGTGGATATTTAACTGAAGCTGTACGCCGTAAGCCATATTCAGTAGTACTGTTAGATGAAGTCGAGAAAGCACATCCTGATGTATTTAATATTTTGCTGCAAGTACTAGATGATGGTCGATTAACTGATGGTCAAGGCCGTACTGTAGATTTTCGTAATACCGTAATTATTATGACGTCGAATATTGGCTCTGAGCTTATTCAACAATTTGCCGACGATAGTCAGTACAGCGAGATGAAACAACGGGTTATGGTTGAAGTAGGACAGCATTTTAAGCCAGAGTTTATCAACCGAGTCGATGAGTCAGTGGTTTTTCATCCACTTCTTGCAGAGCAAATTAAAGAAATCGCCAGTATCCAAATAGACGAGTTATCTAAGCGATTATTGGCCAAAGATATAACCTTGTCTATTTCAGATGATGCATTAACATTTATTTCTGATGTTGGGTTTGATCCGTTATTTGGTGCCAGACCATTAAAACGTTCAATTCAAAATTTAGTCGAAAATCCATTAGCGCAAAAACTGTTAAGAGGTGACTATCAATCAGGTAGCCAAGTGTCGATTACGTTAGTAAATGGACAGCTAGCCTTTTAATAGTCATTTGTATCGTTGAGGTTATTGCTGCTGGCAATATACCTCAACGTGAGTTTGGTTAATTCTCAACTGCTGCTCTTTCTCTTTTTCAGTGAGGACTCGGACTGAACCATCTTCAGCAGTGAATTGAATGTTTTCAAATGTTTTTAACGTTTCTATATTTTTAGTCGCCGCTTCACAACGCTCTGTATCTTGGTTCTTAATAGACGTTTCGTTTAATTCATTCTGTGGAGGTTGAAGGTTATCAGTATTGCTTGCAGGAACAGAAGTACTCGGACTGGCATTTTTTGTTTGGGTAGGTTTTTGAGCGGCACCAAAGACTGTAACTTGTTCAAAGTTAACATGTTGAGGTTGATGCTGGCTAAAGTGAACAACATTGTTTTTATCGATCCATTTATACACCACCACGCCTTCAGCTATCGCTGTAGAAGTTACACTTAACACCCCTAAAACTAATAAAGCTTTGCGCATCGAGTACCTCAAAAAACATCCTTTCCTGTTGATTTTATAGCAGTACTAAAGCAGAAACACAATAAAACCTGTAACTGACCAATTACAGAAAAAATATCGCTTGTGGTTATATATAGTTTTACTATGTTAAATAAAGAGATAATTTTTAAGGCTTGATTCAACTATATGTCTGAAGAAAAACATGAAACTAACCCTCCTTCTAAAGGGATTTATCTATTACCCAATTTGTTGACTACCGCAGGTCTGTTTGCTGGCTTTTTTGCAGTAGTCGCTTCAATGAAGCTGCAATTTAGTAGTGCAGCTATCGCTATTTTTGTCGCCATGATCTTTGACGGCTTAGACGGCAGGGTAGCGCGCATGACCAATACTCAAAGTGATTTTGGTGCTGAGTACGACAGTATGGCTGACATGGTGTCGTTTGGTATTGCGCCAAGTCTCGTTATTTATAATTGGGCTTTATCTGATTTAGGTAAGTTTGGCTGGTTAGCTGCATTTGTGTTTGTTGCTGGAGCGGCATTACGGCTAGCCAGATTTAATACACAGGTTGGCGTGGTGGATAAGCGGTATTTTCAAGGGCTAGCAAGTCCGGCCGCAGCCGGTGTTATCGCGAGTGTCGTGTGGTTAGGAACTGAATATCAAGTGGACGGTAAAGACCTGAATCTGTTTTTTGCAGTATTAACTATTGTTGTGGGGCTACTGATGGTTAGTAACTTTCGATACAACAGTTTCAAAGATGTTGATTGGAAAGGTCGAGTTAACTTTATAGTTGTTCTTATTATTGTGGCTGCTTTTGTTGTCGTTGCTGCAAGCCCAGCGGAACTATTAACGGTTATTTTTGTTGGCTATGCCTTATCAGGCCCTGTTACTACCATACGAGCGGTTAGGAAACTTAAGCTGGAACACGTAGTGGGTGATGACAAAGATGCGCAATTCAAGAAAAAAGATAACGACATAAATAGTTAAGTACCGCATTAATTGTGAAAAAAGTGTCAGTATTTTTTACAGTCAATTAACATTTTTATGATGGTACTTTTTAACTTGTTGAAATTTATATGGAAAAAATTTGGGTGCATTTATTGCATTAGATTTTTGTCAATTTTCAACGAGTATTTAGATTCGTTAATTGTTTGAATAATAAAAATATATTGGAGCCCCCATGAGGACATTTAAAAAAGGATTGTTATCCACTGTTGTAGCAATAGCAGCACTTACTGCCAATACCGCTTCGGCAACTAAGTTTAATTTAACTTATGATGCAAGCCAGTTTGCTGACGCTAAAGGACAGGCTGCACTTGCTGGTTTTGAAGAAGCCGTAGCTTTTTGGGAAAGTCAGTTTACTGACGATGTAACGGTAGAGCTTAATATAGGCTTTGCAGCATTAAATCCTGGAGTTTTAGCTCAGGCAGGTTCAACTCGTGTTGACTTGCTTTATCATAATGTAATGCTTGCTCTAATGAATGACGTAACATCTCAAACTGATGCTATCGCAGCATCAAACTTAGAATGTAACGATATTGGCGAAGCTTATTGTGGTTTTACTTTCTTAGGGTTAGAAAAAGATGCTAACGGTAATGATGTTATCGAGCATGATACTGACGGTGGTACCGGTGATAACGTTCGAGTGTTAATGACACAGGCAAACGCTAAAGCTTTAGGTTTCACTGAAGATCTTTTTGGCGATGCTATTGGCGGCTCTGATGGAACTTTAACCTTTAGTAGTGAATTTAATTTTGATTTTGATGCTTCTGATGGTATCGATGCAGGTGCGTTTGATTTTGTTGGTGTAGCTATTCATGAAATTGGCCACTCGTTAGGTTTTATTAGTGGTGTGGATCTTTATGACTTTTACCATGGTTCACAAACAGATTTAGACCCATATGGTATTGCGTCTACTTTAGATCTTTTCCGTTATACAACTGAAAGTACTGCGCTTGGTGCAAAAGACTTTAGACCTGGTAGTGATGCTTACTTCTCTATTGATGGCGGTGCAACCAATATTGCGCCAATGTCTTCAGGCCGTACACATGGTGACGGACAACAAGCGAGCCATTGGAAAGACAACTTAGATATAGGTGCATTAGATCCAACTGCCGCTCCAGGTGAATTAGTTGATGTAACAGCGTTTGATTTACTAGCTTTTGACACTATTGGTTGGGACTTAGCTATTAATCAAGTACCTGAACCATCAACATTGGCTATTTTTGGTATCGCAGGTTTTGGTTTATTCGCTTCTCGTAGAAGAAAAGTTAGCTAAGTTATCGTCTGATACTAACGACTATTTAAAAACTCCCGATTAAAAATCGGGAGTTTTTTCACTTTTACTAGCGTAATAACCGATTTGTACTAAGCTTTATGGTTACCTTTTAACTGGTTTGTACAATCTTTGACCGAACAAACATTTTTTTGAAAAAAAGGGTTGCGTCTTTTCAGAAGATCTCTACAATGCGCATCCACTTCTCAGGGACAACCTAGAAGTCAGTGAGATGAAGTGTTTTTACTAGGTTTTTAGCAAAAACATCCAACACAAAAAATTATTTAAAATTAAATAAAAAAAAGTGTTGACATCAAAACTGAGATGCGTAAAATGCGCATCCGCTCTCAACGGTAGAGCACACGGGCAACACGAATGTGATGTTGTTCGAGATTCGAAAGAATCAGTTCTTTAACAATTAGTTATCATGCAATTTGTGTGGACATTCACAGTGATACGGTTTTACCAGTCACGTAAGTGACAAAACTATTTCAGTGATGTTCATACATAAAATACTT
>NZ_JBVVBK010000004.1:0-494595 GCF_055786205.1 Thalassotalea coralli | reverse complement strand
GAGATCACAAACTCAATGCTTGTTAATGGCGCTCCTTCACACAACAAGCCTCTTAGGATACCTGGTACAAAGTTTAATCCCGTGATTTGATGCGCTTGAATATAATCACGTAACGCTTGCTGATCTAGCAACAATTCCGCATCCGGTATATACAAACATGCTCCGCTTAACCATGCGCCAAACATATCTTCTACACTCGGATCGAATGTATAATCCGTTAACTGGCACAATCGTGAATGTTCATTAACTGAAAAGTGCTCAACAAACCAGTTTACCGTACTCACAGCCGCTTGGTGTTCAATCATCACCCCTTTCGGTTTCCCCGTTGAGCCCGAGGTATACATGATATAAGCCAGATGATCCGGTGCTACCGTTACTTTTTCAAGAGCCCCCTGCTCCTGTAATGCTTCTACGTGTGAGACTATCATTGGCCATTGACTATCAATCGCAACGATATGGGTGCCTGATGAGGTAAGGGGTGCTAGTCGCTCCATAAATTTGGCTTGGGTAAGCAATACTTTAGCGCCACTGTCTTGCAACATATACGTTAATCTATCATCCGGGTAACTCACTTCAAGCGGCAAGTATGCCCCGCCTGATTGTAATGTCCCCATCACACTCACTGGCATGGACAATGAACGCTCTACACACAACGCCACAATATTATCTGGTTGAACGCCCAGTGACTGTAAATACCGTGCTAATATCGTGCTTTTGTCAAACAGCTCTCGATAGCTCAATGATTGTCCCTGATAGACAACCGCGGCTCTCTCAGGCGTACGCGCCACTTGTTCATTAAACAGGTCGTGAAGCCCTTTATCTTTGGGGTAATCCGCTTCCGTTTGGTTGAAGGCCACGAGTAGCTGCTGTGTTTCTGCTTCCCCTAGATAAGGTAACGTATCAAGGCTCATGGATGGGTTATCCACTAGTGCCTGACAAAAGGCCGTAAAGTGTTTTGCCATGCGCGCCATCGTATCGGCTTTATACAAGGACGTTCTATATTCCAATGTTCCTGATAGGCCAGTGTCATCTTGTGTAAAGCTCAAGGTCAGGTCGAACTTACTGATATCACCGTCTAAAACATAAGGTTCAATATGACTGGCCGTCGCTTCAGTTGGTGCATTCTGTAAGACAAACATCACTTGAAATAATGGACTTAACGCCATATTACGACCAGATTGCACGGCATCGACAATCTTTTCAAATGGGGTGTCTTGGTGCTCATACGCATCTAAACACGTTTGCTTTACTTGTGACAGTAACGCCGTAAACGACGCACCACCATCAACAATATCACGTAAAGCTAAGGTATTAACAAACATCCCCACCAGCCCTTCTGTATCACCATGTTGTCGGTTGGCGATAGGACTGCCAATGCAAATATCCTCTTGCTGTGTATAGCGATATAACAATCCTTTAAATGCTGCTAAAAGCGTCATGAATAAGGTGGCACCTTGTTGCTCTGCAAGCAAGGTTAGCTGTCGCGTTAACTTTGCATCAAGAGAAAATTGATGCCAAGCGCCCGTAAAGTCTTGGCTGCTAGTTCTGGGGTGATCTGTCGCCAATTCCAGTAGCTCAGGAACGCCTGAGAGCTTATTCTGCCAATAGTGTAGCTGCTCTTGTAATATGCCTTCTTCATCTAGCCGTTTACGCTGCCAGACACTGTAGTCAGCATATTGAATAGGCAACGCAGGGAGTTGAACCGCTGCGCCTTGCTTGGCTCCCTCCATCAACAAACTGATCTCACGTATCAATATCCCCATAGACCAGCCATCACTGATAATATGGTGCATGGTTAAGACAAAAATGTGCTTATCATCTGCCAACTTGAGCAATAATCCACGGATCAATGGCCCTTGTGTCAAATCGAACGGCCGTGAAGCTTCAGCTAAACACAATGACCTAGCGGTTTCTTCCATCGATATGGTGCTATCAGCGCGGGTCAGGTCATTCACAGTCAGCACAAACGCTTGATGAGGTAAAACCACTTGTTTTGCGCTGCCTTCTTCATTGTGGAACACCGTACGCAAGGCTTCATGACGCGCGATAGTTTGGTTTAGTGCCAGCTTAAGGTGCTCAACATCAAACTCGCCATTAATGGTCACCGCTTCAGGTAAATTGTAATTATTACTATCAGGCTCTAGTTGATCAATAAACCACAGCCGCTCTTGCGCATAACTCATTGGAAATGTTTTTATCGGCTCGCCAACAGCATCAAATCGCGGTAGCGCCTTTATTTCTGTGATAGCTTTTACGCTGCCTGTCTCAATGAGTGCAGCAAAATCTGCAATATTCGATTTTTCGAAAATGGTACGAAGAGCTAAATCGATCCCAAAATATTGCTTAACCCTTGAAAACAGTTGTGTTGCGAGCAATGAGTGGCCACCACGTTCAAAAAAGTTATCGTATATGCCCAGTTCCTCAGCGGGTATCCCTAATACAGACGACCATATCTCCACTAACTGAGCTTCCACAGCATTACGTGCTGCCACATAAGTTTCACTCGACGTTAAGCTCACTTCCTTGCTCACCAGTAATCGTCTATCAACCTTGCCATTGCTCGTCAGTGGAATACTTTCTAACGCAACAAAGGCCGAGGGCACCATATGCTTAGGTAACTGTTGTGTAAGCTCGGCTTTAAGTGTCTCACGCGTGAGCTCTTCTGTTTGTGATTGCACTGTTTGACTTGGTACATAAAAAGCCACCAAGTGATCACTGCCTTGATGACCTTGTACCACAACGGCACAATCTCTCACCTCATCACATTGATTTAATTGACTTTCTATTTCACCCAGCTCTACTCTAAAACCCCGAATTTTAACCTGAGTATCTATTCGCCCTAAGTATTCAACCGTGCCATCTCCTAACCACCGCGTTAAATCACCACTCTTATACAAGCGAGTGCCTTGGGTAAATGGGTTGTCGATAAATTTTTCTTGCGTCAAATCCTCTCGGTTCAGATAGCCTCGTGCTAATCCATCACCAGCAATGTGTAATTCCCCCACCACGCCAATAGGTACGGGCTGTAAATGTTTATCTAAAACATACACTTGCGTATTGGCAACCGGCTGCCCTATCACCACAGGTTTGTCACTGCATTGCACCGATAACGCATCGATAGTCGTTTCGGTCGGTCCATAGTTGTTATAAAGCCTATAGCCCTTTTCGAGGATCTCGTGTTTCACACGCTCATCAAGCTTCTCACCGCCTGAGATCACAAACTCAATGCTTGTTAATGGCGCTCCTTCACACAACAAGCCTCTTAGGATACCTGGTACAAAGTTTAATCCCGTGATTTGATGCGCTTGAATATAATCACGTAACGCTTGCTGATCTAACAACATTTCCGCATCCGGTATATACAAACATGCTCCGCTTAACCAAGCGCCAAACATATCTTCTACACTCGGATCAAATGTATAATCCGTTAACTGGCACAATCGTGAATGTTCATTAACTGAAAAGTGCTCAACAAACCAGTTTACCGTACTTACAGCCGCTTGGTGTTCAATCATCACCCCTTTCGGTTTCCCTGTTGAGCCCGAGGTATACATGATATAAGCCAGATGATCCGGTGCTACTGTTACTCTGTCAGATGCCCCCTGCTCCTGTAATGCTTCTACGTGTGAGACTATCATTGGCCATTGACTATCAATCGCAACGATATGGGTGCCTGATGAGGTAAGGGGCGCTAGTCGCTCCATAAATTTCGCTTGGGTGAGCAATACTTTAGCGCCACTGTCTTGCAACATATACGTTAATCTATCATCTGGGTAACTCACTTCAAGTGGCAAGTAAGCCCCGCCTGATTGTAATGTCCCCATCACACTCACTGGCATGGACAATGAACGCTCTACACACAACGCCACAATATTATCTGGTTGAACGCCCAGTGACTGTAAATACCGTGCTAATATCGTGCTTTTGTCAAACAGCTCTCGATAGCTCAATGATTGTCCCTGATAGACAACCGCGGCTCTCTCAGGCGTACGCGCCACTTGTTCATTAAACAGGTCGTGAAGCCCTTTATCTTTGGGGTAATCCGCTTCCGTTTGGTTGAAGGCCACGAGTAGCTGCTGTGTTTCTGCTTCCCCTAGATAAGGTAACGTATCAAGGCTCATGGATGGGTTATCCACTAATGCCTGACAAAAGGCCGTAAAGTGTTTTGCCATACGCACCATCGCATCGGCTTTATACAAGGACGTTCTATATTCCAATGTTCCTGATAGGCCAGTGTCATCTTGTGTAAAGCTCAAGGTCAGGTCGAACTTACTGATATCACTGTCTAAAACATAAGGTTCAATATGGCTTGCTGTCGCTTCAGCTGGTGCATTTTGTAAGACAAACATCACTTGAAACAATGGACTTAACGCCATATTACGACCAGATTGCACGGCATCGACAATCTTTTCAAATGGGGTGTCTTGGTGCTCATACGCATCTAAACACGTTTGCTTTACTTGTGACAGTAACGCCGTAAACGACGCACCACCATCAACAATATCACGTAAAGCTAAGGTGTTAACAAACATCCCCACCAGCCCTTCTGTATCACCATGTTGTCGGTTGGCGATAGGACTGCCAATGCAAATATCCTCTTGCTGTGTATAGCGATATAACAATCCTTTAAATGCCGCTAAAAGCGTCATGAATAAGGTGGCACCTTGTTGCTCTGCAAGCAAGGTTAGCTGTCGTGTTAGCTTTGCATCAAGAGAAAATTGATGCCAAGCGCCCGTAAAGTCTTGGCTGCTAGTTCTGGGGTGATCTGTCGCCAATTCCAGTAGCTCAGGCACGCCTGAGAGCTTATTCTGCCAATAGTGTAGCTGCTCTTGCAATATGCCTTCTTCATCTAGCCGTTTACGCTGCCAGACACTGTAATCAGCATATTGAATAGGCAACGCAGGTAGTTGAACCGCTACGCCTTGTTTGGCTCCCTCCATCAACAAACTGATCTCACGTATCAGTATCCCCATAGACCAGCCATCACTGATAATATGGTGCATGGTTAAGACAAAAATGTGCTTATCATCTGCCAACTTGAGCAGTAATCCACGGATCAATGGCCCTTGTGTCAAATCGAACGGTCGTGAAGCTTCAGCTAAACACAATGACCTAGCGGTTTCTTCCTGCGATACTGTGCTATCAGCACGGGTAAGGTCATTCACAGTCAGCACAAATGCTTGATGAGGTAAAACCACTTGTTTTGCGTTGCCTTCTTCACTGTGGAACACCGTACGCAAAGCTTCATGACGCGCGATAGTTTGGTTTAGAGCCAGCTTAAGGTGCTCAACATCAAACTCACTATTTATAGTTACGGCAAGTGGTATATTGTAGTTATTACTATCAGGCTCTAGTTGATCGATAAACCACAGGCGTTCTTGGGCATAACTCATTGGAAAGACATTCTGATCTTCCGCTCCAGAATTCCTGTCACTCACCGTTATTTTAGAAACTGGTTTATCGTTAGTCTCAACACTCTTTAAGAACGCAATAATGTCTGATTTTCGGCTAACTATTTTCTCCTTTAACTCTTCAGTTAATGCTCCCTTAGGCGCCTGCAACTTGAGTTTGCCATCAACCTGTCTTAAACCAATGCCTTTGCCATGCAATTCGTTAATCAGCGGTAGTACGGTCATAGTTCGGTTTCCTCTAATTCGATATCATTAACTGAACCGTCGAACATAGGTCTATCCCGCTGAGCTTTAATGGCCTGTATCATTTCAGCAATACCTTCTATCGAACCTGCTTGGAACATTAACGACAAAGGAATTTCAACGTTGAACTCGGTTAAGACCTTAGACACAACTTGTGTTGCTAACAATGAATGTCCGCCTAACGCGAAGAAGTTATCCGTTACGCCAATATTTTCTATTGGTAGGGACAGTACTTCCGCCCATATAGCAACAAGTCGCTCCTCTGCTTCGTCACGTGGTGCAATATATTGTTGAGTCGACTGTACTTCTACATCAATGGCCGCGAGTTTTTTACGATCAATTTTGCCATTTGCATTAAGCGGTATTGAATCTACCAATACGAATGCAGCAGGTACCATGTATTGAGGTAAAGTTTGCGTCAAATAAGCCGACAAGATACTCGATTGAGCGTTATCGTTTGTTGAAGGGTTGCTCTGAGTAGCCACATAAAAGCACACCAAGCGTTTATTTGCCCCTTTCCCTTGAGCAACTATCGCACTCTCTTTAACGGTTTGAAGCTTGTTTAATGTCGTTTCGATTTCTTCCGTTTCAATTCGGAAACCTCGAATTTTAACCTGATGGTCAATGCGACCTAAAAATTCGAGCGTACCATCAGCGCGCCAACAAGCTAAATCACCACTCTTATACATCTTGCTGTTAGGCTCAAATGGGTTGTCTATGAATTTTTCATCAGTCAAATCTTGTCTATTTAAGTAGCCCCTTGCCAGTCCATCGCCTGCGATACAAAGCTCTCCAGCTACACCTATAGGTTGCACATTATTATTCTCATCCAATATGAATACTTGTGTATTGGCTATTGGGCTGCCAATAGATAACGAACGTTCCTGATAACTGATTTTTTCTGATACCTGAAAACACGCAGTAAATGTCGTATTTTCGGTTGGTCCGTAACCATTGATAAATTGAGTATTTGGACAGGCTTCCATCAAGGTATTTACCGACTCAATTGGGACAACATCACCACCAGATAATAAGGCTCTCAAGGTTGCAAACTGCTTGGCATCTTCATTAACAAGGGATTGAAATAGCCCTGAAGTCAGCCAAAGTACACTAATATCACAAGATTTAATGAGCTCAGCCAAGCGTCCAGTCGCATCAACGCCATTTGGTGCGATACTT
The DNA here is from genome assembly GCF_055786205.1 of Thalassotalea coralli. Taxonomy (NCBI): domain Bacteria; kingdom Pseudomonadati; phylum Pseudomonadota; class Gammaproteobacteria; order Alteromonadales; family Colwelliaceae; genus Thalassotalea; species Thalassotalea coralli. The sequence continues at coordinate 487,762 of NZ_JBVVBK010000004.1, read as the reverse complement.
AATTTCGCGCCATTGAGCAATGCGCCCCATATTTCGAAGGTTGCTGCATCAAACGACAAAGATGCGAACTGTAAAAACGTATCAGTGGCAACAATATCCAAAAACTTGTTGTTGATCACTAGTCTATTAACAGAACGATGCTCAACCATGACGCCTTTTGGCTGCCCCGTCGAACCAGAAGTATAGACGACGTAAGCCAATTCATTAGACGAAATTGAAGGTTTTAATCCAAGTTGATTCACTTTCATCATTTCAGCTACTTCGGTGATATTTGTCCATTGCGTATCCAGCTTCACAATGGATATCGCCTTGGTAGACACAGCCAATAACGTCTCTTCAAATACTTCATGAGCTAAGATCACGTCCACTTGAGAGTCTTCTATCATGTAAGCCAGTCGTTCCGACGGATACTCAGGATCAAATGGAACATAGGCGGCACCCGCTTTAAGAATGCCTAATAAACCAACTATGGTTTCTAAAGAACGCTGACAGCATAAACCCACTAACCTACCTTTTACGACGCCAATTGATTGAAGATATAGCGCCAGGTCTTCACTACGTTGGTCCAATTGCGCATATGTTAAAGATTGTCCCTCAAATTCCACCGCCACTTTATCTGGGTGAACATCCACTTTTTCTTTAAATACCTCATGAATGCTTTTGTCCGATGGGTAAGCAAGCCTAGTATCGTTAAAGGATTGAATTAAAGTATGTTTTTCTTCATCACTAACAAAAGTTAAATCACATAATTTTGTCTGTTCTTTCTCGCAAATTGTTTTGCAAATTTGAGTAAAGTGATGAGCCATTCTCTCGATGGTTTCAGGTTTAAATAAGGAAGTTCGATATTCTAGAGAACCACTTAAACCAGCTTCTGTTTGTGTAAAGGTTAATGTCAGTTCGAATTTACTGATATCACTCTCTAAGGCAAATGCTTCAATGTTACGCTCTGTTTCTTCAATCGGCGTATTTTGTAAAACGAACATATGTTGAAACAACGGACTAATTGCCGAATTTCGCTCAGGTTGCACCGCATCAACGACTTTTTCGAAAGGTGTATCTTGATGTTCGTATGCGTCTAGGCATGTTTGTTTAACTTGTAATAAAAGCTCTGAAAATGAAAAAGATTTCTTAACGTTATCTCTGAGCGCTAAAGTGTTTACAAACATACCAATTAAACTTTCTGTATCTCCGTAATGGCGATTAGCAATGGGACTACCAATACAAATATCTTCTTGATCGGTATATCGCAACATTAGCGCTTTAAACGATGCCAGCAAGGTCATAAATAAGGTACTGCCGTTACGTTCAGAGAGGTTTATTAATCGCTCTGTTAATGGATTATCTATTACAAAGTTGTATTTAGCACCGTGATAATCCTGAACTTTAGTACGAACAAAGTCTGTCGGCACAGGCAGGGATTCAGCAACACCCGATAGTTTGCCTTTCCAATAATTGAGTTGTTGCTCAAGCACGCCCTGTTCATCGAGTCGTTTTCTCTGCCAAACGCTATAATCTGCATATTGAATTGGCACCTCAGGTAGCGTGATATCTCGACCTAATTGCAAGCAATCCATAATCTCGGCAAGTTCTTTAACTAAAACCCCCATTGACCAGCCATCACTGATTATGTGATGCATCGTCAGTATAAAAATGTGGGTTTGCTCACCTTTTCTAATCAACTTGCCACGAATAAGTGGCCCTTTGGATAAATCAAATGGTGTGACGGCCTCTTGCTTACATAAGTGCTGAACTTCACGCTCGATATCTTCATCTGACCGCACTGACAAATCAACAAAATCAATCGATAACGCTACATGTTCAAGAATAACTTGTTGTGCCTTGCCTTCGTCGCTCAAGAAAATTGACCGTAGACTTTCGTGGCGTTCTATCACTAAGTTTAATGCCGAAGTTAACTGCTCTACATTGAGATCATCTTTTATCGTTACTGCAAACGGAATGTTGTAATTTGCGCTGTCAGGCTCTAACTGGTCAATAAACCACAAACGCTCTTGAGCATAACTCAATGGAAATGATTTGAGTGCACGTCCATCTTCATTAACTCTGCTCACTGGCAATATAGGTGAGACAGTATCTCCTGAATTATCGGTGAGCAATGGAGCAAACTCTGCAACGGTAGTGTGTTCAAAAATAGCCCTCAATGGTAGTTCCGTATCAAATTCATTGCGTATTTTTGAAAATACTTGCGTGGCTAGCAGCGAGTGACCGCCTAACTCAAAGAAATTGTCATTTACGCCTATACTTGACGCATCAAGCTTCAATGCATCAGCCCAAATAGCCACTAGTAAGGCTTCGATAGCATTCCTTGGTGCGACATAGCTATTGCCCGAATCTATATTAATTTCAAGTTGCTCTAGTGCATTGCGATCAAGCTTTCCGTTTGAGGTTAAAGGGAACGCTTCAAGGCAAACAAAAGCGGCAGGCACCATATATTCAGGTAGTCCTTGTTTTAAATACGCTTTAAGTTCATCCTGAACAACACAAGCTTCCTCATGCTGTTCAACTGAGCCCTTCTCTACATAGCAAGCAACCAATCTCTTAGAGGTGCCACTCCCTTGTGCAACAACGACACACTCTTTAATACCAGGGTATTGATTCAATTGAGACTCAATTTCACCCATTTCTATGCGATACCCACGAATTTTCACCTGATGATCAATACGCCCTATAAATTCGATATTACCGTCTGGCAAATAGCGCCCCAGATCTCCGGTTTTATACAGCCTTTCGTTAAGCTCAGGGTGAGTGATAAATCGGTCTGCTGTACGCTGTATATCGTTGTAATAACAACGAGCTACCCCGACACCGCCTATGTGTAATTCTCCGGCGACACCAATCGGACAAGGCTCTAAATTATCATTTAAAATATAGAACTTTTGATTATTCATTGGCTTACCATAAGGAACACTTTTTAGTCGGCTAGTGTCTTCGGTAATTGGGTAGGTAATCGACCATATGGACCCCTCAGTTGCGCCCCCTAGGCTGAACACCTTAGCATGCGTGAAACACTGTTTAATTCGACTAGGTAATGAAGGTTGAATCCAATCACCACTCATCATCACAACGCGAATTGATGACTCTTGTTCTTGATTAACTTCAAACTCATTCACCAATAGTTCTGCAGATGCAGGTACAGTGTCCCAAATGGTTATCTTGTGTTTTTTAACCAATTGCTGCCAATGTGCCGGATCTTTTTGCAAATTGTCGTTTGGATATACAATTTTTCCACCGACGGCTAATAAACCGAAAATATCGTAAACAGACAGGTCAAAGCTTAGTGCCGAGACTGCAAGCACACTATCGTTAGCGGTTACGGTGTAACGATCGTTAATATCGTATAACGTATTTACCGCAGAGTGATGTTCAATCGCAACGCCTTTAGGCTTGCCGGTTGAGCCTGATGTAAAAATAACATAAGCCAGATCTTCAGGCCGTTGCTTGTAAGTAAATGCCATAGCATGCTCAATGGCATTTACATTCGGTTCAATTTCTTGAGATACCGATACCTGAGGCACATTTTGCGTAAATTCGCACAACGCGTCATTGCCTCGTATCACTAATTTCACGCCAGCCTGTTCCAATATTTGATTGCAGCGCTCTGCAGGCCAACTTGTATCTAAAGGTAAGTAGGCCGAACCTGACATCATTATCGCCAAGGTCGCAATAACTTGATAACGTCCCTTTGGTAAACACACCGCAACTAGCGTTTCATTTGCCAATTGCTCTCGATCAATTCGCTCGCTCAATGCAACAGACTGTAAATAGAGATCTCTATATGTGATGTCGCCTTCACTGTCTGCTACTGCAACATTTTCTGGGGTTTTACTCATTTGTTCGATAAATAACTGATGCATAAGTTTACCTTTTGGATAAACAACATCGGTGTTATTAAAGTCGAAAAACAATGTTTGTTTCTCTTCAGGAGAGATCAAGCTTAGTTCACTGACTGTGCCATCAACATGTTCCAGTAATTGAAGCACAATACGCTCAAGCTGAGCCCCCATCTGCCCAATCGTTTCACGGTGATAATATTGGGTATCATACATAAAGTTGACAGAGAGCGAGTCGTGAAAAGCTGTTGCTATTGCCAACGGATAGTTTGGTGCTTCATTACCAATATAATCATTAAGTAAGCTATCAGCGTCAGCAACTTTGTCTACGGGATAGTTTTCGAAAACGAAAATGGTCTCAAAAAACTCATCCTTGTTTTTGCTACCGACGACCTCTTGTATATTAATGAGCGGTGATGTCTCATAATTGAGTTTATCTGACTCGCGCTTTTGCATACTTTTTAGTTGTTCAAGTAAGCTAAGCTCTTCACTAAATTTGATACACGTTGGTGTCGTATTAATACATAGGCCCACAATTTGATTACTGTGTTTTATGTGTTGCAATCCAGTTCTTCCTGAACTTACGCTACCAAACGTAACAGTGTTGTTTCCACTATGAAGATGCAGTAGTGCCCCCCACAAAAACTGTAACGCAGTGTTCATGGTGAAACGATGTGCCTTACACAGCTGATCTAGTTTTTTTGATGTTTCAACAGAGAAACTCATACGGTATTTCTCATGAGACTCCGTCGGCGAAACTCCAGTTTTTTCTGCTTCAAATGACGCTAGCCCATTCATGGGCAATGGCGTTTTTTCTTCATGTTCACGCAAATAGTCTTGCCAAAAAGAAGCTTCTAACGCCTGATCTCGCGACACGAGATCCCCCACGTAAGCACTAAAAGAGGGAGATTCAGGCAATTGATACTCTTGCTGGTTGTTCAACGCTTGATAGACTTTAAATAACGTGGTCAGTACGATCCCTTGGGACCATCCGTCTAACATAATATGGTGATGTTCAAAAAGAAGATAACTAGAAGCCTTTCCTTGGAAAAGACTCATCCTAAACAATGGTCCTTGGTCAAAGCTGATCCCTGATTTTTTACTGTTGCGCATCCAGGACTCGCACGCTTGTTTTAAATCACTGTCAGCTTTATCTGTCCAGTCATACTCTTTAATATCTGGGGCTAGTTGCTTCAGGATAAGCTGAACTCCGGTATCCAGACTAAGTGACTCTTGATTAAACACTTGCATTCGTAACGCGTCAAAATGATTAACGACTATATGCCAAGCCCGTCTCAGCATATCTATATTTGTTTGACCATTAATACCTATTGCCGACTGAGTTAAATACATCCCCTTGTTATCATCTGTTCGGGCATACAAGGTTTCAAATAATAAACCAGACTGCAGTGGCGTTAGCGGGTAGATGTCTTGGATATTATCGAGACTAATTTCTCGCTCATTTTCTACATGCGTAATAACCTCGTCTAATTGAGAGGAAGATAACGACAATAAAGGAAAATCTGTTGTAGTGTAGCCCTTTCTTGTTGAAGAACCACAATGCGCTATTAAGCTTTCAAGTACATTTTTGAAACAAGATTGCCACTGACCGACGGGTAATTTTCTCCAAGATTTAGGATAGCTAAACGAAAAACTCATTTGTTCATGAGCAACTAACCCAGTAATCGTTACTAGGTGGTTTAACTCTCGATTAGCCGATATTTGCTGACCGCTACTTTGTGAACTTAAACCAAAATACTGTTCACTTCCCGATGCCATTTGTGTGTTAAAGTCACCCAGAAAATTAAACATTACTTCAGGGGACGGCATATTGCTGATTGCCTCTACACGATCAACATAGCGAAATATTGAGAAACCAATTCCTTTATTCGGTATTTGACGTAAAGCCGTTTTAACGTCTTTTATGCTTTGACCCAAGTCGCCATTAGATGAAAGTTCGATGGTAACTGGATAAGCGCTAGTGAACCAACCAAGCGTTTGGGTAATATCAATTTTTTCATCAATCTGCTCTCGACCATGACCTTCTAGTTCTAGGGTTAACCTCGTATTACCGGTCGCTTGAGCATAACTGATCGCAACTGCGCTCAGGAGTAAATCGTTAATATCCGTACCATAAGCTTGGTGCGATTGATTCATTAAAATCTCAGTGTTCTCTTTGGATAATGAGATCGAAACTGTCTCGATGTCGGCACTGGTTACACGCTTACCGCCTTCGGATAATTGTTCAAGTAAATCACTATTAGTATTTTCGGCATGAGTTAACCAAAAATCTAAGTCTTGCTGTCCTTGCTCCGTATTTTTATAGTCATATAGGCTGTTCACCCAGTTTCGGTAAGAACTTCTCTTTGCTGCTAACTGAAGTGGTAAATCATTCAGGTGCCGTTCAATCAGTCGATTGAAATCTTCCATCAAAACACGCCAAGAGACACCGTCAATTAGTAGATGATGTACAATAATAGCCAATTGTTCTTGGGCTTTGTCAGCATGTTCGAAGTAAACCCAGCGCATCATTGGGCCATTGGTGATATCTAAAGATGCTTGAAAGTCACTACACACATGCTCTACATAACGTGCCACATCAGACTCATCCACTGATGAAATATTAACGCGATGTATTCCTAATTTTTCAGCACTATCCTCTAGCTGGCCTAAATAATGCTGCTGCCACTCATCGTTGTTTTTTATAAATTGCATTCTCAGCACATCGTGCTGGTGTGTTAGCTGCGCGACGATATCCACTAAATCGGCATTAGATAATTTAATATGCAAATCAAGCAAAACAGACTGATTAAAATGATGCCTATCTGTCTTTACGTGTTCAAAAAAGTGCGCTTGCATCGGGCCTAAAGGCACTTGCCCTACTAATACCCCTTCTTCTTTGATAGTTTCCCGAGTTTTAGTTACATCGCAATTGTGAAGTAGCTCTTGAATACTTTGGTGATTGAACATGTCACGTACGTCAAAATAAAGGTGTTGTTCAATCGCTTTAGACACGATCTGAATCGACTTGATCGAATCTCCACCTAATTCAAAAAAGTTATCTTTCACACCGATTTTTTCAGGATCTAGATTGAGAACCTGCGACCAGATAGCAACGAGCTGTTTTTCATTAACACTGACAGGGGCAACATAGGCATGAGTCGACGATAGCGATACTTCAATTGTCTTTAGTGCTTTGCGATCAACTTTACCGTTAGGACTGAGTGGAATGGCATTAATACTTACAAAAGCAACGGGCACCATGTATTCCGGTAAAGATTGATGAAGAAAGGTTTTTAATGCATCAACAGACAAGTCAACGGTTGAATCACTCGTCGATTCTTTTGCAACATAGTAAGCAATGAGCTTTTTATCACTTTCTTGGCCTTGAGCGACAACAACACTGTCTTTTATGTCAGGGAACAAGTTCAATTGGCTTTCAATTTCACCCGTCTCAATTCTAAAACCTCTAATTTTTACTTGTGTGTCTATTCGGCCCAAATATTCAATGTTGCCATCAGGCAACCACTTTACTAAATCACCACTTTTGTACATCCGCTGTGAGGTATAATCGCACTCATCAACAAACGGATTAGGGATGAAGCGCTCGTCTGTTAAATCTTCACGATTTAAGTAGCCTCTTGCCAAACCATCACCGGCAATATATAACTCACCAGCCAAGCCAATAGGAACCGGATTAAACTGTTCATCCAAAACGAATATTTGCGTATTGTTAATTGGTCGGCCAATGGGAATTTGATGAGATAAATGGCCAGATTTACAAGTCCAATGTGTCACGTCAATGGATGCTTCAGTCGGCCCATATAAATTGTAAAGTTTGGCATTTGGCGAATTTTGTTTAAAAAATTCATCAACCAAATGTTTAGGTAGCGCCTCTCCGCTACAGAAAATACTGCGAACTGATGGCAAATCAGACCAACTAACGGCAGCCTGCATATTGGCAAGCATTGAAGGGACAAAATGCAACATTGAAACGTGATGTTGCTGAATAATATCACGTAAATAAAATGGGTCTTTATGACCTTCTGGTTTGGCGACAATCAAATGACCGCCATATCCTAACGTCCATAAAAACTCCCACACAGACACATCAAAACTATACGGTGTTTTCTGTAGTACGCGATCTTCGCTCGTCATTTGATATTCAGATTGCATCCAATCAAGCCTGTTGGTTAGGCCGTGATGGATACACTCAACACCTTTTGGCTTCCCAGTACTGCCTGAGGTGTAAATTACATAAGCCAAATGATGAGGTCTTACTTGTTCGGATATTGAATGTTGCGCCGTCAATAGCAGGTTTGCATGTTCTTCGATATCAGCCCAATTATTGTCAAGCGACACGAGCTCTGAGGCTATAGGCAGTCCTTTTCTGAGCGAATATTTCAACCTTTCTTGGGTAAGCACGATATTTGTTTTACTGTCTTCAACAATAAAATTAAATCGATCTGTTGGTAGTTTTGGGTCAAGTGGGACATAAGCACCACCGGCTTTTAAGACACCTAATATGCCAACAACCATTTCAACTGAGCGCTCCATACACAATCCGACTAGCACGTCAGGTTTAACGCCAAGCGACTGCAGGTAAAGCGCGAGCGTCTCACTCTTTTCATGAAGTTGCTGATACGTTAATGAACAGTCTTCAAATGTCAGTGCGATACGATTAGGGTTATTTTTTACCTGCTCGTCAAAGAGGTGATGAATACACGCATTTGACGCGTATGCTGCCTGAGTTTGATTAAAGCCATTAATTAAATCACTTCGTTCATTTTTATCGATTAATGCAAGCGTTCCAATACTTGCATTAGGGTCAGCCACAATAGAACGACAAAGGTGGATAAAATGTTGCCCTAATCGGTTAATTGTATCTCTGTTAAACAGTGATGTTCGATATTCTATTTCAGCGTCAATGAAGTCAGTGCCTTCTTCAAACTGAATACTAATATCAAACTTACTGAACTGACGCTTTAGCGGATAGATATTGATATTACCATTTACTTGTTTTCTTGGCGTATTTTGCAGCACTAACATGGTCTGAAATATTGGATTTGTTGCCATACTTCGTTGAGGCTGTACTATGTCGACGATTTTTTCAAACGGTGTATCTTGATTTTCATATGCCTCTAAACACGTTGCCTTTACTTGGGATAACAAAGTGTTAAAGGAGTCTTCATTCGAGAACTGATTGCGCAGCGCAACTGTGTTAACAAACATGCCAACAATATCTTCAGTACCTTCATGATGACGATTAGCTATTGGTGTTCCCACACATATATCGTCTTGGCCTGAATATCTTGAAAGCAGCAAATTATAAGCTGCCAATAAAACCATAAACAAAGTGCAATCTGTACTTTCGGCTACGTTTTTCAACTGTGTTGTTAATTGCTTATCTAGGGTAAAGACGACACTATCACCGGCCAATTCTTGCGAACTTGGTCTAGGGTGATCAGTCGGAAAATCTAGGCTTTCCGGTAGTCCTTCCAGTTTTCTCTGCCAGTAATCCAGTTGTGGCTTGATTAATTCATTTTGCTCTTGTTCAAGTAATTCTCTTTGCCATAAACTGTAATCTGTATACCTAAGTTTGATCGGCGATAGCTTGGGTTGTTCACCGCACTGTAAACTCGCCATAATTTCGCTAAATTCTTTGATCATGATACTCATTGACCAGCCATCACTGATGATGTGATGTAAGGTCAAAAATAGCACATGTTTGTTATTGGCTAGCGTTAACATTTTCGCTCTGATAAGCGGACCTTGCGCTAAATCAAAAGGCTTTGAAGCTTCAATTTCGCCCAGTTTAGCAATTCGTTCATCTATATCACCTGAGCTGATTTCATGACTCAAATCAAGCGACTCTACGGTAAAATCAATACGTTCTAGAACAACTTGTCGAGCATGTCCTGCTCTGTTAGGGAATACGGTACGTAAACTCTCATGACGTTGAATCATCACATCAAAGGCTTGCTGCAAAATCTTAATGTCTAACTTGCCATCAATTGAGACGGCGGCAGCAATATTATAGCCAGCACTATTGCTTTCTAATTTGTCGATAAACCACAAACGCTCTTGCGAATAGCTCAAAGGAATCCCCTCATCAGAGACATCATTTTCATTCACCCTAATGATGGGAGGCATGGCTTTTTTCGGTGCGGCCTGCTGTAAAAACGAGACAATCGCTTCTTTATGTTCAATGAGCTGCTCACGTAACTCTGGTGTTAGTGCGCCTTTTGGCGCTTTAAATTTAAGCTGACCGTCTTGTTGCGATAGTCTAATACCCTTAGCAGTTACTTCTCTTATATACTTAGCTATATTCATTATTCGCACCTTTATCAGAGTTAAAAGAGTAACTCTGGGGGTTTTCATTTTGTAATTGTTGACGTTATTTCCAGATGACACTGCCATCTAATTAATTGCGCTACCTCAGCATTAAAGCCAAGTTCAACGCGCAATCGTTTTCTTCCTACTCTATTCCGGTTCTTTTAACTTTTTCCGCTGTAATTCGGCCCTTTTCCTCCAAATTACAGCGGTAAAGCAAGAGTTACAGTACACCCTCTTCAAAGTCTTCTTCTGTCAACTCTGCACTTTCCAATTCGGATTCAAGTTGCAAGACAGAGAAGCTGATAGCATCAGAAATCGCACTGATCGTTTTTAGTTCAAATAACGATTTAAGTTGCATCTCAATGTTAAATTGCCGTCTTATTTTTGAGGCAAGTAAAACCGCTGTTAAAGAGTGGCCACCTAACTCAAAGAAGTTATCGTTTATGCCAATAGTCTCAGGCGATAACTCAAGTACTTCCGCCCACAATCCGACAAGTAGATGATCAATATCATTTCGCGCCTTTTCATAAGGCTGCCCAGAAGCAAAATTTACATCCATTGTCTCAAGTAAACGTCGGTCGACTTTTCGATTTGGTGTTAATGGTATCGCTGCAACACTGACAAATGCCGCGGGGACCATGTAATCAGGTAATGCCAATCTCAACTGGGTAGCAATGTCATCACTGTCTAGCTCTGCTACTGTTGCTGAATTTGTGGCTTCAGCGACATAAAAGGCGACGAGCTTTTTATCTTGGTGTTGCCCTTGAGCTACAACAGCACACTCTCGAATGCCCTTATATTGCTTGAGCTGCGCTTCAATCTCTGCGACTTCTATACGAAATCCTCTGATATTGACTTGTTCATCAACACGACCTAGGAACTCCACTTCACCGTTATCTAACCAGCGAACAAGATCGCCCGTTTTATACATTTTTTCTTCCTTGATAAACGGGTTATTTATAAATGCAGTTTCCGTTAGATCTGGTCGATTGATATACCCGCGAGCAACGCCTCTTCCCCCGATGTATAACTCTCCTGGAACGCCAATCGGTTGCGGCTTTTTATTTTGATCTAAAATATAAAGCTGTGTATTACCTATTGGCTTTCCTAGGGTAATGTTTGCATTCTTTTTGACGAACAAGGCATCTGTAGAAAGTTTCGCTACCGTTGTCTCAGAAGGACCGTAGTTGTTGTAGACCTTACAATCAGGATGCAATCCATTAACCTTCTGAGCTAAGTTAGTTGGTAACGGCTCACCTGCGAAAATTAATACTTTGCGAGGCAAGATGACTTCGTTCTCAGACAATGTAAACATCTCAAAGTGCGAAGGTGTCATCTTCAAGCAATCAATAGGATTAGCATCTATGTATTGCAGCAGTTTATCTGGTGAGTTCACCCAGTCACTCGACATCAAATGCAATGTTTTGCCAAACAGCAATGGGATAAACAACGAAGTATTACCCAAATCGGCAGAAAACGTTGATATTGCCGCAAATGTTTCACATTGTGATAAGTCCATCTTTTTATACGCAGCATACGCATAGTCAACTAACATACTATGCTCAACCATCACCCCTTTAGGCTGGCCTGTTGAACCCGATGTATAGATCACGTAAGCCAAGCAATTAGGAGTAGCAACTTTTCTAAGCGGCTCACCTTGACTCAATTGTTGGTTAGCGATTTCGCTAATCTCTTCCCAACCAGAGCTTACATCTACAACAGGAAGCTCTGTCACCACGCCAGCATCTAATTTTTCACGCTGACTAAGGATCAAAGTAGCTCCACTATTTTCCAGCATAAATGACAACCTTTCTTGAGGCATTTCAGGGTCGAGAGGCAAATAAGCACCTCCCGCTTGCAATACCGCTAAAAGCGCAATCATCATTTGTGGCGTTCGATTAAAGTACAAACCGACTACACTTTCTGCCCCGACACCTCGCGACTGCAAGTAAAGGGATAAGGCGTAACTTTGATCATAAAGCTGCTGAAAACTTAAAGACTCGCCTTGGAAGACGATAGCTGTTTTATTGGGGTGTTCAGCAACTTGTTGGGCAAACAATTCATGAATGCACAGGTGTTCTGGAAATGCAGAGTCCGAACGACCAAAGCTCTCGACTAACCGAGTATTTTCTTCACTGCACATGATAGGTAAATCACCCACCGTTTGACACTCTTGATTAGCAATGCCAATTAACACATTCTGCAGCTGATTGAGTATGCGAACAATGGTATCGGAGCGATATTCATCAGCGCGGTAACCTAACTCAAAAGTAACACTGGTGCCTAAACTGCTGCGTTCTGGCATTACCATCAAGGTTAACGCGTAATGCGTTTCTTCTTCGTTTTCAATACCCGTAACAGTCAACCCAGTTCCAGCGATTACGTCTTCGATTTCTTTATCTACCGGATAATTTTCAAAGACGACAAGCGAATCAAATAAACTGCGGTCCTGACCGTTGCTTGAATGGCGGTTGGTTAGATTTTGAATTTCAGCTAACGGTAAGAAGCCATTTTCAATTCTATCCATACCAGCACTGTGCATCTGTTTTAACCAAGCAGCTATGTCTTGTTCTGGATTTATTTCAACGGCGACAGGAAGGCTATTAATGAACAAGCCAACCATCTCCTCAACACCTTTGACCTCACCAGGACGACCAGATACCGTTTCACCAAAAATAACCTGGTTACTGCCGGTATACCTGTGTAGTAAGTATGCCCAAGATGCTTGAACTAAGGTATTAAATGTAACGCCATATTGCTTCGCAACATGATTAAGCGCATCACTTTGTGCTGCAGATAAAGAAACACGCTGCTTTTGGCTACCTTCAACACTTTTATCGTCAATCGCATCCTTTCGTATTGATGACAAACCGTCGACATTAGCCAGTGAAGATTTCCAAAACTCACGAGATTCTTCGATATTTTGTCCTTTTAACCAAGCGATATAGTTTTCATAAGGTTTAGGGGCAGGAAGCACTGAACTAATATCTGCATTCGACGTTTCGTCAGCCAAATGTTTATAGAATGACATCACCTCTTTTAATACCAGAGGCAATGACCAACCATCTGAGAGAGCATGGTGATTGGTCCAAACCATAACATGTTTATCTTGCGAATAAGAGACGACAGCGATGCGAGTTAACGGCGCTGATGCAAAATCAAAACCTAGTGCGCGATCAGCAACAAGGTAGTCCGCGAATTTTGCTGTTTGCTCGGATTCACTGTCTGTTGACCAGTCCAAATGTACGAACGGCAACTTGGCATTTGATAATACAAGTTGATGGCTCCTGTCATCTGAAAACAATGTTCTAAAGACATCATGGCGTGCAACGACTTGCTGCCACGCTTGCTCCATCGCATTAGCGTCAAGCCTACCTTCGATATGCACTGAAAGCTGTGTCAAATAAGCAGAACTATCAAGATCACTATGGAACAACAGCCCTTTTTGAACACCTGTCGTTGGGTACAGCTTATCTAGTGTTTTGTTAGCGTTATACCATTCATCAAGCTGTGCTTGATTTGCGTCACACAACGGAAAATCGCTCGGCGTTATACCACCAGCATTTTCACTTAAGCAATGTTCAATAATCTGTTTTAGCGCGCTTTCCATTCTGGACGCTAGACATTCCATGGTTTCAACATTGTACTGTAATGTGTTGTACCTAAGTGAAAACCCAAGCTTTCCACCGGTTACCATGCCATTAAATTCTAGTGAATGCGTTCGTTGACGTAAGGCACTTACATCGTCGCCCACATATTCATCGGCAATATTAAAAGGTCCAGTACTATTAACCACCTGATCAAACTGACCGAGATAGTTAAACAAGATTTCTGAGACGGCTGTTTGCGGTTGTGTGCTGCCGCTCTCATGGTTGTCACTCATGTACGTTAACAAACCATATCCAATGCCATTGTTTGGTGTCTTTCTTAACTGCTCTTTTACCGACTTTATAACCTCTGCTATTGGTGCATTCGCCTCAGAACCAATAATGACCGGATATACTGACGTGAACCAGCCAACTGTTTGTGTTAAATCTAAAGATTGATCGAACGGCTCTCGTCCATGGCCTTCTAGGTCAATTCTAAACGCTGAACCACCTGTCCACTCACGTAATGCTATGTACAATGCTGAAACCAACAAATCGTTTATTTGCGTGCGATAAGTCGCTGTACAACTATTTAGCAGCGCATCAGTTTCGGCATCATTAAAGTTAAAATGCACTTCTTGACTAACGTCAATTCGGTTGTCGACAACATCTTCATGATCCGCTGGCAAACGTGCAATGTCGGCGTTATCAACGTCTAGCCAATGTCCTTGACTTGCCGCAACCGTATTCTTGTTCAAATGAGTAACTAAATGATCTCCCCACTGTTGGAATGAAGACGTTTTAGGCGGCAATTGCACTGGCTTTTGCTCAACACATTGTTCGTAAACTAACGCTAGGTCTTGTAAAATCACACGCCACGATACGCCATCAATAACCATATGATGGAAAGTTAATAACAATCGACGATTGTTACTGTCTCCGTCAAACATTACCGCTCTAAAAACGTCAGCATCATCAAGTGACAGACTCGATTTTTCCAATGTGCCATATTCAGCAAGTGTTGCTTTCCACGCATCTTCAGACAGATTTTCGAGTTTGTAGTACTTAATCGCACGTTCCGTCAACGCCGCAGTTAAAGGAATATATGATGCTTTACCGTCGTTAATAGCTAAGCGCAACACGTCATGGCGTTGATACAAAGCGCTTACTGCTTTATGCAAAGTTTCTGTAGAAAAATCACTTGGCAACGTTAACAGCACTGATTGATTGTAATGATGTTGATCAGTTTTATCGCCTGACAAGAACTCTCGTTGGATAGGGATCAAAGTTTGTTGACCTGAGATAGTCTCCTGTGGAGCGTCAATGTGCGCTTCCAAATTAACAACTGTCGCTAACTTCTCGATGGTTTGGCACTCAAAAAGTTGTCGCGTTGTAAAAACTAGACCTTGTTTCGCAGCTTTCGTAACCGCTTGAATCGCCAGAATAGAATCTCCGCCAATCGAAAAAAAGTTATCAGTAACACTTACAGCTTTAACGCTTAATAAATGTTGCCACACTTCACTCAATTGCTTTTCAATTTCCGTTCTTGGTGCGACATATTCACGAGCATGTTGCTCTGAAACTTCAGCCGCTTGTAACGCTTCACGGTCAACCTTTCCATTAGGCCTAAGAGGTAATGCTTCCATCCGAATCATCACCGTTGGCACTTTATGCTTAAGTAACTTCTGACTTAAGTAACTACCGAGTTGTTCACAAAAATTAACCTCTTCGACACTGGCTAACGAAGAACCTGCCTCAGCAACGACATATGCAACCAATTGTTGGGAAGTAGAGTTTGAGCCCACAGCCTTGGCAAGCACGATTGCTTCAGATATTTCATTATGCTCATTAATCGCTGTCTCTACTTCAGATAATTCAATTCTAAATCCACGAATTTTTACTTGATGGTCTGCTCGCCCAATAAATTCAAGCACGTCTGGCTTGCCTTGACTATCTGCAGTACAACGAACAAGGTCGCCTGTTTTATACAACCTCTGCCCCGCATCAAAAGGACTTTCGACAAACTTATCTTGCGTTAATTTGGGTTGATTCAAGTATCCACGAGCTAAGTTTTCTCCGCCGATATAGAGCTCGCCAGCCACACCAACTGGGCATAACTGCATCGCATGGTCTAAGACAAACAATCTAGAATGAGGACTCGCAACACCAATAGGTACATTACCCGTGGTATGAGATGTACAATCGTAATAACTGCTCCATACACAAGCCTCTGTTGGGCCATATTCATTAAACAGCCTTACCGATTGCCATTTCGCATCTTGTTGGTGTTGTTTAACCAATCCTGACTCACAAGTTTCACCTGCAACAATCACCGTTTTTAAAGATGCTGACGGTGTTATTTCTGACGAAATCATTGTCTGGTATACACTCGGTAAAGTAAGAAAATGACTGATCTCTTCTTGATTCATTAATGTTTCAAAATTCGATAAATCTATACCTTGCTTAACGTTAACCAGACAAAGTTTACCACCTGAAACAAGCGTCCAGAAAATCCCCGCCACCGAACTATCAAACGCAAAAGAAGAAAACAAGGCAAAACAACTTGGTGCTTCTTGATATACACTTAACCGTGACAAGGTCGAGTTCATCAATCCACCATGCTCTACTGTAACCCCTTTAGGTAATCCTGTAGATCCAGATGTATAGATAACATACGCCAAATTATTCGATGAAAAGTTTATCGAATTTTTCGTCGGGTTTTCCGTTGAGTAATCCCCAAGAAAGCTTTCCCAAAGTTCGTCATCAATCGGCAAAATTTGCAGGTCATCAAAAGGTAACTCCGAAAATAGCTCTGAACTGGTTAACATTATCTCGAGTTCAGAGTCTTCTAATATGTGCTCGATGTGCTTTTCAGGATAGTCGGGATCAATAGGAACATAAGCGGCTCCCGCTTTCAAAATCCCCATAATACCAATGACCATCTCTAATGAACGTTCTACACATAAACCAACAAGCGTGTCTTTAGTTACCTCATTTTCGATTAGGTAATCTGCGATTTGATTAGCTTTATCATTGAGTTCTTGATAAGTGATGGATTCTCTAAAAGAAGACTCGTTGATAACCGCGACAATTGACTGAGGATTGCGTTGTACTTGTTGCTCAAAACAATCGACAACGGACATATCTTCAGATAAAGGCAAATCAAAATTAACTAAGTTGTCATTATTGATTTTAGAGGTAGACCAATCGATTAAGGCATCATGTTCTTTTTGATCAAGGAAGGGTAATTCACTAATTGGTGCAGTTGGCGACGCAATAATACCTTGCAACAACACTTCAAAATGCTGCGACATTCGCTCAATCGTTTTCGTATCAAATAACGCCGTTGCAAATTCCCAGTCTAGTTTTAAGCCACTTGGAGCACCGTCATTTTCAAGTTCATAAACGTCTAAACTTAAATCGTGAACGGCAACCGAATGTGCTCGTTCAATCTTGCGACTAGCCAAACCAGGAAAATCGAGAGTGCCTTGTTCGTTGTTTTGCAAGACAAGCTTCACTTGAAATAGTGGCGAGTATGCTAGGCTGCGCTCTTGCTGTAATTCGTCCACCAATTTTTCAAAAGGTAATTGGCTGTGTTCGTAAGCTTCCAGTAGATTGTCTTTTGAAGTGGCTAATACCTTATCAAATGTAGGATCTCCTGATAGGTCAGTTTGCGTAACAATACTGTTTACAAAGAAACCAACTAAATCCGACACCTCTGCCTGTTCGCGATTAGCCACTGGCGTACCAATGACAATATTCTCATTGCTATCGCTGCTTTCTCCTTTGTCGCTATGACGTTGCAACAAAATTGCGTAAGCACTTTGCAGAACCATAAACAATGAGGTGTTTTGCGCTTTGGCTAATCGGTTTAACCCTTGCTGAATATCTGCACTTAACACGTGATAAAAGTGCTCACCATGAGAATCTTGTACAGGCGGTCGAGGACGATCTAATGCCAGATGGTGAACTTCCGGAAGATCTTTTAGCTTTGCTTTCCAAAAATCTAGGTGTGTTTTTAACGTCTCACCACTCATACTTTGACGTTGCCAATGTGCAAAATCTTTATATTGTACGGAAAGTTCATCAAGCGGATATTCAGTCACTTGCCCTGAATTAACGCTCACATAATAACGATATAGTTGGTTTAATTCATTGACGATAAGCCCTTCAGACCAACCATCTACTGCGATGTGATGAAGGCTAACTAATAACACATGTTCTTCATTTGAGCATTCAAATAGTTTGACTCGCATCATCAAGTCTTTGCTCAAATCAAAAGGAGCAGCAAGCTCTTTTGCCATTTCTTCGTCAATGGCGCCAGCCAGCAAGTCATGCGCTATGTTCGTTAACGAAACTACCGGTACCTCAACAGTTGCTTCTGAGGCCACTACTTGAACCGCCTCACCTGAAGCTGTTTTTTCTATTCGCGTTCTCAACACATGATGACGTTTAACGACATCGTTAAATGCGTTCGTCAATGCTTCAATATCAAGCTTGCCCGTCAATACAAACCCTTTACAGATGTTGTATTGATCGGTTTTTTGGTCAATTTGGTTATTCAACCACAAACGCTGCTGAGGAAACGACAAAGGACCGGGTTCATCTGCACTCAATGGAGTGATTTCTGGCTTTTCCGTTTGTTCTGCTTGCTCAATAACTTTCGCCAATTTGCGAATAGTGTTGGCATTAAAAAAGCATTTAATCGAAATATCGACGTTCCACTGCTTTTGAATTTTTGCAGCGATGCTAGCAGCTAGCAACGAATGTCCACCAATATTTAAGAAGTTATCATCAACACCAATTTTATCGAGCCCTAGTTCCGCCTTCCACAGCGCACAAAGCGCTTTCTCAGTCTCGCTAACAGGCGCATCTACTTTAGCTGCTTCTTCATTATCAGGAGCAGCTAGTAAGCCCTTTTTTGGGCTATATAAGCCCTCCAAATCATTGGCAAGGTAGCGTTTTTTAGATAGTGAACGCTGAACTTTACCACTTGAGGTTCTATTAATACGACCAGCCTTAACAAATACAATATCGTCTAAGACAACTTCAAAATACTCAAATATCGCCGATTTTATTGCTTCGGTAGCATCGGCAAAATCAAAGCTGGCTAGCGCTTCTCGACCAACCTCGAGCAACAACGCAGCATTGCCATTAATTTCAAACGCGACAGCACCGTTTTGATTTAACTCCGGGTAAACTTTATAAGCAAGCTTTTCAAAATCTTGAGGGTAATAATTTCGCCCTTTGATAATCATCACGTCCTTGATACGACCAGAAATAAATAGCTCTCCCTGATGGATAAAGCCTAAGTCGCCAGTACGTAAATAGCGGTTATCATCATTATTGAGTGTCGCGCCAAAAGCAGCATTAGTTTTTTCTTCATCGTTCCAGTACCCCTGAGCAACGCTTGGGCCGGCAAACCAAATTTCACCAATTCCGCCGTCTGTAACTTCCTCTAAACTATCAGGTGAAACGATTTTTAACGTATGCTCAGACATTGTATATCCATGTCCAACCAAGACTTGCTCTTTGGCTTCGTCATTGCCAAGCTCCGCTTTACCTTTTTGAAGGGATTCGCTGTTAAACGGAAACGCTGAGTAAGCTGTTTTGTGTGCACCGGCACAGATAAATACTGTCGCCTCGGCCATTCCGTAAGCTGGAAATATTGCACTTTCTTTAAAACCAACACGAGCGAAGCGTTCGCTAAAAGCCACTAATGTTTCAGCATCGATAGGCTCTGCCGCATTAAAGGCAATACGCCATGTAGAAAGATCTATTCCCGATAAATGGTGCGGTTTAATTCTGGCTACACAATGATCAAACGCAAAGTTAGGTGCACCACAAATAGTGGCTTTAAATTCAGTAATTGCTTCAAACCACGCCAGAGGACGTTTAATAAAACGTATAGGCGACATCAATATTGAGTGTGCTCCTAAGAAAATAGGCAGCAACAACGTATTGACCAACCCTAAGTCGTGAAACAGTGGTAGCCAGTTACAAAACACATCTTGATTTGAACAATCTGAGCCTTCTTGCAATAGCTTTAAGTTGGCAATGATATTACCGTGCGATACCACAACCCCTTTAGGTGAGCCAGTAGAACCAGATGTGTACTGTAAAAACGCTACTTGCTCAGCGCTGATCGTTGGTAATTCAATGTCGTCGTCAGCTGCGGATAATTGTGTTAAATCTCTAACTACTAGCGGAGCAAGCGCTGGCTCTAACTGTCCCTTTAACGCTTCTGCAGTTAATACTATCTGTGCTTGGCAGTCTTGAATAACCGTAACAACGCGACCCGCATGCTTTTTGTTTTGAGGTGGATATAGAGGTACAGCGACAATCCCCGCATACAAACACCCCATAAATGCTTGGATATACTCTAAACCCGGTGGAAACAATAAAACCACTCGCGAGCCAGCTTTAGTGTCCTTTAACAAGTTTCGAGCAATTGTTTGCGCCCGATTATGCAATTCATCAAAGCTAATTGTTGATTGTTGGCCATCATCTTCAATAAAAGTGAATGCCGAGTTGTTTGCGGATGTATTAGCGTGAGCCGCAAGATAGTTATAAATTGTTTCCATAATGACACCTTGAATTATTATTTTTCCTTGCGACTAGTCGAGATTAACGCTTTTTCTGCAGAACATAATTTCTGCTGAGACATTCATGTTTTTGCAAGCTTCGAGGAACTTATTAGATTCTTGTACTTGTCTAGAGTCTTCTTCGTGCTCCAAACCGTTAAAGTATTTAAAGCAAGTTTCTAAGCCTATTGCATAAACAAAAACTTGTTTGGCATTGAACGCTTTAACCATAGGAATAGCTTGTTCGCAATCTGAGCCATCCAAACGTCTTGAGTTTTTAATAGCCTTCGGCACCTTTTTAGTTGTTAACGCGCCATAGACCCAAGTGTAAGGTGCTCCAACACATTCCATACCAATAGCCATAACATCTAAGTCGGTGTAGTACTTTCCTAAGTGATCATATAAATTTCGATCTGGGTTTGAGGAATCAGCGCCGAAAAAGCACTTCTTGCCTAACACATCAATGTACCAAGCGGCTTTGGAACGAATATTCAAATCACCATGTTCCCCAAGGAAAGGTAACGCAACTATTTTGCCGCCCGGAATGTCGATTTCATCGAGATCATCAACCTCAACCACATTGAAATTAAGTTGTTTTAACATTAACCTCATTGAAGGATCAGGGAGTGTTCCGCCATTATTTTTTGGAACAACAATAGTGTCTGTTTTATAACGCAATTGCAGGAGTGTTTCGATGTTGGCGTGATCCATGTGGGTATGCGTTAACAGGATATAATTTATTTTTTCAGGTAGCTCACTAAAGCTTAACATTGTGTCGTCTTCGTTAGATTCTCGAGACGCAATTATTGGGTCAACCATAATAGTGACGTCAGCCGTTTCCAATAAAAATCCTGCATGGCCTGTATAACTTAACCTAACGCCCTCGGTTACAGGTATGTGAGTAATTTTCGGCTTTTCTTCTGTAAATAAGTCTTTGTAAGACAAGCCTCCCGTATGCTCAAAACCAGAGAATAATTGTTCCACTTCATCAGCAGACAACGGATATTCGCGAGCACGAAATACTTTGTCGACAAACTCGTCATTGAATTGCGCGGGTATTTGCAGGTGATTTTCATCGGGAAGACGCGGTGTGCTTAAAACAAATGGTCTTTCCCCAACTTTTGACAATAAACCAAAAGATAAACTCTGTAACCCTGGGTTATAGTACTTACTGCGATACATCAATGGTTCGATAATTCTATAGGATGGGCGATGCTCCATATCTAAGAATAACTCTACACAGCCTTTAAGTGGATCTGGTACTTTCGAATATAAATATTCAATACTCTCACCATTGGTATGTTCGCTAAGTAGCTCATCTAAATATCTAACCGCATCAGAAAGTTCGATCAGATCTCCGCAGCGTTCATCTAATTGATCAATTAGCGCTTGAATGTCGCCTACTTGGTCTTCAGAACAGTTTAGGAATTCTCCGCCTGTTAATACCGATTCATTCGACGCAAGTATGTGTATTTTGTAGTTCTTAACAAAAGACTGCATTATCCTGCGGTGTGTATTTACTATATGACGTGCACACGTGACAGGCGGCATTAAATAAGGCCATGCATACCATTGATTCAATAGGGGTTCAAAATATGCGTCCGCTTTTAAATAAAGCTTTTGATTACTCATTTTCACTTCTCTCAATCGTTACTAAAACCCTATTATTTTGTGAAGAGGTGGGTTTTAGTGAATGTTATTATTGCCAGTTAAAGTCTTTGCCTACTAAGTCGTACAATTTTTCGTTGTACGGTTTATAAAAGGCAGAGAGCAAATCTTTTGTTTTCTGTTCAGCCGGAGGTAGCTTAATTGGATTTTCGTTAGCTTTCTTTCCGTATTCAGGGATATCGACTACAGGTAAATCTAAAAATGTTTGCACTTTGTCGAGCACGGGTTTTCTATTGGCGAAATATTCAGAAGAATCGAGAATTAACACGTTACTCTCACCAAATCGTTTGATCCAATGTTCAACTGATTTGTAATATATCCCCGTTTCCAGTACCGGAAATCCGCAAGCAGTTTCCATATCCAAACTAGGGAATAAATCAATGGCACGCTCAATATATTCGTGGAATGAATCAAAATAGCCATGCTTTTTAACTTTTTCTCCGCCGACAAACACTTCCCACTTCCACTGGGTGTAAGCTCTTGCAACAGGATCTCTCAAGGTGATAACAACCTTAGCGTTAGGATTTAACTCGTAAAGCTTATTCATCAGTGTCATGTTGTTGAGATACGGTTCTAAGTATCCGCACCTTGCAGGCCCTTCAACTTTCGCCTCTAACGCCTGCTTTTCTTTGATTGTTGGGTAATATGCTCGCCAATTTTTTAGCGTTAAGGACTCAATTTCTTTAGCAAGCGGTGGCATGACATTCGGGTGTAATAGCATATGACTAACTAAATCACTCGAACCATTTTTAATTGGGCCTGTCATGACATAGTCAGGCACGACGCGCTTTTTGGAAAATAAGTTTCTAGTAAACACTCGCCATTTAGGCACAGCCGCGAAGTAGTATGACAAGAACTGATATTCCGCCAATAGCGACAATATTTTAGGAATTTTTAAGTGAAAGCTTTTTTGTTCAAAATTTAGTTCTCTGTATTCCGCTATAATCTCAAATGATCTGAACAACTTGTCCATTTCTGCATTAGCAGTAATTTTCTGTTTATTAACAGACACGCTCTATCTCCTCATTGGGTTGTTCTAATGTTCTTTTGTTATCTATTTTTGTTGAACCTTCATCTGATAGCTTTTGACCATTTTCCATTTTCACCAGCTTATCGGCCAAATGGAAATATCGGTCATCATGGGTAATGACTATCACAAGTTTATTTCGTTGCTTTAATGTCGGTAAGATTTGTTGATAGAAGACATCTTTAAATCCTGGATCTTGATCTGCAGCCCATTCGTCAAAAACATAAATGGCTCTGTCTTCTAGGTATGCAACTAATAATGCAAGTCGCTTTTTCTGACCAGCAGATAACTCGGTACTTGAGAACTCACCATTTTTAACGGTGACTTTATCTTCCAAACCCAGGTCTTTGAGATTATTTGTTGCACGTCTATCAATCTCTTCTGCCGATAAACCATAGAGCTTAGTAAACAAATAAAAATCAGAATATATTGCCGATATGTTTTCGCGACAATACTTTCGGTTATTGTCAGTGACCAAGGTGTCATCAAAATATACGTTACCAGCATCAGGCACGTAATGAAGCGATAACATTTTCCCTAACGTTGTTTTACCAGAGCCATTACTGCCAACTAAAAACGCAATTTCTCCTCGGCGAAGGGTCAAATCTACTGGACCCAGTTTAAACCCTGAGTCATCTTTTAGGCGATAATGGTACTCGATTCCTTCCACTCTAATTTCATTACAGTCATTTACTGGCTGCCCTTCGCCCAGATACTCAATCGGCATTTCATTAAGTAAACTGTCTAATTTTTTCGCTGAGATTGACGCCATAATTACCGGTGACATCGAATTCATAATTGTTGAAATAGGTGCAGTTATGTATAGCAGCACCATCACCACCCCTAGCAGGCTTTGCTGCGACAATGAGAAGTAACTCGCGAGAATGTAAGCCACAATACCGATAGCGAAAAAGCAAATCATGGTGCCGTAATTTAAGCCAATAGAGATTAAAGTGCGGCCATGCTTTTGAGCATGGGTAAAGCGGTCTTCATTGGCATTTAAACTACTCTCGAGATAATCATTTCTTCTGCTTTCGTTAAGCTTGAGTTCTTTGGCACCATAAATTAAACCACGCATTCCCTCTTGAATGCCGTCGAATGAATTTCGTGCCGTTGTCATATGCTTTTGTCCAAACATTAACGGTAAATTGTAAGTGAGTGCACCAAAGATAATAACTGCGACAACAAAACTGAAAACTTCTACGCTTAAGTAGAGCAAGAAGAATAGCATTCCCATTAAAGTCGAAGAAGCAACTAGCATGCTTGGCAACACAGAAGCGCCAGTCGTAATCGTTGCAATGTCATTATTTAGCGCGGTTAATAACCGAGACGGGCCAATTTCTTCCATATCGCGAATAGGTAAATTTGAGATTCGACTATACAGTTTTTTCCTTAATCCCACTGTCGCATCGATTGCAACGTGTGCCACCATAGTTTCTGATATAGAACGGCAAATGAGAATGAAAAAGCAAATGGCAAAAAACAATAGTGCCTGCGCGGGCGAGATAATTTCAAACCCCATCAACCAATATGAAGTGTCTATATCTGCCTGCAAAAACCTATTCGGCTGTGGTTGAAGTGACAAAAGTACAAGAGGCACAATACAGGCATAGGCTAAACCCGCAATAGAGCCTAATGTCACGGCAAAAAACACTTTATTTGGAGCTGTTTTTGTTAATAAACCAAACAAACTGGTAGAGGATTTATTTTCGTTATTTTCCATAATTGTTCTCTTTATTGCACTGGCTTTAAACTAAGCACAGAATGCTCTGATTGCCCCTGCCCCTGAATTAAATGCATTGGCCAAAGTGCGAGTTGTTTGTGAGGAATGACATTATCGTCATAGTGTTTACTCAGTATGTTACCGCTCTGTCCAGTATCGTTAATAAAGCGACTATGGCTCCAGTTACTCAAATCAATAACTTGACGATAGTTTGGACCTACAACTTGCTGATACCCTTTATCTTTAGAATGAACCCATCTGGCATTATTAATGGTGTATGAGCCCCCCCCACTATCAACTTCTCGATCAAAAATAGAATCAAAAAACTTTAAATTAGTAAAAATTGGATGGGGATAACGCGTCTGATGAAAGTCTCCCCATGTTTTGCCAAAACCAATATCTCTGTCGAGCTCTTTAATGGACTCATCTAATGCTATTAACGCGATGTCTTGGCATGATTCGAGTGCAACCGTATCAACCTGATCACACCAATTGTGTGACAAAACATCTTGCTCAATGACTTTATCTATAAATTCAGCTTGAATTTGGCTGGTGAGACTTTGTAATTGATCACCACGAGCTATTTGCAGAATATCGCCCTCAAGTTCATCTTGAATCAGTAAACTATTGAAGTGTCGTAACCACATTTGATAAATGGCAGCAGACTCGCTATCTTCCGATAAAGTACCATCCCACTGTTTCAATTTATCAAGTGCGTCCTTTTGTTCATTATTTTGAGCGACCAGTGTTTCAAAAAATGGCTTTAATTTTACGGCTTGCTCGCTTTTAGTATCACCTTGTAATTTGACAAAATCATCAAATACTATTTTTTCTCCATTTTTACGTAAAGCCTTAAGTTGGCTTTCAATTCTGGAAGAGCGATAGCTTGGTGCCCAATTGTTACTGACCAAATAGGGATAATCATTTGCGTGGTTTTTATTATTGGCATTCACAATAAAACCGCTTTTAGGATTGTAAGCCTGAGGAACTTCTTCTGGTGATATATATCCGCCCCAATCATATTGCTGATCCCAACCTGGCACAGGAAGTCGACCATTGCCTTCTTTTCTCACGGGAATCTTACCGCCAGCATAAAAGCCAATATTTCCTTGGTTATCTGCATAGACAAAGTTAATTGCAGGTGCGGTGTAATCTTGCATCGCTTCGGTAAAGTCTTGCCAATTTTCAGCGTAGTTTATTTTAAAGAAACCTTGATAACTCTTATCTTCCGTCGCAAGCGCTGTCCATTTTAATGACAATGGCCGGTCAACCCTACCAATAACGTCACTAATAAGTGGGCCAAAATGTGTTTCGCGAATTTTCCATTTCACTGGCGGAATAGGATGTGTAAGAAATTCAGGGAAGTCAGATTTAATATGTATCTCTTCCTCGATTATTTTCATGTCTTTCCATTCACCTTTAAATTCATACTGATCTTCATTTAATGGATTGGTTCTCATCACATATAAGTCTTGGGCATCCGCTAGCATGTTTGTTGTGCCCCAAGATATATCATTGTTATGCCCCATAAAAATGAAAGGTACACCAGGCACTGTTGCTCCTGTAACGTGAAGCTTTTCGCCTTTAATTTCTGCCAAATACCAAAATGAAGGAATTTGCGTTGATAAATGAGGATCGCTGGCTAGTATCGGCATGCCTGTTTTCGTGTGTTCACCAGAGACAACCCAGGCGTTGCTTCCTACACCTTTTATGCCTGTACCAAATTCTCGTTGTAACTGTTGGTCTTGGCGTAGTAAACCGTTGATAACATCTGAGTCAACCATGTTTGCTAATTGTGTATCAGGCTTGTTTGTAGCGTTTAGATTCGGGATAAGCTCATTTGCCTTTGCAACCCCTAACTCTTTCACCAGCATATCCAACATCAACTCTTGGTTAAAACCCGAACCTAAGTTAAATGCAGATAACTTCATTAACAACAGAGAGTCTTGAGGTCTCCATTTTTCTGGCCGAGTATCGAGTAAGTAAAATTCAACCGGTAAAACATGTGATTGTTCAAGCCATGCATTAACACCATTGGCGTAAGCCACAAGGCTTTCATAAGATGCCTCATCTAAGGCTTTAAGGTCATTCTCAACTGCGCGATATAGTCCTATTGTTCTCATCAATTGATCAACACTTAACGAGCTTTTTCCAAGTATTTCACTCAGCCGCCCTTGTGCTAAACGCCGATAATAGTTCATTTGCCACAGCCGATCTTGCGCATGAACATACCCCAATGAAAACAAAGCGTCATGGTCAGTTGAAGCGACAATATGTGGTATCGAATGTTCATCATGGGTGATAGTGACTACGCTTTTTAGCCCATTTACCTCCAAAACACCTTCTTTTTTTGGAAGGCTTTGCCGTAAATAGAAAAAGGCAACCATTAACAAAACGACGACAGGCAAAACGACCCAAATAAGCAGCCGAGCCAGTATTGGATGGGAGCGCATTAACATTTGAGAAAATTCCTAAAACTGATCCAATTCATATAACTAATCCATTTGTTGTCTAGTAAGGACTAAAAGTTATGATTAACAAATTCCATACTAAGTACGGAATCAAAAAATAACGGTAATTCCAAAAGTGAATTACTTTTAGAATAATTTAGAAGATCGACTATCCTCTATCTCTTTTTAGACACGGTGAAACCATGTGCGTAAAACTATTTTATTATTTTTGTCTCACACGTGAGATTTTTAACATCTGGTCACATGATCCTATTAAACACGTGACAAAGTTTTTTGAGTTGATGTTGAGTAGCGATTTTCAACATATTTTTAACATAGTCAGTTTGCGATTGTCCATGACTCGTTAAAAATTTACTCCCTCTATTGCATGATTATAAAATCTGATTTTGTACATATTTCCATACAAACTGAAATAAAAAAACACACTTAATACTTTGTTTTTTATAACCTTAACGAATATGAGATTTTATATTAACAGCACATTAACACAATAAAGTTACGACATAATGACGTAAACCAATATGTTTGCTAACGTTCACAAAACCATCATCTAATTAGTTATTTGCGACAGCTTTCACTTATTAAATCACGTTTATTATAATTGAAATTTTACTTAGTGGCGCCCAAATAAAGGCTCAAACGACATTGCTCAATCACCTAAGTATTACCAATTAACCCTTATCTAGTTAGAAAAGCACCAGTCAAAAAGAATTGAGTAAATAAAGTAAGCACAATTAAAGGTCATATAGAAAAATAAAAAAATAGCGCCGAAAAACGCAAAAAACTGACAATGCAGGTTTTTAGATGGCGGTGACGGAGAGCTCTTCCGCCACAAACCACAAAGTCACATAAAGTTTTTGAATGTATAGATATTATACTACCATCCTTAAAAATCCTGTGATTGGGCTATGTGAAAGAAACTATTAAATTCACAAAAGTGAACTGATAGTTTAGAATATTAACCAGCCTAACAAATTGAAGAGAAAAGGAATTTCAGTGTTTCGAATAGATGAAATTATAATTGATGACTTTTGGCATAGAGCTAACGCAAAATGCAAATTTAAGCGTGATGTAAATATAATTATCGGTAAAAACGGCTCTGGTAAAACTACTTTTATGAATATAGTTCAAGCAGCGCTAACCGTTGATTTAGATGGAATTGTAGAAAATGATTTCAAATCAATAATAATTAAGCTCTCTAATAAAGGCACAAAACGAACGGTTCAGCTAACTAAAGTTGAAACTGACAAACCACCATTCCAGTTCATTAAATATAGAATTTCACAGAAAACATACAATTTACGGGCATTTACTTCGGACGATAGAGTACCGCCGAGCTATAGAAGAAGGTTAATAGAAGAGGCAAATGAAGTAAAAATAAAACTTTCTGAAATTGTTAATATATCTACCCTATCTGTTAACCGGTTGAGAAGCGGTGAAGATTACGAAATCAAAGATAGATCCGGCAAACGGTTAATGTCTCCTATCGATTTTCGACTGGATCAATTAATGAATGATTTTACTCAATACCAATATGAATTATCAGAAAAAATTAACCAAATATCTTCTGCTTTGCAAAAACAGGTACTTTCCTCACTTCTATATTCAGGCTCTCAAATAGAGGATATAAGAGTTCCAAGTAACTTTAATCGTATCAGAGACCGAAGACAGCTCGTATCTGCATATCAAAGATTAAAAGCATATGATGGTGATATTAGAAGCAGTATTAGTAAGCACATAGATGCAATAGACTCTGGTGTCAATAAGTTGAAAGAAGGTCAAGAGCTATCTGAGAATGACTGGGCTGCATTCCAATCATATTATAGAACACAAGAAGTTATCGAAATGTCTCTAAAGGCAGAAAAAGAGATTAGAGAAATTAATGCGCCCATTTATAATTTTTTTGACAGGCTAAATGATTTTATGCCCGAAAAAGAATTCTATTTAGAATCAGGAAAAATTATCGCATATAGTTTTGAAGCTGACGATATTCCAGTAGAGCGACTTTCTTCTGGGGAAAAACAGCTACTAATTCTGTTAATCGAAACATTGTTACAGAAAAATAAGAATTGTATTTATTTAACAGACGAACCAGAGCTATCTCTGCATATCGAGTGGCAAAGAAAAATATTACCATCTATTAAAAAACTTAATCCTAATGCTCAGATAATTGCTGCAACACACTCACCAGAAGTAGCTTCAAAATATAAAGACAACATAATTAATATGAAGCAGGTGATCACTAATGGATAGTATTGATTATTCTGACGGCGCTCTTAATGTATATAGCCAATTTTTTGATGCCGAAAAAATGCTCTATGTTGAAGGAGACGACGACAGAGCATTCTGGGAAATAATTCTAAATAAGTTTGGCGTTAATAATATTGAAATACAAGAAGTTGGTGGAATCCAGGAATTAAAAAAACTTATTGAAAAAATTAAAAATCAAGAAGTAAACGCGATAGCGGCAAAAGACATAGACTTCTCTACTTTGGAGGACGATTTTCAGGAAGATGTTAATGTAATAACAACATACGGTCATTCTATTGAAAACACATTAATATGCCCTGTTGTCCTAAGAAAAGTAATAAGATCTCACGGTCGAGTCGCTTTGAGTCCAGAAGAACAACAAGAGTGTATAGATTGGTTAGAAAATTTCTCTACAGCTATTTCACCTTTGGTCATATTCGATGCAATAAACGAGCTTACGGAAGCAGGTATAAAAGTCCTTTATAAAGATTGTACGAGTCTCATGAGATCACGCACTTCGCCTCAATTATGTGAAAATAAAATTAACGACCATATTGACTCAAAAGAGCTTGAAGCTAATTTCGCTAATTATGTTGAAGAAACCGAAAGTAAAATAATGGATATTAATAGAACCGTACAAGATTTTATTAGGGGACACTTTCTATTCTCAGCAGCGGTTAAATTTGTGAATCAAATGATTAAAAATAAAGGCTCCAGTAAAACAGCTTCGAATGATGCCTTTTTTAGCAGTTCAACGTTAGCATTTGAAGGTATTTTTAATGAGCATCATCCACATTATCAGCATTATCAAAGTGAGGTTAATCGACTTCAAATATAAAGCTCAGATTGTAAGATGCTCTCATCATTTGTGGGGTTTTAATTTATTGTGCAAATAGTATTTGTTCTTCCCTTTACAAGTTTAGGCTTGTAGAGGGAACAAAGGATATTCAGTAGGACTGACGTTAAATAGCCCTCCATGAAAACAAGTTTACACTTTATTTTGTACTCAAAAACAAAAAATAAAACGTCATAAGATTAATAGCCTAATACCAAGTATTCTCTCAGACCATAATCTTTTATTTCATCAATATCTTCGCTTGGATTTAGATTTAGCTTCAATTCGTAAAACTTAGATTCTTCTTTCTCGTAAATGAAGAAGGAAATGGCAGCAGCTAATGGCAATAGAGGACAGTTATCCTTAATGTGATACAACAATTCAGAGCCACATTCTTGAGCAAATAAGCCAAGCTCATTAATCAAATCAATAGGTAAATGCCCTTTGTTTAATAAAAACTTATAACCTACCGCCCAAACAGCCCTTGCTGGTGCTTTATAATGACAAGATAGCCATTGGGCGTCGTTCATTACAAATTGTGTTTTCTATATCTTTTACAAGCTGTTTCTGTTTATTTAATGAAAAGAAAGAGATCGGTGACACCTCCGTATCATTGATATTTGATGAAACCTAGAAAGTTAGGTGTACCAAAACACAAAAACCTGCTTACGCAGGTTTCTTTAAATGGCGGTGACGGAGAGATTATAAAATACCTCCTTGTATTTTACCCTGCGGGTCGCTGAAGCGCTCAACTTGGTTCCAGACCAAGTTGTCGAACTCTCTCGTTCTCATCTCTCCTTAACGCAAAAAACCTGCTTACGCAGGTTTCTTTAAATGGCGGTGACGGAGAGATTATAAAATACTTCCTTGTATTTTACCCTGCGGGTCGCTTACGCGTTCAACTTGGTTCCAGACCAAGTTGTCGAACTCTCTCTTTCTCTTCTCTCCTTAACGCAAAAAACCTGCTTACGCAGGTTTCTTTAAATGGCGGTGACGGAGAGATTATAAAATACTTCCTTGTATTTTACCCTGCGGGTCGCTTGCGCGTTCAACTTGGTTCCAGACCAAGTTGTCGAACTCTCTCGTTCTCATCTATCCTTAACGCAAAAAACCTGCTTACGCAGGTTTCTTTAAATGGCGGTGACGGAGAGATTCGAACTCTCGAAAGGTTTCCCTTTACACACTTTCCAGGCGTGCTCCTTCAGCCACTCGGACACGTCACCTTATAACTTTTCAATTCTCTACTTGGCATAAACACATCCATGATGATCGGCACCCAAGCCATTCTTCCATGAATGTCTGCCCTTACCTGAAAAAGCAGCGCTTTTTCCTGGCGGTAACGCCCCACTCGGACACGTCACCTTTTAACTTTTCAATTCTCTACTTGGCATTAGCTAATTATCGCTAAAACAGCCAAGTCGAAAAGCTGCGCTATGGTAGAAAAAAAGCCCTGCATTGGCAAGGCTTTCTTGGGATTTATTAATAGTTTGGCGGATTTTTAGCTTATCGCTTCATTGCCGCAGTAAACTCAAGCATCTTGTTTGTTGATTTAAGCGCGCCGATACGTACTTCTTCATCTACAAATACTTCTTTGCCTGTTGGGTCGATTAACGCTTCTTCAATAGCTTTAAGACCGTTCATCGCCATCCAAGGGCAATGTGCACAGCTTCTACATGTAGCACCTTCGCCAGCAGTAGGTGCTTCGAAGAATTCTTTGTCTGGGCAAAGTTGCTGCATCTTGTAGAAAATACCGCGGTCTGTTGCAACAACAAACTTTTTATTTGGCATTTCTTGGGCTGCTTTAATAAGTTGGCTGGTTGAGCCAACTGCATCTGCTAATTCAACGATTTCAGCTGGAGATTCAGGATGAACCAAGATTGCCGCATCTGGGTGCAACGCTTTCATGTCTTTAAGCGCTTTAGTTTTAAATTCGTCATGAACAATACAAGCACCCTGCCACATTAGCATATCAGCACCTGTTTGCTTCTGAATATAGTTACCTAAATGACGATCTGGACCCCAAAGGATTTTTTCATCGTTGTCATCTAAGTGCTCAACAATTTCTAGTGCACAAGAAGACGTTACAATCCAGTCTGCGCGAGCTTTAACCGCAGGAGACGTGTTTGCGTAAACTACCACTGTGCGATCTGGGTGTTGTTCACAAAACGCATTGAACTCTTCGATTGGGCAACCAAGGTCTAACGAACAGGTTGCTTCAAGCGTAGGCATAACCACTGTTTTTTCAGGCGTTAGTACTTTTGCTGTTTCACCCATAAACTTAACACCAGCAATAATTAACGTATCTGCTGGGTGCTCATTACCAAAACGCGCCATTTCAAGCGAGTCTGCTACACAGCCGCCGGTTTCTTCGGCTAGCGCTTGGATTTCTGGGTCACAGTAGTAATGTGCAATTAATACAGCATTTTTTTCAACAAGAAGCTTTTTGATCCTTTCTTTGTATTCCACTTTCTCGTCTGCAGAAAGCTTCGCCGGCTTTGCCGGAAAGGTAAAATCAAATTCAACTGCTAAATTGCTCTGTACCATATTAAAAACTACCACTTAAAAATTTGGGCGGGAATTATACGTGAAAACGCAATAAAAGTGTACTAGCGCAAATTACGGTAGTAAGTCTTTCTTGTGATTAGCTAAAACCAAAATAGCTATTAACTTAGAGCAAGCAATGTAAAGCGAGAAAGAAATTAAGATAATTCTAAATTTTGATAATGAAGATAAAAGGAACTTGAAAAGGTGGTCGGTCGTGAAGGAATTACTACGTACATCGTGTACTTCGCCCTTCGGGTCGCTTCGCGTTCAAAATTGTTCCAGACAATTTTGTATTCCATAAATCCCTTTATTCCATCCTTCGGATCGCTTCGCGTTCAAAATTGTTCCAGACAATTTTGTGAACCTTCGACGGTTAAAATCGCCATAGCAAATTCTAATAACAGGATTAAATTATTTAGATAAAAGGAACTTGAAAAGGTGGTCGGTCGTGAAGGATTTGAACCTTCGACAAATTGGTTAAAAGCCAACTGCTCTACCAACTGAGCTAACGACCGATATATAGATTGTAACCGTAATTTTAAAAGTTTGCTTTGTTAGCAATTAACTCACACCTTAAAAAGGTGGTCGGTCGTGAAGGATTTGAACCTTCGACAAATTGGTTAAAAGCCAACTGCTCTACCAACTGAGCTAACGACCGATATATAAAATTACTAGGTAAATGCCGAACCACTACTGTTGGAAAGAAAGTGGTCGGTCGTGAAGGATTTGAACCTTCGACAAATTGGTTAAAAGCCAACTGCTCTACCAACTGAGCTAACGACCGACATTTACCGCGCGTTGAGCGTGTCGTTCAACGCGCCGCATATAATACTCATAATTTTTATGAGTGCAACAACTAAATGAAGTTTTTTTGATATCTTTGTTCGTTTGCTCAAAAAGACCACACAATGAACAAGATATCTACAAAACTATTGCATTGAGTCTAGACGTGACTGCGCTAACCGTGCCGCGCTAGAGTCTGGGTACTCACTAATAAGCTGTTGGAACAAAGTTCTTGCTTGCGAAGCGTTATTTTGTTTCTGCTCAACGGTTGCTAATTTTAGCATAGCATCGCTGCGTTTGCTCGAATCAGGGTAGTTAGCCACTACCACGTTAAACGCTTGCTTCGCTTCGGCAAGGCTACCTTTGTTAAACAATAACTGCCCTAACCAATAATTCGCGTTCGCAATGTAACCCGATTGAGGGTATTGCTGAATGAAGCGACGAAACTCTGGAATAGCTTCATCATACTTCTTCTCTTTTAATACAAGGTTAACCGCTTTATCGTACGCTTCGTTTTCTGATAGGGAAACCGTAGGCGTAGTGTTAATTTGATTAACAGGAGCCTGAATGGTTGCTGGTACAGATTTCTTGCTAGACGATAATGCTTGATTAACTCGGCGATCTAACTCTTGGTATAGTTCGCGTTGTCGTTCGAGTATTTGCGTTAATTGGTGAGTATGTAGCTCAGTAACACCACGTAACTCATCAACTTCAGTTTGAAGTTCATCAAGTTGTGTTTGAACTTTTACTTGGTTTTTATTTTGAACGCTTAAGCGACGCTCAAGATTGGCAATTTGATCTTGAATGGATTGACCAGATGCCGTGCTGGCACCTGCACGAGAAATATCTACTACAGGTGCAGCATCTGCCGCTATCGCTAGTTGGCTAACAGCGGCAAAAACACCTAAAACCGTAAGTTTTAGTTTCATCTAATCACCTGATTAGTAAACTAATACTGCGCGACGGTTTTTAGCAAATGCAGCTTCAGTGCGATCTTTAACTTGAGGCTTTTCTTCACCGTAGCTTACGATTGAGATTTGAGAAGAAGAAACACCCATGTTTTCTAAGTAAGTAGCAACTGCTTTTGCACGACGCTCGCCTAATGCGATGTTGTAATCAGGAGTACCACGCTCATCGGCATGACCTTCGATTAACACTGACTTGTCGCTATTGCTGTTAAGGAATTTAGCATGCATGTCTAATACGTTAGAGAACTGAGAGCTTACTGTAGACTTGTCGAAGTCGAAGTAAACGATATGTTGTGAACGAACGTACTCTTCAACTTTACGCGCTTCTTGCTCAGCGATTTCAGCAGCACGTTCTGCAGCAGAAACTTGAACATTTTCGCTTGACGTTTCAGTAGTTTGCGTTTGAGCATTAGTGTCAACTTGTGATTCTGAGTCAGTTTCAGAGTTTGAACTACAAGCTGCTAAAGCCATCATAGGTAATGCGACTGCTAGTGCCTTCACAGTTTTATTCAAGCGCATGGTGTTTTCCTTATATGTTTCAATAAATTTTAAATTCTATAATTGTTATAAAAATGGTGACCAAGCAGGTGATTTAACCTCGCCATCTAAGGCAGGTAATCTTGCTTTAAATCGACCATCCAATGAGACTAAACTCAAAACTTGTCTATTATTATGTAATGTACTGTAAATAATCATACCCCCATTTGGCGCTATACTCGGTGATTCATCGAGTCTTGTGCGTGTTAACACTTGAAACACGCCTGACTTTAAGTCTTGCTTCGCCAAGTGGTATTTACCACGGGTTCTATTTACCATTACTAATTGGCGTCCGTCTGGTGTTAACGTACCACCTAAATTCATTTCGCCATCAAAAGTAAGTCGCCTTACTCTTCCATCCACTAAATTTACGCGATATAGCTGAGCTTTTCCACCCCGTTCTGAACTAAATATCAATGAATTACCATCAGGAGACCAACTTGGCTCTGTATCTATTGCACGATGACGTGTAATTCGGCGTAATTTTTTGCTTTGTAAGTTCATTACGTATAGTTCTGGGTTACCATCTTTAGACAAGACCATCGCTAGACTCTTGCCATCTGGTGACCACTTAGGTGCACTATTAATGCCATCAAATGAACTAATTAACGTACGCTTACCAGTGTAGATATCGATAACAAAAATCTGCGCTTGATGATTCTCGAAAGTAACATAAGCCAATTTATTTCCTGTTGGATCCCAAGAAGGAGACATTAACGGCTCTTTAGAGCTCAACAATACATGCTCGTTATAACCGTCATAATCAGCGATAACTAATTGATATGGGAAACTGCCATTGTCGCGAACGATAACGTAGGCAATTTTAGTTAAGAACGCACCGCGAGTACCCGTAAGCGTTTCATAAACTTTATCACTGATACGATGCGCGTAACGGCGAAATTGATTACTTGATATTTCAACGCTGCTACCGTCAAGCACGTGATCAGAAGTTTTCACTAACTGACCATTACTTAACATTTGTGATTGACCGCCAGTAATCTGACCACGTACGACATCAATCAGTTGATAGCTCACTTTGAAACGACCTATACCGACCTCTTCGATTTTACCGACAACGATATTTTCAACACCTTCACTTGCCCAAGCCGCATAATCTACTTCGCCATCTTGTGTAGGTTGCTGTGGAAAGCGCACTGGGCTAATAGGACTAAACTTGCCACTTCTTAGCAAATCTTCGCTAATTATATGCGCAATGTTTTCCGGTAATTGGCTAGTACCTGTGTAGGCAAACGGTACGACAGCAATTGGCCGCGCTCCATCAATACCTTCAGTAATTACTATTTCAAGAGAAGCAAATACACGTGTTGTAACAAGCATTACCAACAAGGTAAGCAATAGTTTAAATTTGGTCATATATCTCGTACTTGTATTTTTAAAGGTCATTTTAAAACTCTGGTGCCACAGTTAAATCGATCGAACGCATTTTTTCAAATACTTCTGGGTCTTCCGACACTGGTAACTTCCCTGCTTTTGTTACTGCATTTCTCGCTGCATCACACACCACTCTATCGCCACCAACAATATCAAGACTAATAACATAGCCAGATGGTGACAGAGAAATGTTTAATTTACATGACTTTCCTTCCATTGTCGCCTGATCGCTGATTAAATTACTTTTAATAATATGTGTAATTAATGCAGTGTATTTTCCTAGCTCAGACATTACCTGTTGTTGTCTTACTTGTTGTCTGGCTTCCATTTCTTTTGCCATTTGTTCAGCCATTAAACGTTCTTGCTCAGCTTTGGCTTTTGCTTCGCGCTCTTTACGTTTCTTTTCTTCTTCTTTACGCTTGCGCTCAGCTTCTTTTTTCTTGCGTTTGTCGTCTTCTAATTTTTTACGACGTTTCGCTTCACGTTCTTTACGCGCTTTTTCTTCAGCGGCTTTTTTACGGCGCTTTTCTTCGGCAATTTTGCGCTCTCGTTCCTTTTTGCGTTTTAATGCAGCGGCAGCTTTGCGACGTTTCTCGTCTGCAGCCTTTCTCGCTTTATCACGCTTGGCTTTTTCCTTTGCCGCTTTATCATCTTTGATTTTTTGGATTTGCTGTTCAACGACTTTACGTTCAACAACAACGGCTTTAATCGGCTCCATAGGTTTAGGCGTCGATATTGCAACTGCTGTTGGCGTAGGTTTAGGTGGCGACGAAAAGTTGCCGACAATAAGCGCTACCAGTAAGGCAATGTGTAAACCAAGACTAATCAACAAGGCTTTCACAAAAGGGGTTTGCACAGTAATACTACTCCGGGTTATCCGTCATTAGGCCTACAGAAGGTACGCCTGCTTCTTTTTGTAATAACACCATTAATTGAATAACTGCATCATAAGAAACACCACCATCACCATTGACTACCACAGGAGTATCTGGCGCTTTTGCCAAGTGTGCTTTAACCAATGAAGCAACTTCTTCACCTGAAAGCTGCTGGTTTTTATTCGCGCCAACAGCGAGATAATAGTTACCATCTTTATCAACAGAAGCTACTAATGGCGGCTTAGTATCTTTCGATAGTGGTTCAGCATCGGCTTTTGGTAAGTCTACCTTTACCCCTTGAGTGATCAGCGGAGCAGTTACCATAAAGATAATCAAGAGTACCAACATGACATCGATGTATGGTACTACGTTAATTTCTGCCACTTTTTTGCGTCTAGCACGATTATACATAGACGATACTCCTATGCTTGTTGAGCCGCACTCGATTGACGATGCAAGATAGAAGAAAATTCTTCCATAAAGTTACCGTAACTATTTTCAAGTTTTTCTACACTGTAGCTAAAGCGGTTAAACGCCATAACAGCAGGAATAGCGGCAAATAAACCCATCGCGGTTGCAACTAATGCTTCGGCAATACCTGGTGCTACCATGGCAAGAGTCGCTTGTTCAACAGCACCTAATGCGATAAAAGAATTCATGATCCCCCAAACCGTACCAAATAATCCGATATATGGGCTAATCGAGCCTACCGTTGCGAGAAAAGGTAAATGGGTTTCAAGGCTGTCGACTTCACGGGACAAAGCAACGCGCATCGCTCTATGTGTACCATCAACAACCGCTTGCGGTGAGTTAACATTACTTTTTCTTAAACGAGCGAATTCTTTAAAGCCGGCAACAAACAAGCTTTCTATACCTTGAATATGCTCACGCGCACTCACTTCACCATACAGTTTACTAAGATCGGCACCACTCCAAAATCTATCTTCGAACTCCTGAAGTTGGTTTTGAGCTTCAACGAGTGTTTTACGACGCTGAAAAATCATCGCCCATGAGGCGATTGAAAAACCGAGTAAAATTAACATCACGGTTTTTACCAGAATACTGGCTTGTAAAAATAAATCTAAAATGGAAAGTTCAGCATGCACGTTGAAATGCTCCTATTATTTGTTCTGGTATTTTACAAGGTTTCGCTTGCTGCAAGTTGACGTATGCTATCACGACATCTAACTGACACAATACCTTTCCCTGCTCATTTACGATGACTTGTTCAAAACACACGGTTGCTCGCTTCAATTGCGTAATTGTGGTCGTAACTGTAAGTAAGTCATCAAGTTTCGCTGGTGCTTTGCAATCCAGCTCAAGCTTTCTGACCACAAAGCCCGAATTTTGTTCTAAAAAAAATGACTGACTTATACCTAATTTTCTTAACCACTCTGTACGCGCACGTTCGCAAAACTTTACATAGTTAGCGTGATAAACATTACCGCCTGCATCGGTGTCTTCGTAAAAGACTCTCACTTGATAGGAATCAGAATGAAATTGCATAAATTAAAGTATGGTGAATTAGTGAATATTTATAACAGCGTATACTAATAGAAAATCTAGTTGAGTAACAAGCCTTCAAGCCCTTATATTGTAAGAAATTGCAATTTTATTACATCCGATAAAAATACAATTTTATCCAATAAAAAAACACCGCAACTCATCTATCAAGCATTCATTAGTTTTTCTAATGCGAAACATTAAATTAACTCGTTTGTTCTAGATCAAAGAACCCCCTACAATACACTTGTTTTCTGAGCTAGCGCACCGATAAACCTCTAACTCCCCTAGAGTTTATCATTAGCCAGTTAATTTAAGGTTAAGATAGTTTTTGTCTATCTTTTCTCTCTGACATGTTTCCTGGAATACCAGATTCCTTCTAGCAACTTGAGAAATTAAGTTGAGCCCGCTCCCTTAAGCGGGCTTTTTTTTATCCTAAATTTACACTTAGCAACAAAAAACGGCCCGAAAGCCGCTTTTTATAAACTAATTGTTGTGGTTCAACTCAGCTTAGTTTATACGCACACACGGCCAAGCAGCTACTTTTCAGGTTTGATAAGCGAAAAGTGATGATAGGCTTTTTCTGTCACAACTCTACCGCGAGGCGTTCGCTGCAAAAAGCCTTGTTGGATCAAAAATGGTTCTAGTACATCTTCTATCGTATCGCGCTCTTCACCGATTGCTGCCGCTACATTGTCTAAGCCTACGGGGCCACCATCAAATTTTTCGATAATCGCCTGTAGCAGCTTTCTGTCCATAATGTCGAAACCTTCATTATCTACTTCAAGCATAGTCAGGGCGTTATGAGCCGTTTCTTGGTTCACATGTCCTTGGGTTTTAACATCGGCATAATCTCTTACTCGACGTAATAACCTATTAGCAATTCTAGGGGTGCCGCGAGAGCGTCTTGCAACTTCGAACGAGCCCTCTTGTTCGATATCCAAATTTAAGTAATGGGCGGAGCGATTAACAATGTCAGTTAAATCTTGATTGTTGTAAAACTCTAGCCGCTGAACAATGCCAAAACGATCGCGCAGTGGTGACGTTAATGCGCCAGCGCGCGTAGTAGCACCAATCAAGGTAAAAGGAGGTAAATCAAGTTTAATAGAGCGCGCCGCTGGCCCCTCACCTATCATAATATCTAGCTGGTAATCTTCCATTGCCGGATATAGTACTTCTTCAACCACAGGGCTCAATCGATGGATCTCGTCGATAAACAGAACGTCGTTTTCTTCTAAGTTAGTCAATAGCGCGGCCAAGTCACCCGCTTTTTCTAACACAGGGCCAGACGTTGTTCGAATATTAACGCCCATTTCATTTGCCACTATATTAGCAAGGGTTGTTTTACCTAAGCCTGGCGGTCCAAAGATCAATAAATGATCTAATGCTTCTTGTCTGTTTTTCGCTGCTTGAATAAAGATTTCCATCTGGGCTTTTACATGCGATTGCCCAGTGTAATCACTCAGCATTTTTGGACGAATAGCCCTATCGATACTCTCGTCTTCTCTAGTGGCAACAGGTTGAATTAAACGATCTGCTTCTATCATGTACTTTCTCTTAGATCATCGACTTTAAGGCATCGCGAATAAGCGCTTCGCTGTCCATACCGTCTTGGTAAATCGCTTTAACCGCTTTGCTTGCTTGATTTGCAGTATAACCTAAAGACACTAATGCGTTAATCGCGTCACCTTTAGCATCAGCAATAGGGCTTTCTATAACACCAGCGCCCGTTGGCGCAGAGGTTAAAGTAAAGCTAGACGCATCTGGGTCAGCATGCCAGTCCTTTAGCTTATCACGCATTTCTATCAATAAGCGCTCAGCCGTTTTCTTACCAACGCCAGGAATTTTAACAATCGTTGTTAAATCATCATGTGCGACACAACTGACAAACTGCTCTGCCGACATGCCCGACAAAATCGCTAGCGCTAATTTAGGGCCGACACCGTTTATTTTGATAAGCAATCTAAAGAGCTTTCGTTCAGTTTTATTGGCAAAACCATAAAGAAGCTGCGCATCTTCGCGAACAACAAAGTGAGTAAAAATGGTCGCTTCTTGGTTTAATTCAGGAAGCGCATAAATGCTGGTCATTGGCATAGTCACTTCATATCCTACGCCTTGGCATTCAACTACAATTTCAGGAGGGAGTTTTTCTATTATTAACCCGCGTAAACGACCTATCACAAACGAACCTAGTGTTTATTAAAACAATGGTGCAAACCTTAACACTAGATATTTATACAGTAAAGTATTATCTGAGGCGACCACGCACTGTTTTACTTACTTGCCCCGACATTTTACTAATAGAGTCATAACTATGGGCATGGCACAGTGCAACGGCTAGCGCATCGGCCGCATCGGCTTGAGGTGTTGCTGGTAGTTTTAAGATGGATTTAACCATGTGTTGAACTTGGCTTTTGTCAGCACCACCGGTACCAACCACTGATTGTTTAATTTGACGAGCAGAATACTCGGCAATTTTTAACCCTTTATTTGTCGCAGCAACAATTGCCGCACCACGAGCCTGTCCTAGCTTTAATGCCGAATCAGGGTTTTTGGCCATAAACACTTGTTCAATGGCAAACATATCTGGTTTAAATTGGGTAATAATTTCTGAAACACCTGCAAATATCGTTTGTAGGCGAGCACCCAAATCGTCACCAGCAGCAATTGCTTTAATACAGCCGCTTCCTAAATAAGTGAAGTGCCGCCCGTTTTGCTCGATGACGCCATAGCCCGTTAATCGTGAACCGGGATCAATACCAAGAATTATCGCCAAAAATCTAACCCAAAGTCATTTGTTTATTAAAGTATCAGCATAAAAAAATGCAGTTAAAGGATCACTTTAACTGCATCTCTCTTTAGAGTCGATGGCTATTTAGCGCCAGACTTATCAGTCGTTGCTTTTTTCTTCAACAATCGATTGAATACCAAGCTCAACCAATTGCTCTGGGTTCGCTTGACCAGGCGCGTTCGTTAATGGACATGCCGCTGTTGTTGTTTTCGGGAACGCCATTACGTCACGAATTGAGCTTGCGCCTGTCATTAGCATCACTAAGCGATCTAAACCAAACGCTAAACCTGCATGTGGTGGAGCACCGTATTGAAGAGCGTCTAATAAGAAGCCAAACTTCTCTTGCGCTTCTTCATCGCTAATACCTAGAATTCTAAATACTGCTGCTTGCATTGCTTGATCGTGAATACGAACAGAGCCACCGCCTAATTCACAGCCGTTTAATACCATATCATAAGCATTTGACAGTGCACCAATAGGGTTAGCTTCTAACTCTTCAGGTGTCATATCAGTAGGCGCAGTGAATGGGTGGTGAAGTGCGTGTAAGTGACCATCCACCTCTTCAAACATTGGGAAGTCAACAACCCAAAGTGGCTTCCACTCATCAGAAGTAATACCTAAATCTTCACCTAACTTAAGACGAAGCGCACCTAGCGACTCGCTTACTGTCGTGTAGTTGTCAGCACCGAAGAAAATAATATCGCCCGTTTCTGCATTCACGCGATCTAATAGAGTGTTAACAGCGTCTTCAGATAAGAACTTCAAGATTGGTGATTGAAGGCCTTCCATACCAGCAGCTTTGTCGTTAACCTTTAACCAAGGCATGCCTTTCGCGCCATAAATACCAACAAACTTAGTTAATTCATCTAAGTTCTTACGTGAGAATTTCGCAGCACCTTGTGGCACGTTAATCACAGCAACGCGACCTTTTTCATCGTTCGCAGGGCCAGAGAATACTTTAAATTCTACATCTTTAACGATATCTGCTACGTCAACGATTTCTAGAGGGTTACGCAGATCTGGCTTGTCTGAACCGTAACGAGTCATCGCTTCTGCGTAAGACATACGCGGGAAGTCACCTAAATCTACATTAAGCAGTAATTGGAACAATTCGCGGATCATCGTTTCCGTTACTTCC
Organism: Thalassotalea coralli; assembly: GCF_055786205.1. NCBI lineage: Bacteria > Pseudomonadati > Pseudomonadota > Gammaproteobacteria > Alteromonadales > Colwelliaceae > Thalassotalea > Thalassotalea coralli. The sequence goes on along the minus strand of NZ_JBVVBK010000004.1, from coordinate 444,902 downwards.
ATCACTTGCTCAGCTGTCATAAATGATGTTTCGATATCTATTTGCGTGAATTCTGGCTGACGGTCAGCGCGTAAATCTTCATCGCGGAAACATTTTACGATTTGGTAGTAACGCTCCATACCCGACATCATTAACAACTGTTTAAATAGTTGTGGTGATTGCGGCAATGCAAAGAAGCTGCCTTTGTGTGTGCGACTAGGTACTAAGTAGTCACGCGCACCTTCTGGCGTTGCAGCTGTTAGGATAGGAGTTTCAATATCCATAAAACCCTGGCCTTCAAGTGACTGGCGAACTGCAGCAGTTACTTTTGCACGAAAACGTAAGCGCTCAGTCATTTCAGGACGGCGTAAATCTAAGTAACGATATTTAAGACGATTTTCTTCTGAGTTCTCTTGGTTAAAGTCAATTGGTAAAGGCGCTGACTTATTCAAGATAGTTACGTCTAAACCTAGTACTTCAATAGCACCTGTTGCCATGTCTTTGTTTACTTGGCCTTCAGGACGCGCACGAACCTTACCTTTAACTTGAATACAAAACTCATTACGAAGTGTGTTCGCTTTTTCTAATACTTCAGGTAAATCTGGATCGTAAACCACTTGCACTAACCCTTCACGATCACGTAAATCTAAGAAGATTACTGCACCTAAGTCACGACGACGGTTAACCCAACCGCAAAGTGTAATTTCTTGACCGATATGAGATTCATTCACCTCACCACAATAAAGGGTTCGCATATACTTTATTCCTGATATGTATTCGATTTTAACTCTACATAATCGCGTAGAGATTTATCACGAGAAAAATTGCCGCCAATTATATAGCAATGGAATGGAAAGTCACTAGCTGAAAAGTGACTTAGGCTAACTTAAATTAAGTAAAGTTAGCCTAATAAGTTTAGGTTCAGGATAGAAGGTTAACTATTAAATACGTAATGGTTTTTACCGGCAGCTTTTACTTTGTACATCAAGGTATCTGCAACTTTAAGTAAATCAGTCTCGCTTTCGCCATCAAAGGGGTACATGGCAATACCAATACTACAGCCAACATTTGCTGGGCCTATAGATAATTCAAAAGGTTGTTGAACGAGTTTTAATACTTTTTCTGCGATAAATGCGGCTTCATTGCGATTATGTAAACCGTTAAGCAATAACACAAATTCATCACCGCCAAAACGAACGACAGTATCAGATTTTCGCACACAGCCTTTTAGTCGCTCTGCTACATCGATTAACATCTCATCGCCAACATTATGACCATATGTATCATTTATCGATTTAAAACCATCTAAATCAATAAATAACACGGCCATCAACCTATCTTGACGTTGATGAGTATGAATCGACTGGTTAATTCTGTCTCTCAGAAGCACACGGTTAGCAAGCCCAGTTAACTCGTCATGGGTTGCCATGTGTTTCATTTTTTCTTCAAGCAGTTTTCGCGTTTTTATTTCTTTGTATAGACGGCGGTTCCAGATGACGATAATCACAATGATGCCAACAATAACGATACTGGCTTGAGCAGCAACTCTCATGACAATGCTGCGATCAAACCCAGTTTCTAAATTAATCTCAAACCAGCGCTGATAAATACTTTTACGTTCAGACGCTGATATTGTCAGCAATGCTTTATCAATTATTGATTTAAGCTCAGGCCAGTCTTTACGTATCGCATAGCTATTTTTATCAATATTAAAATCGTCTATAACTGACATTGATAAATTCACCAAACTTTCACGGCGAATAAGTTCCGCTGAAGAAGCAATATTCTCAATAAAGCCATCTACACCACCAAGCTGCACCAGTTGCACACCTTGTTGGTGGTTTTCCACTGGTCGTAATGTAATATTTGGAAAACGTTCTCTTAACTGCTCAACTAAGTGGTAGCCTTTTACTATCGCTAACTCTTTTCCGTAGAAGGATTCAACGCTAAGGTTATGGCCCCTATCTCGTTGGTGGATAACAACCCATGGCATATCCCAATATGAATTTGAGAAGAGTAAGTGCTTTGAACGCTCTTCTGTTTTAGTAGCACTGCCTAATATGTCGATATCGCCTTTCATTAAAGCACCAAACATTTCAGACCAATTATCAAACTCTTTGTATGTAAATTTTAAGCCCGTTCGTTGCTCCACCAACAAATTAATATCGGCATTTATGCCTTTGATTTGACCTTTGTCGTCGACAAACTCAACAGGCGCCCATTGACGATTAATACCTATGGTAATGATAGGGTTGGCTGATAACCACTGATCTTCGTTGTCTGTTAACGTAACGTGTTTAGATTTTAAATAAAAATAGCCATCACTGTTATTTGAGAGCCACCGTCTTTCTAAATCAATCAGCTCTTCAGGTGGGATCAAATTAAACCCACTTTTAATTAACTCAGCGAGTTTTTTATTTTTCTTATTAGTAACACTGACAATATCAGTTAAAAATTGCAAATGCTCAAGTTGATAAAAAGCAGGCTGCAAGTCAGCTTTGATTAATAACGCGTCGATAATTTCAGTTGGACCAACAATAGCGTCAACTTCACCTTGTACCGCAGCATCGATCATTGTCTTAAAGTTGCTAAAAGGCACAAAAGTGATATCAGGGTAAACATCTTTAATTTTAGGTTGGTGGTCTGCGACCGTAAAATACCCCAGTTTTCTCCCGTTTAGCTGTGATAGTTGACTAAATGAACCTGACTGAGTCCTAACAAATACGTTTGAGCGCACTCGATACATATCATTAGCTAGGTGAAGGTTATCAGCAAGATTATCGTTATTTGGGTGAGCTATGAGGACATCTGCACCATCTGATTCAATCATTTCATAGGCGGTTTGATAGTCTTGCGGAACGAACTCTACGGCTAAACCTGTATTTTCAGACCACTTTTTCCAGATATCGATAAACAGCCCCTGCGCCTGCCCTGTTGATGACTCTGACATAAACGGCGGGAAAAATGGCGAATATAACAAAGTTAACGTATCGGTTTTCTTGTCAAACCCTAACCAACGTTTTTCTATTGCTGACTTTTCATCCGTCGATATTTTTCTAAAACCCTCTTCAACAAAAGCAATTAGCTCACGTGCGCTATCTTTAGGCAACGCCGCACCGTATTCGCTTTTGTAAAACATTAAGCGTTGATAAGGTGGGAACAACTGATGCAGCTCTTTGTGACGAGGGTAATTATAAGAAAGCTTGTCTAAATGAGTAAACGCTGCGATCTCTCCATTTAATGCGGCTTGGTACATCGCAAAACGGTTTTCATATGGCTTAATCGTTAGATAAGGAAAATCACGTTTTAGCACTTCATTGTGGCTAGATCCTTTGACTACGCCTAACGTTAATGTTTGGACTTCTTCCATAGAATTGATATGCCTAAAATCTCGATGGATAAAGACATAATTGTTCTGGTTAAAGAAAGGAGTTAGAAAAGACATAAACTTTTCGCGATCCTCATTTGCCGAAAGTCCGGCATGAATATCGACTTCACCAGAAATGACTTGAGCTAACGTTTCTTTCCAAGTTAAAACTTTAAATTCAACCTGTACTTTTTGCTTTTCCGCCCACAGTTTCCATAAGTCGACAGTAAGGCCTTCAGCTTGGCCATTGTCTCCTTGATAATGATAAGGGTATGAAGTTTTATTAATCGCAACAGTAAAAACGTCAGGCAACTTAGTATATTTTGTTGAGCCTGATACACCGTCATAATTTTCTTGCGCTGCTACGTTAAAGAAAGCAAAGACGAATAAACTAGTTAATAATAAATTTCGAAAAAGCAATCATTGCCCCTTGTTACTTTTAATTACGCTGCTCGATAGCTAAAGAGTATTCCCCCATTATTTATTGTTTGATTTCATTGATTGGGGGATTAAGTTAAAATACCAACAGCTAACGATTTTTCAACTTAAATTTTTACCATTATCATGTCACATAAAGATATTATTTTTTCTAATAAACAAAGTCAGATCAAAGACTTTACCTTTGATGCTCAAGTTGTCGAAGTTTTTCCTGACATGATTTCTCGTTCTGTACCTGGCTATAATACCATTATTGACGCCATAGGCCGAATGAGTCGTCATTACGCACAAAATAACACTAATATTTACGACTTAGGTTGCTCCCTTGGCGCAGCGACTATTGCCATGAAGCAAGCGATTGAAGCAGATAACTGCCAAATTATTGGTGTTGATAATTCCTCTGCTATGGTGGAGCGTTGTAAAGTACACGTAAATGCCTTCAAAGGAAAAACCCCTGTAGATATTATCGAAGGTGACATTTTACAAACCAACATTAGTAACGCTTCAATGGTAGTGCTCAATTTTACACTACAGTTTATTGAACCAGAGTTGCGCCAGCAAATCATCGACAATATATATCAAGGGTTAAAACCGGGCGGCATTTTAGTGCTATCTGACAAATTAGTTGATGAAGATGCTACCTGCAATGAGTTGCTTATTGATTTACATCACGACTTTAAACGCGCAAATGGTTACAGCGATTTAGAAATTGCCCAAAAGCGCACAGCATTAGAAAATGTGATGAAACCTGATTCGATTTCCGGTCACTATCAACGACTAAAACAGAGTGGCTTTGCTCATTACACCACTTGGTTCAACTGTTATAACTTTTTCTCACTGGTCGCAATTAAGTAATTCCATGCAATATTTTCAACAATTTTACCATCAAATAGCGTTAAATCGGTTATCCCCTTGGCTAAATGAAATTCCAGCAAAGTTAACAGCTTGGCAAAAAAACGATTTGCACGGGGAATTTAAGCATTGGCAAAAAACACTCGAAGCATTGCCTAAGACAACACCTAGCTTAATAGAAACAGCTCAAGAAGTTATAGCAGGTCAGGCGTCTGACATTAATGAAGGCGAAGCGAAACGCATCGAACATTTGCTTAAAAAGTTAAAACCTTGGCGCAAAGGCCCATTTAATATTCACGGCATTCACGTTGATACCGAATGGCGAAGTGATTTTAAATGGGATCGATTAGCACCACATATTAGCGACTTGAATAACCGATACGTACTTGATATCGGTTGTGGCAGTGGCTATCACTTATGGCGCATGCAAGGAGCTAACGCAAAATTTGTCGTTGGTATCGACCCCACACAATTGTTTTTTATGCAATTTCAAGCAATTCAACACTTTATCAATAAAGATAGCGTTCACCTATTACCCATTGGTGTTGAAGATCTACCTGAGCAAGCCTGTTTCGATACGGTATTTGCTATGGGCGTTTTGTATCACAGACGCTCGCCTATCGATTTTATTTACCAACTCAAATCTCAATTGGTCAAAGGTGGTGAATTAGTGTTAGAAACACTGATTGTAGATGGCGATGAAAATACCGTATTAGTGCCGGGTGAACGCTACGCTAAAATGCGTAATGTCTGGTTTTTGCCTAGCGCAGACGCCATGTGTGCATGGTTAGAGCGTTGCGGCTTTACTAATGTTCGTTTAGCTAATATCGATGTAACCACCACAGACGAACAACGTAAAACCGATTGGATAGATACAGAGTCTCTCACTGACTTCTTAGACCCTAACGATCCAAGTAAAACAATTGAAGGCTACCCAGCACCTAAGCGTGCGATATTTATCGCCAACAAGTAGCCCGATAGTCACTACTCATTCAGGTAGTTATCTTCAATATGTTGATAACTACCTGATGCCTTTAACGACTCGATGTTATGATCGAACTCATCGCGAAGCGCTTTGCTTCGAAACCCAATAGAATAAGGTCTTTCAGGGAAAATGTAATGGAGCTTAAACGGCTTCTTATAAATAGGCCCTTGATTGTGTTTAACAAAATACTTAAATATATTAATATCCAACACAATCACTTCCGCTCTTCTTAAAAACAACATTTCAATTTGCTTTTGTTGATCATGCACTTCACGATAGTCCATCAAATACGCAATAGTATTGCCGTATTCTTCTCCTAAAAATTTGCGAGCATTTTGAAAAGCCACCAAGTTTTTGCCTGAGAGGTCTTTTATCTCACTAATATTAAAGCTGTTTTCGGCAAGGCTAACCGCAACATTCTGATAAATAATATAAGGTTTTGATAAGTGCATGGCTGGATGTTCGTAATCATGAGGTAAAGTAATTACGCCATCAGCATTTATCCGTTGATAGCCCGTAATATTGCGACCAAGTGGCATACCTGTGAATTTTACACTTTTATTGGTAAGCGCTAGCGCTTCACGAATAATATCTAGCTGCAACCCTGTATTTTCTTCCTCCATGATAAAAGGAGGTTTTGGCAAACCTGTCACCAATTCAACGACATCTTTTTGTTGGTTAGATAGGGCTGCACTTTCAGCACTAACGAAATGACTCAGTAAGCTCAGGTGCAATCCTAGTAAAAAAGTGGTCAGTTTTTTCATTAATTCCTCATTGTCAAAGATATACGCTTGCTTAGTGGTGTATTTATTCGCTAAGGTGAAACTAATCCATGCGTATACTTCAGTCTAGCGTCTAGTTTATAAAGATGTAAAACAAAAAAGGATAACTATGAGTAATATTTGGTTCGAACGTCAGTTAGCATCAGTCGCCCAAAGGAGGTACGACCATAGAAATCCATTTCAACGTGACCGCGCTCGAATCTTACATTCTGCTGCCTTTCGTCGTTTGCAGTGTAAAACGCAAGTCATGGGTAGCGGGCAAGACGACTTTTACCGTACACGCTTAACACACTCACTTGAAGCAGCTCAAATTGGCTCAGGGATTAGTGCACAGCTAAGAAACAAGTATCCTGAACTAACCGAGCAGTTATTTCCAAACGATGACAGTTTGTTTGAGGCACTTTGCTTAGCTCATGATATCGGCCACCCTCCTTTTGGCCACGGTGGAGAAGTCGCACTGCACTACATGATGCGACACCACGGCGGTTTTGAAGGCAACGGTCATACCTTTCGAATTGTCTCTAGACTTGAACCTTTCAGTGATGGCGCAGGAATGAACTTGGCTAGGCGTACTTTATTGGGTCTAGTAAAATACCCACAAACCTTAGATGCATTGGCCTGTTCAGATGTTACTGCAACACTTGATAACTTTAGGCAACTCAAGGCCTGTGAATGGCACCCGCCTAAAGGACTTTTTTCTGATGACCAAAGCACGATAGACTGGTTACTTTCGCCTTTATCTGACAAAGACAGAGCCTTGTTTCAATCAAGTAACACACCTACTTCAGGTGCACACCGTAAAACACAATTTAAGTCGCTAGATTGCTCCATTATGGAGTTGGCTGACGATATTGCTTACGGTATTCACGATTTAGAAGATGCTATTGCCACAGGCTCTATCAGGCAAAGAGATTTCGAAGAGCATGTCGCCCAGCAACTCGCTAAATTAGACGATGACTGGATTGTTTCAATCGCCCAAACGTTAACCGAACGTTTATTTAGCGACAAAATTCATCTGCAAAAAGAAGCCATTGGCGGTTTGGTCAATTACTTAATCACCGCCATTGAATTAGTCGATTTAAATACTGTTTCAGGCACAGAGTTTGACGAACTTTTACTAAGATACAATGCCAAACACCCCAAAATAGCCAATCAAGCGCTGAATATTTTTAAACGCTTTGTTTTTACGTTTGTTATAAAGCAAACAGAAATACAGCATATAGAATATCGCGGCCAGCAAATTGTTATGGCATTATTCGAAGCACTCGAGTCAGATCCTGAGCGCTTGCTACCTAAACAAGCAAAAGCAGCATGGTTACAAGCAAGTGAAAAAGGCGATAGCGGCAAACGCGTGATCGCAGATTTTGTCGCTAACATGACAGACAACAGCGCCACTCAGTTATATCAGAATTTGTTTATACCGAGTAATTAACTAGGGCGGTTGATTGCGGCCTCTTGGATAATGTGTAAAATGCTGACAGTCATAGCTTTTTGTTTTTCAAAAGGCCTTTTGTAAATCGAACGGCAAGGTTACTTTGAGCGATATCCAAATTTTTGCGGGCAGCACAGCCCTATCCCAGATAAAAAAACACGGGTTAACTGCAGATCTATTTACCACAATGCTAGGCGCTAGTGGCGGACCTAAATGGTTTACCCTATTCGGTTTAGATAAGTATTTGTTTGGCGAGTTTTTCAAAGGAAGAACTGAGCCTTTGGATATGTTGGGAACTTCAGCTGGCGCTTTTCGATTCGGCGCCCTTAGTCAATCCAACCCTGTTACTGCTATTTCTAAACTTGCCGATATCTATAGCCATACTGTTTATTCAGCTAATGCTGATGCCAACGAAGTCTCTGATAAAGCGATTGAACTGTTAGACGCTGTTTATACGCCATCGGGCATTGCCGAAAGTGTCAATAACCCTGTTTTTCGGCCACATTTTATCGTGGCAAAATGTCATGGTTTAACCAGCTTTGACAATAAAATACTGCAAACACTTGGATTAGTTGCAAGTTTAGCGTTAAACCGCATCGACCGTGGATTACTAAAACACCAATATCAGCGCTTTTTATTTCGCCCACTAGCAAGTAAGTTACACGTGTCAGACGAATATGACTTCGCCACTCAATATAAAGAATTAACGTCCAATAATTTTTATCACGCTTTACTCGCCTCTGGTTCTATTCCATTAGTCATGCGGGGGATTAAAAGCATTGCGGGTTGCCCTAACGGAATGTATCGCGACGGCGGCATCATTGATTACCATTTTGATTTAGCATTACACACATCTCAATCAAAAAGCAACGATGGTCTAACTTTATATCCACACTTTAACCAACAACCTAAAGCGGGCTGGTTTGATAAAAACCTGACTCGCACAGTTCATGACAAACATTACGATAAGGTTGTTATGATCAATCCGTCCGAACAATTTATTAATTCGTTACCGTTTGGAAAAATACCTGATAGAAAAGATTTTACTGATATGGACGCCAGCACTCGAATTAAGTACTGGCAAAAAGTACTGTCAGAAACAGAGCGCTTAGCTGACAGCTTTCATCAACTCATTGAGCAGCAAGATATCAGCCAAATAAAGCAATTTAAAGCGAGTTAGTCTAAGCCTGCGCTTTTTGATACAAGGCACAATAAGCACCGGCGGGATCTTGAATAACAGCATATTTATCGTCACCCATAGATTTAATTTCTGTAGTCATTTTGCCGCCTTGTTCAACCACTTGTGCTGCCGCCTGCTCAATATCAGCCACTAAAAAATACGGTAGCCATGTAGGTGGTAAATCAATATTACACCCTTTAGCATGGCATATACCGGCCACTGCATCGCCATTTTCGGCAATCATAGCAAAGTCTTCATAATCCCCCATTGGCACACCGCTTGATGTCCAGCCAACAACGCTTTGATAAAAGTCTTTAACTTGGCTTGCGTTTTGGCACGAAATGTCGAGCCATGCCATTTCACCTATTCCTGTCTTCATATTGTCTCCGTTTGTCGTTGCTGCATTTTCTTAGGGTTAATAGGATAATAATGCTCAGGAAGCGTTGAAATATGCTCAAAGAAGCGAGTATCTTTATACGGTAGCTTCATAAATCCTGAAATTCCTTGCCCGTCAATAGTCGGTAGTAGCGTTAAGAGCTGGTTAAGTAAATCTGAAAACTCTTGCTTTTTATTGCTGTCTAGCAGCATTAAATAGCTGTGAATTTTCAAGTGCTCGGGTAATACTTCAAAAATAATACATCCAGTATGGTGGATAAGATTTAACTTAGCCAACACTGACATCATTTTGCCCGGCAAATAGAGATATTCATCAGGATCTTTACCATCCTCAAAGTAGGAATGTAGCTTAGAGTCATCTTCTACTTCCGGAACTTCACTCACCTCAAAAGGTATACTCACTCCTTCAGGGGCGACAAATGGTTGTAAAGGATCTTCCCGCTCTACATGCACTGTATCACGAGCATTAAACAAGCAACTTTTGAATACCCCTGTTCGAAATATCCCTTGTGCTAGCCGGATCATATTATTAACAGCGCTCTGAAAAGAAGTTTTTAGACTGTTGTCATATAAAGTAAGGTTTGAATCTATATATACTCCGTCCTTTTCCCAACGTACCGCTAGGCCGCCAACAACGGGAAAATTACCTAGCCTGCTCACGGCAGCAACAAATGCTTTTTCGGTATCGCCCATGCCCATCAAATAGTTCTTATAATATTTTTCCAGTTGCGCATCGTTAATGCCGGACAAAGAGTCAGCCTCAGCTTCTTCTCGTAAAAAGGATTTCCGAGAGCCATAAACAACTGTGTCTATTTCTTGCTTTCCTTGTCTAATCCAAACAGGAATAAGCGGCTTTATCTCAGCTATGGTCGGTGAACTAGCCATTACCGTTTGTTTGAGCACTTTTAAATGGCGAAAGAAGTAGTCACCCGCAGCATTTCTCGTTTGTCTATCTTCACTGAGCATTCCTTCTAAAATATTTGCTAGCATTTTGGGTAAACCTAGCGCTTTTGGCGATATAACTTTATGACCGTAGCGACACGATTGGCCTGAAGCTAGCGCGTAAATAGTGGCAGCCATGCCTTGCTCATCAAACCTTGGTGAAGACATTTCTCCTGTTATTTGTTCTGGCCCAATAAAATAAACATCCCCTAGCCGAGCATTAGAGTTTTGTAGATCACTGCTCATTAAGTCCATAATGTTATTAGCAGTTGTTTGACCGTGAATATCAAGTTGTGCTTCAACAGCCGATCCCCAATCAATCAAATACAGTTTTTTCACTGTTTCGTCATACACCAAATTTGACGGTTTTATATCACCATGCACATAAGGCTTTCCTTTCAGATGTAATGACGTATCTCGCAAATAACAAAGGATATCGGCTAACTGAAGTGTGATATCCATCACCATTTCTGGAGGCAAAGGGCCATATTTGTGAGAAAGCTGTTCTAGATCTACCCCTGGCGCACGCTCCATATGCACGATAGATTGCCGCTTAATTTTATAATACTCGATAATTTTTGGAATGCGCGGGTGAGATAACTCTCGTTGAATTTGCGCTTCATCAGCAAGTCTGTCTTGGACGTGTTGCGGTAAGGTTATACGGGAAAACTTAAAAACTTCAGGTAGCAAAGATTCATTAAGGCCTGAAAATACGAAGCCAAATGCCCCTTTACCAATTAGACTTATTTCTTGAAAACCAAGCAATGAGAGTTGCTGTTGACACAGTTCTACCCATTGCTTTAATTTTTCCGCATCTTTATGACTCAGCAAATATATAGATTGTTCTTCGGCTATATAAAAATGCTGTAGTTTTTTATCTTTCAACAATAATCCTTTAGCCCATGTGCAAAGCCATAACCATTACATATTAAAAAAACCTTTTTAATAACCCGAGAAGGAATTTTTGTCATAATACTGTCACATAAAAGGATTATTCTACGCCCGCTTATGTGACAACAGGCTCGCTGTTATTGGGCAATCTCTCTAGATTCAAATTTTTAGCCTTAGCTTCGCTAAGGCTTTTTTTATCTCTAATAAAGTAAAAAGTAGCACATCAAACCAACGGTGGTTGCGATGACAAAGCTTAACACCGCACCTTCTTTCACCATTTGCTGAATCGTGACTTCACCTGTGGCATAGGCTATGGCATTCGGTGCTGTAGATACAGGCAACATAAAAGCACAACTCGCACAAATTGCGGCAGGTATCATCAATACGCTAGGATCTAATCCCGTTGCAATAGCTGCTGCGGCTAAAATTGGCATGAGTAAAGTCGCCGTTGCCGTATTACTGGTAATTTCTGTTAGATAGGTTACTGATAAACAAATAATTAACACCATCAGTAAAGCAGGAAGCTGAGCTAGAGAGGTTAACCACTGCCCCATCATTTCACTTAAACCAGAAGCGGCAAACCCTTTAGCGATAGCAATACCGCCAGCAAACAGTAATAACATCCCCCAAGGAATGTCCTTTGCAGTTTCCCAATCTAACAATCGACCACCTTTGCCATTTGGCACAAGAAACATGAGTACAACACCGAATAATGCTACCGTACTATCTCCAGCCATGGTGACACCGAATAATTCCTGCCAGCCACCAAAAGGTTCTTTGCGCGTTACCCACGCGAGAACAACGAGTCCGAACACCCACAAGGTACGCTTTTCTTCCGCCCGGATAGGTTCAAGAGTAGGCAATTCGATTGCCTTGTCTAACTTAATACTGCGAGTTAACCATAAAGCAATGATTGGAATGGCAACTAAAACAATAGGCACACCAATTTTCATCCAAGAAAAGAAACTAAATTCTTGGCCAACTTGCTCTTCATAAACCGCCATGAATATCAAGTTAGGTGGAGTCCCCATTGGGGTACCAACACCGCCAACACTAGCAGCATAGGCAATACCTAAAATTAGCGCGACAGATAGCTTGGGATTTTTTACATGGGCAAGTATCGCTAATGCAATAGGTAGCATAATCAACGTTGTGGCAGTATTAGAAATCCACATACTTAAAAAGGCAGCGGCCAACATAAAGCCCAGCACTAACCTTTTCGCACTAGAAGCGCCGACTAGGCGTACCATTAATACTGCGAGCCGTTCATGAGCACCACTTTTTTCAATGGCCTTTGATAACATGAATCCGCCCATTAAAAGGACAATAACATGGTGACCAATAGCAGAAGCTGCTTGTTTGTGATCTAAGACCCCAAACAACGGAAATAAAGCAAATGGTATTAATGAAGCCGCAGGAATAGGAATCGCTTCTGTTACCCAAAAAGTAACCGTTAACAAGGTGATACTCGCAGCCACTGCTGGTAAATGGTCAACGCCTATAGCAACCAACATCCAGTATGTGATTAAAGCGACTAATGGCGCTACCAAAATGATTTTTGATTTTGTCATAATACTTCTTCTAGTTTTTATTATTTTTTTGATGGCTAAATTAATTAAGTTGCTTATTTAATTCACTTAACTGCTGCCATTGCGGCATATTCATCATCGCTTGCCAATCAAACTGTTGCTTGCTTAACATGGCTGATAATCGTTTAGAGCTCTCAGCATTTATATGGATATTTGCACCATCTAATACTTGCTCACAAGCAGAACGATTATTGCAAACCAATAACATGTCACAACCTGCAGCCTGAGCAGCTTCAGTACGTTCGATATATCCCCCAATAGATGAAGCTGCTTCCATTGATAAATCGTCACTGAAAATAACGCCATCAAAGCCTAATTTTTGGCGTAATATATCTTTCAACCATATTGATGAAAAGCCTACTGATTTGTCGTCTACTGCTGGATAAATAACGTGTGCAGGCATAATTGCGTGTACTTTATCTTGCTGAATTAATCGTGCAAATGGTTGAATGTCTTGCGCAAATATGAGTTCTTTACTTCGCTCGTCAACGGGAATGTGAAAGTGAGAATCAGCAGCAACATTTCCGTGGCCTGGAAAGTGTTTTCCTGTCGCTTTCATGCCAACCGAGCCCATGCCGTCAATAAATGCTGAAGCCAATGGAATAATTTCTGCAGGATCTTGGGCAAAACTTCGATGACCAATAACTTCACTAATGCCGTTTATATCGAGAACAGGGGCGAAACTAATATCGATTCCTAACGCCTTAACCTCTAATGCCATTAGTGCGCCCGCATTGGCGGCAAGTTTTATTGCCTGTGATAAGTCGTTATTAGCGAGAGGCAGGAGCTGCCCCATCGCTGGGATCTGATTGAATCCGTCCCTGAAACGTTGCACACGCCCACCTTCATGGTCGACAGCAATCAACAGCGGCTTTTTAGCCGCGGCTCTTATATTTGCAACTAGCTCAGTTACTTGAGAGATAGATTCAAAATTACGAGAGAATAGAATTAAACCACCAACTAGGGGGTGTTGAAGAATTTCTTTATCTTCTTGGGTTACAGACGTACCTTCTACGTCCATCATGACTGGGCCCATAAACTTCACTTTTTGAGGGTAATAGCTTAACTGTACCTAATAAAGTGAAGCCGCAAAAGCGTTTTATTTATCTGTTACGGTTAGTGTTCTATGTTTAGTGATCTAGTGGCGCACCAACACCTGCAGAGACAAATGGGATAACTTTCCGAATAACATCACCAATATCTAACTGTTGGTTAAAATCGTTTTGGGCAATATCGAGTAGAGCGTCACTGGAAGACATGGTAAAAACTACTGTGCCCATCGTTAAATGTAAACGCCAGAAAATATCTTCAGCGGTTAATTCAGGGTACGCACGCTGCACTGCACTAACAAAATTAGTGATAACACCAGGGTATTGAGTGGTTAAAAACCAACGGAGAAAGCCTTGGCTATCAGTATACCCTCGTCCCAATAATTGTAAGAAGTTACTTGTACCATTCTCTCTAAACACATTCAGTGATAATAAAGGTTCAATGAAAGCAGAGAATACTTCAATAAGTTTCGGCGGTGTTTCTTGTTCACAAACAACAGCAAGCGATGACTCTAAATTAGGCGATAACTCATTCATATAGCGCGACATCACTGCCTTAATAAGCTCTTTCTTTGAACCAAAGTGGTAATTTACCGCCGCAAGGTTTACATCGGCCAAACTAGTAATTTCACGTAGAGATGTGCCATTAAAGCCTTTATCTGCAAAAAGTGTTTCTGCTGCATCTAATATTTTATTTTTGGTGCTCATCTTACTACGCCCCCTAAACTAAGCTGTCAAAGACAGTTTAAACAAGCGTTTTAAATAACGCAACTCTCGAATACCCTCTATAGAGTTACAATTAATCACCAAATGCATACAGTAATAAACGAGGAATGCTTCTAATATGAACTCACTGTTTAGGCAAAGCTTGAATAGTGACTTTGTTATACTCTCCCTTATCTTTTTGATAGTAGCTCAATCAACGTTGATTGAGCTTTTTTTTATCCAAGAGAAAGACCGAATAACCCAACCAGTTTATGCGTTACAAACTTTCACTGTTTTCCAACAGTAAGATACAAGCCGACAGAGTATGATGAACTCACTGTTTAGGCAAAGCTTGAATAGTGACTTTGTTATACTCTCCCTTATCTTTTGATAGTAGCTCAATCAACATTGATTGAGTTTTTTTTTGTCCAAGAGAAAGAACCAATCAAACAAGCAGTTTATGCGTTACAAACTTTCACTTTTTACCAACAGTAAGATACAAGGCGACAAAGTAAGATGTATTCACTGTTTAGGCAAAGCTTGAATAGTGACTTTGTTATACTCTCCCTTATCTTTTTGATAGTAGCTCAATCAGCGTTGATTGAGCTTTTTTTTGCCCAAATTAAAAACCTTTAAAAAATAATACATTATAAATATTTTCAAATTTACTAAAGACTCACCACCAAAAATAGATTAATATTCGCACAATTCTTAAGGGAATTTTCGTCAAGATTTTAGTTTTATTCTTGATTAAGAGTATTCTAAGTTTCATGAATTTTTTATATAGCCCGGCGATATGCTGGGCTTTTTTTTACTCGAAATATTGCATTGGTCTTTTGCCGCAAGGTTAAAAAGTAACGACAATGAACTTTAGGTGGGTTACAAACTTTCACGGTTTTCCAACAGTAAAATACAAGGCAGCAGATTATGATGTATTCACTGTTTAGGCAAAGCTTGAATAGTGACTTTGTTATACTCTCCCTTATCTTTTTTGATAGCAGCTCAATCAGCGTTGATTGAGCTTTTTTTTACCCTTGTTTAGGGTGCAAAGATACTTTATTCCTACCACCTTCTTTTGATCGGTACAAAGCAGCGTCTGCACATTCGATCCAAGCTTCGTAACTTTTAATGGTGCTATCCACTTCGGCAATTCCCATGCTAACGGTATATGTTAAATCAATATCATTATGTTTAACGACGGCCGCTTCTACTTCTTTTCTCAACCTTTCGGCGAATACTTGCGCATTTTCAATCGCAGTATCAGCAAGTAAAATAGCAAACTCTTCTCCGCCATAACGACCCGAAATATCTGTTTCCCTAACATGTTCTCGAATAAGGCCAGAAATATGGCGAATAACTTCATCACCAACCAAATGTCCATAGTTGTCATTGACTAACTTAAAATGATCAATATCTAGCATCACTAAGCAACTTGGATGGTTGCTTCGAGTCCAACGTTTGTACTCCGCTCGTAAGCAGCGCTCCCAATGACTGCGGTTAAACAGTTTAGTCAAGCCGTCAGTTTGGCTTAAAACAGCAAGCTCTTCATTGGCTTTTTCCAAGTCCTTTTTATGAACGGCGCTGTCAGTAACGTCATACACTATCAAACATAAATGCGTAACTTCTCCGCTCGCAGATATCAAAGGAATAAAGGTGGTGTTTTGATACATGTAATCAGCGGTACCAGTGATTGGTCTATAGTTTTGGAACTTAAATAAGTAGGGCCTTTGCTCCCAAATAGTAAATGCTTTATTTTTCAGCATAAATACTGATTCAGACTTACGAATAAACCATTCCTGTGGAATTTCCTCAAAAAGGCTAAACAGGTTCTTACCTTTAACCTCTCTTGGCAGTAACCCACTATGGTTTTCCATGAAGCCATTCCAAATTTGGACATTGTACTCTCTGTCTAATACCACCAGACCTACATCTATGGTATGTAGCATTTCCATCAACCAATGTAATTCATTTATTTGTTCAGTTTCTAATGACATGCTTTATTCCAATAGATAGGCAATTTTGTTGTTCAGAGTATTCATTGAGTCTTCTGTAAACAATAATAATAAATCGCACTTAATAGGATAATTTTCGATACCGTAGCTAATTTCTATGGCAAGCGTACGCTTCCACTTGGTGGAGTTAGTTGCTATTAGTTCAGAGATATTGCGGTGTTGACCTAAAACCACAGGGTGACCTTGACTAAAAGGCATATCGAGTTGCTCTGAGATACCTTTCAAACAAGCACCAATTAGCAAATTGGTTAAATCCATTAGCAGCTCTAACTCTGTCGTTTCGTCAATTTCACATTGATAATTCATTAGTGAAGCAACGTCTTTAAAGCTTGAATCGTTTAAAATAAGTAACGCTTCGCCCGAAACGCCTGCGCCAATAAACCCTTGGCATACACCTGAAGTGCTCTCAGTCGCTTCAACAGCCGATAACGCCATTGATAGCTCACTTACTTCAATTAAATTCACATTTGGAATAGGTAAAACAACGAAAACATCTAAAAGTCGTGCGAGTAAGTCACCAGCTTGACCCATAGCGACATTTGCAATTTCTTGATAGCAGTCGCGGATATCATTTTCCAACGGCTTTAATTCAATGGCCGTTTCTGCTTTTGTTTCTTCTGCTGGTTTAACAGGCTCAGTAACAGGTGACAATTTAACCGCAGATGTGCTGCTATTAGAACTTACTTTAGCTGTTGGTGTCGGCGTATGAACTTCTTTCTGCGCCGTTTGCTCAGGTTCATCTTTAGTGACGATGCCGTATGCAGTAAGGATCTCTGTTAATTTATCTTTGTTAACAGGTTTCTGAATAAAATCTAGTGCCCCCATGCTTGTAACACGTTGATGCGCTTCTGGTTGAATATCGCCAGAAATCACTATTACCATGGTAGGTAGGTCTTGTTTGACTATTGTTTCAAGTACTTGATAGCCATCCATTTCTGGCATGTTTAAATCAAGTAACAGTACATCGCCCTTTCCTTGTTTAATTAAATCTATGGCTTCCAATCCATTTGTGGCAAAACTAATGTCTACGTCCCAACCATCAGGTAAAGAACGTGCGACTTGTTTTCGTGCCATATTGGAATCATCGCAGATCAGTAGGGGTGTTGTCATAGTTGACCACTCATTTAATTTAGCAAACTTCTTCTAAATAACCTTACTAATCATAATGATTAATAAAGTTATCTCAATAGTAGGGTGTTAAAAAAGCGGAAAAATTCGCTATTTTTCAACTCTAAGGTTAAGCTTGGCATTCTATTTATTCGGTTATAAATGACACCATGATCCTTAAACCAAAACACTTTCTCCTTTCTTTATTATTGACAGTTTCTTACGCGAATGCCAATCAATTACCTGAAACATCTGATTTAGTTAAGGCCGGCGACAAATACGTCACCTTAATTGGCCACCAAACAAAGCTAAATACAGCAGCGCCTAACTTTAAGGTCGTTGACAAAGATTTTGCTCCGGTGATGCTTTCAGATTTCGCAGGCAAGAAAGTACTACTTTCGATTGTACCTAGCATAGATACAGGCGTTTGTTCTCTACAAACAAAACGATTCAATGAAGAAGTTGCTAACATTAGTGACGACACAGTAATTCTTACTATTAGTAACGACTTACCTTTTGCACAAAAACGATTTTGTAAAACTGAAAACGTTAATCAAATTCAAGTATTGTCAGATGCAGTTTGGCGAGACCTTGGTGAGAAGTATGGCTTGTTAATTAAGGATATGGGGCTTTTAACCCGCTCTATATTTATCGTCGACGCTAACGGGTCGCTTGTGTATAAAGAAATTGTGGCAAACATTTCTTCTCATCCTGATTACGATGCCGCTTTAAAGGCATTAAAGTCACTTCCTAGCGAAGCCGACACTAACCAAAACTTAACCACAGAAAATTAAATAATAATTTTTTTTCAATTTTCACTTGAAAGCTTAATAATCATCCTCATCTTATAGGTGTAGTCGCTGAAAAGGGCTACACCTTAAACCGCTCGTTCGTAAGAAGAGCACTTAATTTGTTGGTTAATAGCTTTATTTTTAGACCGAGGCGTCTAACCCGCATTGCCAACGTTAAACCATATTGCTTTATGAGGATATGTATTATGCGTACATCTACAGATTTTAGTCCACTTTACCGTTCATTCATTGGTTTTGACCACTTAGCAAATATGCTAGACAAAGCGTCTCGTGCCGATAAGCAGTCATCTTACCCTCCGTATAACATTGAGTTACTAGCGGAAGATAAATATCGCATTACTATGGCTGTTGCAGGCTTTGCCGAGAGCGAGCTATCAATCGAGTCAGCCAATAACAACTTGATTATCACAGGAAATAAAGCTGCGGCTGATACAAAAGCAGAAAGAAAATTTCTACACCAAGGTATCGCAGAACGCAACTTTGAACGAAAATTCCAACTAGGTGACCACGTAAAAGTTGTTGGAGCTTTTATGGAAAATGGTCTTCTAAACATTGATTTACAAAGAGAAATACCAGAGGCCCTTAAGCCAAGAAAAATTGCTATTAACGGCAAGAGCCTATTGACAAGTGAAGACGAAAATTAACCTTCACACTGTGTAAAATCTCTCCCTTGTTTCTTTTGCCCGAGCTTATGCTCGGGCTTTTTTATTCTGTTAATAAAAACTCTAGCAAGCATTCATTAACAGCTTTTGCATTTGCGATAGGTGCCATATGCCCACCTTGCAAAGAAAGCAGGTTAGCATTGGGCATAGCAGCGTGAATGATTGAACTCAACAAGTGACTCACAGGCTGAGATTCTTCCCCGACCATTATTAAGCATGGTTGTGAACATGTAGAGAGAAAATCTAACGTATAGGTCTCTGACAAAATGCCATTGAAGTCGATAAGCACTTTTTCAAACTTTAATGCCATATCTTGCTTAATGGTGTCAGGTAGTCGTTGAAAATACCCTTCCCCATTCCAATAGTTTATAAACTCTTGCGCACCTTCAATTGAAGGTAACTGACTTAATCTAGCACTAAAGTCTGAAATAAAATTCAATTGGTCATCATGCTGTTTAGCGAGTAAATGGAAGCTAACAGGCTCAAACAATGCTAATCGCGAGATTAGTTTAGGGTTGCGTGCAAGCAGTGCCAAACCGATAGCACCGCCACAGGAATGACCGACTAGAGTAACGCTTGACGTAATTTTTAACGCCGCTAGAACATCGACAATCCTATCAATTTCTTGTTGAAACGTAGAGTTTTCTTTTGCTAAAGGCGCCCCACCATAACTGAGTAAGTCAATATTAATACACAAGAACTGGCTACGTAATTGACTGGTTAGGCTATACCATTGCTTTCTTGAGCTAAGAGAGCTGTGTAGGAAAACAATTACGGGTAAATGCTTATCACCACTTATTTCAACGCCTTGTAAATTAGATTCCATATATTCAAAAAAACTCATAAAACAACTAAAAAAAAGAATGATTAAAACTGTCGCCAATTTAGTCACACTTGTGATTAAATGCCAAGAGGCTAAGTCAATAAAAATGAAAACATCATGGATATAAATTTGTCAGGCAAAACCGCCTTAGTGTGCGGGAGCAGTCAAGGTATAGGTAAAGCATGCGCACAAGAACTCGCGCTTCTAGGTGCGAGTGTCACCCTATTTGCACGTAACCAAGAAACATTAAATGAAGTTCTTGATACGTTAGATACAAGTAAAGGGCAGCAGCACCAAACACTTATCGCTGACTTTTCAGATAGCGAACAAGTAAAAACCGCTATCCACCAACATATAGGCGCTGGTAACAGCTACAACATATTAATTAATAATACAGGCGGTCCTGCTCCAGGCCCTGCAAATGCAGCTAATCCAGAAGCATTTACTGACGCATTTTCTCTGCACCTGATCAATAACCACCATTTAGTTCAAGCGCTATTACCTAGTATGAAAACGAGTGGCTATGGTCGGATAGTCAACGTTATTTCAACGTCCGTTAAACAACCGCTACCCAATTTAGGTGTTTCTAATACAATTCGAGGTGCCGTTGCTAGTTGGGCAAAAACCTTAGCTAATGAGCTTGGCGAATTTGGCATTACCGTCAATAACGTTTTGCCCGGTGCTACAGCAACAGCAAGGTTAGATGCCATCATTTCGAATAAAGCGAAAAAACAGGGTATTAGCTTTGAACAAGCTGAAGAGATTGAAAAATCACATATTCCAATGAGACGCTTTGCAAAACCGGAAGAGTTTGCTGCGGCAGCGGCATTTCTCTGCTCTCCTGCAGCAGGGTATATCACAGGCATTAACTTGCCGGTGGATGGTGGACGAACGAGTAGTTTGTAATGCTAAGTGCTTAAAACTCTAATTTATAGAGCAATTCAGCAAGGTCAGGTTGCCACTGAAATTCTTTTAACCTGACTCTTGCACCAATAGTAACCACTTGCTCGTCCTGCAGAAAGCCCTTTTGCCGTTTGAAGTGTTCACTTTCTGGCGAAAAACTTATTTTGCCTTGCGAATTAATCACTCTAAACCAAGGAACGTGATTCCCCTGCCATCCGTTCTCTGGCACTTTACCCAACGCCTTACCTACCAACCTAGCCCTTCCTGGGAGTCCTGCTAGATCCGCAATTTGACCATAAGTAGCAACATGCCCTTTGGGGATAAGTTGAACCGTTTGCCAAATGCGTTGGTATTTTTCAATTGTGTCCATGGTTACGTACGTATAGTTTTAGAGGTAGCCTTTACCAAGGCAAGCTTTGACCATTAGAATGCTTGAATTCGCCAGTATTCGCCATCGATTGCGCTGAAATTAAACCGACTAAACGCGACGCTGCTTCAGTAGCACTAATATCACCGCCCATATTGACCATATCCGTTTGCACATAACCTGGATGGTAAATGCCTACAGAAACCTCCTTCGGCGCAAGATCTTTCGACAAAGACATAGATGCAGCATTAAGGGCTGCTTTTGACATACGGTAACCATAGCGACCGCCAGAACCATTATCCGCAATAGATCCCATTCTAGAGGTGATCATTGCTATTTTCCCGCCACGTGCTATTTGCGACTCTAATGTATCAACCACTAACAACGGCGCGAGTGCATTGACTTCAAATTGTTCACGAATAGTTTGCGTGTTGATATTGCCAAGTTGCTCATCTCGCAAAATGCCCGCATTGCAAATTAATACGTCAATTGAAACACCAGAAAGCGCTTCCTTCATATTCTGTAAACCTTGTTCTGTTGCTACGTCTATCCCTGTAACAACGCTAACATCCATACTTGCCAACTCTGGTGAAGCGCTTCGACATAAACCGTAAACAGTATCGCCATTCGCAGCAAATAATTTAGTCATGGCTAAACCAATACCACGGTTTGCTCCAGTAATAACAACATTCATTTTATTAATCCCAATCTTTTATTTGTTTAAGCTGATAGTAGATATGAATCGCAAAAAGGCAAAATTCAAGAGTACGCAGGTAATAAGTTAAAAGCAGAGATAAATAAACCACTGTTTTAGTCTGACAGATAGTACTCAATCGTTGAAACTACCCTTACTTTCTTAATATGCGGATTATTCTTGTCCCGTGCTCTAATGCTAAATTGCCCTTGAGAAGCACGTTTAATTTTACCCAATGTACTGTTTGAGTCTTGAGCGAATTTTTCAGCGACTTCACGGGCTTTTGTCGTCGCTTCTTGTATCATGTCAGGTTTAACTTCATTGAGCCGAGTAAACAAATATTCGGTTTGACTCTGATAGTTGTCGCCGGTAAATACAATACCTTCTTTACCTAGGGCTGAGAGTAGATTTTTAACTTTGCGAACGCCATCGATATTTGAAGAATAAACTGTAACGGTTTGCGTAGCACTGTAACGAAACTCCGCCCGAGAGCCACTACCATATTGTTGAGCAACTTTATCGGTTATCGCAGGTGCTGCGAAAGAGATTGCTTGGTCTTCGATGCCACTTTCGATTAAAAATGTTTTAATTTTTTCACTATTGGTATCAATCGTTTCATAAAGAGATGTCAAATCATTATTCGCGGCAATAAATTGAATCGGCCATAACACAATATCAGCTTTATACTCTCGCTCCGACAGCCCTTTAACCGTGATGCTTCTATCTAGCTTTTTATAATCTATAGCTGCTTGTCCTAATAACAACCCAAGTGCAATCAACCCGAAAAAGATCGAGAGTCCTAAACCATTAAAAGATTTCCCAAGAGTTTCTTTCAAACCCACCTCCGTTCAGACATTAATTTTATCTATGATTATGATGACAATACCATCGAAAAAACAAGCTCATTTACTCAGGGTCGAATAAAATGAGGGCTATTGGTAAAAAATTGCCAGCCACACGGTGACTTCCTCTTGACTAGTTTCAACAACTTTATGCTTTTCATGCGCTTTAATGTGTAAATAACTGCCAGGTAATAACTTTTCAATACGCCCACCTTCAAATTCAATAACCCCGTAGCCAGACAGAAGAATTACCCACTCATGCTCATCCTGATCATACCAACCTTCCTCAGGTGAACTTTGGCCAAAAGACAATATTTTTTCCACTCGCAGCTTATCGGTTATCAATAAATCTTCAAAGATTTCCTCTTTAAAATTATCAGGAATACCATTAAATATATTTTTCATGATCTAGTCCACTTGTTGTTTGTTAGGCAAATACCTTTTAAAGACAACGGGTTTATAAAGCACAACATTTTGACGAAAAAAAAGGGCTGCCTTTAAGCAACCCTTTTTAACATCTAACTTATGTTAAAAAATCTTAGTTAGCAGCCGTTAAGTTACGGCGCGTAATTTTCGCATCAGCTTTTAATGCTTCAATATATCCTGACATAGCATTTTGCGCTAACATCTGAGTTAATTGCTGGTCGAAGCCCGCAGGTACTGTCGCTTCTTCGTCATTAATTACTGCTGTTACTTCAACGATAGCTAAATCACCATTCATAAGACTTACTGTATTCGCAGACACTTGACCTTCACTAGGGTGCGGCAATGCAAATGCGTCCTTAACCAAAGCACCATCTAATCCACCACCAAAACGAGGGACAGCTTTATGCTCCTCAAATGAAGCACTTGCTTCTGTTAACTGTTGGTCAATACTTTCGCCACCAGTAAACGCAGTCAATAATTCGTCAGCTACCGTTTGTGCTTTTTCGCTCGCACGAGTCGCAACTAAGCTAGCTTTAATTTGCTCACTTACTTCAGCTAAAGGCTTAGCATTAGCTTCCTGGTACTCATTGATGCGCACCACGATTGCTAAACCATTATTAACTTCAATGATATCTGAATTTAATTGCTCAGAAATAACCATATCAGAGAACGCAGCATCTAATACTTTTGCATTGTCAAATGGCGGTGTACTGCCATTGCGTGAAATCCAGTCAGACGTTTGCACTGATTCACCAATTGCATTTGCAGCATCTTCTAAGCTATCAGGTACTTCGAAACTTAACTCAGCAACTTGCTGTTGAAGCTCGAAGAATTTATCTTGCGCTTTTTCATTACTTACAGTCGTTTTAAGTTGCTCTTTCACTTCATCAAGAGTTTGAACTTGTTCTTTTGTAAGCTCAGTTAATTTAATTAAATGAAGACCGAATTCTGTTTCAACTATGTCCGATACATCACCAACATTTGCTAAAGCAAAAGCAGCATCATCAAAAGCATCGTCTTCCATTGCACCACGCTCTAACCAATCTAGGTCGCCGCCATTTTCACCACTAAAGGTATCGTCAGAAAGTTCTTGAGCTAAAGCAGCAAAATCTTCTCCTGCCGCTAAACGTGTTTGAATAGCCGTAATTTTAGCTTTAGCTGCATCAACATCATCACCGGCTTCAATAAGGATGTGTGAAACACGGCGCTGCTCTTCTCGCTTATAGTTAGCAATATTCTCGTTGTAGTAAGTTTCAATATCGGCATCACTTACTTCAATTCCCGCAGCAATTTTAGCAACATCAATCGTGACATAATCGAGCTTAACTTTTTCTTCGTTTTGGTAACGAGATAAGTTTTCTTGGTAGTAAGACTTGATATCCTCTTCAGAAACTTCAATGCCTGCTTCGAACTGTTTCGCAGAAATAGTTGCAAAACGTAAATCTCGTTTTTGGCTTTGTAATTGTGCCAACTGCTGAGTTTGATATGGAAGCGTGAACTCTGTTCCAACCACTCCATTTATCAACTGTTGACGCACAAGTTGAGTTCGTAAGTAATCGCGAAAGTCCGTCGATTGATAAAAACCAGCTTGATTAATTAGCGCCAAGTACCTGTTATTGTCGAATTTACCATCTACTTGAAATTCACCCATCTCACGGATAGTTTTTTTGATTAGTTCATCGCTAATTCTTAACCCTGCACCGTCCGTAGCCTGCAACAATAATTCTTGATCTATTAACCCGTTTACCACGCTTTCACGCATATTGGCCATATATGTTGGGTCAGCAGCTAACGTCTCGAACATCTCACCGAATTGCTGTGCCATGCGGTTACGTTGGTTTTGAAGCGCCTTTTCAAAATCAGCTTGGGTAATTTTAACACCATTCACTTCAGCTACCGACGTATCAGCACTATTGGTATAACTACCGATACCTGCAACAGCAAAGGTCAATATAATAAAACCAAGAATGATTTTAGCGACCAATCCCTGAGAGCTTTCTCTAATATTTTCTAACATCGTATTCTCTTAACACTCGGTGTTTACTTTGTATATTTTTTATTTCGTGCGCGCGATTTTACCAGAAGCAAATGCAAGCTTGAAGCATAATTAATAGATTTTACCATTCTATCCATTAACTAATTGTTCACAAAACAAAAGACCACCCTAAGGTGGTCTTTCTAAATTCAATATAGTAACTAATGATTAGTTACAAGCATCTTTTAACGCTTTACCAGCTTTAAATGATGGGATTTTAGCTGCAGCGATTTCGATTGTTGCACCAGTTTGTGGGTTACGGCCTGTGCGTGCTGCACGGTCACGTACTGAGAAAGTACCAAAACCAACTAAAGCAACTTGCTCACCACTTTTTAACTCTTCAGTCACAGCATCAATAAATGAATCTAACGCACGACCAGCAGCAGCTTTAGAAATGTCAGCACCAGCAGCGATTTTCTCGATTAATTGAGATTTGTTCACAGTAATATTCCCCTTCAATTGTTATTATTCAGCGCTATCTTTGTATTTTTAGCGTCCTGCAGAAGCTTTTATAGCAAGCTTCTTTTTGAACATCAAGCACTGAGTTAAAGAAATTTAAAATTTAAGATAAATGCATTTACCTTTAGCTCACCCCTTGTTAATAGTGGGGTACAGCGCTTTTAGCCCCCTTAACTTACCACAACCTGAGAGTTTGGAAAGCCCTAAATGCATTTTTTTCTATTTTTTTTTAACTTTTACGTATATTTAGTCAATATTTCGTCAGAATTTCTCTGTTATTTGGGCAACTGTACACTTTCAACAGGGTTCTCTAACGCGATTTCAAGCACTTCTTCGATCCATTTAACACAATGAATACTTAAGTCTGCTTTAACATTTTCTGGAATTTCCTTCAGATCACGCTCGTTATCTTTTGGAATTACTACAGTTTTAATGCCACCACGATGCGCTGCTAACAGTTTTTCTTTTAAACCACCAATAGGGAGTACTTCACCTCTTAGCGTGATTTCACCTGTCATTGCAACATCTGCTTTTACAGGGTTCCCTGTTAAGCTAGACACTAATGCAGTGCACATACCAATACCAGCACTTGGACCGTCTTTAGGCGTGGCACCCTCAGGAACATGGACGTGAATATCGCGTTTTTCGTTAAAGTCTTCGTTGATACGTAAACTATCTGTTCGGCTTCTAACGACAGTCAAAGCTGCCTGAATAGACTCTTGCATCACATCGCCTAATGAACCTGTGTAAGTTAGTTTACCTTTACCTGGCACAGACGCAGTTTCAATTGTTAATAATTCACCACCAACCGATGTCCACGCTAAGCCAGTAACTAAACCAACTCGGTTTTGATCGTCCGCTTTACCATAGTCATGACGTTGAACACCTAAAAACTCTTCTAAATTATCTTGAGAGATGGTGACCGTTTTAAGAGATTTATCAAGTAATATCGCTTTTACTACTTTGCGACACAGTTTTGAAATTTCTCTTTCTAAATTACGAACGCCAGCTTCACGAGTGTAGTAACGAATAATGCCGATAATTGCACTGTCTTCAACAGTAATTTCACTTTCTTTTAAACCATTTCGCTTGATTTGCTTGGTTAATAAGTGACGTTTAGCAATGTTAAGCTTTTCGTCTTCGGTATAGCCAGATAGACGGATAACTTCCATTCTATCAAGAAGTGGTCCAGGAATATTCATGCTATTAGATGTAGCAACAAACATTACATCAGATAAATCGTAATCAACCTCTAAGTAGTGATCGTTAAAACTGGTGTTCTGCTCAGGATCTAGCACTTCAAGTAATGCTGATGCTGGGTCACCACGCATATCCGATGCCATTTTGTCGATTTCATCTAATAGGAACAGCGGGTTTTTTACACCAACCTTGGAGATCTTTTGAATAAGCTTACCTGGCAACGAACCTATATAGGTACGACGATGACCACGAATTTCTGCTTCATCTCTTACGCCACCTAGCGCCATACGCACGTATTTTCGACCTGTCGCCTTTGCAATAGATTGACCCAACGAGGTTTTACCAACACCAGGAGGACCAACTAAACACAAAATAGGACCTTTTAATTGCGAAACGCGATGTTGAACCGCTAGATACTCAATAATTCGTTCTTTTACTTTTTCTAAGCCATAGTGATCAGACTCTAACACCTCTTCAGCTAAGGCTAAGTTCTTTTTCAACTTGCTACGCTTTTTCCAAGGTACATTAGTCATCCAATCAATATAGCTGCGCACTACCGTTGCTTCTGCAGACATTGATGACATCATTTTTAGTTTCTGCAATTCAGCCATTGTTTTCTCTTTGGCTTCTTTAGGCATTTGTGCGTCGTCAATTTTCTTGGTGATTTGCTCTATCTCATCAGGCACATCATCCATATCGCCAAGTTCTTTTTGAATTGCTTTCATTTGCTCATTCAAATAATACTCACGTTGGCTCTTTTCCATTTGCTTTTTAACGCGAGAACGAATTTTTTTCTCAACTTGTAATAAGTCAATTTCCCCTTCCATTAAAGCCATCAAATGCTCTAATCGTTTTGCAATATCTTTGATTTCAAGAACATTTTGCTTTTCGATTAGCTTAAGTGGCATGTGGGCAGCCATGGTGTCGGCTAGTTGCTCAGCGTCATCAATACCTGAAATTGAGGTTAACACTTCAGGTGGAATTTTCTTGTTAAGCTTTACGTAACCTTCAAATTGAGAGATTGCGCTTCGTACAAGAATATCAATGCTGTCTGAGGCACTATTTTCTATTTCAAGGTACTTAATATCTGCGGTAAAGAATTGCTCTGTTTCGACAAACTTAGTGATTTCTGCACGCTTAGCACCTTCAACAAGCACTTTAACAGTACCGTCTGGCAGCTTTAGCATTTGTAAGATGGTGGCGACAGTACCCGTTTCATAAACATCATTTTCTGTCGGGTCATCAATTGAAGCGTCTTTTTGTGCCACTAAAAATACTTGCTTGTCCGCTTCCATAGCAATATCTAAACAGCGAATAGATTTTTCACGACCAACAAATAACGGAATTACCATCTGCGGATAAACGACAACATCACGCAACGCAAGAACAGGAATTTCTGCGATGGTATTTACAGGGGCTAATTCTTCAGACATTAGACTCTCTCTTTTAAGGTAAATGACAACCTTATCTATTAGGAATTAAAAACTATATGGGGATAATAGGTTAGCTTTCAATATCGAGATGAAAAAAAGCAAACGTTCGGCTATTTTTTCGCCAAAAAAAAGAGCACTTCAAGTGCTCTTTAATCTATCTATTAAAAAATTAGTTATCAGAAGCTGCTTTATCAGTAGGCGTCTCATAAATCACAATTGGTTTAGATTCGCCCTTAATAACGGTTTCATCAACAACCACTTTTGCTGCATTTTCCATAGAAGGTAACTCGTACATAGTATCAAGTAACACACCTTCAACAATTGAACGCAGTCCTCGAGCACCCGTTTTGCGTACCATAGCTTTATTAGCAATCGCAGTTAATGCATCTTTTCTAAACTCTAATTCAACACCTTCCATATCAAATAGTGCTGAGTATTGTTTAGTTAAGGCGTTCTTAGGCTCTTGTAAAATTTGAATCAAAGCACTTTCGTCAAGCTCACTTAACGTAGCAACGACAGGTAAACGACCGATAAACTCAGGAATCAAACCATATTTAACTAAATCTTCAGGCTCAACTTCTTGGAATCGTTCAGTTAACGACTTGTTTTCGTCTTTAGCTTTAACTTCAGCACCAAAACCAATGCCAGTGCCAGTTTCGCTGCGTTGCTCAATAACTTTGTCTAAACCAGCAAAGGCTCCACCACAAATAAACAAGATCTTAGAGGTATCTACTTGTAAGAACTCTTGTTGCGGGTGCTTACGACCACCTTGAGGCGGCACCGAAGCAATTGTACCTTCAATAAGCTTCAATAGCGCTTGTTGTACACCT
Organism: Thalassotalea coralli; assembly: GCF_055786205.1. Classification (NCBI taxonomy): domain Bacteria; kingdom Pseudomonadati; phylum Pseudomonadota; class Gammaproteobacteria; order Alteromonadales; family Colwelliaceae; genus Thalassotalea; species Thalassotalea coralli. The sequence goes on along the minus strand of NZ_JBVVBK010000004.1, from coordinate 415,710 downwards.
TCGCCTGATACATCTCGTGTAATAGATGGGTTATCAGACTTTCTAGAAATTTTATCAATTTCATCGATGTAAACGATACCACGTTGCGCCTTTTCAACATCGTAGTCACATTTTTGTAGAAGCTTCTGGATTATGTTTTCTACGTCTTCACCAACATAACCAGCTTCAGTTAATGTTGTTGCATCAGCCATAGTAAATGGAACGTCTAACAAACGCGCTAGCGTTTCAGCAAGTAAGGTTTTACCACTACCTGTAGGACCGATAAGTAAGATATTACTCTTACCGAGTTCTACGCCGTTATGAGAGTCGCCATTGCGCAAACGTTTATAGTGGTTATAAACAGCAACAGCTAAAACTTTCTTGGCATGGTCTTGACCAATAACATAGTCATCAAGGCTTTCTCTGATCTCGACAGGAGAAGGTAAAGACTCTTTATCTTGTTTAGGCGCTATTTCTTTAATTTCTTCGCGAATAATGTCGTTACACAGCTCGACACACTCATCACATATAAATACCGATGGACCCGCAATTAACTTACGTACTTCATGTTGGCTTTTGCCACAAAATGAACAATATAATAACTTGCCGTTATCACCGTCACCTTTTTTTATATCGGTCATTCGGTACCTCTAAACATTTTCAAACATCGTAATACTAAGTATTTCACAAAATTAGCAGATAACAATACAAATTTACCGCTAAGTTACGATTCACTTCTTTGTTCTAATATGGAGTCAACTAATCCATATTCAACTGCTTCGTCTGCACTAAGGAAATTATCGCGATCTGTATCTTGTGCGACTTTTTCAAATGGCTGGCCAGTGTGGTCAGCCATTAAGCGATTCATCTTCTCTTTAATGTGCAAAATTTCTTTGGCATGTATTTCAAAATCTGACGCCTGACCTTGGAAGCCACCTAACGGCTGATGAATCATGACACGAGAGTTAGGTAAGCAATAACGCTTGCCCTTAGCGCCACCTGATAATAAAAAGGCCCCCATACTTGCTGCTTGACCTACACAAACAGTGCTTACGTCAGGACGAATAAACTTCATCGTATCGTAAATTGCCATACCTGCAGTAACAGAGCCACCTGGAGAATTAATATAAAGAAAGATATCTTTTTCAGAGCTTTCAGATTCTAAGAAAAGTAACTGTGCAACGATTAAGTTAGCCATGTGATCTTCAACTTGACCACATAAGAAAATAACACGCTCTTTTAATAAACGAGAATAGATATCATATGAACGCTCCCCTTTTGCTGTTTGTTCAACAACCATTGGGACTAATGCGCTTTCGATTGGATTTGTTGTAGATGAATTTTTAAGAGAATTAAACAACACGATTTCCTTGATAAAAAAATGGCTTATATGTTTCCATATAAGCCATTTAAGCTATTGCTTTAAACAATGTCAACCAAAAAGGTTATTTACCTTCTGGGTTCATAATGTCTTTGAAGTTTGCTTTCTTGTCTGAAACTTTCGCACCTTCAACTAGAACGTCAACAGCTTGCTCTTCTAAAGCAACATTTTGCATTTGTTGATACATTTCTTTGTTGTTTTTGTAGTACTCGATCACTTCTTTTGGATCTTCGTATGCAGACGCTGCTGATTCGATTAACTCGTCAACTTTAGCGTTGTCTACTTTAAGTTCGTTTTGCTTGATAACTTCACCAAGTAATAAACCTACTTTAACACGACGCTCTGCTTGCTCTTTGAACATATCTGCTGGAAGTTCAGGTAAGTTCTTAGGGTCAACTTGACCACCAAAACGTTGTAGTGCTTGTTGACGAAGAACGTCAATCTCTTGATTGATTAAAGACTGTGGAAGTTCAACATCGTTAGCTTCAACTAAGCCATTTAACGTTTGCTCTTTAACTTTAGCTTTTACTGCTTGAGTTAATTCACGCGTCATATTCTTTTGAACTTCAGCGCGTAATGCTTCAACACCACCTTCTTCGATGCCGAATAGTTTAGCGAACTCGTCATCTACGTCAGGTAAAATTGGGCCTTCAGTTTTATGAACTTTAATGTCGAATTCTGCGTCTTTACCTTTAAGGTTTTCTGCATGGTAATCTTCAGGGAAAGTTACAGAGATAGTTTTCTCTTCACCTACTTTCATACCTGTGATTTCTTTTTCAAAACCAGGGATCATACGACCAGCGCCAAGCTCTAATTCGAAACCTTCAGCTTTACCGCCTTCAAATTCTTCACCGTCAACACGACCTAAGAAGTCGATTGTTAACTTATCGCCTTTCTTAGTTTTACGCTTGTTTTCTTTCCACGTTTGGTGCTGCTTTTGAAGCGTAACAAACATTTCGTCAACGTCTTTTTCAGTAACTTCTACTGCTGGACGCTCAACTTTAATCTTGTCTAAGTCTTTTAACTCAACTTCTGGGTAGATTTCGAATACTGCTTCGAATTCTAAGTCTTGACCGTCAACGTTGCTTTTCTCGTTGAAAGCAGGACGACCAGCTGGGTTAATTTTCTCTGCAATAATAGCTTCAACGAAGTTGCGCTGCATTACTTCACCAGCAATTTCTTCGCGTACTGCTTTGCCGTAACGCTTTTGGATTACTGATGGTGGAACTTTACCAGGACGGAAACCGTTGATTTTTTGAGTTTTCGCGATTTGGCGAAGACGGTTCTTAACTTCTACGTCAACTGTTTCTGCTGGAACAGTAATCGTTAATTTGCGCTCCAAACCTTGAGTTGTCTCAACTGAAACTTGCATTTATTTACCTCAATAATTAGTACAGGTGTACTTCATTTTTGCATCTAGTCATGAACACGCAATCATTGCCATGTACACCAACTTAACTGTTAGATAACTACTTTCAGTTAAGTCCTTAGATGAACCTATTTAAAAATAATGACGCGAAATTATAGCGGCGCTTTCTACAAGAGTCGATAGGGAAAAGCAATTAATTTTTAACCTATTAGTTAAGAATTCGCTAATCACCTTAAAAACAAGGTAATTATTTCGCTACAAGCCAATAAAAATAAGAGGTTAAACGTCGAGAAAAAATAAATATTTTGCTGAAAAATATCTGACGGACTCATGCAAAGTGACGATAAATAAAAAAATAGTGAAATAAAACAATAAAGAGAAGAGTGGTCGGTGATGCAAGATTCGAACTTGCGACCCCTTGGACCCAAACCAAGTGCGCTACCAAGCTGCGCTAATCACCGACTGAAAAGTGGGGTGGCATATGGGACTTGAACCCACGACAACTGGAATCACAATCCAGGGCTCTACCAACTGAGCTAATGCCACCATAGCAAAAATGCTTACATTCCAACAAGTTATACAGAAATAGCAGTAAATGTTTACCACCCTTGTTCGGAACGGGGCGTATACTAATGACAATTAGATGCCAAGTCAACAATATTTCGCAGTTATTTTTGCAAAAAAGTTTAGTCGTTCATTTTTTAGCTAAAACGTTCAAAAACACCGCATCAAAGGCTATTTAGACAGCAGACTGGCCAGTATTAATTTTAGAATAATTAGCGCGAGTGTTGCCGTAACTTTCCCAACGTACTCGTTCTCCATTTATCACTCTATTTAACCTTAACTTACATTAAGCCTATATACGATACGCAGAATAACTAAAGCATGTTTATTTGATTCAAGTAGCTATCGTTTTGCTTATCGTTATTAGTCATTAAAGATTAAATACCAAGTAAGTAAAAAGATAAGCTGGAAATTAAACAAGAACAAAAAATTAAATAAAAATACCCACGCTAAACACGCAATCTATCTTAATGGTAATTAAAAAGGAGCAGAATTAAAAAGGAAATAAAGAGAAATGGCACGCCCTAAAGGATTCGAACCTTTGACCCACGCCTTAGAAGGGCGTTGCTCTATCCAGCTGAGCTAAGGGCGCACGATACCTACTAGCGGCACTTCCTAATTGAAAATAGAAAGTGGTCGGTGATGTAGGATTTGAACCTACGACCCCTTGGACCCAAACCAAGTGCGCTACCAAGCTGCGCTAATCACCGACATATAGTTTTGTTAAAAGCTTGCTGCCTTCAACGGGAGCGGATATTACCGAGTTGCACGATTCTCGTCAAACCTTTTTTTCACAAAAAAAAGCGTTCGCTCACTTTTGCAACAACATCTAGCAAAAATAGCACTAATTGATGACGATGTAATCAGTAACTATGCATACCACTACGTAATCAAAACAGATTCAGATTAAGGTATACAATATAACAATAAAAGTAGGCTACACTCGTTAGATAAAGTATGCGAAAATAGCGGCGATTTTTACTTGTGAACATTTCAGGAACTATGACGGCATCTCTTATTGATGGCAAAGCCATTGCACAGCAACTTCGAACTTCAGTTAAAGAAAAGGTTCAGCAACGCCTAGACAAAGGGCTACGCGCACCCGGCTTGGCCGTGATTTTAGTTGGCAATGATCCAGCTTCAGAAGTATATGTTGGCAGCAAACGCCGCGCATGCGAAGAAGTGGGTTTTGTTTCGCGTTCATTTGATCTTCCTGAAACCACAACACAAGATGAACTGTTAGGCCTAATTCGTGAATTGAATCACGATGACTCAATTGATGGTATCCTTGTTCAGCTTCCTTTACCTGAGGGCTTAGATGCCAATTTAGTGATAGAAACTATTTCACCGAATAAAGATGTTGATGGTTTCCATCCTTCAAACGTAGGTAAGCTTGCTTTACGTCAACCGGGTCTTCGTCCATGTACACCTAAAGGCATTATGACCTTGTTTGATTCGACAGGCGTTAATCCACATGGATTAGACGCATTAGTTGTTGGCGCCTCAAATATTGTAGGCCGCCCTATGACGTTAGAGTTATTACTTGCAGGGTGTACTGTAACGACTACTCATAGATTTACTAAGAACCTAGAACAAAAAGTTCGTAATGCTGATCTTCTTGTTGTTGCTGTTGGTAAACCAGCCTTTATTCCAGGTGACTGGATTAAAGAAGGCGCTATCGTGATTGATGTTGGTATCAACCGTTTAGACAATGGCACCTTAGTGGGTGATGTTGAATATGACGTCGCCAAAGAAAAAGCTAGCTTTATTACGCCTGTTCCCGGCGGCGTAGGCCCTATGACAGTGGCAAGCTTAATCGAAAATACCTTAATCGCTTGTGAAGACTACAACGACAAGTAATGACTCAGGTAAAGCATTAGTTTAATTCAATAAAAAAGCTCGCATTTAGCGAGCTTTTTTATTATCGGGTTATTTTAGGCAAAGAATTTTATCACTCAACCTGTTTTCTTCTGGCAGCTAAAGCTAAACCGGCAAAGAGAAACAGTATCAACATATGTGGCTCAGGCACTGCATAAGTATGACTTGCATCGCCTAAATAGCCGCGATAGTTTTCAGAAAAAAAATCGACACTACTTTCAGCGGCACCAAACCCTTCATCGAACCACATGCTTGTAAAGCCTTGTGGTGCCGCCAAGAAATTATTGAGCTCAGCGTTAGTAAACTTTTTGGCTTTTTTCGACAGAAAATCTTTTTCCATCCCCATAAAAACCGTTATGTTATGAAAATAGTCTTTCTGCTTAGTTATATTTGATATTTGTAATTGGTTAATAACTCTAAAACCTTGCCTTGAATCATCAAACAAGATCTCTCCTGTTGTAGCATCACTAACTACCCTACTTTCAAAGACCAACTCGAAATAGCGATCAAATATTTCTACGTGATCATTACCAAAGTCATTTGGGAATGCCATCAAGCTATTACTAAAAGGTGTAAATGCGGAGATAGGCGTTATATTAAACGCATTGATATACAAAGAGTAATGTTTATTATCGCGAGTATATTCATAATAGTCCCCCCCAACTGATCCTCTTTCAAATTCGGTTGCCAAATTTACATCATATGAGATAGAAAACGATGTTGAAGGAATTGGCGTTAAAGGCCAATCAAAAGACCTTTCACCCGTCAAATAATCTACTTCAGAATGGTAGGTGTATTCATGAGTTGTAGTAAGCTCGAACGTTAGCAAGTTTGCTACGGCAGATGGTGCCTGAACAGATAAAACAAAAAAGATAACCGATATTATGTTTTTTAAAAGTCCTTTGCTGCGCATTGTTTTTATTCCATTTATTATTTTTTGATGGCGAATTATACAGAAATATTACAATTTTAAAACAGTACGCCCTCATTAAAGTATAATGTATACTAAAAAAGGGTAGATTGTTTTTGAATAGCTACAAATAAAGTGGTTAAGAAAACTAATACTGAAAGTAACCAATAAAAAAGCTCGCATTTAGCGAGCTTTTTTATTGTCCTTTACAATGTAAAGTTAAGAGCTAATTGTTGGTAGCTCTTATCCTTTGCGCCATGTGGTTTTGCCTGCGCTATCTTCAAGGATGATATTCATTGCTTTTAGCTTATCGCGAGCTTCATCAGCAAGTGCCCAGTTTTTGTCGGCACGCGCTTGATTGCGTTGCGCAATAAGAGCTTCAATTTCAGCCACTTCGTCGTCGCTGTCGTTGCCTTGCAAGAAACTAGCTGGGTCTAACTGCAATAAGCCTAGAATGCCACCAAGCGTTTTCAATGTTCCCGCTATTTGACTTGCTTCATCACTGCCCTGCTGTTTTGCAACGTTTAGTGATTTTGCTAATTCAAACAATACAGATAAAGCTTGAGGGGTATTAAAGTCATCGTCCATTGCTTGACGAAACTCAACCACGGCTTCATGCTCATTGTCTAAAGAAAAGTCGGATGCTATTTCTACATCTCTCAACGCCGTATAAATACGCTCAACAGAGGCTCTTGCTTGTTCTAGGTTTTCCGTAGAGTAATTTAATTGGCTACGATAGTGACCTGTCGTTAAGAAAAAGCGTGTAGTTTCCGCGTCATATTTAGCTAGTACATCACGAATAGTGAAGAAGTTGCCTAGTGATTTAGACATTTTCTCCTGGTCTACTTGCACCATACCTGTGTGCATCCAATAGTTCACGTATGGCGTGTCTAATGCACAGCAGCTCTGCGCAATTTCATTTTCATGATGTGGGAACTGAAGATCTGAACCACCACCGTGAATATCAAAGTGCTTACCTAGCTCTTTCGCATTCATCGCCGAACACTCGATGTGCCATCCAGGGCGACCCGGCCCCCATGGCGAATCCCAGCTAGGCTCTTCAGGTTTTGCAGACTTCCATAAAACAAAATCTAATGGATTACGTTTAGTTTCATCAACATCTACGCGAGAGCCTGCTTGCAGTTGCTCAAGGTTTTGTCCACTTAACTTGCCGTAATCTTCGAAACTAGACACATCAAACAATACATCGCCAGAGCCAGCTACGTAGGCATGTTCTTTTGCAACCAAGGTTTCAATCATCTCAACGATTTCAGCCATGTGAGTGGTTACACGAGGCTCTAAGTCAGGGCGTAGCAAGTTTAATGCATCGAAATCTTCATGCATATAGCCGATTGTGCGCTCTGTGAGTTCTTCTGGCGTTTCACCGTTTTCAATCGCACGGTTAATAATTTTGTCTTCAACATCGGTAATGTTACGTACGTAGTTAACGTCGTAACCAGAAAAGCGCATGTAACGAACAATGTTGTCGAAACTAATGTAAGTTCTCGCATGACCGATATGACACAAATCGTAAACAGTACAACCACATACATACAATCCCACTTTACCATCGTTAATTGGGGTAAACTGCTCTTTCTCGCGCGTTAGGGTGTTATACATGTGTAGCATGATTTGTGTCTTCTCCTCACATTAATAAAATTAATCGGCGGCATTGTAGCCGAAGTTCCTAATATAATCATCACTTCTCTTTACAGATTTAGCCATTAGGTTACAATCGCTGCAACATTTATTTAGAGAAATTTTTATGATCACGTTCAAAACAAGTTTAGGCGATATTAAAATCGCGTTAGATTTCGACAAAGCACCTGTTACAGCTGAAAACTTTGCGCAATACGCAAAAGACGGCTTTTACAATGGCACTATCTTCCACCGTGTAATTAAAGGTTTTATGGCACAAGGTGGTGGATTTGCTTCAGGTATGGAAGAAAAAGACACTCGTGCTAGCATCGAGAACGAAGCTAACAACGGTTTATCAAACAAGCGTGGCACATTAGCCATGGCCCGTACACAAGATCCACATTCAGCGTCTGCTCAATTTTTTATTAACTTAGTAGACAACGACTTCCTAGACTTTAAAAATGAGTCTGTTCAAGGCTGGGGCTACTGTGTATTTGGTGAAGTAGTTGAAGGCATGGACATTGTTGACAAAATGACAGTGGTTGAAACGGGTCGTTTTGGCTTCCATGATGATGTGCCAAAAGAAGAGATCATTATCAACGAAACTATCGTTGAATAACTAGCACTCATCACTATTAAGAGCCGTTAGTTAGCGCATGTCAGAAACGACTTATTTTATTGCTGATTTGCATTTATCAGAAAGCAGGCCCGATATAACGGCCTGCTTTTTGTCATTTTTGCAACAAGAAGCACCTCACGCTAAAGCCCTTTACATATTGGGTGACCTATTTGAATACTGGATTGGTGACGACGACAAGTCGGAATTAACCAATACCATCGCCGCCGGTATAAAAGCGTTAAGTGATTCAGGTACACAGGTATTTTTTATCCACGGAAATCGCGACTTCTTATTAGGTAAGAAATATGCAGTTCGTGCCGGAATGACCTTACTTCCTGAGGTGGCATTAGTTGAACTAAACAACCAGCCTGTCGTTATCATGCATGGCGATACCTTATGCACATTGGATGTTGATTACCAAGCGTTTAGAAAAAAGTCTCGCACTTGGTGGTGGCAAACCATGATCAAAAGCTTACCGCTTTTTGTTCGTAGAAAAATAGCAGAAAATTATCGCAAACGCAGCGCAGAATCTACCGCGATGAAATCGCAAGATATTATGGATGTAACACCAGAAGAAGTGTTGAACTGCTTCACTAAAAACGCCAGCCAGCTCATTATTCACGGGCATACTCATCGCCCGGCAGATCATCAATGGCAAGAAAATGGACAGTCATATAGAAGAATCGTATTAGGTGACTGGTACGAGCAAGGCTCTTGGTTAAAAATAGATGAAACAGGTTTTCATTTACTTAATCGGCCTCTAGATTAACTCACAAACAACTGTAATAGCTATTGCCCTAGAGATTCCATACTGCTTGATTGAATAACAGTTAAGTAGTAATGAGCAATACAATACTCAAATAGCACACCATAATCCCTTAATTTCTCTTACAATATGATGTGGTAGATTCAGCAACCAGTAACGTTAAAGCAAAACTGAAGGTAATGTAATAAGACTTTTAGTTGGTTTTTAGCTTTATATACGTTTACTTGTTTGTCTCCCTCAAACAAAAAAGCCGAATACATAAGTATTCGGCTTTTAAATTTACGAATCGTTTATTTCAAATTAAAACGTAAATTCAGCAATTAAGCTTACGTAACGTGCGCCTAAACGACCTGTAGTCATGCCCCAGTTAGGGTCAGTTTCTAGGCCATTAGCTCCATCACGAGCAACTTCTTGGTATACTGATGTTTGCGTATCCCAGTTAAATACGTTGTAAACAGTTGCTTTTAAACGCAATTGGCTATCGCCGATGTCTGTAATGTATTGAATACTTGCATCAAACTCTTTCAACCAGTCTGTTTCACCGAATGAACCACGTGGTGCTGGGTTACCATTTTCATCGTAGAAAGACACGAAGTCGTAACCACGGCTACTACAGCTTTCCCATACTGAACCAGGAGCACAGCTATCTACGCCTTCAGGGTGACGGTTAAACTTACTAATTGGTGTACCAGATGTTACACGTAAGTTAAGACCAAGAGTCCAATCATCATTGATGTTATAAACACCCCATGCTTTGAATGAATGGCGACGGTCATTCGGTAAGTTACCGTAAGAATGGTCCATCAAATCAGCGTAGTCGTAAGACGTTGTCCAACCTGGATCGTCCTGGCCGTTATCTGTACGAACTAAACCTTCAGTGTAACCCCAACCGTGTGACCAAGTATAAGAAGCATTGAAACGGAAGTTGTCACCAACTCTACCTTCGATAACGTTTTCGATAGCTGCGTACTTACGAGTAGGCGTTGGAAGCTGTGTATATTCACCAGGGATTAAAACTCGTTCAGCAGTTCCATCTTTATCAAAGTCGTAAGTAATGTCTAAGTCAGAACCAGGGTTGTTTACTATGTAATGATAGTTACCAGCACCTGTCATACCATTTTCTGCAAACCACTTTTTAAGTACTGGCGCATAGTTAGTATCTTCGATTGAATTACCTAGTTCGCGGTAAATACCACGTACGTGATAAACCAAGTCAGTATCTTCAATCTCAGTTTGGTAACCAATAGTGAACTCATCAGTATACATTGGTTCTAAGTCTTGACTTGCGATTAATGTTGGGTCTACTTCATCTGGTGTACCACGAGAAACTACATCTTCACCTAAGTAAGCACCAACATTTGGCGCACCGTCAGCGTCAAGTGTAATTTCACCGTTAGCGTCAAGTTGACCTAGTTCGTAGTACAAACTTCTATCTGCACGAGAACCACCTTGTGTGATATTCATGTTAGCAGATACAGGTTGGAAGTAACGACCGTAAGTTGCGTATACTTTTGAAGTACCATCGCCAGTTAAATCGTAGTTTGCTTGTAAACGAGGAGCGATTTGACCAGAAATGTCAATATATTTACGACCATCTGTTACTGTGTTGTAAACATTAGAAATACGGACGCCTAAGTTTAATACTAACTGGTCGTTAACAGTCCAAGTATCACTAATGTAAATTGCTGTAGAATTCGTTTCTGAGTCAGTAAAGTCAGTTCTTATACGCTGCTCGATAAAGCCTGTACCTGTAGGGTAGTCTACTGGGTTTCCGTCATATGCGTAGTAAGCATACCACCAACCAGCTCTGTCACCTTCACCTGTTGGGCCATTGGTGTAATCTACTTTGATGTTAGTGTAGTCAAAACCAATTTTGATATCGTGATCGTCTAAAATCCAGTTAAAGTCAGCACGGAATTGATCACGAATAAACTCTGCTTCAGTAAATGTAGATGATTGATACGGGAAAACGTAGCGACCGTTACCTAACAACCAAGAAGCTACATATGGGCTGTTGTCATCGATAGTATTAAACGTTTCATCAACTGTGCGACCAGCTACCACTTCGATCGACATATCATCATTTAAAATACCTGAGTATGTTAAACCGAAGATATCACCACCAGTCTTAGTGCGGAATGAACCGCGCTCAGTGCCAACTTCTTGCGTTTCCCAATCGTTGTTGTAAGTTTTACCTTTTGATTTAGATTCGAAGCCAATTGCTGTAGCAGTTAAAGAGTGATCATCTGTAATGTACCAATCAAGTGTTGCTAGGTATCGATCAGATGTAAACTCACCAATATCAATTGTTGTGCGCCCTGCGGCGTCGTATTCATTTTTCTGAGGAGCGTAAACACCATAGAAGAATAATTTATCTTCAATTAAAGCACCACCACCAGAAATAGCTAAGCGCGTGAACTGGCTCTCATCTTGCTCACTGTTTGAGTAATAGTTACCTTCATTGTCTAAAAGGTTATTGTGCTGCTCTTGCAGTGCAGAAGGGTCAATGCGACCGTAAACACCAAGTTCCCATTCGTTAGTACCTGATTTTGATACCGCATTAACAATACCACCTAATGAACCACCAAATTCAGGTGAAACACCGCCAGTCATAACCTCAGTTTGTGCAATACCTTCCCAAGGCATGTCAATCGAACCAATACCAGTTTTAATGTGAGTTACATTTAAACCGTTAAGGTAGTATGAGTTTTCAGCTGATGAACTACCGCCAACACTTGCTGCACCAAAAACACCGTTACTAACAACACCTGGCGCTAGTTCAGCGATTGATTCGAAACCAGATTCTACAGGAAGAAAGTCTAGTTCTTCTTGAGTGATAACGATACCACCAGTTGAAGATTCAACATTCACTTTAGCGATTGCACTACCTGTTACTTGAATTTTTTCGATATCAGTACCTGCTGTGAACAACGTACCGTTATATGTGATTGCTGTACCAACTTTAACAAGTAATGATTCTTCTAGAACTTGTTCATAACCATCTTTTTGGATAGTCATCGTGTACTCACCAACAGGCAATTTACGCAGTGAATAGCTACCGTCTGCACCTGTTGTAATGGTACGTGTAATACCTTTTGTCTTATGCTTCAACGTGATCGTAGCACCAGATAAAAGTTGTTGATCTTGTGTTTCTACCACCCCTTTTACTGAACCATTAAATGAATCACTTGCAAACGCAGGAGCTGTTAGCGTCATTGCTGAAGCAACAGCAAGCGCACATGCAGAGCGTTTGATTATATTTTTCTTGTTAATCATTTTGTGTTTCCTTTTTATTATTTTACATAATGTATACAATATGTACATTACGGTTACACATGGTACAGAGCATTTTTTGGACTGTAAAGATTGCATACAATATGTATTATAATATTTGTATTACATTTTATTATTTGATGTAGCCAAATCTTATAAAAAACAACACAATCGATTGAAAAAGAGTTAACAATATGTTAACTAAGTGTAAACATGCATTCTAAATGATACTAGTAAAACAGAAAGAGAGAAGCGTGAAGGAAGCTAAGTACAAAAGATTTAAGAGAATTTTATTTGCAATAGTGAATGCATCGATTAAAAAAAAACATGCATCAATAAAAATTCTATTTTTAAGGTGAGGTTAAATTTGTAACATTTTTTGTATATTACAAATTTAACCTGTTACTTATGAAAAAGTGTAATCACTCATAATAAACCTCGTTAATGTTAATAAGGTTCCTGATAAATTTTCGTCGTTTTTAACTAGACAAAGGTTAGCGAGGAGTAACTTGGTTAAAAGCCCACTTTAAACACTAATTGATAGTTTCTACCGATTTCTCCATAGCCATTTAACAGGCTATTTTGTGCAGTGTTGTTTGGGGTTATTATTTCATCATCAAAAATATTACGAGCAACTATAGAAAAAGCGTAATTATCGATTTCTAGGGTATAATTTAGGTTAACTACGGTGTAACTGTCGAGATCTCTTCTTGCACCGATATAGGACAAGTTACCCCCTATCAACTGCTTATCACTTATATTTATACTGGCCCCCACTGCCATAGTAAGTTTAGGAACACGAAAGGCGTCAGCATCGTCAAAATCTTCTTCGTGCCCCTCCCTTAGATAAGACAAATTAGCAAATAAAGTTTTATCGCCAGTCTTATGTTGCAAGTCAAATTCTGCACCGCTTCTAATAAAGTTACCTTCGTTAAAAAATGACACCGCATTATCGGGCTCACTATACCTTCTCACAATAAAACCATCGGCTTCCAAGTAATAAAGATTTGCGACAAAAAGCAGATTCTCTTTTGAGTATGAATAAGCAATATCCGATGCTTTAACAACTTCAGCAGATAAATCGCTATTTCCCATGACGTCACCGGGTAAAACAATACTTGTTTGCGTTGGGTTTGGTGAGTTAAAGCCAGTTGAGTAAAGAGCTTTAATAGATTGTCTCTCGTCTATTTTGTACACAAGACCTACTCTTGGCGTTACCTTTTGCCCATTGAGTTCATTGTCGGTAAGCCTAGCCCCTAAAACAAAACTCCAGTCTGATGCTGTATATTCAAACTGACCGTATGCAGACATTTCTCGAACAATACTTCTGTCGAACAAAGTAACAAGCGGGTTTTCTGGCGATTCTTCAGGAGCTAAACTATATGCTCCTACAGAGCGAGACTCTAGTTCTAAACCACCAACTAGGTCGAGTTGTTTGGTCATTTCTTTCGCGAAACTAGCACCAAGACGATAGCGGTAGTCTTTATCATCTTGCTTTCCTTTAGATGCCAAAGCCCCTACTTCAGGGCCAAGTGCATTGTTAATATACAGATCGAATGTATAGTGGTTATAATCCGCAAAACTGGTAACTTTCAAGTCGTCTAAAGACCAGGTATTCGCTACATGAATGAGATATCCATTACTTTCAACAATAAACGGCTGAAGTGTTTTTAAATTAGTGTAGACATCATTAACACCCACAGTATGATCAGAAAAAGTTTGAAACATTGCTGAAAAATCTTGATTTGAATATTTTGCCAGCAAGGACTTTTTCTCTAACTTACGATTAACCTCATCTTCAATAAAGATACCTTCACCAAAGTTTTGTTGATAGTTAACTACGTGACCATCCTCCTTTCGATATTCTGCAGCTAAATAAATAGAAGATTCATCAGATAAACTTTTACTCAAAAAAGTATGCCCTTCTACCAGCTGATGACTACCTAGCTTCAACGCTATCGAGTCATTATTAGTATCTTTTCTCGTGATAACATTTATTACCCCGCTCGACGCTTGTGATCCATGAAATACAGCACCCGGTCCTCGAATCACCTCTATATGAGAGATTGATTCCCAAGGTACGCCTTCCATCGGGATTAGAGAGTGAGATGGCTGGTGGTAAGGAACCCCGTCTAATAAGAACAAGACCTTTTGATTAAAAACTTCGTCAATTCCTCGAATTTGAACCGACGCCCATCCTGGCATGCTGTCTTGAACGTTAACACCAGGAACAAAGTTAAACATCTCTCTTAAGTTGGATACCCCCATGGACTCAAGATCGCTTCGAGAATATCGAGAGACAATTGCAGGAGTTTCCATCACAGACTCAGACTCTACCGAAGCGATGCTCACTTCAATATTAAGTAAATCCTTTAAAGGCAATTCAAATAAAGAATCACTAATGCTAGTTTCGTTGGCAATCGAACCAAAGCTTAGACAAGTTAAAGTCGACACCAATAATTTGCGAACCATTCAACTACCTTTTGTAACCCTAAAGCTATTAGCTCAACACCTAAACAAGGGTTACTTTTCTGATTATCCTATAAGTTTTATCGCACATTATTGTTGATAAAGCCAACAAGCTGTTGAAAATTCGCCATCACTGTTCGCTTTTTCAATAACCTAATCGCCAACCTACTACCTAATTAGTTTTCTAGAAAAATTCTACCTAAGAGTAGCTAGACAGGTATGCCACTATGGAACTTGAAATCAGGATCCGGCGTTGAAATTAATTCTGCCTCAAGTTCACCAAAAAACTCGATGCGATCACTAATATCTTTTCCCGCAATGTCTTCAGCTAATGTTAAATAATCTTGGTAATGACGAGCTTCAGAGCGAAGCAACGAAATGTAAAAGTCACCTAATCGTTTATCGACATGAGGGGCTAGCTTGGCAAATCGTTCACACGACCTTGCTTCAATATAGGCACCAATAATTAGTTTATCAATCAATGTATTAGGCTCATAAGTCGTTACATTACTTATCATACCTTTGGCGTATCGAGCAGGCGTAATACTTCGATACTCAATACCGTATTCATCCATAATTTGCAGCACTTGATAAAAGTGGTGTAACTCTTCTTTGATCAATAACACCATTTTGTCGATCAAATCTTGCCCGTAAGGAGAGTTAGATTTAGGCACTACAGACTTTGACAACTTATTCTTGTCAGCTAACTCTCGCCAGTCACCTTCTTTTTTATAAACTAGCTGCTCAAAAGGCGCCAACCAAGCTAGTAAAGCGTCGCCGCTTTCCTTATCAACAGCATATTTGCGAATTAGGTACATGGCCGATTGAGCAGCTTTGAGTTCACAAATGAGGTGATCAATTAACACCATGTCCAAGTTTTCAGGCTTTTTCGCCTCTTCAACCCACTCATCAGGTGTTTCACAACGAAGAAAAGATTTAATAGGAGATAACAATTGAGAATGCGACATTAAGTTTTTAGTTTATTGCTCAAATTAGCACACACTCTACCATAATTGAGAGCTTTACGCCTTCATTTGATAGCTAAACTGCATGATTCAAATCAAACAAAATGCCACTTCACATGTCAAAGAATCGCTATTTTATCGAGCTATGGTGTTATAAAAAAAGCCTATAATCAACAAAGGTATGAGCTTTTCTGCAGCGGTCAATTTAAGTTAGATGAAGGCTCAACATGTAAATCAAAAATTATATCTCTGACAATAACTCTTTTTTTACGAAAAGAAGTTCAGTCTCATAAGAGAGCTTTAATACGGGCATTGGCGTAATACTTCGAGTTGGGCCACAATGATCAGCTTTACACACCTGATCAATTGAAGCCTGAATGACGTCTTCATAGTTAAAGCCAGGAGATATTGAGATAATTTCAATTCCAGCATTTTCTCTATTTGAACTTTCTTTCGTCTTGCTTCTCTTTCCTGTGTATTCAAAATTTTTCAGGTGAGTGCTATATACTTCTTGAGTAGCTCTAATTGCGCCTTTTTCTACCAATTTGTAATATTGTTTGGCCTTTTTCACTCCCTTTTTCGATGCTCGCTCTAAAAGCAGTTTCGCTTTTTCTAGGTCTTGCTCTACATGTAATCCGAAAGCGTACATATATCCTAGTTGATATTGCGCAGCGATCCCTCCATTACTAGATGCCTTCTTGATCAATCTAACACCTTTTTCTACTTCTTTGTTTCCACCTTTCGCAGTGACAAGCATCAATCCATAATTTAGCATCGCTAAATTAGAACCTCTTTTGGCATACTTTTTAAACTGCTTTCTTTCATAACTGCAGTCGTTATTACAAAAATAACTGAGGTCATACTCATTGGCATTAATGCTAGAGAAAGGGACGAAAGACATTAAAATCAGAAGTTTAATTATTTTTTGCAAGGTCATATTGTATTAAATCCTTTTTGAGAAGTAGATTTAACTTTTACTACTAAACCTTTCGTAAGTAAAGTTATTTTGTATACAATACTTAGTCACCCATTTGGTTTATAATGCATGACCTCATCTCATCAATAATACTCTCTGCAGAAATGAGCCTGTCTGAACGGTACCTTGAAAGAAGATCTGTTCATCGAGAACTCTAAGAACAAATAAATACAAACTATGTGAAATAGCTCCCTTGGCATAGTTTTAATAAACTTATAGTCGCAAACATTTATCTTAATTTATTGCTAACTAACACCAATAAATATCTTTATTATGCCTTTTAGCGGTAGTAACGAGTTGCAGCAGGTTGTTTAGCTCTGGAAAGCTGTGACCGTGAAGGTTTATCATTTTAATAATAGTACGAATAAGCAATGGAAGTTGTTCAGGCTTCATCACACACTGCCTATCAAAAGATTGGTTTAACGCACTGTTAGGCCCATTTTCATTGACTATTTGGCTACTAACGAGCAATTGAACATATTCTTTGAATACTGAATTTAAAATGGCATCATCAATTGCTAACTCGATAACGTCATTTTCAGCGATAGTTTCAATGGCTTCTTTGCCAAAAAAACCATGAACAAACACATGCATGAATAAATCCTTTTGTACTACATAAAAATAGAATATCAGCAATATGAATTTGCACAATAGTTAAATCTTATAACTTTTCAGCCTTACTCCTTAGAATAACGCATTAGCGACTTTGGCTAGTATTGATAAGCCATATACTCTATAGTCATCCCACTCCAACTCACTTAACCAGCCCCTTTTATTAATGAAAAAAGTAAACAAATTACTCGAACAACATCGCCAATTAGTTCACAGTGAAAATCAAAAGGTGTTATCTC
Organism: Thalassotalea coralli; assembly: GCF_055786205.1. NCBI lineage: Bacteria > Pseudomonadati > Pseudomonadota > Gammaproteobacteria > Alteromonadales > Colwelliaceae > Thalassotalea > Thalassotalea coralli. The sequence continues at coordinate 398,072 of NZ_JBVVBK010000004.1, read as the reverse complement.
ACGTGCAACGTGAGCAAGATGATTGGTTTGTTAATACGCTAATGATTGAGGGATGCGATGTTCCCTTTAAGTACAAAAGGAAAAAACTTTATAAAAACTTAAAAGGGCAAAAGGTGAATCTAACTTATTACCCTGAGTCTGAGACCGTTGCAGGCTTTGATATTGAAATTATGAAAGTAGTTAGAATCAAAGTAAGCTAGTTATGCCTCTTTACCCTCTCTTTTATAACTAAAAGCAATAAAAAATCCACCGCCTCTATTTTATTCGTCTATTTTTCAATCAACTCTTGACGAATGCTTATACATCTTTCATAAATACTATATCGACAATAAAAAAAATAAAGTTGATGTACACGCGAACAGACAACAAAAACTCATACTGATATCGCGATTAATTTGGGGAAAGAGCAAGAGGGTATAATTATGATCTTAAATCATATATGGGGGCTTTACGCTCATCCAAAAGAAGAGTGGCAAACAATTGAAAAACGCCACGAAAGCCTAATGTACAGCTTAGTACACATCCTAACGGTCGCCTTAATACCTGCCATTTGTAGCTACTTTGCTACCGCACATATAGGCTGGTCTATCGGTACAGGTAGTACTATAAAAATAGCAGAATCTAGCGCTGTGCTTATGTCTATAGCCATGTATGGCGGATTGGTAGTTGGCGTATTTGCCTTAGCTTACTTAATACAGTGGATGGCTGTAACCTTTGATTCGAAGCCAGATTTCACACAATCTTTAGAGCTAGCAGCATATACTGCTACACCTATTTTAATGGCAGGTGTCAGTGCTTTATACCCTGAACTTTGGTTTGTTACAGTGTGTGGACTTGCAGGTTTAACATATTCTGTTTACCTACTTTACTCTGGCATTCCAATTATGATGAATATTCCAGAAGAGAAAGGCTTTATTTACGCAAGCTCTGTGGTAACTTGCGGCTTAGTATTACTGGTAACTCTAATGGCAGCAAGTGCAATATTATTTGGCATGGGCTTTAGCGCAGAATATATTTCTTAAGTCATTATCTTTACTTCATTGTATATAACAAGAGGCACTTTTAAAGTGCCTCTTTCAGTTTTACACCAATATAATTTCTACACTGAACGAGATTATACCGATTATATTGAATTGGTTTTAATTACACGCCCCTCGATTTGACCAAACATTGCTAAACACATCTGGTTGAGCGCCAGTTGACCACCAAATAGCTTCATACAAACGGCCATTGAAAGATACGGTATCACCAACCGAATAAGATGTGTTTGCATTCCAAGCCGCTACTCCATTACAACCAGTCGACTGAGAAACAGAAACCGTTTTAGAAATAGTGCTTGATAACCCCTCAGCGTCGGTAACGGTTAAGCTAACGCTGTAGCTTCCTGCACTCGAATAAGTGTGTGATGGGTTCGCCGATGCAGAGCTTGCACCATCACCAAAGCTCCATGAATGACTTACCACGCCTTTATCATCTGTAGACTGATTCGAAAATGTCACAGATAAGTCAGCGCTGTTGAATGTAAAACCTGCTACAGGTGCTTCGTTTTCGTCAGGGCAGTTGTTGTTTCCACCATCAACCTCTTTCCACACATTTGTATATAGCGAAGGCGTCGCACCAACTGACCACCAAGTTGCTTCATAGCTTTTACCTTGATAACTAACTCTATCACCTATTTGATAAACTGTGCTTGAGTTCCACGCACTATAGCTATAGCCAACACTAGGACAAACGTCACCGGAGACAGTCACGCTTTGCGCAGTAGAATCTTGTTGCCCTGCCGTATCTGTTACCGTTAGCGTTACTGTATAGCTTCCAGGTTGTGCATATTGATGACTTGGAGATACAGCAGTGCTTTGATTTCCGTCACCAAAATTCCATGCATAAGATGCAATGCCGTTATCATCGGTCGAACTGTTAGTAAACGATACCGAAAGTTCGTTAACACTAGCAGTAAATCTAGCCGTTGGCTTATTATCAGTGTTTGAGTCGTCTGGCTTAACGCCCGTTTTCTGCTCAATCCAATCTAAGTAAGCAGTGGTGCGTGTAAATGCAGTTGCCCCTCGACACCCCCTTCCCCAACTTACTGTACCAATGCTATAAAATTTACCATTGTGACTTGCCGCATATGGGCCACCACTGTCACCGTTACAAGCCGAACGATTGCTTGGACCATCCCCACAAATTACGCCATTGCCAACGTTGGATCCAAGTTGACTCGAGCAACTGGAATTAGTCATCACGGGTAATCCAACCTCTCGAAGTACGTCACTACCGGAACTGCCACCTGGTACTGTTAGACCCCATCCTGATACTGTTAAATATTGCCCTACAGCAGCAATTTGGCCAGCCAAACTAGTAGACGGTAAAGAAGCCGGTTGTATAGAGCTACTTGCAGGAGAAGCTAAGCGAAGCACAGCAATATCATAGCCAGAAGTAATACTCTGAGCACCACGCCAAAATTCATGACGAATAATTTGGCTTACTGCATGTGTGGTACCATCGTTACGACTCATGCTATGCGCTCCTACTTTCACCGTTAAGTTACTTGTAGATGCGCTATCTAAACAGTGAGCCGCAGTAAGCACCCATTGTGGACTAATTAATGTTCCACCACACCCCTGCCTACCGTTCATCAATAAGGCTACCTGGTATGGGCGAGAATATGGTGTAGTTTCTGTTCCACCGACAATTTGAATACTATCTTCGGCGCCTTGTTGACCTAATGCCACCGCTGGTGACGCCATAGAAAAACTTGTCAATGCAGCTAGAGCAGACAAGCCAATGCTCTTGGGTAAAAATCTTTTGTTTGTAATCATTTTTCTCTCATTATATTTGTTATTAAATGCTTTCCGTTTTTACCGCAACGGAGTCTGATATATATCTCAGATATACAAAAACACAAAAACATTGCTCAATATTCCATCTGGTTATACCAGACGTAAAACTAATAACTAATAATGAAAAATCTAACTAAGCCAATGAAATAAAAACAAAATAAATGTAACAAAATATTTACACTAATTTAACTTTCTATTTGAATAAAAGAGCAGGCTTTCATTAATTGGTAATAAATAATTAGTAGGGAAACAGAAATCAAAAAAGCCTCTAAAGTGTTTCTTTAGAGGCTTTTTCATTTTAATTAGAATCGTTTACTGATTCAGACTAGCACGAGTAATTTTTCGATTATTCGCCGCCTTCATTGTGCATGTCAATGATTGACTCTGCGTTTTTGTCTGACTTTTCTTTTACTTCATTATTGCGAAGTGCATCTAGTTTTTCTAAATAACCTTGGTCAATATCGTTAGTTACATACTGGCCATTAAACACTGATGTTTCAAATTGCTTAATTTCAGGGTTACCTAGGCGAACCGCATCTTCTAAATCTTCAATAGACTGGAAGATTAGTTTGTCTGCACCGATAAGCTGTGCAATGTCTTCAAGCTCTCTACCGTGAGCGATCAACTCATTTGCACTAGGCATGTCGATACCATAAACGTTCGGGAATCGAATTTCTGGAGCTGCAGAAGCAAAGTATACTTTCTTAGCACCTGCTGCTCTAGCCATCTGGATAATTTGCTCTGACGTAGTACCACGAACAATAGAATCATCGACGAGTAATACATTCTTGCCTGCAAATTCTGCAGAAATAGCATTTAACTTACGACGAACTGATTTTTTACGTTGTTCTTGGCCAGGCATAATAAACGTACGGCCAATGTAACGGTTCTTAACAAACCCTTGGCGGTAAGGAATATCAAGTGTTTGTGCGATTTGCAGAGCACTGTCACACGAAGTTTCAGGAATAGGAATAACGACATCAATATCCTCGTCCGCCCATTCTTTAGCAACTTTTTCACCTAGCTTGCGGCCCATTTCAACGCGAGAGCCATACACTGAGATTTTATCTATCGTTGAATCTGGACGAGCAAAATAAACATACTCGAAGATACAAGGACAGAACGTAGGATCATCAGCACACTGCTTACTGTATAGTTGACCATCTTCGGTAAAGTAAATTGCTTCACCAGGAGCAACATCACGAACAAATTCAAACTCATTTGCATCTAATGCAACTGACTCAGAAGCTACCATGTACTCAACGCCAGCTTCAGTTTCACGCTTACCAAAAACTAAAGGACGAATACCTTGAGGATCACGGAATGCAACCATACCATGGCCAATAATCAGAGAAGTAGCTGCGTAAGCACCACGAACTCGACGATGAACATTAGCTACTGCTGTAAAAATATCATCAGTTGTAAGCTTTAAGTCACCTGACTTTTGTAACTCGTGCGCAAAAATATTTAATAGCAACTCAGAATCAGAGGTTGTATTAACATGACGACGAGCTTCTTCAAATAACCATTTTTTCAACTCGTCAGCATTAGTTAAGTTACCGTTATGAGCTAACGAAATACCGAAAGGTGAATTTGCGTAAAAAGGCTGTGCTTCTGACGAACTTGACGTACCCGCGGTAGGGTAACGAATATGCCCAATACCGATGTTACCTTGTAAACGCAACATATGACGAGTGTGAAAAACGTCTTTAACCAATCCATTCGCTTTTCTTAAACGAAAGGTATTGTCGTTAATGGTTACAATACCTGCTGCATCTTGACCACGATGCTGAAGAACCGTTAAACCATCATACAATGATTGTCCAACAGGCGTGTTACCCACTATACCAACTATGCCACACATATAGTTTTCCCCAACTAGTTAAGCTTGGTTTAAAAAACTGGATGATTGTTTGAGGTATTCAAAAAACCATTCAATTATCAATGTAAATTCTGGGATCAGTAGAGAACCTTGCCACCAATTAGCAGAAGAAGCCGGTGTAAATGCATCCATAAAGAATAATGAAGCACTAACGATTAATACACCTCGCAATGCGCCGAAAACTAAGCCAAGCGCCCTGTCAGTGCCTGACAAGCCTGTTTTATCGACTAGCTGACTAACAATATAGTTAACCATAGCACCTAGAATTAAAGTACTAATAAACAGAATGGCGATAGCTGCGCCGTTACGCAACATAGGGTCGGAGATATTGGTGAGTAAAGTAGCAAGTTTGGCATAAAAAGAGCTGGCAATAAAAAACGCACTAATCCATACAAGGAGGGAGATCGCCTCTTTGGCAAAGCCTCGTACAAGACTAATTAACGTTGATATACCAATGACAGCCACAATGGCATAGTCTATCCAAACCATAAAAAAGAGTTCTCATTGATTAGAGGCGCGCATTCTAACAGAAGCGCGGTACTTTTAGCTAATTTTTTTATTACTTTGTTGGCTGATAACGAGCAACTTTACCTTGGACCTTAGTTAACTCTTTTAAGGCTGGTATTTTTTTCTCTAAACTGGATTTATTTAATTCTGGGCCAACAAAAACTTTCGTTAGCGTACCGCTTTTCGTTTTGATTGGGTGCGTAAAAACCGTATACCCAGCTTTTCGCAATTTTTCAACGAGTTGAGCGACATTGTTTTTGTGTCTGAAACTACCTAACTGAATGACCCATGCTGTATCGGCTTTTGCTTTAGGTGGTGTAACAGGATTCACCTTAACCACTTTATCTTCTTTTATCTCTGCCGATTTATCGTCTTTAGTGGTTTTAGCCTTAGGCGGAGTTTGATTTACACCCTCTCCATTTTCGGTACTATTGGCATTGGAAACACCACCCTGTTCATCATCTAACGCAACTTCATCCACAATGCTGTCTTGTTTAAGTTCAACAAACTCTTGAGAATCGAGTTTGTTTTTATTTGCGGTAAAGTTTGTTTCAGGAGCAACAGGAATTTCTTCAAAAACTTCTTGATATCGTTCTTTTTCACCATCAAAAATATCAGGTAAAAAGATAATCGCGACTGCTGCGACAATAATGGTTCCGACTATTCGATTTTGAAACGGCGTTGACAATCTTCTTCCTACCCTAGCAATTGCTTTACTTCAGCCACTGTAAAAAATGACCCGAACACAAGAATTGTATCTTGCTGACGACTTTGAGTTGTTGCCATTTTATAAGCATCTTCGACGTTGTCAAAACAATAAATCGTGTCTTGCTCTGCGAGATATCCTGCCAAGGTTTCTGCTGTTGCCCCTCTCGGCACATTTAAATCAGCTAAATACCAGGTATCTACTACCGTCTTTAGAGGCTTTAAGGTATTTTCAATATCTTTATCTGCCAACATTCCAACGACAGCTTTAATTTTACCTTGTTGATGTTCACTAAGAATAGATGCTAAGTACCTGGCAGCTAAGGGGTTATGACCAACATCCATTAAAGTAGCAGGAACAGTATCAAGCCATTCTGTTCTACCTGGTACTTTTGTTTCTTTGATTAAAGAAATAACATCTTCTTGAGTCAAAGAAATCGATAATAAAGACAGAGCCTGTAATGCCGTTGCGATGTTGTCTTTTGGAATACTTGGCTTAGGTAGTCCATCCCACTGCTTGTTACCTGAGGTAACTGCCCAATCATTAACTGAACTCTGTATTGAAAAATCTGTATTTCGATAAACAGTATTCGCACCGATTTCATTCGCATATTCAATAACTGTAGCTGGCGGGTTAGCATCGCCAATTACCGCTATCTTGTCCTTGCGAAATATCCCTGCCTTTTCTCGACCAATAGCTTCCCGAGTGTTGCCTAAAAAGGCTTGATGATCTAAATCAACGGTAGTCAACACTGCTAAGTCAGCGTCGATAATATTGGTAGCATCAAGGCGACCGCCTAGCCCTACCTCTAAAATGATGTACTCTGGTAAGTTCGACATTAGCACGACAAACGCCGCTAACGTGGTGAACTCGTAATACGTTAAGCTGATTTCAGCTCTTGCCTTTTCTACTTGCTCAAAAGCATCGACAAAAGCTTGATCTTCAACATCACACTTATTCACTCTTAAACGCTCGTTAAAGCTGTTAATATGTGGCGAAGAATAAACAGCTACAGAATGTTTTGTTTTAAGCAAAGCATTTTCGATAAAAGCACAAGTAGTTCCTTTACCGTTGGTCCCTGCAACTGTTATTACCTGTGTATTTTTAAAATTGATATTAAGTCGAGCCGCAACTTCGCTAATACGAGCAAGGCCCATATCAATTTCGACACTATGAATAGATTCAATATAAGAAAGCCACTCTTGCATATTTCGGCGAGAGTGGCTTTGAATGTTTTCTGACATAAAAACTTAACTGGCTTTTAAATCTTGATTAGTAAACTTAGCGATAACACGCGCTAGTGTATCTTTCATTTCACGGCGATTCACAATCATGTCAATCGCACCTTTTTCTAATAAGAATTCACTGCGTTGGAAGCCTTCAGGTAATTTCTCACGTACCGTTTGCTCAATAACTCGCGGACCAGCAAAACCGATAAGTGCTTTAGGTTCAGCAACATTGATATCACCAAGCATCGCTAAACTTGCCGATACACCACCCATAGTAGGATCGGTTAATACAGAAATATAAGGTAAGCCTTTTTCACGCATTTTCGCTAAAGCAGCACTTGTTTTCGCCATTTGCATTAATGACAATAATGCTTCTTGCATGCGAGCACCACCACTTGCAGAAAAGCAAATGAAAGGTAAATCATTTTCTAAACAGTATTCAACACCTTTAACAAAGCGCGCACCAACAACTGATGCCATTGAACCACCTAAAAATGAGAATTCGAAGGCAGCTGCAACAACAGGCATGCCATGTAATTCACCTTTCATTACAACAAGCGCATCTTTCTCACCTGTTGCTTTCTGCGCTGCAGCGATACGATCTTTATATCGTTTAGAATCTTTAAACTTAAGGATATCTTGAGCTTCAAATTCTTCACCTAGCTCGACACGTTCACCTGCATCAAGGAAGTTTTCAATACGGCTGCGCGCGCTAATACGCATATGATGATCACATTTAGGACATACAGATAACAAGCGCTCGAGTTCAGCTTTATAAAGTACCGCATTACAAGATGTACATTTACTCCATACACCTTCAGGAATATTGCGTTTCTGCGAGGTTTTCGCTTTTGGGAGAATTTTTTCAATCCAGCTCATAATTTCACTTAAAAATAATTTCTCGAAATTTGTTTATTTAATATCACCTTGTTTACTTTCAGTAAAAAAGGTATTTAACCTGTAATTAGACCACAATTTACGGCCCATAGAATATAAAAAACTGGTCTGCCCTGTCTAGTTGGCGCTTTCTTTACGACCAATCTTATTTCAAATTAGTTCAATCAGTGTTCAACTAATCATTAATTATATGCTTTTAATAGCTGTCAATCTTGCCAAAACAAAGGCCCTAAAGGGCTTTGAGGCAATTGATACTGGTCAGCATATTTTACGTCAACAAAGTATAAACCATTTGCCGGTGCAGTCATGCCGGCTACGCACCTGTTTTTAGCGGCAAGCACCTCTGCTATCCACTCTACAGATTCAAGCTCTCTGCCAACTCGCATCAGACTGCCTGTAATATTGCGAATCATGTGATGTAAAAACGCATTGCCTTTTACATCAATCATAATGTAATCGCCTTGTCGGGACACATTACAGTGTTCTATTGTTCTTATCGCTGTTGGTGCCTGACAATGTACCGTTCTAAATGAGGTAAAATCATGCTCACCGACTAAACTTTGCGCCGCCTCATGCATAAGCTTTTCATCTAGAGGGTGGTGGCAAAATGTCATACCATGGCGAAAAATAGCCGGTCTAAACAAACGATTATTTATAATGTAACGATAGCGTCTTGACGTTGCGCTAAAGCGCGCATGGAAACTATCGTCAACTTCTTTTACCCAAGTAACAGCTATGTCATCAGGTAAGTTAGTATTTACACCTAAAGTCCAAGCGACATCCTTACGTGTTTTAGTAGTATCGAAATGAACAACCTGGTTAGTAGCATTTACCCCTGTGTCGGTACGCCCTGCACAAACGACTTCAATAGGCTCGTCTGCAATCTTAGTTAAGGCTTTTTCCAGTGTTTCTTGAACACTCATCACATCATTTTGACGTTGCCAGCCACAATAGCGACTACCGTCATATTCAATGCCTAACGCATACCGTTTCATTTACTCATTTACTTGCTTGGTTAAATCGCTGCGCATTATCCACTATTTCATGGATATTGGCTAATAAAAAAGCCGCTAATAGCGGCTTTCTTGATAAATAAGATAACTGAGTGTTTAACTTAATTTTTCGAGTAATTGCTGAGCTTCAAACTGTTGATCTGCATCACCAAGTTTTACAACATCTTGCAAAATAACTTCCGCATTCTCGTTATCGCCAATCTCAATATAGACCTTCGCCAAATCTAGCTTAGCAGCGACGCCATTATCGTCATCTTCATCAACGTCAACGTCGGCAAGTCCCGTGGTAAACTCAGGGAATTCGCCTAGGCCAACATCAATGTTTGTTTTTTCATAAGGCTCTTCATCGTCGTCATCAGCTAACGTTTCAGAAATCAATGAGTCAACAGAAATAAAGTCTTCTTCTTTATTTGATGTATTATCAGCCATTGAGTTTGGTGAAATAATATCATCATCTAATCCAAACAACGATGTTTCTTCGGCATCATGAGCATCGTCAACGGCTGTTGTAGATGGCTCTGAACTCGCAGACTCTTCTTCAATATTTGCTAATAATTCGTCAAAATCTAAGCTATCTAACTCTTGAATATCCTCTAGCTCTGTTGCTTCTGATTTATCTTCTTCGGACGTGTCACTGGTTGACGTTTCTCCTTCTGCTAACAAATCAGCTAGAACATTACTGTCAGTGAAGTCTGGTGAAAGCTCTACATGTTCTTCAGCTTGCTGTTCTTCATTTAACAAATCGGACAAGGTGGATTCATCAAAATCAGACTCAACAGCCGCAAGAATATTTTCATCTATGTCATCTTCAGCAACTTCAGGACTATTTTCATCGATTAAACTATCACCAATGTCAAAATCTTCTTCCGGCGCTTCTTCAACAGGGTTTTCATCTTGGTCACTAGCGCTATCTACTTCTGCGATTAATGCATCAATATCTAAATCACTAATATCATCTATTTCTTCGACAGGCGCAGATGATTCTTCTTCATCAGAAACTTCTGGTTCAGCTTGTTCACCAATACCATCAAGTAAAGCATCGATATCGTCTGGGTCAGTAAGCTCACCTGATTCGCTCGTTTGAGTATCTTCATCAAATTGAGTTTCTTGTACTTCATTCACTTGCGGCTCAGGAGATTCAGCCTCATCGTCACCGGAAACATCACTTAGATCAACAGACAAAAATGAAGACACATACTCATCGGTAAAAGAATCAATAGCTTGCGCATGCTCACTTTCATCTTCAGTTGTAGAACTGTTTTCATTTAGTTCTTGAGAGGCTTCTTGCACTTCAGCAACTTGTTCTTGTTTAGGTGTTGGCGCAGGCGCACCTGGTTTATCGCCCATACTCGCAAGCAATGCATCAATATCATCAGGATCACTAATTTCTTCTTGGCTGTTTAGCAAATCAGCTGCTGGAGTTTCTTGAGGTGTATCATCATTCATTGACGCTAATAAAGCATCAATATCGTCTGGATCAGTTAATTCAGCTTGATCATCAATATCACTCGCTATTGACTCTGACGAAGATGTTGCGTCTGAACCGATACCATCTAGCAACGCATCAATGTCATCGGGATCTGTCAGCTCTGCTTGGTCGTCGATTTCATCCGCAGCACTTTCCATAGGTGCCGATGATTCAGTTTCAATGCCATCTAACAAGGCATCAATATCATCAGGATCGGTAAGTTCCGTTTGCGCATCACTATCTGATTCTGCACCAGGAGCCGCTGGCTCAGTTTCAATGCCATCTAACAAGGCATCAATATCGTCTGGGTCTGTAAGTTCCGTTTGCGCATCACTATCTGATTCTGCAGCAGGAGCCGCTGACTCAGCGTCAATACCATCTAACAAGGCATCAATATCGTCTGGATCGGTAAGTTCCGTTTGCGCATCACTATCTGATTCTGCAGCAGGAGCCGCTGACTCAGCGTCAATACCGTCTAACAGCGCATCAATATCGTCTGGATCGGTAAGTTCCGTTTGCGCATCATTATCTGCTTCTGCAGCAGAAGCTGCAGGTTCAGCGTCAATGCCATCTAACAAGGCATCAATATCGTCTGGGTCTGTAAGTTCCGTTTGCGCATCACTATCTGCTTCTGCAGCAGGAGCCGCTGACTCAGCGTCAATGCCATCTAACAAGGCATCGATATCGTCTGGGTCTGTAAGTTCCGCTTGCGCATCACTATCTGCTTCTGCAGCAGGGGCCGCTGGTTCAGCATCAATGCCATCTAACAAAGCATCGATATCGTCTGGATCTGTTAATTCTTCTTGTGGCGTTTCTTGGCCAGATTCAGCGGCCAAACCATCCATTAACGCATCAATGTCTTCTGGATCCGTTAATTCTTCCTCAATCTCAACCAGTTCTTCTGGTTCTTCATCGTTGCTCGTTGCGTCGAGTTGAATGTCACCATCGTCAGCATCGAGTAATAAATCATCTAGTGCGCCTTGATCTAAAACACCACCTTCTAACGCTTCACCTTCGCTAAGGTCATCTTCTTCATCTAAATTTGACAATAACGAGTCTAAATCGTCTTGATCAAGTTCTCCGCCTTCTAACGCTTCTGACGTCTCTTCTTCGAGTGAGGTAACATCTTCTAATGATATTTCTTCAAGATCGTCTAAATCGTCAAGATCATCAAGATCGTTAAGCTCGTCATCTAAATCACTAATATCATCATCAAGTAAATCATTAGTTAAAGATTCTAAATCATCGCTGAACAATTCATCATCTTTACTGCCATCGCCTTCCGCTAAATCAATCGACAGTTCATCATCAAGCGATAGCTCGTCATCAAGTGATAATTCGTCATCAAGGGTAAGTTCATCATCTAACGATAATTCTTGTTTGTCTTCAGCGACTGGCGCTTGTGCTTTTTCTGCAATTGGTTCGGCTACAGCTTCTGTTGCCGCAGGCTGTGATTGATTACTCTGGTTGCGTCTTAAAAACAGTACTAAAAAGGTAATAACTAGAATCGCAGTAATCGAAGTTAACCCAGATAGAAACCAAGGATTTGACAAAATGCTTCCTTGCTCTAGCTCTCGCTGTTGCTTCTGCAGCATCAACTCCTGTTGAAAGGCATTAGAGTTTTCCAATAGCGACTGCAGCATTGCATTTGTGGTCGAGTCGTTTTCGGCTTCAGTTTCTTTTACCTGTGTCACTTCTTGGCGAATTGAATCAATTCGGTCATTAAAAGCGTCTAATCGCTCTTGTGTCGACTCGTATTGAGTTAACAGTGCTTGCAATCCTTGAATGGAGTCCGAAACATCCTGCTGTAGAGACTTCAAGCGCTCAGTTTGCGAGGCCTCATAAGTTTGCAGTTGTTCATTAATTTCCGTTTTAGCTTGCTCAAGATCTGTTTTTTTAACAACTTCAACCTTAGTTGGCGTAGCTTTTGGTGAACTAGTAACACTGGCAGCCCAAGTTGAATCATCTTGTTCTGACTTGGCTTTTGCTTGTTGAGGGTTAATTCGCGCGATTTCTTCAGGGCTGGGAATTTTTAGAAAACGCCCGTCAATCATATGGTTTAAGTTATTGTCTTTAAACGCTTGCGGATTCTTATCAAATAGCGCCTGCATCACCTGATATACAGAATATGAGGTATCAGGTCTTACTTGAAGGGCAATATTCCATAGGGTGTCTTTTGATGTAATAGGGCCATAGCGATCATAAGGAAAGGCATCAGTGCTTTTAGGGCCACGGATACGAATACCGCTTTCTTCTGCGGCAAATGAAGACACGCTGACAGTACTAACACTAATGAACACAATCTGCCAAAGGCACAAGCGTAACAATCGTTGCATTAAGATTTCCTAGCTTTTGTTATTCTCTGCCAAACATTTGGCACTTACAACTATTGAGAATTCAAAGCAAAAATTATTCCAACAATCTTATATTAGCCCTAGTTCTTTTATTTGAAAACGTTTGAATCGAAATAAAAAGTTGCCTAATTGGCGTCAAATTATCTCGCTCAACTAGGACATTAATAGCCAATATCAATTTTATTATTCTGGCTAATGGGCATTAAATAAAGATTAAATTTCTTATGTATTTATAACAAAAAAACTCGTCGTTAACTATAACGACGAGTTTTTATTTTTCTTTAGGGCGTGTTGATCTTTCAAGGCTATTTTTGCAGCAATTTATCATGTTTTTATACAAGACATGATAAATGCTGTCCTTTGGATTCGTTTAAATGCATTTTTCTCATTGTTACTTGCTCTGTGCGTAGAATAACTATGCGTATCACAAGTGCCGCGATAAAAACGCATTTAATCCGAACAAAATTTAACCCTGAAAGATCAACACGCCCTGGTAAAACAGTATTTAAGTTATTAACTTAAGTGCTCTTTAATCAATAATTCAGCAATTTGTACACTATTTGTTGCCGCGCCTTTACGAACATTATCCGCAACTACCCATAAGTTGATGCCGTTCGGATGGCTGATGTCTTCGCGAACACGACCAACGAATGTTGCGTCTACGCCACTGGCTTCGCCAATTTGTGTTGGGAAGTCTTCGTCTTTTTCGCAAAGTTCTACACCTTCAGCTGTTTTTAATAATTCTTTAACCTGCTCGGCAGATGTCTGTTCACGAGTTTCAATGTGAATAGCTTCTGCGTGACCGAAAAATACTGGTACGCGAACAGCTGTTGGGTTAACACGAATCGTGTCATCACCTAAAATTTTATTTGTTTCCCACACCATTTTCATTTCTTCTTTGGTGTAGCCGTTATCCTGAAATACATCTATTTGTGGGATCACGTTAAAGGCGATTTGACGAGAGAAATTCTTAGGCTCAATTGGCTTACCGCTAAGTAAATCAGCACATTGCTTAGCTAATTCGTCCATCGCTTCCTTACCAGCACCAGAAACTGATTGATAAGTACAGACGTTAATACGGTCAATACCTACAGCATCGTGAATAGGCTTTAACGCCACCATCATTTGAATAGTAGAACAGTTTGGGTTAGCGATAATGTTGCGGTTGCGGTAATCCGCTAATGCATCAGGATTAACTTCTGGCACAACTAGTGGAATATCTGGTTCATAGCGAAACTCAGAGGTGTTGTCGATTACGATACAGCCAGCATCACCTGCTTTAGGCGCAAATTTTGCCGATGTTGCGCCGCCAGCCGAGAAAAATCCAATTTGTGCCAAGCTAAAGTCAAAGGTATCTGCATCGATAACTTCAATACTTTCGCCGTTAAATTCAATTACTTCACCTGCTGAACGTGCACTTGCCAACGGGTAGAGTTTGTTTACAGGAAAATCTCTTTGCTCAAGAATTTCCATAATGGTTTTACCCACTAGCCCTGTTGCACCTAACACGCAAACATCATATTTCTGTGCCATTTTCTTTTTGTTCCTAAACTAGACAGTTCTTAATTAATAAATCCCAACCGATAAATCGGCGAATCAGTTGAGTCCTTATTTGTTTGTACCGATAAAGAAGAAAACTCCCTGCGAGCGGGGTAAGTTTTTCTAATATGGTCAAATCCAAATTCTTTTATTTGCTGACGAAAAATGTCATCGTCACGACGCACATCGTATACCATTTTCACCAGCTGTTTTAGTAGTTTTTCATCATACTTTCGTTGAATAACTACTTGGCTTAAATCAGCTTCAGGAAGAAAGTCGATTAACGACTTACTCGGCGTTTTCCCTAGATGATGACATAGTGCCTGATAAAGCATTTCTGTGCCACGAGCTTTTCCTTCTAAGCTATAACCAGCTATGTGTGCTGAGGCCAGATCACAATAAGGTAGCAGTGGCATCAAAATATTAGGCTCTCCCTCCCATACATCCAGCACTAGAGTTAACCCGTGGCCTGCTTTTTTCAATTCGAGCAATGCTTGGTTATCTATCACCTCACCGCGACACGCATTAATTAAAATTTGTTTTTCAGTTAATTTCGCCAATCGTTCTTGGTCGAGCAAATGGTAGGTCGCATGTTCGCCTTCCATTGTTTTTGGCACGTGTAAAGAAATGACATCACACGCGAGCACCTCTTCTAAAGAAGAGAACTCTCTAGTGTCGCCTTGCTCCGCTAGAATCGGATCACAAATTTTATACTTGATCCCACAAGCATCTAGCTTTTCACTTAATCGAGTACCAGTATTACCAGCACCAACAATGCCCACCGTTTTATCTAATAAAGAAAACTGGTATCTGTCAGATAAAACCGATAAAGCAGACATCACATACTCAGCTACAGAAACGGCATTACAACCGGGAGCAGAAGAAAAACCAATAGACTTACTTGCTAACAAAGGTTGGTCGATATGATCAACACCGATAGTGGCTGTGCCAACGAACGTTAATTTTTCAGCCTTACTGATTAAGGCGTCATTTACCTGAGTAATTGAACGCACTAATAAGACATCAGCCTCAGCTACCTGCTCTGCGGTAATTTCCCTTCCAGCAAAAGGCACAAGCTCACCGAACTCACTAAAAAATGAATCGGCATATGGCATATTTTCATCGTAAAAAATTTTCATTGGCTTCTGTATTTATTAATTTTCAACCGCTTTCTTTTATCGCCTAAATGGTACTTAATCAAGGCGTGGTTTGTTAAAGGTAGTTCGTCTACCTGTACAAACCAGCGTCAATACAATCCTCTATCAACGCTTACACAATTTTTTATCGCCTAAATGGGATTTAGTCGAGGCGTAGCTCGCGAAGTATAGTTCGCCTATACGAGCGAGTTACAACAAAGAATAAATTCCATTTAGGCATAAAAAAAGCCGTTAACTTGCGTTAACGGCTTTATACGAACCGCTAACGGATCTATTTGTATTTCTTCATCACTAAGGTCGCATTCGTGCCACCGAAACCAAAGCTGTTAGACATAGCTAAGTCTACGTTTGCTTCACGAGTTTCAGTGACGATATCTAAACCTTCAGCTTGCTCATCTTTTGTTTCAACGTTAATTGAAGGTGCAATAAAGTTATGCTCCATCATTAATAACGTATAGATAGCTTCGTGAACACCAGCAGCACCTAAAGCGTGACCTGTCATCGCCTTTGTTGCGCTGATTGCCGGAGATTCATTACCGAATAGTTCTTGAATCGCGCCTAGTTCTTTAACATCACCCACAGGAGTAGACGTACCGTGCGTGTTTAAGTAATCAACTTTACCTTCAACGCCTTGCATTGCTTGTTGCATACAACGAACAGCGCCTTCACCACTTGGAGCAACCATGTCGTAACCGTCAGAAGTCGCACCGTAACCAACGATTTCAGCGTAAATATGTGCGCCACGAGCTAAAGCGTGCTCTAACTCTTCAACAACAACCATTCCGCCGCCGCCAGAGATTACAAAACCATCACGGTCAGCATCATAAGTACGAGAAGCGCGATCTGGTGTGTCATTATACTTAGTTGATAATGCGCCCATTGCGTCAAACATCATGGCTAATGACCAATCTAATTCTTCACCACCACCAGCAAATACGATGTCTTGCTTACCTAATTGGATAAGCTCAGCTGCATTGCCGATACAATGTGCACTTGTTGCACAAGCAGAGCTAATTGAATAGTTAACACCTTTAATTTTATAAGGAGTCGCTAAACACGCTGATACTGTGCTCGACATTGTTTTAGGCACAGCGTAAGGGCCAACGCGTTTAACACCACGGCTACGAAGTGTGT
This sequence comes from Thalassotalea coralli, assembly GCF_055786205.1. Lineage (NCBI taxonomy): Bacteria > Pseudomonadati > Pseudomonadota > Gammaproteobacteria > Alteromonadales > Colwelliaceae > Thalassotalea > Thalassotalea coralli. The sequence goes on along the minus strand of NZ_JBVVBK010000004.1, from coordinate 381,346 downwards.
CAACTGAACTGACGATATTATAAGAAGATGCACCACCAGAGCCCGCAACAATACCCGTTCTTACGTTAGATACTTGCTCTTCTGTTAATTTCGCATCTTTAATTGCTTCGTCCATGGCAACATATGCATAACCTGCAGCATCACCCATAAAGCGAAATGCTTTACGATCGATATGGTCTTTACACTCTAGGGTTGGATTACCCCAAACTTGGCTACGAAGGCCTTGCTCTTCGAAGCTATCAGATTTGGTAATACCCGAACGTCCTGCTTTTAATGACGCAAGTACTTCTTCTGCGTTATTACCAATACTTGATACAATACCTAAACCGGTGATTACAACACGTTTCATTTAATCAACTCATCGCTATTTTTTTAAAAATCGGGCGTATGATACAGACTTTTGCCCGCCTAACTGGTCTGTCCAGCGTACACTTGTACACTGATTTTTGCAAACCATGACAATGGGCACCAAGTATAGGTAAAATAAACGTCTTGTATAGCAGTATTTTAGTGATTGCACATAACGTGAGCAAAAATAGCGATATTATTTTTCAACCAGACGGTTCTCCTTACTCAAATCAGTTCGACGATATCTATTTTGATACCGAATCTGGCTGCTTGCAGAGCGAACGCGTATTTATTCAAGGTAACAAGATTGCAGAAAAACTTCTGCACTTCACAAACACTTTAGTGATTGGTGAAACAGGCTTTGGTACCGGATTAAACTTTTTACTTACCTTATCGCTATACCGTGCACTTGAAGTACAAGGTCAATCGCCTGCGCCGATTCATTTTATTAGTACCGAAAAATATCCGTTAACGAAAAAGCAGTTGCAACAATCGCTTGATTGTTTACCTCATCTCACTGAATTTTCCAATTTACTTATTAACGCTTATCCAGAAATCCTTGAGCAAACTAGTGATTTCACTTTCTTTGATAATAAAATCAAACTCACGATTCTAGTTGGCGATTCCACAGAAAGTTTTAGTCAGCTTAAGGTACCTTCAAAAGGCCCTAAACAAGGAATAGTAGACGCATGGTATTTAGATGGCTTTTCGCCTAGTAAAAATCCGGCCATGTGGCAACCAGAACTATTCGAACAACTTGGGCGATTATCAAAAGCTGAAGCGAGTGTTGCTACCTTTACAGTGGCGGGCATTGTTCGCCGAGGCCTGACTAACAATGGCTTTCGCGTACAAAGGCAAAGTTACGGCGGTAAGAAAAAAGAAATTTTAACCGGGATTTTTCAGCAAAGTGTCAAATTTGGTAAAAGCTATCAGTTACGACCTGTTGCCACTAAACCTCAACACGTCACAATAATTGGTGGTGGCATTGCCAGTGCTTGTGCTGCGTGGTCATTAGTACAAAAAGACATAAAAGTGACCTTATTGTGTAAAGATGAGGAACTTGCTCAAGGTGCTTCAAGCAATCACATTGGTGCTTTGTACCCGTTAATTCATCAAACACAAGATGATATTAGTTTGTTTTATCAACAAGCCCTTGAGCATGCCCGTAGCTTTTATCAATCATTGTTAGATACCGATCATCAATTTGCGCACCAGTGGTGCGGACTATTGGAGCTATCTTTCAACGAAAAGCTTAAAAAACGTGAACAAGGGTTAGCCGATAAAAATTTGTGGCCTGAGTCCCTAATTCGATCCGTAACAGCAGAGCAAGCCTCTCAACTGTCGGGAATTACACTGAATCACTCTGGACTATATATCGAAAAAGCTGGTTGGATAGCACCTGCCGAACTAGTAAACGCTATTTTTAACGCCGCGAAAGCTACGGGGTTATTAAAAGTAAAAACGCGCGTCTCTGTTAATACGTTGCTCCAGCTAGATGACGGTAAGTGGCAGCTTGACACTAACAAAGGGAAATTAAAAGCCAGTAATCTTGTTATTGCTTCTGGTGCAGACAAAATAGAACACAGCGAACTTAATAATCTACCAACTTACCCTGTTCGTGGACAGTTATCAGTCATGAATACCAATAAAGCAGTGTCATCATTATCGACGGTAATTTGCCACAAAGGCTATCTAACACCATCTTATCAAGACAAGCACTGTATCGGAGCAACTTTTGATAAATTAAGTACTGATACCCAAGCTAACGAACAAAGTGATCAATACAATTTAGCCATGTTAACCGAGTCAATGAACACTAATTTTGGCTGGAACAAGCTGGACATAGCAGAAAGTAAAGCAAGAGTCCGCTGCATGACACCAGATCATCTGCCTATCGTTGGACCTATGGCAAAAACAGAAGAATACCCTAAACTGTATCCACATTTAGCCAAAGATAAAAATTGGCGATATGAGCAGCAAGCTCCTTACCTAGATAACTTATACGTGTTAACAGGATTAGGCGCTAGAGGGTTGTGCTCTGCGCCACTATTGGCAGATATTCTCGTTGCTGATCTTTGCGGTACGCCTTATCCAGTGGGTAATGATATGCTCTTTAATTTATCGACAAATCGATTTGTTATCAGAGATATTATTAAGCGTAAAACCTAGCAAGAATAAACCTAACCTGACTACGTTAACTGGCGCAATGCTTTATAACGCCAGAAACTGTTTTAACTAAAGTTTGCACTCAGACCAGCCCAGTAGTTTTGTACTAAGGTTTGGTCTGCTGGGGTTAGTTCACTTTTTGACGCTAGTAGCTTCTCGGTTACTTTACCCGCCAAGGCACTTGAAAGAGGCTGGCTTTCATCACCAAATTCTGCTGCAACTAAGGCAATAAATCCCCTAATATAACTTGAGGCAAACAAATCATCAGCCGAAGCGTCTTGCTCAGCCAGTTGATCAAAATAAAGATAAAGTTCAGTCAAATTAGTAAAGTTCAAAGTCAAATTCCTACGTTGAGTATTCGTTATTCAGGGCTAGCAACAGGGTAAAGTACTTGATCGTTGTAACCGGTAATAATAGGCATATAACCTGATAGCTCTTGATCAAGCTCTGCGTCACCAGTATCGGCAATCAAAGGTCTTGCATTAAGCGCATTTAATTTGGTTTTGGTGGCAATAATATAAATATTATCTCGACCGATTTTGCGTATAACACGTGGGCTAAGTTGCTGATTGCCACGGCCAAAAATATGACCTTGCCCACCAATTAAAGTGATCACTAATTTAGTATCAGGAAATTGTTCGAGGTGCTGCCATAATTCTGGCTCAGTAACGTCGCTTGCCACTAAGTCTTGCTCATGTACTAAATCAACTCCAAGCAAGGTGTTATCTAAGCCTAACTCTTCCATCAAAAAGGCGGTAGTTGAACCTGAACCAATAACAAACAGCTCATCATCCATTTTACTAATTACGTCGGCAGCAATATCTTGCAACACCAACTCATCAGACTCTTTACCGCCTGATTTCACCGCCTGAACATACCTGAGTTCTGCAGGTACTTGCATCTCACCGTAGCGTTTTGCTTTAACAACACCTTCTCTGAATAATGACTCATCAATATCCATGACATCCGCTTCAGTTAACGTAACTAATTGGTTGGTCACCATCAGCTCAACAATACGACCAGCCGCTTTAGGTGTTATTGCATATACACCTGAATGAATTTTACAACCTGCTGGAATCCCTAATACAGGGAAGGTATCCCCTACTTTATGGCAAACATTTCTCGCCGTACCATCACCACCAGCAAATAGCAGTAGATCAACACCTTGCTCTAACAAAGCATCAACAGCACTTTCAGTGTCTTCTGGCGTGGTATTTTCACTCGTGGTTTGATAAATCTCTTCAACTTTAAAGCCTAACTCTATGGCAGCCTTTGCCCCCATATCACCACTAACGGTAAAAATGGTAATTTGTTCTTGGTATGGCAATAAAATCTCCAACGCCATTTTAGCTCTATCGTTAGACTTTGCTACAGCGCCTAATACTTTTGCTTTTTCAGCAATACCTTCACCATCGCTGCCTTTTAAAGCTACGCTGCCGCCGATACCGGCGATGGGGTTAATTATAAATCCTAACTTAAACATGGGCATACAACTCTTTGTCTAACTCAAATAACGATGCAGTCTGTGGCAATGGGCTTTGATAAAATTCAGCTAATGCTTGAATAAATTGTTGCGCTCTAACTGGAAAACCATTAGCTAAATATTCTAGTACTTGTTGGTGGACCTTCCCTCTAAAAGCAACGGTGTCTGAGCCTGCTCCATTTAGGTTATCGGCAGAGACATTAAACTTTAATCGAGCGGCAACACTAAACGCCCACTCAATAGCTTGTGGTTTAATTTCCACTTGTTCAAAATTCATTTGTTGCTCTTCGCTTCTGCCGTCAGGCAAATACCAATAACCAAAATCTTCTAGTTTTCTGCGCTCTTCACCAGCAATACACCAGTGAGCAATTTCGTGTAGAGCACTTGAAAAATAACCATGCGCAAACACTACTTGGTTAAAATCACATGCTTTACTCGCAGGAAGGTAGATAGGTTCATCATCCCCTTTTATCAACTTTGTATTAAAGTCTTTGAAAAAAGTTTGTTCGAACAAAGCAATGAGATCTTGATATTTATGCTGCATAAAGAAATAACAAGCGAAATAATGTCGGTATTTTAACGAAAAATGGCGATAGTTACATCGCCATTTTGTTAGATTTAGAAAAGTTATTGTTTGAAAAGGTGCTAATCCTTCTGCTCTGGCAGTTTTTGTACTTGATGACGAATTAATAAATACCCCATCAGACCAGAGATAATTGAACCGACAACAATGCCTAAACGATCTTGGAATATTAAGTTTTCGCCCGTCTGTTCAAACGCTAGCGAGCCAATAAATAAACTCATGGTAAAACCAACACCACAAAGCATAGCCACACCATACAACAATGGCCAATTCACGTTTTCAGGTAACTTAGCAATACCGAGTTTTATGGCTACAAAACAGAAGCCAAACACACCTAACTGTTTACCTAACAGTAAGCCGACAATAATCCCCAACGGTACTGGTGAGGTAATTTGTTCTATTCCAACACCGGCAAAGCTGATACCCGCATTGGCAAAGGCAAATATAGGCAAAATAATAAAGGCCACCATTGAGTGCAGGTTGTGCTCTAAACTTTTCAGGGGCGACGGCTCGCCCTCTTTGCCTTTCATCGGAATAAATAAGGCTAAGATAACGCCTGCTAGCGTTGCATGAACACCAGACTTTAACACCGCAACCCACAGAATAATGCCGAAGAATATATAAGGCGCTGTATCGGTAACACCTCGTCTATTAATGGTAAATACAATTGCTAGAATGACGGCGCTGACAATTAATGATGTCATTGAAAGTTGCTCTGTGTAGAACAAGGCAATAACAATTATCGCTCCTAAGTCGTCAAAAATAGCCAATGAGGTTAAAAAGACTTTAAGTTGTAATGGGACACGAGAGCCGATAATAGCCAAAATACCCAAAGCGAAAGCAATGTCAGTTGCCGTTGGTATCGCCCAGCCATTTAGCGCTTGAGGGTTATCCCAGTTAAAATAGGCGTAACAGGCGGCAGGCACTAACATACCGCCAACAGCACCAATTGCAGGTAAGGTTATTTGCCCCGGCTGAGATAAATCGCCATCTAAAAACTCTCGCTTTAGCTCAAGGCCAACTAAGAAAAAGAACAGCGCCATCAAACCGTCATTGATCCACAGTAATAAAGGCTTTGCAATTTCAAAGGTACCGACAGCGACAACTACAGGAACATCGAGAAGTAAGTCGTAATACGGAGAAAGTGGCGAGTTAGCTATTATCATGGCGAGCACAGCGGCTCCCATCAGAATTAAACCACTCGCGGCTTCTAACTTAAGGAAATCTTGAATTGATTTTATTGGCATAAATTACCTAGTCGTTGTTTTTAAATACAATGAAAAAAATAAACGTGAGACATATTATGTCAAATTATTCACTTACTCAATCTAAATCGGTCAAGCTTTACAATCATTAACACAAATCGTATGCAAAAAATTCGGAAAAAAGCCCAATTCTCGACATTAATTTCTTTGTAACTAAGAAAGTACTAGTTTTACTGACAAAAATAAGTGTAGTATGAATCTCAACAAGGGAGAAATTTTGCCAGTATGAAAAAATTAGATGATATTGATTTACGCATTCTTACTATGCTCTACAAAGATGCGGATATCACCAATAAAGAATTAGCCGGACAAATAGGTATTGCGCCTTCAACCTGTTTAGAGCGGGTAAAAAGAATGAAGAGCCACGGCATAATCAAAGGCGCATTTGTTGATATTAATTTTAAAAACATCGGCGGTAATATCGAAGCAATAGCGGCGATTCGCCTTCAACCGTATTCAGAAGAGATTGTTAATAAACTAAGGGATGATCTACTGCAACTACCTGAAATTGTCAGCCTATACCATATGGGTGGCAATTATGATTACTTTATTCACATGGCAGTAAAGGATAGTGAACATTTACGACAGTTCGTCTTTAACGCTATTACCTCACGAGACGAAGTACAAACAGTTGAAACTTCACTTATCTTCGAACATAGCAGAAGTGGCGTGCTGCCTAACTTTGTCGAAGATTAGATTATAACGAAATGAATATGATTTTAATGAAAAAGCACGGTTAATAACCGTGCTTTTCTTTATGTTCGAAATCTTGTGTTTCGTAATAGAGTGGTTTCATCGTGCCGCAATTAATAAACTTATATTGCAGCTCTTTTTCAGATGGTACAACTTTAGACGTTTTAAACTTTTGTAAACAAGCTCCTTCCAAATCAACATGCATGATGTGGTCGAAGCTTGGTGTTTCTGTGATTTTGTGAATATATAGGCGTTGCGTTCTTCCTACTTCAATCATGTCGTACTCCTGCCACTTGGAAGCCTTAGATAAATCTTTTAATTCGCGAACATAGAGTTGTTTATCAAAAACAATTTCCTTGTCTTTATAAACTAATTCACCATCTCGCTCAAAGTGACCACGGTACACATCGGCCTTAATCGTCATTTTCTCACCACGCATTAAACGTTGTAAATTAAACTCCTGAGGCTTGATAGTGACAAAGCCACCGTCTCTGATCATATTTAAGAAGTGTACTTCTTTACTTTCAATTTTATAGACAAGCTGCACATTATGAGGCTTTCTATACAATGGCAAATGAGACGCGTAAATACGCGATCCCTGTGTCATCAATACCATCCCATGAATACCAACGTACTCAGGATCTAAAGGCGGGAGCTCTTTTTTATCTTCAGCAACAGCGGTGAATGAAAGTGCGAAAATAAGGAAGGTGAATAATTTACTACGCATGATTGAAATCTATAAAGGACGGAAATGAAATTATAGTCGCCAACCGCCAAACTTGAAACATTGACGTTACAAATTTTCTACCTAAAAAAGCTTAAAACTAAAAAGGCCTGCATATGCAGGCCTAATATAAATAAAAAATGTAAGAGATATATTTTTCTAACTATTTTTACCTTTTTTCAAGGCTGAAATACGCAGCGTACAAGTGATACGTGAGTATTTCAAACGCAGAAAAAAGTGATAAATAGGACGATAAATTAGCTCTTAAGGTCGTCGAAGAACTTCTTGACACTATCAAAGAACCCTGTCTCTTTCGGGCTATGGCTCTTCGAACTATTACTCATTTTCGATTCTAACGATCGAAGCAATTCAACTTGGTCACCTGTTAAATTAACTGGCGTTTCCACTACAACTTTACACATTAAGTCACCTGTTGAGTGGCTGCGAACCGACTTAACGCCTTTGCCACGTAATCGGAACATTTTGCCCGTTTGCGTTTCTTTAGGCACTTTAAGCTTCACTTTACCTTCTAGCGTAGGTACTTCAATTTCACCACCTAAAGCCGCTGTTGCGAAGCTAATCGGCATTTCGCAGTAAAGGTTGTTTTCGTCACGGACGAAAATAGGATGATCTTTTACATGTACTTGTACATATAAGTCACCCGCTGGTGCGCCTTGTTCACCTGCTTCACCTTCGCCTGATAAGCGAATACGATCGCCAGTATCAACACCCGCTGGGATCTTAGCGTTAAGTGTCTTAGTTTTCTGAACGCGGCCTTGACCATGACATGAGTTACAAGGGTCAGAAATAACCTTACCTTTACCATTACAAGTTGGACAGGTCTGCTGTACAGCAAACATACCTTGACGCATCTGCACCTGGCCGTGACCGTGACACGTGCCACACGTTTTCGGTTGCGTACCTTTTTTCGCGCCAGAGCCATCACAAGAGTCACAGTGAACATAAGTAGGTACTTTAATTTCTACCGACTTACCTTTAACGGCTTCTTCTAATGTCATTTCTAAGTTGTAGCGTAAATCGCTACCACGGCGTGCGCGTTGACCGCCACCACCGCCACGACGACCGCCACCGAAGATATCGCCGAATACGTCACCGAAAATATCACCAAAGTCAGCGCCGCCACCGAAGCCGCCACCGCCGCCCATGCCACCTTGTTCAAAGGCTGCATGACCGTATTGGTCGTAAGCTGCACGTTTTTGATCGTCGTTAAGCACCTCATAAGCTTCTTTAATCTGCTTAAAGGTCTCTTCTTTATCTTTATCACCTTGCGTACGGTCTGGATGATACTTCATCGCAAGGCGTTTATATGCCTTCTTAATGTCACGCTCAGACGCATCTTTGGCAACGCCTAGCGTTTCATAATAATCTTTCTTTGACATAATATAATCTTTCTATTTACCGCTAATTTTCGAAAATTAATTTGTTTATCGGCTTTCAAAACCAGTAAAGAAATTACTTCTAAATCTATATCTTCTTAAAATCATAAAGCGTCGAATGACGACGCTTTATCTCATTAAACAACGATTTTTTGTTTTGATTGTTTGTTGTGATTTCGCTCTAGGTCTAGGCGAAAGCGCGCAGCATACAAATGTATGTGAGCACTTTCAACACCGACATCGAGTGAAAGCACTCAAACAATCGAACAAAATTACTTATCGTCTTTAACTTCCTCGAACTCTGCGTCAACTACGTCGTCCGCTGGTTGCGCGCCAGCATCTTGAGCTTGACCAGCATCAGCACCTGGTTGTGCACCTGCACCGCCTTGCGCTTGAGCTTTCGCTTGAGCAATTTCCATTAACTTAGCAGATGCTTCAATTAATGCTTGTTGCTTAGCATCGATAGCTTCTTTGTCGTCGCCTTTAATTGCTTCTTCTAGTTCAGCAATTGCCGCTTCGATTTTCTCTTTGTCTTCAGCTGGTAAGTCGTCACCTGCTTCAGTAATTTGAGTCTTAGTTGCGTGAATCATGCCATCAGCTTGGTTACGCGCAGTCACTAACTCTTCGAACTTAGCATCAGCATCAGCATTCGCTTCCGCGTCGCGTACCATTTGTTCTACTTCGTCATCCGATAAACCAGAAGATGCTTTGATCGTGATCTTTTGCTCTTTACCTGTGTTCTTGTCTTTAGCAGACACATGTAAGATACCGTCAGCATCAATATCGAAAGTTACTTCGATTTGAGGCATACCACGAGGAGCAGCATCAATACCTTCTAGGTTAAACTGACCAAGAGATTTGTTAGCACTTGCTTGCTTACGCTCACCTTGTAATACGTGAACAGTTACCGCAGCTTGGTTATCTTCAGCTGTTGAGAACGTTTGCGATTGCTTTGTAGGAATCGTAGTGTTCTTGTCGATAACTTTAGTCATCACACCACCCATTGTCTCAATACCTAGAGATAATGGAGTAACGTCTAGTAAAAGAACGTCTGTTACGTCACCTGCTAATACACCTGCTTGTACAGCTGCACCAGAAGCTACTGCTTCATCAGGGTTAACGTCTTTACGAGGCTCTTTGCCGAAGAAGTCAGTTACTACTTGTTGTACAAGTGGCATACGTGTTTGACCACCAACTAAAATAACGTCAGAAACGTCTGAAGTTGAAAGGTCTGCATCAGCTAGTGCAGTTTTTAACGGCTCAAGCGTCGCTTTAACCATGTCTTCAACTAATGACTCTAACTTAGCGCGAGTCACTTTGATGTTCATGTGCTTAGGACCAGTCGCGTCAGCAGTAACGTAAGGAAGGTTTACGTCAGTTTGTTGTGCTGAAGAAAGCTCACATTTTGCTTTTTCAGCAGCTTCTTTAACACGTTGCATCGCTAATGGGTCAGTTTTAAGGTCAAGACCTTGGTCTTTCTTAAACTCGTCTACTAAGTAGTTAATTAAACGGTTATCGAAATCTTCACCACCTAAGTGCGTGTCACCGTTAGTCGCAAGTACTTCAAACGTGTGCTCGCCTTCAACTTCATCAATCTCGATAATTGAGATATCGAATGTACCACCACCTAAGTCATATACAGCAACTACTTTATCGCCTTGTTGCTTGTCCATGCCGTAAGCAAGAGCAGCAGCAGTTGGCTCGTTGATAATACGCTTAACTTCTAAACCAGCGATACGACCCGCATCTTTAGTTGCTTGACGTTGTGAATCGTTAAAGTAAGCAGGAACAGTAATTACTGCTTCAGAAACTGTTTCACCTAAGAAGTCTTCTGCTGTTTTCTTCATTTTCTTCAGAACTTCAGCTGAAACTTGTGGTGGCGCCATTTTTTCGCCTTTCGCTTCAACCCATGCATCACCATTGTCTGCTTTAGCAATACCGAATGGCATGATGTCGATGTCACGCTGAACTTCTTTGTCTTCAAAGCGACGACCAATTAAACGCTTGATTGCGAATAATGTGTTTTTAGGGTTTGTTACCGCTTGACGTTTTGCAGGTTGACCAACAAGTGTCTCACCTTCGTCTGTATAAGCGATAATTGAAGGAGTAGTACGATCGCCTTCCGCGTTTTCAATAACACGTACACTTTCACCGTCTAGAACAGCTACACATGAGTTAGTTGTCCCTAGGTCAATACCGATAATTTTGCCCATCTTAAGGATCTCCGAATTCTATCAATACAATTAATTTCTTTGTTGAACCAATTAGTGGGGGCTGAAAAAACGTTTTCAACCACAAAATGTGAAAAAAACTGATTTTTGTGACAATTTTTTTGCATTTTTCCGGTCGAGACCAGAAAAGTTGCGTGCCAGAAACAAAAAAGCCAGGCATTTGCCTGACTTTTCAGATTGTTTTAAAGCGGATTAAGCTGTTAAAGCTTATGCTTGTGTATCAACACTGCTCGCTTTTGACACCATCACCATTGCAGGGCGAATTAAACGTCCATTTAACTCGTAACCTTTTTGCATCACTGCAATAACAGTATTAGGTGCTACACCTTCAACTTCTTGCATTGACATGGCTTGATGTAATTCAGGGTTGAACGGTTGGTCTTGCGGGTCTACCGCAGTAACGCCAGACTTTTCTAAAGAAGAAAGTAAGCCTTGGTACGTTAACTCAATGCCTTCAAGCATAGCTTTTTGCGCTTCATCTTCTTTATCGATGCTTTGTAAAGCACGCTCAAGGTTGTCAACGGTAGTTAGCATTTCGCCAGCGAACTTTTCTAAAGCAAACTTACGTGCTTTTTCAACATCTTGCGCACTGCGGCGACGAATGTTGTCAACTTCAGCTTTTGCGCGAATAACTGAATCTTTTTGGTCAGCAACGGTTGCTTGCGCCGCAGCTAACGCTAATTCTAATTCGTTAATTTTTTCTTGTTCTTCAGAGATAACTTCATGAGCATGGTCGTGCTGCTCTTCAACTTGCTCTTCAGCTTCTTTTATAATTTCTTCTGCTGCGATTTCTTCAGCAGTTTTATTTTCGTGTGATTCGTTAGACATGAAACAGCTCCAAAATAACTCTTTCTAACTGGATACTATAGACAATGATGCTAATTATGGGGCTAGAATTTGTCGAATCAAGCACAATTGTTCATAATTATGAAAAAGTATGCTTTACAAGCAATAAAAATGACGCGAAACTTGCGACATTCTGAACACCGAAAATAATGAAATGACTAAGCTATACAACACCATAGGCCTAATTGGTAAGCCAAAGCATGAAGGCGCCAAGGCAACTATTGAAACCCTTTATCAGTTTTTAATTGAGCAAGGCTATCGCGTATTGGTTGAAAGCTCAGTGGCATCTTCTTTATCTATAGAGCTAGAACAGTGCCACAACCTAGTAGAAATTGGTGAACTTGCTGATCTCGCCATCGTGGTTGGTGGCGACGGCTATATGCTTGGCGCAGCCCGTGTACTTTCCTGTTATAACATAGGCGTTATTGGTGTTAACCGAGGTAATTTAGGATTTCTTACTGATTTATCGCCTAACGAGTTAATAGAACCATTAGAAAAGATACTTGCTGGTGAATCTCGCTCTGAACAACGCTTTATAATCGAAGCGGAAGTATATCGTCATGGCAAATTAAAAAGCTCTAATAGTGCGGTAAACGAAGCAGTACTTCATGCCGGTAAAGTCGCGAGCATGATTGAATTTGAAGTATACATAGACGGTAGCTTCATGTTTAGCCAGCGTTCAGACGGTTTAATTGTTTCGACTCCTACAGGCTCAACCGCTTATTCTATGTCGGCAGGCGGCCCTATTTTAACGCCAAATTTGAACGCACTATCATTGGTACCAATGTTCCCTCATACACTGACTAGTCGCCCAATCGTGGTAGACGGTAACAGTGAAATTAAACTTATTCTGGCCAACGAAAACTATGAAAACCTACAAGTAAGCTGCGATGGCCATGTTATTCTCGCCGTTATGCCAGGTGATGAAGTTATCATTCGCAAAAGCGATTGCTCAATCCGACTTATTCATCCATTGGATCACGACTACTTTAATGTACTTCGTCAAAAATTAAGTTGGGGTAATAAGCTTTATTAATCAGGCATTTTCACCGTAATAAGCTTTCAATAAATTAAATTCGTTTAACTTTTCATCAAAAAAAAGTTGCACCTCTAAAAAATACTGTATAAATTATCACTATATCTTTATACAGTATTTTGAACATTATGTTAACGCAACTGACTATTCAAAACTTCGCTATTGTTAAATCGCTAGAAATTGACTGGAAAACCGGCATGACCACCATCACAGGTGAAACCGGTGCTGGTAAATCTATTGCTATAGATGCTCTTGGTTTATGTTTAGGTGACAGAGCTGGTACAAACGTAGTAAGGCCAAACTGCAATAAAGCTGAGTTAGTTGCCACCTTTGAGCTTAAAAACAACTTATCCGCCATGGCATGGTTGAATAACCAAGACTTAGAAGATGCTGACAGCTGTATTTTACGTCGGGTGATTTCAGCAGAAGGCCGTTCAAAATCTTATATAAATGGTACACCTGTTCCGTTAGCGCAACTGAAAGAACTTGGTCAATTACTGATAAATATTCATGGACAACACGATCATCAACTAATCACCAAAGCCAGCCGTCAACGTGAGATGCTCGATGAATTTGGTCGCCATGAAGACTTATTAGCTGCTGTTCGCTTTCATTTTAGCCAATGGAAAAGTTTGAAAAAGGAACGTGATCAATTGTTTGAGCAACAACAACAGCGTGAAGCTCAACAACAATTGCTCGCTTATCAGGTGAATGAACTGGATGAGTTTGCTCTCGCTGAAGGTGAATTCGAACAGCTTGAAAACGACTATAAAAAATTTAGTAATAGTCAGTTTTTACTCGATGCTGCGTTGCAAAGCACTCATCTTTTAACTGAAAACGAGCAATTTAATATTGCCGACTCATTGCGTAAAGCGCTTGAGCAAGTGGCTAGTTTAGCAGAGCTCGACCAACAATTATCGCCTCTTAACGATCAGTTAAATGAAGCTCTAGTGCATATAGAAGATGCGAGCGATGAACTAAGACTATACCAAGAGCGCTTAGAATTAGACCCGCAAAGTTTTCAATTAATAGACGATAGATACTCTAACGCTATTCAACTTGCTAAAAAGCACCAAGTAGCACCAGAAGAATTAGCGAGCTTTCATGGGAAACTGGCTCAAGAACTTAGCTTGCTAAAAACAGATGAAGACAGACTAAGTCATATAGACAGTGAAATAGATAAAACCTTTGAGCAGTATAAACTGGCTGCACATGATCTAACAAAAGCGCGCGAAACATCAGCAACAAAATTATCCAAGGAAATTACTAAAAGTCTTAAAGCCCTGAATATGGAGCATGGTCAATTTTCAATAGACGTCATTACTGACGTAGCAAAGAACGCTACAAGTGCAGGTGCTGACGACGTTCAATTTTTAGTAAGTTTAAATCCAGGACAAGTGCCAGGTCCATTAAACAAAATAGCCTCTGGCGGTGAGTTATCTCGTATAAGTTTAGCAATGCAAGTAATCCTTTCTGCAAAAGTAACTACGCCTAGTTTGATTTTCGATGAAGTCGATGTTGGTATAAGTGGCCCTACCGCAGCTATGGTAGGCACTAAACTTCAACAACTTGCCGGTAATACACAAGTTATTTGTGTGACCCACTTACCGCAAGTCGCTAGTAAAGGACATCAGCAATTATTTGTCGCCAAACTTACCGATGGCGAACATACAGAAACCACAGTAACTGAACTTAGTCAGCCAGCACGTGTCAAAGAGATCGCTAGACTGCTTGCAGGAGACACAATTACTGACTCAAGCCTAGCAAATGCCGAGGAATTACTGGCAAGCTAATTAGTTTAAAGTAGTTTGAAAGACGTGCCGAATAGTTAAACAAAAAGTTTTTTAACAAAATTTGTTTAAGATTGGACATGTTTTCAACAAACGACAAAGAAATCCTTTGTAACTGTTAGCTTGCTTAGTTATTATCCCCACTCACTTTATTTTAAGGATGACTGCTAGGTTATGTTGTTAAGAGTTTTATCGCTGGTCTTTGTATTATCGCTTACCGCTTGTTCAAGCTGGGTTTACCGTATGGATATCCCGCAAGGAAACTTTCTGGAACAAAGAGATATCGATAAGTTACAAATAGGTATGACTAAAGATCAGGTTAAATTTATTCTTGGTAACCCTGTAGTAGTAGATGCTTTTAATGATGATATCTGGCATTACCTATATAGCTTTAAATCAGGTAGAGATTCATCATTCGATAGAAATAAGAAGTTCATCATTACCTTTGAGAACGACAAGGTTGTAAAAGCTGAAGGAGACTTTGAATTGAAAGACTCTTTTTACGTACCTATGGTTAACGACTAAATTTCGTTTAGTAAATTCACGAAAAAAGCAGCTAAAGGCTGCTTTTTTTACGTCAAATTTTAGCTTCGCTATATCGAATTAAACCACCTCTGTGAAATATCTATGCTTTAGCACAAATGAGGCATTTACGAGCTTACCTAAATAGCAACAACTGTGTATGCAGTTATAAGCTAATACCTACCTTTAGCCTTGCATTACTTATTCGCACCTTGCGCTATTAGGTATTCTCTTATTTCTCTTGTTTTAGCGCTACGTAATGGACTTCGTAGCTCAGTGCCTCTTAGCGTGTTAGCTTCAACGGCGAGGTTTACATCAGCTCCCTTCTCTACCAGATATCTAACAACCTTAAAATGGCCAGAATGAGATGCGCTAATTAACGCTGTTTCGTCATGCTCGGTAATCGCATCTATGTCAGCTCCTCGTTCATAAAAGTACTCAACAAGTGCCAAATTATTAGTTAAAGCAGCAGCAATCAATGGGCTTCCATCGGTTTCGCTTTTTAGGTTTACATCGGCCCCCACGCTGATCAAATATTCTATCGCTTGCTTATTGCCATTTTGCGCAGCAATAATTAGCGGCGTACCATCGTTATTCAAATCTTGATTTACATCTAAACCTTCAGCAATGAGTTGCTTCACTTGTATCAAACTACCGTGAGCAATGATATCGACAATCTGCTCGTTTACATCTAAATCATCATAACTATTATGAGCAAGAGTTGGCTGTGATGCGATTACAAGAACGCTTGTAAATACAGCTTTAACAATTGAATTTGGTTTATGTAGTTTGACTTTTGTTAAATTAGAAAACAAAGAAAACACCATAATATTGTCCTTTTAATTTTATCAGTATTGATTCACTACTATTAATGTCGATGGAACAAGAGAAAAAGTTGTAAACTAGACTAAATAAATAACGAAACTTAGATTTTAATGAAGCACAATATTGAACAGGCACGCCTATGCACATAGAGAAAATTGATCAATACATTGCCGAAAAGCCAGCCTTTGCCCAAGACATTCTCAATAAATTGAGAAAACTTATTCATCGAGCCGATCCCAGCATTGAAGAAGCGATAAAATGGAACCAACCTTGTTTCTCCAAGCACGGTTTAGTCTGTGCAATGGCTGCTTTTAAAGCCCATGTAAACTTTTCTTTTTTTGAAGGTAAGCATATCGAAGATCTTGAAAACCTTTTTGACAAAAGCGATGGTCAAAACTTAGCTTCATTAAAACTAAAATCGGTTGACGAGTTACCGAGTGATGAAGCAGTCATATCCTTTATTCAAAGAGCAATTGCTTATAATAGCTCCACAGAAAAGCCTAAAAAGAAAGTAACCCGTAAAGATAAGTCCACGCTAGTTGTTCCCGATGACTTGGCCAAGGCGCTAGCCAAAAACCCACTGGCAAAACAGCATTTTGAAAGTTTTAGTTATACCAAACAAAAGGATTATATCGAATGGATTACATCAGCTAAACGAGAAGCGACCAGAGAAAAGCGTCTAGCGACCACGATTGAATGGGTAAGTGAAGGAAAAGGTCGAAACTGGAAATATGAAAACTGCTAAATGGTAAAAAGTAATAAAGCCCCAATAATTTGGGGCTTTATTACTTTTGGTAAACTTTAAAGCAAAACGTTTTATTGATTTTCTCTATGCGTTTTCCATATTGTTACGTGTGCAGCTTGCCAATACAAAATGGTAAAGCGCATGATAAGCGCAATTGTAAATGCGCCTATTACACCAAAGGTGAAACTTGTATCAGGGCTAATATTTGCGCTAAACATTTGCACATTTAAAAACTCGACCGCAGCAATTAACAGAGCAAATACAACGAGAGTAACGGCTACTTTACCCACATTTTTATATAGCACAACCGCACCATTTTTAAGCGACCAACGCTCTTTTTGAGTAATACCATTTAGTGATAAAAACAGCCATGAAAGCGCTACAAACCACGTAAATGCTAAAACGCTTAACTTAATTTTAGTTGACTCAACCGAGAAAACCTTCATTAAGAGTACCGCTATACCACATAAAATAAGCGGTACCACTAACCAACGAAGTAATAAACCAAGAGACCTTAAAAAATGCTCGCCCGCAAGGCTAAGCCATGAAGATATTGACCACTTATTTTCGTGCATGCTAGCCATTGTTCCTGCTGCTAGCGCCAGCTTAAATAGGAATAAGGTCGGAATTGTGACGATAAACGCTGCCATAGCATAAACAAACCCTGGGCTGGTTCTTATTGCGTCAAAAAACACCCCCATAAAGTTTGCTGAGCCAATGGGCGTAATCAATAAATTGGCCGTCACTTCCTTGTTGCCAAATCGAGACATCAAAATTAGAGCCGGTGTAAAAATAATTAACTCGATAAAGAGTGTAATAACGGCAATCCATTTGTATCGCCATAGCAGTTGTAATGTATTCATTTATATTCTCCTACAATGGCAATAAAGCGTTAACAGAACTATGCATAGTTTGCATAAGAGAAATTACCCAACGCCATGCCTGGCCTGGTTCTTCACTTTCTCGTTTGATATTGTTTGACAAATCTTTGTCTAACAACACTTTAAACTCTGGATCTATCATGACTTCAGATAATTTAGTGTCAGATTCAAAATTCCATGTTATCCAAGGCTTTCCTTGGTTTAACGACCAGGTTCTTGTTTCTTTGCTACCATCTTTATAAGTGAGTAGTACATCAACACTAGGTGGGGTTAATTGACCATGATGAGCTAAAGTTACTGTATTTTGAAATTTCTCTGATTCAGTAGGCTCTGTAAACTCCAAATCAGCAGAAGCTGATAGTGCGTAACCGCCTCCGACATCCATTTTCTCACTACGTACTCTAGAGACAGTAAAATCTACCGTTTTAGTGGTATTAATTGCCGCGTCTAAATACGCCGCCATCTCAACATCAATCGCTTGAGCTACCGCTAAGAAGTCTTCTGTTTTTGGGTGCTTAAACGCCCACTCTTTGTAATAGGCTTTAAGTAGACGGTCGACTTTATCGACACCCCAAACACGCTCAACCGTGTTTAAAATGGTTGCTGGCTTTGAATATGAATTGGTGCCGTATGCACCACTATTTATGTAACTCCAAGAATTAGTGTTGACCGGATCTAATGTTGGCTGAGATGCTGTTCTCATATGATGAGTAATCGACAAATTAACCGCAATATTGCCAAGCTGAGCAACATTTTTACGCCCTAGAGTTTCCTCCATTATGCGCCCTTCGGTATAGCTGTTAATACCTTCGTCCATCCAAGATTCTTCAAATTCGTTCGAAGCAAAAATGCCCTGCCAATAGTTATGACCAATTTCGTGGATAGTAACCAGCGCTGCGGCTTGTTGCATATCGGTATAGTCAAGATCGGTAATTGTCGTTACTAGGGTAGGATACTCCATACCGCCAGCTCCCCCAGCGTCTTCCGGAGGCTGAACTAATGTCATAGTAGAATACGGGTACATGCCCACGTGTTCTTCAAACCACTTGAAAGAAGCAACAGCTGCGTCAAATTGATTTTGAATTGATTTTTCGTCTAACGGCTCTTGATAAAGTAGACGAATATTGATGCCTTCCCAATTGTGATTTGCTTCCGCAAATTGGCTATCTGCAGTCCAAACAAAGTCGTGAACATCTTCTGCAATGTACTGATGAGATGTAAGCTCGCCATTTTCAGTTTTATTGGCTAAGTAGCCTGTCGCACCTACAACGTAATCGTTTGGTACAGTTAAGGTAACGTCATAAGTACCAAAATCAGCAAAAAACTCACTATGAGCATGATACCTGTGATTTACCCAACGGCCATCAATATATACGCCAGGCTTAGGAAACCACTGAGCAACAAAGTTGAAGGTATCGCCATTATGTCCGCTACGTGCAAAAACTTTTGGTAGCTGACTGGTAAATGACATATTGATAACCAGTTCTTCGCCCGGTGCAAGCGGCTCAGATAAGGTTAACATAGCGATACTGTTATCCATCTGCCAGTTAGACAAGATATCTTCGCCCTGAGCATTTGATAATGCAGTGACAACAACATAACCAAAGTTTTCTTTACTGCCACCTTCTCGTTCATCACTGCGTAGCTTGCCACCTTCACTTTCTACCATAAATACAGTGTCTGGCGATGAGAATGCATTGAGATATAAATGAAATGGAATTTCGGTAAGGGTTACATCTGTTGTATTTTTCCATGTGAGTTGCATGTCTGCTGTCACACGGTGAGTCTCAACATCTAGACTCGCTTTGATTTGCGTTTGATGTACACGGTC
This sequence comes from Thalassotalea coralli, assembly GCF_055786205.1. Taxonomy (NCBI): domain Bacteria; kingdom Pseudomonadati; phylum Pseudomonadota; class Gammaproteobacteria; order Alteromonadales; family Colwelliaceae; genus Thalassotalea; species Thalassotalea coralli. The sequence continues at coordinate 361,980 of NZ_JBVVBK010000004.1, read as the reverse complement.
ACTATGAGGCCCCTTTACCCGAAGTGCTTGTGCAGAAGCTCCAGCCATGCAAAACAGGCTAAGACAGAGCATAACGTTCTGAAATATTCTCACGATTTTTCCTTATCAATGTTATTGATTTTATTATTTCGGCTAACTCCGAACCTAACGCCAATAGAGTAAACCTATGTGTTTACTTTTTTCAACATATATAACGTATTGATATAAAAAGAATATAAATTATTAAAAGTAATAGTGATTACATGGACATCACAAGCATAGCCTGGTTACAGGTGAATTTATTTATTCTATCGATTGAAAATTTCTCGTTTGCCGATTAACAGCTAAAAACCTACTATAAATCCGTACTTGGATCTCCCCAGATTCATACTTAAGACATTGTTGATATGTTTTTCAAGGACACCTAATTGGTGTCCTTTTTTTTACCATGAACATAACGCACTTTGTAGCGTAATTAATACGGTGCATATGAACCAAAACGGTGCAGAGATATTTTTCTATAAAAACTAAACAGTTGTTTTATAAATAAAAATAAAAATCCAAACATTGGTTTAACTATTGCAACAGCTTTTGTGTCTATCGTTATTTTCTATTCATTATGTCAGTACAAACACCAATTAGAGGGCTACGCTCATTTTGTGTCGCAGCCAAATGTTTAAGTTTCAAACATGCCGCTGAACAACTTTTTCTAACCCCTTCGGCAGTCAGTCATCAAATAAAGCAATTAGAAGAACAGTTAAATATCACCCTTTTTCAACGCAGTGTCCGTTCGATAGAGTTAACCAGTGAAGGTAAGCTCTTCTTCCAATCAATTCAGCCAATTATCGAACAATTAGAATCAACCATTGATGAGTTTACCCATAGGCCGTCCAATAGCGTTATCACCATCAATTTACCGGAATTTTTTGCCAGCGAGTTATTTGTGCCTAGGTTACAAGAGTGGTCTCAGCAACATCCGACAATCAATTTGCAATTGGAAACCACAAAGCCTCCTGTCAACTTGTTATCTCAATCAAGTGACTTATCGATAGTCTTAGCCAGTACAGAACCCAAAGGAGGCTTTGTGCAAGAGCTTTTTCCAATACAGTACGTACCGGCATGTAATAAAGAGTTATTTGCTAGGCTCAAAAACCAAGGCAAACAAGCACTGCTAAAAACGCCGCTAATTTTGCATAGTTCGCGTCCTTGGTCGTGGCATCAATGGGCAGACGAACATGATGTGCAAGGCTTTGATCCTGCACAAATTATCCAATTCGATAGTATGTTCGGTGTAGCTAGAGCAGCCCAGCAAGGCATGGGCATCGCACTCGTTCCTTTGCCACTGAGTAAAGCTTGGTTTAACGACCAGCATCTAGTGAAACTGTTTGACGAAAATCTTGTAACTAAAGACAAATATTACTTAGTGCACCATGAAAATCTGACATCTCGTCCTGAGTTGTCGTTATTTACCACTTGGATTAAAGAAACCTTTACCGCTTACGCCCTTTGTTAACTCGATAGGAGAGCCAAATCTATGAATTATATAAGTGTAATAGAGCGCTATCACGAATATGAAACCGCTATCCACGAATTAATGGCTTCTATCGTGGCAGGAGTGTTTGACGCTAAGATGTTTGAAGATGAATCTAGACTCGAAAACTCAATGCGCTGGCTAAATAAGCATTACCCTTTTGTCGAGCTCGTTTTTACGTTAGATAATCAAGGCATACAATCAAGTATGGACTATGGTAGAAAAGCAGGTAAGTGTTGTATTTCTAGCACAGGTAAGGGCATAGATCGCGCTTATCGCCCTTATTTCGCCTTAGCAAAGCAAAGTAATGACATCGTTGTTACCAAGCCTTACCTTTCAAGCTCTAGTCATAACTTGTGTTTGTCATCGGCTTTACGCTATACCAACACTGACGGGCAAGAACTTGGCATATTGGTCATTGATATCAACCTTGCCCACGCAATTGAGTTTTTAATGGGCGATATTAAACGTAAAAAATTTCACCCTTTTTTTCTTGGTGTATATTCAGCCATTGTACTAGGACTATTCATTATTGTCGGCATTTTGCTGTATTCAGCTGGCAGCGAAATTGTCGATTTATTTACACTAAAAAATGCCAATGATATTCAAGTAAAACCCTTTAGCATCATCATATTTTTAACCTTAGCGCTTGCAGTATTTGATTTAGGAAAAACCACTATCGAAGAAGAAGTACTAATGCAAAAGGATATATTGCGACATAGCTCTACCCGTCGAACCATCACCCGTTTCATTGCGACAATATTAATCGCAGTATCTATCGAAGCTTTGTTGCTCATGTTTAAATCTGTTCTGGGTTCAGCTGAACACTTAGCCAGCGCCGTCGCTATGATGGCAACGTCTATCGGCTTGCTCATTGGCCTAGGCATTTATGTTTATTTAGGCGCAAAAGCAGAAAACCTATTAAAAGCACAACTTCAGCGTCAAGCTAATACCGCTCAAGCAACGATCAACACACTATAAAAACACAGCTTATATTTTGACGTTTTTTGAAACACTTTTGTTTTTAGTGAAGTTAAAGCATTGTGCTAACTTCACTAATGCTCCCCGTTCCAATAACATTTTAAAAGGAATAGAAAGTGATTCGCTTAATTTTAACTGTGGCACTGCTTTGCAGCGTACTATTTGTGCCACCAACACTCCACGCAAATGAAACCAAAAATAAACCGCTCAGCTACGGTCATGAGTATCAACTAGACTCGAAATTACTAGAACATACAATGACATTACAGGTATATCTCCCTGAAAGTTACGACACGTCAGAGAAATCGTACCCCGTTGTTTACGTATTAGATGGCCAGTGGCATTTTATTAACGCAGTTGCCTTACAAAAGTCATTAAGAGTACCTGACGCGTTACCTGAAATGATTGTCGTTGGTATTGTTTCACCAGAGCCTATTAGGCGTGAATGGTTTGGTAACAAAAGAGCCGTTTTTCAGCAATCTCTTAACGAAGAGATCTTGCCATTTATTCAGTCCAATGTCAGAGCATCGAACGACACTGTTTTATTTGGCTGGGAAATGGGCGCTTTCTTTGCCACTTATTCCCTTTTTGAGCCACAAGACTTATTTTCTGGCTTTATCGCCACCAATGGCGGTAACGCATCAAAAGAAAGTATCAGCGCTTTTAATAAACGAGAAAATCAGTCAGAAAAATACTTGTATCTGGTTAACTCTACCCGAGACATTTTTACTATTTCATACAGTGAACAGCTTAATGAAAACTTAACTGAAATCTCTTCAAAAAATTTGAATTGGCGTTATCAAACCTTTAACGAGGAAACCCATGAATCCTTGCCTTATGTTGCCATGTATGAGGGGCTCAAGTTCTATTTTCATAACTACAAAGACTTAGCATTTGCAACTATCAAGGAATACCAAGATCTTGGCGGCTTAGATTACTTAACCTCCTACTTTGCGAAGAGAGGCAAACGCTTTGGTTTTCCATTAAAAATCTCTAATTCCACTAAAAATCACTTAATTTGGCTAGCGTGGAATCGAGATGATTATAAGCACTTTCAACTATTTATGGAGGAATTTAAAGATGTTCTCGCCACAAAACGATACGACTCTGCCTATTGGCAAAACCGCTTTGGACGATTCTATTTAAAACATGGTAATACAGAGACCGCTAAGTCTTACTTTGAAAAGGCAATTGTTAAATACCCTGAGTCAGCCAAATTATATGAAGGACTAAGCCAAGTTAACCTTGCGCTTAATAGAAAAACGGAAGCTAAGAAAAACTTAGAACAAGCAATAGATATCGCTACGTCAAATTCCGCATCAGATCTTGAACAATATAAACAAAAACTAAAAGCGCTTGCTGATAACTAGCAATCATCTCTAGATAAAGTAATTCCAGATGTAACAATTAGCTGCTTTCGCAATTAATTGTTACATAAGGAAATGCAATTGTTTTCGTTTTTTTGCTTTCCTATAAGGCGAGATAATCACATTAGACGAAATGAATGAGTTACTGTAACAGCAAGTCTTTTTTAAATGAGTCGGCAGGCAAATTATTGTGGCGAAATAGCTTCCCTATGGTTGGCGCTATCCTAGCGCTGCTTGCTTATGAATTACTAGAGTCTTCTTTACTCGCCATGCAGTCAGAAAGAATACTCACTGGTTTTGGTTTTACCTTGCCCATTACCGTGGCTATGTCAGCTCTGGCCATTGCTTTTAGTGTTCAAGCCAATAACACCGTTATTAAAACCAATAGTAAAAACCAAAGCGCGTTACCTGATAAAGTGAGCTTTTTACTTTTAAGGAATAGTTTGGTGGTGCTATTCACTTCACTGGTATTTTTTACCTGCTCCAATCAACTACTTGAACTTATGGGAAATAATGCTTGGCTTTCGGGCGGTGCTACTAATCGAGAAATTCAAGACCAAAACAGTTATGTTGAATTCCGAGCCTTAGGCTGGTTATTTTTAGCACTTATTTGGCAAGCAAATGGCATGTTGCGAGCCTTGGGTTGGATGAATTTAGCCAGTGGGCTTATCCTTGCGTGGGCAAGTATCAAAGCGATATTGGCTTTATTATTGTTATTACCTGAAAGTCCTTTATATCAAGGAAATATTGCCAGTTTAGGCTTAGTACACATTACCGTTGACTTTCTAATCGCAGCTTTTTCATTACTCATTCTTTTTCTCAAAGTTCCGTACCAAACACCAAATCAGCAAAACATCGGAAAACTGTTTACAGTTCCTTCATATAAAACCTTATTACTTGTTACTCAACAGTTTATTACCCCGTTAAGCATGGCCGTGCTTACCGCTATTGCAGCCAATATAGACACCAGTTTCGTTGCCGCACTCGCCTTATTGTTTAGGCTAGAGGTGCTGTTTTTACTTTTACCTATGGTGCTAACTACATCGATGCCAGCCCTTATTGGCGTAAACCATTGGTCGGACAAAAAACAGCGTGTAAAACAGCTTTATGCTGTCGGCTTTAGTGCCATCTTGATATTTCAGGTAATAATCGCTTTATTAGCTTATACACAAGGCCATTTAATTTCAGATTTTGTCTGTCCACACGAAACGATCGCTAAACACCTAGAGTATTACTTAGCTTGGGTTCCTTGGGGTTACGCCTCTGCTGGCATGGCCATCGTATTGCAGTCTTGCTTAAACGCTAAAGATAAAACAGTAACTGCGACACTGCTTGGTTTAACCCACCGTATAGTATTGTTGCTTCCGTTAACTTTTATTGGCGCAAATTATTTCGGCGCCTACGGCTTTTACCAAGGATTGATGCTGGGTCATTTAGCAATTGGTGGCATCGTAATATTAATGCTATTAAAAATGGGTTATATCAGCGAGCCATTATACTTACGTAAAAAGATTCCTAGCTAGTCACTGCCTTAATTATCTTCGAGGGAAAGTATTGCAAACCTACATGAACACACTAGAATGTTGCTCTTCTAAAGGATAAGTAAAAAGTTAAGGCAAAGGGGCACCCTTGTTTTTCGAAGGCTCAGAGAAAAAAGCAGAAATTATCATTGATTCAAATCAGTTTTCTTTATTTGAACAATTTGACGATACTTTTTGGCAAGTATTAGTTGCCCAGTGTAATGCCCAAATATTGTCATCTATCGAAAATGAACACATTAAGGCCTATATACTCTCAGAATCGAGCTTATTTGTCTGGCGTGATAAAGTGGTTATCCTAACGTGTGGCATAACCGCGTTAGTTCACTCTGTTAAATTTTTACTAAACAACCTACCTAAAGACATTATTCAACGCGTTATATATCAAAGGAAAAATGAATATTTTGCTCATGCACAGCTAACGAGCTTTGATGAAGATTGCAAAACTCTTGCCCAAAAAATTAATGGGACGGCCTACCGCTTTGGTGAAATGGATAGCCATCACAATTATATTTTCCATTATCAAAACAATGAAATAAGCACGCCAGCGAAAGTAGAGAATAGCACTTACGAATTATTAGCATATCAAATTTCTAACGCCGCAAGTTTGGCGTTGACAGCACATAAGCTAAATAAACAAGATGTCCGTGATTTTTTCCACTTAGAGACTTTACTGCCAGGCTTTACCCTAGATGATTTTGTATTTACGCCGTACGGCTACTCTCTAAATGCGCTTAAAAATGAACAATATTTTACGATTCACGTAACTCCACAGGTCACTAGCAGTTACGTGAGTTTTCAATCGAATATTAACTTAATTGAAATGGCGCCCAAAATACTGCAAATCTTACAGCCTACATCTTTTGATCTACTCAGCTTTAATGACGAAGAATTTGATAATCAGATCAGCACACATATTTCGCAAGATTACATTCGAAAATCTTTGGTTGAAGGTAATTTACCGCCAGAAAATCCGGTATATTTCGCCACATTTATAGCGCCGCAATCACAATACTCCAGCCCAGAAAAGTTAAATATCTTTGATAATTTGCATGGTTTGTAAATATTAAAGAGAAGGTGCTGTCCGATAAGGTGTCGCATCTAAGATGCTATATTTAGACTTTAGCGCGTTAACAAACCTAGGATTGTTTTTAAGGTATTCATTCAACTCCTCTATAACGTGCTTGTGTTTTAATGTAGACAAATGGAAGCTATATGTTTCAAAAGGGATATTTTCATTAATCACCACGGCACCAGGCTTTCCTAATACTTTCAATGCATGATTAACAACATTGGGTTCTAAATTAGTTGCATCAACCGCCCCTACCAACACCTGTTTAACAATATCAACGACTGTACTAACTTCAACAACCTGGGTTTGTTTGTTTTCAAGACGATCTAACCACATTGTTGCATGAAACCCTAACAATGTACCTAATCGTTTAACTTGCTCCCTGTCCATTCCTGCATTTTTTTGAGTCGTCATTGCGCACGCGGTAAGCTCGACAACTGATTGACTATAAAAAACTCTATGCTTGATTTTTTCGCCTTTTAACCAACGGCGATTATCCGGAAATTTAAAGTCGATATCATTCTCCTGATACCAATGATTGATGCGTTTTACTGGTAGCGGCAAGTATTCAAACTGGTAGCCTTTACTTTGTGCAAATGCATCAAGTAGCTCTTTGGCAAAGCTTGGATTAGGAAAATCATATAAAGGATAATAAGAGATATCTTGAACGCCAATAACATACGTTTTTGCATGGCTAGATACAAAAACACAAAAATACAAACATAAAGCTAATGTGTACTTCATTGGCGCAACGAATCTTGTCAAATTGTTGTTATAATTATAATCCACTATTAAAAGGTATTAATCCAGATCAATTTTTTTTCTGAGAGCACAACTTTTGTGTCGATCCTATCGTGTGAACCCTTTACATTTTGTTAAAAATGAGTAAAAGTTAATTTGTTACATTAGGGTAACACTAGCTTTAATACTCTATGATAGATAAAGCTGAAAATGACAAAAAGGACCAGCCAAATAACTGTAGTTATATTTGGCCGTTGAAAGTGAGTTTAGTCTTGAAATTTCTACTTGTAGTACAGAATGAACAATATAGATTAAAAGTGTCTCGGCTATTAGCTAGAGAAAGCAATGAAATTGTTGCCGTTTCCAATAGCCAAGAAGCTATAGCACACTTAAAAAAGCACCAATTTAATTTGATCATTACTGAAGTTAATGTGGGTCAAATAGACGGCTGGCGCTTGTCTAGACTAGTTCGCACGGGCATATTAGCCTCTTCTGCTTCTCTTCCGATTATATTAATTACTGAAAATTACTGCGAGCGCATTGCCGAAAGCACTGCACGAATGTTCGACATCAACAGAGTAGTCTCTTATCAAGAAACTGACTTACTACACAACATCGCAATAGACGTGATTTCAGGACAAGATCAATTAAACGTCACGCCAAATGTCTTAGTCATTGAAGATACCGAAGATACTGCAGCATTAGTTCATCGAATGCTCAAAAATAAATATACCGTAGATCTCGCAAGTAACGGCAAAAAAGGTCTGCAGCTTTTCAGACAAAATACATACGATTTAATTCTTCTCGATATAATGATGCCGGGCATGTCTGGTGACCAAGTTTTAGAAGAGATAATTGCAATTAACCCTAATCAGGTTGTTATCGCAATGACAGCCCACGGCACCATTGATTTAGCGCAGCTAATGTTGGTGAAAGGGGCAACAGATTACATTCAAAAACCTTTTAAAGCAGATCAGCTTCGTAAAGTCTGCGATATTGCCATCAAGCGTGAAGACTTTTTAGTCGCGAATGAACAATTTAACGAGAAAGCAATTGCCTTAGCTTCAGAACAATCCAAGTATGACTCTATGTCCCGCAAGCACTATCGTGTTCTAGATAGCCTCAATAGTATTGTTATCGAATTATCTGCTTCGGGACGAATTACTTTTTTAAATAATGCCTGGTTTCAAACCACCAAGTTTACTGTTTCAGAAAGTATAGGTGTAAATTTTACTGATTATATCTACAACTCTGCCCCGCAAACGAAGCAATACATTATTGAAGCTTTTAACAATTTGCTATCAGGAAAAAGAGCCAAAGAGACGATAGAATTAAAGATAAAAACAAAACGTCATGAATTTGTTTGGTGTGAATTCAATATATCCCCTCATATTGACGAAAATAACGAGATAATCGGTTTATCAGGTACAATTGAAGACATAAATTTACGCAAAAAATCAGAACAACAGCTCAAACATATTGCGCTGCACGACAACTTAACTGGCATAAACAATCGATACTTTTTTGATTTAGAATTAAACAAACTCGCCAATGAATCTGCGCGACTAAAACATCAACACTCGCTTATTTACATAGATCTCGATCATTTTAAAATTATCAACGACTCACAAGGCCATCACCAAGGTGATTTAGTGCTAAAAGAAGTTGCTAGACTATTATCTGAGCGAACCCGCAGTAGCGACGTACTATGCCGTATAGGTGGTGATGAATTTGCCATGCTGCTGACGAATACAAAAGTAGAAGAAGCAAAGCTAGCGGCAAAAGAGTTATGCGAAGTAATCGCTGGTACCAGCTTTAGATTTGACGAACAAGTGTACAAAATTAGTTGTAGTATCGGAATTTCAGCCATAAACGGTTTAGCGACATCAAGTGAAACCTATTTACAACAAGCCGATATAGCCATGTTTGCTGCAAAAGAAAAAGGTAGAAACAGAGCACATATCTTTGAGGTTGGCGACCGAGTTACCGAAGAGCTGCAACAAAGCTTTGAATGGGTCACTAAGCTACAAAAAGCCTTAGTCGATGACGATATACTTTTAGAATTTCAACCCATTATCGATACTAAGTCTCGAGAAATTCTCTGTTACGAAGCGCTAGTAAGATTAGTTGTCGATAACAAAGTCGTTTACCCTAACGAGTTTATTCCTTCTTTAGAGAAAGCGGGAGATATGGCGCTGTTAGATAGGCACGTTATAGGCAAGGCACTAAAAACCTTAAGTGAAAGCCCTGAGCTACCTAAACTTGCGATTAACTTATCAGCCCAAGCTTTTGCCGATAGTAGCTTATATGGTTTTATTGCCAGTAAGGTTGAAAAATATCAAGTTGAGCCATCTAACGTGGTTTTCGAACTAACTGAAAGTGCAAGTTTATCCAATATTACGGGCACCCAGCGATTAGTAAACAAGCTCTCTGAACTTGGTTGTCACTTTGCTATTGACGATTTCGGTACCGGATTTAGTACATTCGCCTATTTAAAACAAATCCCCGCAGATAGCGTTAAAATCGACGGCTCTTTTGTGAAGGATATGCTGACTAATAGTATTGATGCAGCGCTAGTGAAGGCGATTAATGAAACAGCTCATGCGCTAGGTAAAACGACAGTGGCAGAATTTGTCGAAGATGAAGAAACCTTAGATAAATTAGCAGAACTTGGCGTTAACTATGCCCAGGGTTATTACATAGGTAAACCCATGAGTTTAAAAGAGATTCGACAGTGTTTAAAGGATTCTAATTCTGCGGCTTAACAACAGTCAATCGTCGAAAGGCGATTGTAGAGTCTATTTTTATTAACGAGCTTATATATAACAAATAAAACAGTGGTGGCAGTAAGAGTGCTACATATTAACAGGCTAGATTATGCAAACTGAGGTTTCAACGAATAACGAATACCAAGCTGAGATAAGCGATTATGCCGATCTTATACTAGAATACCTCCACCAACTCGGTGTTGAATATGTGTTTGGTGTACCAGGAGGAGCAATAGAGCCCCTATACAACGCGCTTGCTCGTTCAGAGAGGCGTGGTGGCATCAAAGCGGTTGTGGCTCGACATGAATGCGCAGCGGCATTCATGGCTGACGGTTATTATCGAGAAACAGGTAAGCTTGGTGTCGTCTGTTCTACTACAGGTCCAGGTGCCACTAATTTAATCACTGGAGTTGCCTCAGCGTCAGTTGACCATAGCGCAATGCTAGTCATTACCGCACAAACTGCACTACCTAAGTTTGGTAAAAGGCCCTTACAAGATTCAAGTGAAACGGCAATAGACACAGTCAGTATTTTTAGGAGCTGTACTAAGTTTAATGCCTTTGTTTCTCATCCTGAGCAGCTAGAAGGAAAATTGATCTCTGCTTTAATGGCATCATTTCAATCACCACGAGGGCCTGTGCACTTGAGTATTCCTTCTGATGTTCTCAGAGCACCTTATGGACACCCTGACCCTAATGTTCATGTTAATTATCTAATGAACACAACGACGCTAGAGGACCAACCAGCAATAGAAAAATTGCTCGAAGAGATTGTTAGCGTCGATAAAATTGTTTTCTTTTTAGGCCATGGTTGTGAACGAGCATACTCACAAATAGAAAAACTAGCTGAAGCTCTCAATGCACCTTTTGTATCAGGCCCTATGGGTAAGGCTTGGGTAAATGAACAGCATCCACTATACCGTGGTGTTTTCGGTTATGCAGGCCATGAGTCTGCATACAACCTATTTAATAACAATGATATAGAGCTCATTATAGCCATTGGCACTTCAATCACTGAAATGGGCATTGGTAGTCTCGTCGCGGAAATAAAAAATAAAAAACTGATTCATATCGACTCGTCTGTAGAGAATTTTAGTCGTTCGCCATTAGCAAAACTACACGTTTGTGGTCACCTTGACGCCATCTTAAATCGCATGATAAACCAAGTGAATTCTCATAGTTGGCGTAGAACTTGGACAGGCTTAGAATTTGAGTGTAATAAAAATGCACTTGGTGGTTTTATCGACCTCATCGATGAAGAAAAGTGCAATAGTAACGATACTCCAATTAAGCCACAGCGATTAATGTCATATTTTTCAAAAAAGCTGCCGAAAGGCAGTAGAATTTTTATTGATACGGGCAATATTTGGGCATGGGCGACCCATTATCTAACACGAGCAGAAAACCATGGTCTATATCGTGTTTCCATGGGTTTTGGTAGCATGGCATGGGCGATAGGTGCGGCAATTGGTTCAGCATTTGCTAACAAAAAAGCGCCACATATTTGTTTTGCTGGTGACGGGGCTTGGTTAATGAGCTCTCATGAGATTGGCGTTGCTGTGCAGCATCAATTACCTGTTGTATTCGTGGTTTTAAATGATTCCGCATTTGGCATGATAAAATACGGACAACAACTGAGCCAAGCGGAATCTATCGGTTGGCAACTGAATGAAGTTAATTTCGCCATGCTAGCGGAAGCGCAAGGTGCACGAGGAATTATTATTGAAAGTCCTGCACAGTTGTTAGATCTAGATTTAGCGACAATATTTAATGACAAAGTACCGACATTACTCGATGTTAGGATTGACAAAGATGAAATTCCGCCCATGATGGCTAGAGTAAAAAGTTTGAATGATGGCAAAGTTGAAGCGAAAGGCTACACTTAGACTTTACACAAAGAATAAGGATGTTTATTGCGCAAGATATAGCGCGTAGAGAAGTAAGAACAATAATAAATAAACAGGTTTAATAATGAAATTAAGAGCACTTACGCTTGCAATGCTATCCTTTGGCTTTTGTGGAACGAGTATCGCACATTCTGAATTTACTTCGCTAGAAGACGATTTTTTTGACGACTTCTATGGCAGTGAAGAAATGGTTGAAATTGCCACCGGCATTAAGACACAAATATTTAAAGCACCGGCAATAGCGACAGTAATTACCTCAGAGCAAATTCATCAAATGGGCGCTACTGATATTGATGATATTCTAGAAACAGTACCTGGCTTACATGTTTCTAGAAGTGCTAACAGCTACTTACCTTTGTATACCTTTAGAGGTGTACACAGTACTTACAATCCTCAAGTCCTAATGCTGATCAACGGAATTCCTATTACCAATAATTTTTTAGGTAACCGAAATCAAAACTGGTTAGGCATGCCTGTAGAGGCAATAGCCCGTGTTGAAGTTATTCGTGGCCCTGGCTCGGCCATTTTTGGCTCAGATGCTTTTGCTGGAGTCATTAATATTATTTCAAAATCAGCTGACGATATTAATGACAATCAATTTGCGATTCGAGCAGGCACTAATAACACGCAAGATGCTTGGGTGAACATTGCTTCAGTCACAGACTCATACAAATTTGCTTTAAATCTTGAGTATCACAAAACAGATGGTGATGACAGCATCATAGAAGCCGATGCACAAACACGTTTAGATGGAATTTTTGGTACTGACGTTTCTCATGCACCTGGTTCGGTTAGTTTAGGCGTAGAAAGTTACGACATGAGAGCGGAGCTTGAATTTGATCAATTTGTAATTCGAGCGGGTATGCAAAAGCGTACAAATGGAGGCTTAGGTGCGGGATTAGGTGAAGCATTAGATCCAAAAGCTAATAAAGCCAGTGATAGATATAATTTAGATATTAACTATCATCAACAAGTTAATCCCAACCTAAACATCGATTATCAATTGTCTTATTTTGAGACTTCTCAAGAAATTAAAAACAATTACTGGATTTACCCCGAAGGTGCTGAATTAGGTGGCACTGCTTACCCAGATGGCTTTATTGGTAATCCAGAAGTATGGGAACGACATTATCGTGCCAATGCAACCGCACAATACGACGGGTTGGAAAACCACATAGTTCGAGTTGGTGTTGGGTTTCATCGTGGTGATATGTATCAAACCAAAGAAAGTAAAAACTTTGGTTTAGGCCCTGACGGACAACCTCTACCTGAAGGTAGCCCTGTTGTCGATGTATCCGATACTCCTTATATGTTCCTCCGCGAAAATGACCGAGATAATGTCTACGCCTTTATCCAAGACGTTTGGAAAGTCGCTAACGATTGGGAAGTTACTGCTGGCGTAAGAATCGATGATTATTCTGATTTTGGCTCTACAGTAAACCCGAGACTTGCACTCGTTTGGTCTACGTCATTAAATTTATCGACAAAAATATTGTACGGTAAAGCCTTTAGAGCTCCTTCGTTTGCTGAATTAGGTAACATTAACAACCCTGTATCATTAGGAAACCCTGACCTACAACCTGAAGAAATGGAAACCGTAGAGTTAGCCTTTGACTACCACCCTAGAGATGATTTTGGCGCCATCATCAGCTTCTACCGTTACCAGTGGAGCGACATCATCCAATTCATACCTGATACAGGCAAAAGTACGAACACTGCTCAAAACTTTGGTGAACAAGTCGGGTATGGCGCAGAATTCGAGTTACAATGGCAGCTTAGCGAGAAGCTGAGACTCGCTGGTAACTACGCATACGTTTCTGCAGAAAATGAGCAAACGAAAAAAGACGTTGCTTATGTACCTAGTAATCAACTGTACTTGCAGCTCGACTGGAAAATAAATGAAGATCTTCGCTTTCATTTAAGAAACAATTGGGTCATGGGTAGAGAACGTGCCATGCTCGATTTACGAGAGAATATTGATGATTACTCAATGGCCGATGCCACGTTACGCTGGCAACCAAAAGGCTCGGATTGGCAACTATCTTTAATCGCTAAAAACTTATTCGATGTTGATGCAAGAGAGCCGTCAGCGAGCAGTGGAGAGCGAGTCAATATTCCTAACGACTTACCTTTAGCAGGCTTTTCAGCGTTAGTAGAATTTAGGTATCAATTTTAATGACCAAAGAAAAAAGAGATTTCGTCTACCAAGATAAGGCTCAAACTAGCATTGTTTTGGAAGTACCCAGTGAAGAAAACCCTTACGTGTGTGAAAAGCGCTTTCTACACGGCTATGATATCGACGCATTAGCTAACAAGCGTAGTTTCGCCGATACACTATTGTTATTGTTTACTGGTGAACTACCACAGGCAAGTCAATCGACTATTCTAAATTTTTTACAAGTTAGTCTGATCACATTAGGGCCTCGCCATCCTGCGGTAAAAGCGGCAATGGTGGCAGGTGTGAGTAAAACAAATGCTGAACACTTGCTCCCAATTGGTCTATCAGCGGGCAGCGGCGATGAAAATGGCGCTAGAGAAGTTCAAGCCAGTTATACGTTTATAATGGAAAACATTCATCAGCCCCCCAAAGAAGTCGCTGAGCAGTTATTAGCATCAAATGACTGTAATCTTGCAGGTGAGGTCCATATTGCACCCGGGTTTGGAAATCATTATGGCTCGTTAGATTTAACTAGTCAGGCGATCGCCAATAACGTAGAAAAGCTAATTGACGATGCTGACAACTATCAAGCGTTTACTTGGGCAAATCACTTAACTCAGTATTTACAAGGCAACAATTACTCTTGGTTGGTTACTGGGCTGGTTGCTGCATTAGCGATTGATTTAGGCATCAGCGCTCGTCAATCGGTAGGCCTATATCAACTGCTAATTAGTCCTGGAATTTACGCACATGGTGTAGAGCAAACTCATAAACCAATCACGGCAATTCCAATGCCAAGTGACGAGCAACACGTATACTTGGGCGAACCACTCAATCCAAACGCTAAAGAGCAATAAATCATGGTTTCAACTAAATATTGGGATGAGCGCAACAAAACTATCTATAGTAACGTTGGACACTGGCAAGCAGGTGTAGATGTTAATATCCATGGTCATTCTCTTATGAATGAACTGATGGGCAATACTTCATACATTCAGCTTTGTATTCTCAATGCCACAGGAAAACTTGTTGAACGCAAAGTGGCAGATTGGCTCGAAATCTGTTTGATGGGGCTGAGCTATCCTGACAGTAGGATCTGGTGTAACCAAATTGCAGCTTATGCCGGTGACACGAGATCGACGGTCGTTGCCGCTGCCAGTACAGCGATACTTTCTGCAGACTCAAGAGCTTATGGCGGCAGTCAAGCCCGATTTTTAAGCATGGACTTTCAGCAAAAAGCGTTTGAACGTTATCAAGCTGGCAGCTCAATGGAAGAAGTACTCTCCTTTGCACGTCAGATAAAAGGAAAGCCCATTATTACGGGTTTTGCACGACCTATTGATAAAGAAGATGAACGCTTAAAGCCTTTTGCAGAGATTCAACAGAATTTAGGAATTGAAGTAGGTCCTTACCTGCAGTTTGCAAAAACACTGAGCGACCACTTAGATACCCATTATAATTTATCTATGAACTGTGGCGGCTATGCATCTGCTTTTCTTTTAGATCAAGGGTTCACCCCAGATGAAGGATATAAAATCAATGCTTTCGCGGTTATTAGCGGCGCAATCGCTTGTTTTCGTAACCAAGAACCACAAGCACCTAATTCATTTCTACCGCTCAAATGCTCTGATATAGAGTACACAGGAAAAGCTCCTCGTTCTCTCGATTAGATATTGATTTAGACATCTTTTCTATACCGATATAGGAAGTTTGAAAGTAAAAGTAGCTCCTTCGCCTAATTTACTTTCAACTTCTATAGTTCCCGACATTAAATCAATAAAGCGCTTAGATATAGACAAACCAAGACCAGTACCACTGAATCTTCGAGCTTGTCCTGTATCTACTTGTCTAAACTCGTCAAAAATATACTCTTGTTGAGCGTCCGATAACCCAATACCTGAATCTGTTACCGTAAATACCGCGTGTTTATCGGTCGAGGTCACTGATAAATTAACGGTGCCGTTTTCAGTGAATTTACATGCGTTACTTAGCAAGTTTAGTAAGATATGTTCTAACTTTTCTTGATCTACCACTAGGGCTTGAATATTGGCATTATTTTCAAATGACCATTGATTATTATTCTTTTGTGCTAACGGTAAAATGGTATCTGAAAGCTCAGAGAGAACACTGCTTAAATTAACTTCTGCAGGGTTCAATTCCATTTTCCCTGACTCTATTTTCGCTAAATCGAGTAAATTATTGATCATTTGTAATAGTCGTTGTGAGTTACGATCTATTTTTTCCATATCACTCAATAAGTCAAAGTTACCTTCAACTTCTAACTCTTCAACCACGAGCTCTCCATAACCAATAATGGACTGAATTGGCGTTCTTAGCTCATGGCTCATGTTCGCAATAAATTCAGATTTGTGCTTACTCGCTGAGATCGCTTCATCGCGGGCTTTTATCAATTCTTGTGTTCTAACAGCAACCTCTTGCTCTAGCTTATCTCTATGTTGTTTTAGCGCAAGATCTTGCTCATCAAGTACAACCATCATGCTATTGTATGCTGTTGCCATGTACTGAATTTCCTTTGCCCCTTCGACTGATGCAAATATATGCTCACCAGTATCTTTCGATGCCTGCATAGTTTTAGCTAGCCTGTTTAACGGCTTAAATAAATAAGACAGACCAAAGTACAAAAATACACTGAGTAGTATGATCGAAATAAAGCCCACAGCTAATACTGTTTTAATGACACGTTCTTGTATTTGCTTATAATTTTGTTTGCTATACAGCAACTGAACGTGACCAATAGCTGTCGCTTCAACCTCTTCTTCAATCATTTCGAATTGCTGTTCATCAGAGTTTTCCTGTTGAGCATCTAGAATGACCGGAGCCATAAACAACCAAAAATCACTAGACTCTGAAACAAGTAAGCCTTCGTTAGGATTCGCATTTGAAATCGGTTGCTTTAAGGTTTCACGAGGAAATTCCCCTTTACTTAAAAAAACAGAATTGTCTTCAAGCAATATCCTTGCTGCCACTACAGACTGAAAACCGCTAACTTGTTTCATTGATTCTGAAGCATTTTGATCTGAGCCAGAGAGAATGGGGAATATTGACTGCTCAGATAAGCCTTGGGTGATTTGAGAAGCGTTGTTAATCATTACACTTCTCGCTTGTTGGCTAATACCTTTAATCGTCATTAAACCAAGTAGAACCACCATTAGGGTGACGCCCATCACAAGGAAAATAATGACCTGACTTTTAATACTACGTTGCTGAATGTCGTTATTATTATTTTTAAGCATTTAATTATTAATTGGGGAAAGTTAAATCAAATTCAGATTTTTTTTCCGCATCATAGGAATATCCTAAGTGAGCCGCAGTTCGTAGGTTAACCGCCAATTTTATTTTATCAAGAGGTAACACAGTAGATGGGCGTTTAGTATGATCTACCGTATTTACAAATTTACCTAACTGCTTCCCCAACATTTCGTTATCAGGTATTGCAGAAAACAACGCACCTCGTTTAGCGTGAGTTGGTTTACTCGAAAATACCACCATCTTATTCTCCCACGCCTTTTTAAGCACTTCAGGAACAATGACTTTATCATTTGCAGTCACAGGATCTAGTGGTAACCAAATAGCAGTATCACCATTGCTCTCTTCAAAAATACTGTTATATGTTTCTGCTGCACCTTTAATATCGGCAACTGAAATGCTATTTAGCGCAAGCTGATGATTTTTAGCTATTTTGCTCGCATATTCGATGATCCACTTAGATTGTTCAGTATGAACAACTAGCACTTTTTTCACCTGAGGAGCCAGTGTCTTAAGTTTAGAAAACAAGGTTTCAGGAGAAGCCATCAAACTAATACCTGAAATACCGTTTGGAGCAATTGGCAGAGCACCAACAACGACAGGTTTTTCCTGATAAAGAAGCTTAGCGACCGCTAGCCCTCTCTTACCAAGCGCAATAACTTTGTCGGTATCGATTTGCTCGGAAAATTCCTTAGGCTTGAATTTAGCGGGAAGTTTTACATGGGTTATCTTACCATCATATTCACTTGCAATGCCCTGATTGATTTTATCAAAAATAACATCATAAGGCGCTTTAACATCAGGATAAACAACCGTGAGTGAACGCGCTGAAGCGAACGAACTTAGAGCAAAGCATAAACAAATATTTACTAAGAAAATTCGAATCCAATTCACTTTTTATTCTAATCCTCAGAATACAGATAACTAACTTTTATTTTTCAGTTGAGGGGTTGCTGAGTTAGGATGAGTTCCTATAGGGGATAAATTCATCAAGCAACTTGTGCCTATTAGAACACAAATCACTTTGTTAGAACATACTTTATTCATAATTAATTCCACAAACAAATCAGGGGTATTTACTTAAAATGCCACTCTCAGCTCGCGGCGTAAGAAATAAATTATAAAATCGATATAAATTATACGATTAGCAGAAAAATCTCAGATAATCATCATGGTTTCATCAGCTAAATTTCCCGCATTTGAGGCACACTGCTGCTTAAAAATAAGGAGCATTAACCATGAAATCTTCCATTTTAATCATTTCTTTGATCTGCTTGCTACTAACACCAACAGCAAATTCAGAAGAAGCTAAAACTATTACTTTAAACTCTCACTTAACCAAGCAAAGCTATACCATAGATATAACTTTGCCGAATAGTTATGACCAAGACCCAAAAAAGCGCTACCCGGTATTCTATACCACTTCGGGAGGCAGTCGCCTAAAAGTACTAAAAGAACAAGTAAAATGGTTAAGTCATGTTGGGTTTGCCCCTATTCCTGAAGTCATTATTGTCAATTTACCTTTGATTAGTACAGATAAATATTCACAAGCATCTGGCAGCGTAGATCAGCTAACCAGCCAAGTTTACGCTCAAGAGGTTATCCCAGCTATTGATAAAAAACTAAGAACTCAGCCTTATAGAATAATTGAAGGCTTTTCCAGTAACGCCAATTTAATTTTATCGCTATTTGTAGATAAGCCATCACTGTTCAACGCCTATTTTGTTTTTAGCCCTGCGCTTGAACTTGATCAATCCAACTTAGTAAACAATTTAGCGCGATTAAAGATCAACAATAAGTATGCCCATAAAACCTTGTATTTGAGTTTAGGAAGCTTCAAGGAAAACAAGCCTCTTTATGAAAAGATTGAGAAAGGCATTAATCAGCAACGTGCTAGTTTCCCTAAAGGCTTTTCAGTTACTTTCGAAGATTTAAGTCAGCACAATTTTCTGTCAGCACCTGTAATAGGTTTGGTTCATGCAGCACAAAGTAATTTTACTGATTTACAACCGTCACCTCATCAATTCGATGAAAGTGGTATAGTTGGTGTAAAAGCCTATTATCAAACACTTAAAGAGAAATATGGCTTTAAAATGGATTATGACAACGCCATTGTAGATCTGGCATTCCACTACGGTAAAAAAGCTCAATTAGATAAAGCTGAAGAAGCCATGAATTTCGTCATTAACGGATCGCCAGACAACATCATATTACCTTTAAGATTAAGTGAGATTCAGCAAGGTGCTGGGCAAAATAACAAAGCGATTCAATCTTTAGACGTAGCATTGAAACTAGCAAAACAACAACAAAATGAGGAAGCGATTAGCTTTATTGAAAATAGGCTCACACAGTTGAAACAATAGCCAATGAGTAAAGTATTGTTAATTGTACGTGAGCTCAACTAGCTCACGTGACTGCTTATCTAACAGCTCACTCAACATTTCTACTCTCTCACCGTTAAAGTCAGTCATAAATAAAGACTTTTCATCATAATGACCTATGTACTGAACAGTATTATCATTGAATAAGTATTTTAATAGTCGTCGCTGCTTATCTTGTAAGTAAATAACATTTGTTTTTGCTATAAATCGATACTGCAATATCATTGCTTTTAGCTCTTGTGGTAGAGCATTATCGATGATGATATCGTCAGGAAGTGAATATAAACTCAATTTTCCTTTAGTGTCCGCCATTAACATACGATTACTGTCTAGATATTGTGCCCAAGAAGGCGATTTGTCGGAAAGCACTTCAACTTCGTCACTATCTAATAAATACTTAACCAACTTGTGATTATTATCGTGTTTAACTGACAGTAAAAGTTCGTTACCGAAACTTTGCATTAGAGTGTTAGGCTCGTACTGAAAGTCTAACCGTTTAGCGAAAGTTGTTTGCAAATTCGCATCGGAAGATACTTGCTGTAGCCACAACTGCTGGTTGGCAATAAAAATTAATTGGTTGCGGTTAACCCAGATATAATCTTCTATTGAGTGATCCGCTATCGTAATTTGTCGGCCATTTTCATCGGTGTCTAACCAAACTTGCATTTTTCCAGAGCGATTTGATAACACGGAAACTTGTTGTGTTTGAGGACGAAACTTAGCTAATCGCTCATGAAACTTACTCGCAAGAATCATGTCATCTTCAGTCTTATTGCCATTAATAAATCGGCGTTTAGACACTTGTTTATCCGTTTGGCTTAAAATAGCGATATATTTATTTTCATTAGGCAACACGCTAACACGAGCTAATTGATTTCGCATTGGCACGCTGAAACTTTTCATTAGTTCGTTGCCTTGATAGAAATAAATATTATTGTTTAGCACTAGCGCCAGCGTTGACGGGTTGTGCCAAAATAAGTCAGCGCTTTGAATCGATTGCAGCCCTGCACTTGTTTCGTTTAATGGTAATATCCCTATTTTCGTTAAACGACTTTGTGTTAAGTCCAAGTAACCATAGTGCACCTTACCCTCAGTCCCTAGCCAGTATAAGTGACCTGTTTTTGAAGAGAACTCAAGCGCAACAACAGTATCAGATGGTTCAAATAATATGGTCTCAGTGTCGCTTTCAAACGAATATAAAATGATTAATTGCTTGCCTTGGCTATTTTCTCCCAAGTAAATAAGTTGCTGTTCACTTGCCTTTAGCGGTTGGTAACGAAACCCTTGAACACAAGGTGTCACGTTAGTAAGTAACTTAGTTGATAACGAATATCGAGCAATTTGAATACACTTTTGGGAGTCTCCACTGGTTAATTTAGCGAAATAGATGTCGCTGTTATTGTCGGCAATCATTAACGTTGAATAAGAGCGAAAGTGGTCAAGCAATACTTGCTCGCTGGTGCTATTAGTTTCTTGATAAACTAATTGGTGATGATCATCAACTTCTCGAATAAACACGATAAACTTTCCGCTTGGAGCAGCCGCTGCCTCCAAAACATTTTGATGATCTAAAGTAATAGGCTTGATTCGATCGATAAAACTCTGTTGCTGCAGCTTTGACTGTTGCACTTCTAATGTTGATTGTAGCGTTGAATTTGACTCAGGTATTTTCATCAATATTACAACCGCAATACCGATCACTATAATTAGCAGAAT
This sequence comes from Thalassotalea coralli, assembly GCF_055786205.1. Lineage (NCBI taxonomy): Bacteria > Pseudomonadati > Pseudomonadota > Gammaproteobacteria > Alteromonadales > Colwelliaceae > Thalassotalea > Thalassotalea coralli. The sequence goes on along the minus strand of NZ_JBVVBK010000004.1, from coordinate 340,575 downwards.
ACCTAGAGCTTTAAGGGGCAGATTTGTCTCAAAAGCATTACTTTGCTCACGAGGCGGAGAAAAGCTATCGTCTTGAGTAATAGCCCCCCAAGCAATGCTGTAACCTCTTTTAGGATGTGTTTTGATAGCTCGCTGCGATTTAGCGTCGTCACCAAGGAGCTTTCTTAATTGTGCAATGCATCGCTGAATAGTATTTGGAGAAACAATAACGTCTTGCCAAACAGTATCCAGTAACTGTTGTTGGCTAACTATTTCACCTTGCGCCTCATACAAGGTCGCCAACACATGAGCCACTTTAGGCTCCATCGACTGTACACTTCCTTTAAAGGTTATCTCTGCACGCGTTAGATCAACAAGATATTGATTAATAGTAAACTTTTGTGTGTCCAATAGCCGTTCCGATAAAAATATCTTGTTAACAAGAAGTGACGCTTTTTTATTATCATGCTTGCTGAAAGTTGGGGCAAGCCATTTCCCAGAAAAGTTTCGAGCGAGGCATTCACAGTTATACAATATACTCGGCTTTGTCTTGGAAAATCTCTGCTAGACTTATTATTAGCGTGGCGAAATTCAAAAGAGGTAACAGGTATTTTAGTCGTAAAAACGTCACTAGCTTTATTAGTTTTGCTACTTTCGGTTGCGTACTCTCAGGAGAATTCAACCATAGATAAACCTGTCTTTCATATTCACATGGAAAACTCGGACGATAAAAAGCGATTAGAAAACCTTTTACTTCCTGCTAATGGCATTACCGTTGCGTCAAACCGCATGTTATTTGAGAACTTGCCGTTTAAATTGCAGTTTCATTACACTACGTTTAATCGTTCAACACTGTATATGGATAAAGGTAATGATCTTTGCGTTATTGATCGTATAAAAACGAAAGAGCGCACCGCAAAATATATTTTTAGTCAACCTGTAAACCTATTTCTAAGTCGACGTTTATATCAAAACGAACAACTAGCACCGCTTAAACCAAAAGAGAATCAAGCTGTTGATTTGGTCGATTTTTTTAATAATAACCCTGAGCAATCACTGATTTTATCTAGACAAATCACCTATGGTGCAAAGTTAGACGAAATCATTAGCAAAATTCCAAATAACAACAAAATCTATAGAGATGGTGCCGCATACGACACTGGCGTTATTCATATGTTCGATCGCGGTAGAGCAAACTATGCGCTTTTTTACCCACAAATTCTCTTTGAATACGACTTAAAAATCGCAGCAAGATCTTATGAAATTGAAGGTATAGCCCCTTATGTTGTCGGCCATTTAATGTGTACTAACTCGGAAAAAATGCGAACATTTTTAAGTGAAGTAGACAAAGTATTGAATCAACTGTATTTATCAGACGAGTTAATGAACCTGCATTTACAATATTTGCAACCTGGTAGTTCGGAAATATTTAAGCCGTACTTTCGTGAAGTCACTCAACAGTCTCTCGCTCAATCTCCGTTTAGCCATAGCAAGCAAGCCATCAATTGAGTTAAATACTGTTAGTTATTCAATTTGTCACATTCAAATCACTTTAATTATTACCGACCTGTGTTTTAATGTTGCTATTAACAAACGTTAATCAATTGACACTATGGAATTTTCTGCTCGACAAACCGTTATTGTCGCGATAATCGTTTTATTTATCGGTCGCTACCTAAACAAACGATTCGCTTTTCTTCAACACTTTAATATTCCCGAACCCGTAAGCGGCGCTTTGCCTATTTCGTTAATCTTTAGCTTGATTTACGCGTTATGGGGATTTGAAGTCACTTTTTCTCTAGAACAAAGAGATGCTTTGCTCGTCGTCTTTTTTACATGCGTTGGCTTATCTTCAAAGCTATCAACACTAAAACAAGGAGGAACCGCCTTAATCACTTTATTGGTTTTAGCGGTACTTTATCTATTTCTTCAGAATCTAACCGGTGTGTTTGTCTCTTCTGCTTCAGGGCTAGAGCCATCGCTTGGTGTACTGGCAGGCTCTGTTTCACTTAGTGGGGGGCACGGAACAGCGATTGCTTGGGCGCCCATTTTTGCTCAGAATTACAATATCCCTAACGCAATGGAAATCGGCGTTGCTTGTGCCACTTTTGGATTAGTATTAGGTGGCATTATAGGTGGTCCTATCGCAAACTATTTAATTAAAAAGCACAATCTTTCTAATAACCACGACCAATCGATTAGCGTCGGTGTTCGACATGAAAACCATACCAAAATTACAGTGAACGATGTTTACAGCTTTCTGTTAGTGCTAACGGTGGCTATCGGAATCGGGCTTAATATACATGCAGTACTTATAGAGTTAGGTATTCAATTGCCTCTGTTTGTACCCTGTATTTTTGGTGGAATATTGTTAACTAATACCATTCCTCTCATCTGGAAAAACGTCGATTGGCCAACAGGTAAGCCAACGATAGCCTTAGCCTCTGATGTTAGCTTAGGACTATTTTTATCTATGTCGTTAATGAGCTTACAACTCTATACGCTAGTTGATCTTGCCCTGCCAATGCTGCTGTTATTAGTTGCACAAGTTGTTGTAGTCACTTTATTTGTCATTTTGCTTATTTTTCCTATGATGGGAAAAAACTACGACGCTGCAGTAATGTCTTCAGGGTATGCCGGCTTAGCACTTGGAGCAACACCAACGGCTATCGCTAACATGACAGCGGTAACTAAAAAATACGGTGCTTCTCCGATGGCCTTTCTAATAATCCCGTTAATTGGCGCTTTCTTTATCGATATTTCCAATGCGGTTATCATTCAACTCATGCTTGGTTGGGTAAGTTAATTACCCTTTATATTCACCTAGCTGTCATTAGCAAGTCACAATTGCATGATGAAATGAGCAGCGAAATCTCCCCAGATTTCTAACATTCTTACTTTTGTTTGAAGTATGGGCATTGGCAACAATGCCCTTTTTTAATCAATATCAAAGAGTTGCTAAGTAGGTTTTGCACCCTCTTGGCACAATGCCTGTTGTATTTTAGTGCGAACTTTCAAACTACCACTAACTTTTTAGATAGTTTTCAATCAATTAACTTATGGCTTTATCTTTGCAGTTTTATCTATGTTTTAGTGATATACAGCACGTCACTTATCTAACCAGCAAAGATAACACTCAAGGAGAGCAAGATGAAACACATACTAATTGAAAACATCAAGAACTGGCTGTTGTTTTATTATTTAGTTGGCCATTTATCTAAGAACCAATGGGATATTGAATCTTAGTCAACTCCTTATTGGTAACCGCATATAATTTAATCGTTATTCACAATCTAGCTCTAGAAAGCTCGCGTGTAGCTTGTTAGAATCAAGCCATTAATTTTTGAGACTAGATAAGAGAATGATTAATTATGGGTAGAGCGTTCCAAAACCGTAAAGAATCAATGGCTAAAACAGCCGGCCAAAAAACTAAAGTTTATTCAAAATACGGTAAAGCGATTTATGCAATCGCGAAAAGCGGTGGTGTAGATCCAGACGGTAACCTTGCTCTTCGCAGTCTAATAGATAAAGCCAAGAAAGATCAGGTCCCTACTCACGTTATCGAAAAAGCAATCGATAAAGCAAAAGGTACTGGTGGTGAAGATTATTCTGAAGCACGTTACGAAGGGTTTGGACCAGGTAACTGTATGGTGATTATCGACTGTTTGACTGATAATGGTAACCGTACAATTAAAGACGTTCGCCAATGTTTTACTAAAACTAACTCCAAGATTGGTTCAACAGGCACAGTTTCGCATATGTTTAATCATCAAGCAGTTTTTGCCTTCAAAGGCGAAGATGACGAAACAGTGTTAGAAAACTTAATGATGGAAGATATTGACGTTACCGATGTTGAGCTTGAAGATGGCATCATTACCGTTTTCGCACCTCATACGGAATTCTTCAAAATCAAAACTGCTTTTGCCGATACTATGCCTGAGTACAACTTAGAAGTAGAAGAAATTTCGTGGGTACCACAAACTTATACTGAAATTACTGCTGAAGAAGACATTGCTAACTTTGAAAAATTCTTAGCGATGCTAGAAGATTGTGAAGACGTGCAGCACGTTTACCACAACGCAGAGCTTCCAGCGAGCTAACGAGCTAACCATAGCGATAAAACAAAAGAATAAAAAAACCTCGCAGAGCGAGGTTTTTTATTTTGAGCAAATGATTAATGCTAAGTGAACTACGCGCTCATTACATTCGTTTCATTAGAGAGTTATCTATGCACTCGTATCCGGTCGAGTTAGCATATTTAACGTTAGATTTTCCACCACACTTTTCTTCGGCAACCATACTATGGTGTGCCTCGTTGTACCCTTGGGCTACTCCACCTATAAACACTAACGCGATAAGTCCAGCAATCGTACCTTGAACTTTATTCACCAATGCCTCCTTGTCTACTTCATATTTAACGTCATGTTATCGAAACGTTAATCGTTTAAACAGCTTTATTTTTCCATGACGCCGCCTCTTTTATCGCGCTTTGCAATAACGACCATTCTAATAAGCTTTGTTGGTAATCTCCTGCTTTGTCGGTAAGCGTGATGCCATATGCATTAAGCCTAAAAGCTAAAATGGCATAAAACGCATCTACCGCACCGGCAGAGCCAAACATATATGGGCACTTCGCTTGAGAGAAAATGTCTTCGACTCGTTTAATTTCTCGCTTACTTTGTTCACTTAGAACAACAGGCTGGTTAGCAGGCATTAATTGAAAAGGACATTGCGAGCGCAGGCCGATAAAGCCCGCATGCAACTCTGCGATTAAGCTTCTAGCAAGAGCGCGTTCAACGACATCTTCTGGAAATAGATTACCTTCATGCATATCGTTAAAAAACTCACTAATAGCGACCGAATCATGGATAACGTAATTACCCGCCAATAACACTGGCACTTGACCTGCAGATGAAAAAGTTAACACTTCTTCTTTGTAATGAGCTTTAGCAAGATCGATAACCTTTACATCAAATACGCTTTGACTTAATTTTGCACACATCCAGGCCCGTAACGACCAAGTTGAATCAGTACCGACTACTAAGGTGAAAGTTTTGCCAAGTGAACTGTTACTCACGATTTACGTCCTATTTAGTAAAGCTTTTTGTTGAATACTTTGCCAAGTGCCGATGGCATATAAAACACCTATTACAAAACAAATAGATGAGCTAACAATCCAAAATGTTAAGCTGTTTTCAGGGATCATCGCCATTAACCAATAAAAAGACAGTGCTCTAACAATAAAAATAGCGCTGATGATAGCTAAGGCGAGATGGAGAAGCGGCAATCGCTTAATAATATTAGCACCTGACAGACCGTACAAAGACCAAATCGTTAACACAATGGCAATCACCGAGGTTACCATTGCAGGATAACTACTACCTTGTTCAGATAACCTAGCAAGTTCTTCACCTGCGCCAAAAAAGCGATACCAATCACCACCAAAAATAATACAGCCAATATGAGCAAGGGCTGCACACGCAGTAAATATCGCCGCAAGTAATAGAGGAAAAATAGTTTTATTCATAACATCCTGTTTATCTTTACGTAATGACAATTTAGCTAGTCAATTCTAACTCGATATTATTACATTAAATACAGTAAAGAATTCGCCTGCGTAGCAGATGTATTCGACACGGCTCCCTAGAAGAAAGCTACTTTCTTTCGAGCATTGATTCATCTCAAAGTAAAATTCTTTCAAGTTTCTTTTTAACATCACACTATATTGTCGGTGTGCCGACAACACGTTAGAGGGAAAAATCGATTGTTTCCCTCTAACAACTCCCTCATCGCCCGACTCAGCGAAATCAAACAGCAAATATTTTAAACGCCATGCCTACCTGACGAATGCTCATCCAACCGCGCGTCAGTGTCAGCCATCCGTGGCTGACAGGCATGGCGTCTTAAAAAATATTTGCTGTTATCGCTTCAACGGGAACGGGTATTCATCATACCAATTGAGAAGAAAAAACTGGCTATTCCCAGAACTTTAAGGATTACTTTTGGAGTGAAGCTCTTTACGGGCATAGCCCCGACTGAACGATCACCACCTCCATAGGAGGTGGCTTAAAGCTGACAACAAAAAAGGTTTTCTTTAACGCTTATTGCTATTGATGCGCTAAGTTATCACGAACATTTTTTTGCACAGTAATAGCGCCAAATCCAGCTAATAAATAAGCCATGGCATAAAAGCCTTTTTCACTTAGTAATAACTCTGCGTTGACTAAGCCGATAGCCAACAAAGCTACTGCTGCACCTGACGCTACCCAGCACATGATGCTATAAGGTTTAGATATTTCCTGACCTTCTAATTTGTCTCTCACCGTTTTTTGTAATGAAACAAAAGAAAACAAACCAAAAATAAGAATAGCGAAATAATACCCTTTTTCGTTCAGTGCCATTTCCGCATTCAAAAGCCCGATAGAAAATGCTGTTATACCAGCAATTAGCATAGCAATAGACATCAAAGTAAAAGCTTTAGTTGGTTTCGTGTTCATGTTCATTTCTCCGTATAAATTAACTACAACCGTGTAGCGTCAACGAGAAGCAGTATTTACTCAAAGACAGAATATGTAAACATTCTCTATCGAAGACCAACTTTACTAGACCAAAAGTCTACTATTTATATACTATCATCCGTATTTTCAATAAATTTAGAAAGATGTTTAAGCATTTGTTGGTAAGCTGGATTAAAGGTTAAACGCTGTAAACTAGCATACTGAGTTAAGTTTTCTTTTGTCGTTTCGCCTAGTTTTACCTCTTTGGTGGTTTTACACGTGGCATAGTCACTTTCAGAGGAAACTGCTTCACAATTTCGGTAACTGCCATTCCAGCCATAATGAGGGTTTGTTGGCGCGTTAGTCACAGATGTATGAGCAACATTGACAATGCTTTTACAGTAGCTAGCCTCTGAACAATTTGGGTATACACGGGCAATAGCAGCAGGCAATGCTGTTAATGACTGTTCGCTGCCAAAATAAAACAAAGTGTCATGTTGTTTATCACTTTTCTTATTATGCCACTGACTTAGCAAGTCAACGGTTGCAGCGGTATCAATAGTCGAATCAAATTCCGAGGTCGCCGTAAACAAAGGAATAGTCGGCGTATTAGCTGCCTTGTCTAATCGTTTATTTAATCTTTTCATCAAGCTATGCACTTGTGCGCCAGCATTAAGCGGGAAAGATTCATATTTGGCAAAATCGATATCTGCTGCTTTACTGGCATAATCTAAAAATGGGATCCAATCAACTACTTGCGCTAGCCCAGCAGCGCTCGACTTAGCTTTACTGGCTGGTGCCCAAAGCATCACCCCCTTAATTTTATCTGTGCTTTCCTGCTGGCTAAGTAAATTATCTAAAATTAGTGCGCCACCAGTAGAGAAGCCTCCTAAATAAACTTGGTCAAAATCCTGCGTTGCTTTGTCTATGGCAAATTGAGTTGCCTGCTGCCATTCTCTATAACTAACATCGATTAACGCCTCTGCAGCTGTACCATGTCCAGGTAAAAGTAAAGTTCTAACGTTAAAACCACTCTGATGAAAAAATTCAGCTAGATCATGAAACAGATAAGGCGAATCCGTTAAACCGTGGATAAGTAAAATACCTTTTTTATTATTACCAGCGCTTAGCTCAAACGGAGCAACCACATCGGCAACAATTAAAGACTCAACAGGTTTATTCATTGCTTGTGTAACATAGTTGTCTATTGGACAGGGTAAGTTCGCTTTTGGGTTTAGCGTTTGGATGTGGCTTTTTGCAAAAGTTAAGTAATCGGCAAATGTTCGCTGATTATCGTAATCAAAGGAGGGCGCTGTCTTTGTATCTATTAATTGACGATACTCACCACTATTTTTTAACTCAGAAATTTTATCTAAATCTTGATTAATTGACTGACAATCAATACGTTGGGCAACACTGACAGTACTCATTAGGGTAAATGCTGTCGCTGCAATTACAGGTAAATAACGCATATTAATCCTTATTTTGGCGTCTAAATTGTTCAAAAAGGGATGGTTCCCACGGCCGCATCGCAAATAATACACCGATATGTTTACGTTTAGATAACGGTAAACTACTATCTTCAATATTTAACTCGGCGGCTTCCTTAGTCAGCTGATTTAGCTTTCGTTGAATTAACTCTATCGATTGCTGAGAGTAACGTCCCCTTAAATAAAATCGAAAGCTATCTTCACTATCAAACTTGCTTGCCATAAAGCGATTAAGGACCTCTTTTTCCATGAACTTTTCCAACGGACCATTTTTTATCCATCGGAAATCTTGGGCAATTAGCAGTTTATAGTTGTTATTCGGTAAAAGCTGGATCAGTTTAATCTTATCCAATTTAGCAAACAAACGAATACACTCGTGAACGTCGATTTCATAATGTTCAATAATTTCTTCGAAGCGCCAGGAGTCGCGTACACAAACTGCAGCTAACAATAGCTTGGGGTTATCAATTAACTCCTGCTCTTGCTCTAGCGTTAATTCAGTCAATTGTTGCAGTTGTTTCTCCGCCAAAACGAATAAGTCAGATAGCGTTATATTGATCAGATGACAGATCTGCTCTAATCGTTCGAGAGAAAAGCTAGATGTTGCAAAAACTCGTTTTACATTCGCCTCGCTCATATCAAGCCTTGTGGCTATATCTCGATAGGTCATTTTTTGCTGTTTTAATAACTGCTTTAAAACAGTGGTAACTTGTTTTATTTGGCTCATCCAACACTCAAAAGTATTATTTTTTTATACTTTAAGTCCTTTTATTTGCTACATCAAGCAACTTAGTTTACATGGTAAATACAAAAACCTAAGGTAATGACCGAATTAGCTGTTTAGGCACTAAGCAAATACAGCAACCAGTAAACGTTAGAATATATTAAGGAAGAACAATGAAAACATTATCATACTTAGCTTGTTTAACTCTTATCACGGCACCTTTTTTTACTTATGCAGAGCCAGCAAGCCAAGAGTTTAGTCATGCGAGTAAACATTCAGCGTTAGCAGCGTCTCATGGTGCAAATGGCAGTGCTCAAGTAGCAAGTGGTGTTATCGCTGTACCTATTGTTTTATCTGCAGGTGTTGCGATAGGAACAAGCGTAGCAAGCGCAGCAATTGAAGGAAGCGTTTCTGAGCTTGCTGATGCCAGCGTCCGCAAAGTGGTTCATTCTCATGATGTTGAGTTGGAAATCACCGAAATTACTATCACTGTAGACCAAGCGCCAAAAGACGCCATGAAGTCACAGTAGGTAAAGCATCCTCCTTTCATACTGAACTTAAGCATTTAACTAACGGATTTATCATTAAAGGAAAAGTATTATGAAAAATGTATTACTGCTTATTTGTATTTTTTTACTTTCAGCTCACGCCTTCGCGGGTAGTAACCAGACTCAGGAAATAAAGTTCACGCCAGAGGAAGTCGCCGCGTTTGCTAAAAATGTCGAAAAATATGCGGCAAAGAAAGGAGCAAGAGCCTTTATCATTGCACGAGTGGGTCAACCTAAAGATAAATTACCTAAAGGCATAGAGTTTACCCACACTGCAATTGCTGTTTATTCTGAAATTACGTTAGACAATGGCGAAAAGGCCAAAGGTTATGCAATCCATAACTTATATCAAAACGCTGATAATGCTAATCGAAGTTCTTTGGTAGTCGACTACCCTGTTGATTTCTTCTGGGGGGCTTATGAGCTAAAAGCAGGAATTATCATCCCTACGCCTGAGCTACAAAGTAAAATAATTGAAGTTATTGCCAGTGGCAAAAACAAAAAACTACATAACCCTAAATACTCGTTGATAGCTAATCCGTTTAATAATCGCTATCAAAACTGCACTGAACACACGTTAAATATTATTAATGCTGCCATTTATCAAACCACGAATTTGGCACAACTAAAAGCGAATACCAAAGCATACTTTTCGCCACAACGCGTCCATGTAAGCAAGTTTAAATTAGCTTTAGGCAACTGGTTTGCTGATGGTGTAACCACCAAAGATCATCAAGGAAAAATTTACACCACTTCTTTCAATTCGATTGGTAAGTATCTAGAGAACAATCAGTTAACAGCAGCATTTGATATTTATGGGGGCTAATAAGCCCTCTTCTTCTAACCCCTTAGCGAAGTTAAAATCTGCTCACATTCTTGTTGACCCATGTATTTTGGAACTGGGTAGTCAAAACGAGCTTCTGACACGGCTCTATTAGCAACCATCTCAATATCCTGTTTTGGAAGCGCTTCAAAGTGCTTTTCAATCGCAATGTCCGAAAGTAACTGTTTTACTTTATCGACAAACACCTGCGCGGCTTTATGTTGTTCAGTGTCACTGCTAACAAAACCTAAATGCCGAGCAATTTCAGCATATTTTACTTTTGCTTGGTCAAAAGAAAAATCAAGAATAAAAGGCAAAAGCATTGCATTAGCTTTGCCATGTGGAACGCCATATAAAGCGCCTAACTGATGTGCAATTGCATGAACATAGCCAATTGATGTACGAGTAAACGCTATACCAGCGTTAAAGCTCGCTAGTGCCATTTGCTCTCTCGCTTCAAGGTTTTTGCCGTCTTGATATGCTTTCGGTAGGTACTCAAAAATTGCTTTCATTGCGCTTAATGCGTAACCCTTAGTTTCTTCTGTACTGTGTTTTCCAATATATGACTCTAATGCATGTGTTAACGCATCTGCTCCGGTTTCTGCAGTAATATGCGGCGGTAATCCGGTCATTATCACAGGATCAAGCACGGCGATTTTAGGCACTAAGCAAGTATCAATAACAGTAAACTTCTTCTTCGCCTTTTTGTCACTAACAACAGCAACAACTGTGGTTTCTGAGCCTGTTCCTGCTGTCGTTGGTATTGCAATAAAAAAAGGTAGGCGTTTAAGCACTCTAAAAAGCCCGGAGAGTTTAGCAATTGGCTTATTCTTAACATGAGCTGCACCAATACCTTTGGCGCAATCAATCACTGAACCACCACCAAAAGCAACAATAGCATCACATTCCGTTTCTCTATATTGCTCAACACCTTCCATCACTAATGTTGAACTTGGATCAGGTGTTACCTCAGCAAAAACACTATATTGAACTTTTGCACCTGTTAATGCTTGTTTTAAAGGCTCAAGTAAACCTAAGTCCTGTAATCCTTTATCCGTTACGACAAATACTTTGTGCTTACCTTCACTTTTTAACTTGTTAGCAATAGTTAAGTGACTATTGTGACCTTGAATAACCTCTGGAATTGGAATAGGGATAAGGCGATTAACATACCCCCTGATAAAAATAACGATGTGATGTAATAATGCTAACACCCTAATCTCCCTACTGACTGTTCTCTTTGTTTTTTATGAGTGCTTTGAAAGCACTATTTTTATTGTTTTTATTTTTATAACTTTTTAAAGCTTTGTTTTAGTCGCTTTTTTAGCTTGTTGCCAAAAAGATTCTAATTCATCAATGTCGAATGCACTAAAGTCCTTCCCTGAGTCTGCTACTTGTTGCTCAACGTGATGAAATCGCTTAGTAAACTTTCTATTTGCCTCGCGTAATAGATGCTCAGGATCTTGCTTAGCATGGCGGCATAAGTTAACCACGGCAAAAAGTAAATCCCCTAATTCTTCATTTAATGCTTCTGGCGAATCATAAAGTTCAGCTTTAACTTCTTGCACCTCTTCTTCGATCTTTTCCATAACTTGTGCTTTGTTTTGCCAATCAAAACCGACATGCGCACAGCGCTTTTGAATTTTGGCGGCCTGAGAAAGTGCCGGCAAGGCATTGGGGATATCGGCAAGTATACTAATACTATCTTGCTGATTTTTTGCTTCACGCTCTTTCGCTTTTTCGTTTTCCCAATTACGTTTTATCTCTTCATCTGTCGATAAATCGGTATTGCCAAAAACATGAGGGTGACGGCGAACAAGCTTTTCACAGATTTGCGCGATCACAGAATCAAAATCAAAGCGATCTTGTTCTTTCCCCAATTGAGCATAAAAAATAACTTGAAACAACAAATCGCCAAGTTCTTTTTCCAACTCGTCAAAATCTTGTTCGGCAATAGCTTCAGCAACTTCATAAGCTTCTTCAATGGTATGTGGGACAATCGTCGAAAAATCTTGCTTAATATCCCATGGGCAACCCGTTTCAGGATCTCTAAGCTGCGCCATTATCCACTGTAACTTTTCTATCGACGCCGGAGATTCTTTATTCATTACTTTCTTTTTGCCTCAATAACATCTTCAATTTGAGAAAACTTATTCAATAAGCGCTGCAATTGTTCCTGACAGGTCAACTCTAGTTCTAACTGCACCGTTGTCGTGTGATCTTTGCGATCCGATTTACTTTCAATGCCTACAATAAGCAGTCGTTCATTTGCAACAATCGTCGTTAAGTCTCGTAATAACCCTTGTCTATCCCACGCAGAAATAGCAATTGAAACTAAGAAGTGATTATCTTGTTGTTCACCCCACTGAACTTCAACCAATCGTTCCGGCTGGGTCGACAATAAATGTTGTAGCTGCTCACAGTCTTGACGATGAATAGAAATCCCTCGACCTTGGGTAATAAAGCCCGCTATAACATCACCATGCACTGGCTGACAACATTTGGCCATATGCGTTAACAAGTTACCCACCCCAGACACTGTGATGCCGTTTTTATCAACCTGTTGCTTACCTGAGCCTTGCGGTCGAACAATAGCGTCTAAATCAACTTCATCGCTTTGCTCACGTTGTTTCACTTGCGATTGAATAGAGTTTACTACTTGCTGTAAACGCGCATTCCCAGAGCCTACTGCTGCAAACAAGTCATCTTCTGTTTGTACATTAAACCTTTTGCATACCGACGCTAAATCAATTTTACTCAGCGGCATTGGCTGGACAGCATCTTCAATCTGCTCCTTACCTAAGGCAATATGTTTATCCCTGTCTTGCAGTTTAAAGAAGTGCTGTACTTTTGCCCTAGCTCTTGGCGAATGAATATAATTAAGTGAAGGATTTAGCCAATCTCGACTCGGATTAGGGGTTTTACTGGTTAGAATTTCAACCTGATCACCAGTACTTAATTTATGAGTAAACGGTACTATACGACCAAACACTTTAGCGCCAATACAACAATGGCCTACGTTTGAATGAATATAGTAAGCAAAATCGAGCGGCGTAGACCCCATTGGTAAATCAATAACATCACCATTTGGAGTAAACACATAAATGCGATCTTCAAATACCTGACTTCTTAACTCGTCGATTAATTCACCACTTTCGCTAACGTCTTCTTGCCATTGTAATATTTTTCTTAGCCAGCTAACTTTCTCATCAAAACCAGAGGTTTTGCCTGACGCCGAGCCTTCTTTATAACGCCAGTGAGCAGCGACACCTAACTCAGCATCCTCATGCATTTGCTGCGTTCTTATTTGTACTTCTACAGATTTACCCGCAGGACCTAATACGACGGTGTGAATAGACTGATAACCATTAGGCTTTGGCGTGGCAACATAATCGTCAAACTCATTAGGTAAATGTTTCCAGTTAGTATGAACGACACCTAATGCTGTATAACAATCTTGCAGCTTCTCAGCAACGACTCTAACTGCTCGAACATCGAACAACTGTTCAAAATCGAGTGACTTTTGCTTCATTTTCTTCCAAATGCTGTAAATGTGCTTAGGCCTGCCATAAACTTCGGCATTCACACCTTGTTGATGAATCTTATTGTTGAGGTCATCAACAAAGTCCACCATATACTGTTCGCGATCTAAGCGCTTCTCATCAAGAAGTTTGGCAATTTTTTTGTAAGTTTCAGGGTGTAAATAGCGAAATGAAATATCTTCCAGTTCCCATTTAAGCTGACCTATTCCCAACCGGTTAGCTAAAGGCGCGTAAATGTTAGCGGTTTCTTTTGCGGCCAGAACACGAGTTTCTTCATCATCATTCTTTACAATTCGCAAATGAACGACACGTTCAGCGAGTTTAATCACTACCGCACGCACGTCTTCTACCATGGCTAACAACATACGGCGAATATTATCTACTTGGTTGGTAGAAACTTTATTAGTGGATTTTTGCGCTAAGGTTCGAATCGCGTCCATTTGCCCTACGCCTTTACATAGCAAATAGATAGCTTTGTTATAACTTTCTTCAACCTGTGGTAACGCCAGAAGCTCGCCTTCAACAAGGGGTATAAGGAAGGCGGCAGTTAGAGAATCTTTATCCAAATTCAATGACGCGAGGATTTCTACCATTTCAAGAGATTTGGTTAAACAAGTTTCGTCTTGTTGAGCCAGCTCTCCTTGCTGTTGCCATACTTCTACAAGTGCTTGTTTTTTATCTGCTGAAACGTCAATACTGCTTAACCAGTTATCGAAATTTGTTTGACTCATTTGATGAGATTTTCGCACCGATACCATCGAACTTCCTAATTTGTGAACCTATTTCACTCACGGCATTAAACCTATTCAACATGACATTAACAAGAATAATCATTTAGCTAATGAAATTGTTGAGTGAGTGTGCCATGATACAAAAGATTATTATCAAATTAATAGTCCTTCAGGCACTATTTTTCTTTTGCCTTTGAAGGAGAAACTTTGTAAGAGAGTATGCATAAGTTAAGCCTCAAAGATTGGGTTATTTTACTCACCATAGTACCGACAACAATTATCGGTTTTTCCATTGCTGGCTATTTTTCTTACAACCGCTACGTTGAATTAAATCAATACCTCGAAAGCAGAGCAAGAAGCATCATTGAGCCAATTGCGATTTCCAGCACAGCCAACCTAAAATCCAAAGAACGAAGTAAATTGCGAAACTTAATTGGCTTTGCTCACCGAAGCCAATCCGACATTATTAAAAGCATTACCGTTTTTACCAAAGACAACCAAGTGTTTAGCACCAGCGCTTATCATGGTGACACGGAATTGATGCGTAACGCCCAAGGTGAGCCAATCCCGGATACCACACAATTTATTCACCACGATGATTACTTAATTCTGCGAACGCCGATTATTGATGAAGCGAGCGACACGCAAGTTATTGCTAACTATAACTCTCAGCAAGTGACCTTAGGTTACGTGGCAATGCAGGTTGACAAACATAAGATAAAGCTTGAGCAGCAAAGCCAGCTGCTTATTTCCCTCGCTATAGCCTTTATTGGTTCTCTTATCAGCTGTGTGTTTTCATTACGTTTGATTAAAAACGTCACTAGGCCGGTAACCTCTATGGTTCAGGCGGTTGATAGAATTCGTGAAGGTAAATTAGATAGTCGTATTACCGGTCAACTTATCGGCGAACTCAACTTTCTTAAAAATGGTGTGAACGCCATGGCGCAATCGTTGGGCGACTACCATGACGAAATGCAGCGTAGTATTGATCAAGCGACGTTAGACCTGAGAGAAAGTCTAGAGCAATTTGAAATACAAAACGTTGAGTTAGATATAGCCAAGCGGAAAGCACAAGAAGCCAATAAGGTTAAATCTGAATTCTTGGCAAACATGAGTCACGAGCTTAGAACACCGTTAAATGGTGTAATCGGCTTTACTCGTCAGGTATTAAAAACACCACTAACAGAGACTCAGCGAGATCACTTACAAACAATTGAGCGCTCTGCTGCTAACTTATTAGCCATTATCAACGATATTTTGGACTTTTCTAAGCTCGATGCCGGTAAAATGGTTATCGAAAAAATACCGTTTTCAATGCGCGAAACCGTGGAAGAGTCTATCGTTTTGTTAGCACCAAGCGCTCACAAGAAAAATATAGAACTGTCTTTGCGCGTGTCACCTGAGCTGCCAGACTCACTGATTGGTGACGCGATGCGCGTTAAGCAAGTATTAATTAACCTAGCTAACAACGCGATTAAGTTTACCGACAAAGGTTCCGTAAATGTTGATATAGATTGTGAGCATAAAGACGAAACCCGTGCTGTGCTTAAAATTACCGTGCACGACACAGGTATTGGCAT
This sequence comes from Thalassotalea coralli, assembly GCF_055786205.1. NCBI lineage: Bacteria > Pseudomonadati > Pseudomonadota > Gammaproteobacteria > Alteromonadales > Colwelliaceae > Thalassotalea > Thalassotalea coralli. The sequence goes on along the minus strand of NZ_JBVVBK010000004.1, from coordinate 324,661 downwards.
GAGTAATGAACAACAAACGTCTATATTCGAAGCCTTTGGACAAGCCGATAAAAGTATTACCCGATTGTACGGTGGTACTGGTTTGGGTCTGGTAATTTCTCAACGGCTAGTTCATGAAATGAAGGGGGAGATTGGCTTTACCAGTAATGAATCTAGTGGCTCGACTTTCTGGTTTACTTTCCAGTGTGAAGTCAACCCAATACCTGACGATGCACTACTTAATCCGCCAGCATTGAAACAAAAACGCATCTTGTATTATGAGCCACACGATCACAGTCGCGCTGCAACAACAGAGATATTAGAAAGTTGGCATATGCGGGTAACACCTGCTCACAACTTAGAAGCGTTAACCACAATTTTAGCGAAGAAAGAAAAATTTGATTTTGCGTTAGTTGGCCATGAGGTAACACCAACGGCGCTAAATGATTTAAAACAACTCGTTTCTTCACTTAAAAGTAATGTGCCTGTTATTCATTTAGCGGTAAACAGTAACTCGCCAAGCTTACAAGAAGCCTTAGTGAGTGTCGGTGCGAAAAGCTGCATGAGCAAGCCGCTAACGCCAGAAAAACTGTGTAAATCACTCATCCCTCAACACTTTGATTTTGCTAACTCGCTTACCGAAGTTTTAGAGCACAAAATCCCAATCAAGGTGTTAGCTGTTGACGACAATGACGCTAACTTAAAACTGATTACCGCTCTATTAATGGAACAGGTCAGTGAAGTACTGACCGCCACTGACGGCCAAGAAGCTTTAGATTTATGTGAGCAAGAAAAGTTTGCCTTAATCTTTATGGATATTCAAATGCCAGTTATGGATGGTATTACTGCGCTACAACATATAAAACGTCAAACGTTTAACGATGCCACGCCTATTATTGCAGTGACAGCTCACGTGCTAAGTGGTGAGAAAGATCGCTTGTTGAAAGAAGGGTTTGACTCGTACATGACCAAGCCTATAGACGAAACTATGCTCAGGCACACCATTTACGAGTACTGCGATATTGATTTGCTTGGGGCACAAGCATCAAGAGCAAAATTACTCAATGCCGATTTACCCGTAAGCACAGATCAAAGTTTAGTATTTAAACCTGAGCCTAACGAACAAGTTGAGCCTGAACCTGCAGCAGCCAAGAAGACTGACATTGAGCACTCAACTGTCATAAATTGGCCACTAGCGCTGCAAAGAGCAGGTAGAAAGCCAAGGTTAGCCAAAGATATGCTAGTGGGATTGGTAGAGAGCCTACCTGAGGTCAAGACAAGCATAAGCGAAGCGTTAACATCACAAGATGTCGAAACATTAAAAACTGTTATCCATAAGCTTAATGGCGCTTGCTGTTATTCAGGGCTGCCAGATCTTGGTAACTTGGTCCATCAAATAGAAACAGAGTTAAAGAAAGGTGCGTCCATCGACGACCTGGAGCCTGAATTTTTTGAGTTCTTTGAGCATTTGGAAAGAGTTATAGATTTCGCACCAAGTGCCATAGAAGAGATAAACGAAAAAATAGCCTCAGCCTAATGCCGCGCTAGCAAATAGCGATGTTTTAAAGATTAACGTAGCAACTACTTTATTTAATCCTCATTCTCTCAGTGTAATATTGGGAGAGGTATTAATATCGCCTTCTTCGGTCACTACCGCCAATCCACCATTACACTGCATAACCGCTAAACTATGGCCATTTTCATTGCGCACAAAAGCGAGTTCATAGCCAAATTTACCTAGACTACTTGCTGAAAATTTTTGGGCCAGTGACAGTTTATTCCACCAAACCGACTGCTCTGGAGGCTCTCGCCTTCTCTCCATGATAGGCTTTTTTACAGACTGCATTTTAGTGCTCACTTTTTAACCATACTTATAAGTATAGTTAAAAATGCAAGACATGCTGGTTAACCAGTAAATAAATTTTATTTACTGGATTATTTCTAAAAAGACAGGACTACAAAGGCCGTTGCATATTTGGCTTCATCTGACAGTGAGATATGCCAACTTTTAGCGCCTAACGCCCGAGCTTTTTCTAATGCAACACCAGATAACTGCAACTCTGGTGCACCGTGCTCTGAAGAGTGAATATACATGTGCTGAAAAGAAACACCTTGCGCAATACCTGTTGTCAACGCCTTCGCGGCCGCTTCTTTTCCGGCCCATCGTTTGGCAAGGAATGATTCTCTAAAATTATGCGCTTCGAAGCGCTCTAGCTCAGAAGGTACGAGTACCCGCTGAGCTAATTTGAATAAAGCTTTTTCTGACATGCCACGTAAACGGTCTATATCGACAATATCAGTACCTATTCCTACCACTGACATGACTAGCCTCTTCGCGCTTCTAACATCAGCTGTTTCATATCTCTTACCGCTTTGTCTAAGCCATCAATTGCAGCTCTTGCGATAATTGCATGGCCAATATTAAGCTCAATAACCTCTGGAATTGCAGCAATTGGCTTAACGTTGAAATAAGTTAAGCCGTGGCCAGCATTAACTTTTAAGCCAATATCATGTGCATACTTAATTTGTTCTTGCAGCTTTTTAAGTTCTTGCTCTTGATCAGCTTCTGTAGTCGCTTCAGCGTAATGCCCAGTGTGAATTTCTATAAATGGTGCTTTAGATGCTAATGCAGCGTCAATTTGTGCTTTATCAGCATCAATAAATAAACTTGTTTGAATACCTTCAGCAGAAAGTCGAGCGACAGCTTCTGTGATTTTATCTAACTGGCCAGCAACATCTAAACCGCCTTCAGTGGTTAACTCTTCGCGTTTCTCAGGAACTAGGCACACAAAAGCAGGCTTTACTTCACAAGCAATAGCCAACATTTCTTCAGTTACTGCCATCTCAAGATTCATTCGTGTTTGAATCGTTTGATTCATCAAATAAACGTCGCGATCAATGATGTGACGGCGGTCTTCACGCAAATGAATAGTAATCCCGTCTGCTCCAGCATGCTCAGCAACAGCAGCTGCATGAGCAGGGTCTGGGTACGTTGTCCCACGTGCCTGACGCAACGTGGCAATATGATCTACATTTACACCTAAAAATATTTCGTTCATTGTTGTTCTCTACTTGGCGAAAAACTGCCGACTGTTAAGTGGTTTTCCTGCTAACAAATGTTGAATAATTTGCCGCATCAATAATTTATAATGATAAAGCACTTCTGTGTTATCAATATGACCGTGCCAAATAGATAACAAATGCGCTACGTTAAGCACAGGTGCTTTGCTTTTAATGTTTACAGGTACAAAGCCTTGTTCAGGTATATATTGACAAATTCCTTCTTCAAAGGAAGTTAATACGGAATAGTCTATACCAAAGCCCAACTCTTCTAACAGACTATTTTCAAACCGCCTCAGAATCGGCTCAATTGTTTGCTGCTGCTCTAGTCCTTCTATCGCTTGCTTATACTGCTCAAACAAATCAGGAACAGGAATATATTCCCCTAACAGCTTTACTTGTAGCTCGTTTAAGTACATACCGCTGTATAGGTAATTGCCTGTTAATAGCCAAGACTTGCCTGCAGATTCTATTCTTGAAGCGCTCTTAAGCTGGCTCCTGCCTTTAATTGTCACCGTTATTGGTGTAAATGGCTGCAGTAAAGCGCGTTTATTTGATTTGGCAGACTTTCCCTGATAAGCAACAACAGCAACCTTACCATAGTCTTGCGTAAGCAACTCACAAATTACTTTGTCATCTTGAAATGGTCGAGAGTGAAGTAAATAAGCGAGTTGCGGAGTATCTTGCATGATTGGATCATTTAGGAAGAGTAATCGTCACCGTAGCCTAGACTTCGCAGTGCCCGCTCATCATCAGCCCAACCCGATTTAACTTTTACCCAGGTTTCAAGAAACACTTGGCGTTCAAACATTTCTTGCATATCACGGCGAGCTTCTTGACCGATGGTTTTAAGGCGCTCTCCCTTATTACCTATTACCATACGTTTTTGACTGTTTCGTTCAACTAATATCAAGGCATTAATATGTAATATACCTTTGTCATCCATTTTAAACTGTTCGATTTCTACTGTTGTCGAATAAGGTAATTCGTCACCAGTAAAGCGCATAAGCTTTTCACGGATGATTTCTGAAGCCATAAACCGACTAGAGCGATCGGTAATATAGTCTTCTGGAAACCAAAAGTCGCCTTCAGGCAACGCTTGTAAACAAAGCTCTTTGACTTTATCGACATTGTCACCTTTTGCAGCAGACACAGGAATAACTTCTTTGAAGTCGTAATCTGCCGTTATTTTTTGTAAGTGAGGTAGTAATGCTTCTTTGTCTTGGACATTATCGATTTTATTGACGACTAAAATACAAGGCGCACCGCTGTTTTTCACCTTATTAAGCACCAACTCGTCATCCGAAGTCCAATTAGTACCTTCAACCAAAAATAGAATTAACTCAACTTCCGCGATTGAACTACTAGCAGCTCGGTTCATTAAACGGTTGATAGCACGTTTTTCTTCAGCATGAAGTCCTGGGGTGTCAACTAAAACCGCTTGATGGTTATCTTCTGTCAAGATACCTAATATTCTGTGTCTTGTCGTTTGTGGCTTGCGAGACGTAATACTCACTTTTTGGCCAAGCATGGCATTTAGCAAGGTTGATTTTCCAACATTCGGGCGACCAACAATCGCTACTAAACCACAATGGTTATTATCACTCATGTTTATCCCTACTTATTTGCTAGTTTTGCTACTGATTATAGCTAACACTTTTTCAGCTGCTGCTTGCTCAGCTTTGCGACGACTGGTACCTGTTGTGATCACTTCTTGATCTATTTCGGTAGTCGTACAGCGAACAGTGAATTCTTGATTGTGAGACTGACCAGTTGTTTTGATTACTTCATACACTGGCAATGGGATTCTTCGCCCTTGCAAATACTCTTGTAAACGCGTTTTAGGGTCTTTCTGAGCAGCTCCTGGCTTAATGTCAGCAAGGCGCTTTTCAAACCAAGATAAGACAAGCGCTTTACAATTTTCCATAGAAGAATCTAAATAAACGGCACCAATAATAGCCTCTACAGCATCTTCTAAAATTGACTCTCGTCGATGGCCGCCACTTTTTAACTCGCCAGGACCTAAAATTAAATGCTCGCCTAAAGAAAAACCGCGACCAATATCAGCCAAGGTAACGCCTTTAACTAAACTTGATCGCATACGTGTTAAGTCACCCTCATTCTCTTTTGGAAAACGAGTATACAAGGATTCAGCGATTATATATCCAAGGATAGAGTCGCCAAGAAACTCTAATCGCTCATTATGAGCGCCCTTTGCACTGCGGTGCGTTAGCGCCTGTAAAAGTAACTTTTGATCGTTAAACTGGTAGCCAATCCTTTTTGCTAATCTAGCTAAATCCTGTGGAGTATTCTTTACCATTAATTAATGCTACCAAGGCGAGAGAATCGAACACCTGTAGGGATCCACGTTGGTAAAATATCTTCTGATGTTCTTTCAAAATCAAAACTCATCCAGATGAATACGGCTTTACCGACTAAGTTTTCTTCTGGCACAAAGCCCCAGAATCGACCATCTAAGCTATTATCACGATTATCACCCATAACAAAGTATTGCCCTTCTGGTACAACAAATTCATCTCTTTGGGTGCCCGACTGTTTAAAGTAATGTGCAGTACGAGGAGCAATATTATTGTTAATAAGAATATCGTGTGTCTGACCAGGAAGCTCAATGGTGAAACGACTTAACTCCATTGGCCCATCTTTGTAGTCAGTTTTATTAACAAAGTTTTGCACTACTTGCTTAAATTCTTTGCAATTTTGCGCATCATTTTCACAAGCAGGCTTAATATATAAGCTCTTATTGCGATAAATAATTCTGTCGCCTGGCAATCCAATAACACGTTTGATGTAATCGATACGCTTATCTTCAGGGTATTTAAATACTATCGCATCACCGCGCTCAGGTGCGCCTACTTCTAAAAACTTATTTCGAGCAACAGGATCTCTAAGTCCATAAGTGTATTTATTGACCAGAATAAAATCGCCATCTAACAAGGTTGGCATCATAGAGCCTGACGGGATTTGGAATGGCTCATATAAAAATGACCTAAGAATTAAAACAAACGCAATAACAGGAAAAATCTGAACCGCAGTATCTACCATATAAGACGGTTCAACGATCTTTTTCTGTGCGTCTTCACTCAATTCTTCTTTACACTGTGCTTGAGCATCTGCCAATCGAACACGGCGTTGTGGCGCTAAGTAAAATTTATCTGCTAACCAAACGACTCCAGTGACTAAAGTCAAAATCACTAAAAGTATTGAAAAATAAACTGCCATATTAGTCCTTTAGTTATCTAATTTAAGTACAGCTAAGAAGGCTTCTTGAGGTACTTCCACATTCCCCAATTGTTTCATCCTTTTCTTACCTTCTTTTTGCTTCTGAAGAAGCTTCTTCTTACGACTTACGTCACCACCGTAACATTTAGCTGTTACGTTCTTACGCAGTTGTTTAACAGTAGTACGTGCAATAATGTTATTACCTATCGCCGCTTGAATCGCAATATCAAACATTTGACGATGAATTAATTCACGCAGCTTTTCAACTAACATTCTACCGCGAGCAACAGAGTTACTGCGGTGAGTGATCATGGCAAGTGCATCAACACGATCACCATTGATCATAACATCAGCGCGTACCATGTCAGACGCTTCGAAGCGGACAAAATGATAATCTAGAGAAGCATAACCACGACTAGTAGATTTTAACTTATCAAAAAAGTCCATTACTACTTCAGCCATAGGTAATTCGTATTTCACCGCAACTTGATTACCATGGTAAACCAAGTCTTTCTGAACACCACGCTTCTCGATACATAGGGTAATAACATTACCTAAGTGCTCCTGTGGCACTAAAATATCCGCTTCAACAATCGGCTCGCGAATTTCATCAATATCATTAATTGGTGGCAGATCCGTCGGATTATCTATATGAAGAATTTCACCTTTTGTAGTAACAACTTCATAGTTTACCGTCGGTGCTGTAGTTATAAGATCTAGGTCATATTCGCGGGCTAAACGCTCTTGAATAATTTCCATGTGAAGCATGCCTAAGAAACCTACACGGAAGCCAAAACCAAGTGCTGATGAATTTTCAGGTTCGAAGAATAGTGAAGCATCATTCAAGCTTAATTTGTTTAACGCGTCTCTAAAGTTTTCATAATCATCAGAGCTAATCGGGAAGATACCTGCGTAAACCTGAGGTTGTACTTGCTTAAAGCCAGGTAGTGGCTCGGACGCTTCTTTTTTCGAAATAGTAATGGTATCGCCGACAGGCGCACCATGAATTTCTTTTATACCAGCGATAATAAAACCTACTTCACCAGTTTTTAAAATACCTGTTTCCGTTTGTTTAGGAGTGAAAATACCGACTTTATCGATAATGTGAGTTTGCCCTGTCGACATAACTACCATTTTATCGCCAGCTTTTACTTCACCATTCATCACTCGCACAAGAGAAACAACGCCCTGATAGTTATCAAACCAAGAATCGATAATTAGCGCTTGTAAATTATCATCTGGATTACCTTCAGGAGGTGGAATATTCTCCACAATCGTTTCTAACACGTCTTCGATGCCGATACCGGTTTTCGCAGAACAAGTCACCGCGCCAGTCGCATCAATTCCGATAATATCTTCAATTTCTTCACAAACACGATCAGGATCTGCTTGAGGTAAATCAATTTTGTTCAAAATTGGAATGACTTCTAGATCCATTTCGATTGCCGTATAACAGTTAGCTACCGTTTGCGCTTCTACACCTTGTCCAGCATCAACAACGAGTAATGCACCTTCACACGACGCTAACGAGCGAGAAACTTCATAAGAAAAGTCAACGTGACCTGGCGTGTCGATAAAGTTTAGCTGGTATGTTTCACCGTCTTTTGCTTTGTAGTCTAAAGTTACACTTTGCGCTTTAATGGTAATACCGCGCTCACGCTCTAAATCCATAGAGTCCAAGACTTGTGCTTCCATTTCGCGGTCAGATAAGCCACCACAATGCTGAATAAGTCGATCTGATAACGTCGACTTACCGTGGTCGATATGGGCGATAATAGAAAAATTTCGGATATGTTTCATAGAAGAATTGGTCTATACAGCAGTTTAATAATCAATAATGGCGAGATTTTATCTAATTTAGCGCGCTGGGGCTATCTTTTGTTAGCGATTAACTATCGATTTGTTGTACAGAAATGTTTCTTGGCAGCAATTTTAATAGCTGAGGACGCCAGTTTTGCTCATTGCCTTGCTGACACTGCATACGTTTAGCCAGCTTAAAACCTAGAAAACCACCGATAATACTTAAAGTTAAACCAATAAGTTCATGAAAGCCTAGTTGTTCGATAAGGACGAGCTGACCTAGTGCTCCACCTAGTATCAAGCCAAACAAAGGCAGAAGATAAACCTGCCATGCCGCAGAAAGGACGACGGACTCAGACAACCCAATTACAACCCGATCACCAAGGGTCAATGCTTTATCGGAAGCGATATGATATTGAACCTTTTTACTAGGAAAAGCCTTTGCAACCTGGCCACTGCCACAACTGGAAACTTGCTGACAACTAGAACAGGCTGATTTAATTTCAGACTCTACCGTCACTAAGTCGCCGTTTATCGCAACGACGACCGCAGTTTCTTCTATCATGGATTTGCTCTGGTGTTTGCGCCAACAGATTCAGCAATACGCTTAGCGGTTTGTACCGGAATTTTACCGACAACACTTACTTCAAAGCCTTTTGCCACTTGATTAAATGCAACGGTGGCACCGTCCATTACAAAATCTTGTGGCCTTTGCTTTTCCGCACTTTGACCAACATAAACAGAAAACTCTACTAAGCCATCACTGAATAGTTGAAATTCAACAGGTTGTTTCGTGGCAACAATACGATGACGATTAGCATTGATTTTACTAAAACCATCAGGCACCCAGTTTACTTGCCAAGAAAGTTCTTGTTGTTGATAATTTTCTGGAATGTCTAGCACTTCGGGAAGTTCGGTACTTGCCAGCTGCATGACACTATCAGACGGATTCGGTGTGATATCCAAATGAGTAAACTGCACTTGCTCTAACTGCTGCCCTTGCTTTGTAACAATAGCTAGTTTTAATAGTAAACCGCTTTGTTGATCTATCCAAAGCCAAAAAGCATATTTATCAGGCTTTTGCGGCTCGATACGTATTATTTGAGCGCCTCGTCCTAACACCCTTCCCTTACCAACCGGAACAAAGTCATAGTGTTCAGCTAAAGAAGAAATATCCCCAGCAAAAATACTTGGGATTGGGCCACGTAGAGTCGATGATGAAACCGAGTAAGGTGGTAGCTCTGGCTCAATATAAGCAACAGTAGAATCGCGACGCAAAATATCGCGCCTTGGACCATTTAACAAAGAGACAATTTCTAACTCTACGCCATCATCGTTTACGCCATGAAACCAGTGATATGGCTCAGCATGATTGTTTTTAACGACAACAAAGGAAGTACTAAAGTTGGAGGTACGAATAGAGTCGGAAAGTTGATTAAGCCAAGTGATTGCAGATTTTGCTGGCGTTGCGTGTGAAATTGACGTTGGCAACACTAAAGTCGCCAACGTTAACATTAATACGGAAAACTTCATTTAACTGGTTTTTCTACCTCAGTACGTGTCTTCGACGGGTCAACATTGCCTGTTGCAGGTGTTAAAGCCGTAAACTTCATTTGCTGTCTGTGGTCTTGAAGTAGCGCTCTAAAACGACGCTGTTGATCTTGAATAGCTTGCTGTTTGTTTTGTGAAGACTGTTGAAAATTATAACTTACAGGTTGTGCGATCCCACCAGCTGAACCACCTGTTTGAACAACTTGATAAGGGGTTGTAGACTCTGTTTCAGCAACGTTTTGTTGCACACCCAACACCATGACACCCGCTGCAGATGCGGCGATAGCCACTTGTCCAAACGGTTTCGCGAATTGCACTACTTTCGCCTTAACTTGCGAAACAACAGAAGCTTTCTTCGCCGGCGCTAATACAGTGGGTTCTTGTTCAATGGCTTCAGCGACTGCTGCAGAAATATCGAAATCACTCATCCCCTCGGGTACTTCGTCACGTATAACATCACCAATAAATTGATACTGTTGCCATGCATCCTGCATTTCTTGATCTTTGAGCATTTCATCAAAAGCAGCATCACTAGCCTTATAGTCATCAACTAAAGAGGATACTGTTTCAAATTTGTTTTCACTCATAATACACCTTAAAACCTGTAATTTAGCGCTGAAGTAGCGGACGAATCTTTTTATCAACCGCTTCGCGGGCTCTAAAAATCCTGGATCGCACAGTGCCTACTGGGCAGTCCATTATTGTCGCTATTTCTTCATAACTTAACCCTTCTAATTCACGCAAGTTAATTGCTGTGCGCAAATCGTCAGGCAGTTGTTCGATGGTATTAAATACCACCTGTTTAATTTCTTTTGTTAACAGTAATTTTTCAGGCGAAGCGTTTTCTCGTAACGCATCTCCTGAATCATAAATCTCTGCGTCTTCAATTTCAACATCGGAGCCAGGAGGTTTTCTGCCACTGGCTACCATGTGATTTTTTGCACAATTTACCGCTATACGATATAGCCAAGTGTAAAAAGCACTATCACCTCTAAAGTTAGGTAGCGCGCGATATGCTTTGATAAAGGCTTCTTGAGCAATATCTGGCACATCACTATGATTTTTCACATAACGCGAAATCAAATTAGCCACTTTACTTTGATACTTCTTTACTAGCAGGTTATAAGCACTTTTATCGCCGCGCTGCACCCGCTCAACCAAAACTTGGTCGACGTTCTGTTCGCTCATTCGAGCCAATACTCCTTCCAACGTTAATTGTTTATATACATCTGGCTCATAGCAAACGCATTCTTTAGGACTAGCGTCTGAGTAAAAAGTTCTAAAAAAATTAAAAAAAATTTAAATTTTCTCGAACTTAGTATGTTTGATGCTGTTTTTGCAGCCCAGAACACGCTAAAATTCTTGCGTTATAGAATAGCGCATTTCAAAGAATATATGAATCAACAACATAATTGTGATGTCCTAATTGTTGGCAGTGGTGCTGCAGGATTGACCTTAGCTTTACATTTAGCGAAACAGGCTGACGTTGTAATTTTAAGTAAAAGCCGCGTTAATGAAGGCTCAACTTATTATGCACAAGGTGGAATTGCCGCTGTATTCGATGAAAATGACAGTGTCGAAGCACATGTTAGCGATACCTTAGTTGCCGGCGCTGGTTTATGCGACGAGAAAGCAGTTAAATATACTGCAGAAAACGCCCGCCATTGCTTAGAGTGGCTCATTGAGCAAGGTGTTGATTTTGACCAAGAGTCAAATGAAGAAGGTGACATAAAGTACCATCTCACTCGCGAGGGTGGTCATAGCCACAGACGCATTCTGCATGCAGCAGATGCTACCGGTCAGGCAGTCCAAACCACCTTAGTTGACCGAGTATTGCAACATAACCGTATTCGTATTTTCGAACGTTATAACGCTATTGATTTAGTTAGAGACAGAAATAAAAAAGGTAAACCATGTATTGGTGCCTATGTTTGGAACCGAAATACCGAAAAAGTAGAGCGCATTTTTGCCAAAAAGACCATTCTGGCAACTGGTGGCGCATCTAAAGTTTATCAATATACCTCTAACCCTGATATCGCCAGTGGCGACGGTGTTGCTATGGCTTGGCGTGCCGGTTGCAGAGTCGCGAATATGGAATTTAATCAGTTTCATCCTACCTGTTTATTTCACCCTGACGCTAAAAACTTTCTTCTTACAGAAGCTTTAAGAGGCGAAGGCGCCATTTTAAGACGCCCTGATGGCAGCCGCTTTATGCCTAGTTTTGATAAACGGGCAGAATTGGCACCTCGTGATATCGTGGCGCGTGCTATCGATTATGAAATGAAACGACTGGGTGCAGATTGCATGTACTTAGATATTAGTCATAAATCACCAGAATTTATTAAGCAGCACTTCCCTACTATATATGAAAAAACCATGTCTTTAGGTATCGACATGACTAAACAACCTATGCCAGTAGTACCTGCAGCCCATTACACCTGTGGAGGTGTGATGATCAATGAACAGGGGCAAACCGATGTGGCTAATCTATATGCGATTGGTGAAGTCGCTTATACGGGTCTGCACGGCGCCAACCGCATGGCAAGCAACTCGCTGTTAGAATGTTTAGTGTATGCTCGTGCTGCCGCATTGGACATAGAAGCGAATTTAGACCAAAGCCAAAGTTTCCAAACTTTGCCGCCTTGGGATGAAAGTCGTGTTATCGACTCAGATGAGGAAGTTGTTATTCAGCACAACTGGCACGAGCTTCGGCTATTTATGTGGGACTATGTAGGCATTGTTAGAACGACAAAACGTCTTGAACGAGCATTACACAGAGTTGAGTTACTGCAAAAAGAGATTAACGAATATTACTCACACTTTAGAGTAAGTAATAACTTGTTAGAACTGAGAAACCTCGTGCAAGTTGCCGAGCTAATTATCCGCTGTGCGATGAAAAGAAAAGAAAGTAGGGGTCTTCATTATACCCTTGATTACCCTGACACTTTACCTGAAGCAACTGCGACTATTTTACAGCCTCAATCAAAGTACACTAGGTCCAATTAATTAAAGTGGATAAAGCTATCGACGTCGAATAATCCGAGATAGTCTAGAACAGTTTTGCGCAGATAGACTATCTCTAAAAAGAAAGAACCTTTGTAGCTGTGTTTTTTCGCCTTGCTCCATGGCAATAACCAGCCAAAAGCCAAACAAATTATCCAAGCTTCTTTCCGAAATTTTTCCTTCAATACGCTCGGAACCACTTTCACTTTCTACAATACCAACAAAGTGCCCTTCTTGGCTCAATAAAAAGCTCGAAAGATAAGGTGTTCGATAGCGAATCAGCCAATAAGTACTTCCGATACCTATTAACACCGCCACCAAAGACAGCGCGCTGTTAAGCCAAACAGCCGCAAAACAGTACATAACGGCATTAGTTAAGATGCTTGCGATTTTTACTTGTAGTGCCTGTTTCGAAGACGATACTTCTATATCAAACTTTGTTGCATTTAAGAATAAATTGCACCATGTCTCTAAGTTCGGAATCTTCACATTCCTCGTGCCCCATAAACCAAGCGAATAACTCAGGATCCTGACAAGTTAGTAATCGCTCAAAAGTCCGTTTTTTCTCTTCAGGTAAATTATCGTAAGTTTTTTCCACGAACGGCATAAAAATAACATCTAACTCTAACATGCCGCGACGACAAGCCCATTTCAATCGAGCTTTATTTACTGGTACAGACATACATTCATCTATAAAAAACTATTTGGCTTATTGTAGCAAATTCAGGTAATTGATCACTACGTATGTCAAAAATAACTCGATAACTTCCTTGTATTTTGTCTTTTCGCCCATATCTCAACACTACCTTAAACGCTAGGTTCATCGCAAAATAACCATGAATTTACTTAACGACAAGCCAACGCTCAACTCTTTACCCGAAAACTACTTAATAAACTTAGAGAACTTCTCGGCTATTAGCTTAGTTGGCGAAGAACAATCCTCTTATTTAAACGGTCAAGTAACCTGTGACGTAACCACTCTTGCACAAAATCAAATGCAATTTGGCGGTCATTGTAATGCGAAAGGCAAAGTTCATTCGATTTTTCGTTTGTTTAACCACTTAGGAAAACATCTGCTCTTTCAACCTACATCAACGCTTGCTGCCTCCTTAGCTGAATTAAGTAAATTCGGTGTTTTCGCTAAGGTAGATATTGAGCAAACTTCTGAGTTAAAGTTTACTGCAGTCGTTGGTAACCAGTGTGAGCAAGTACTTACCAATCACTTTGGGTCATTAGTATCTCACGATTCAGCCGTTATCGAAAAAGAAGGTATTTCACTGGTGTTTATCGGCGGCAGAGTAAAACGTTACTTGCTCGTAGGAAACGGTGAACGATACCAAGGTTTGTTAAATGAAATGAATGCGCCTATTTATGGTGATAGCATTTGGACCTTATTGGAAATGCACGATGGTTTTCCAATAATGCATAACACTGAGCAAGAATTTGTGCCTCAGATGCTGAACCTACAAGCCATTGATGGTATTAGCTTTACTAAAGGTTGTTACTTAGGGCAGGAAACTGTTGCTCGCATGAAGTACTTAGGTAGAAATAAAAAAGCGCTATATATTTTAACCGGTACAAGTGACAGTATTAGTTCGCTGACAGGCGTTGAAAAACAGCTCGGTGAAAACTGGCGCTCGGCAGGCGATATTATCGCCTATTACCAAGCAGATGATGGTACAATCACGATTCAAGCGGTACTTGGTAAAGACATTGGCGCAGACACGCATTTACGAGTTAAATCTCAGCCAGAAATCTCGCTGAGCATTTTACCGCTCCCCTATTCACTCGAAGAAGAGTAATTATTTACAGGATCCTTTATGAAAATCGCCCCTAACAAAGTTGTTGTATTACATTACGCAGTATCAGATACAGAAGACACTCTCATTGATAGCTCTTACGACCATCAACCACTAGCAATTATTCAAGGCACGGGTTATTTAATTCCCGGTTTAGAAGATGCGTTACTTGAAAGAGAAGCAGGAGATTCATTCTCAGTTACCGTTGAAGCAGAGCAAGCTTATGGTGAGCGCTTTGATGGCTACGTGCAAACTGTACCTAAATCTTTGTTCGAAGGTATTGATGACATCAATATCGGCACTCAACTTAGAGCAACAACAGAAGAAGGCGAACAAACCGTTATAGTTATCGACGTGCAAGAAGATGAAATTACGGTTGATGGTAATCACCCGCTAGCCGGTATCGACTTAAAGTTTGATGTTGAAATTCTAGAAGTACGTGACGCGACAGAAGAAGAACTAGCACATGGTCATGTGCACCAAGAAGCGAAATCTTGCTGTGATTCAGAACAAGACACTAATTGTTGTGACACTGAACAATCTGATGACAATGGTTGCGACACTAAGCATTAATACCAAAACAAACATTTATCGATCAAAGGCAGGTAAAATAATACCTGCCTTTTTTATTTAAGTTTGTCAGCTAAAAAAGACAAATACACCTTCAGTTTCGGTAACGCACCTTTGCGACTAGGGTAAATGGCATATATGTCTACCGACCGACCACACCACTCTGGTAATACATTAATTAACTCTCCAGTCGCTACCTCTTTGTCACACAAATAACTTGGCATAAGAGCAATGCCTTGATCAGCAACGAGCATTGACTTGATCATGTGAAAATCGTCTGCCGCGAAAACGGTTTTAATATCAATGTGTGCTTGTTCATTTTGCTTAAACAAATGCCACATCGACTTACTGTCTACTACCGACATTTGCAGGCAATCGTGCTCAGGCAGTTCAGATACTGTAGCTGGCATGCCATTAGCTTTTATATATTGCTTACTCGCAAACAGCGCAAAGTGTACCGTCATTAAACGCTTGGAAATTAAATTAGAATCTGGCGACTGTCCAACTCTAATCGCTAAATCAAAACTTTCCTCCACCATATCAACTCTTCTATTGGTTAGCGTAAAATCTAGTGTTATCTCGGGAAACCTAGCGCGAAATTCAGGTATGAGATCGCTAAGCAGTCCTTGACCTACACCGACAGAAGTACATATTTTCAAGGTGCCTTTTGCACTTTCTGATAACGACTCTATCGATGATAGCGCTGCCTGAAGCTCTTCATCAATACGCTGACAATGGGTTAGTAGTAAGACACCTATTTCAGTTAAATGCATTGACCTCGTTGAACGTTCTATCAGTCGTGTTTGCAACTGTTCTTCTAGACGCGTTAATTTGCGGCTAACATTAGATTTTGGCAAACCCAGTATATCCGCAGCTTTAGTAAAACTTTGTTGCTCTGCTATCACTTTAAAAACCAGTAAATCATTAGTATCAACACTAAACATTGCGTCCTCTTACCATTTAGTTGCTACCAGTAAAACCCACTGTTCATTAATTATGTTTAAGTGAACGATTGTTACCAAATATAGAACAGTAATTTACCAAAACGCATATTTTTCTCAATAGCAACAACAAATATACTTATCACCAAGTTAAGAAAAATTTATTTAAGGACACAAGTATGCAAGTAATCAACTATCAAGAATTACCACATGGTGGCTTCGCAGGATTAGAAGAGCGTCGCTTTGTTATGGATGAGCGTGTGTTTGGTGCGCGTAAACAACCAAGTACAGCGAATGGATTAGGTAACTTCGTTTATTTAGCAGATGCGAACTTTTTACCTCATGGTGAAACCCATATGCACCCTCACAAAGAAATTGACGTTATTTCGGTGATGGCTGACGGAAACATTCACCATCAAGGCTCTCTAGAGCATGGTGGCAATCTATCCAAAGGCGAAGCTCAAGTGCAACGTGCAGGTGGTGAGGGATTTTCTCACAATGAAATAAACCCAGATGGTTCACCAAATCAGTTAATTCAAATATGGGTGTTACCCGATGAAGCAGGTGAGCCAGCAGGTTATAAAGCCTATGCACCAAAAACTGGAGAGCTTACACATATTTACGGCGGCAACAAACAGCAAGATAAAACCATGTACAGTAAGACAAATATCTCTGTATTAAACGGTAAACCCGATCAACAAGTATCGTTTAGTGGAGAAGTAATGGCTTACATCAGCAAAGGTTCAGTTATTGCTAACGGCGTTAATATTGCACCAAGAAGTTTGGTCAGGGTAGAACAAGGGCTCGATCTTGTCGTGACTGAAGCTGACACACAAGTCATCTTTATTTACTTGTAATCGCGCTGTTAGTTGAACTATGAGTAAATTTACGAGCGTAGTGGTCACCATTCTATGGTTATACCCTTTGGTGACCTACATCCCACCTTTTATTGGTCAATACACTCAGTATGAATGGCTGGCAACCTTATTGTCACTGATGCTGATTGTGCCATTACTTTCCTATTTGTTAATGCCTTATTCAATAAAGGTTTTACGACATTTAACTTATGAAAATAAAACGGCCACTAAACCTTAAACTTTCCGAGGTTTTCGGCAAGGTCATGAGCACTTTGGTTCATGCTACTAAAGCTTTCCTCTAAGTCATTACCGCGGTTAACCGCGCTATCAGAAAGCTCATTAACTCGGTTAACAGTCTGCGCAATGTTATCTGCGACTTCTGCCTGCTGATTTACAGACGAGCTGATCTCAAATACTTGCTGTTGGATGCTTTCAACAGCTTCGCTAGCCTCACCTAACATGCCAAAGAGCTGTTCGCTGGCACTTGCATTAACTTCTACTTGTTTACAACTTGCCGTCATTGCACTTTCAGCAGCTTCCGACGAGTGTTGTAACTTTTGAATAATGTTGCTGATATTTTCAGTGGAGTCTTTAGTCTTAGACGCTAAAGTTCTTACTTCATCGGCAACTACGGCAAAGCCTCGCCCTTGTTCACCAGCTCTAGCCGCTTCAATTGCCGCATTTAATGCCAATAAATTTGTTTGATCGGCAACGGCTTGTATCACCTCTAAGACACCACTAATATCGGTAGCATTAGTTCGCAATTCTTCAACTACGTGTGTTGCGTCATTAATTTTGGCCCCTAAAGCGCCCATCGCAAGTTTGGCTTCCGATACAGCAGATTTCGCGTCATTCATCTTATCATTGGCATGTTCAGCGTCTTTAGCGACATTTTCCGCTGTACTGGCCATTTCTGCTGACGTTTGAGCCATCTCTTGTGTCGCTGTCGATGATAGCTCTACTTCAGCTTTTTGCTGATGCATAAATTCTCGTGTCGAATGCCAAGTATCAAATGCGGCATCACTCTTGTCATTTACTGAAATGGTAATATTTTTGCTCATTTTTACCAATTGATGCACTTGATCGGCAAATCGATTGAACGCATTGCCTAGCTGACCTAGCTCATCAATACGCTTAGTGTTTATTCGACGATTTAAATCACCATCTCCTGAGGCAATTTCTTCCATAGCCGACACTAATTCATTAATTTGTGTTTTCACTCGTAAGGCAAGAAATGCCACCACTAAACACACTGAAGAAATCATGATAATTGCCGCAATAACTTCACTTAATACCGCTTCGTTTACAATGTCTTGTGCCATACTGGTAGGGATCATAAATGCTAGGTACCACTGCATAGCTGGCTTATCGCTAGATATCGCCATCCATTCTACTCGGTAACTTTCACCTTTCCACTCAACTAGCTTACCGCTCTTGTTTCTTGAAGTAATGTCTCCCATTAATTCACTAAAACCATCTGCTCCAGCGATTGTTTCATCAACCTTAGTTAATTTGTCTCCAGCAGGGTTATTTGCTTTAAACTGTGGAAAGTAAACAATATTGCCATCTCCCGTAATTAAGAAAGCCTCGCCTTGCTTGCGAAACTTCACTTGAGACAGTAACTCTCGACCAATCTTATCTATGCCAATATCAACACCTGATGCACCAAGTAGCAGTCCGCCTTGGTAAATAGGCTGCATTATGGTCGCCACCATAGATTGATTTTCCATAGACAGCATAGTCGGATTGTTAACCATCAATCTATTTTCTTCACGGATCTTCTTCCACCATAAAGACTTCTCAATGGTATAACCCGTAGTATCCATACCTGTTTGATCGAAATACTCGTAAGTGGCACTTAATCCAGTAAACACACTTAAAATAGTATCGTCTGTATTTTTAATTCGTTGGTAGTATTCAATAAGAGGTTGGTAACTAGAAATAGTGGTGAAATCAGTCGCCAGATCATTACGCTCTTGCATAAACTCTTTAAAGATTGGCGCATCGACATAAGTAGTGAGAATTTTAGCTTTTGCTTCAAAAAAACTCTTAACATTGGCACTGTTTTCTACAAGAATTTGTGAAATTTCGTTGGAAACTTGTTCGGTCGCATCCTTAGTTGTGTCAACAACCCTAAAGCCAGAGACAACCAACAGCACCAAACTCAATGCACCACCAATAGACAAAATTAACTGTTTGGTAAAAGACGACTTAACCCAAGAAATTACACGACTCATAGATTGTATATATTCAAAATGTTACAACTGTTACCTTTGAATATATCGACTTTTACTGAAACAAATCAATAACAACATAGGACTATAATTGTTATTGATTTGTTTCAGTAGAAAAGTCAGGTCAATCTACTGAGTATTTTCAGCAGCAAACTTAACACGACTTTCTATTGTCGGATGAGAGCTAAAGTACTGCTCAAACACCTTGTATTCTTCACTACTAGGCGCTATTACTGTTAGCGCATCACCGAGTGCTGTTGGCGATATCCCTAACGTTTTGAGCTGTGCAACAGAGTATGCGTCCGCTTCTTGTTCAAGCGATTGAGAAAACTTATTTTGAATAATCGTTAAGAAGCTTCCTGAAAACAATTCGGCAACCCCTTCCATGTCTCCCATAACATATGTCATCAATAAACTAATCGCGATACTTTCAGCCACCATTTGTAAACCATGCTGATGTTCTATATGGCCAATCTCATGAAGAAGAACCGCTTTTATGGCATCAGGCTTTGAAGAGAGTTTTTCTATAAGGGTGTCAGTGACAACGACAGTTCCACCGGGTAGTGCGAACGCGTTAGCAACCCCCATTTTCCTATAGAATAACTGATATTTTTCTTGGTCTAACGATAAATCAGCCAGTAACTTTTGCCATTCTTGTTGCCAAAACTGTGCGGTATTTTCTTCCAGTTCAGATTCATCGACAAAGGTTTTGTCTAAATAAAGCAACACTTGCTCATCGATAGATTGCCTAACCACTTGTGGAATTAAAGGCGTAACTTGTTTAGCTCCTGCTGGTATAACACGATCGACAAGTAAATAAAGGGACAAAGGAACAAGAAATAAAGCAACTAAACATGCCAGTTTATTTCTTTCTAGCCAATCGACCAATTGATTACCATCACTAACCAATTCTTTAATTTGGTTATTTTCGGCAAGCACTATAAGACTGCCACAAGGAAGCTTCAACTCTTGTGGCAGTCCGGCCAATGGCGGCGAACTTTCTACATCATGGAGTACGATGGTTTTATCAACATTAACGCCGACTACATGTATACCATTGGACTCAACGGTGATGACCACATCCGTTGAATCACTGCTGTTAGCCTCAAAATATGTTCCTTGATACGACATTTAAGTTAACGCTACATCTACATCAAAGACATTGGCAATTTCGTCACCAATGGCACTTTGTTGCTCACCAAGGTGATCAATAACAGACTCTTTCTCTGACGAAAGCGATACTTGTGTTTTATCAACCACATAACGAGCACGTCTAATTTTCGCTAAAGGGTAAGCAAGACCAAAGGTAACGATTATTAGCAAGTAGTTACTTACCTGTACCCATGCCAAAGACATTGCAGAAAAGCTTGATTCAAAAATGGCGACGTCTTCAAGCTCGGTATTAGCAAAAATATGATTACGGATCATGGATGTATAAAAAGCAGAAACAAACACTAGTAAAAATACATAAATAAATGTCACCGCTGCGACAAAAACAAATAATGCTCCGCTATCATTTTTCAATGCTTCTCCATCAGGTAACGCTATGCCTAAAACAGCGATAACCATGCCTGCAGCAACCATAAACAAAATAGATACGCCTAGGGTTAATAAGACAGCTAAATAGTATGTACCGGTTTCTAACTCCGGCTTAAACTGTTTGTCACCATAATAGGTATTTGAAACAAGAAAGTTATCGATACGTTTAAACACCCAAGGTAAGGCTAAGTACAAAGTAAAGACACTTAAAATAGGCAACAATAAGAAATTAACAAAGGCGTCCCAATACTGTCCTTTGAAATCAAACCTTACATTGCGATAGCTTGATACACGCATGTTAAAGCGCAAGCTTGCACAAATTAAAAATGGAAACAAAATCGCCAAAGCAAGTGCCATTAATGCTCCAACCAAAGGATAAAACGATGACAACAAATAGTAGCTCCCAAACAGAAATACGGCGATAACGCGTCCTTTCAGAATTTGAAGAGGTGTAGCTAAATAGCGAAACCTGTGGCCATCTAGCTCTGTGTTGCCATAAAAATAACGCTCTGTTCTCACTTTCGCCCAGGCTGAATAAATGCCTAGTGTAATGATGGTCAAAAAGACATTTACGATCCAAATTTGCCAAAATTCGCCAGCTTTGCCATAAAAATTAAATGACGCAGGATGATATTTTTCCGCCGACTGAGGTTGCGAATTAGAGGTGCCCTGTTCCGGGACTAATTGATTACTATTCTCTTCCATTTGGGGTTCTCCTTGTTGTTCTTCCGTAAACTCTATGAGAAATAGTTAGTTAACTCAAATGTTAAAAAGGTATTTCTTATGCAATTATTACAAATTTTTAACAAGCAACTCAATACATAATGCTGAAATATTGCCGAAAGAGCCAAAGTGCTAAAAAGTAATAGTCGTCTTTAGCACTTCGTATAAAAATGACGTAAACAGAATTAAATCTCTGCGGCAATGACAGATATTTCCACCAATAACGCTTCTCGAGCCATTGCCGCTTCAACGCATGCTCTTGCCGGAGCATGGCCGTCAGGAACCCAAGCGTCCCACACAGCGTTCATTTCAGCAAAGTCTTGCATGGTCTTTAAATATATAGTTGCCGAAAGCATGTGTTCTCTAGAGCTGCCAGCTTGTGATAGTAAAGCGTCAACTTTGTCTAACATAGTTTGCGTTTGTTCTGTGATCCCTTTAGTCGCATCCGCACAGACCTGACCACATAAGTATATAGTGCCGTTATGCTTAACAATGCGGCTCATTCGTTGTTTTGTCTCTAAGCGTTCAATCATTTTTTAACCCTACTTGGTATAAATTTAGTGGCGTAATACTATTAAAAAGAACAAAGTTAAACAAACAACAAAAAACAACTACATATATAAAGATAAACTAACCAAACTAATGAGCTGCAATACTCAAAGCATCCAAAATTTACTTTAATCTACCAGTTAAGCACTTGGCGTTTATCTCGAAACGCAACTATGATTAAAAACATCAGTAACCCAATAGGCCCCAGCAGAAAAGTAAAAACAAGGCACGGACAAAGTAATTTATGACTGATTGAAAGCTCTCGTGCTTTATGTACAAGCCAAACACCAACGAAAAGATCAAACGCTAAATAGTGAATCCACCCCGTCAATAAGTGACCAAGATGACTAAATCCCGAAGCGACACCCGCCAATGAAGAAAAGTCTACGCTGGGTTCACTCCCTAAAAACGTTATAAACAGTAAGGAATAGGTAAATAACAAAGCGACGCAAATCAATTGAGTTAATCGCAATGCTTTATGGGGGAAAAATGGAAATAACAATAACGCACTCCACCCGAAAAACGCTAGTATACCCGCAACCGAGAACACAAACTCTAGATCAAACATAAGCGTCTTTTCCTATTAGCTTAAAAACCTCTAATGTGGAAGATAACTTACCTTGCGCTACTCCATCTAATAACCTTTCACTGCTTTCCCTCAAACTAATAGTCGCATCTGTTAAGATCCTTTCTCCAGCCGAGGTTAACTTAACTAAACTAATCCGCGCATCGCGTTCAGTAGCTTCTTTTGACACCAAGCCCTGTTTTTCCATCGGTATCAAGACTCTTGTAACACCCGACGCGGTTAGACTCATTGCGTTAGCTAAATCTATGCGTTTCATTTTTTTATCAAAACCCATATTTAAATGAAACAAAACTAGATACTCGGTAAAACCAATGCCGTGAACTGCTCCCAAATAGCCGTCAACTCGCTTATGCACAAGAGAGCTTACTGTCATCAGATTCAAGACAAAAGATACTTCTTTATTTATTTCACTCATTTACACCCCTATAAAAACATTCACAAATACTTGAGCTGTCAAGTATTGATCAAGCATAAACGGAAAGCAATATAGTTTAATAGAAATGTTAATTGATTTAGAAATTAAAAAGCCAAGACAGTCGCCTTGGCTTGAAAAAATGGGTTTTACAATAACTAGCTGGTACAACGATCTGCCGAAGCTGCGTAAAGAGTTGTATTTGCAGATACCCTAACCTTTACACACGTAACCGCTTGTCCGATTTCTTCTTTTTGGATCACTGTGACATCTCCGCGTTCTGGAGAATAAAGCTGATATTCGAATGCTTGGTCACTTCCCTCTGCAAGTCCAGTAAACAAGCCACCAAATAAAGCCCCAACTAATGCACCAGCAAACATATCTTCAGAATCACCATCAAGGTTATCTAAAACACCAACTCCAGCGCCGACAAGTACACCAGTGCCCACTTCAGATGAAAATTCTACAGGCGTAACTTGTTTTACTTCCGCATAAAACTCTTGAATCATTTGATTTTCGTCAGCTCTATCAACACCTGGAGTTGCACAACCAACTAACAATAAGGCAAAGCCAACTAATATAAATCTAAACATAACTATATTCCCTACGAGCAATCTTCTTTCTTGATGTAAAGAGTGTAGAAAAGTTAACGATATATTGATGTTTAAACAGTGTTTAACGTCTGTTAGATAATGTAAGAAGCGCTAAAAGTAAAAAGCCAAAGCGAATGCTTTGGCCTTTATCACAATGATTTATTTAGCGGACTCTATTCCCACTCAATTGTCGCAGGTGGCTTACCACTAATATCGTAAACAACACGCGAAATACCATCAATTTCATTAATGATACGGTTCGACACTAAACCTAAGAAGTCATATGGTAAATGTGCCCAATGAGCCGTCATAAAGTCAATCGTTTCCACAGCACGTAAGCTAACAACCCAGTCGTACTTGCGACCGTCACCCATTACGCCAACGGAACGCACAGGTAAAAACACAGTAAATGCCTGGCTAACTTTGTTGTATAAATCGTGGTTGTGAAGCTCTTCAATGAAAATAGCATCAGCACGACGTAGTAAGTCAGCATATTCTTTTTTCACTTCACCAAGAATACGAACACCTAACCCTGGACCTGGGAATGGGTGACGGTAAAGCATGTCGTATGGTAAACCTAGCTCTAAACCAATTTTGCGTACTTCATCTTTAAATAATTCACGCAGCGGCTCAACAAGGCCTAGCTCCATATCTTCAGGTAAACCACCCACATTGTGGTGTGATTTAATTACGTGTGCTTTACCCGTTTTAGACGCAGCTGATTCAATAACATCTGGGTAAATAGTCCCTTGTGCCAACCATTTAGCGTTTTGGCGCTTACCCGCTTCTTCATCAAATACTTCAACGAATACGTTGCCAATGATCTTACGCTTAGCTTCAGGATCGTTCTCACCTTCCAAGCGATCTAAGAAACGTTGCTCAGCATTAACGTGAACGATATTCAAACCAAAATGGTCGCCAAACATATCCATTACTTGCTGACCTTCGTTTAAACGTAGAAGGCCGTTGTCAACAAATACACATGTTAATTTATCACCAATAGCACGGTGTAAAAGCATAGCTACAACAGAAGAATCCACGCCACCAGAAAGACCTAAGATAACTTCATCGTCACCCACTTGTTCTTTCATTTTTGCAACAGCGTCGTCAATAATTGAACTTGGTGTCCAAAGCTTCTCACATTGACAAATGTCAACAACAAAGTGCTCAAGCATACGCATACCTTGTTTAGTATGCGTTACTTCTGGGTGGAATTGAACACCGTAGAATTTTTTCTCTTCATTTGCCATTGCAGCGTGAGCACAGCTTGGTGTTTGCGCAATCGTTGTGAAACCTTCAGGGATAGTCGCAACTTTGTCACCATGACTCATCCATACATCTAATACAGCGTTGCCATTGGCACCTACTGAATCTTCAATATTTTTAAATAGCTCTGAAGTTGCAATAACTTCAACACCAGCATAACCAAACTCTTTGTGTTCGGAACTTTCAACGCTACCACCAAGTTGTTCAGACATAGTTTGCATGCCGTAACAAACACCTAAAACTGGAACGCCAGCATTAAATACATATTCAGGTGCACGTGGCGAATCTGCTTCAGTGACTGATTCAGGGCCACCAGCCAAAATAATACCGGTTGGGTTAAACTCTTTAATTTGCTCTTCGGTTACATCCCAAGCCCAAAGCTCACAGTAAACACCAATTTCACGTACACGACGTGCAATTAATTGCGTGTATTGCGAACCGAAGTCTAGGATTAGTATACGTGAATCATGGATATCTTTACTCATTAGATATATCTCATTAGTCTGGCTCGTCATAAACAAACTTTATACGGCGTTGCTTTGGAATTCGTCGAATTCATTTACTTGAGTAAACTCATTCGCCAAATTAAAAAGCGCCTTGCCTAAAGCTCGTTTACTTAGAGCATTTCAATTCTTGTAAATAAGGCTGACGGAGACATTAGTTTCACTCAGCCCGTAAATAATCATTTAATTACAATGTAAGAATAGATAAATTCTAAACTTATCGGCATTAGAGCTAAGAAGAAGCGCGCAGCCTAGTAACCTAGGTGAGCACTTCTGATGCCGCTATCATGTCGATAAGTGACGAAGTTACTATTCGAAGTTAGCCCATTCTATAGTTAGGCGCTTCCTTGGTGATGGTTACGTCATGAACATGTGACTCACCCATTCCAGCTGCAGTAATCTTCATAAACTGTGGCTTAGTGCGCATTTCATCAATCGTTGCTGAGCCAGTTAGGCCCATAGAAGAGCGTAAACCGCCCATTTGCTGATGAATAATAGCTGCCACAGGGCCTTTATAGGCTACACGTCCTTCGATACCTTCTGGTACTAGCTTATCTGCTTCACCGTCAGTTTTCTGGAAGTAACGGTCACTTGAACCTTCTTTTTGCGCCATTGCACCTAATGAGCCCATACCACGGTAAGATTTGTAGTAACGACCTTGGTAAAGCTCAACTTCACCCGGTGATTCCTCAGTACCAGCGAACATGCTACCAACCATTACACAGTGTGCACCTGCAACTAATGCTTTAGCGATATCACCTGAAAAACGAATACCACCATCGGCAATGACAGGAATACCAGTGCCTTTTAACGCATCTACCGCATCAGAAATTGCAGTAAGTTGAGGAACACCAACACCAGTAACAATACGGGTTGTACAAATTGAACCAGGACCAATGCCCACTTTAACAGCATCAACACCTGCGTCCGCTAACGCTTTCGCCCCTGCGCCTGTTGCAACGTTACCAGCAACAATTTGTAAATCAGGGTATTTATCGCGCGTTTCTTTCACACGATCTAAAACGCCTTGAGAATGACCATGAGATGTATCGATAAGTAACACATCAACACCAGCTTCCACAAGTGCATCAATACGCTCGTCAGTACCAGCGCCAACGCCTACTGCTGCACCAACGCGTAAACGGCCTAACTCATCTTTACACGCGTTCGGCTTGCTTTCAGCTTTCTGATAATCTTTTACCGTGATAAGGCCAGTTAGTTTAAAGGCATCGTCAACCATCAAGATTTTTTCAATGCGATGCTCATGCATTAAACTTAAAATATCTTCGCGTTGTGCCCCTTCCTTAACAGTCACTAAGCGATCTTTTTCAGTCATTAATGCTGAAACAGGTTTAGTTAGCTCAGTTTCAAAGCGAAGATCACGACCAGTGACAATACCAACTAGGTTGTTTTGCGCATCAACTACAGGGAAACCAGAAAAGCCTAGTTCATCAGCTAATGCCATAACAGATTCAATTGAGGCTTCAGGGCTAACTGTTACAGGATCAGTAACAATACCACTTTCGTATTTTTTAACTTTAGACACTTCTTTTGCTTGTTCAGCAATCGTCATGTTCTTATGAATGAAACCAATGCCACCTTCTTTTGCAAGGGTAATTGCTAAACGCGCTTCAGTTACTGTGTCCATAGACGCAGAAACCATTGGCACATTCATGTCAATCTTGCGGGTTAATTTAGTTTTAAGGTCGGCAGTATGAGGCAGTACCGTAGAATGGGCAGGTACTAGTAAAACATCGTCAAAAGTTAACGCTTCTTGAGCAATTCGTAGCATCGCAACATCTCTCTAAAAAGTGTGGTTAGGGAGGAAATATTGCGGCAGCATTTTAACCGCTTTCATGATCTAGGTAAACTTAATTTTTACTATTTTGCAGAAAAATTTATAATGGTTGGCATGAAATTTTCTTAAAGCGCTCTTTCATATAAAAAATGCCTGAAAAATACATCTTAAAAGTTAGTGAACTTACTCGTAAAGTTAAGTTTATATTAGAGTCAGAATTAAACACTGTTTGGTTAACGGGTGAAATATCTAACTTTGTCGCAGCTGGTTCTGGTCACTGGTACTTAACCTTAAAAGACGATAAAGCACAAGTTAAGTGTGCGATGTTTAAAGGCAATAATGCCAGAGTAAGAATTCGCCCACAAAACGGCGCACAGGTATTAGTGCGAGCCAGAGTGTCTTTGTATGAACCACGTGGCGACTTCCAGCTTATTCTTGAGCAAATGGAAGACGCTGGCGAAGGCTTACTTCGCCAGGCATATGAGCAATTAAAAAATAAACTCTATCAACAAGGGTATTTCGAGCAACAACATAAAAAAGTCATTCCAGAGAATATTCAATCCATAGGTGTCATCACTTCCCCTACGGGCGCAGCGATAAAAGATATTTTGGCAGTTTTAAAACGACGAAGCCCAAATAGTAGAGTGATCCTATACCCCGCCTTAGTTCAAGGAGATGATGCTAAACATGACATTGCACAGGCTATTGAAGTCGCTAACCTTAGACAAGAATGTGATGTATTACTCGTTGGTCGTGGTGGTGGCTCACTAGAAGATTTATGGGCGTTCAATGAAGAAATTGTAGTGAATGCGATTTTCAATAGTCATATACCTGTCATCAGCGCTGTTGGCCACGAAATCGATACGACCTTAGCGGACTATGTGGCTGATCTACGTGCTCCTACGCCATCTGCTGCCGCAGAGCTTGTTTCTCGCGATGAACAAGAGATTAGTCAAAAGATTACTCATCTTGAACAACAGTTAGTTAGACTGTGGCGCCAAAAACAAACAACGGTAAATAAAGAGCTATCAGTTCTTCAGCATAGGCTATCACGAGTACACCCACAAGCGAACATCGAAACACAATTGCAAAAGGCAGATGATCTGCAGCTACGCCTGCAAAATGTCATGCTGCGCACTCTTAAAAACCTAAATACGAAACCACAGCAATTGTCACAACGATTATCAGCTTTTCCTTTGCTAGAAAAAGTACAGTCTTACAACAAGCAAAGACAAGATCTAACAAGCCGCTTAGTTCATCAGAACAAAATTGCACTTGAACAAAAAGGCCTAGCCTTTGGATCGTTAGTGGAGCAGCTTCATCTAGTTAGCCCTCTTGCAACAATTGCCCGAGGCTATTCTGTTATAAGAGCCGAGGACAGCATCGTAAAAAGTGTGCAGCAATTAAAACAAGGAAGCAGTATTGATATTCAGTTTAAAGACGGTTCGGCGAGTGCCACAGTGAACTCAATAACGAATACAGACTAATGAACTAGTGATACCAATTACATTAAACTGGAAGTAGATAAAGCTAACGCTTAATCTACTTCAATCGTGATAACATGATGAAGTAGTTTAACCACGCTATTTTTGCTCTCTGCATTAAATTTCACACCGATAGAGACTCCATTTAGCACGCTTTTAATGCTACAGATTTCTCCACTGACTTTTAGATTGCTGAGCTCTTGAAAATCTTCGATGGTGACTTCTATAAACTTATCGTTGTTCATATTAATAGCTTCGCCATTTTCTACAAACAACTGACACCCTGACATTGAAAGATCGGTAATATAAGTTTGCCAATATTTATTGTCGACTCGAGATTTCGCGACAAT
This sequence comes from Thalassotalea coralli, assembly GCF_055786205.1. Classification (NCBI taxonomy): domain Bacteria; kingdom Pseudomonadati; phylum Pseudomonadota; class Gammaproteobacteria; order Alteromonadales; family Colwelliaceae; genus Thalassotalea; species Thalassotalea coralli. The sequence goes on along the minus strand of NZ_JBVVBK010000004.1, from coordinate 295,824 downwards.
ATGAGTATCTACGCGAACCGACTTACGTAGGCTTTGTATGCTAAGGGATCGAGGAAACTCTAAGACCATTATCTTAGACGGAATTTGCAAGGTTTGCTTTATGGTACTAACAAACGCAGCCACTGAGCCTTCATGCCCCTCTATTAAGCCTCTTACTGTAACACCTGAGCCTTGGGTTATAAATTGACCAAAATTGCCCAGTTTATTCGAATCTGGAAACTGAATAAGCACATAATGTTTAGGTAAATAGCCGATAAACGTTGTTCTAAACTTTCCTTTTTGGCCGGCAGGTGTAGAAATATCTATAGTAACAATAGATCCTGCTTGCATTAGACCTAAATTTCGACTCAATCGAGAAGAAGTTTCAACTTTTACGGGACCTGATGGCATGAGATTATACAGATAAAAAAATAGCTAACTTATGGAATATAAGTTAGCTAACTAATTAAGATTATGCAATCTGTTCAGTGTTTTAACGCACAATTATTGATGTGGTTAGTCTTTTTTATAACCTTGGGTCTTGCGCGCTAATTTTTTCTGCTCAGTGTAAGAAAGCTTTTTCTTACCGGCAAACGGGTTGCTGGTTTCTCTAAACTCAATTTTAATTGGCGTACCCATGATTTTTAACGACTTACGATAGTAGTTCATTAAATATCGTTTATATGAAGGCGGTAAGTGTTTCGCCTGATTGCCATGAATAACAATAATAGGCGGGTTATAGCCACCTGCATGGGCATATTTTAACTTGATGCGGCGACCGTTATGCATTGGCGGCTGATGATCAAATATCGCCATATCCAAAATTTTAGTCACCATAGAAGTAGAAATACGCTTGGTGGCAGAGTCAAACGCTTCTTCAACAGACTCGTACAAATGACCAACACCTGTGCCATGCAAAGCAGAAATAAAATGAATACGAGCAAAATCGATAAAGCCTAGTCGTCTATCTAACTCAGACTTAATACGATCTTTTACTTCTTCATCGATACCATCCCATTTATTAACGGCTAACACGAGTGAACGACCGGCTTCCAAAATAAAGCCTAATAAACTTAAGTCTTGGTCTGTGATGCCTTCTCTAGCATCAATAATTAATAGACAAACATTAGCATCTTCAATCGCTCTCAGCGTTTTAATAACTGAATATTTTTCTACAACGTCAGTGACATTTTTACGACGCCTAATACCCGCGGTATCGATAAGTACGTATTCTCGGTCATTACGTTCCATCGGTATGTAAACACTGTCACGTGTTGTACCTGGCATATCGTAAACAACAACACGTTCCTCACCTAAAATTCGATTGGTTAGGGTTGATTTTCCTACGTTCGGTTTACCAATTATCGCGAGTTTTATTTTATCATCATAAGCAGGCGAGCTGATATCAGCCTGCTCTTCTTCAGTTAATTCTTCAAACTCGTCGCTCTCACCCTTATCATCTTCAGAGCCTAAAGATTCAATATGTGGAGCAAGTGCAAGCATAAGCAATTGAGTAACGCCACGGCCATGTGCAGCTGCTATTTGGTGTACATCGCCTAATGCCAGTTGATAAAATTCACTCACCGCTGAATCAGCGTCAATACCATCTATTTTGTTAGCAACAAGAAATACTTTTTTGTTTTGCTTACGCAGGTAGCTAGCAATACCTTCATCTGCCGAAGTTAGCCCTGCTCTGGCATCAACTAGGAATAATACGGCATCCGCTTCATCAATTGCCATTAACGACTGCTCAGCCATTAACGCATCAATACCTTCTTCATCACCGTGAATACCACCAGTATCAATAACAATAAAAGGATTCTCTTCTAACTGAGCTTGGCCGTACTGTCTGTCACGAGTTAAGCCAGGGTAATCAGCAACTAGCGCATCTCGACTGCGAGTAAGTCGATTAAATAGCGTAGATTTTCCAACATTAGGGCGCCCAACGAGCGCAACGACTGGCAACATGATCACCTCAACAATTCTTCTTTTTAAAAAACAACAGCGGCTCTACCAAAAAAGTAGAGCCGCTTTAATTTTAGCAGTTTAGCAATTAACTATGGGGTTTTAATTGCTTGCAATTCGCCATCGCGAGCTTGCACATAAATAATATCGTTTAAAACAAATGGTGTTGTATAAATACCACTACTGTCTACTTCGTAACGAGCAACGAAGTTACCGTTAGATGCGTCTAACCAGTGTAAATATCCTTCGAAATCACCAACAACGATATAGTCACCTACCACAACAGGGCCTGTTACCCTTCGATTGGTTAGCGATAATTGACTCCACTGTTCAACACCATTAACACGATCGATTGCATAAACATGGCCCTTGTTATCTGTTAGATAAATGACGTTACCTTGAATAGAAATCTGGCGATATGAAGAGTACTGACGTTCCCATAAAATACGACCTGTACGCAAATCAATTGCTACAAGGTTGCCACGAGATGAAATACTATACACTTTGTCACCGTAAACGACTGGGCGAGAATCAACATCGACAACACGTTCTAATTCCGTTGAGCCAGACGTTTCACCAACATCCGCTACCCAGCCTTGGCGGCCATTTTCTAATAGATATACCGTTAGCGTCCCATCAGGAGAACCAACGAGAGCACCACCTGCGGCTATTGTAGGAGCACTTATACCACGTAAGGTTAGCGCTGGTACTTCTTGCTCTACTTTCCATATTTCGCTGCCATCAGTTAAATTAAACGCTTTGACAACACCCGAAGCAGTATTAACAACAACGGCACCGGAATCTACTGCTGGTGCAGCAATCACTTCACCCTTTACCTTACTTTGCCAAGAAAGTTGACCCGTTTCGGCGTCAAGAGCAAACACATCACCGTCTTCACTACCAATTACAACCTTATTTAAGCCAATGCTCGGACCGCCGTTCAAATTAGCGGATGGTTTACTTTCAAAAAAGCCCGTAGAGTTATCTAAGTCGCTTAAGTCGGTACTCCAGATCTCTTTACCAGTACTAGGGTCTAACGCACGAACTTCTCCATCTCGACTCGCCGTATAAAGCTTGCCATAACCGGCAATAGGCTTTAACCGAGAGAAATAACGATCTGCGCCATCGCCTATAGAAGCATCCCACAGAACTTCAGGCTCAAATTTTTCAGTAATTTCTGTTAGTTCTACAGGTTCATTAGGGTCTATTTCGTCGTCTGTTGAGCTACAGGCAGCAATACCGCTAGCGAGTACTGCGATAACTGTCGCTTTATACAATTTATTATGAATTTTCTTTAGCACCATCGACTCCTACACTGATTTCTCTGCTATAAACAACAGATTATTTACTTAATACGATGTTTTCTGCTAAATCATCTAATTTCATTTGCAGCGCCGGATTACGGCTTTCACCTAGTGAGTCAACAGCTACTTGATAAGCTGCACGAGCTTTAGCTGTCTCGCCTTGCTTCAAATAAGCATCACCTTTAGCTTCTTCGACGGCTGACTTATATGCTTCAGGCAGAGGCTTAGACAAAGTTGCAAGCGCCTTGTCCACCTGTTCAGTTTCAATTTGCACACGTGCCAAACGCAAACTTGCAATTGCACTGATACCTTTGTCTTGACTATTATCAATTGCCGCTTGAAGATATTTCTCCACTTGTGGCCAATCTTTGTGCTCTGCTGAGTCTTTAGCTAATGCTAATGCGGTTAAAGCAGCATAGCCTGCATTCTGATTATTTTTAAGGTATTCACCACCTTGAGCTTGAAATGCTTCATTATCATTTGCCGCTAGCTCAATAACAGACTGATACTCATCAGAAGCAGCAAACTCTTCCGCTGCTTTATTTTCGTTGTAATAGCCATAGCCAATAAAACCACCAAAACCTAGCACTAAACCGGTAATAATGGCATTACCATACTCTTGCCATAAGCTTTTTAACTGTTCTACTTGTTGTTCTTCTGTTTGATGAATATCCACAAACTTATCCTTTAATTAAACTTGCTAGCAACTCTGGAACTTTGTCAAAAGCTAGCGTTTGTTGATCTTGTTTATCGCGCAAGAATTTCACTGTAACCTCTTGGTTAGCCAGTTCATCTTCTCCTAAAATCAGTGCCACTTGCGCACCAGATTTATCTGCACGTTTTATCTGTTTCTTCATGTTACCACCGCCACAGTGGTTTTGAATTCTTGTGTTAGGTACCTGATCTCGCCATTGCTCTGCTAAGCCTGCAGCTTTAATGTCGATACCTTCACCTAAGCTAATTAAGTACGCATCTACTTGACCACGAATGTCATTAGCTTTTTCCAGTGAGGTTAGCATTAATACTAATCGCTCTAAACCTAATGCAAAGCCAACCGCTGGAGAACCTTTGCCACCTAACTGCTCTACTAAGCCATCGTAACGACCACCGGCACAAACAGTACCTTGTGCACCTAAGCTATCCGTTACCCATTCAAATACTGTACGATTGTAGTAATCTAAGCCACGAACTAGCTTTTCATTAATTACATACTTAATACCAGCAGCATCTAAACGCGCTTGTACTTGTGCAAAATGTTCTTTCGATTCATCTCCAAAGTATTCGCTTAATTTAGGCGCTCCTTCCAAGGCTTTTTGCACATCTGGATTTTTGCTATCTAACACACGTAAAGGGTTAGTATGCATACGGCGCTTAGAATCTTCGTCTAGTAAATCTTCCTTACTAGAAAGAAATTCTACCAATGCATCACGATAAGCAGCGCGTTCTTCAGACGAACCTAACGAATTCAACTCTAGTGTGACAAAATCTTTGATGCCAAGTTCCGTCCAAAGTCGAGCACTTAGGCTAATAATTTCAGCGTCCATATCTGGCGTAGCAATACCAAAGGCTTCTATACCAAATTGATGGAACTGGCGATAACGCCCTTTTTGCGGTCTTTCATGGCGAAACATCGGGCCCATGTACCACAACCTTTGTTCCTGATTGTAAAGTAAACCATGTTGGTTTCCAGCGCGAACACAGCTAGCAGTTCCTTCAGGACGAAGCGTTAAACTGTCGCCGTTACGATCGTCGAACGTGTACATTTCTTTTTCAACGATATCGGTTACTTCACCTATAGAGCGTTTAAAAAGCGCTGTTGACTCCACAACTGGCATACGAATTTCGGAGAAGCCATAGTTGCCAGCAACTCTACGTAGTACTGATTCAACCATTTGCCAAATATGTGTTTCAGAAGGCAAGCAATCGTTCATACCACGAATTGCTTGAATAGTTTTACTCACCGAGTGATTCTCTCTATTGCTGGAAGTTTAAAAATTGCGAGGCCGCATTATAGGCAGTTTAACTAAAAACGTAAACTAGCTCTTTGTTATTGCTTACTCTGCGTCTATTTCTTTAACGTCTATTTTATTAGCCTGATCCATAATGGCGGCTTTAGCTCGAATTCGCTGCTCTAGCTGGTTAACCAAATCAGTATTATCAAAACGCTCTTTTTGTCTTTTTCCATCAAGGTAAAAGCCACTCTTTTTGCTACTACCCGTTAAACCAAGGTCTGATACCTCTGCCTCGCCTGGCCCATTAACAATACAGCCTATGATAGAAACGTCCATCGGCGTGATAATATCTTCTACACGCTGCTCAAGTTCGTTGACTGTACCAATAACATCAAATTCTTGGCGAGAACAGCTAGGACAAGCGATAAAGTTAATGCCACGACTACGCAGTTTTAAAGATTTTAATATATCAAAGCCTACTTTAACTTCTTCTACCGGATCTGCTGCAAGAGATACGCGTAAAGTGTCACCTATACCTTCAGATAACAATAACCCTAAGCCAACTGAAGATTTAACCGAGCCAGAGCGCAACCCGCCCGCTTCGGTAATACCTAAATGAAGAGGGTTATCAATTTGTTTTGCTAACAACCGGTATGAACCTACGGCAAGAAAAACGTCAGATGCTTTAACGCTAACCTTAAAGTCGTGGAAATTTAATCTATCTAAGATATCAACATGACGCATCGCTGACTCTAACAAGGCTTCAGGTGTAGGCTCAGTATATTTTTCTTGAATATCTTTTTCTAACGAACCGCCATTAACGCCAATGCGAATCGGAATACCTTTGTCTCGTGCTGACTCTACGACGGCTCTTACTCTCTCTTCCTTGCCAATATTGCCAGGATTAATACGCAAACAATCTGCGCCATATTCAGCAACCTTTAAGGCGATGCGATAATCAAAGTGGATATCAGTCACAAGAGGTACGTTAACTTGTTTCTTAATTTCTCTAAATGCTTCAGCGGCATCCATGGTAGGAACACTTACACGCACAATATCAGCACCAACAGCTTCTAAAGACTTTATTTGTGCAACAGTTGCAGCAACATCAGTGGTTAGTGTATTTGTCATAGATTGCACCGCAATTGGTGCATCGCCACCTACTGGTACATTGCCAACCATAATTTGACGCGATTTTCGGCGAATAATTGGAGATTCTTTAAACATGATAATAGTTATTTAACTGTTGTCTTTGATTGGTAGAGTAAATTTTGCAATATTTCCGCGATTGAAACTCGACATATCAACGGCTTGTTGCTCAAATTCTATGGAAACTAATTCTGGCTTTCCTAGCGTAACAGAAAACGGGGCAACACCTTTAATGTTCATCACGTAGCCAGCTTTCTTAATCCCCCAAGCAACGCGTTCACCAGTTGCATCGTATATATTGACCCAGCAATCTCCAGAAAAGGTAAAGACTGCGGCAGAAACAACCTGAGGTACAGTTTCTTGTGCTTGCGCGGCATTTTCACTCGTAGCGATGGCTCCGTCAGCATCCGATGCTAGTTCTTGGTTACTAAGAGCATTCTCTGCTGCAGCATCTTGTTCATTGCCGCTAGCATCTGAATCTCGACGAGCAAATGTTTCGTTGTCGGTTTTGGCTTGAGTAATCAAGTTAGCCTGATTAGTAATTTCTTCAGGTGTCGCTTCTATATCTAAATCTTCACCATCGACAGGGTTAGCAAGTAATGATTCAGATAAGCTCACGGTATTGGCGTTTGCTATCGCTTCGTCACTAGCGACTTTATCCAATGGTAAACTGGTTGAAGATAATCTGTCTACAGGCTGTGCTGAGTCGGATTTACCGCCGACTCGCATTTGCGCTTGTTGGTCGTCACTACTTGATGTGGACTCCACTGGGGCTTCAGGCTCTCCTAACAAAGGAGCACTAGATTGTGTTAAACGTGCATCTTGCACCCACCAAATAACTGTAGAGCCTATAAGCACTGCTAGAATTAAATAACTAATCCACATCAAGCGATTTGTTTCAGCTTGCTTTTCGGTTTGTTTAGAAAAACTTTGTAACTCAGCACCTTGCTTTTGAGCAATATTAAGCGTTTCGTAACTGGTTAAAACATCTTCAATGGAAATGTTAACTAACTTAGCGTAATTACGAAGATATCCACGGTTAAACGTTGAAGGTAAGCTATGATCAAAATTGTCTTGCTCGATATCATCGACTAAGGTTTTTCTGAAATTAAGTTTGTCGGCTACATCTTCCGCCGACAATCCTAAGTTTTTTCGGGCTTCGGCAAGCATTTGACCTGGACCAACAACTTCCATATCTTCTGTAAGTTCTGCTACCGCTTTTTCTTCACTCATTCAATTCTACTCAGGACTTAGTTAATTTTTTTTGGGTTGGCCAAATAAATGACATCATCAATTTTTATGACGCTATTTCTCGTCAAATTGTTCCATTTTTCAATAGCACGCATTTGAATATTGTATTTTTTTGAAATAGAAAACAAGCTATCGCCTTTTTTTACGACGTGTACAGGTAAGTTCACCGTAGAGGCCTGCGTTGAATTTACTTTAGGTAACTCTACTCTTTTAGTGTCATCAGACTTATTAACTAAAGTTGTTTGCGCTACTTCAACTTTATCTTTGTTCTGTGCCGATTGTGTTTTTTTTGGCGACAATTTTACAATGCGCTTTTTCTTATTACTCTCGGGTTTAGGTTTCGTTGCTTGATAACGCTTCGCCAATTGATCAACTTCTATTTCTGCCAAGCCATTTAGTAAATATTGTTTGCCCTCATATGATGCAGGAAACATTTTAACTAACATCGCACCATAGTTACGGGCGACACTATGATTATTTTGTTGTTGATATATCTTAGTGGCTATTGCTAACGCTTCAGGCGTGAATCGACGCGTCGCTTTTTCATAACGCTTTAGGTTGAATTCTGCTTCTTTATAGTCTGCTTTTGCGTATTTAACTCTCATCATATTCATCAAAGAGCTCGCGCGAGTCGGACTGTGTTGAATTGCTTTTTCGAGATAGCGCTCGGCTTTCTCGAAATTGTCAGCTTTTAACTGGCAAAGGGCTAAATTTTCATAGCTCTGAGCAACTAATAAATAACTAGGAACGGCAATCGCTTTTAAAAACTGTTGTTCAGCTTTATCAATCTGATCATTCTTACACAAGAACACACCATAATTATTTAACGCGTCGGCATCATCAGATTTTATCGATAAGGCTTTTTCAAATGATTGCGTTGCAAGCTGCGGTTCACCAACAGTATCGTAATAATGTGCAAATGCAGTGTGGACCTGGACAAGGTTTGGAGAAAAGCGTTTAGCCTTCTCTAAATTAAGCTTAGCTTGCGTTGTATTCCCCATTTTTAAATAGCCAAGCCCTAGAGATATTCGTGTCATGGCTATTTCATTTGAGGATGACTCATTTTGCACTACTGGCGTAGAATTATCATTCTCGTAAGTTTGCGTAACACACCCAGTTAAAGAAACAAGGACAAGCAATGGAAGTGCAAAGCTTTTTTTATAAGTCATTGGTAACAAACGCACCTAGTTTTTATCGTTAGACTATTTTTACCGAAATTTGCTCAGCTTTCATCTGTTTTTTTTCTGCAATGCCTGCGGTACGTTTTGTTCTGTCTAAAACATCGCCAGCTAACTGCCCGCATGCAGCGTCTATATCATCGCCTCGCGTTCTACGAGTAATAACGGTAAAGCCATAACTTTGTAACACTTTATCAAAGCGGTCGATACGAGAATTACTTGAACGCTTATACGGAGAACCAGGATAAGGATTAAATGGAATAAGGTTTATCTTACTCGGCGTATCTTTTAACGCATGCGCTAATTCATGTGCATGATCCATAGAGTCATTGACTTCTTGAATCATTACGTACTCAACAGTCACCGCCTTTTGCGCTTTAGAGCCGTCGATATAGCGGCGAGAAGCGGCTAAGAAATCTTTTAATGGGTACTTTTTGTTAATCGGCACAAGCTCATTTCGTAACTCGTCATTTGGCGCGTGAACCGAGATTGCCAGGGCACAGTCAATTTTCTCTTTTAGCATATCTAAGGCAGGCACAACACCAGATGTACTGACCGTTACGCGTCGTTTAGATAAGCCATAACCTAGGTCATTTAGCATATTATCCAATGCAGGAATAAGGTTTTTCATATTAAGCAAAGGTTCGCCCATGCCCATCATAACGATGTTAGTAATTGGTCGCTTACCGGCAATGCGAGTAGCACCAATGTCATTAGCGACTCGCCATACCTGACCTATAATTTCTGCAACAGATAGGTTTCGGTTAAAGCCCTGTTGCGCAGTAGAACAAAAACTACACTCCAATGCACAACCAACTTGCGAAGAAACACACAGAGTGGCGCGATTATTTTCAGGGATCCAAACAGTTTCAACTTCTTGGCCACCTTCAAGTTTTAACGCGTACTTGATTGTACCGTCATTAGACACTTGCTTTTGAGAAATTTCTGGTGCCTTGATTTCACAGTTACGTGCTAGCTTTTCACGTAGCTTTTTATTCAAGTTCGTCATTTGTTCAAAATCGCTGTAGCCGAAATGATACATCCATTTCATTAATTGATCGGCGCGAAAAGGCTTCTCGCCCAACGAGGCGAAATATTCGCGTAATCCTTGATGATCAAAATTTAATAGATTTATTTTTGCTGGCGATTGTTCCGCCTGCTGTACCACTTCAGTCATAAATCAGCTTCTCTAAACAACAAAATTTCAGGGCGCAAGATTGTACACTTTTTAAGCAAAAGAGACAATTTTAATAGCAGATAATGAAAAATACTTTAACAGTAAAGTCCTTTTCATTAGCAGCTAGGAAAGCGAAAATTCACCCAACTATAATTAAAGTAAAAGGATTTTACCGAAGACGGTAAAACCCTTTTAAGATTCGTTTCTGTTTAATTTAGTTTTTAATCGAAACTATATTTGATAGTTCAAGAAGGAAGCGCGGAGCGTAGTAACCTACGTGAGCACTTCCGACAAAGAAGTATCAGATAGAGTAAAGATTAAAACGAAATTAACGAGTGCGAGGGCAAATTTCTTCGTCTGAGAAGAAGTAAGCAATTTCACGAGCTGCTGATTCTAAAGCGTCAGAACCGTGAACAGCGTTCTCATCGATAGAGTTCGCGTAGTCTGCACGTAATGTACCAGCTAATGCTTCAGCTGGGTTAGTTGCACCCATGATTTCACGGTTTTTAAGAACAGCACCTTCGCCTTCTAAAACTTGAACCATTACAGGACCAGAAGTCATGAACTCAACTAAAGCACCGAAGAAAGGACGCTCTTTGTGCTCTGCGTAGAAACCTTCAGCTTGTTCTTGTGAAAGGTGAACCATTTTTGACGCAATGATCTTAAGACCAGCAGTTTCAAAACGGTTGTAGATTTGACCAATTACGTTTTTAGCAACTGCGTCTGGTTTTACGATTGAAAAAGTACGTTCGATAGCCATCGATTAAGCCTCTTAAATTTTTATTAAATAAATTGGGTATAAATTTTGGGCGCGATTATAGACTAAAAGTAGCGAAAAGCCTACTTGTTATTAAACTCTACATGGAAACTTTATTTTACTGTCATAAAAAAGCCCTTAAAACGAAGTGAGTACGTTTAAAGGGCTTGTTATTACTTAGCTAGTCAGTTGCAAGCTAGATACTTACTCTACGATACTGACGATATTCAGGTTGCCAGAAGTTTCGTTCAATTTTAGCTTCAAGCGCGTCATCATCAATGCGCAATGCTAGCCCTTGGTCAAACGCAATTTTTGCCACGGCAAATGCAATCTTTTTACTTAAATTAGCAATTTCAGTTAATGGCGGTAATAGCTCCCCTTCACCGCTATTAGCAAGTGGCGAGGCTTGTGCTAACGTTTCGCTAGCAACCATCAACATCTCATCAGTAATTCGGTTGATATTAGCGGCAACAACGCCCAACCCTAAACCAGGGAAAATATAACTGTTGTTACATTGCGCCACAGGGAAAAGCTCACCTTTAAACTCAACAGGATCAAACGGTGACCCTGTTGCAACAATGGCATTACCTTCTGTCCAACGAATCACCTGCTCTGGTGTTGCTTCTACTTGACGAACAGGGTTGCTTAATGGAAACACAATAGGTTTGGCACAATGTGAATGCATAGCTCTTATCGCTTCTTCAGTAAACAATCCTGCGACACCAGATACACCGATGAGAATATCAGGTTGAGCATTGTTAATCACTTCAAGTAAGTTGGCGTAATCACCTGAAATTTCCCAGCTTGATAAGCTTTCAGCAGAGTGCGCAAGTTTCGCTTGGAAGTCGCGTAAATCTTGTTGTCCTTGAGTCACCAACCCTAGACGGTCGACCATGAACACTTGGCTTCTTGCTGTTGATTCTTCCGCGCCTTCGCTCACCATTTGAGAGATAATTTGTTCAGCAATACCACAACCTGCTGAGCCGGCACCAACAAAAACAACCTTTTGATCCTTCAGTTGTGCACCTTTCGTGCGACACGCCGCAAGTAGCGTTCCAACAGTGACAGACGCAGTGCCTTGAATGTCATCATTAAAGCAACAAATTTCATCTTTATAGCGATGAAGTAAAGGCATAGCATTAGGCTGAGCAAAGTCTTCAAATTGCAACATGACATGAGGCCAACGGCGCTTAACAGCCTGAATAAACATGTCGAGAAACTCATCGTACTCAGCTTGACCAATACGCTCGTGTCGACTGCCCATGTACATAGGATCGTCTAATAGTTTTTGATTATTCGTTCCCACATCCAGCATAACAGGCAAACAATACGCTGGGCTTATACCGCCACATGCGGTGTAAAGCGATAACTTACCGATGGGAATCCCCATACCACCAATACCTTGATCGCCTAAACCTAAAATGCGCTCACCATCGGTTACAACAATCACTTTCACTTTGTTTTTCGTGGCATTTCTCAAAATATCATCAAGATTGAACCTGTCTTGATAAGAAACAAACAGACCGCGATTACTGCGATAAATATCAGAAAATTGCTCACATGCGTCACCAACGGTAGGCGTATATATAATTGGCATCATTTCCGTTAAATGCTCTTGAACAAGCTTGAAAAACAAGGTCTCATTTTTATCGTGAATAGCACGTAAATATATGTGTTTGTTTAAGTTAGTTCGAAAGCTACTATATTGCATATAACAGCGCTCTACCTGCTCTTCAATCGTTTCGTAAGCAGGAGGCAATAACCCAGTTAAGTTAAACTGAAGTCTTTCTTCAGCACTAAATGCACTGCCCTTGTTTAATAAAGGTGTTTCTAATAAATTTGGACCAGCGTATGGAATATATAATGGACGTTGATTTTTTGTTGGCATAATGAGGATTTTAGTTGTTGATGAGCTGTCTTTTTGACAAGCGGTTTACCGCGTTAGTTAACGACATAGTATAAACTATCTCTGCGAAGGAGCAAAAGGCGAAATGCTTGGAATATTTGAACATTTTACCAAACGATAACAATTAGGCACTAATCAGCCTCTGCCATCCAAGCAAGTTGAATCGCTTCTAAAACTCTTTCACCGCAATGCTTGGGATCGTCATCGAAGTTTTCCAACGACAACACCCATTCTCTAAGTTCTGTAAAATGCAATTTATAGGGATCAACATCAGGGTGTCTTTCCATCAAATCTAATGCAATTTCTTGTGAGTCGATCCAACGGTATCCCATAACAATTACCTACCTAAAAATTAAATGAAACCATAATGCATCAGCGAGTAACATTAACAAAAACCAAATGACCAACAATCGAGTTTTTCGACACGTTGGGCAATCAGTTTGCCACCATTTTAGGATTTGCTTTTTCACAACAGTAATACTCACTTAGCGCTTCATTTCAGTATAGAATACTATCATGACATTTTTTGAAAACTATAAATGATATGGCTAACGTCAAATTTTCTGCCGGAGAAAAACAAGAAATCCTCGATAAATTACAAAAATACATGCTCGATGAGCTCGACGTAGAATTAGGGCAATTTGATGCAGAGTTTTTGCTTGATTTTTTTACCGATAAAGTAGGCAACTATTTTTATAATCAAGGCGTATATGACGCACAAAAGCTATTAACAGAAAAATTAGAATTAATTTCTGACGCTTTTTATGATCTAGAACAACCGGTAAATAACTAAGCCTGATACTGTCCAACTATTAAAATCGAAGGACAAAAACACATGCAAATAACTGACTTAGAGAAAGAATCTAAAATCCCTGCTATCTTACGTTTGGGTTTTCGACCATTTTTTCTATTCGGAAGCGCATTTGCCTTATTGTCAATCGCACTTTGGTTAGCTGTGCTTAGTGGTACTTTCAATTTTAGTCCTTATGGTGGAGGGTACTGGTGGCACGTACACGAAATGATTTTTGGTTTCGTGGCAGCAATTATCGTCGGCTTTTTACTCACGGCAGTACAAAACTGGACCGGACAACGAGGTTTAAGTGGTCTACCTTTGGCCATTCTAGTTTGCATATGGCTAGCAGGCCGACTGACCTTAGCACTATCACCCAACCTAGCCTCTTGGCTGTTTTTGCTCATAGATTGTAGCTTTATGTTAGTGTCAGCACTCTTTTTGGCAATCCCTATTATTAAAATAAAGCAATATCGAAACTTATTTTTTGTCCCTATGCTTTGTCTTTTTTCGCTGTTAAATGGTCAAATGCATTTTGCCTTAAACCCAGAGTATAGCTTTGATATTAAGAGCATTTTTTATGCTGCCACTACCTTGATACTGGTACTCATGTCAGTGATGATAGGCAGAGTTACCCCCATGTTTACCGCTAATGGCACCAAAACACCAAAAGTGGCCTCCATTTGGTGGTTAGAAAGAATCGCAATTGGCTCACTGTTACTGCTTTTCATCTTTTTCTTTATTGCGCCTGTCGTCACGGTTAGTCACCAAGTTATTGGGGGTATGATGGTGCTATCGGGCATTGCTCATGCTTATAGAAGCTTACGTTGGCAACCTTGGATCACGTTAAAGGTACCGCTGTTATGGTCTTTGCATGGTGCGATAACCCTGATGTGGGTTGGATTACTCTATTTAGGCTTTCACATTTATAGCCAAACCTCTTCCATTAGCCACGCTTGGCATCTAGTGACGGTAGGCGGGATTGCCGGATTGATTCTCGCCATGATAGCGCGAGTGTCATTGGGACATACTGGCAGAACACTGCAAGTGGGGATTCTAATGAAAATCGCCTTTGTCTCGATTTTCCTGTCTGCTGTGATCAGAAGTATATTGCCTTGGTATTTTCCACAGCACACTTTATTAATTTATCAATTAAGTAGCTATTTTTGGTATGCTGCTTTCATTTTATTCCTTATAGATTATACGCCTAAACTTATTTCTCCACGTATAGACGGGCGACCTGGATAACAATAATTTTATGAATACTGTATTTTTAGACTTTCAAACCTTTAGTGAACAAACCAATCTAGACGCAATTGCGCAAGAATCCAATAACTTAACGGTACATCCTTTAACGCAGCCTTCAGAAATCATTGGGCGCTGCAAAGAAGCAGATGTTATTGTCACCAACAAAGTGCAGCTGACAAAACAAGTATTAGCAGAATTACCAAAATTAAAGCTCATTTGTGTCGCTGCTACGGGCACTAATAACGTAGATATCAACGCGGCAAAAGAGCACGGCATTGCGGTAACCAATGTTAGTGGGTATTCAACACCATCGGTATCACAATATGTGTTTGCTCAATTACTGCGATTGTTTTCAAGGCCGGAGCACCATGCTACAAACGTAGAAACAGGTTTATGGCAACAAAGTCCAAGCTTTGTTTATCACGGGCAAGGAATGGAAGAATTATCAGGTAAAACCCTGACTATCGTTGGTTACGGCAACTTAGGGCAATCAGTAGCAACCATAGCACAAGCATTTGGTATGAAGGTGTTAATTGCTGAACGTCGCGATAGCCCCCAAGTAAGAGACAAACGAACGGAGTTTAAAAGTGCCCTTGCTCAAGCTGATATTGTTAGCTTTCATTGCCCATTAACGCCTGAAACTGAAGGCCTAGTAAATAAAGACACGATAGCGTTGATGAAAAATAATGCAGTACTGGTTAACACCTCTCGAGGCCCCGTAGTAAACGAAGCGGATTTAAAAGAGGCGTTAGAAAACAAGCAGCTAGGGCATGCAATTTTGGACGTGTTGGTACAAGAGCCTCCAGCACCTGACTACCCGCTACTACAAAACCCTCCTCAAAACCTTACAGTTACTGCACATATTGCTTGGGCCAGTTTCGAAGCGCAGCAACGATTAGTTAACTTGATAGGAAAAAACATTCAAGACTTTAAAGCGGACTTAACAACCAACAGAGTTGATATTTAATTCATTAAATTAGCCACTGTTTTACATGGACTTTTAGCCAATCCACTTTTATGATGAGTAACAGGATTGATAACAACAATATGCTTTTGGAAAAATCTGTTATGCGCAAGCTCTATATCGCGTTCACTTACGCCTTTCTTTTTTTGTTAGCTGCCTGTAATGGTAGTTCTGATTCAACTTCTCCAGATACAGATCCACCTGTACAAACAACTTTGTCTGTTGTTTTAACTGATCAAGAAGACAACTCAAAAACAAGCTTTACTAAGAACGAATCTATCGTAGTTTCAGCAACAGTTAGAGACCAATACGGTAAAGGCATGGCCAAAGTTAGAGTTGATTTTTCCTCTGATTTGGGCGAGTTAACACCTGACTCAAAATTAACAGACGCGAACGGTGTTGCCCTTATCGCCATTAACAACGCGGCATTAGCGATTGGCGCAGGTACATTAACCTCAACCACGTCGAGTCTTTCAGCGACAAATGACTTTGAGTATACAGAACCAGCGTTAGTTGAAACATCGCTTACCGTAGCATTTTTAGATGCAGAGAATAACGCCAAAAACTCATTCGGAAAAAATGAAGTTATCACCGTGAATGCGACACTGCATGACCAGTTTGGCGAAGGCATTGCAAACACCTCTGTTAATTTTTCTGCAGATTTAGGAACGATTTCAGCAGACTCAGTAACTACGAATGCCAACGGTGTTGCTTCAATCACTATTTCCAACGCGCAGCTGGAAACAGGTGCAGGCACACTTGCCGCATCAACCACGATGCTAAATACTTCAGGCGACTATGAATACCTTGAGATTGCGTCAGTGCAAACAACGCTTGATGTAGAGCTATTTGATGCCACTCAAGTAGAAAAAAATAGTTTCGCTAGAGATGAAGTTGTTACCGTTAAAGCAACAATTAAAGATCAATTCAATCAGGTTATGCCAAATATTCGCGTTAATTTTTCGACAGACTTAGGCCAGCTATCCCCTGATTCTAAGCTGACGGACGAAAATGGCGTAGCTGAAACAACCATTGCTAACGCTAACTTTACGATAGGCGCAGGCACGCTTGATGTCACCACTGAACAGCTTACTTCAGCTAAAGATTACGAATACACTAGCTCAGATATTGTCGAGCCGTCACCTTCATTGACTGTAGCGATGGAAGTTAACGGACAGCTAGGCAATCAATTTACCACAGCTGAAGTGGCCCTTGTTAAAGCGACATTTGTTGACGATGCTGGAGAGCCAATTAACGATGCCATTGTTCGCTTTACTGCCGACGTAGGTGAATTAAGTACGAGTTCAGCCCTCACTAAAAACGGAATTGCTAGTGTCAATATAACTAGCGACCCAGAACTAAACATAGGCGCTGGTGTTTTAATTGCGACGATAGATGGTAATAGTGAGATTTCGACACGTACCAATTACCAAATAGTTGCTGATGATAGTACGGTTTTAGACGATGTGCGTATCGGTTATATAGATGACAACGGCGAGTTTATCGAGGGTCAAATTAAGTTAACAGGTAACTCAGAACTTGTTAGCGCCGGCGGTACTTTAGGTTTACAAGTTGATTTAGTTGATCCACAAAACCAACGTATTAGCACACCGACAACAGTCTCTTTTACCTCAAACTGTGTACAAAATGAAAAAGCGACTATCGACACATCTGTTTTGAGCATTCGTGGTACAGCTACCGCTACTTTTGAAGATACGGATTGTTCCGGTGTATCAGGTACAGAAGATGTTATTTTAGCGTCTATTACCAACAATAGCGTAACCAGCAGTGCGACAGCTGAAATTGAAATTGCACCAGACACTATTGGTTCAATTGAATTTGTTTCTTCTAACCCGACATCAATCGTTATTGCTGGTACTGGTGGTACTGAAACCGCAACAGTAACCTTTTTAGTTAAAACAGCACTCGGTAATGTAGTTCCACAACAACAAGTTAACTTTTCTTTAGACACTAGTATCGGTGGTGTCAGTTTAAGTAGAGCAGAAGGGATCACCAATAGCCAAGGCTTAGTATCAACTCAAGTTATTGCAGGTACAGTTCCAACGGTTATTCGTGTTACTGCAAACGCAGAAATGGCGTCAGGTGGTGAGACCATTTCAGTGCAAACGCAATCAAGTGAATTGTCTATTAACACGGGTTTACCTGATCAAACATCGATGACTATAGCAGCTAGCGTTTTAAACCCTGAAGCCAGTACGTTAGGTAAAGAATCGACGATTACCGTATGGTTAGCCGACTACTTTAACAACCCTGTTCTTGACGGTACAGCCGTTAACTTTAGCACTGAAGGCGGCAGAATAGAGTCTAAGTGTTTTACTGAAAACGGAACATGTTCAGTGCAATGGCAAGCAACCGAACCTTTCTTGGAAGATCACAGATCAACCATTATTGCGACTACCGCAGGCCATGAGACCTTTTTTGACACCAACGGTAACTATGTATTTGAAGATGTTGATGGCGATGCTATATCTGGAACCCTAGAAGTACGTGAAGTGGAAGCGGGTTGGACAAGACACTCACCTCAAGCCTCTGGCTTTGTAGATATGGCGGAAGCCTGGCGTGATGATAACGCCGATGGCTTAAAAGATGCGAATGAAACCGTCTTTTTCGACGATAACCAAAATGGTGTACACGACAGTGGCGATGGCTTTTTCAATGGCCCACAATGTCAAGGTAGTAAGTGTGACGAAAACGCTAAAAAAATCACTATTCGTCGTTCACTTGAACTTGTTATGGCAAGTGCCGACAATCCGAAGTTTAAACTAACCAATGAAGATGGTTCAGTAACTTATATTGATAGTGAAAGTGAAGACGTTGTCGCTATTCCCGCCTTAGATGACGGCGAGATAAGAAATTTAGTGTTTATGTTAGCGGACAGCGCCGAGCAAACTATGCCTATTGGCACAACGATTTCAGTCGTATTTAATGAAGGTGAAATCGAGACCCGTGAAATAGACGACAACAATAATCGTGGATATCACGAATTACCGTTTAATATAGAAAACGAAAGTGGTGATGCGTCTGAACAAGTAGAGTTGGCTATTACTGTTGATACGCCAGATACCTTACCCGTAACCTATATAACAACGGTCGTGATACTTAATTAATGAGTTATAAACCATTTTAATCATTAATAAAAAAGGCAATGTATAAGTACATTGCCTTTTACTTTTCAATATACTGACACAGTGTTTATAAGTATTTATCCTTAAACCTTCCATATTGAAAATAGCCCCACTGCCCTACTCGCCTAAGCGGTGCTAAAGGAAACGTTTTTAATGGTGTTTGATACAATGGAATATTCGGCACACTCACGCCAGCTACTTTATCTGCCAGCCGTTTTCCTGCTTGAACAGAAAAAGAAACACCAGCGCCACAATAGCCCATACCATAAAACACTTGATTATCTTCTGACTGATATAAGTGAGGGATATCGTCTAGCGACATACATATCCATCCTGACCATGCATAAGCGATTTCTAAATTACCTAATGCAGGAAAGCTTTGCTTCAATACGGTTAGCAAACGATTAGCGTAATACGGGTCATCAGCACTTTTACCCGTTATAGCTCCTCTGCCACCAAACAAGATACGATTGTCGGGTAACTTTCTGTAGTAATATTTTAAAGCCCTTGTATCCATCACCACGTGATTACTGTGAAAATTACAGGCAGCAATTTGCTCGGCTGACATAGGCTCAGTAACAATAATTTGGGACAAAACAGGCAGTGTTTTCTTATCAACAATATCGCAAAAGTTTTTTGGTGTGTAACCGTTGGTGGCTATAACGACCTTTTCCGTTGTTACCACGCCTTTAGGGGTATTTACTTGGTAGCTACCATCTTTTTCTTTAACCACATTTTGCACAGGAGAGCCGTTGTAAATTGTGACTCCCGCTTGCAAAGCCAGTTGTTGATACCCCATGGCTAGCTTTAATGGATTAACACCAAAGCCTTGGTGATAAAGGATACCGCCATGCGCCTGCTGATCATCCATAAAGTCAGATCTGATTTGTTCTTTTGATAAGACGTCAATATCAGAGCCAAAGCGTTGTTGCTGAAGTTTAGCAAGTGATACCAATTCCTGAAGTTTACTTGGCTTGTGAGCGACTTTAAGGTAACCGCCAGCTTGAATATCACAGTCAATACCTTCTGCAATCAATCCTTTTACCCGCTCTAAGCCTTCATTCATTTCGCCATAAATTGCACGCATTGTCTCTTCACCCCAACGCTTTTGCATAGCACTAAATGACAAGCGACCAGAGCTAGGTAAGACAAAGCCTGCATTTCTACCACTGCATCCCCAAGCAGTTTGGTTAGCTTCGAGAACAACAGCTGAAATATTATGTTCTCGCGCTAAATGTAAGGCGCATGATAACCCTGTGTAACCTGCACCGATAACAACAACATCTGCTTGAATATTATCAGTTAACGCGCCAGAATTAGTGCTTGGAATATCCGTAACACTCGCCCAGTAACTATCTGGGTAGGCTTGGTCACACCCAGGTGAAGTATGGTGCAAAGGATCGTACATAATTAACTCTTTCGTTTTATTTCTTAAGTGAGCATCAATGACAGATTCATCAATTAACTTCCGTGAAATGACAGAAGAAGACTTTGACAACGTCATCTCCTTAGGAACTGAAGTCCATGGCGAAGGCTATATCGACCCTGAAAAAGCGGCCAAATGGTTTCAGTTAGGCTTAAAAGATGGCACTAATGCAAATTTTGTTGCCTATGATAACAATAAACTCGTTGGTTTTAGGCTAACTTTTGCCGCAAATAATTGGCAAACTGACGAATGGTGCTCTGTTGATATGTGGCCTTTTCTGCCAGAACATGTCTGTTATTTTAAATGTAATACGGTAGATGCAAGCTATCGTGGCTTTGGCATAGGCAGCAAACTACTAAAACTCTCTGTGGCAGCAGCCGTTAAGCAAGGGGCAAAAGCGGGCGTTTCTCATTTATGGATGCAAAGCCCCGGAAACAGTGCAGTAAAATACTTTACTAAATGCGGTGGCACATTAATAAAAGAGCACCCAGACCGCTGGAACGAACTGAGTGCATTGGGATATTTATGCCCGATATGTCATGACGATTGTCATTGTTCTGCTGCTGAAATGATGATTACGTTTTAAGCTTGAATCATCATGCCAGTGCGATGCGATTAATCCTTTAACCAAATAAACGCTGAATAATCGATGGCGATTGCCCAGCTTTAGCTTTATTGCTTAAAGTTTCTAGCGCATTAAAGTTCGCTAACGCAGGAAATTCAACCCCTTGACCTTGAAATTCAAAGTCGCCTGACGCAGGGTTAAAGCGATATTCTTTTGACCATTCTGCGATATTAGCTGTTACTTGGTTAATGGCTTCTACCACTTTAGCCACTTCTTTATTGGTCATGGTTGGGTGAAATGACGCTCTTATCCAGCCTGGCTTTTCTGCTAAATCACCTGAATTAATTTTCTCAGTGATCTTGTTAGATGTGTCGTGATCTACGTTTAGCAAGATGTGGCCGTAAGTACCTGCACATGAACAACCACCACGCGTTTGTACACCAAACTTATCGTTAAGCAAGCGAACAACCAAATTATGGTGTGCACCTTTCACGTAAAAAGAAACAATCGCTAAACGATTTCTTATGTGCTGCTCAAGCATAACAACATCATCATTCTTTTCTAACGATGACATGACAAAATCAGTGATTTCCTGCTCACGCTTTTCAATATTAGCAACCCCCATTTCATCTTTTACTTTAATCGCTAACGCAGTGCGAATACATTGTAAAAAGCCTGGCGTACCGCCATCTTCACGAAGCTCAATATCATCAAAGAAACTGTGTTCACCCCAAGGGTTAGTCCAAGTTACTGTACCGCCACCTGGATGATCTGGCACTTTGTTCTTGTATAAAGCTTTATTAAAAATAAGTACGCCTGAGCTACCTGGGCCTCCCAAAAACTTGTGAGGAGAGAAGAAAATTGCATCTAGAGCCTGCTTTGGATTCGCAGGGTGCATATCAATATCTACATAAGGAGCTGAACAGGCAAAATCGACAAAGCAAAGTCCACCATGTTCATGCATCAATTCCGCCATCTGGTAATAAGGCGTTTTAATTCCGGTAACATTTGAACAGGCAGAAAAAGATCCGATTTTAACTTTTCGGTCTTTATACTCTTCAAGAAGTTGTGATAAATGCGCTAAACACGGCAAGCCATTTTCGTCAGGATTTACTATTTCAAGCGAAACTTCACACTCATACCAAGAAGTCTGATTCGAGTGGTGCTCCATATGAGTGATGAATACCACTGGTTTATCTTCTTCTTTAATGGTTACTTGGTCTTGTACTTTTTCAGGAATACGTAAGCCTAAAATACGTTGAAACTTATTAATTACCCCTGTCATACCAGCGTCTGCCGTAATAAGAATGTCGTTGTTACAGGCATTAACGTGCTTTTTAATGACATGCTGTGCTTCGTGATAAGCATTTGTCATTGCACTGCCGGTTAGGTTTGTCTCGGTATGAGTGTTGGCGACATATGGACCAAGCGTATGGCTGATAAAGTCTTCAATTGGCTGATATAAGCGGCCACTAGCTGTCCAGTCCGCATAAATAATGTCTTTCTTTTCCCCATTAATTACATGGCTAAGATCTTGACCAATAACGTGGCGTCTAAAAGGTAAAAAGTAATTTTCTAAAGACATAATTTATAACTCTGCTTATCTAAACTCTCTTTTCATTTTAATAAACAGGCAAATTAGCGCAACTTTAAACTAATATAAATCAATATTAAGCAATAAATTTCCAACCAAGGACAGATTTAAAATATTTATAACTAACACATACTAAATTTGTCAGAAAATTGAGAAATTTATTTTATCTAGGTCGCCTGATAGAAATATTTTTCCTTTTACCATAAAAAAAGCCGATGTTTTTAATAATAAAAACATCGGCTTTTCCATTTGAAATTAATGAGCTATTTCATTAAATAGGTACGTAATTGGCTAAAGTCTGCCGCTAACTCAGATGAAAGAATAGTTTCTGTAGCACAATCCGCTAACTCTTTAGGCATACCTATTGGCTGACCTAGTGTACTTTCAACCACTTCTTTAAATTTAGCTGGATGAGCTGTACCTAAAAAGACACCAAATTCGTCATCTTGTGCATTGTATTGCAACGCTTTATATGCCACAGCAGCATGTGGCTCAGTGATATAACCTAGTTTTGATAAGGCAATCACGGTCATTTGCGTTTGCTCTTCGTCAACGCTAAACGACGACACACAATCTTTAGGAACAATACCTGAACGCAACATATGCTCTACACGTGGCCAGTTATTTGGATTACTAACATCCATCGCATTAGACATAGTGGCAACAGTGTCATTGGGGCTCCATTCACCCGTTTCTAAGTAACGAGGAACAGTGTCATTTGCATTAGTGGCGGCAATAAAGCGCTTAATAGGTAAGCCTAACGCTTTAGCAAACAAGCCAGCCGTCAAGTTACCGAAGTTACCACTAGGAACTGAAACAACTAAATTGTCTAACGCCGCCTTGCCTTTTTGACGATACAACTGAGCAGCAGCTTCAAAGTAGTAGCATATTTGCGCAAGCAAACGGCTAATATTAATAGAGTTAGCAGAGTTAAGGCCAATCGTTGTTTTCAATTCATTGTCATCAAAAGATTGCTTTACTAACGCTTGGCAATCGTCAAAGTCACCTTCAACAGCAATTGTTTCTATATTGCCGCCTAACGTAGTAAACATTTTTTCCTGCAACAAGCTAATCTTGCCTTTTGGATACAAGATAACAACACGGATATTATCAATGCCATGGAACGCATGTGCCACAGCCGCCCCCGTGTCACCTGAAGTTGCTGTTAAGATAGTTAACGGCTTATTTTTATCGCTAAAGGCTTGTAAGCAGCGAGCCATAAAGCGCGCTCCAAAATCTTTAAACGCTAACGTTGGCCCGTGAAATAATTCCAAAATAGCGCGATTCTCACTGATCGGGTGAACTTGTGCAGGGAAATTAAACGCATCTGTCACTATTTCAGACAACTGCTCTTTCGTTAAATCTTCTTGAACAAATGGGTGCAATACGCGAACGCTGCGCTCAACCATAGGTAAGGCAAGTAGCTCTTCGATATTCGATAGTTGAGGAATACTTTCAGGAAAAAATAACCCTTGTCCACGTCCAAGACCTTGTTTAACCGCACCAGAAAAACTCACTTGCTCGCTGGCGTCTTTTAAATTATAAAATTTCACAATAAATCCTATTTAACTTCTCTGTAGCTCTATGTGCTATAACGCACGAGCACCTTGTTCATCTGCGCGGCACACGTGAACAAAGCCTAAGCTTTCACCCTGTGCATCGTATTTTAAATATTCTTTTTTTAGCCAATCGGCAAATTGTTGCGCTTTTTCTGCGTCATCTGTGGCACAAAATAACGTAGGGCCAGAGCCAGAAATTCCAACCGCTAGCGCGCCTTGCTCTTGTAAATACTGCTTCGCCGCAGAAAAGCCTGGTAATAGCTGCTGACGGTATGGCTCAGCCACAAGATCTTGGACAACAGAAAATGCCGCAAGTTTTTCTTGCCTATGACAGGCATCAACAAAAGTCGCTAAGCTTTGAGATTGCTGTATTAAGTCACTACGCGAGTACTCTGTAGGTAATACTTCTCGAGCCGCTTTGGTAGACACTTCAATACCAGGGTATGCCATGACGTAATAACAGTCATCAAATGTCGGCAATGCTCGGGTGATGATCGCGTCATCTGCAACCATTAACTGCAGTCCGCCATAATAGCAAGGTGCTACGTTGTCATAGTGCAATGAACCACTGATTTGAGCTTCCATTTGCCCCATTAGCCTGAGCATTTCTTCCTTGCTAAACAGTTTCTTACCACGTGATTGATAAAAACAGTTTAGTGCTTCCAAAGCAGCTACCACAGAACAAGCACTCGAGCCTAAACCTGAACCCACAGGCATTTTCTTATCAAGCGTTAACTTAACCGGTACTGGTGACACCTGGCGCTTATCTAATTCACTATTAAATAACTCTAAGCAGTGCCAAACAATATTACTTTTAACATCTGATGGTAGCTTATTGGCAAATACACCTATCACGTGTAATTCATTTTGCTCTGCCTCTTCCACCGAAATAACGTCGCCAAGCAAGGTACCATCAACGGGAGACACGGCAAGACCAAGTACGTCAAAACCGACACTAAGGTTACCGATCGACGCCGGCGCGAATACTGAAACAGCCATTAATGTTGTTGCTCCCAAGCTAAAGTACGTAATAAATCACCAAATACACCTGCTGCGGTTACAGCAGCGCCTGCACCGTACCCTCTTAGTACAAATGGCAGCGGTTGATAATAGCGACTGTGAATAGCTAGCGCATTCTCACCGTCTTTAATTGCATATAAAGGATGGTCAGTGCCGACAGCTTCAATCGATACTTGGCATTTACCATCAATGATATTACCGATATAACGTAAAACTTTACCTGACTGTTTAGCGGAATCAATTCTATCTGCAAATACCTTATCTAAATTCGGTAAATTCGCCATAAAAGTATCAACATCACCGCTTGCGTCAAAGTCATCACCTAATACTGAATCTACTTTGATATCACTTAGCTCCAGTTGCATGCCTGCTTCACGCGCCATAATCAACAGTTTACGTGCCACATCCATACCGCTAAGGTCATCTCTAGGATCCGGCTCAGTAAAACCATTTTCTTTGGCAATCGCCGTTGCCTCAGAAAGTGTCATTCCTTCCTCTAGCTTACCGAAGATATAAGATAACGAACCAGACAATATACCTTCGAATTGTAACAATTCATCTCCCGCTTTAATTAAGCTTTGCAAGGTATCAATAACAGGTAAACCCGCTCCTACCGTTGTTTCATATAAAAAGCGACGATTTGTTTTTTGTGCCGTACTTCTTAGTGCTTGGTAGTATTCCCAACTGTCCGTATTGGCTTTTTTGTTAGGTGTTACCACATGGAAGCCTTCTGCTAAATAGTCGACATAGCTCATTGCCAGCTCTTCATTTGACGTAGAGTCAACTAGCACTGGATTAATCAAATGATTTTCTCGAACAAACGCTTTAATGTTTTCAACCGTTAGTTCAACAGTATTTTTACCTAAAAGCGCTTGCCAATTATTTAAATCAATACCGTCTTTGTTTAACACCATGCCTTTACTATTAGCAACACCATAAACTTTCAGCGCGATATTCTGCTCTTTTAATTTTGGCTGTTGGCGTGCGATTTGATCGATTAATTCGCTACCTACAACACCGCAACCAACAAGGAATACGTCAATAGTTGGTTTATGAGAGAAAAAGTTTTGATGACTCACTTTTAACGCATCTGTACATTTTCTGCTTTCAATAACAACCGAAATACTGCGCTCTGACGAGTCTTGTGCTATGGCGACAACATTGACTCGAGCCTGTGCCAAAGATGAAAAGAATTTAGCCGCAACACCTTGTTGATGGTGCATACCATCGCCTACAAGTGACACGATAGATAATTCATCTTCTAGTGCAATTGGCTCAAGTAGACTGTTCAGTAATTCCAACTCAAACTCTTGTTGCAAGCTTTCTTTAGCAAGCTCTGCATCGGCGGAGTGAATACAAAAGCTTATGCAGTACTCGCTAGAAGACTGACTGATTAATACTATGGAAATGTTTTCTCGGCTCATTGCGGCAAACACTCGGCTTGCCATTCCAACCATGCCTTTCATGCCTGGGCCCGAAACATTTACCATAGTCAAATTATCTAAATTTGAAATCGCTTTAACTTGTTTTTTCTGATCGTTTTCGTTGGCAATTAATGTGCCTGGTGCCGATGGGTTTTGCGTATTCTTAATTAAACAAGGAATATGATACTGGGCAATAGGGCCTATTGTTTTCGGGTGTAATACACTCGCACCGAAATAGGATAGCTCCATCGCCTCTTGATAAGAGAGATACTCAAGTAAACGAGCGTCTTTAATTAAGCGCGGATCGGCATTATATACACCGTCAACATCTGTCCAAATTTCACAACACTCTGCTTGCGCACATACCGCTAGCACCGCTGCAGAATAGTCAGAGCCATTGCGACCAAGCGTTGTTACCTGCCCTTTGCTATCAACACCGATAAAGCCAGGCATGATAGAGATATTAGCTAAATTGTCATATTCGTGAGAGAACTTTTCTTTACACAAAACTAAATCAGCTAAAGCATTCAAAGATACGTCATTGGTTCGTAAAAACTTTTCAGGTTCAATAACATCGGCTTGGTTACTATGTGCTGATAGAACCGACTCCAATATCGCAACACTTAATCGCTCACCGATACTGATAATTACCGCTCTAACGTGTTCAGGACAATACGTTAAGAGGTTTGCGCCCTTTAAGAAGCGATGTAACTGTTGTTCCCAGTTAGCTAGAGCTTGTTCTGCATGGTTCACTTCAAAGCCTGCAACACTTGCTTTTAAGTCATTAATAATGGTTTCAATAGCTTGGTGAAAGTGTGCTAAATCTGACTCTAGTCGCTGTTCGTCATTAATATTTTCTGCCATCGCTACTAAGTGATTGGTTACACCTTGTGGCGCTGAGACAACAATAGCAACCGGAGATGCTACTGCCTTTTCCATGATGATGTTCGCTACTTGAACAAACCTTTCGGCAGAAGCTAGTGAAGAGCCTCCAAATTTTAACACTCGCATTTTTACACCCTCTAAAAACGAAAAAAGCCCGTTACCTTTATGGTCACGGGCTTTGATAAAATACTTTCTTTTACGCGTCAGCCAATGACCACCATCCCTGTAAGGGTGGTAGTGGTAATAATGGTAATTAGGCGCGTATTCAATTTCATAGCGAGTAAAATGCCTGATTTAAATTAGAGTGTCAACACTAATTTCTGAATAAAGTAGATAAAAAGCGAATATAACTAGATGATTTGTGAATAGGTATTACGTTAACGTAAACTTTAACCAACTTGGCATGCGGCCGAAATTGCGTCGCAAACGTTGTTTCGTCCTTTTTCTTTAGCGCTATATAAAGCACAATCAGCTAAAGAGATTAAATCTTCATAGCGTTTGTTATGTTGACCAATAGTTGCGACACCGACACTCGCAGAAACCTTAATACTTTGGCCTTGATAGTCGATAACGGTTTGCTCAATTGCACTACGGATTCGTTCTGCAACATCCAAAGCACCGGTTAACTCTGTTTCTGGCAAAATAATGGCAAACTCTTCACCGCCATAACGACCAAATTGATCACACAAACGCAATAAATTTTGAATATTTTGCGCAGTTTCCATTAAAACTTTGTCGCCTGCTTGGTGCCCATATGTATCATTCAGCTGTTTAAAGTTATCTAAATCAAACATAATTAACGCTAGATCATGGCCATATCTGCGCGCACGAGAAAACTCTTTATCTAAGCACTCTTCCCAGTGCTTGCGGTTAAATACCTTAGTTAAGCCATCAATGCGATTTGCTTTCGCTAATTCTTCCAAGGCTCTATTTAACTTAGATTGAAAGTGAGCAACGTCAGTTGCATCTTCTACCAGTATGCTAACGTGGGTTACTTGTCCATCGTTTTCAATAGGTAAAAACGTGCAGTTTTGAGCCATTACAGGGCTATCAGTAGTAATTGGTCTGGTATGAGGTAATTCAAACAAGTGATGTCTTTGTTCCCAAGAACAGAAACTTGGGGATCGCAATTGCACGACGCTTGATAATTTTCTTTCGAACCACTTTTTCGGTAATTCAGGGAATACTTCGAAAATACACTGTTCAATAACGTCGCTGTGCTCTCTGTGAGAATGCACTTGCATAAACCGATTGAATTCGACAATTTTTAAATCAAGATCAACGACAACGACACCGGTGTTAAGTCGCTCAAAAATTGTTGTACAAACACTACCGTTCTGCATTAGAAAGATTCCAGAATACGATCTAATACCTGAGTAATGTCGACAAATGCCGATTCAGGAATCAAAAGTACCATATCGCAATTAAAGGAATAGTCCGTTACCTGATAAGTAATTTTAACTTTAAGCGCTAGATCCCAATTAAATGCTTGCTGCTCGATATGCTCTGACAGCGTTGACTTATTATTTGACAATAACCTAGGCGCACTATACGACATTTGATTGTCGATTTGACTTGCAAATACATTGAGAAACGTCGTGGTTAATATTGAACTTAAATCTATGATTTGTTCTTCCACCGAAAGTTCGTCAGGCTCATAACCGAGTAGGTCAGCTAACCTATCAGAATCTTGCGGTTGATAAATTAACAACGCTTCACCACGGATCCCTTCGTAACCAAAGAATCCTTGGCTTACAACTGCGGCGTTATTGTCTTCAGTGTGAAACTCTGCTGAAATCTCTTGAGAACTTACTTGTTCGATCTTAGGTACTTTAAGATAAACAAAGGTGTCTAAATAACGTGCTAACTGATCACTTGCCTGTCCCATAGCGACATTGATAAGCTCTTGTAAGCAGTCTTGTTGATCAGCGTTTAAATTTATCACAGTCATACCAAACCATATTGAGTTAAATGTTGATTCAATACTTCTTGTTGAACAGGTTTACGTAAAAATGCAGATGCGCCGAGGTCAAGTACTTTACTTTGCATTTCTGGTTGAACGTCGGCAGATATCACGAATACCATGACTTCTATACCGCGGTTTTTAATTTCGGTTAATACACCAACACCATCTAACACGGGCATGGTTAAATCTAGGAAAAGAACGTCAATTTTTTGACTAGACAATATACCAATTGCTTCTTCGCCGTTTGTCGCTAATTGAACATTGTCAGAAAGCGAAGCTGGTAGGCTTCTTAATACTTGTTTTCTAGCTAAATTTGAGTCATCGCAGATAAGGACGGAAAAACTCATTTCTGAATATTCCTTTATTGTTTTTATTTTATTGGCGTTAATTTACCCTAAAATTGACGTTCTGTTAACGTATTTAGGCAGGAAAATAAGAATTTTTTGTTTATTTATAAGCTTTTTTTGCTCAAATAAGAATCTAAATTGTATACAACCAACCACATGTTAAAATGTTGTTAACAATTTTTTAAGAAATAAGAAGGCGTAACACTCTACATACTAAGGCAGAGTGTTACTTTATTCGAAGCGGGATCTTCAAATAATTTATAAACTTATAAGGAGGTTCAAAAATACCAAAGACAGCACTGCAGAAGCACTGTATATAAAAGTCATTTTAAAACTATAACTATTAAATTTCATTCTCGACTCCATATTCCAACTTTCATCCAATTTGCCGAATGTCAGCAATTCATGCTGAAATATTAAACAAAATCTATGCCAAGCTGTTGAAAGTATTAAATTCAACGTTGAACTGTGACCATGCTATTAGAAAAGTAAAGTGAAGTCTGAAAGGGATAGTTACTGAGCTGTTTAAAAATGTAACCAAGCTATAAACCGAGATACCGGTTTATAAGAAAATTACGTTTCCGGCCATATTAGATATCGTTGGTGTTCTTTAAGCCAGTTTTTCGCATCGCGAAAGTTTGGATAATGATCGGCAACTAATTGCCAGAAATCTTGGCTATGATTTAGGTGTCGTAAATGGCACAACTCATGGACTAAGACATAGTCAATTACGTGCTTTGGTAACATCATAAGAAAATAGTTAAGCTTGATGTGAGCTTTATTATCACAACTGCCCCATCTAGCCTTGTATTTTCTGATGCTAATATTTTCAGGCATGAGCCCGATACTCTCAGCTATTTGCATAAGCCTGGAGGGCAGGATGTTTTTCGCGGTTAACGCATACCAAGCTTCAAGTTGTTTCTTCAGGTGCTTTAGTTGTTTCTCAGTAGTTTGACCGCTGTATCGTTTTGCTAAACCACAGTAGATATGATCGTTTTGAAAAGAAGTGCCAGTGCCGTCATAACCAACAACTAACGGGACACAATGACCATCAAACCAAAGTTGACCGTTTAATGATAAATCGTTTGCGAACGTCTTACTTATTTCTTGTTGATTAATTTTACTTTTTAACCAAGATTCTTTTTCAGCGATTAGGTGTGAAATATAAGATTCGGAAACATGGTTAGGCGCAGTAACAATCACCTGAGCATTTTGTACCTTAACGGCAATGTTTTTACGCCGGCTACAGCGGCGCAATTGATAATCAACCATCGCAATCCGCTACTTATGCAGCGTCATCTTCCGCTTGCTCTTCCTTGCTAGCTTTTGCTTTTGTGGTTTTGGCTGTTCTAGTTGCCTTTTTGGCCGCGGGTTTGGCTTCTTTAGCAACAGGCTTTACTTCTGCTACAGGGGCTTCTTCGACAACGGCTTCTTCTGCATGAGCAGGTTTTTTAACCACCTTAGGTTTTTTCGCTTGTAGCGCGATTAAAACATCTTCACGGTGTTTAGCTAAGAATATGCTCAGTTCTTCTTTCATTTCATCATTTAGTTCGATCGGCGCTTGCTCAAACATTTCAGTAAGATTGTCTGCCATATCCAACATTTTGTCATATTCGTCAGCGGCTTTCTTATCCATAAACGTTTCAACCTCCACACCTTGTCTAATGACAACAAATCTACTCTCAACAGCCATCAGTTTCCCTTAACTCTTAGTAATATGAAGCAGAGGCGTTTACTTCGCCACCACAAGCCTGTATATAAAAACAGTAAGATACGCCTTTTACAAAAAATTGCAACGAAAAAATATAAAAACCACGATCCGGATCAAACCAGATCGTGGTGACATTTTAATGAAATCTTAAACGTTTTTAGCGTTAAGCGATATTAGCAAACTGGTTCATAGTATTATCTTTACCAGCGGCTTTTAGTGCTGCCTCGCCAGCAAAGTATTCTTTATGATCATCGCCCATATCTGAACCAGCCATGTGCTGATGCTTAACACAGGCAATGCTTTGGCGAATTTCTTTACGTTGAACACCTAGTACATAACCAAGCATGCCTTGTTCACCGAAGTACTCTTTTGCAAGGTTATCCGTCGATAATGCAGCCGTATGGTAAGTCGGTAAAGTAATTAAATGGTGGAAAATACCTGCTTCTTTTGCAGCATCGCGTTGGAAAGTACGGATTTTTTCATCAGCAACTAATGCTAATTCACTATTGTCGTACTCTTCACTCATTAAACGCGTTCTGTCATAAGCGCTAACATCTTTTCCTTCTTCTTGCATAGCATCAAATACTTGCTGTCTAAAGTTTAGCGTCCAGTTAAATGATGGCGAATTGTTATAAACCAATTTAGCATTTGGAATAGTCTTTCTAATTTCATTTACCATGCCGCCAATTTGACCTATGTGTGGTTTTTCCGTTTCAATCCAAATCAAATCCGCACCATTTTGCAATGAAGTAATGCAGTCAAGAATACAACGTGCTTCACCTGTACCCTGCTTAAATTGGAAAAGGTTACTTGCTAAACGCTTAGGACGAACTAATTTACCGTTCTGTTTGAGTACTACATCGCCTTGCGCCAAATCTTCAGCGTTAATTTCTTCACAATCTAAGAAACTATTGTATTGGTCGCCTAAATCACCTGGCTCATTTGACACAGCGATTTGTTTAGTTAAACCAGCGCCCAATGAATCAGTACGTGCAACGATAACACCGTCATCTACACCTAACTCCATAAAGGCATAACGTACAGCGTTAATTTTTGCTAAGAAGTCAGCATGAGGCACGGTAACTTTACCATCTTGATGACCACATTGTTTTTCATCAGATACCTGGTTTTCAATTTGGATACAACAAGCGCCCGCTTCAATCATTTGTTTTGCCAATAAATACGTTGCTTCCGCATTACCAAAACCAGCATCGATATCTGCAATAATTGGCACAATATGCGTTTGATAGTTATCAATACTCGATTGAACCTCTTTCGCTTTTACTTCATCACTTTCCTCTTTAGCAGCATCTAACTCTCTAAACAACGCGCCAAGTTCACGTGCATCTGCTTGGCGCAAAAAAGTATAAAGCTCTTCAATTAAGCTAGGTACCGATGTTTTCTCGTGCATTGATTGGTCTGGTAGCGGGCCAAATTCAGAACGTAGCGCAGCGATCATCCAGCCGGAAAGATAAAGATAACGACGATCAGTACTTTGAAAATGCTTTTTAATGGCAATTAATTTTTGTTGACCAATAAAGCCATGCCAACAGCCAAGAGACTGGGTATATAAGCTAGGATCTTTATCATAAGCTTCCATGTCTTTACGCATAATGCCTGCGGTATATTTCGCTATTTCAATACCTGTTTTGAAGCGATTTTGCATACGCATTCTCGCGACAGATTCTGCATTAATAGATGCCCAATTATTTTGTTTATCAATAGTTTGTTGAGCTGAGTTAATTTCTGAATTGTAACCTGTCATCTTGTTCTCTCCCGTGGCGAAACTCATGTCATTTACTTGGATGTAACTTTGGTTGGAAGTTGTCATATCCATGTACAAAAAGGTAATCGACCTCAGAGACATTTATGAAATATATTATTGTTATCACCACCATTCACAAAAATTATAAAGGTAAATAGAAAAGCACATTTTCTAACAAAATCAGAAAATTAAGCTTTATAACACTGAAGTTAACTTACTGATTTCATCAATTATCGACCAAAGTAGCCTTGCACTTTATCGCCAACAGTGTCATATACTGCATTTATGAAAGTTATGTAGGCCATCAATACAATGAATATTTCAAAGATAGATTTAAACCTGTTGATTTACCTAGACGTCTTGCTTAGAGAAAAAAATGTTACCCGAGCTGCAAATAAGTTAAACATTACTCAACCTGCTATGAGTAATGGCCTTAAGCGACTAAGAACACTATTTAATGACCCTATACTAGTGAGAACTTCTGACGGTATGGTACCAACAGAAAGAGCGAGAGCTTTATCACCAGTACTAAGGAAGATATTGCTTGATCTAGAAGAAGCATTACAAGGTGAAGAAGAGTTTAATGAGCTTAACAGCCAACGTGTGTTTCGTTTGATGGCCAGTGATTATGCGGCGTCTACTTTACTGCCGGTACTGCTTAGAAAAGTAAACCAGATTGCACCGAATGTGACGATAGACATAATGACGCCTAGTGATGTGACCTTCCACGACGTCGAAGCGGGTAAAATTGATATGGCGATAAACCGATTTGATGAACTTCAGCAATCTTTCCATCAAAAGACAATTTGGCGAGACGGCTTTTCCTGTTTACTGAGTGCCGATAATGAAGTGGTCTCAAAATTTAACTTGAACTCTTATTTAGCTTCTAAACACGTATGGGTATCAAAAACTGGCTTTGGTGTTGGTGTTGGCATGGACCCGAAAGACGTGCAAAAGCTAGGCTGGGTTGACGAAGCACTCGCTAAACTAGGCAAGAAACGTGACATTAAGGTATTCACACGAAGTTATCATGTGGCTATGCAGCTAGCTTATGAAGACGGCCTGGTCGCAACACTGCCGACAAAAGCAGCGATGCTTCATAAAGACGATAACAACTACACCATTTTGAAGCCACCGTTTGAAATTCCTGATATTGAATTGAAAATGATCTGGAGTCCACTGCTACATCACGATGCTAGCCATGTTTGGTTTCGACAATTAGTGATAGAGGCGGCGAATGAGCACCAAGCAAAAACGCGTTAATCATTTTGTCGACCTTGTTTACAGTATCTTCGCCATCACCATTTGTTTACTAGGCGGTTACGGTATCTATCACCTAGTTGGCGGACTACCTGCGAGTCTTTACGGGATGTTGATTTTTACAACCTTACTTCAGGTTCGCCTAATCTCAGCAGAGCGTGTGACCAATAGTATTCATTGGTTTTTAAAAAACATGGCGGTATTTTTTATTCCAGCAGGGGTTGGCTTGGTACAACATCTTGCATTGATGAAGGAATTTGGACTCGAACTTATCATTTTAACTTGCGTAACAACGGCAGGTCTATTGGTATTTGTCGGCAAGCTTATGCAGCACAGAATTAATGCTAAAACAAAAGCGGAAGCGGCTGAAAGCTATGAATGATTACCTCACGTTTTTGCCGTCGCAGGCTAGCTTATTGCTTTATAGTGTACTGACTATTACTTGCTTTTATGGTTATGTAAAAGTGCAAGCTAAAACGAATTGGATATGGCTAAACCCCATGTTGTTCGCTGTATTATCATTGATGACAATACTTTATTGCTTTGACGTTGATTATCAAGACTATCAAATGGGAACAACCTGGCTAAGTAAACTATTAGAGCCTGCCGTTGTCGCACTTGGTTACCCTCTTTATCAACAGCTACCAACAATTAAGCGCCATTGGAAATCTATCGCTTTAATTCTAACCTTTGGTGCAGGCTTTGTTATTAGCCTTAGCTACTTGCTAACTTGGTTTGCGACAAACAACCACGCACTGGCTACCTCTATCGCCTTAAAGTCGGTGACAACACCTATAGGATTGGCACTTACTCACGAACTCGATGGCAACCAGGCTGTTACCGCTTTTGCCATTATCATTGCCGGCTTAGTCGGTGCGGTTAAAGGAATTGACTTACTCGAAAAAGTAGGCTGTAAAGACGCCAAAGCTCAAGGACTAGCCGTTGGTGCCGCTAGTCACGCTTTGGGCACAAGTGCAATGAGCCAACTAAGTTACGTACATACTGCATATAGTTCTTTAGCGTTAATTTTCTCTGCGACCGTTACGGCGGTTATCGCACCAATCATAGTACCAATAGTGAACACCTTAGTTAGGTAACAGCTTTCTCGGTTTGTTACCTAGTTTGCTCAAATAGATCGCCACCAGCAATATTCACAAAATTTCTATAAAACCATCTTACATTCACATTGAAAATAGTGGTTATTCAAAAAGACAATATGGGTAAAAAACCAGCCAAAAAGACAAGCCTTATCCTTATTTTTCATAAACTTAACGAGTTATACTCTCGCCATAAGTAAGTTTATTTGGACGAATACTCTTTGACACCACTTGCTCAAACCTAGGTTAATTTTTACATTGTGACTAAGTCTTAACTGAAAGTCTTATTGAAACTTTTCATTTTCCATTAGAGGTCAGCATGTCTACTTATATTTCGCAAGCCAATTTACACATAGACCAAGCATTTTATCATTTTATCGAAAAAGACGTGTTATCTCCGCTGGCGATGAATAGCGAAAATTTCTGGCATGGCGTTTCAGATCTGGTTGCAGAATTAACCCCTCGTAATTTAGCTCTGTTAGAGAAGCGAGAGCAACTCCAGCAAAAAATAGATGAATACCATCAAAATAATGGCAATTTAGACCCAGCCGACTATAAATCCTTTCTCACCAATATTGGCTACTTGGAGCCAGAAGTTAGCGACTTTTTGATTGAAACAGCAAAGGTAGACGATGAGTTAGCAACTATCGCAGCACCCCAACTTGTTGTACCAATCATGAATGCAAGGTTTGCACTCAATGCGGTGAATGCTCGCTGGGGAAGTTTATACGATGCGCTATATGGGACAGATGTTATTTCTGCTGAAAAAGGTGCTGAGAAAACGGCTGCATACAACCCTGTAAGAGGACAAAAAGTTATTGAGTACGCAAAGAGCTTTCTCGATGAAGCTTTGCCCTTAACAATAGGCTCTCACAACCAAGCTATTGATTACCAAATTGTTGAAGACGAATTAATTATTAGCTTAGCGGACGGTCAGCAAACATCGTTAAAAAGTCAAGATGTATGGCAAGGTTTTACAGGCAATAAAACAGCTCCCAATTCTTTAATGTTCAAGCATAACAACTTACACATCGAAGTTATTTTTGATAAGAGCCATCAAATCGGGCAGCGGGATTTAGCAGGTATTTGCGATATCAATATTGAATCTGCATTAACGACTATCATGGACTGCGAAGATTCTGTTGCTGCGGTTGATGCTGAAGACAAAATAACGAGTTATCAGAATTGGCTAGGCTTGATGCAAGGTACGCTACAATCCAGTTTTGTTAAAAACGGGAACACGCAAACACGCAACATGTCGTCGGATAAGCATTATACCTCCATACAAGGTGAAGAAAAAACACTGTCAGGTCGAAGTGTCATGTTTATTCGTAACGTTGGTCACTTAATGCGAAACGACGCGATTTTAGATCAGCATAAAGCTCCCATTTTCGAGGGGATTTTGGATGCCATATTTACCTCTTTAATTGCACTGTTTGATCTACGCCGTCAAAGCGCTTGTATCAATAGTTCTAAAGGATCCATCTATATTGTTAAACCTAAGATGCATGGTGCTGAAGAAGTCGCTTTTGCTAATACGCTGTTTAATCGTGTAGAAGACTTACTAGGGATAAATCGACATACAATCAAGATGGGAATAATGGATGAAGAGCGTCGCACCAGCCTTAATTTGAAAAACTGTATATATGCTGCCAAAGATCGTGTTGTCTTTATTAATACTGGTTTCTTAGATAGAACTGGAGATGAAATTCATACCTCAATGCACGCAGGAACTATGACGAGCAAGCTATTGATGAAACAAACATCATGGTTAACTAACTACGAACAAAATAACGTTGCCGTTGGTTTAAAGTGCGGTCTATCAGGAAAAGCACAAATAGGTAAAGGCATGTGGGCAGTGCCCGACAATATGGCCGACATGATGGCCCAGAAAAAGGCGCAATTATCCGCAGGAGCAACAACCGCTTGGGTTCCTTCACCTACAGCTGCGACCTTACATGCTCTGCATTATCATCAAGTAAGTCCGTTCAAGGTGCACAAGCAAACAGATACTTGCGCGAGTTACATTGACGAGATTTTAGAAATCCCGTTGCTAACAACGGAGAAACCAAGTGAAGAGCAAGTTACCCAAGAGCTAGAAAACAATATTCAAGGCATACTTGGATATGTGGTGCGCTGGATAGATCAGGGTATTGGTTGTTCCAAAGTACCGGATATTTTCAATGTAGGATTGATGGAAGATCGAGCGACATTGCGTATTTCAAGCCAACATCTAACCAATTGGCTACTAAATGGTATTTGCAGTAAAGAGCAAATTGAGGCTGGCTTTACAAAAATGGCTAAAGTAGTTGACCAACAAAACGCTCATGACCCGCTCTATCGTTCTCTATTTGTTGGCGCAGAAAACAATCTAGCGATGAAAGCAGCAAAGTCACTTGTTTTTCAAGGTTTAACACAGCCTAGTGGTTATACGGAGCCTTTACTACATGCCTACCGTTTACAAGCAAAACAACAAGTTAAGGAACAACTCAAAAGCGCTTAAATGCTTAATTGACAACTTAACAGCAAACATGGTTATACTACGAAGCTTTTATTACAATTGTAATTAGTCTCGAAAAAATGTCAGTTTATCTGATAAAACTGGCATTACATTTCAGTTACAATTAGAGTAAAATATAACCAATCATGGAAGTTTGTTAATATTTAGATGTCATTAGCGAACCAGTATCTTGGCATGGGGATAGTGAAATGAAATCATTAGCTAAGCGTTTGACAGTACTTTGCGGTACATCGCTTTTAATTGCAGCCACTTCGGTAGCGGCCGATCTCGAGCCGACTCTAGAAGAGCTTGAAGAGTTTGACCAGCAAGAGGCACAGTATGCATTTTTCCTCCCTGAATTACCTAGTGAAGGTACTGCCATTAAGTTAAATCGAGTTGAAAAAAAGCCGGTTACTTCCAACGCTTATTACAGTACGTGTAAAGCTAAAAAGCGCAATGAACTATATGAATTAACCGCTATTTTCAACGATAAGCTACAGATGTTTTTATCTTCTTTTGATGATAAGCCTCATTACCAAATGGTAGAGAAAAAAGAAGACAAAGAAGCAGTGCCGCTAGATAAAGAAGTTACTTTATAGCACTATTTCTAGTGTCAGTATTGAAAACAAAAGAGCCACTATAAAGTGGCTCTTTTGTTTTAGGCGTTTACCAGTTTTAGAACTGGTAGCCTTTACCCTTTTCCAGAAGTTTAGCGACAGAAATTTTATCTACTGCACAATCACTTATGTCTTTTTTACTGAACACATAAATTTTGTCCATATAGCGGTTTCCCTTTTTCTCTCCGCCAGACTTGATAATCAAGCTTACATTCTCGGTTCTAGGAACAGCCTTTAAACCATTACCATATAAACAAAAGGTTTCAGCCAAAGCATTTGATAGTTTCCCGTAATACTCTTTGCGCTCTTTTTCTTGATTTTGACGCTTCGCTTTTTGTTTCTTTGCGACAACTTCTGCTTTTTTCTTCAGCTCAATTTGCGCCTGCTCAATTTTTTTGCGCTCCTGAGCCAATTCTTTTTGTTTTTGAGCGATTTCAGCTTTTGCTTCTTTATCGCCTCGACGAATTCTATACTCAAGATCTTTAAGCTCACGCTCAATTTCTCGCATTTCATAGGCTAGATCACGCTGAGTATTTCTAATATCTCGATACTCTTCTCGCTCTTCATAAAGCGAATCTACTGCGCGCTCATAACTCTCTGCCGCTTTTTCCATCGATTCTGCCATACTGCGAGTAATTTCTTCTTCCATATCATCATCATCAATATCAATATGAATGTCGGCCATTGGTGCTACAGGTGGTACTGGTACATCAGGCATGACGAAATTGAAGTTGTAATTTCCCCAGTTACTATGATGCGCATTTGAGCTAATAGTAAATACGACCCCTTGGCCCTTTAAATAAACGCTATCAACGCCGTTAATTCGAGACGAGCGTCGTGACTGGCTTTCATTCATCGACGACTTAATAATTTTACTCATAATGTTAAGTTGTTTATGCATGGAAGCATATTCATCAGCTACTGCTGTGGTGCCAACAGCAGAAGCAGCAAGCGCTCCAGTAATCATAGCTTTTGCGATTAAGTTGCGAGTCTTTTTCATGGCATTATTCCTCTGTTGACCACTCTGCTGGCTGAGCCTGCAGACCTAAATTTTTAATGTTGCTATTTTGCATTCGTAATGTTTGTTGAATCTGTTTCATCTGCATATTTTGATCAAACTTATCTTCTGCGCGTTGATCATTGATGTAGTTAATAAAGTCAGTAAAATCTTCTTTCCTTTCCTGCCTAGAAGCCCCCATTATGTAGCTAGCTAGCTGCAAGTTACTGTCTTGTTGTTTTTCTCTTAAATCAGCCGTCATATTAGCTAAAATAACTTGCTGCTCATTGGCAAACTGTTGTAATCGGCTATCAATCATTTGCTCGATATCTTGCGTTTGAGCTTGTTGATGGCTGCCAGCAAAGCTAAGTAATACGCCACTATCTTGCACCACCAATTCAACTTTAAAGATAACCAAGCCAATGGCGAACAAAGAGAAAGCAAAAGACATAGCAGGTAAACCACTCCATTGCCACCATGGCTTTTTGTCCGATTCAAACGTTGCCTCTCTGTCCCAGTTAGGCACTTTTTCGTCAGGCGATACCTCTACATGATGCATTAAATGTTGGGCCATTTCTCTACGCCAGTGCCAATCACTTTCGCGCTCAGTATCTGGTGGTGTTTGTAAATCAGGCTCAGAAAGCCAGGCTTCAAATGCTTTTTCTGTGTCGGTATTATTTTTATGCGACATAATCCAACTCCAAATGATCTTTTAATTTGTCTAACGCGCTGTATAGTCTCGACTTAACTGTATTTGTCGAAATGCCCAACTGGCGCGCAATCTCTTCAAAAGTCGCATGTTGAAAAAACTTCATTTCAACCACCAACTTTTGGTTTACCGGCAATATAGCTAATGCCGCTTGTATCTCTTGTGCCCTTTGGCCTGATGTAGCGGAAAACTCAGGGCAACTTGCCTCATCTTCTTGGTCAAACTCAGGGCTATCGTCTAATGACTGCATCGGCCTTTTACGTCGATAGAATTCAATACAACGATAGTGAGCAATTTTGAACATCCAGCCTTTAAAAGGGCTTTCTCCACGAAACGAAGCTAGGTTCCTAAAGACAGATATAAAAACATCCTGCATTAGGTCTAAAGCATCCTCGCGATTACTCACCATGCGCAAGGCATAGTTATAGAGCGCCTTTTCATGGCGTTTTACTAATGTTAACCAAGCCGACTTCTTTCCTTTTAAGGCCTGTTTTACTAGTGTTTCATCGCTGCGTTCAAACACGCTTATTCCTATGTTTATTTGTTGATATTCTATGTTTAACTATTAAGTCGAGACGGCATCGAAAAAAGTTTGGAAAAAATAAAAAAAACTTTATTTTTTATTATTTTCGATTATCACTAAGAGCTACTTTATATAATTTTTGCCTTAGTTTTCATTAAAATAACCCTTACGTAAACTTTTATCACAATTTAAAAGAAAAAGTTATTTGCACGACAGGAAAATTCAAGTTAGCTTTAATATTACGGTTTTTATAAGCAATTATTCATTATGATCACAGCTTCTGCTCGACATATATTAGTAGACAGCGAAGAACAGTGCTTGATGTTAAAAGCTAAACTTAACTCCGGTGCTAAATTCGAAACAGTCGCGAAAGAGTTTTCAACCTGCCCTTCTAAAATGCAAGGAGGCGCACTAGGTTCATTTGGTAAAGGTCAAATGGTAAAAGAGTTTGATGATATCGTTTTTACCGGTGAAATAAACAAGATACTTGGGCCAGTGAAAACCCAGTTTGGTTATCACTTAGTTGAAGTTACTCGACGTACAGACAAGTAGTACTTTCCACTGTCACCTTTAGGGTTAAGTTCCCTCCCAAAAAAAAGACATAAAAAAAGCCATCGTTAACTGATGGCTTTTTTACAGGTATTAAGTGGACTTAATTCGATTAACCGAAGAATCCATTTAACATCCAGAAAATCAAGATTGATAAACCTGCACCAACGGGTAGTGTAATCACCCAAGAAACAACAATGTTTCTTACAACACTCAGGTTGATTGCTGCAATACCGCGAGCCATACCAACACCTAAAACAGCACCAACAAGTGTTTGTGTTGTTGAAATAGGTAGGCCAGCACCAGAAGCGATTACAACGGTACAAGCAGCTGCTAATTCAGCCGCAAAACCACGGCTAGGTGTTAAGTGAGTAATACCTTTACCGATAGTGGCAATTACTCGGTGACCAAATATAGCCAAACCAGCAACAATACCTAAACCACCTAGAGGTAGAATCCACCATACTAATGGAGACTTCTTAACAATTTCACCACCATTATCAACAATACTTACTACCGCAGCTAATGGACCAATTGCGTTAGCAACATCGTTTGAACCGTGGGCAAACGCCATACAACATGCTGTTACTACCATTAAAATAGCGAAAACTTTTTCAACGTTAGTAAATTGAGTTGATTTGTCAGCTGCATCGTCAAACTTCAGCTTAGCGATAAATGCTTTACCGACAAGCGCCACTATCGCAGCAACAATAATCGCTAAGTAATAACCGCCAGCACCTTTAAGATCGAATGCAACAACGCCTAAATCTACTGAGTCTAAGCCAATGTGCTTAAGACCTTTCTTGATGGTTACTAGTGATAAAACAAAG
Organism: Thalassotalea coralli; assembly: GCF_055786205.1. Classification (NCBI taxonomy): domain Bacteria; kingdom Pseudomonadati; phylum Pseudomonadota; class Gammaproteobacteria; order Alteromonadales; family Colwelliaceae; genus Thalassotalea; species Thalassotalea coralli. The sequence continues at coordinate 253,714 of NZ_JBVVBK010000004.1, read as the reverse complement.
CCCGCTAAGAACATGTAAATAGGGACATAACGACGTGCATTATTTAAAGGATTATCGGTATCGAAAATCAACTTCTGTGCGCTGTTAAATATGATAAAGGCAATAACACCAGAAATAAGCGGCGTTATAATCCAGCTACCAACAATGCCAAGAACTTTACCCCATGCGACTGTGTCAGGGCTTACACCGATTGCCGCGAAACCAATAATCGCACCAACAATAGAATGTGTCGTTGAAACAGGCCAGCCTAGGATAGAAGCAATCAATAACCATGTTGCCGCAGCCAATAGCGCAGCAATCATACCGAATACTAACTGTTCTGGAATATCGACAAAGAAACTAGGGTCAATAATACCTTTACGAATTGTGGACGTTACCTCACCACCTGCTAGGTAAGCACCTGCGAATTCAAAGATCATCGCAATAATAATTGCTTGTTTTATTGTTAGCGCTTTTGAGCCAACAGAGGTACCCATTGCATTTGCAACGTCATTTGCACCAATACCCCACGCCATAAAAAAGCCAACAATGGCTGCGATCATGACAAGAGTAGCGCCATGTGTAACTAAAATATCCATGACTTTTCCTTACTTTCTTGCCAATAGAATTTCTAAACGTGCACCAACACGCTCAGCTAAGTCAGCTAAATCGCCAACCCATTCAATAATTTGATATAAGAACATTACGTCAACAGGCTTTAAGCTGTCTTCGATGTTTAATAAGTTCTTACGAATAGAAATTTGCAGTGAATCTGTATCGTCTTCAATCGCAGCCAATTGGTGGATCATTTTCTCAACGATGTTAATTTCACGACCACCAAAGCCAGTTTCTAACAAGTCATCTAACTCGTTAATCGCTTCAGCAGCTTTCTCGATTGCGTCAATGCAACGTTGAACGTAAAGGGTGAATTCTGAATGAAGTTGTTCTGGAATTTCCATCTCACGACCGATGATACGGCCAGCAATATCCTTTGCTTTATTTGCAATTTTATCTTGCTGCGTTAATAGCTCGAGTAAATCAGCACGATCTACTGGCATAAACAAGCCACCAGGAAGTTCTAAACGCAATTTACGTTTTAACGCATCAGCTTCTTTTTCCAACGTTGAAATATCATCACGAATTTTATTCGCTGTTTTCCAGTCGTTGTCGTTAACGGCAACGAAAAATGGAACAAGAAGGTTAGAACACTTAGAAACCATACGAATGTGTTTTTCTAATGGTTTCAATGGTGATTTTGCAAATACACCTAGTATTGAATTATTTGCCATAATGTTATCCAGGAGCACAATTGCTCTTTGTTGTTTTTCGGCGCGGATATTAACCTATTCGTGGCTATTTACAAGCATAAATCGCCAAGAATTTGATTTTAATACCCTCATATAAAAAACGACTATGTTAAACAATTATTTAACATAGTCGAATATTTAAAAGCTTGCGTATATCAACACAAATTTGGTTAATAAACAATCGTTTTACACGATTATCAAATTTTCTTAATATCTTCAGCAGTAGTGTGACGGACAACCTTACCTTTAACGAAATAGATAATGTACTCACAAATATTTTGACAACGATCACCAATGCGTTCTAAAGCACGAGCTGACCAAATAACCGTCATAATTTGTGGAATAGAGCGAGGCTCTTCCATCATGTACGTCATTAATTGGCGCATCAAGGCTTCGTATTCACGGTCAATTTTTGCATCACTCGCATGAGTTTTGATTGCCGTTTCAACATCCATTCGCGTGAAAGCATCAAGGGTAATTTGAAGAATTTCTAATACTTTACGACCTAGATTATCTAGGTTCATCAGCATATCTTTATGCTCGCTGCTAAGGCCTTGCAAACCTACTTCAGCAATCTTTTGTGCTTCGTCACCGATACGTTCCAAATCCGCAATCGTTTTTACAATTGCCATAATCAAGCGCAAGTCACCCGCTGCTGGTTGGCGCTTGGCTATGATACGCGTACACTCATCATCAATACTCACTTCTAAGTCATTGATCATATAGTCGCTGTTATGAACACGTTGCGCTAGCTCTTCATCGGCTTCATAAACAGATGTTAAAGCATCGCTTAGTTGTTTCTCAACTAAGCCACCCATTTGCATTACGTGATTAATTACACGCTCTAAATCTTCGTTGAACTGGCCCGAGATATGACGGCCGATATTTAAATTATCCACAGAATTCTCCTATTAGTCCCTAAATTAACCGTAACGTCCAGTAATGTAATCTTCCGTCTTTTTCTTAGCCGGAGTCGTAAACAAGGTGTTAGTATCGGTATATTCGATAAGATCACCCATGTACATAAATGCTGTTTGGTCCGATACACGTGCAGCTTGCTGCATGTTATGCGTTACGATGACAACCGTGAACTGTTTCTTAAGGTCATTGATCAGTTCTTCAATGGTTAGCGTTGAAATCGGATCAAGTGCAGACGTTGGTTCATCTAATAATAGCACTTCTGGTTCAATTGCGATGGCTCTGGCAATAACTAGACGTTGTTGCTGACCACCTGAAAGACCTAGCGCACTGTCGTGTAGGCGATCTTTCACTTCGTCCCACAATGCTGCAGAACGTAAAGATTTTTCTACTGCTTCGTCTAACACGCGGCGGTTGTTTTCGCCCGTAATACGCAAACCGTAAACAACATTTTCATAAATGCTTTTCGGGAATGGGTTTGGACGTTGGAATACCATACCAACTTTACGGCGAAGCGCGGCAACATCTACATGCTTATCGTAAATATTTTGGCCGTGAAGGTTAATTTCACCTTCGATACGACAAGAATCAACTAAGTCATTCATGCGGTTGATACAACGAAGTAATGTTGATTTACCACAACCACTTGGACCGATAAAAGCCGTCACTTGCCCCTTAGGAATTGCCATGGAGATATTTTGCAGCGCCTGCTTCTCACCATAGAACAAGTTAAGATTATTTATATCAAGCGCCTTTTGCTCTGGCGCTAAATTAGCCAAGTCGACTTTTTGCTGACTTTCTAAAACACTTTTTGGGCTAACGTTAATCATAATATTCTCTTTACTCAATAAATCTGTTGTATATGGGGGAGTATTCTCCCCCTCGTTAAAGCTGACTAAATTAGTGCTCTAACATACGGTATTTTTCACGAAGTCGATTTCGAATCGACACTGCTGTCATATTTAGGGCAATGATGATAGTCACAAGTAATAGTGCCGTTGCATATACTAATGGTCTCGCCGCTTCAACGTTCGGGCTTTGGAAGCCAACATCATAAATATGGAAGCCAAGGTGCATGAACTTACGATCTAAATGTAAGAACGGGAAGTTTCCATCTAATGGTAAGTTCGGTGCCATCTTAACAACACCAACTAGCATTAATGGAGCTACCTCACCCGCTGCACGAGCAATCGCTAGAATAATACCTGTCATAATAGCAGGGCTAGCGATTGGTAAAATAATTCGCCATAAGGTTTCAGCTTTCGTTGCACCTAGCGCTAAGCTACCGTGGCGCATTGCTGATGGGATACGCGCTAATCCTTCTTCTGTTGATACAATAACAACAGGAAGCGTTAGAATCGCTAAGGTAATCGCTGACCACATCACGCCTGGCGTACCAAATGTAGGGCTAGGTAGGGTTTCAGGGTAGAAAATTTGGTCTAACGTACCACCAACCATGTAGACAAAGAAACCTAAGCCAAATACACCATAAACGATTGAAGGAACACCTGCTAAGTTAATAACCGCAATACGAAGTAACTTAGTAAAAGCGTTCTTACCCGCATATTCATGTAAGTAAATCGCGGCAACAACACCTAATGGTGAAACGATAACTGTCATCAACAATACCATTAATACAGTACCGAAAATCGCAGGAAATACGCCACCCTCTGTATTTGCTTCACGTGGATCATCAGCAATAAACGAACCGATTTGTGAAAAGAAGGTACCTACTTTTTCAATAAAGCTTAATTGGTTGTTTGACTCAATCTTTAAGATGTACTCAAAATTAATGGTAACAACTTGGCCATCCATTGCGCGAACTTTTAAGTAATCGCGCGAGATGTTGTTACGTAATACACCTAGCTTCTGCTCAAGCACCAAATATTCATCTTTAAGGGCTTTTACTTCGTCAGCGATTTCTTTAGCACGCTCATCCGTTAACTTATCTTGTAGGCGGTACTTGCGCTCTTGCAAACGCAGGCGCTCGATTTGATAGTTAATCGCACCGATATCAACCTTTTGAAGTTCCTCAATCTCTTCTTGAAATTGCGTAACACGCTCTAAAAGCTCAGGCATTTTATCTAGTGATACTTCTTTACCGTCTAAGTGCAAGCTTTCGATAAAACCATAAAAGTTACCGTTTTTACGACGCTCAATAACCACTAAGTCTTCTGGTTGCGACTGCTTAACAACTTCTGGCATTAAGATCCAACGGAAGTCTAAGCTGACTAATTCACGGTTACCCGTTTTAATCAGTAAACGTTCAAGTTCATCTTCGCCTTTAAGATCTAAGTCTAAGTGCGCTAGCTGTGAAGCTGGGATCCACTCTCTGTCATAGATTTCACCAATAACCGTTGTTTGCTTGCCGTTTTTGTCCACCATATCAAACTGGTGCAACGTTGATGGCCAAAAATATGACAGACCATGACTCGCAATCAAATACAATAAGCCTAATACAGAAATTAAACTTAAACTTACGCCACCTGCTGATAACCAGATCCAAGGTGAGCCAGATTTAAACCATTTATTCATCTTTTTATCCTCACCTTATAACGAACTATACTTTTCACGCAGACGCTGACGTACAAACTCAGCAAGCGTGTTAAAGACGAAAGTAAAGACAAAGAGTACAAATGCCGCTAAGAATAAGATGCGGTAATGAGAACTACCGACTTCAGATTCTGGCATTTCAACGGCAATGTTTGCCGATAATGTACGCATCCCTTGGAAAATACTCCAATCAACAATAGGTGTATTACCAGTTGCCATTAATACGATCATAGTTTCACCTACTGCGCGGCCTAAGCCCATCATTACCGCAGAGAAAATACCTGGGCTAGCTGTCAATAGCACAACTTTAGTTAAAGTTTGCCATTGCGTAGCACCTAGCGCTAAAGAGCCGCTAGTTAAGTGCTTAGGTACACTGAAAATCGCATCTTCTGCCATTGAGAAAATAGTAGGAATAACCGCAAAGCCCATCGCGATGCCTACAACTAAAGCGTTACGTTGGTCGAAATCAATGCCCAAATCGTTAGTAATAAACTGACGAACGTCACCACCGAAGAAAGTTACTTCCATCCAAGGAGATAATGAGAATGACAACAAAGATGCACCGATTAACATAGGTACTAATAACAATGGTGCTAACGTTTCAGGTAAACGACCTTTAATTTGTTTAGGTAATTTGTACCAACCATATGCGGTAATAAATACGGTAATAGGTAAGAGTACAAGCAACAGTGCTATCGCAGGTAAGTTCTCTTCAATAATTGGTGCTAACCAAAGACCAGCTAAGAAGCCTAGAATTACCGTAGGTAATGCTTCCATAATTTCAATGGTTGGCTTAACTTTCTTACGAAGCGCAGGCGTCATAAAATATGCTGTATAAATCGCTGCAGCTAATGCAATTGGCACAGCAAATAACATAGCGTAAAGCGCCGCTTTCATCGTACCGAAAGAAATAGGTACTAATGAGAACTTAGCTTCAAAGTCATCAGAACCAGACGTTGATTGCCAAATATAATCTGGCTCAGGGTAACCTTCGTACCAAACTTCTTGCCATAGAGCAGACCAAGTCACTTCTGGGTGCTCGTTTTCAACAGAAAACAAAGAAAGCTTGCTGTTTTCTAAAATGAGTAAGCCATCAGCACGTGGAGAGATAACAAAAGATTCCGGCACCTTATTTACCAACTGACCACGCCATAAATCGTTGTCACTTGTTGTGTAAAAAGAGCCCATTTCACCAGATTTAGTAACCGTGTAGAAATTCTTACGGAACTGCTCAGTGTATATTTTTGCGACCGCTTCGGTATCACTCACTTTAAACGAGCGAATTTGTTTAAATTCACGACCGTTTTCTGTCGCTACTTCAAACCACTGGCTAACAACACCGTTACTGTCACCTAATAGCACTGAGCTACCACCTGACAACAGTGCCATGCTAGTAATGTGACTTGGTGTGCTTCTGTTTTGACCTAACTGAGGAATAATTGTCGCTTTTAATTCAACGCTATATTCATCCGTTAAATCAAATACAAATACTTGATCTTGGCTACGAACAAATGCCATTGCCAAATCAGGCGTCACTAATACATTATCGACACGATTAGTTGGCAATTCGATATCTTGATATTCAATTTCAAATTCAGGGTCGTAAGAAAAATCATCTTCGGCAATTAAGTTGGTTTTGATTAGACGACCGTCAGCGGTATATGCTACAAAAACGGCGCGCTCATCATTCATTGCAAAACTAATATGCTCAAATGACTCACCTTGCTCATCAACAGCAATAAACTCTTCACCTAACGGGTAAGTAATATTAGGTACAATTTGACGAGAGCCTGTTTCGTATAGCGCCTGAAACTTAGGTGCAACTAATTTCACATCACCTGAATCTGTGATCAATAATTTCTGATCACCGTCTAGATTTACAACTTTGTCTAAATTGTTATCTTGTAAGTTAAGTGAAAATACTTGTTCGCCTATCTTGCCATCTTGACTGTTTTTCAGCGCGAAATAATTAATGCTGCTGTCGTTATTAATAACGTAGGCAAGTTCTTGTAACTCATCTACGCCGGACGCAAGCACGTTTTCAGCGTTACTGATTTCAAAAGATTGAGCTTCTTCAATATGTGCCGATTCAAATACCGGCTTAATCACATAAAGAAGATATAGAAAAATAAGCACTAGGGTAAATAGAACACTGACGCCACCCAGTGTTATTAACCAGCGCGCTAACGAGTTTTTCAGGTGGCGAGTACCAGCTGATTTCAACGCAATCGTCACTAAAAATACCTTTAAATATAGTGGTGGAATTTTAACTGCGGCGATTATAAGACAGTTTTGTGACACTTTTGTGACAGACTGTCATCATTCGGAAGATAAACTAATAAACACATAAATATCACTGCGTTACGTTGTACATTTCTTTTTAAGCTATTATGGTATTACAGTAAGGAATCAACAGAATAAGAGGAAGCGCGTATGAGTATTGAGAAAATAATGTCTAAAAATATTATCACACTCAATATTGACGATAATTTAGGCGATGCTAAGCGCGCCTTTGATAAGTACCCTATTCACCACTTACTCATATTAAATAACAAAGAGCTCACTGGAGTTTTCACCGACCGTGACCTTTATAAACAGTTGAGTCCCACCATAGACACCCGTAATGAAACGCCGCGTGACGCCACGTTACTTAGAAAAAAAGTAAACATTTACATGAGTCGAGAGTTAATTACTGCAACACTGAACACCAGTTTAAACGAGGCAGTATTACTATTTTATGACAACAGGATATCGTGTTTACCTATAGTGAATGATAACTTCGAGCCCATTGGCATAATTACTTGGCGAGATATTATTCGCATCATCGCTCTCCAATACCGGCAGAAATTAAGACAAGCTTTAGATAAAGATTAAGCCAAAGTAACTGCTGAGTTATTTTGGCTATTCTGGTTTAAGAGCTACAGGACAACATCGAACAACCTGCTTTGTTTTTTGCCCAATCTGGTCGCTTTTGGTAAAGGTGTTTGTAAGTGTCTTTATATTCATAAGGAGATTTTAACGCCTCCGCTAACTCTTGAAGTAATTGATAATCACCTTGATGAGCTGCATCATTTGCTTGTTGTGTTAAGTAATTTCTCAACACGAAACAAGGGTTAACCTTGTTCATCGCCTCTTTTCTCAATTGAATATCGCTTTCTTGCCACGATACTTGTGCTGAATAATCTTTTAACCAGTCTTGCCAATGACCCCAGCTATCATCACTTACTTCTTGATAAAAACAAGAAGCAAAGTGTTCACGCCAGACATAATCCTGTTTAGGCATATCAGCCAGCAATCGATAGAAAATGGTCATATCAGCTTGGTCCACCGTCATGAGGCGCTCAAGCTGCAAAAACAATTCATGTTGCTTTTTACCGTTACCTACTATGCCACATTTGCTCGCCATCATTTGCTGCCACTTAGCTTCATACTGCACCGCAAAATCCGACAAAACCTGATTAAGTGGCTCTGCTTCTTCAATTAACGGGTAAATAGCATTCGCTAATTGAAATAAGTTCCACTGGAAAATCTCAGGTTGAGCACCAAATGCATAACGCTTTCCTTGGGCATCGGTAGTATTGGGCGTCCAGCCTAAATCAAAATTATCTATCCAACCATAAGGGCCATAATCTATGGTTTCACTTAGCATCGACATGTTGTCGGTATTTAATACACCATGAACAAAGCCAACACGCATCCAATCAATCACTAAATCGCAACTTTGATCAGCTACTTCTTTAAACCATGCTAGATAAGTATCTTTGTTTGGCTCGCCAAGATGTGAAAAGTAATTGTTAATGGCAAAGTCTAGCAATTGCTTCAACAATTCCTTATCACCTCTAGATGCAGGTAATTGAAAAGACCCAAAGCGCAAGAAAGAACGTGACGTTCTACACACAATCGCACCTGGCTCTAGCTCAGGGTTGCCATCATAAAACATATCTCGCATCACTTGATCGCCACTTAGCGATAAACTTAATGCTCGTGTGGTTTTTATACCTAAGTGATACATAGCTTCTGAACACAAATACTCTCGAACAGAGGAACGCAGCACTGCTAACCCGTCACCTTGTCGTGAATAAGGGGTTTTTCCCGCGCCTTTTAACTGCAAGGTTATCGCTGTGCCATCTTTTGCAGCTAACTCACCTAAGTTGATTGCTCTACCATCCCCCAACTGTCCAGCCCAGTTGCCAAATTGATGTCCACCATATGCCAAAGCATACGGTTTACTACCTTCAAATAACAATTGGCCAGTTAATAATTGTGTTTTTTCATGTAGGTCAAAATCCTGAATGGATAATTCTTTTGCTAAGGCTTCATTTAAAAGTAAAAGTTCAGGTGAGGAAAATGATTGTGGCTCAACAAAAGAATAACTCTGTTGAACTTGGCGACAATAGTTCTCATCAACTGGATCAGATTCAAAGTGTTCGGAAAAATTAGCAAACATCATGGTGTGGATAAAACGCACTTTTCATAAAAGGTTGAAAACATTATATCGAGTGTTACGCGGAAATACTGCTAGAAAGATCACTCTGCTTAGCGGCGATAACGTTAAAAAGAATAGGTCGATACCACCTCCTATATTGATATTTCTATAAAGATTGTCGGTTCAAACAAGAATATTGTCGATTCATCCACTTTCAACCGACAAAGGATAAATGCGCCCTTACACTCCCCTTAACATTTTGATGGACTAAAACCGAGGGCAAAACATGAAACCTTTAATTAAACTTTTAATTGCCGGTGTTGCATTTAGCGCTTTCCACAGTGACGCTACCGATCTTCGCATAGACAATATAAAGCTTTATCAAGCGGATAAGGGCAGCTTTACTGATACGCGTAGTATTTATATTGATAATGGCAAAATCGTTGCTATTACTAGCGAAAAAGATCGTAAAAAACACGCAGATAATGTTCTCAATGCACAAGGAAAGTATGCAATTTCAGGGTTGACTGACTTACATGTACATTTAGGATCTTCCGGCAGTAATTTTACTGAATTCCAATACCTGCCAGTGGAGTCACACTTCAATGCTAATTTATATTTAGGGGTAACAGGTGTAGTCGACTTGTTTTCATTCAAACAAACAATTGATGAAGCCGATGCACTAAAAAAGCAAAAGGTAACGCCAAATCTTTTTTATGCAGGCACCTTATTCACCAACCCTGGTGGTCATGGCACACAGTACGGCGGTAAAGCTTATGTCATTAATAAAGATGAAGATATTCCTACTTTATGGCAAGAGCATTTGGCAACGAAGCCCCATGTAACAAAAGCGGTAATAGAGTCTTTTGGAGGTTACAGCAATACCTTAACCGACAGCCAACTTGCAAAATTAGGCGCCCTATCGAAACAAGCTGGTTTGCCTTTTTTCGTACATGTTTCAACGCTAGATGACGGAAAACGCGCAGTAAAAGCGGGGGCAACCGCGCTAGCCCATGGCATTAACAGTGAAGCGATAGATAAAGAATTTGTCGAGTTAATGGTAAAGCATAACGTGACCTATATCCCCACTTTAGCCGTTTATCACAATCATGCATCAGAAAAAGAACATCAAACATTAAGCCAACAACAAACTCTGTTGCCTGCTTATCATGAGAAGCTTACAGGCTGTTTATTTGATAAAGTTCCCGCACCTAGTCGATGGATGCAAACAGCTTGGGACAATAGAAACCATGCCTATCAAAACTTAAGAAAACTGCACAAAGCTGGCGTTGCTATTGGCACAGGTTCGGATGCAGGTAACCCTTATACATTGCACGGCTTTGGTTTACATAACGAGATTGATGCCCTCGCCCAAGCCGGCTTGAGCAACACCACTATTATTAATGCCTCAACAATTAATGCGGCAAAATTACTTGGCATTGAGCAAAATCAGGGGCAATTAAAAGAAGGTTATATTGCTAACATTGTCATTGTTAACAATAACCCAGTTGATGATATTTCAGCGCTACACCAAGTTAGCCATGTCATTAAAGATGGAGCCTTAATAAACCGCGACGCTTTGGTAACAGCGAATCAGAACATTACGCCACAAGGACAGGCTTGTAACCAAGTTATTGTCGCTCAACACACTGAAAAGCAAATTGATGATTTTACCCATCAAGATAAATGGTCAGCTTTGTCGGATAGCATTATGGGCGGACAATCTTCTGCGCAGGTATCGTTAGAAAACAAAGCACTAATCGTAAACACTCGCTTAGGTAAACCAACAAACTTTGGCGCTTGGGCTGGCACTGAACTTAAATTTGCACAAGCGCATGATGCCTCAAAGTACCAAGGTATTGAAATTACCTACAAAGGCTCAACAGTACCGTTTAGTTTGTCGGTATATCACAGTGACGTTAAAGACTGGGACCATTTTTCGAAGGCACTACCTGCCAGTGAGCAATGGCAAACAGTAAAAATAAGCTTCAATGAGTTAAAACAGTTTGGCTTTGGTACACCCGTTACATGGTCAGCTAAGAATATTACAGGCCTTAATTTTATGTGGCGTAAAATGCCAGGCATACCAAGCGGCAATAGCGACAACCAGTTTTCCCTTAAATCTATCGCTTATTTTTAGCTTCTCATAAAGCGAAGCAAGGTGTAAGTTATTACCTTGCTTTGTTTTTATCTTTTGTTTTACCTGCATAAAAGGACTCACCTAACAAGATGTTAACCAGAAAATTTTTAGTCCAAAGCTTTCTAATCCTGTTAACCATTAACTGTAGTTACATGCTTATTTTGGTACTTGCTGGAGCGGCTAAATTTAACGTTGATAACTGGATTGCCTCCAGCTTTTGGTTTGTCACTTTCTTCTGGTTACCCGTTTGGGGAGCAGCATATTTGATTGCTCGATTAAGAAAATCAGGAATAGAAATAACCATGTTAGAGTGGTTTATTCTTGTAACTTGCATGGCGTTGGGAAATAGCATTACTGACTTGCTAAACCACCACGTTTATCAAATTCCAAGAATGGGCTTATTTGTTATCGCTAATGGTATTTGGTGGGGCTCTATTCTCTATTTTGCTACCCGCTTTTTTGAAAGCAGAAAAAAAATTGCTAAAGAGAAAGCGCATCGAAAACAAGCTCAGTTAGAATCTCTTCGATACCAATTAAACCCTCACTTTATGTTTAACAGCTTAAATACTATTTCTGCCTACATTCACACAAATCCAAACTTGGCAGATGAAGTATTACACGAGCTAGCAGACATTTTAAGGTACTCATTAGATACCGCAGCCAAACAAAGAGTTCCTCTCGAACAAGAGCTCGACATTATTAATAAATACTTAAATATCGAAAAGGCACGATTTGGTGACAACTTAACCATTAATATAGAGATTGATGAGATACTTAAAAATATTTCTGTCCCCCCACTGCTCATTCAACCAGTGATAGAAAATGCTATAAAGCACAATCAATCTCATCAACAATTAACTATTAATCTATCGATAACGTCTGATAATAACAAAATGTATATCGAGATTAGTGATAATGGCGAAGGGTTTCCCGAAGATGTTATCAAGAGAGGGTTTGGTCAAGGCATAGGGATGAAAAATTTGAAAGAACGTGTCGAACAACTCAAACAGGGAAAGATTACTTTGACTAACAAACAAGGCGCAAACGTTACTTTGGAGATGGCGCTGTGAGTCAATCAAACACTAATCAAGCCATTACGCTTTTTTACGCGGAAGATGAAAAGCCTGCGCGAGATAAATTATCACACCAATTAAGTTTACTCGACAATATAGACGTTATCGGCTTTGCCACAACAGGTAAAGAAGCCGTTTGCAGTATCAATGAATTACGCCCAGACATTATTCTGCTTGATATTCAAATGCCAGAACTAGACGGCTTAGATGTAGTTGATTTGTTGGATTACCAGCCAGTTATCATTTATACGACTGCCTACGATCAATATGCAGTATCAGCTTTTGAAAAGTCTTCACTAGACTACCTTTTAAAGCCTTACCCGTTATCTCGCTTAAAAGCCGCAATAGAAAAAGCAGTAGCTGTTGTAAAAAACCAAAGAAAACTAAACGAGCAAGGCACTACACTAGCCCCCGTGTTCACTTCTTCAACGCCAGAATTGAAAAAATTAGTGAGCAAGCAAGGCGATAGAATTTTCTTGCTGTCCCCTTCTGAAATAAAATTCATCAAATCAGAGCAGCGAAGTACACTCGCTTGGCATGAGGGAAAGTTTCTTCATTTAGGAGATACCTTAGATCAACTCGAAGTTCAGCTAGAACAGCAAAACTTTGTTCGAATACACCGCAGTTATATGATTAATTTAGATCATGTAAAAGAGATCCAACGCTACTTCAATGGCAAGCTCATGGTTATTATTAATGACGAAAATAACACTGAATTAAGTACTAGCCGAGCGGGAGCAGATAAATTAAAAGCCCTGTTAAATATTTAATTGTATTTTTTGTGCGGCAATACGTTGCCTAGCGAAGGAACAATAACCTAAAATAGAGAAAAATTTTTCCAATTAAAAGGCATTATTAATGGCTCAACCATTACCTGATAAATTTATCATGTCGATGCACCGCGTTTCTAAAGTGGTGCCACCAAAAAGAACTATCTTAAAAGACATCTCGTTATCATTTTTCCCTGGCGCAAAAATCGGTGTTTTAGGTTTAAATGGCGCGGGTAAATCTACCTTGCTTCGCATTATGGCGGGCGTTGATACTGAATTTGAAGGTGAAGCGAAAGCGTTAGCTGGCACAAACATCGGTTATTTGCCGCAAGAGCCAGAGCTTGATGAAAGCAAAACAGTACGTGAAATTGTTGAAGAAGCGGTTTCTGAAGTTAAAAATGCCATAAAACGTTTAGATGAAGTTTATGCCGCATACGCCGAGCCAGACGCTGATTTTGACGCCCTTGCTAAAGAGCAAGGCGAACTAGAAAACATCATCAATGCGCAAGACGGACACAACATAGATAACGTTTTAGAGCGCGCCGCTGATGCATTACGTCTACCAGATTGGGAACAAAGTATTTCAGTTCTTTCCGGTGGTGAGCGTCGTCGTGTCGCATTATGTCGTTTATTACTTTCTAAACCAGACATGTTGTTACTTGACGAACCAACTAACCATTTAGATGCTGAATCTGTTGCTTGGTTAGAGCGTTTCCTACACGACTACACAGGAACTGTTGTGGCAATTACTCATGACCGTTACTTCTTAGATAATGTAGCTGGCTGGATATTAGAGCTAGACCGCGGCCATGGTATCCCTTGGGAAGGAAACTACTCTTCATGGCTTGAGCAAAAAGATGCGCGTTTGGAGCAAGAAAAACGCTCTGAAAATGCACTTCAAAAAACCATTAAGCAAGAGCTTGAATGGGTTCGTTCAAACCCTAAAGGTCGCCGGGCAAAAAGCAAAGCGCGTATGGCACGTTTTGAAGAGCTTAACAATCAAGAACACCAAAAACGTAACGAAACCAATGAATTATATATTCCACCTGGTCCACGTTTAGGTGACAAAGTACTAGAAGTGAATAACTTAACCAAGAGCTTTGGCGAACGAGTACTTATCGACGATTTGAGCTTCAGTATTCCTAAAGGTGCTATCGTCGGTATTATCGGCGCAAACGGCGCAGGTAAATCAACACTATTTAAAATGTTATCCGGTGCAGAACAGCCAGACTCTGGCTCAGTTGAGCTAGGTGAAACAGTTCAGTTAGCAAGTGTTGATCAGTTCCGTGATGACATGAATGACTCAAATACTGTTTACGAAGAAATTTCTGAAGGCCATGACATTTTAACCATTGGTAACTATGAAACGCCTAGCCGCGCATATTGTAGCCGTTTCAACTTTAAAGGTAATGATCAACAAAAGCGTGTAGGTGAATTGTCTGGTGGTGAGCGCAACCGTGTTCATTTAGCTAAGCTTGTAAAAACGGGTGGTAACTTATTACTTCTGGATGAGCCAACCAATGACCTTGATGTTGAAACTTTACGTGCTTTAGAAGAAGCCTTATTAGAGTTCCCTGGTTGTGCCATGGTAATTTCCCATGACCGCTGGTTCCTAGATAGAATCGCTACTCACATTATCGATTACCGTGACGAAGGCCAAGTAAACTTTTACGAAGGTAACTACAGCGATTATGAAGAATGGCTCAAGAAAACTTATGGCAAAGAAGCCGCAGAACCACACCGCATTAAATACAAACGAATTACCAAGTAACTGGATTTGATTTAAGCTTAATTGTTATAAATTAAAGAAAAAGCACCTTATGGGGTGCTTTTTTTATATTTCACGCTATGCTAAAGGTATAGTTAGTAGCAATTTACGCATTCAATGGAAAACAGACGCCAATTTACTCGTATTCTATTTAAAATAGACGCAAATTTAGTAATAGAAAACGATACTTATCACGTGAATATTCTCGATATATCGTTAAATGGCGCGCTTGTTACTATTCCGTCATGCGGTACTAATTTAAAGAGTAAACTCGGCACCTTGGAGTTTTCTTTGGACGGCGAAGAACAACAAGTGTGTATGCACATAGCCGTTGTCCATCAAGCTGCTAGCGAAATGGGTTTACAATGTAACGCGATAGATATAGACAGCGTTACCCATTTAAGACGCTTAGTAGAATTAAATTTAGGCGACGATAGCCAATTACATAAAGAACTTTCACAACTTACCCACTCTTCTTAATACCTATTATCTCGATAAAACTAAGGAAGTCGTATGAATCATTTAGTACTAACATTTATTGGACCCGATCGCCCAGGCTTAGTCGATACCCTTTCAGATATTGTTTCTCAAGAAAAAGGCAATTGGCAAACCAGTAGCCTGCACCATCTATCAGGCTTTTTTGCTGGCGTTGTTGAAATTGCTGTCGACGATGCTCACACGAATACGTTAAAAGACAAGCTACTAAGTATCCCTGATTTAAATTGCCAACTTGAAGTAGCGACGAATCGCACGGCATCAAATGACGCCAGTTTAGTTTTGGAGCTAACGGCAAACGACAGAGCGGGCATTGTTCAAGAGATATCTTCAGTGATTCACAAACAAGGCGGTAACTTGGTCAAACTCGTGAGTGCCCATGAAGCTGCACCTCATACGGGCCAAGAAGTATTCAAAGCGAAAGCTAGCATTGAAGTTTCAGCATCCAGTGTTGACGACTTAATCACAGCATTAGAAGCCACTGCTGACGACTTAATGGTCGATATTTCAAACGATTAATCATTTATTACATCTTTTATGACAGAAATATGTCAGTTTTCTTATTTCTGTCATAAATCCCTTCTATACTTTTTATTATCTCGTCTAAAAATAAAAACTTATTAAGTAAATGACTGATAAAAAGTTACTTTTCAACAAGGAACTTAGCTGGCTTTCTTTTAACGAACGCGTTTTACAAGAAGCTGGCGACGCAAACGTTCCTCTTATTGAACGAATTCACTTTCTGGGAATTTACTCTGCGAATTTGGATGAATTTTTTCGGGTTCGAGTGGCTAATATTCGCCGTAAGTTGCTTGTTGAAAATGTAACTTCTGATGTAGAAACTGAACAGCAGCAATACTTAGAGCATGTTCTTGAACAAATAACGTTAAAAGTTAATCATTTAACGGATACTTTCAGAAGTTATGCACAAATCGCTTTTTCTGAACTTCGCGAACAAAACATTGACCTATTATTTAACGACGAAAAATCTAAGATATTTAATCGGGTATTAGGCAACGAAGAAAAAACCTTTTTGCAGCTATTTTTCGAAAATCGCGTCATTCGACACATAACACCTATCCTAATTTCGTCAAATACGCAGCTTGTTAACTGCCTTGACGATGATGGCATTTACTTTCTGGTTGCCTTAAAAAAAGCAGACTCAACGCAGTTTGCCTTGATGGAAATTCCTCGAGAAGAAGTTAATCGTTTTATTATATTTCCAAAAGAGAAAGGAAATAGTGTTCAACGCGTAGTGTTGCTCGATGACGTTGTACACTACTTTCTGCCTGAAATATTTAGAGACATCATTGAGTTTGATGAACTAGACGCATATTCCATCAAGCTAACTCGCGATGCAGACTATGACTTAAACGATGAGCTTGATCAGAGTTTATTAGACAAAATGTCTAAGGGCCTAAAGCAGCGCTTAACTGCTGAGCCTGTGCGTTTAGGTTATGACAAACGCATGCCTGATTACATGGTAAAGTACTTGAGAAAAGCGCTTAAAATCAAAGATAAAAACAACTTAGTTCCTGGCGTTAGGTATCGACATTTTAAAGACTTTATCAGCTTCCCTAATCTAGGTAGTAGCGAGTTAGAAAAAGAAGAGCTGCCAGCATTAGATTCTGCGCGTTTTACTCAGAAAAACCTTTCATTTGATGCCATCAGCGAAGGTGATGTGCTTGTTTATTACCCATATCACAAATTTAGACACTTTACTGAATTTGTCAGACAAGCATCTTACGACCCTTTAGTGACCACGATTAAAATCAATATTTATCGCGTGGCAAAAAAATCAGAGATTATTCACTCATTAATCGAAGCGGTTAAAAATGGTAAGCAAGTCACTGTAGTGGTTGAATTAAGAGCGCGCTTTGATGAAGAAGCTAATATCGAGTGGGCTCGCCGAATGAAAGATGCTGGCGTTCGCGTTGAATTTGGTATTGATACATTAAAAATTCACTCCAAGTTATGTTTGGTAACACGCTTAGAAAATGAGAAGCTTGTTCGTTATGCACACATTGGAACCGGTAACTTTCACGAGAAAAATGCTCGTATCTATACCGATTTTTCTTTGTTCACTAAACACAAAGAGATTGCCCAAGAAGTAGATAACGTATTTTCATTTATTTCTCATAGTTATAAACGCTTTAGGTTTAACCATTTAATTGTTTCACCGCTCACTTCAAGACGAAGACTGTATCAGCTAATTGATAATGAAATAGCCCATGCCGAACAAGGAAATAAAGGCAAAATAACACTTAAAGTAAACAACTTAGTAGATGTTGGCTTAATCAATAGGCTCTATGGCGCTAGCCAAGCTGGTGTTGAAATTAAACTGATTATCAGAGGCATGTGTGCACTCATTCCTGGTCAACCAGATATTAGCGAAAACATTACAGCCATTTCGATTGTCGACCAATTTTTAGAGCACCCTAGGGTGATGATATTCCACAATAATGGCGAAGATAATGTCTATATTAGTTCAGCCGATTGGATGGAAAGAAATATAGACCAGCGCGTTGAAGTGACTTGCCCTATTTATGATCCTACCCTCAAAAAACGCATCATTGATATTATCGATATTCAATTGAAAGATAATCAAAAAGCACGCGTTATTGATAGTGAACAAGTAAATGAATATGTAAAAGTTGGACGCAAAAAACCTGTACGTTCGCAAATTGCCATTTATAATTATTTGGAAGAACAGGAAAAAAATGACAAACTGCTTCTATCCAAGGAGCACTAATTTGCCGTATGACAGCACAAAATATAGATAGCCATGAACAACCCGAGTATTTAGCCGCACTTGACCTTGGTTCAAACAGCTTTCATTTTGTGCTTGCTCGTATGATTGATGATCAACTGCAAGTACTGCATTCAGAAAAGTATCGTGTTCGCTTGGCAGATGGCTTAGACGAAAACAATATGCTGTCTGATGAAGCTATTGAGCGTGGTATACACGTGCTCGATAAGCTTACAACCAGTACGCAGCACTTAGACAAAGCTTACCTGCGCGCGGTAGCAACCTTTACCCTTAGGCAGGCAAAGAATGCCTCTGCCTTTTTGAACGCTGCGGCCAAAGTATGCCCTTTTAATATCGAAATTATTTCGGGTCATGAAGAAGCACGGTTGATCTACCAAGGCGTTGCCCATAACAGACAATACAATGAACAACAGCTTATTATCGATATTGGTGGTGGTAGTACTGAGTGTATTATCGGCCAACAATACAACATTAAACGATTAGACAGTTTAAACATTGGCTGTGTGAGTTATCAAAAACGATATTTCCCTAATGGAAATATTTCTAAAGAAGCATTCGACGACGCAATTTTAAATGCCCAGCATCAGGTCGACGCTATCGCTAAACGTTTTAAGAAAACTGGCTGGAAGCAAGCTATAGGTACGTCAGGTACGATAAAAGCAATTGCTCATATCATCAACGCAGATAGCGATATTATTCATCCTGTCACCTTAAAAGACGTAAAAAATTTAAAGAAAAGATTACTACAATTTACCCACTGCAGTGATATTAGCCTACCAGGATTAAAAGAAAATCGACGCGCTGTCATATGCTCAGGTGTTTCAGTACTCATTGCTGTAATGAAATGCTTAGATATCGATACCATTGAATACTGCCAATACGCACTCAGAGAGGGTGTGCTGTTTGAGCAACTCGAAGATAGAGAACATAAAAATATTCGACAACGCACTATTGAAAGCCTGCAAACGCGTTTCAATATCGATGAACAACAAATGGACCTAGTGCAAAACCTCGCTCTTGATATTTTTAAGCAGGTGCAAGAAGAATGGAAACTTAATAACCCCATTTATCAAGAGATGTTGCTATTTGCCGTTCAATTACATGAACTTGGCGTAGACATTAATCCCTCTGGTTACCAAAAGCATGGGCAGTACATTATCGAACAGGCCGATATGGCAGGCTTTAACCAAGAACAACAGTTTGCATTAGCATGGTTAGTTGGTAATCAGCGAAAAAAAATAACACCGCTCGTAAAAGATAATTGCTACATGTTAAACGCCACAAAACTTGAACGATTGTGTGCGATATTAAGGTTGAGTGTGCTATTGAGTCAGCAAAGATATCAAATGGATGACTTTTTGAATAACGTAAAAGCTAATGGGTCGCAATTAACGCTTACTTTAGAGCCTCAGTGGCTTGAAGAAAGACCGATTATCGATACTGAGCTGTTTTATGAGAAAGAGCAACTACCTAAAGTAAACACGGCACTTAAGCTCGTATTGGCTTCCTAACACGGCTCTTTTTCTTCATTTCTTCATACAGTTAAAGATTAACTGCACAATCAGCATGGCCTTTATAGGTTAAGGTCTACCACAAATCGCCATCCATTCTGCTAACGCTCGCAGATAAGCTTGCAACTCTTCTTGATTTCGAAATTGCTGTGGCCTTTCTGGTGGTGAAGAGCAAGGATTATTTTGAATGGCACTTAGCGCATAATCGCCATTAATTAACACACTTGGCTCCATTGTTTTATTCAACACTTTGCGCACTCACAAATGCTGGAGATAAAAATGATAATAACCCAATTGTAAATTTAACTTTCATACTGGTCTCATTTTAATAAAGTTTTCAGTATAGAAGTTAGCCAATATTTTGCTCAAAAAAGACATTCCAGTTAATTTTATTCAAGCCAAAAAAAAAGCCTGCTAATCGCAGGCTTTTTCGAATTAGGTTTAGTTATATTATAGTAAACCTAACTTTTTAAATTCTTTTTGAACAACTGAAGCAGGAAGTGGAATATAGCCGTCTTTTTCAACAATCTTTTGGCCAGACTTAGACATTACCATTTTCAAGAACTCAGCTTCCATTGGTGAAAGAGGCTTGTTCGGGTGCTTGTTAACGTAAACATATAGGAAGCGAGAAAGTGGGTATTTTTTGTTTACCGCATTTTCCATTGTCGCTTCAACAAAGTTGTCGCCTTTCTTCGCTAAAGGAAGAGCACGAACACCTGATGTTTTGTAACCAATACCTGAGTAACCGATACCGTTTAATGAAGCTGATACTGACTGTACTACAGATGCAGAACCTGGTTGCTCATTTACGCTGTTTTTGAAGTCACCTTTACAAAGTGCTTTCTTTTTGAAGTAACCGTATGTACCAGATACAGAGTTACGACCGTATAGCTGAATGTCTTTACCTTGCCACTCACCATTTAGACCTAAATCACCCCAACGATCTACGTCATCGTTAGCGCCACACTTACGGTTGCTAGAGAAAATAGCGTCTACTTGGTCAATGCGTAAACCTTTGATTGGGTTATCTTTGTGAACAAATACCGCTAAAGCATCGATTGCAACACGAACTGCTGTTGGCTTGTAACCGTAACGCTTTTCAAACGCTTCAATTTCACGAGACTTCATTTTACGGCTCATTGGGCCTAAGTTTGAAGTTGCTTCTGTTAACGCCGGAGGAGCAGTAGAAGAACCAGCAGCTTGAATCTGTACATTTACATTAGGGTATGTACGCTTAAATTCTTCTGCCCAGAATGTCATCATGTTAGCTAACGTATCAGAGCCAACAGAAGAAAGGTTACCTGAAATACCGCTTACTTTTTTGTATTCTGGTAAATCTTTGTCTACAGCTAACGCTGAAAAGCTAACTAAGCTTGCTAAACCTACAACGCCTAAAGCACGTTTGAAACTCATAATAATCTCCAAATGAGTTGTTTTAATAATAAATTTGTGAACACTATATAAAGCTAATATGACAATTATATTTAAGGTATATGACACTTATATGACAACAGTAAAAAAACTGTTATTTTTTATTCATATAAGTGTCATTTATAAAACAAAGAAAAAAGAACTTTATTTTCAAGGGGTTACAAGTTTACATCAGTTAAACACTAAGCAGCATTTAACTGGCGTAGGCTATTAGGTTCGAAATAAATGATAAATTCGCTTCCTTTGCCCCATTGGCTTTCAATGGACAATTCAGCTTGATGATGATTTAGCACATGCTTGACGATCGCCAAACCTAGCCCCGAACCACCGGTATTTCTTGAACGAGATTTGTCGACTCGAAAAAAGCGCTCTGTAATACGATTAACGTGTTCTGGACGAATACCTGGCCCATCATCCTTAACAGAGAACTTTGCTTTGTTACCTTCTTTTTTCCACGCGACGTGAATGTTGCCTCCCTCTGGTGTATAGGCAATCGCATTGGAAATAAGGTTAGAACAGGCACTTTTTAATTCATTATCAACGCCTTCAATTGCCAATTCAGGGTCGATATCGTAGGTAATTGTATGTCCCTTATCTTGGTTCAGCCAATTTGCATCATCCACTAACGCTTGTATAAGCTTTGGCATGTTCACCAGTTGCTTATCTTCTTCATCAATGTTTATTTCAACGCGAGACAAAATGAGCAACTGTTCAACTAAGCGATCCATTCTAGATACTTGTGTTTCCATGGTATCAAACACTTTTAGCCAATAAGGATCAAGCGCATGCTCTGTTCCCTGAACCATTTCAACATAACCACGTACCACGGTTAATGGTGTTTTTAATTCATGTGAAACGTTCGCCACAAAATCACGACGCATTTCTTCAAGGCGATGAATCTTACTTATGTCTCGAGCTAGAAAGAGAACTTGATCGACGCCATAAGACATAAACCTCAGCTCTAGCATCATTTCGCCGTTAATAGGTGAAGGAATATGACAAGGCTGCTCAAAGTTTGCTTCGTCGATATACTTAGCAAATTCAGGAAATCGAATTAGATTATCAATTCGCTGTCCAACATCTCCCGGCCAGCGAATACCTAATATTCGTTGTGCCTTTTTATTTCCCCAAAGAATGGTTAAATCGTCAGACAGTACTAGTGCTGCGTCAGGTAAAGCTTCTGCACCATCACGAAATTGACGAATTTTGTCATTTAGCGCTTTTTGTTTGTTACGATATTGCTTCGTTTGGCGATACAAACCATCATAAATTCTACCCCAAGTTCCAGAGCCCGTTGGAGGAGAAATAGTTTTACTTCGCCAAAGCCACCTCATTAGCTTTATCAAATGATGATAATGCCACGCAATGATGACCAACGAAGAAATAGAAATAAATAGAAATGGCTGGCCAAAAATAGCTCCGGCGACACCACTTACAACTAAAACACTGATCAAGCGAACGATCAGTGCTTTGGCAGACAATCTAAAGTACATAAAACTTAATTATACGCTCACTTTTACTTTGCCAGAAAAGCGATAACCAGAGCCACGAACCGTTTGAATAAAATCTTCATGTCCATCGCCAGCAATTGCTTTACGCAATCGACGAATGTGCACATCGACTGTTCTGTCTTCAACGTAGACGTTAGTACCCCATACGTTGTCCAGCAGCTGCTCACGGCTATACACTCGCTCGGTGTGTGTCATAAAGAAGTGTAACAAGCGAAACTCTGTAGGCCCTAAATCAACATTACGATCATTAATTGATACGCGATGTGCAACAGGATCTAATTTCATTCCATGAAACTCAATTGCTTCTTCTAAGGCAGTCGGAGAAACGCGACGAATTACCGCTTTAATACGAGCGATTAGCTCTTTTGGAGAAAACGGCTTAGTTACGTAATCATCAACGCCAACGTCAAACCCTTTCACTTTGTCATCTTCATCAGCTCTTGCTGTTAACATAATGATAGGAATTGAGCGAGTATACTCATTTTGCTTTAACGACTTTGCTAGCTTAACGCCTGTGCCACCCGGTAACATCCAATCCAAAAGAATAAGATCTGGGTAAGGTTCAACAATCTTTGCTTTTGCCTGATCAAAGTCCTCGGCTTCAATAGTATTGAAACCGTTTTGTTCTAAAACGAAGGATATCATTTCCCTGATTGGCGCTTCATCTTCCACGACCAAAATTTGTCTGTTCATGTAAAAAACTTCCCAATAGTCATTCGACAATTTCTAATGAACATTGTGATAAATTTTTGTGACATTTATATGACACACAGATATATTTTAGCTTAAATTTATCTAGGGTAAATCAAAAGATAGAAAAAAAGCGGCCTTTGGCCGCTTTTTAAATAAAATTTTGCAGATTATAGCTTAGAATTTATATTCTAAGCCAACCGCTAAGTAGTCTTCATCTGCGTCAGTATCCATATCGTAAGTTGAGTAGAAACCAACAAACTTCAAGTTTTTCGCGTACTTGTAATCAGCACCAACTGATAAGCCTGATTTATCATCACCACCGTCGTGATTAGCTACTTGATATTGCGCTTTTAGGTCCCACTTCTCTAGGCCATATTTAACAGACGCTAAATAACCGTCCATTTCTGCGCCAGATGATAGCTCTTCTTGGTGGTGATAAATTGCACCTAAAGTAAACTGTCCTACTTTACCTGCGATAGACGCACGCTCAACGTCATAACCTTTTACTTCACTGTCGATTGCAATAGAAGCAAAAATCTTTGACTTTTTAAGGCCTTTATCACCGTAGCTTAAGCTAACTGACGTACCAGCTTCTGAATCAACGTCATCTTCTGCAAGGTATTCTACCGCAAGCTGAAAGCCGTTAAACTTCTTAGTGCGGTAAGTAATTGAATCGCCTAAACGATTTTCGCCAGCCCAAAGCTTTTTAATATCGGCATTGTAGTCATTGAATAAATCAATCTTACCTTGAGACAGTTTTAATGCAGTATCAATTTTACCTAAGATGATCTCACCGAAATTACCCTTAACACCAACGTATTGGTTACGTTGTTTTAGGTTATCATCAGATTTGTCACCATCGATGTCTAGTTGAAATTCAACTTTAACAAATGCTTCTAAACCTGTATCAAATTTGTGGTTAGCTTTAAATCCTAAGCGAGATGCATTTGAGCGTACTTCCGTGAAACTCCCTTCGCCTTCATCGCTAGATTGTACTGTTACATTTGCCTTACCGTAGATATCAACATCCGTAGCTAATGCTGGTGCTGAAGACGCTGCTAATAATGGCAATAATAGTGTGCGTTTGGAAACTTTCATGTGTGAACCCTTTACGTGTGTGTTCTTAAAAATCAGACTTAAATTATTTGCCGCACATTCTGCACCTGAAAGATGACAGTTTTGTGACAATATGTACTTTTTTTGACAATAAAGTGACATTTACAAGTCTTTTATATGTAGATTTTACGACATTTTTGTTACATTTAACTTCCGGTAATCATTGATAACTATAGTCTATCCCACGGAAATATAAGAATTTTCTTTGTATTTTTTCAGAGTAAAATAAGAAAATACTTTAAACGAACGAGAAAATGACTAAAATCAACTAGAGTGATGTATACGTAAGAAGCTACTTTATGAAAGTCGACAGTATTTCGAGAAAACTATTAACAAGGGTATTGTCTTTTTACTTTGTCCTTACCTTTCTTGTTACCTGCGTACAAATTGCTGCCGAATACGTTAATACTAAACAACACATCAACGACGAGCTACAAACCTTAGAAAAAACCTTTTCCAGCAGCTTAACTCGCGCCGTTTGGGAGTTAAATACCCAACAAGCAATAGATATTGCAGAAGGTCTTGTTGCCATTCCTATGATAAAAGGAATCAAAGTCAGCGATGAAAATGGTCATGTCTTAACGCAATTGGGTGCTGAAGCTAGCCTAACCAAAGCCCAACAAGCACAAGAATCTTATTTTAATATTAATACGCTTTCAGATGGCCTCTTTGGCCATAGCTTTCCGTTGATATTTGAGTTTTCAGGAAGAACGACAAAAGTAGGCTCTGTTACTCTGCTTTCAAGTAACCAGGTAATATTCGACCGAATAGAGGTGGGCCTATACTTTCTAATCGGTAATGCTATGGTGAAAACCGCAGCGCTGGTTTTACTGTTTTCTTTTGCTTTCTCCAAACTACTCACCAATCCGCTCAATTACCTTACTGAACAAATAAAACAATTTGATATGGATGACCCTGAAGCGTCTAAGATTCAGCTGGAAAACTACGATGAGAATGAATTAAGTATTCTGCAAAACTCCTATAACGACTTGTTAACTGAGCTTACGCGTTATAAAGATGAACTTGCGCAAGCACAAAGTGAAATCATTGCCTCTAACAGAAAACTTGACGAGCAGAATTTGATGTTAGAACAGGAAGTGGCTAAGAAAACATCTTCGTTAAGCAGCACCATGTTAAAAATGGAGCGACAGCAACGCGAAATGCTCACTCAACAAGAGCAATTAAAAGCAGAGAATCACCGCCGAAGTATTACGGAAAAAACACTAATAGATACCAACAAAGAGCTAAAAAACTCGATAGAAGAACTTAATAGGGCGCAAGAACGACTGCTTGAAGCTGAGAAAATGGCAGTTCTTGGTGAGCTCTCTGCCGAAGTTACTCATGAAATTAATACCCCGATCGGAGTAAGTATTACCTCTACAAGTTATTTAGCAGACTTATTAAGTCAGCTAAATAATGATATAGAAGAGCAAAAGCTAACTAAACGAGGCATGGAAGACTTTACCAATAATGCAGGACAAAGTGTCGCCTTGTTAATCAATAACCTTAATCGCGCATCTGAAATCGTTGCGAGCTATAAGCAGGTAGCTGTTGACCAAACCAGCGACAAAATTCGTCAAATTAACTTGGCGAAATATATAGACGAAATTATTCATTCTTTGCACCCAAAACTAAAGAAAACCAATCACTCTATTCACGTGGATTGCCCAGACAATTTGGAAGTTTATTGTCATGCAGGAGCTATCTCGCAAATATTTACCAACCTCATTATTAATTCTATTGTGCATGGGTTTGAAGGTATTCATCGTGGTAAAATTTCGATAACTACGCGTGTTGTGAACAATGAAATTGAAATCGTTTATCAAGATAATGGCGTTGGCGTTCCAAAAGAAAAGCTACCACAGCTATTTGACCCTTTCTATACCACTAAAGCAGGTAAAGGAGGAACAGGGTTGGGCACGCACATTATTCACAACTTGGTAACCGACACCTTAGGTGGAACCGTGACGGCTGACTCGCCAGAAGGCCAAGGACTTACCTTTACTATAACTTTTTCAGACATGAACAGCTAAATAATTCTGATAGGGCAACCTTATTCGTCAGTTATTTAGTTCTGAGAAATCTGTAACGGATAATTACCATGACTAAAGGTCGTTATTAAGCTAATATAGCCGCTTTCCTTTTCACCATCATAACAGTAACAGGTTAATTCAATGTGGTTTAAAAATCTTTACTTTTTTGCCTTCACAAAGCCTTTCAAATGGACAGAACAAGAACTAGAAGAACAACTTAAAGAGCATTTGTTTACTCCTTGTGCATCTACTGAAATGTCGCATTTTGGTTTTGTCGATGCGCTAGGTAAGCACGGAAATTCTATCGTTCACACAGTCGGTGGTAACCATCTTTTTTGTGCCAAGAAGGAAGAAAAAATTCTACCTGCGCCTGTTATCAAAGAAATGTTAGATGAAAAGTGCGCGGCATTAGAAAATGAACATGGCCGTAAAGCGACCAAAAAAGAGAAAGAGCAGTTTAAAGAGGACATCACTTTTGAGTTATTGCCTCGTGCATTTTCTCGCTATAGTGACACCCACGGGTACATTAGTGCTGAACATAACATTATCGTTATCAATACTAGTAGCCGCAGCAAAGCTGAAGACTTCCTTGCGTTGTTACGAAAAGCATTAGGTACATTGCCTGTCACCAGTATCTCACCTCATAAAGCGCCTGATGAGTTAATGACAGATTGGCTGACAGATACGGAAATGGGTGAAAACTTTCAACTTGGTACTGAAGCTGAACTGCATGCGTTAGGCGATGACGGCGCTGTTATTCGTGTTAAAAACCAAGACCTTCAAAGTGATGAGATTAAAGTACATTTAGACGCAGAGAAGTTTGTTGTTAAACTAGCCCTAGAATGGGATGACGCCCTTTCCTGCATTCTTTGTGATGATATGGCAATTAAGCGCGTTAAGTTCTTTGATGTACTGCATGAGCAAAATGACGATATTGATAAAGATGACGTACTCGCTAGATTAGATGCCGACTTTGCGCTTATGGCGGGCGAGTTAAACCGTTTTATCAACGACTTGTTATCTGAGTTCGATCTAAAAGCGAGCGATTACCTGGATAAAGAAGATTAATCTTTCTTAAATCTTTTATCTAAATATAAAAAAGGCAGCACTAAATAGCGCTGCCTTTTTTATTTTAGAAGTATAACTAACTTCCGTTAGATATTAAGAAAACATCGTTTTAACGTCTGAAGCCAACTCAACAAACTCTTCACTCTGCATAAAGTCTTGTTCAGGTAAAATCCCCTTTCCTACATAGCTTTTTAATAGCACTTCCTGAGTAGATTCATTTTTAAAGATACCGTGATAAATAGCACCTGCTCTAATAAAATCTAGATAATGAACATCTGCTGGTAGCACAGTTAAATCGCTCCAAGCTCGCACGATTTCAGTAAATTCTTCAGATAGTCCCCACGCCTTGGATATTTCAGCGCCGATTTTACTCGAAAGCTTGATTATTGCTTGCTGTAAAAACGTTGGGTTGGCAAACACATCAGGATGATTCTCAGCTTCCGTTAAAATAGGCAGCACACCGATATTGTGGATAAGAGACGCTAACGTTAAGGTGTCTAAAGTTAGGGACGTATGTTTGTTTTCTTGTAAATAGAACGTCATTAAAGCGATGGCAACTGACGCAATATCGACAGTTTTAGCCCATGACTTCTTCAAATACATTGAGACGATTTCATTTTCAGACACAAACACTTGCTCTAAAGCCATGGCTGTCGCAATACTCTTGATTTGTCTTAAACCAATGCGAGTAACGGCTTGGTTAACCGTCTCCACTTTTACACCACGTCCTAATATTGCACTGTTCGCAACTTTTAACATCCCCATAGACAGCGCTGGATCATGAGCAATAATTTCGCTCATTTGCCCTAAATTAATCTCAGGGTCGTCGGCTGCCTCTCGAACTTTTAACGCGATTTCAGGTAAAGTAGGTAAAACAAGTGATTCTTGCTTAATCTTTTCAACAAGAATGGTATATAGCGCGTTTTCAGTTCCCATAAATAAGAATCCTTAAATAATTGTTTCTTCTTTTAAAAGTAGCACAATATTTACCAAACCTAGTAAATATTGCGTTATTTTTTTCGGCCAAAAAAAATAAAATTCTTTAATTTTCAAGCCTATTGTCCCTACTATTGCACAGAACCAATAAAAATCCACAATTTATTCATGGTTTTTTGCTCTAGTTGATTGAAAAAGAAACAACTGCTCATTATAATGCACGCCGTTTTTTCACTGGATGTTGTGTAGTACCATGTTTAAGCCTGAATTACTCTCCCCTGCTGGCAGTCTAAAAAATATGCGTTATGCGTTCGCATATGGCGCAGACGCTGTCTATGCAGGTCAACCTCGATATTCTCTGCGTGTAAGAAATAATGAGTTTAATCTGCAAACGATTAAACAAGGCATTGATGAAGCTCACGAACTAGGTAAAAAATTCTATTTGGTTAACAACATTGCTCCTCACAACAGCAAGCTTGGCACCTTCTTAAAAGATATTACGCCTGTTATAGAGATGAACCCTGACGCGCTGATCATGTCAGATCCAGGCCTTATCATGATGGTAAGAGAACACTTTCCTCATATGCCAATACACTTATCTGTACAAGCAAATGCTGTAAACTGGGCAACAGTAAAGTTCTGGCATCAGCAAGGCGTTGAACGCGTTATTTTATCTCGAGAATTATCTTTAGATGAAATTGAAGAGATTCGAATGCGCGTTCCAGAAATGGAGATAGAAGTTTTTGTCCATGGCGCTCTATGTATGGCTTACTCGGGCCGTTGCTTACTGTCTGGTTATATCAATAAACGAGATCCTAACCAAGGCACATGTACTAACGCGTGTCGTTGGAAATATGATGTTCATCCAGCACAAGAGAACGAAACAGGTGACGTTATCGCAGAGCCTGTAAAAATCATCGATCCTAGCGAAAAGCCAAGCGACGACATAGTACTACTTCAAGAGCAAGGTCGCCCTGGCGAATACATGCCGGCCTTCGAGGATGAGCATGGTACTTACATTATGAACTCTAAAGATCTTCGTGCAGTCGAGCACGTCGAACGACTGGTAAAAATGGGCGTACATTCTTTAAAAATTGAAGGACGCACTAAATCTTTCTATTACTGTGCACGAACGGCGCAAATCTATAATCAAGCGATTATGGATGCGATGCAAAGCAAACCATTTAACCAATCATTAAATAAAGAACTAGAACACCTAGCTCATCGTGGTTACACGGCAGGCTTCTTACAAAGGCACCGCCACGGAGACACGCAAAACTACGATTATGGCTACTCAAAAAGTGACACTCAGCAGTTTGTAGGCGAAGTCATAGGAAGAAACCCTTTTACCAATCTGGTGGAAATAGAAGTTAAAAACAAATTCTTGGTCGGTGATCAGCTTGAATTAATGACCCCTAAAGGCAACGTCAGTTTCACATTAACTAAAATGGAAAACACCAAAGGTGAGACCATTATTGATGCCAAAGGCTCAGGCCATAAAGTTGCGATAGAACTTGAAAGCGATTTGGATCTATCTTTTGGTATTATCATGCGTTATTTAGATGAAGACGGCACTACACGCCAGCCTTTTAACCAAACGTCTACTAAAGCTCAGGCAGTGTAATGGCTTTAATTATCGAAGCGTCTTGCATCAACTGCGATATGTGTGATCCTGAATGTCCAAATCAGGCCATCACTTTAGGCGAAGAGATTTACGAAATTGACCCGAAAAAATGCACCGAATGTATTGGCCATTACGACAAGCCAACATGCATATCGGTGTGCCCTATCGATTGCATTAAAAAAGATCCAAGCAACGTAGAAACTGAAGAACAACTCTACGATAAGTTTCTACAAATGCATGGGTAATAAACCACGTTCAACAAAAAAAGGGGCCAAGGCCCCTTTTTTAATAACTTTTATACCAACCTAATGGAATCGGTATTAAATTCGTTTACACCGAAAACGGGTACGCTATCGCTTCATGGCTTTGGTAACCAGACACGGTAAAATCATCAGTTGTCACCCAAGTCTCAATATCTTCAAGCGACTTAATATCTGGATTAATTTCAAGTGTAGGCGATGGAAACGGCTCTCGCTTAAGCTGCACGTTTTGCAATAAGTCCAACTGATCTTCGTAAATATGCGCATTCACGATTTTATGGTACGCCTTACCCGCTTTATGCCCGGTTATTTGGGCGACTAACGCCAATAATGTAAATACCTGTACTTGGTTAAAGTTTAATCCTAGAGGCACATCGCAAGAGCGTTGGTAAGAGGTTAAATATAGGGTATCGCCTAGTAATGAGAAGGTATGCGTGTGCATACAAGGTCTTAAACAGCCCAACTCAAATTCACCTGGATTATAAAAAGTAAGGATCTCACCACGATCATCGATGCCCTCAGATAAGTTTTTGATTATTTTGGCAAGTTGATCTAATGGCGTACCATCTGGCTTTTGCCAGCGTCTACCCTGTACGCCATAGACGCGCCCCATGTCGTCTTCGCCTTTACGGGCAGGGTTATCTAGCCAAGCTTGATTGTCATTAGCGTTAGCATTCCACGTATTACAACCAATAGCTCTAAACTGAGCTGCGTTGTCATATCCTCGTAAATAGCCAATTAACTCAGCAATAGCCGCCTTATAGTAACTTTTACGAGTCGTAATTAAAGGAAACGCGTTATTAGCAACATCATATTCTAAGTCTGCGTTGATTAAGGTTAAACAACGCTTTTGAGTACGTTTATTCTCTACCCAATGGCCTTGGTCGATTATGCGCTGGCACAAATCTAAATACTGCTTCATGACGATCTCGTTAGTTAATTAATTAGCGATGATTGTACGCGATTGTGGCTTATTGAAACAAGATTTTAACGGCGATCATCATTAAAAAACCAGCGAACATTCTTTGCAGATATCTAACAGGTAAACGCTGTGCGATTTTAATACCAAAACGAGCAAAAAGTGACGATGTAAGCACTAAACCTAAAAGTGCAGGTAAATGAACAAACCCTAAACTCCAACTAGGCAAGTTACCTTGCTCTAATCCAGTAATAATAAAACTCACTGAGCCAAAACTCGCGACAACCAAACCACATATTGTCGCGGTGCCTATAGCGAGCCGAATCGACATTGAATAGTAGGTCAACACTGGGATCAATATAGCGCCGCCAGAAATTCCCATCAAACTTGAAATACAGCCACTAACAAAACCTATAACACAGATAGTTTTCTTTTCAGGCAAAGGTCTGGTTTTTTGTACCTTAATGGAGAACAGCATATAGGCAGCTAATAAACTAATCGCGACAACAAATATAAACTTCATCACTTCTTGTGGTAAATAACTCGCAAGAAAAGCACCTAATACGGCGCCTGGTGCAATAGTAATGACAAGAGGTTTCGCTATTTTCCATGGAATATTATGGTTCCCATGATGTGACATAGCGGCAGAAGCAGAAGTAAAAACAATGGAGGCAAGTGAAGTAGCTACTGCCATAGGCAGCACTTGGTCAGGAGGAAATCCAAACAGAGGAAATAAGTAAACAAGTGCGGGTACAATAACTAAACCACCGCCTATGCCTAATAAGCCGGCGAGAAAGCCCGTTAAACAGCCAACGAGAGCGCATGTTAAAAATACCGTTAATACCATGAATTAATAGACATCTCCCAAATGTAATGTCTAGAAAATAGAGCAATTACATACCAGCGCGTATAAATCCGCCTAAATCAAGTTTTTCTAATTGTTCGTTGAGATAATCGAGTACTTGTCTCGAATGCGAGAAAGTCAGCACTTTACTCAGTATCGCCCTCGACTGTTTATAATCTATGTGTCTGATCACCCATTTAATTCGAGCGACATTGTGAGGGTTCATACTTATTTTATCATAGCCCATTGCGAGCAATAATAAAGCGCCAGCAGGCTCACTCGCCAATTCACCACATAAACTCAATGGCATATTAAAGCGCTGCGACTCCTGAGCAATCATGTTTAACGCTTTTAAAACTGATGGATGAAAAGCACTGTAAATAGAGGCAACACGCGCATTATTTCGATCCACAGCCAGCAAATATTGGGTTAAATCATTACTACCAACAGAGAAAAAATCGACTTTATTAGCCAACTCACCTAACTGAAAAATGACACTTGGAACCTCAATCATAATACCCACTTTAGGCTTTCTGATTGCTTGATTGTCACGAGTGGTTATTTCAGATGATAATTCATAATAAGCTTGATTAATTAGGCGCTGTGCTTCGTCAACTTCGGCGACACTCGACACCATAGGAAGCATAATGGCCAAATTTTCGTAGTCAGCATTAGCACGAATCATCGCCCTGACTTGTAAGAGGAATATCTCTGGATGATCTAAGGTGATACGAATTCCGCGCCAGCCGAGAAAAGGGTTATCTTCAACAATGGGAAAATAAGGTAATGCTTTATCGCCCCCCACGTCTAAAGTACGCATGGTGACGCTTTTTCCGTCGAATGCTGACAAAACTTCTTGATAAAGTAGGGTTTGCTCTTGCTCAGAAGGGAAATAGCTTTTATTCATAAAAGGAATTTCTGTGCGATACAAACCAATACCATCGGCACCAGATTGCCTTGAATACTCAAAACCAGATGATAAACCGGCGTTTAGCTGAATTTCTATTGAACGGCCATCCAGTGTTTCTGCTGGTAGATGCTCAACTTGTTTTACCCTTGCCGTTAACTGTGTCTCTTCTGCAATTAAGTGCTCATATTCACGGGTTAGCGTTTCATTAGGATTAATAAAAATTTCACCGCTATAGCCATCAATAATGCACATTTTTTCATTTAATTTACCTAACGGTAATTGTGTAACCCCCATCACAGCAGGTACAGCCAATGCACGCGCTAAAATTGCCGCATGAGAGTTATGAGAGCCTTGTAAAGAAATTATGCCCAACATTCCGCGGTGCTGATATTCTGCCACCATAGATGCTGTTACATCATCAGCAACTAAAATAAAAGCATCTGGGCATTGAGTTTGGTGAGACGGTAACTTACTAAAATTCATTAATAAGCGGTTGCCCAAATCTTTAATATCTGTTGCTCTCTCCCTAAAATAGGCATCTTCTAGGCGTTCAAACTGCAAGACATAACTTTCAATCACTAGCTTCAAGGCACTTTCGGCCGTCCAACCCTCGTCGATTTTTGCAAAAATTTCTTTTGCTAGTCCACTATCGTCAAGCAGCTGTTTATATACTTCAAAAATATCAACACTGGCATCAGAAACACTCAGCGAAATTTGATTAGCAAGTTGTTCAAAGTCATCCCTTGTTGCGATCAAGGTTTGCTCAAAACGTGTATTTTCGTCCGCGATATTTCGTGACTTCTCTATCGCAACACCTGAAATTTGCGCAGTTGGTTGCACCACAAAGGTTGGTGCGAGGGCTACGCCAGAAGAGCCAGCAACACCTTGAATGCCATTAGTTAGTTGTTGGCTTGACTGTTGTTTAGCCAATATCCTGCTCGCTTCGGCGCTGGCTAACGCAGTAGCAATTTGTGCAGCTAGTGTCACTAAAAAGGCTTCTTCGTTTTCATCAAAAAATCGATCTTGCTGCTGCTGAATTGAAATAACACCCAAGACCTTTCGTTGATGAATGATGGGTGTGCCCAAAAAGGCATTCAAGTCTTCTTCTTGAACTTCTGGTGCGTGTACAAAATGCGGATGTCGTTTAGCGTTGGCAATATTAAGCGGCTCTTCACGCTGGCCAACTAAACCGATAAGCCCTTCGCTAAAGCCAATTGTTGTGTGACCAAGGGATTCTTTGGCTAAACCATCAGATGCAACAAGCAGAAAGTGTTGTTTATGATGATCAGCAAGATAGATAGAACAACAGTCAGTATTCATGACTGACTTTACTCGAGAAACAATGCGAGTTAAGGCTTGATCAAGCTCACTGTCTTGACAAAATTCTAAAACAATCTGCCTTAAACTCGTTAACATGCGTCTCCCTTAATTAATATTTTGTAGATCTAGTTGATATCGACTTTTGAAAATTTTTCCATCTTGTCTAAAGAAAAATAGCTCACTAATGGCTAGTGAGCTATTTTAGAACGAACATAGCTATAATCAATTTCGTCTTCTGCGACGATTGCTGGACATAGTAGGGCTTGCAAACTCTTTCATTACCTTACGATAAACCTCGCGTTTAAAAGACACTACTTGCCTAACAGGATACCAATAACTTACCCAGCGCCAATCATCAAATTCAGGATGCTTAGTATGTGCTAAATCAACCGCAGACTCTTTTGCCGTAAGTTTAAGCAAAAACCATTTCTGTTTTTGCCCTATACACACGGGTTTACTGTCATGACGAATAAGTCGCTTGGGTAATTTGTATCTTAACCAATGTTTTGAGGTAGCAATTATTTTTACATGTTCAGGCTTTAACCCGACCTCCTCGCGTAATTCGCGATACATGGTTTGTTCAGGCGACTCCCCTTCGTCAACACCTCCTTGCGGAAACTGCCACGAATGTTGGCCTTGTCGGCGCGCCCAAAACACTTGTCCCCTGTCGTTAATTATAACTATGCCGACGTTGGCTCGATAGCCTTCGGCATCAATCACAGGACTTCCCGTAAAATTAGTTATGGAACTGATTCTTCCACAATATCTTAAGATGAGCAAATAAAAGTTTTTCATCGCTAGAGTGTGTGATTTTTCTGATTTTCCTTGCGACAGATCTCTCCCTTTAAGATAATAGCCACTTTGAATTTAAAAGAATTTCCCTAGTGACTATCGACAGCCCACAAAGTGAAGAAGTATTACTATCGAGAGCAAACGAACTCGCCGGATTAACACTGGGTGAAATCGCCAGCAAACTAAAAGTCGCTGTGCCTAAAAATTTACAAAGAGAAAAAGGCTGGCCAGGTTTGTTGCTTGAACAAGCATTAGGTGCCACCGCGGGCTCCAGACCCGAGCCAGACTTTCCCCACTTAGGAATTGAATTAAAAACCATTCCAATCGACCGGCATGCAAAACCCTTAGAAACAACGTTTGTTTGCGTAGCACCACTGACAGGTTTAGTTGGCGTTAATTGGCATAACTGCCACTTAAGGCACAAATTATCGCGAGTATTATGGGTTCCCATTATTGCAGAGCGCGATATTCCTGTGGCCGAACGAATGGTATGCACGCCTTTTTTATGGACTCCTACCGCTGAAGAAGAAAACATGCTGGCATTAGACTGGCAAGAGCTTACTGATATGATAGTTTTAGGTCGTGTGGAAGAAATTCATGGTAAACACGGTCAATATTTACAACTAAGACCTAAAGCTGCTAATAGTAAAGCGAAAACAAAAGCTTATGATAGAGACGGTAGACCGTTTATGACGCTTCCTCGGGGGTTTTACTTAAAGACAGCTTTCACCCGCTATCTTATACACCACCACCTTAGAACTTCATAAAAACTTCATAAACTATTCGCGTTCTTACTGTTATACAACTATATATTAACCTATGGTTCGTTGTTTTTTAGCAAAGGAGCTGCTGGCTGAATTTAAGTATTATATGAGTTTTATTTCCTTTCATGAAGTTAATTAGTAAATTTGATCGTTATATTACTGCTCTCTATATCTTTACGATAATTGCTGTTGTCTTTACTGCGTATTTTACCTTTAAAGAAGTCATCAATCGCTACAATCAAAATCAACATAAATCGATAATCCCGCTGTTTTCAATTATTAACTCGGAAATAGTTCGTCCTTTGAATGTTGCCTACTTCCTAGCAAATGACCCATTACTTATCGACTATGTCGAACAAGAAAAGGTAGATAAAACGGAATTGCTGAGGTTTTTAACCCGATTGGCCAATCGCTATGAATTGACCACCTTCATTGCCTTAGAAAAACACGCCTTTATGCTAGATTCAAAAGGAAAGGAACTCTCTTTAGTACATGAAAAAGCCGAATGGTATCACCGCCTTAAAAAGCTCAACAAGGAGCAGTTTGCCGATATTGGCAATGCCGACGATCCTCACCTGTATTTCGATATGATGTTAAAAAACAAACAACGAGAGTTTCTAGGCTTTGTCGGGGTCGCAATCGATTTAAATCATTTTGCTGATAAGTTCGCCGAATACCAAGAGCGATTCGGTTTTGAGTTAGTATTCGTTGATGAAAACAACCACATCACTTTATCATCAAATCATTTAATGAAGACTGACAGCCACCATAGAAGTCAAGAGTTGACTAATATTAGTGAAATAGACTGGTATCAACAATTACTCAAGAAAGGAGAAAATTATCACCTATCAAACACCGTAGTTGTTGTCGATGACGGTGAGCGAGTCATTTCGCAAATGCCTATTCAGTCTCTAAACTGGCGTATGTTTATCATTTCACCGCCAGCGGCAAGTACCGGTGAATACTGGCAGTTATTTTTAACACGCATAGGTTTGTTTTTCCTGGTTATTTTGGTTTTATTTTTCTTTTTCATTTCATTAGTCGACTATTTTAAACATCGACTCGTTGAAGATTCAGAAACTGACTTTCTCACAAGATTACCTAATCGCAGTTTTCTTAATTGGAAATACGAAGAGCTGTCTTGTAATCACTTATCCATATGTGCAGTAATCGCCGATATAGATAAGTTTAAACAGATTAACGACAAATATGGTCATATCGTCGGCGACGAAGTATTAAAAGATATTGCCGCGCAAATTAACCAAAATTTGCGCAGAGATGATGTTAGTGGTCGCTGGGGCGGAGAAGAGTTTGTCCTGTTTTTACCAGATACTTCGGAGTTGCAAGCAAAAGAAATCATCGAGCGTTTGCGAAAAAACATTGCGGAATTGGAATTTGTTGTCAGTAGTACCAATGAAACATTTCACATTACTATTAGTTTTGGAATTGCAGCTAGCTCAACAAATAGCTTAAGTATAGGTGAACACATTGATAAAGCGGATAAAGCCCTGTATCGCGCTAAATCATTAGGACGCAACCGTACTGAGATATTCCAAGATACCGAATAAATGACTCTTTATAGCGTATTAACCGTAATTTTTTGACTAAAGGTTAACTGCTGGTCAGGCAGAAGCATGCATGTTTGCGTGTTGGCGGCTTCTAAGCATACATATTCATTCTCACCACCAACATGAACATCCGCCATCTTTTCAGCGGTTTCTTTACCGGGATTCCATAGCACCCATTGCGCTGAGTGACTGCTGGTAACCTGAATTTGTCGTTGCCAGCCCGTATCATCGATAACTTGTGGTTCATTAGTATAGTAAATACGGTCAATAGGACCGACGCAATTTGGTAAGCTATCTTGCTGCTTTTGCAGGCCTGTTATTTTATCGTCAAATGTCTTGTGGTTTAGCGCTTTAATTAGAGTATTTTCTGGGTGGCTCACTGCAAAATAGCTGTGTAGCGCATGACCACACTCAAAACCTTGTTCCCCAGTATTTTTTACCTGCAAAGATTGTTCAAAGTGTTCCGAGAAAATTAATGTTTGCCTGACTTCAAAAGCATTCGACCAATTATCAAGAAAATGACTCCCTTGTAACAATAACTCTAACCGTACTTCCTTTTCAGTAATTAACGCATCAATAAGCTGCCAATGACGATTTCGCGCAAACCCGTGATTAGGTAAGCTTTCACAATTGGGTAGTTGATGAGGACCAAACCAAGGCCAGCAAATAGGAATTCCGCCACGTATCGCTTTTCCTTCACAAAAGCTTGCTGTTTCACTCAACCAAAAAACAGGTTGTTGACCTGCGGGCTGCCAAGTCAAAACATGGCCACCATACAAGCTAACACTTGCTTCGAACAATCGGTGTGAAATATCTAATACCGTTGCGTCTTCACTGACTCGTTCTGTTATTTTTCCATGTGATGATGTTTGCTTGAGTATCGACATAATAGTTCGCTTATATTTAAAGATTAGGCGTCTGGTAATGATAGAAGTAGTTAATGTTAAGCAAGAAAGTCTTTGAAGGAAAGACTAAAAGTATTCATTGATGAACACAAAATTTGCCCATAAAAAAACAGCGCATAACGCGCTGTTTTTTTAATCGAGCTAACAAACCTATTTAGTATAAGCTCTTGGCATATCGCTATCAGTAGTGTAACGATCGCGCAATGCGTCTTGACGGCTCTTAGTCGAGGTGTCTAAGCCATTGATCCACATCTGATCAACCTTTGTGCTTAATTCAAATGGGTCGCCACTCCATAACACCATATCAGCACGCTTGCCAACAGCAATTCTGCCAGCGTTTAAGTTGAATAGATCTGCAACATTTGCAGTAATTGCAGCTAAAGCATCTTGTTTGCTAACACCGTTGGCTACAGAAATACCAGCGTCATAACGCAACATATACAAGTTATGAGTATCACCATTTTCTTTGTAAGCGACCTTTACGCCCGCTTCGAACAATTTAGCTGGGTTAGTTAAATCTGCGTGCATCGCATCAAAACTAGGTAAGTTTTTAATCGCACTAATCACAACTGGAACTTTAGCTTCAGCAAGCTTATCAGCGATTAAAATAGCGTCTCCAGCACCAACGATAACTAAATTCAAGCCAAAGGCTTTCTTTAAATCAATAAGTGCAAGTAAATCTGTTGCGCGATCAGCATAGGCAATAAGTGGCTTTTCACCTGACAAAATATCATTGATAATTTTCTCACTTCGCTTAGGCTTTTTGTCAGACTTTTTCTTGTCCTTATCGTCCTTAGCGGCTTTCTTTGCTTTTGCTAACGCTTCTTGTGCATCTTCAAGCTTGTTTTTTAACTTTTGGATCTCTGCAGCGCGCGAACCTTTACTTTTCGAGCCCAAGTCAACAATAGCTGCCACACCATTGTCGATAATACTTTCATAAGAACCTGACAGGTCTACTGCAAATGCTTGGCCTTTGAACATATCGCTGCCACCATAAGGTACAACGATATTTGAGGTAATACCGCCTTTACGAGAATAAGGGATCACAGATGAATTTGGATTAAACGCCGTACTTGCATCAAAGGTAATATCAGCTTTCTTTTCACTCATATCTCGCGTACGAGAAACAGCACCTACTTCAACTAAACCTAGTTGATTCATAGAACCAATAAGCCCCGGCGTTAAGATACGCCCTTTAGCATCAACAATGCTATCAGCCTCTACAGAGTTAGGGTTAATCGCGGTAATCACACCATCATCGAAAACAACGGTAGCATTAGTCAGCGTACCTTGCTCTGTCATGGTATGAATTGTTGCGTTGGTGATTGCTACGCTATCTGCATATACCTGTGTTGCTGCAGTAAGAGCTAAAGCAACCAAAGATGATTTAAATACTTTCATGATTTACCCCTTACTGTTGGCCTAACAAAAAGTCGCTTTTCGCTTGATATTTTTCATCAAAACGATCGTAAACTTTAGCACCGTCCAAGAACACTTGTTCGGCTTGTGCGTAAATACTAAATGGACTGGTATTCCAAATAACCACATCTGCACGCTTACCAGATTCTAAAGAGCCCGTTTTGTCAGCAATACCAAGAGATTTCGCAGCGTTTGAAGTAATCCATGTAATTGCATGCTCAGGCTTAATATTGAAGCCATTATCATTTGCAGTGTACATAACTTTACCCGCTTCATGATTCAGACGTTGAATCGTTGTACCGGAATCCGAATGTACCACAGCACAAGAGTTTGGCTTACTATCGACAATGGCGACATTTTCCTGAACCATGTCATAGGCTTCCATTTTAAAGCCCCACCAATCTGGCCACATCGCTGCACAGTTGCCATTTTCCGCCAACTTATCAGCGATTTTGTATGCTTCAATACCATGATGGAAGGTACCAGCGTGGTAACCAAATTCTTTGGATAAATCGATCATCATCGCCATTTCTTCAGCTTTGTAGCAATGATTGTGAATAAGAATTTCACCCTCTAATACCCCTTTCAAGGTATCTAATTCAATATCACGAACAGGTGCTTCAGGGTTCTTACCTGCGGCGTAGTCCGCTTCATATTTGTCCCAAGCACGCTTATATTCGGTTGCTTCAGACCAAGCCATTCTATAACCTGCCATATTACCCATTCGAGTAGATGGTGAAACCTTCTTACCACCGTATACGCGTTTAGGGTTTTCACCACAGGCCATTTTTAAGCCATAAGGAGCTTCAGGAAACTTCATTCCTTGCATTGTGTGACTAGGGATATTACGTAAAGTTACGCCACGCCCACCGAATAAATTTGCTGAGCCTGGGAGAATTTGTAATGTGGTAATACCACCTTCACGAGCACGGTTAAAACCAGGGTCTTGTGGCCAAATACTATGCTCAGCCCAAACTTCAGAAGTATTTGGTTGCGTTGCTTCATTACCGTCAGAATGTGATTCAGCAGATGGACTTGGATAAACCCCAAGATGAGAATGAACATCAATAATACCAGGTGTCACCCATTTTCCA
The DNA here is from genome assembly GCF_055786205.1 of Thalassotalea coralli. Lineage (NCBI taxonomy): Bacteria > Pseudomonadati > Pseudomonadota > Gammaproteobacteria > Alteromonadales > Colwelliaceae > Thalassotalea > Thalassotalea coralli. The sequence goes on along the minus strand of NZ_JBVVBK010000004.1, from coordinate 212,797 downwards.
GCAGCATCTACTTCTACCGCGCCCTGTACAGATAAGCCCTGCCCAACCTGTGTGATCTTGCCATTTTCCATGACAACATCAGCTTTTTCAATGCGCTCACCAGTTCCGGTTAATACAGTTGCGTTGCGAATAATCGTGGTTTGACTTGGAAGTTCTTGATATGTGCTTGGATACGGGTTTTTATTAATAACAACTTTCGCATCTTGTTTTTCTGACTGCATGCAAGCAGTTAGAGACAGCGAAATAGCAGCCATTAATACCGACGGTATAAACTTTTGCATAAAACATGTCCTGACTTGGGGTTAGTTATTTTTAAGTTTGCTTTTTTATTATAGACCTAAGGATAAACACCTAGGCGATTTCACCACCCTATTACGATTAGCGCCATTCGACAAGTGTTATTGCCAACAGGTAAACTAGCTTGCGACAAAATGTCAAAATTAAGCGACAAACGACGTAAGCTAAATTTTTTGTCTATTAATAGATGGGCATATATGCCTTCACAAAGTTAAATAACTATAATAAATGCAGTAGTTGCTAAAATTGAGTTTTACCTTGCCTATATCTTTTTTCAAAGCAGTTAGATATACCCTATACCCTCTTGTGTTAAGCACGAGTGCAAGTACTACCGCGCAACAACCAAATACCAGCAGCTTAAACAACACGAATACAGAGCTTCACATTCGATTAGCAACAACCGAATGGTGCCCTTATGTTTGTCGAGAAAACAACCATGGCAAAGGGTTCACACTCGAATATTTAGATTACATTGCCAAAGCTAACAACTTGAAGTTTAGCTACGAATTTTATCCATGGTCTAGAGCTATACAGTCTGTCTCTAACGGTGCTGTTCATGGTTTAGCCACAGCGGTTCCTGCCGAAGCGCCAAATTTACGCTTTACCACATCGCCAACGATGAATTATAAAAGTTGCTTTTTTACTTTATCGGAAAACAAGTGGCGCTATCACTCATTTTCTTCGCTAAACAAGGTAACTATTGGCGTTATCAATGATTATAGTTATGGTGAACCTATAGACAGCTATTTACCTGAGCTACGTAAACAAGGACGTGTTATCAGCATATCTGGTGACAACGGACTTGAACGCTTATATAAAATGCTAGAAGCAAAGCGCATCGATACCTTGCTATCTGATGAAAATGTTGCGTATTGGCACATGGGACGTAAAGATATTTTTAAGCAGCCACTGATAGAAAAAGGCTGTTTATCACCTCAACCGTTTTTCATGGCATTTTCACCGCAGTTTGAGCATACAAATAAGCTTGTAGATATAATGAATGCCGCTTTTGCTGACAAAGACAACCAAGCGCACTTTTATAACAAGATATTAGTGAAATACCGCCATAAATAGTCGGTACTTCACAGAGCAGAATAGCCAAATAATAATAATTAAATAAATTGCCGCTAACCAAATGGTGCTTTTACCCAGCGAACAACTCTTTGTTTACGTAAGCTCAGTAAAATAACAATCGCTAACACGTAAATAACAGGCTCTACCCCTATAGTTTTAACTGACCAAATAAAGTGTACGCCACCTAAAGCTAAAGCCAGATAAACCCAGTTATGAATGGTCTGCCAACGAGACGCAAGGCGCCTTTTTAAGGCACTTATTGAGGTAATAGCTAGCACCATTAAGATCAAGACACTAACAAGCCCTACCGTGATAAATGGCCTTTCAACTAGCTCTGATAGAAAAAGAGTAACATCGAATTGAATTTCAAATGCCCAAAAACTCATGACGTGTAGAAAAGCATAGAAAAAGCTATAAAGGCCGATTAATCGACGAACTTGCATTAACCAGCTTACTCGCAATTTCTTTGCCACAGGAGAAACGGCACAGCTCAATATCAATAAATTCAAAGCGCCAATTCCGGTAAAATGCAGTACTTCTTCAACAGGATCAGCACCTAGTTGATCGACAATGGCCAAATAAAAAACATTAGCCACGAGGCCGAGTGATAAAGTGTGAATGAGCACTTTTAACAGCAGCGTTCGTTGCTTGATTGTCATCACTAATAATACCTAGTTAAATCCATTCCACGATATAAATCGCTTACCTGTTCTGCGTAGCCGTTAAAAGGTAAGGTCTTAATACGATTTCGCGCAAACAAGCCTCCCCCCGTTAATCGACGTTCACTTGCCTGACTCCACCTAGGATGGTCAACATCAGGATTAACGTTAGCATAAAAACCATACTCATTAGGCGCCAGAATATTCCACGTGGTCGGTGGCATTTTTTCTACTAAACGAATACTAACGATCGATTTAATACTTTTAAAGCCATACTTCCAAGGAACCACTAAACGAATTGGCGCGCCATTTTGTGGCGGTAACGTTTTTCCGTATAGACCAACCGAGAGCATAGTAAGCGGGTGCATAGCTTCGTCGATTCTTAAGCCTTCAACATATGGGTAGCTTATTCCTCCCCCAACTCTTCTACTTTTCTGCCCAGGCATTTGTTCGGGGTCAAACAAAGTTTCAAACGCCACATACTTAGCTTTTGAGGTAGGTTTAGCTTGCTTGATCAAAGAGGCAAGAGGAAAACCTAACCATGGAATTACCATAGACCAGGCTTCAACGCAGCGAAACCGATAAATGCGCTCTTCAAGGGGGTACTGAGTAAACAAAGCGTCATAGTCTAGAGTTATTGGCTTTTCACACTCTCCTGAAACCGTTAACTTCCATGGATCTACTTTAAAGCCCTGCGCATTTTCTACAGGGTCACTTTTACTTGTTCCAAATTCATAAAAATTATTATGAGAAGTAACTTTCGCTTCTGGTGTTAACGTTTCTTCAATGGCCATTGTTTGTTTGGCATCGAGCTTACGCAACGCAAAATTGTTTTTCGGCTCCCCTTTGGAAAACCAATCTACCGCATTAGCATTATGAGAAGACGCAAGCAAAGTACCTGCGCCTAAGTACCCCATCTGTTTGAGCAAGCGTCGTCTTTGATTATAAAAACTTTCTGGTGTTACATCGTTACCGGTGAGATGATGTTTTTCAGGGATTTTAATTAACACAAGCACAACCTTCTAAATATCTTGTATACGATAATAGATAGGAAAAAGTGCAATTAACTTTCGAGATTATTAATTAAGTTGAGCTAGAAGTATCAAACATTGTTACTAATGTTTAATTTTAATACAAAAAAGCCAGAATAAATTCTGGCTCTCGGATTTGTTGGCTTTAATGTAACCTAGAAGCTAACACTACCACATAAGATCATCAGGTATTTGAAACTCTGCGTATGGATCATCTTCGTCAACGTCTTGCTCAACTTTGTCATTTTGCACCAAAATAACGGTATCATTTAACGTAGCAACTTTTTCAGCTGTTTCTGCCGTCACAATATACGTTTGCGCCATCCAGCCACATAAGGCTAGGCGTCCATTAACTAACGCATTGTAGGTTTGTTCATCAAGGTATGCCGTTTTGATTTTATTCTCAAAACTATATTTATACTCTTTTTCACCTTGGCACTCTGTTAACTGGTGATGCTCCAAAATCTGCTTAATACGCAGCCCTGCTTCTTTGTCAGCGAGTGCTTGTTGGCGCTCTGCATTAAGCGCTGCATCTTTATTTAATTTTTCTTCTTGTGCCTTTTTGAGTTCCTGTTGCACTTGTTCTTGCAGGCTCTCTTCTACTTTTCGCCCACTGCGCTTTTGTTTATTCTTCTTGCGTTTATCGCTATTGGCTTGACGTGCTTTTTGTTTAGTAGTTAAGCCTGCCTTTAGTAGTTGGTCTTGTAACGACGACATTCTGAATTCCTGTATCGATATTTGGCGGTATTTTAACAAGGGATTTTGGAAAAAACACTAGGCAGAATATAACTGACGAAGTTGCGCCAGATCTTGTGGCGTATCTAGATCGATAAAGGCATTTTCCATGGCTACCGTGACAACCTGTTCTTGATGAGCATCAATAACTTTTTTAGCGCCAAATTGATCAGGAATTTGCAAAATTTTGGCGAAAAGTTCCCGAGGAAAAATAACTGGTGGTCCCTTAACTAAATTATCAGCTTGCTGAGCACAAACGATCTGTTTCGGCTCTTGCTGCCAACGCATGATCAACGTTTTTACATCAGCTTCTGACAATAGGTATTGATCAACTAATATAACAAGCACACCTTCAATCTCGGTATCCTTATAAGCCCTAGGTGTCAAAGCTATCAGAAATTCAAGGCCAGCCTTGATAGAGCTGCCCATACCTAATTGCCAACGTTGATTCACCGTAACTTTAGCTGAATAATTTGCAATCAGTTTTTCCATAGACTTTGCTTGGTAACCGAGGACACAGCAAACTTCTTGAACAAAACCTTGGCTTTGAAGGCTACTTGCAATTGCATTGATACGCTCAATAAGTGAAGTCCCCTTCATACAAACCAGCTGTTTAGGCTGTCCAAGTCGTGATGAATTACCCGCTGCGAGAATGATACAAGAAAGGGGGTTGTTCATGAGTATTAACTGTGTTTCAAACTGCCGTATCGCCACGGCTTAGTTTGACTGTTAGTGTTAGTAGTAATTTCTTGTTGTATTTGCGCACATATCGACAAAGCAATCGCTTGAGGACTTCTACCGCCTAGGTCTAAGCCAATAGGGCCAAACACTCTGCCTTTCACTTGCTCGTAATCTACGCCAATACTTTTTAATAGTTTGTCTCGTCGACCTGCTGGCCCCAAAATACCGATATAAGGCGCCGATGCTGCCAAAGCATTCGCTAGTATCTGCTCATCGAAAGCTAAATTATGGGTCATTACCACGATGGCATTAAAGCCATTGAAATCTTGCTCAGTGCAATGCTCAGGTCGTTGCTTTCTTTTGGCAAAACAATCTTGAAATACATCCGCTGACAAGTGACTTTCTCGGTGGTCTTGTATGGTAACTCGCCAACCTAATTGATGACAAAAAGCGACAACAGGTGCAACATCTGGCCCTGCTCCACACACTAAAACATGGACAATAGGGGCAACCGGGATGATGAGTTGTTCGCCGTCAATGTATGAATGAGCAATCGTCTCTACATCTTTTTCAGTGTAGATTTCAGGTAAACCTCGGGAGTCAAAAAATGCACTAAGTTGGCTGCTACCAGGTGTTGTTGGTAAACAGTAAAATCCTGACTGACCGCTAGACACGCTACCAAGCAGCAGATCAAAAGGCTGTTTTTGTTCTTTAGTCAGTAATGGATAGAGCTGAATATCAATAGCACCATCACACCCTAAACCAAGCCCCCAAAGTAAATCTGCGTCAACAGATAAGTCATACTTAATTAATTCAGATTTGCCCGAACTAAATACAGACTCAGCGTGCAGTGCAATATCCGCTTCTAAGCAACCACCACTTAACAAACCAGTACAATGCCCTTGTGCTGAAATCAACATCATAGTGCCGGCTTTCCGATAAGTAGACCCTTTTGTCGCGACAATAACCGCTAATACGAAAGGCTTTTCCTGTTCATAGCTATTCGCTATTTCAACCCAATTTTCTTGCATAGTAAGATGTTTAACTATTGATTAAAGATGCCAAGCTTTTTACTTAACGCTTTTCCTGTTGTAACGCTTGGGCTAATGTATTCCATGGGAGAACAGCGCACTGCTGTCTTACTGGAAATTGTTTAACTGCGATTAATGGCGAAAGTTTTTCCGCCATGTCTCCGACAAAACTCACTTCCTGTGAAAACATTGAGTTAACACTATGAATCAATTGAAAGCAACTATCTAAAGACTGACCAACAAGGTTAAGGTTCATTAATGAAGCAGATGCGCGGCAAATTGCACAACTGTCACCTTCAAAGCCAATATCAACGATATGCTCTCCTTGAACTTCACAATTTACCGTAATTTCATCGCCGCAAGCTGGATTTACCCCTTGCTGAGAATGCGTCGTCGCCACAGCTTTATCGAAGCCTATTGGATTTTTATGATGTTCAAGCAAAGCTTGTTGATATAACGCCTGCTTATTTTTATCGACAGGGACTGTAGACTTGTTATTTTCTGTCGGTTTTTTGAGCTGAGTCATATTAAAACGCCATTAATTGATGTGCACTTTCTAAGGCACTCACCAACCGTTCTATATCATTGTAATCATTATAAAGGCCTAAGCTTACTCTAACACTAGCTTTAACGCCTAGTTCTCTGTGTAGAGGCTGTGCACAATGATGCCCAGCCCTAACAGCGATAGATTCACCGTCTAAGATACTGGCGACATCGTGGCAATGTACTCTATCAATCTGAAAACTATTTAATGTTGGCAACTTGAACTCTTTAGGATTAGAAGTCTCACTGCTTTTAATCAAAGGTTTATAGTAATTCAACTCGCTTAAACTGGCATGTAAATATTGAGACAGGCTATCTAGGTACTTGGTAATGTCTTGCCAAGAAATATCTTCAAGATAATCAATTGCTTCAACAAGCCCAACAATAGCAGCAACATTATGTGAGCCTGGCTCTAATTTTAAAGGGCTATTGAGAAACTCACTTTGATGAAAATTAACCGTGGTGATAATACCACCACCCAATTGATACGGCCTTAATGACTCATAATTATCATGTTTAATATACAATACGCCGCAGCCAGTAGGGCCATAAAGCTTATGTCCAGAAAAAGCGTAAAAATCGCAATCCAGATCCGAAACGTCGACATCACCTTTAGTGATTGCTTGCGCGCCATCGACAATGCTGATAACGCCCTTTTTCTTCGCCAGCTGACAAATCGTTTTAACGGGGTTTACTCGTCCAATGACATTGGAACTTTGGCAAATGGCGACAGCTACAGTATTACTATCTATCAATTCATCAAGGGCAACTACGTCAATTATCCCTTCATTATTTAGGGGTGCAATACGCAACTTCGCTTGATACTTATCAATCAAGTTCTGCCAAGGCAGCAAATTAGCATGATGTTCAGCGGCGCTCACAATAATGTTAGCTTCTATACCGTCATTAGCAGCTTGCGCTAATAATAACTCAATTTTACTGTGAGCAACCATGTTGAGTGATTCAGTAGTGCCGGTTGTAAAAACGATTTGATTCGCTCGTTGCGCTCCAATAAATTGCGCCACTTTTTCTCGTGCACCTTCAACCTTATTCGTTACTTCTGCACTTAACTGGTACATTCCTTTATGGCTATTAGCGTGTGAATAGCATTGATAGTGGTACATAGCATCAGCTACGTGACGAGGTGTCAAACAAGTTGCAGCTGAATCTAAATAGACCAAATTCGGCTGTGCATTCGGTTGAAACACAGGAAAGTCATTTTTCCATGGACTCATAATTGATTTAAGCAACGCTAAGTTAGAATAGAAAAGTATCGTTCAACCTATCAATACTTATAGTCTATCGCAACTATCAAATTGTAAGATTTATTATCCAATATATTGTCTTATTTATTTACAATTTTTCCCAATTAACGTTAATGGAAAAAGACAGACTATTTTTTATTTTATAAGTAATTCATTACCTTACCAATATTTAAATTGTGAACTTTTCACTTAACGAGTTTGTGTAAAAAGTGAAGATACGTTACTCTAAAACAAAGACTCTATTCACGATCGCCTGTCATGGGTAACATAAAAAAAATATTACTACCGCTTGGCTTAACTCTGCTTTTAGTGACAGCCATGTTTATCACTTGGGTGTATAGTCGCATCGACGCATCATTACCCAAGCTTGACGGCAAACAAACTATCTATGGCTTAGAATATTCAGCAACGATTAACCGGGATATAAATGGTGTTCCTACCATTATCGCTAAAAATCGCCATGACTTAGCAGTTGCCACTGGATTTGTTCACGCACAAGAGCGCTTTTTTCAGATGGATTTATTGCGCAGGAATTCAGCGGGCGAGTTATCCAGCTTATTTGGCTCTCTAGCGATTGATTATGATAAACGTATTCGACTTCACCGATTTAGGCAACGTGCTAAAGAAATCGTTAATACTTTAGCCCCTCAAGAGTTAAAAATTCTTAGAGCCTATACACAAGGTGTTAACCAAGGTTTAAGGCGCTTGAACGCCAAACCATTCGAATACTTATTACTGCAGACACAACCAGCAGAATGGTTACCAGAAGATACTATTTTAACGGTATTTTCTATGTATTTAGATCTGCAATATGAAGATGGCGCTAGAGAAAGAACCTTAGGTTTGATGGCGAATGTTTTTAGCAAAGAAGTATTTCAGTTTTTAAATCCTAAAGGGAGCAACTGGGACGCTGCTATCGATGAAACAAGCTTTCCATCTTCGCCATTACCAACATCAGCCTGGCCTGCGGCAAGTGGCATGAGTGCAACGAATCATGTCGATAATAAGAAACAAACACCTACTCTAGCTCAGCAATCATTTAGTGGTGATCACTTACCAGGTTCAAATAACTGGGCTGTCAGTGGTAACATTTCCTCCACAGGAAGTGCTATCGTCGCCAACGATATGCATTTAGGTATTCGAGTACCCAACACCTGGTTTAGAGCCTCTCTTGTTTATAAAGAAGATAACAAAGACATTACAATTACAGGTGTCACCTTACCGGGTACTCCTTTAATCGTAGCTGGCAGTAATGGCCATATCGCCTGGGGCTTTACCAATAGTTATGGCGATTACAGCGATGTTATTGAGCTAGAGACCAATGATGATAACAGCCAATATCTAACACCCAATGGCTTTAAGCCTTTTACTCACATAAAACAAATGATTGCGGTAAATGGTGAAAGTGCTCACGAGTTAACTATTCGCGAGACTATTTGGGGGCCAGTCATAGGTAAAAACCCACAGGGTAAGTTGCAGGTTTATCGCTGGGTAGCACATGATAAAAACGCTGTTAACTTAACCGCATTAGAGCTGGAGCAAGCACAGTCAGTAAAACAGGCATTTAATATCGCCGCCCGTTCTGGAATCCCATCGCAAAATATGATGGTAGGCGATACCAAAGGAAATATTGGCTGGACCATTATGGGACCAATTCCAAAACGAACAGCTACTTTCGGTGATATACCAACAGATTGGTCTACGGGCGAACTTGCTTGGTCTGGGTACTTAGCACCACAAGATTACCCTAAAGTATATAACCCAAAAAACAATAGACTGTGGACAGGGAATTCTCGCGTTGTCGGCGGCGATATGTACGAAAAACTAGGGAACGGCGGGTATGCACTTGGCGCTCGTTCCAAGCAAATTAAACAAGGATTATTTGCTAAAGAGCAGTTTGATGAAGCGTCATTATTGGCCATTGCCCTAGATGATAAAGCGACATTTTTGTCCCCTTGGCAAACATTTTTATTAGACAACGTGTTAACCGATGAGAACATTACGGCAAATCCGTCGTGGCAGGAAGCTAAAGAGATCTTATCGCAAGAAAAAGCCTTAGCAGCTACGATAGATTCAGTGGCGTACCGCTTAGTCAGAAACTTTCGCTATCAACTTAGAGACGATGTCTTTAGTTTATTCCAAGAAAACTTAGAAAAACTTGACGATGACTTTTCTCTACACCATATCCGTCATCAACTGGAAACGCCGTTATGGCAGATGGTCAATCAACAACCAGATAACTTTCAGTGGTTACCTGAGCAGAGCTGGTCCTTAGTTTTCAAAAACGCTTTTAGTAAGACTTTGGCAGAGATGACGAAAAATCAACCGCTTTCAGAAGCGACGTGGGGTCAGCAAAACACTGCTGATATCAAGCACCCGCTAGCGAGCAGTATCCCGATTTTTGGCGACTCATTAATCATGCCTAAAGTACCTCTAGCAGGTGATAGCTATATGCCGAGGGTCCAAGGTCAGGCATTTGGCGCCTCAGAACGCATGGTTGTCTCTCCTGGTCATGAACAACAAGGATTATTTCACATGCCAACGAGTCAATCGGGACACCCGTGGAGCCCATACTTTGGTAAAGGGCATCAAGATTGGGTAGAAGGAAAAGCCTCACCGTTTTTGCCACAAGAAACGGTTTATAGTTTAACGTTATTAGGCTATTAACGACTAAAAAATAACACCATATTTAATAAACAAAAATTAAAAACAATAAGAGACAAAATACATGACCATTCTAATTTACTGCCTTCTGGTAAGCCTATTACTGCCCTTTTTATCGAAAATTCCCGTGGCCATAGCGATGAATAAACTCGGCGGCTACGACAACCAAACGCCGAGAGAACAACAAGCACAACTTCAAGGGTTAGGTGCAAGGGCACTTGCAGGTCATAAAAACGCTTTTGAAGCACTTACTATGTTCGCTCCAGCGGTGTTATTAGCGATTGCCACAAACAATATCGGTGACACAATTCAATATCTCGCCATCACCCATGTTGTCGCGCGCATAGCCTATCATGCCTGTTACTTAGCAGATTTAAGTACGCTACGCAGTATCGTCTGGGTGGTTGGTTTAGTCGCTTCGATAACCATGGTCGTCATGTGCTTACCTTAGCTGTTTTTCGTTTGAGTAAAGAGTAAAATCGCAATACCGCGCTTTTTATACCTAACTCTACCGAGTTTAAATAAAACGGCATAAATAAAGGCTTGAAAAGAACGCTTTTGCTAGATACAGTAGCTTTATGAACAAGACATCAATTAACTTTATCTTTTTTTTCTTTACGATACCCCTTTGGGAGTGTTGATGTCGTCACGTATTCGATAAAAACCTCCCTCGCGGAGGTTTTTTTGTTTTAGGGAAGCTTGATTTCTCTTATCAATTTGAAAAATAAAAGAAGGAAAAACAGTGAGCGAATCTTTAGATTTAAATGTTATTAGAGAACAAATTACCGATTTAGACTCTCAATTACTGTCTTTGTTTGCTAAGCGTCGTTCATTGACTCTTAATGTTGCAAAAAGCAAAGCACAACAAGTGAGGCCAGTTCGAGATCAGCAACGAGAGCAAGAACTGCTTATACGCTTGATCAAACAAGGCAAAGAAGTAGGCTTAGATGCTCATTATGTCACTAGCGTATTTCAAACTATCATCGAAGATTCTGTTTTAAATCAGCAAGCTTACCTGCAAACTCTTACCAACCCAGATATCGAAATGCCAACAGTAAGTGTTGCTTTCTTAGGTAACAAAGGGTCGTATAGCTATTTAGCCAGCCACCGTTATTTCTCACGCCGCGCAGAGAAAATTGTTGAATACGGATGTCCTACTTTCGCTGATATTTTACAGCAAGTTGAATCAGGCCATGTCGACTACGGTATGTTACCGATAGAAAATACCAGCTCTGGTAGTATTAACGAGGTATACGACCTACTGCAACACACTAACTTGTCTATTGTTGGTGAGATTACTCAACCAATCGAGCATTGTTTATTGACCGCAGTCAATACGACGCTTGATCAAATCACGACTATCTATGCACATGGTCAACCTTTTACGCAATGTAGTAACTTCCTTGATAAGCAAGATAAAATGCGCATCGAATACTGTGAGAGCACCGCTGATGCGATGGCAAAAGTATTTGAGCTACAAGCCCCGAATGTCGCGGTAATCGGTAGCGAAGAAGGTGGCAAACTCTATAACTTGATGGCCTTAGAAAAATCAATTGCCAACCAAGATGAAAACCACAGCCGTTTTATTTTAGTTGCCCGTAAGCCAATTGAAGTCGCCGAACAGATTCCAGCAAAAACCACCATAATTTTAGCAACAGGCCAAAACCCAGGTGCGCTTGTTGATTGCTTATTGGTATTAAAAACAAAAGGCATCAACATGTGTAAGTTGGAGTCTCGCCCTATCCAAGGAAGACCGTGGGAAGAAATGTTTTATTTAGATGTTGAAGCCAATACTAGACAGCTAAATATGCAAGAAGCCCTGCGAGAACTAACGGAGATGACTAACTTTATCAAAGTGCTTGGATGCTACCCCGTTGAACATATCAGCCCGACAAGCGTACCTAGTAGCGAACTTTAAAGTGAGATAATACCAAGTTAGCTATTTAAAAAGCGCCTTATCTAGATAAGGCGCTTTTTTAGTTTTAAACCGATACTTGAACAAGCGCCCTTTTTCTTCGACACCTCGCTACTTTTGCTACCGTTAAAAACATTGCGGGAACAACGGCAAAGGCCACAGTCGTTAACATATCTGTAGCAACTACCATAGCTAAAGCAAAAAACGTTGCGCTAGGCAATATTAACCAAAAAGGATGTTCACTCAATGCAATACCTAATCCTTTTTTCATCATCACCAACAAAACAAATGTCGTCAGCAAAGTGACTAACGCGGTAACACTTTCAATATAGTAATACTCTACGAACCAGGGATATGGATGGAAAACTTCCAAAATAGGCGCTTGCTTACTGATGTTCATCACCCATACATAGCTAGCCGTGATAATGCAGCCAAACATAAAGGACCACAATTTTTTATTTAAATTTTGATTAAAGCTTTGCATTAGATGCCTCTTTATTGTTTTTATTTTGAGCAATTTTTTAATTAGCTTAACGTTTATAACGCATGTTTATTTTTCGTTCAACCTGTATATTTAGCAACCAGAAGTAGTACAGATTGCTCTTAAATCGCGTATTTTTAGATTTAATTCGAAAAATGTCATTAATTGCCGATATACTTAAGAAATTAATAATCAACTAAAAAAAGGATTACCCAGTGAAATTCATTGCAACAGTCATAGTGATCATCTTATTAATTTGTGGTGGCGCGTTATGGTTTTTGGCAGGTGGCTCTCTAAACGAATTTGTGAAAGCCCAAATAGAGCAACAAGGAAAAACAGTCACTGAGCAGACAGTTACCGTCGCCAATGTTGACTTAAAACTCACACAAGGCGCAGGAACAATATCTGGCTTCATCTTACCTAACCCTCCAGGTTATAAAGCTGCAAACATATTTTCACTTGGCGAAATTACTTTAGATATCAATGTCGAAAGTTTAGTGTCTGAGCCAATTATTATTGACGCGATTGTTATTAAAAACCCTGAAGCTTTTGTTGAAGTGACAGAGACAGGCCAGGCAAACGTAAAAGAATTACTCGATATTATTAATAAAAATATTCCCGCTTCGACAAGCGAAGCTTCAGAGCCAGCAGAGCAGTCAACTCGCCCAGAGCCTAAAATTGCTGTTAAGAAATTAGTACTGGCAGGCACTGCTTTAACCGTTGATTTAACTGGCTTAGGTAACAAAGCACATCAAGTTACTTTACCTGACATTACTGTCGCTAACATTGGTGGAGAGCAAGGGTTACCAGCTAGCCAGCTTGGCCAAGTTATCATGAAAGAAATGTTATCAAACCTTTGGCAACATACTAAAAAAGTGCAGACAGAAAAACTAAAAGATAAAGCGAAAGACAAGCTCAAAAAAGAAGCAGAGAAGCAGTTATTAAAACTATTTAACTAAATAGCCGCATTAATAAGTTGCCGGATTAATTGGGTGAACCTGTAAATATTGGGGTTACAGATGAAATTACTAAAACAATTATTATTACCATTGCTAGTGTTGCTATCGACTAGCGTAAACGCGCAAGACAAAAACTGGGAGTTTGGTCTGTTATTTGGTCAATCTTGGTCACCAGACATTGACTCTAGTATCAACGAACAGTCGATAGAATTAGATTCTGGCACCAATATTGGTTTTTCATTTTCTTGGCAGGACTCACCCAATGGCCAAGGACAAATTCTGGTTAATACCGTTAGCTACGATTTTGCTAGTGACATTGATCAAACACAACAAAGTCTAGATGTTACTTATGCACACTTTAACGGCGTTGCTTTATTTAAACAGGAAAGCTACATAACGACTGTTTCAATAGGCATTGGTGGTGCTAATTTCGACAGTGGCTTTAATAGCGAACTATACGCTTCAGCAACGGTTTCGGTCGGCACCAAATATCAAATATCAGATAATTTATCAGTATTTACCGAGATCAGAGGTTACGCTACCTTGGTCGATGAAGAAGACAATTTATTTTGCCAAGAGGAAATCTGCCACGGACAATTTGAAGATAGTTTATGGATGGATGCGAATATTTCTATTGGTTTATCTTTTAAATTTTAACTTTTAGAAAAGGCCCTTATCGAGGTTCAATAAAGACCATCGTTCGATATTAGGCCGACTCAACAAAATTTATGTCTCATAAAAAAGGAAAAGAAATGAAGAAATTATTAACTGCCATCACCTGCTGTTTGTTGGTGTCGGCTTGTGCTCCAGAAGTAGGCTCAAAGGCTTGGTGCGAAGATATGGATGAAAAGCCAAAAGGCGACTGGACATCGAATGAAGCTGCAGATTACGCTAAGCACTGTATTTTTAGAGATGAAGAAGAGAAGTAATCAGCTCTAACTACAATTCAATACCTAAAACACCTCATTAACTGAGGTGTTTTTTTATCATTAAATCAATAGCGCCAATCATGTTAGATGCAGGCCTTTCAATAATTCGACCTACCTCAACGCCCTCAAGTTTAATAATGATAGTGGGCGTAAAACGCACTCCATTTTGTTTAGCTAAGCCTTTCGGGTCTTGTTTTTGATAATCTAACGCTACCATAGTTAACTTTTCGCTCGGGTAATAGTCCAGCAGCTTAAGTAACCTAGGTACTTCACGTTCGCTGTCATGGCACCAAGTACCAAAGTATACATCTATAGTTAGGTTTTCAGGCCAAGTATCAATAGTACGCTTTTCCTGCTCTGACAAAGAAAAGGCGTCATATGCTTGGTTAAAAATAGGAAAGGTAGTCAGCAATTCTTGCTCAGAAATATCACCAACCTTTGGTTGTTCATCACTAACCGATTTACAGCCAGCGACAGCAACACCACTTAACATCAGTAATGTTGCTAGGATACGAGATTTTCTCATGTGCCACGTTATTTTTTAAGTTCGTTAGCCTTTAATAACATGCCTTTACTTTCTTGTAAAAAGATTTCAGCATAATCACCAAACCAATCAGAGACTTGATTAAACATAGTAACAAACGCATCTTTATCTGCCAGCTCAACATCTTCAAGCAATTCTAAGAAGCGATAAGCGAAACGTTTCATCATGGCAACATTATCTCGGTTGGCAAATATGATATCGCTATAAAGCACAGGATCTTGCGCAAATAAACGACCAACCATCACGAGTTCTAGTCGATATATTGGCGAACTCATTTCCACGAGTTGTGATATATCTGAACCTTCAGTCATCAGGTGATAACCGTAAGCGATAGTAGAGAAGTGACGCATCACCTGCACCATAGACATGGCTTTATCGTGAGCATGAGCAGACACTGGGTAAATTTTTGCTCCCCATACGCCAAATTGCTCAAGTAACCATTGATATTTCTCTTGTTCTCGACCATCACAAACAATAATAGTCTGCTTGATTAAACCTGTAACATCAGGACCAAACATTGGATGTAAGCCAACAACAGGACCTTTATGTACCTTCATCATTTCAAACAAAGGCGACTCTTTTATACTGGTTATATCGGCAAGGATACAGTCTTGTGGCAAGTGTTTTAACTGCTGAATAATATTTGCTGTTAGGCGAATAGGAACGGCTACAATAACCAAACCAGCACCAGCAAGAATTTCTTCACTTCGTGGCCAATCGCTATGCTCAAGTATTTCGACTTGATAATCAGAGCGGCTAAACAAGTCTACAAATACTTGACCTAACTGCCCACCACCACCAACAATGACCACTTTTTTACACGCAGGATTAACACATCGATAGCCACTAGCGTCTTGGCTATTGTAGGAATCGCGCATTAAACGACGCAATATGTCTTCGATTAAATCACCTGATAAACCATTATCTTCTGCTTGCTGTCGACGTGCTTTAAAAAGCTGTTGCTCGCGATCGGGTGCATAAATTGGCATACCGACTTGGCTTTTAAGTTCACCAACTTTGGTGGTAATCTCGCGACGTTTAGCCAGCAAAGCAACTAGCTGGCTATCTACGTCGTCTATTTCATCTCGTAGCACCTTTAATTGTGGTTCTATGCTTTTTTTATCCATAAATAAATCTATTTCCCGACACGCTTTTCAAGCGCTTTAGCAATTTGCTGAACACCATCGTCAATAAGTGCTTCTGTCGTTAAAAAGTCGATACAGGCGTCAGTCACCGATACACCATATTTTAACTGCTCTTTGTCTAAATTAGCACTTTGATTTCCAGCGTTTAGGTGACTTTCTAACATAATACCGATAATTGACTTGTTGCCATCAATAATTTGATTAAACACATCTTGTGCAACAATCGGTTGACGGCGGTAATCTTTGTTCGAGTTCCCATGTGAACAATCAACAACAATACCTGGCTCTAGATTACTTTTTGCTAACTCTTGTTCACACTCAGCGATGCTTTGCGCATCAAAGTTAGGCTTTTTACCGCCACGTAAAATGACATGACCATCTGGGTTACCAGAGGTTTTAATTAACGATACTTGGCCTTGGCGATTAATCCCCATAAAGCGATGTGAAGACGCCGCCGATTGCATTGCATTAATTGCCACATCTAAACTGCCATTTGTACCATTTTTAAAACCAATTGGCATTGAGAGTCCACTTGCCATTTCACGATGAGTTTGCGATTCGGTAGTTCTTGCACCAATCGCCGACCAGCTAAATAGCTCTGCTAAGTATTGCGGGCTGATAGGATCTAACGCTTCAGTAGCCAATGGTAACTCTAATTCAGTTAAGTGTAATAACAACTCTCTTGCTTTACGAAGACCTTGTTCAACTTCGAAAGAACCATTCATGTGCGGGTCGTTAATTAATCCTTTCCAACCAACAGTTGTGCGTGGTTTTTCAAAGTAAACACGCATGACAATGTACATAGTGTCTTTATATTTTTCATGTAATGCTTTTAGCTGTGTCGCGTATTCTTTTGCTGCTTCAACGTCATGAATAGAGCATGGGCCACTGATCACTAACAGGCGGTGATCTTTCTTATGAATAATATTAGCGATTTCTTTGCGGGCATTAATAACAAACTCACGACCAGCTTGTGAAAGCGGCAATTCTTCACGTAATTCAGTTGGTGTAATTAATACTTCTTCAGAATTTACATGAATATCATTTAATGAGCTTTTTGGCTTACTAATAGCAGTAACATTGGCAGACATAATTTTCCCTTAAATTTTTTCCAGCGAGTATAGATTAAGAATAATACAAAGTAGCTAAGCGGTCGGCTTAGTAAAAGAATGAGGTGTAATAATAAAAGTGTGCTTTATGTGTTTTCATCATCAATCATATTAAAAATTCAAACTGTAAACTTTTGTTTACTCAATTTGTAATGAATATCTTACACTCTATACAAGACACGTCAATGACTTTTTTATGATCAATTTCATTAAATTGGTTATAAGCCTGTTCTTTAGAATTTCAGAAACAAAAAAAGCGCCCTGAGGCGCTTCTTAAATACTTTGTTTTTAGCTACTAGCCGCCGTGAATAATGCGGTTATCAATAAGGTTATCAACTACTGCTGGATCTGCGAGTGTCGAGGTGTCACCTAATGTTCCTAAATCATTCTCAGCAATCTTACGTAAGATACGACGCATAATTTTACCTGAACGTGTTTTAGGAAGGCCAGGAGCCCACTGAATGTAATCTGGTTTAGCAAAACGGCCTAACTCCTTCGCGACAAATTCTATCAACTCTTTGTTGAGTTCATCCGACTCACTAGCATTAGCCATCAAGGTAACATAGGCATATACGCCTTGCCCTTTAACTTCGTGTGGATAACCAACAACGGCAGCTTCAGCTACTGCTGGGTGTAATACCAAAGCACTTTCAATTTCAGCTGTACCTAATCGGTGACCAGATACATTTAACACGTCGTCAACACGACCGGTGATCCAATAAAAACCATCTTCGTCACGTTTAGCGCCGTCACCAGTAAAGTAATTACCAGGGTACTGGCTTAAATATGTGTCAATAAAACGTTCGTGATTACCATAAACACTGCGAAGTTGACCCGGCCAGCTACCAGTCATCACTAACAAGCCTTGGTTTTCACCTTCTAGGGTATTGCCATCTTTATCAAATAAAGCAGGTTTGACACCAAAGAAAGGCTTACCGGCTGCACCAGGTTTCATATCAACAGCACCTGGCAGAGAAGTAATTAAAATACCGCCCGTTTCTGTTTGCCACCAAGTATCTACTATCGGGCAATTTGAGCCACCGACAACTTCGTAATACCAGTGCCATGCTTCCGGATTGATTGGCTCACCTACAGTACCTAAGATACGCAAATCAGATAAGTCGTACTTAGTTACATAGTCATCGCCAACACTCATTAACGCTCTAATCGCCGTTGGCGCGGTATAAAAGACGTTAACTTTGTGCTTTTCACAAACCTGCCAAAAGCGGCCTGCGTCAGGGTAAGTAGGCACACCTTCGAATACTAAGGTAGTTGCACCGTTTGCAAGTGGTCCGTAGAAAATATAAGAATGACCAGTGATCCAACCCGCATCGGCAGTACACCAGTATATTTCTCCATCGCGGTAATCAAACACATACTTATGTGTCATGGCTGCGTAAAGCGAATAGCCACCACAGGTATGAAGTACGCCTTTTGGCGTGCCTGTTGAGCCTGACGTATAAAGAATAAATAATGGGTCTTCTGCGTCCATTACCTCTGGTTCGCAAACTGCAGGTAATTTAGCCACCGCTTCCTGGTATTTCACGTCAAGCTTGTCATTCCAATTAACGTCACCGCCAGTTCTCTCAACAACGATAACTGAATGTACATTTGGACAATCAGCAATTGCCGCATCAACATTTGCTTTAAGCGGGATCACTCTGCCGCCACGTAAACTTTCATCAGCAGTTATCACTACTTGGCAATCTGCATCATCAATACGTGCACGTATAGACTCAGTAGAAAAGCCACCGAAGACCACAGAATGAATTGCACCAATTCGAGCACACGCCAGCATTGCATAACCCACTTCAGGGATCATTGGCATATAAATACAAACGCGATCGCCCTTTTTAACACCGCGCTCTTTTAGCAAATTAGCGAAACGACAAACGTGATCATGCAGTTCTTGATACGTAACCTTTAAATCTTCTTCAGGGTTGTCGCCTTCCCAGATAATCGCAACGTCATTTGCTTTCGCAGGTAAATGACGATCAATACAGTTATAGCTTACATTGAGCTGACCGCCTTCAAACCACTTAATATGGCCCGAGGCTAAATCAACATCTGTTACCTTTTCAAACGGTTTATACCAATCTAAAAAATTATTAGCTTGCTCTGCCCAAAATACCTCTGGCTGTTCAATAGACTGCTTATACATCGCATCGTATGTTGCAGCATCGATATGTGTATGCGCCTTTGCACGCTCTAACACAGGATAACGACTTTTCAATTCTTGCATGATCTGTCCTTCAAACTTTAAACACTTGAGATTTTTATTGTGGTTGACCACTATTGTGAACTGCCACAGCTTATTGTTCTAATATTATATTGCAACATCTTATAGCAAGACTTTGCTTTCGCCTACTCAACTAAAGTCGTATAGCACGCCCTTTTTTGCCTTAATCGATTAAGCACTTAGTTGCTTTATCTTTACATTATCACTCTACACTCAAAATGACAACGCTGTCATACACTACTAAAAACCAAGGCGATAAAAATACATGTAGAAGAGGAAAGAAAAAGAAAAAGGCTTCAAGCACTGGCAACAAAGTTAACCCTGAGATCAGCCTTTTCGATGACGGTAAACTATTGAGAGATTTGCAAAGCGCATTGCATTTCGCTTTGCAAAATGCAAATTATTGCTTTCTGCCTTTTAACCCTAACAACGCAAGAATAGATAACGAGAAAAGTAACAACGCATGTGGCTCACTAACAGTAATATTTGCAGGAGGAGTTACTAACCCAGGTAATCCAGGATTTAAAAACGAGTATGTTTTTATACCAGCTAAGCCTTTGTATTTATCGCTTGAAAACGACAGTAGATAATCGTCTTGCTCAAAGCCAGTCAGTATAAAACCATCCGAATAGTTTTTTGCCCACTTCCACTCAATGTCCCAAGCGTTATCACTTGCGTCCAAATCAGTATTTTTACGTTTGATATCACCAGAATCATCTATTAATAGAAAACTTAACTTGCTGGCATCTCCCTGATTCACATGAATATTCAGCAATAAATTACCTGAAGATTTATCGTTAGCTTTGTCAATAAGGCCAAATAGAGCAACTTCTTTATTTAAGTTTTCTACAAAGAAGAGTGTCAAATAGTCGCTTACCTCAAAGCCGGTATTACTAGAGTACTTATCTGCGCCTGACTTGTCATACTTACCGCCATAATTGTAGAACTCTTCAAAGCTCTGATTAATCTGATGAGTATATTGAGCGCTTTCATCCATCACGGCGATTAATGACGCTGACACACTGGTTGAAGATATTAACAAAATCGCAACTGATATTACTTTTACTAAATGGTTCATTACTGCCTCCAAGTACTACTTATTCTTAGAAAGATAGCTAACTTCTGACGAAACCTTCGTTTAACTAGCCCTTGGCTATCAATAATGCATAGCCCGTGCCACTATTTAAAAATGCTCAACATCGCAACTAAAGATGATTAGGGAAAAGAGTCAATATTGGACAGATGTAAAAAAGGCTGCACTTACAATAAGTAGCAGCCTAATTAAACATTAAGACCCAATTCGGAGAATTGATTGAACCTTTTCCTACTAAGGGCAAGTAACAGTCAAATGTTTGTCGCTAATTTGGGTAATTCGTATGTCGCTTACTTCAATAGCATTCGACTTAACTGAAGAAAGCTTAAAAGGTGTGACAATTTTATCAAACTCTACGCCTTGCTCGACAAAACAACTTAGTGGAATAGCAATATCTTGCCAAACACCTTGCTGCA
Organism: Thalassotalea coralli; assembly: GCF_055786205.1. Classification (NCBI taxonomy): domain Bacteria; kingdom Pseudomonadati; phylum Pseudomonadota; class Gammaproteobacteria; order Alteromonadales; family Colwelliaceae; genus Thalassotalea; species Thalassotalea coralli. Next base: position 191,987 of record NZ_JBVVBK010000004.1, on the reverse strand, counting down.
AATTGTTGAGGGTTTTATCCAAAGATATAGAGCCAGAACATGAACCTGGTGCATCTCCTATGCTTTCACAACTTATACCGACATTTAATAAATCTATATGAGCAGAGCTTTTTTTGACTGCAAAAACTAACCCTGCGCCTTGTTCTACAAATTGAGATAAATCTTCTCTAAAGCCATTAGCACTGGTGAGTGCAACACCTGCTTCAATACCTTCACTCATGGTAATTTTAAACGCATCTTCCTGTACGTTACGGTCTACAGTACGGTAAAACAAATTGTCGCTTTGCAGGGTACTTGCCATCACTGGTTGCATACCCGTTTTCGTTAAAGCCACTAATTGCCAAGGAGATAGCGCCTGCCCGTTAAACAACTGCGCCTGCTGCTGCTCTTTACCAGTATTATCAATTGTTTCTGTCAATTCATCAGATAACACGTTTTCATCTTGGTAGGACAAGCCAAAACCATATGGCAGCAATGGATCATAGTTGTCATCAAAACGGTTTACGATTTGATCAGGGTGGTTCGGCCAAGAAAAAGACAGCTTACCAGTAAAGTCATACTGAATTTCCCCTTTAGTGTCTGTAAACAGCACATCGGCAATAGCACTGCCTTCTGAGCCAGGAAGCCACGCAGCAACAAACGCATCACTGGCATTAAGCTCAGCATTGACCCACATAGGGCGGCCACTAATGAAAATAGACACAGTCGGAATACCCTGACTCTTTAGCTTTTTAAGCAAGGCAAGATCTTTCTGAGCCCCTCTTTGGTAAGCTAAATTTGCGCGATCACCATGCCCTTCAGCATAAGGCTCTTCACCAAAAACGATTATCGCTACATCAGGTTTCTTAGAGAAGTCGCCTATTTCGTTTAACTCTACGTTACCACCAGCCAGCTCTACTTGGCTTTTAATGCCATCATAGATTGAACTACCACCTGGGAAGTCAGCATTAGTATTATTTGTGCCTTGCCATGTTATTGTCCATCCGCCCGACTGTTTTCCAATGTTATTGGCGCCATCACCAGCGACCAATACTTTTTGGTTTGGTGATAACGGTAAAATGCTTGCTTTGTTTTTTAAGAGAACCAAAGACTCTCTAACCGCTTTTTTCGCCAGTGCTCTATGTGATTGAGCACCGATTAATTCAGTCTTACCCGATAGCTTACGGTTTGCAGGGCTAGCCTTATCAAATAGCCCTGCTCTGAATTTAACACGTAAAATTCGCTTAACCGCATCGTCAATTCTCGATTGAGCAATAATGCCAGATTTCACTTGCGCAATGGTGTTTTCCATTAAAGGTTTCCAAGCATCAGTGGGTACCATATACATATCTAAACCAGCATTAATTGCCTGTGGACAATCATGGTTTTCGCAGCCTTGAATTTGTCCATGGCCATTCCAATCTCCAACAACAAAGCCGTCAAACCCCATGCGTTCTTTGAGTACATCGGTAAGCAAATACTTACTTCCATGAATTTTTTTACCATGCCAACTGTTAAAGGAAGCCATCACAGATTGCGCACCAGCCGTAAGACCTCCGACATAACCTTGAGCGTGAATATCAAACAGCTCTTGTTCCGTGGCGCGGTTATCCCCTTGATCATCACCATCAACAGTACCACCATCACCAATGAAGTGCTTAACCGTACTGATAACTCTACGATCACCAAGGAAATCTTTGTCAGCATGTCCTTGCAACCCTTTTACGATTGCGTTGGCATAGGCTTTTACGATTTCAGGATCTTCTGAATAACCTTCATATGTTCTTCCCCATCTATCGTCGCGTACAGTAGCAACTGTTGGAGCAAAAACCCAATCAATCCCTGTAACCATAACTTCAGTGGCAGTAACTTGCGCTATTTGCTCGATCAATTCAGGATTGTTTGCCGCGCCCAAACCAATGTTATGTGGAAACAAAGTCGCACCAATCACATTGTTGTGCCCATGCACTGCATCAGTTCCCCACATTGTAGGAATAGCTATACCATCTAGACTAGTATCCATCGACGCTTGATACATTTTTTCCGCGAGTTCTATCCAATCCGCAGGCGTAGAGTGCTTATTATTATTTGGAAAAGCACCACCACCATTAAGATAAGAACCAAATCCATACTTCCTCATATCTTCAACGGTAATGTCGCGAATTTCTGGTTGGATCATTTGTGCAACTTTTTGTTGCAGCGTCATTTTCGATAGCAAAGCGTCAACTTTCGCTTCGATTGCGGGATCAGCTTTAACTTCAGATTTTATCTGTGGCCAGATATTTATATTATTTTCAGTCATAGTTGCCACGCTATTAGTGTTTTCTTCACTGGTTTGGCAGGCAGTTACACTCAGTAAAATGCACACGCCAATGGCAGAATTTTTTATAGGCTTCATTAAAGTAGTTTTCATTAGTCTAGTTTTCCTTTGGCGTTGCGTAAACCTTGCTATCAACTCTTGAGCCTTTTGCGCCGTAATAAGCGATAAAGACATAACAAAGAGCAGGCAAAATAAACGATATTTGTAAGCCAAAACCATCGGCTAAAAGACCTTGAATCAATGGCACTACAGCACCACCAACAATAGCTAGACAGAGGACACCCGAGCCTCTACTTGCATGTTCACCTAAGCCATTAATTGCCAAGCTGAAAATTGTAGGAAACATGATTGAATTGAATAATCCAACACCTAGAATTGACCACATTGCCAGACTACCTTGCGTGTTAATAGCAACAATAACTAACATCATGGCGACAACAGCATTAAATGCTAACACCTTGCCAGCCGAAATGTGCTGCATCACAATCGCGCCGACAAATCGACCTAACATGGCTCCGCCCCAGTAATAAGCGATATACTGAGAAGCTTCTGCTTCTTCCATGCCTGCAATAGCAGGGTCATTTAAAAAGTTTACCAAAAAGCTACCAATGGCAACTTCAGCACCTACGTATAAAAAGATTGCTACTGCACCAAGCTTTAAATGCCTGAATGCTAGAGCTGACGCATAACTAGAATCACTGTGTTCTACTTGTCCCAACTGCGGCAATTTCAATTTAGCAAACACAAGAGCTAGCACCGCTAAAGCGCCTGCTAGAATCAAATATGGGAGTTGCACAGCGCTGGCATCCCCTGCTTGACCATGCTGTCCGCCTGATGAAAAAATCAAATAAGCGCCAAAAAAAGGAGCCACGGTTGTTCCAAGCGAGTTAAATGCTTGGGTCATAGTTAACCGAGATGAAGCCGTTCTTTCTGGGCCCAGTACACTAACATAAGGATTTGCCGACACCTGCAAAATGGTTATGCCCGCAGCTAAAATAAAAAGAGCCACTAAAAATACGGCATAAATTTCTAGTATCGCAGCAGGAAAGAACATTAAACAACCAAGTGCTGCAATAGATAGCCCTGTCACTATGCCTTTTTGAAAACCGATGCGCGCAACCAAGTCGCCAGCAGGAATGGAAACAATAAAGTAGGCACCGAAAAAGCAAAATTGAATCATCATAGCTTGCGCATAACTTAATTCAAACGCAGCTTTTAGATAAGGAATAAGAATATCGTTGAGGCAAGTTATAAAGCCCCACATGAAAAATAAGGTGGTGAGCGCCCCTAAAGCAAAAGTATAACTGACATTTGCAGTGTTCACCGTAGCTTTAACGTTTGGAGTTTCACCAGAAGATACGCTAGCCATAAGACAAGCTCCTAAATTCTATCGAGATAATCAAGAAACGTATTGAATCAACTAGGTGGCAGGGAAAACTAATCTTCCCTGCCTATACGATTTACTGAAAGCTATATCGCACGCCTAGCACATACCTTGGTCCATACTGACGAGCGTATAAGAACTGCTCTTCATAACGGCCAAAGCCTTGCTCCGTTTCATCATTGATATTGATGCCTTCAAAAAATACCGTAGTATTTTCGTCGATATCATAGTTGATACTCAGATCCCACTGACCAAAGGCTTTAGCAAATTGCGGTGGATTATCAGACGAACCTTGAGATTGACCAACGCCAATGAGATATTCGTCACGCCACGCGTATGTCACCTTGATAGATAAACCATCTTTTTCATAGAAAGCTTGGAAGTTAGCTGAATCACTCAAGCCAGTTAGCGGCGTTTGTTGCTCTAAGCTATCTATGTCGAATTCAACATCGCCATCAACAAAGGTTGCATTTGCACCTAAGCCAAATCCACTTTCACCAAAAAGGTGTTGAGCAGCAATCTCAAATCCATCAACCGTTTTAGTATCAGGCGCATTAAATGGGCGTCTAATATCCCACACAATTAATGGGTCGTTCGAGGTAGGAGTTAAATAACCTTGATCATTTAAACTTGAGCCATTGGCCTGAATTTCAGCAAAAATAGCATCGTTAGTTGCTTGTTCGCCACGCGCTTCGATACTTGCAACGGCAGCATCCCAGCGAGGTCCTTGATAGATGTCATGAAACCCTTCGATGGTAGTAGAGACTATTTGACTACCGATGAAATTCTCTACATCTTTTCTAAAGTAGCCAATTGCAGCGTAGCTACCTTCTTCGTAGTAATACTCAAGGCTTAAATCAAAGTTAGTCGACTCAAATGGCTTTAAGCTAGTGTTACCTTCGCTACCATTTCTCGAACCAATTTTAGGGCTGCCTGATAAACTGCGAACACCCGCTAAGTCACCTAAAGGCGCTCGGGTAATGGTTTTACCCCAAGAAACACGCCCGACTAGATCATCAGTAATGTCTACTTTTAAATCCATCATAGGTAGGAATACGTCATAACTTCCTGTTTGGGTAAGGAAGTTAGTATCACCATCAAGGTATTGGGTATGCCACTCACTACCACCTTTCCACCAAACTGCGTATGGCACATCTTGCAGTACTTTACTGGTAACATCGGTTTCTTCATAACGAACACCAATATTTAATTCAACTGGATAGTCACCAATATCAAACTCAAAATCAGCTTGAACGTATAAGCTTAACGTTTCTTCTTGTACAGAGCCTTCAGCATATGTCCCCATATCGTGATAGGCTGTTGTTGCAAAGTAATCGTTACCACCTAAGACTTCATTGGTTAAAAACGCTTCAGAGCGCGCCACCACTTCATCAAAGTCAAAAGTGTAATAATAGTTAGGATTTAAACCACTACCACCACCTGCAAATGCATCAAGAAACCCTGAAGTATCATGGCGAATAAACATGCCGTCAGGAAAAATTTCTGGCCAAGATGGATTAAACAGGAAGCCACCAATTAAACCACTCCAGGCATTTGAACCACTCATGGTTTGATCTGTATAAGCTGCACCAAATTTTACTTGAGTCAACGGAATATCAAATACCGTGTTGTCCCAAGCAACATCTAGCTGCGCCTGATCAATTTCAGACTTCCCTGGTGAATGAATAAATTGGCTAAAGTGCGAATCCATCTCACTGGCTTGTAATTCAGTGGTACCGTTATTCCAATAAATAAGAGCATGTGGAATTTCACCGGTTCGGTAATCATAGGTTTTGGTGGTTAGTTGATCTGAACCTAGAACTAATGACCCATGAGAACCCATACCACGGTCTTTACCGTTATCTATTTCACTCGATGAACTATGAAAATCAAAACTTGCATACCAAGTATCAGATATCTGCCAGTCAGCATTAAAACCTATCGACTCTTCTTTTACTTCAGTAGTGCCTCGAGAAGCGGTAAACGAACCATCATTACCGCTGATATCGGCAAAAATCACAGTACCATTTTCATCTAATTCATAAGCATTGATGTTGCCACCGTAATCATTCCACATACCCCAACCGATCGAATTAGAACCAGTAACAGCCTCAGTTCTTACATAATCGAGGGTTAAAATAAGGTCGTCTATTGGTGCATATTGAACAACGGCGTGACCATTGGTACGTTCGCGCTCAACATTCTCGATTCCATAATTCATATCACGTGGAAAAAAGTGATTGCCGATGCGGTTGCCTTCGTCATCTATTGCTCTAGGATCAATCACTTTGTCATCATCTAAGTTGCTCGGTAGCGCGACATTGGCTTGCCAACCTTGTATATTAGCTGATTGCTTTTGAAAGTCGCGTTGATGATGCGTAAACGAAAAAGCAAAACCAAAACTATCATCCAAATATGTATTTGAATAAAGAGCAGAAAACTCAGGTGTTACATCTGATCCTTCAACATTTGACGTGTCATGAATGGCTTTACCCGAAATACTATATTTCTCACCAGGGCTCGCTAACGGCTTACGTGTAACGATGTTGACGGTAGCACCTAACCCACCACTTGGGTTTTCAGCGCGAGCGGTTTTATAAACTTCTAGTGCAGAAACACCATCTGAGGCGAGGTTTTCCAAGCTATAAGAGCGCGTGTTACCTGTACCAGGCATTTGTCTGCCATTCAACGTAATTAGGTTAAAATCAGGCCCGAAACCACGAACAGTGATTTGACTACCTTCACCATTACTACGGCTTACCGATACACCAGTAATGCGCTGCAACGATTCAGCTAAGTTGGTATCGGGGAACTTACCCATTTCTTCTGCAGAAATGGCATCAACAACACCAGACATATCTCGCTTGAGATTCATTGAACGTATCAAGCTTCCTTTAATACCTGTTACTTCAATAATTTCTGTTTCACTTTCTTTTGGTGTTAAATCGTTTGATTCTTGTGCCAACACTTGGCTTGAACTCGCAATGGCAGCCGTTAAGGCTAAAGCAACGCGCGTTTTTGAAAATTGATTATTCATCTTGTTATACCCTACTTGTTTTAATACTTGTTAAGGAGCAGCGATTTACCACCCCAGACTTTTTGGCAATCTAAGGCGTTGTTATCATTGCATTATCAATGCGATACACAGCACCATTGCCGGTTCCCCAAGCAGGGAAAACCATGACGACATCGATAGCACTTACGTCTAAGCCAGCGTCAAATAGATCAAGTAGTGAAAAAGTATAGGTTTGCCACACACCTGTTGTTGGTGCGGCCCCCTCATTGCTAGCGGTTAAGTCAAGCTCTACCGCGGAAGTTGCATCTCCGGCTTCAATTTTAAATTTCCAAACTGAGCCAGAGTCATTCGGTGGTGTTACCACTTTCATATCAAAGCGAACAACACCCTCTTGCAACATATTAGTTGCGTCAAAATAAACGCCTTCATTAGCTAAAAAGCCCATTACCGTTGGCGATTCGCCAATAACAAACTCAGCTACTGAACCATGTTCTGCGTCATCAGTTTCTTCTGTAGGCGTTGAACCAGCACAGCAATCCCAAATAGGCCACTCTGCATTTTGGCTATCTTTATAAAGTGTTAAGCCTTGAGCTTGTGGTACGCTACTAGGGTCGTAAATCATGACATTGTCTAGACGATAAACAGCACCTTCGCCGGTTCCCCAAGCAGGAAACACCATAACAACATCGATTTGGCTAATATCTAAACCCGCGTCAAAAAGGTCTTGAAGTGAATAAGTGTAGGTTTGCCATTGACCAACAACAGGCGCCATGCCTTCTTTACTTGCGGTTAAATCTAGTTCTACCGCTGATGTTGCGTCACCACCTTCAATTTTAAATTTCCATACAGCGCTTGAATCATTAGGGGCAGTAACTACTTTCATTTCAAACTGTACAACACCTGTTGTTAGTAAACTTGAAGCATCAAGGTAAACATTATCGTCAGCTAATAAGCCCATTACCGTTGGCGTTGCGCCAATAACAAATTCAGCCGTTAGACCATGGTCTGCATCGTCGTTTTCAACCGTTGGCGTTGAACCACCACAACAATCCCAAATAGTCCATTGCTCAAGTGCTTGGTCGGCAAATAAGACATGACCATTAAATCCTGAAGATGCATTTGGATCGTAGATTTTTACGTTATCAACACGATAAATCGCACCCTCTCCAGAGCCCCAGGCAGGAAAAATCATCAGTACATCAATCGCACTAACATCAAGTCCTGCATCGGCTAAATCAGATAGGTTAAAAGTATAAGTTTGCCATTGGTCTAATGTTGGTGAGATACCTTCAACGCTAGTATTTAAATCTACTTCAACAGCACTTGTGGCATTATCACTTTCAACTTTAAACTTCCAAGCAGCATCGGCGGTATTCGGTGCTGACGTCATTTTCATTTCAAATTGGATAACACCGTTGGCTAAAATTGAGGTTGCATCGAACGGTGCAGGACTAGCACCTTCGGCGGTAATAAATTCTTCACGAGAAATAAAGCCCATCACTGTAGGTGAAGCACCGATAGCAAACTCTGCTACCGCGCCATGAGCATCATCATCAGTTTCAACTGTCGGTGTAGTGCCACCACAACAATCCCACATAGGCCAACTTGGGTTTTCACCATCAGTAAAAACAGTTAACTGAGGAGATACTGAATCTGAAGATGCAATAGTAAACTCATCGATACGATATACTGCACCTTCACCTGCACCCCAAGCTGGAAATACCATAACTACATCGATGGCACTTAAATCGAGTCCAGCATCAGCCAGCATTTTTAAAGGAAAAGTATACGTTTGCCATTCACCTGCACTTGGCGCTACGCCTTCAGAACTAGCCGTTAATTCAAGCTCAACAGCAGTTGAGGCACCCTGACTTTCAATTTTAAACAACCAAGCAGCATCAGCATTATTTGGTAACGACTCAACTTTCATCATAAAGCTAACACTTCCTGAATCAACCATAGGGCTGGCATCAAAAGGTGTCGCTTTGCCTTCTGGGTCGGTAATAAACTCGTCTCGAGATATAAAACCGTTTACTGTTGGCTCTGCGCCTACCAAAAATTCATATACAGAACCTTGAGCGCTGTCTTCTACAATACTTGGCGTAGAGCCACCACAGCAATCCCACGCAGGCCAATTTGGATTTGGTGTACCATCAAAAATGGTTAAATTAGTTGGAACACCAGACGATGGTGGGCTTGGGATTGGCGCTTTGCCTTCTACCAATGCATCGTCAGTACTGTCGTAACCGCCTCTAACGGTTTCACAACCTTTACCCGTTTCTGGATTTTGTGCACATTGATAAACACGAACGTAATCAATTTCGTAATGCTGGCCATTGGCAAATGCCGCTTCATCAATGCCACCGTTGTTAACGTTTTCAGGCCAGTTACCACCTACCGCTAAGTTAAGCAATAAATGAAACTCTTGATCATATGGCGCATTATCCCAATGGGTAACTAACTCACCAGAAGCTTGATCAAAGTACTCAGCAAACCAGCCTCGATGAGAAAGGCCAACCGCTTCATCTTTGCTGTTATATCTAACTTCTGAGCGTCGCTGGGTTTGATACAAGTAACCATCGACGTACCAGCGAATTTCACCTTCTTGCCATTCAATAGCGTAAACATGGAAATCATCGGCAGGGTTTTGTCCTTCAGGTAAGGTATAATCTAATCCACTAGACTCATTGTCTGGCCAGTCACGACCGTAGTGAAGGGTGCCGTATACTTTGCTTTCACTATTACCTTCGGCATCTTGTGTTTTTAAGTTTACTGCTTCGACTATGTCGATTTCACCAGATTTCGGCCAACCACCGTAAACTTCATCTGTAGGTAACATCCAAAATGCCGGCCAGCTTCCTTGGCCACTCGGCAATTTGGCGCGCATTTCAAAACGGCCATATTTAAAGTCGCCCTTGTAACGACTGTTTAACCTTGCAGATGTATATGGTTTCTCAGCACCTTCTGCTGCGGGTAAAGCAACGATATGTAAGATACCGTCTTCAATATAAGAATTTTCACTGCTGTCGGTATAACATTGCTTTTCATTGTTACCTCCGCCTGCACAGTTAACTTCATGGGTCCATTTTGAGGAATCAACTTCGGTACCATCGAATTCATCAGCCCATACCATTTGCCAATCTTCAACAGGTACCGTTGGATCAACTTTAGTTGGGTTAGTTTTGGTTTCGGCTCCCCCTCCGCAACCGACAAGTGTGGCCGCAATAGAGAGTGCGAACACCTTAGACATAGACTTTGCTGCTTTATTCATAATTATATTCCACTTTAGTCAAAGCAGGTTCTATCAATACAGCTAGGCAACAGACTAAATCGTTGCCCTTTTGACAGAAATCTCCCCCTACCTATGCATGTTCTTTGTTTTATATTGGTGAACATGTGACTTTGCTAATGTTAGGTTTGTGATTACAAATTGAATCAGCTTAATGGTGGTATAGGTGATAAAATTCGACAACGCAAATGCGCCATCACGAATTTAAATTGCGGTATTACATGAATTTTTTGAAAAACTGCGATGAAAAGAAACAAAACTGCGGTAAAGCGATTTTCGGTTATAAGGTGCGTGAATCAATGATTGCCCTTACTGAATCTGCGTAATTTCGACTCACTTTTAGCTTGACCCCTTCACCTAAGTCTAACAGGCTTTCATTGTTCTTAAGGGCTTGGATACTTTGAACGCAATTGATGTTGACCAAAGTCGACTTGTGAATTCGCTGAAACATAGATTGATCTAATTCACTTTCTAGCTTCTTCATGGTGATTCTGACAATGAAGTTCTCTTCTTGCGTGTGAATACACATGTAATCGCCAGCTGCGTCAATCCAGCGAATACTTTTTACCGGTACAAACACTTTTTCATTGTCGCTATTTTTTATGATAAGTTCCTGCCTAAAATTAGCAGGAAGTGGTTCTTGGCTATTCTCAAGCCACTCTTCTAATTCCGAAATGGCAATACCAGAGGTTTCACCTAACGCTTTCAACAAACGAAACTTTTCCACATCTCGCTGTAGAGGAACTAATTTTTCGCGTACCCGCTCCATGGTTTTTTGTAAGCGCCCGACATTGGCAGGCTTTAAAATATAATCAATGGCATTAAGTTCAAAAGCATCTAGCGCATACTCACTGTAAGCACTAACAAAAACCACTAAGGGCATTACATCTGACTGTAATAGTTGAACAACTTCTAAGCCATTAATGCCCGGCAAGCGCAAATCTATAAATAGCACGTCTGGCTGTAACTCATGACACAAGGCAATCGCTTGCTCGCCATCAGTTGCTTCGCCAATAACGTTAATATCTTTTATTGTTTCAAGCCTTAACTTTAAGCCTTCAATAGCTAACGGCTCATCGTCAACAATAATCGCGGTAAAAGATTGGTTTGGCATAAATTTACTCTTGAATATAGGGCACTGAAATCGTTACGGTGGAGCCCGTATCTTTTTGCTCGAAGTTTAACTCAGCCTGTTCATTAAACAAGGTATTTAAACGTTCACGGGTATTATTAAGGCCAATACCAAAGCCGTGCTCGCTCTGAGAAAGGGAGCCAACGCCATTGTCTTTCACTGATACAATTAACTTAGTTTCTTGTACCAAACAATTGACATAAATTTCTGCTCGCCCTTTTTTCGACTCAACACTGTATTTGATAGCGTTCTCGATAATAGGCTGAATAAAAAGCGCAGGAACTTTGGCATCATTTGCTCGCTCATCTACGTCAACCGTCACTAGTAAGCGTTCACCAAAACGCACTTTTTCGATAGAAAGGTAAAGCGTTAAAAGTTCCATTTCCTTAGCTATCGTACTTTCCACTTCAGTGTTTTGTTCTAAAGAATAGCGAAAGAAAGCACAAAGTTTATCTAGCATCTCCCCAGCCTTTTCGTTGTCTTGCTTGTAAATCAAGGTTGAAATGGCGTTCATGGTATTAAACATAAAATGAGGGTTGAGCTGATAGCGCAGCATTTGTAGCTGTGACTCTTTCGCTGACGTTTGCGCCCTTAAAAGCATCTCATGCTCTTTTTGTAACTTGGTGTTATAGAGCATGATGAAAAATATAGCTGTCCATATAAACATGGTCGATACAGAAAAGAGAAACCAGCCACCAAACTCCAACATGTTCCATTCTTCGTACCACACTTGGTGGTAGACAACGGTTTTATAAGAGGCTAATTTTACGATATTGAAGATAAGCCCCATCAAGGCGGCATTGGCAAAGCTGATAAGTAGAGTTTTTTTAAGTGGCAAGTGTACTGTTTGCCTGATCACCCACCAGCAAACATATGAAAGAGTAAAGCCGCTTAAGACTTCTACACCTAAATTTATAATCTGACCAGATAAATTAAAGTTTTCATCGTTAAATTGCGGGCGAATAATCGCAATAAAAACAACGACAGCGTAACCAAACCAGCCACTTAACTGTAACGTCCAAAATTGGTGGCTTTGTTTAGAAAATGCGCTAGGTTCAATTTGCAGATTAGCGTCTTGAGAAACAACAACCATAACTTCACTCTTCTTGTATAACTTTTATTAGTGTGAAGTAAAAAGAGAAAAATTTGCAAGTTCTTTATTCATTTACCCCTTTTCTAGAGATATTACGGCATTAAAAAACCCGCTTGTTTTACCAAGCGGGTTTCTTTGAGCAGTTATACTGCGTAATTTTCTTGAGCAAAGAAAATTACTTTTTAGCCAACTTCTCTTTAATACGTGCTGAACGACCAGAGCGCTCACGCAAGTAGTAAAGTTTAGATTGACGAACGTCACCGCGACGCTTAACTTCGATAGAGTCGATTAACGGGCTGTGTGTCTGGAATACACGTTCAACACCTACACCGCTAGAAATTTTACGTACGGTGAAAGCTGAGTGTAAGCCGCGGTTTTTAACAGCAATAACAACACCTTCAAATGCTTGAAGACGTTCTTTATTACCTTCTTTAACTCTTACTTGAACTACTACTGTGTCTGATGGTGCAAACGCAGGTAGGTCTTTTTTCATTTGCTCTTGTTCGAGCTCTTTAAGAATATTGCTCATAATATTACCTTTTTCCTAGGATTCACGGTCTGTTGCATTTTGCTTGATTTGTTCAAGCATCTTTTGCTGTTCAGCCGTCAGAGCTAGGTCAGTTAAAAGTTCTGGTCTTCTGGTCCATGTTCTTTCTAAAGACTGATATTCTCGCCATTGTCTTATATGCTCATGATTTCCACTCAGTAACACTTTAGGAACCGACTTACCGTCTAATACCTCAGGCCTAGTGTAATGAGGGCAATCTAGCAATCCATCTGAAAAAGAATCTTGTTCAGCAGATTGATTATGTCCTAACACACCCGGCACTAACCGTGCTACGGCATCGATTACATTCATCGCGGCTAATTCGCCACCACTTAATATGTAATCACCGACAGACCATTCTTCATCGATATGCGATTCGATCAGTCTCTCGTCTATGCCTTCATATCGACCTGCTATAAATATCAGGCGATCTTGTTGTGAAAGCTCATGGGCACCACTTTGGTCGAGTTTACGTCCTTGAGGTGACAAATAAATGACCTTAGCTTTTTTACCGTCTACTTCAGCGGCTTTTTTAGCAGCTTCAATAGCGTCACGTAACGGTTGTACCATCATCAACATGCCTGGACCACCGCCGTAAGGGCGATCATCGACAGTGCGATGTTTATCATGGGTAAAATCTCTTGGGTTCCACTTATGAAACTCAATTAACCCGTTGCGTATAGCTCGGCCAGTCACCCCATACTCAGTTATTGCATCAAACATTTCGGGAAAAAGGCTAATCACCCCAATCCACAATTTGTTGTCACTCACGAGTTAAAAACCTGGGTCCCAGTCAACACAAATTTGTTTATCTTCAACGCTTACCGAATGAATCACTTGGTCTTCAATATAAGGAATTAACCTTTCTTTCTTACCAAAGCCATCATTACGATTAGCTTTAACAACAAGTACATCGTTTGAACCCGTTTCTAATAAATCAGAAACCAATCCAAAATCATAACCGGAAGTGTTGACTACTTTCATGCCGATTAAATCGCGCCAGTAGAACTCACCTTCTGGAAGCTCAGGCAATGATGCCTGATCAACAACAATTTCAGAATTCACAAATGTTTGTGCAGCATCGCGATCATCAATGTTGTTTATTTTTACCACAAGCCCTTTGTTGTGCTTGCGCCAGTCAGTTACTTCAACAGTCTGTACTTTGTTTCCTAATTTTAACGACCAAGGAAAATAGTCGAGAATTGCTTCTTGGTCTTCGGTAAAAGAGTGAATTTTCAACCAGCCTTTGACACCGTAAACTGCGCCTACTTTGCCAACAACTACTTCATTCTGCTCTTGTGCCATAACCTACAATCCGATCAATAATTAAGCTGCAGCTTGAGCGTCTTTAACAAGCTTTGCCACACGATCAGATACACCAGCACCTTGACCAACCCAGTGGTTGATGCGGTCTAGGTCTAAACGTAATTTTTCCGCTTGACCTTGTGCTGAAGGGTTGAAGAAACCTACTTTCTCGATGAAACGACCATCGCGAGAGTTACGGCTGTCTGCAACAACTACCTGATAGAATGGACGCTTCTTTGCGCCGCCACGAGCTAAACGAATGGTAACCATATCGTCCTCTATATAAATTAAATGTTAAAACGAATTTCCAGACACTTCCTGACACCGAGGTGACAGAAAAGCTCGCGTATTCTACGCTTTTTTAGCCAAAAAGCAAGCAGTATTATTGATGGTAGATAAAGATGAAAGCCCCTTTAATACGGGGCTTATCTATGAAGCTTAGTATAAATAAAGAACTTACTTAATGTAGTAAGGAATTCTTTTATTGAGATTTCGCTTTGTTAGGGATTTTGGTTGCCTGCCACGCAACCGCTTGCCAGCGCCCGTCACGCAGGGTTAATGTCCCGGTATTAAAGTAACGTTGAACTAATTCACCTTGAGCATTGTGGTTAAAAAGCTTAAAGGCAACAATCGCGATTTCACCATACAAACGTATATCCACTTCTTTTGCCGTCCACTTAGAGACATCGTCATTTTTTGCTTCAGGCTTTTCGCTGAATCCAGACATAATATTGTCTTTTCCAAAACGTGTGCCATTTGAACTAGTATAAATAAGCTCTTCGGCCCAAAAGTCATCGTGAGTTTTGCGTAATGTGTTAGTCGCTAAGAAAGTATGAAGCGTATTTTCAATCGCTTGCTTTTTGTCTTGAGCTTGAGCTTGTTGTGAAAAAGACGCAAAGCTTAGTAGCAAAATAACGGCAAAAATAAGGTTGTGCATGGTATTTCCTTGTTCTTTTTTATCATCAGATTAATCGAACTTAACTGTCGAAGTAAACGTAAATATGGAGACAACATTCGCTTTTTTGACTTCGATTCAAAGATCTTTGTTCAACGCTTCATTTCGACGTTAAATAGTAAAAAGCCGCGATAAATCGCGGCTCTTTTATAACTGTGGTGGTGAGGTTATCGACCAAAGCCGCCGAAGCCGCCTCCGCCCATGCCACCCATTCCACCTGGTGGCATCATGCCTTTCATTGAGCGCATCATTTTCTGTAATCCGCCTTTGCCAGACATTTTCTTCATCATCTTCTGCATTTGCGTAAATTGCTTAAGCAGTTTGTTTACGTCTTGAATTTGCGTACCAGAGCCGGCAGCAATACGGCGCTTACGCGAACCTTTGATAATTTCAGGACGTGCGCGTTCAGCTGGCGTCATCGAGTTAATAATGGCTTCCATACGTACCGTCATTTTGTCATCCACCTGACCTTTCATTTGGTCAGAGATATTGCCCATGCCCGGTAACTTATCCATTAAGCCCATCATGCCACCCATGCTTTTCATTTGCACAAGCTGCTCACGGAAATCCTCTAAATCAAAGCCTTTACCCGCTTTTACTTTCTTAGCAAGTTTCTCTGCTTTCTTGCGATCAACTTTTTGTTCTACTTCTTCAATTAAAGATAGAACATCACCCATGCCTAAAATGCGCGAGGCTATTCGGTCTGGATGGAAGGGCTCTAGCGCTTCAATCTTTTCACCAACACCCATAAATTTAATTGGTTTGCCAGTGATATGTCTAATTGATAACGCAGCACCACCTCGGGCGTCACCGTCGGTTTTAGTTAAAACGACACCTGTAAGTGGTAACGCATCGTTAAAGGCTTTAGCTGTATTTGCAGCATCTTGACCTGTCATAGCATCAACAGTGAATAATGTTTCCACTGGAGTAATTGCAGCATGTAAGTCTTTAATCTCGCCCATCATGTCTTCGTCAACATGCAAACGACCCGCGGTATCAACAATAAGCACGTCGAAGAAGTTTTTCTTGGCGTGATCAATCGCACTGTTGGCTATATCAATAGGCTTTTGTTTGATATCACTTGGAAAGAAATCAACACCAACGTCAGCAGCTAGCGTTTCCAACTGTTTGATAGCGGCAGGACGATAAACGTCAGCACTTACCACCAACACTTTCTTCTTTTCACGTTCTTTTAAAAACTTAGATAGTTTAGCAACAGAGGTGGTTTTACCCGCACCTTGAAGACCAGCCATTAATATAACTGCTGGTGGTGCAGTTTTTAGGTTAAGTGATTCGTTCACTTCACCCATTGCTGTTTCAAGTTCTTTTTGAACAATCTTTACGAAGACCTGACCAGGCGTTAGGCTCTTGGAAACGTCTTGCCCAACCGCACTTTCCTTAACTTTCGCAATAAATTCACGAACTACCGGTAAAGCAACGTCAGCTTCTAATAACGCCATACGCACTTCGCGCAAGGTATCTTTAATATTGTCTTCGGTTAGACGACCACGACCACTGATATTTTTCAGGGTTTTGGTTAAGCGATCAGAAAGATTCTCAAACATGTCACTCTCAAATTACAGACATAAATGGGGAAAAATAACGCTTCATTATACGCGTGCGAAAAAGAAGCGAAAGCTTTACTCTTCAAATAATAACAAAATTGCCACTTTTCAAGAAAAAACCACGAATTAAAAGTGGTTAAAATTTGTTACTTAGTCATTGGTTAAAGAGTACGCGTAGTAAAATTCATGGTAAGCTAGCTTTGATAAAAAGTTTTTGAGTACCGAGCGAATGGACATACTTTCACAACTGGCTATTAATTTTCTCGATCTAAGTATAGAAGCAGGTCCATGGCTGCTGCTAGGTTTAATCATTGCCGGTTTAATGAAAGCGTTAGTGCCAACCAAAATTCTTAGTCACCATTTAGGTAAAGGTAAGATGGCTATTGTCAAAGCGGCATTTATTGGTGCGCCTCTGCCACTGTGTTCTTGTGGAGTGATCCCTGTTGCAACTGAATTAAGGAGGAGTGGAGCTTCTGCGCCAGCAACCTCTTCATTTTTAGTCGCTACCCCTGAAACGGGTGTTGACTCTGTCTCTGTTTCTTATGCGATGTTAGGGCCAATCATGGCAATCTATCGCCCCATTACTGCCATCTTATCAGCGATAGCGACAGGTTTATTAGTGGCAACCACTAATCCTGACGCAACCAATACAAGTGAAAACTCGGTAAACTGCTGCGCTTCAAAAACAAAAGTTGAAGAAACCAAGAAAACGACTTCTTGCTGTTCCTCTAAAGTCCCCGAAAAACCAAGTATATGGAGTAACACCAAAGAAGGGTTGATGTATGCTGGTACTCGATTAATTGACGACTTAGCTGTTTGGCTATTAGTAGGTTTAATATTTGCCACTTTAATCCGCACTTTTGTCCCTGAGAGCTTTTTGTTAAGTTACGGTAGCGGCTTACCTGCCATGTTACTTATGATCGCTATTTCAATTCCTATGTATATTTGCGCGACAGCGTCTACGCCTATTGCTGCTGGCTTTATCATGGCGGGTATTTCTCCGGGAACAGCGCTAGTATTTATGATGGCAGGGCCAGCAACAAATATTTCAACCTTAGGTGTCATTAAAAAAGAAATGGGTACTAATGTGCTTATTCGTTACCTAGCAGGTATTTCAATTTGTGCAATTGGCTTCGGCTTATTACTCGATTTTGGCCTTAGCTTTTACCAAATTGATTTAGGTCATCAAATGGCCCATAGCCATGAAATTCTGCCCTATAGCATTGGCCTATCATCAGTAGTATTGTTAGCATTTTTAGCAATAAAGCCGATTAGAAAACTTATTATAGGTCGTTAGAATTGTAAAAAGGTGATTTACATCAAGCGACAAGCATAGATAATAGTAGCCTTGATGAATCATTTTGATAATATGCAGCCCTAAGTAGGTTGCTTAAAAAGGAATTAGTTCTTTGGAATTAGCCAATGTCGGCAGTATTGCTGCCAGTATATGTTTCGCTTTAGCCACTTTTGCTGTTGTTGTGCGTTTTTTTCATCCTGATGGCCCACACCTTAAAACAGTCCTTTTGTTAGGCTGTTCTGGGATCGTTTTACAAACATTAGCTACAGCGCAACTCATCTTAGCTAACTCGGGCGTTAACTTTGCTTTGCCTAATGTCATTTCTTTAGTAAGTTTAGTTATTACCTTATCGATAACAGCACTTGCATTGAAATATCGCGTCAACCTATTACTCCCAGTTACTTATGGCTTTGCCGCCATTTGGCAACTTGTTTATACCTTTATTCCTCATGACGCGCAATTACCTGTGATGGCGGAAAAACTAGCAGTTGTTAGTCACATTACCATCGCCTTAGTCGCTTACTGCATTTTAATTATTGCTACCCTTTATTGCTTCCAAGTTGCCTATATCAACATGAAGTTGAAAGATAAAAACCTAATGGCCGTGAGTCAATTACCTCCACTTATGCAAGTCGAAGGGCAATTATTTACTATCTTAGGTGTGGGCACCTTGTGCTTATTCTTAAGCCAAGTCGTGGGCTTAGCGTTTTTAGATAGCTTTATTGATAAGTCTAATGCGCATAAAACCATATTATCGTTAATCGCATTAGCAATTTATAGTGTTACTTTGTGGGGCCACTACAGACAAGGTTGGCGAGGTAAAAGAGTGCTAATATTAACGCTAATCGCGTCTAGTTTATTAACATTGGCCTATTTTGGCAGCAAATTCGTGAAAGAAGTTCTCTTATCATAAAATATGCGGTATAAATAACCTCTTGCTTTAATAAGCAATTGTGTTTGGCAATATAGGACCCCCTTTTTGGACAGCATAGCTACAAGTACCCTTTTTATAATATTGGGTGTACTTATCTTTCTATCAGCCTACTTTTCTAGTTCTGAAACGGGCTTGATGTCAATTAACCGATATAGGTTAAAACACTTAGAAAAAGAAAATCATAAAGGCGCTAAGCGAGTTAGTAAGTTACTCGAACGCCCAGATAGATTAATCGGCTTAATTTTAATTGGAAATAACCTCGTAAACATTGCCGCAGCGTCTATCGCGACTATCATTGGCACTCGACTACTGGGTGATTTTGGTGGATTCATCGCTTCGACTGTAATCTTGACCTTCGTTATTTTAATCTTTGCAGAAGTAACGCCTAAAACGTTGGCCGCCTTGTATCCTGAGAAAATTTCTTTCCCAAGTTCGCTAATTCTCGCCCCTTTACTAAAGATTCTTTATCCGTTAGTTGTCATTGTTAATTGGATTACCAATGGCTTGTTAGCGATTATTGGTGTTAGCCCTGAGCAACGTGAACAACATAGTTTAAGCTCTGAAGAGCTTAGAACCGTGGTAAATGAATCGGGTGCACTACTCGCAGAGCGCGATCAAGATATGCTGGTAGGTATCTTAGATCTGGAAAAAGTAAAAGTAGAAGATATTATGGTGCCACGCAGTGATTTGATTGGCATCGATATAAATGAAGAGTGGAAGAAAATTCAGAAACAGCTGACCCACTCTACTCATACCAGAGTATTACTTTATCGCGATACTATCGACGATGTAGTTGGCTATGTTCACGTGCGAGATGCATTAAAGCTAGTGTCTAAAAACCAGTTCACAAAAGCAACTTTACTTAGAGCAGTACGCGAGTTGTACTTTATTCCAGAAGGTACACCACTTAACGTACAATTGTTAAAGTTTCAACGCGCCAAAGAGCGCTTAGGACTTGTTGTCGATGAATATGGTGATATTCAAGGCTTAGTAACATTAGAAGATATCTTAGAAGAAATTGTCGGTGATTTTACTACCACCATGACACCTGCCCCATCTGAAGAAGTTCACCCGCAGCAGGACGGCAGTTACCTCGTTGATGGCACAGCAAACGTACGCGATATCAATAAAGAAATGGATTGGAAGTTTCCAATTGACGGCCCTAAAACCCTTAATGGCCTTATTCTCGAATACTTAGAAGACATTCCTGAAGCTAACTTAAGCGTTCGTATAGCAGGCTACCCGTTAGAAATTGTCGATGTTAATGGCAATATGATCAAAACAGTACGTATCATGCCAGAGTTTTATCAATCTGAAGACGCGGAAACAGAGAGTCAGATATAACACAAACCCTTTTATTGAGCACAATTGCTCAATAAAAGGTGGCTTGCTATTTTTGTGAATACAATTTTTATTTTCCACACAGTTATCCACAAGCAATATTAATAACTCACATTTCCACAATTTCTGTGGATAACAAAGCCAACCCCATAAAAATAAAGCCCTCTAATTTTGCAAACTATTTTTGCAAAAAAAATGAAGTTTTTTTTGCATTTTCGTTAAGGTCACGGCACCACTGCCCTAGAGGCAAATTTCAGTAATATAAGGTGTTTTGGCAGGAAAAATGCTAAGAAAAAACAATGCAGACACATTTGCCGAAAGGTTAATCAACCCAAAGAAAAGTTTCGTAGTAAATAAGGTGTTTTGTCTAAAAACGCGAGATAAATAAAAAGCAATAATTAAGCTCATTCAGGGCTAAAAATAGCTAAATTAAGCCCTGACAAGCCTTACTGTTGAAAAGTTATCCAAAGAGGTAAAAAGTTAAGCATCCCCAGATAACTCACTAACATTTAGCCGAAAAACAAACGCCACAACCAACTTTTGTTCAGGTCAGCTTCACAGCTTTTAAGCTGGCTACTATAACGCTTAGCTCTGTTGTCGACTTTACGGGCTACTTTCACTAACCAAGCCTTCTTTTTATAAGTTTTTCGCTTATAGCCGCCCCAACCCTCATGGTAATTTAGATATTGGTTATAAGCATCCCACTTAGATATTTTGTTAATTTTATGGGTTTTATAAATGAACCAGCCCATAAAATCGATAGCATCGTCAAAGTCATCTCTATCAGCACCACTATTTCCGGTTTCACGAATATAGTCATCCCAAGTCATCGTTTTAGCCTGAGAATATCCATAAGCAGTGCTTACTCTTCCCCAAGGAATAAAACCAAATAGGTAATCGCGAGGAGGCAAAGCATCTTCTTTGAAGGAACTTTCTTGATACATCATGCTCATAGGAACATGAATTGGTGTACCCCAGCGTTCTCGTGCGTCTTTTGCGGCAAAATACCAATCTCTGTGTTCTTTAAAAATTTCACAAAGGTTCTCAGGATTTTTAGGTGGAGGTGTAGCGCAACTAGCTAACAGCCAAGTAGATAAAACAGTAGTAAGCAGTACAGATTTTTTTTTCATGTCTCTTTTCAGCTGACTTTTTTATGGGCTCATAATGCCAGAATTATTAAAAAAAAGAAGCCAATAAAAAAAAATGAAAAAAAATAAATTATTTTTGAACTTTTAGAAAACTCACCACTCTTAACTTACAAGACTTTCATATTGTGTTTCCCTTGGATAGTTTAGCGCGTTAATTTAACGCGCTTTTTTTTGCCTAAAAAAAAGTAACTTATTTATAGTAAGATGACAATTTAGACATAATCATCCACAACTTTCTATTAAGACAAACCTGCATGAACTACCTTGCTCATTTATATCTTGCCAAACCTAATGCTGATTCTCACTTTGGGAATTTACTCGGTGACTTTGGTGGTTCAACAAAACTTGCTGAAATACCCTCTAATGTTGAGCTAGGACTACAAAATCACTATATGGTAGATAGATTTACCGATAGCCATGAACTAGTGAAACAAGCAAAACAATTGTTTAATCGTAATAACAGACGTTTTGCAGGTATAGCCTTAGATGTACTATTTGATCACTTTTTAATAAAACACTGGCATCTGTTTCACCATATTCCATTCGAGCTTTTTAAACAAAATAGCTATCAACTTCTTCAAGAACGGCTCGATGTGATGCCAGAACGAATGAGTAAGACTATTCGTCGAGTAACCACCGACGATTGGTTTGAGCATTATCGCACACAGGCAGGTGTTGCCACTGCTTTAAAGAACATCGCTAAACGTATTCGTTTTGATAATTCTTTTGATAAAAGTACCGAGGACGTTACTCTACATTATCAGGAATTTGAGCAAGTATTTATGAGCTTTTTTCCTGAGCTGGTCTCTTATGTTGAGCAGCACAGTCCAGAAAATTAATGATGAACAACGCTTTATAAATAGTTCATAGCTTTTATGGTAAAGGCTTGCCGCGCGACGAAATATAAAGCGAATACCAGTCTTCTCGACTTATTTGCATAGCAGCTGAGTTAGCTTGTGCACAGGCTTTAATTCTTGCTGGGTTTATAGTACCAATAACAGGTTGAATTCGATAAGGTAACTTCATTAGCCAGCCAAGTACTATCGCTTCTTTCGATACTTGGTACTTATTTGCTAAATCATGCACTAGCTCAGCTGTTGCCACAATATGTTGCCCTTGTTCAGATAAGTCTGCGCCGGAGAAAAGTCCTTGGCTTAGGCTTCCCCAAGACTGCACCTGCACGCCGTTTAATTGACAATATTCTATAATGCCAGTGTCAAAACCAACATTGGCACTTTCACCCATGGCTACCGTAACACCTTGTTCTAAAAAACCTAGTTTAGACAAGCTCATTTCCAGTTGATTAACCACTAGGGGCGTCGACAAATGGGCGTTAATTAATTCCATTTGGTGCCTATGCATATTGGACACACCAAAGTACTTTACTTTTCCTGAGCGTTGAAGTTGTTGAAGGGTTTGAGCTAATTCTTCAACATCCATTAGAGGATCAGGGCGATGCAGCAATAAGATATCCAAATAATCAGTATGTAGGCGCGTTAAAATGTTATCTACCGAGTGCGTTATCCATTCTTGCGAATGATCATAGCGCCCCGGAATATCGCCCTCTTGAAATCTAATGGCACATTTCGATTGTAAATAGATATTGTCACGTAAATCTGCACGTTGTTTTAATAACTCACCAAATACCTGTTCAGCCTTTCCTAAGGTATAAATATCAGCATGGTCAAAAAAGTTAATGTCAGATTCAAGCGCAGTATCAATTGCAAGGTGACCATTCTTTAGATCACCTGCTGAAACAGGATTATCGTTCCATCCACCGCCTAGCCCCATGCAGCCAAAGGCAATGGAACTGGCATTGGGTAAATACTTATTTAAAGGAAGTAATTTCATCGCAATATGCTCTAATATAATGAGTTGAAAAGCTTACCTTAAATTTTAGATAAAATGATGAAAAATTGATTCCATACGTATGCTGTAGATCAGCAACACCGCGAATTACACAATTAATGTTAAAAATAAAAGTAATATATTCAATTAATTAGCGCTATAACTATAGCGAATAAACGCAGGAAGGGATCTTTTTTAGGTACATAAGGGAACTTTAAGCATCGAATGGACTCTTACTATACGAGAAAGATGTTTTTCATTTCCCTAGTGTTTCATGATTATTACGGCGCGTTTTTAATAAACGCGCTTTTTTTATTTCTAAATTAATTAGTCACTTAGGTAAAAATTTAAGAATTTAGAAATATTTTCGATTATTTTTTGAACTAATCAAGAAAGGCGTAGTCACACTATATGAGAGCAAACACCTCCCTGGACTGCTTTCTTTTATTAACAGCGCGTTACCCAAAACGCGCTTTTTTTTGTCTGATTTAAATGTTTAGACGAAAAATTTTCGACTCTTTACTTAAAATAGTCTTCAAGAAATTCATCAAAGCTTAAACTATCAGCTTCTTCAATAGCTTCTTGGTTAGCGAGAGATTCAATCGCTTGACCTTCAAAATACTCCTGGCTATATACTTGGTAAGGACGCGCTAACAGTTGCGCTTTATAATCCTGCGCAGCTTCTAACGCACACTTTGTTAAGCTTTGCTGTTTTTCATTCACTAGGTTTAACAGCTTAGCCGACGGGGTTAAACTCGGATCGTTAATTTTTTCTCTTTCAGTATTCAACGCTAGTTGATATTTATCCGTACCATAGGCCTTATCAAGTAATATAGCGACTTGTTCCATACCATCTAATAATTCACTTCCCCATTGTTTCACTGACTTTTTAATACCGTTATCATCAAGTAATAGTTGAGGGTCTCGGCCACGAACAACCACTTCATCCATATTCTGCTCATAGCTATTCTGATTAGAACACGCTAATTGTGGACTTTCTGCCAACGCACAATAGGTCAAGAAGATATCAAGAAAATATACTTGTTCTATGCTAATGCCAGTATCAACAAATGGGTTTACATCTAGCGCCCTAACTTCTATATATTCAACACCTCTATCGGCAAGCGCTTCAGAAGGTTTTTCTCCTGAGCGAGCTACTTGCTTAGGGCGCACCGGCGCATATAACTCGTTTTCGATTTGCAGCACATTACTGTTAAGTTGCTGATACTTACCGTCTACTTTTATACCGATTTTTTCAAACTTATCAGAAGAAAGGCTTATAGCGTCTTTTACACCATCTAAATATCCAGGCAAATCGTTATAACAAATAGATAAAGAAGACTGCTCGCTATTGGTATAACCTAAATCGCTCATTCGAAGTGATGTTGCATACGGTAAGTACATATATCCCGTTGACGATTTCTCAAACGGTAAGCTAGTTTCTCGCGCTTGTAAAAACGAAGGACAAATAGCTGGAGAACTACCATACAAATATGGAATCAACCAACAAAAGCGTTTGTAATTTCTCAATAAAGCAAAGTAGCGCTCCGAAATATACGTTTGCTCGTCGCTTTGATCATTATCTAACGCTTTTAAC
This sequence comes from Thalassotalea coralli, assembly GCF_055786205.1. Classification (NCBI taxonomy): domain Bacteria; kingdom Pseudomonadati; phylum Pseudomonadota; class Gammaproteobacteria; order Alteromonadales; family Colwelliaceae; genus Thalassotalea; species Thalassotalea coralli. The sequence continues at coordinate 167,237 of NZ_JBVVBK010000004.1, read as the reverse complement.
ACGCCCCAGAACGATTTACTAAACGAAAAATTAAAATGAATGCCGGCGATTACCTGCATCATACTGCCATAACGGTTTTTTAATCCTTGGCGGTAAACAGTTTTCATCGTACCAATATTTGAACTGCCATATTGTGCCAACTCAATATCGTCTTCGTTACTGACGAAACACGGCATGCTCATGGGCCAAATGAGCTCATCATCAATATTTGAAAGAACAAATTTCTGAATATCCTGCAATTGTGCAATAGCTTCTTCTGGGCTGTGACTAACAGGCGTGATGAACTCCATTAAAGATTCAGCATAATCGGTTGTAATATGAGGGTGTGTAAGCGCTGAACCCAATTTTTTGGCGTGTGGTGTTGTCGCAAGTTTTCCTTCAGCGAGAACGCGCAGGCCCTCTCGCTCTATACCGCGCCCAATTCCTGCTAAACTAGATAAATTAGATTCTTGGCCAAGTGCGTCGATGTATTGCTGAAAAGATAAAGTCAAAATGAGTCCCGTTGCTGTACGCGATGTCTGACATCCTATTTAAGGGTTATCTTCAGAAATTCAATCCCCTAACAATAGAAATGTATGTTTTCAATGAGTTTAACTATAGTGCGAAATTAGACCCAGCGCTTTTAGAAATCTATTCGCAATAAAGTGTAAAAATTTAATTCCATTGTGAATGTTTCTAATAGCGACGAGTTAAGGTAAAGTTTAGCGTCCAATAATAATTATAGAAAAAACGTTATGCATGATAGTCCTCTCTCTTTGTTGCCTCCTGTTCTAGCGATCGCCATCGCTATTTGGCGTAAAAACGCGCTGCTCGCATTATTAGCAGGTATGTTACTGTGCTTTTTCATGGTAGCTAATTGGGAAGTATTAGCAGGATTAAAGCTCTCAGCAGAAGGGTTTATTAACGTCTTTTCTTCAATGGGTAATGTTTACATTATTACCTTTAGCTTACTCATTGGTGCCTTAGTGGCATTAATGAACCAGTCTGGCGCAGTCAATGGCTTTATTGATATGTTGGCAAGGTTGAAGCTCGTCAGAAATTCTCGCCAAGCGGCATTACTACCTACAGTAGTTGGTACCAGTATATTTACTGATACCAATTTAAGTATGTTTAGTGCAGGGATGGCGAGCCAAAAATTATTTGATCAATACCAATTGAGCCGTGCAAGGCTTGCTTATTTAATTGATTCAACTTGTGCACCAGTAAGTATTATTTTCTTAATTAATGGCTGGGGTGCCTATGTACTTGGACTACTCGATGGCTACAACTTGCAAGACCCTGTTGGCGTGTTAATTGCCACAATAGGCTTTAATTTCTACGCTATCATTGCACTTGTTCTAGCCTACTATACCGCCTATAGCGGAAAAGTCTTTGGTCCAATGAAGCATGCTAGAACAATAGCAGCCACTGCGACCCACATTGACGAAACCGACAAATCATCACCTGCTATCATTATGTGGTTTCCATTATTAGCGCTGTTGGCGATAACGTTAACTTTGCTTTTTGTCACTGGTGATGGCGATATGCGACGAGGCTCTGGTGCGTTTTCTGTATTTTGGGCCATTGTCAGCGCTTTGGTTATTCTTATTATGATGATCAAAAGTCATCAATTGATGAGTTGGAAAGACATTCTAAAAACGTCTATCAAAGGCATCAGACATATGAGCCCAGCGGTCGCAATCCTAGTGCTTTCATTTGCATTCGGTGACGCAATTAAAGCGCTTGGTACAGGTAGCTATGTATCACAATTGCTGCAAGTTGAAGTGGCAAACTATTGGATTGCGCCTCTTATCTTTATCGCTGCAGCTTTTATGGCTTTTGCTACAGGTACCTCATGGGGTACTTTTGCTATACTCATTCCAATCGCAGTACCCGTTGCCCAACAAACAGGCTTACCTATAGAGTTCCTTGTTGCCGCAGTGCTTGGGGGTGGAATTTTTGGTGACCATGCTTCGCCTATTTCTGACACTACGGTAGTTGCATCAATTGCCAGTGGATGTGACCATTTTGAACATGTAAAAACACAGCTTCCTTACGCGTTATTTGGCGCGATTGTTACGATTGTACTGTATGTATTCATTGGAATGAGTTTGTGACATTAACTGACATAACCATACTTGACGATAATCAGGATTTTCTGATTGTCGTCAAACCAGCAAATATTAGTTTTCAAGACGAAGAATCCTCCACTGGATTTTTCAACCAATGTAAACACTTACTCTCTCTAAAAGAACTATATCCCGTACACCGTCTAGACAAAATGACATCTGGTTTAGTCATACTTGCAAAAAACAAAACTGCAGCAATCAATTTTCAACAGCTCTTTGAGCACAAACAAATCAACAAGTTTTACCTCGCGATTAGCGACAAAAAGCCCAAGAAAAAGCAAGGCTTGGTCAAGGGCGATATGGGCAAAGGTCGCAGAGGCGCATGGAAGCTACTGCGTTCAAATGACAATCCTGCAATTAGTCAATTTTTTAGCTATGGACTAGGCAGCGGACTTAGGTTATTTGTTGTAAAGCCCTATACAGGTAAAACCCATCAAATACGAGTGGCATTATCGAGTATTGGCAGCCCGATTTTAGGCGATCCATACTATAGTAGTTCCAAAAGCGATCGGGGCTATCTTCACGCCTATAGCTTGAGCTTTAGTTGGAATGGGCAAAACTATCGCTATACTTGCTCTCCTGTTTTTGGAGAGCATTATTTAGCTGATACCTGTATTGATAAACTAGCAGAACTAGGGGACGTTGCAGCATTAAACTGGCCAAAAATCTGATATCAGCATTTATACTAAACAGCCTATGTTACTTTGAAAATGATCCAAGAATGCGCGTGTTTTAGCCGGAATATTGCGGCTTTGATAAAGTACACTTAATTGCTGCGCAACAACAGGAAGTGGTAGTTCTAACTTAGATAATTCTTCCTGCCTTTGTCCTATATAATCAGGTAGCTTAGTTAATCCCATGCCTTTTTTAGCAGCAGCAACGCGCATCTCGGGGCTTGAAAGAACAACAGATAATTTAGGAGAGATTAGCTGTTGATGCTGTTTCACACGAAAGTTCCAACGCTCATTTGCTAATGCCAGAATAGCCTGTTCTTGTTGCAGCATATCTATACTCATGCCCAGCCCACTAACTAGCTCCTTCTTACCATAAATAGACTGAGGAAAGCTTATCAAGGTTTTCGCTACCCACGTTGACGCACTAAGCATATCTTCATGTAACACAAACACTAAATCGTCTTGCAAAGATAATTCTGGGATTACGCCAGCATAGTGACTGCAATGTACTTCTATTTCAGGATAAGACACCGCAAAATCTGCAATTAAACTCGATACGACTTGATTAAAAAACTCTAACGGGAACAAAATATTGAGTCGCCCTTTAGGTTTGAAGTAACTGTCGATAATAAGTTGCTCTATGTTTCTTAACGACTCAACCGGTTGCTGGCTGTGCTGCAAGACCAGTTTACCTGCTTCTGTTAAAGACAAACTACGTGTCGTTCTTGAAATGAGCTGACACCCCAGAGCTTGCTCTAAGCCAGCCAACCGACGGCTAAGTTTAGACTTTGGAATTCCTGTTTTCTCAGAAGCCTTAGTTAAAGTTCCCGCATCGGCAATTGCGGTAAATAGTGCGTAGTCGTCTAATAAAATAGTCATCTAATTCAGTCGCCTTATCCCGATAAATTGTTCCCAGCCAGCAATCACACAAAAAATACGTAGCACTAATAATTCCATTTATAGAACAGTGAATACTATTAAAGCATATTTATCAACAATAAATTACTCGATAACATAGCCAGCACTTAACCAAGGAGAAGAAAATGACATTGATTAAAGACATTACCCAAGACAACTTTGAGCAAGAGGTATTAAATGCACAAGGCACAGTATTAGTTGATTTTTATGCACCTTGGTGTGGCCCTTGTAAAATGATTGCACCTGTTCTTGAACAAGTGGCTCAAAGCCATCAAGACGTGAAAGTCGTAAAAGTAGATACTGACCAAGCACCAGAGTTGATGGCTCAGTTTGGTGTACGTGGCATTCCTACCCTACTGTTGATAAAAGATGGCGAAGCAGTTGATCGTAAAGTTGGTGCTGCTAGTTTGAAGCAAGTCACTGAATTTGTAACGCAATAATAGTTAGGAACAATAAAGGCCAGCTACCAATTGGGAGCAGGCCTTTTTATTAAAATATAACTTGATTAACGGTAAGCTATATTACGGAATGGATGAATACGATAGCTATTGCCGTTGGACATACAAACTTGGTATACCAAGGCCAAACCTTCCAGAATACTGAACTTTCTACTTCAGGATGACCTTGTTTTATTTCATCAAGTATTTCGCTACGCTTCCAAATCCAACCAACAAATACACAACACAACATGGCAATAATCGGTTGGCCGTATTCTGTTGCTAGTGTGGCTACCATACCGAGTAAAACATCTAGGTTACTGATAATTCCAACGCTTATCATAAAGATAATAGCACCAACGATTACCGTTGCTCTTTGGCGATCGATACTATGCCTTTCTACTAAGTAAGATACAGGCCCTTCTAGCATAGAAATACTAGAAGTTAACGCCGCGACAGACATTAATAAAAAGAAGGCAAAGCTTACTAATATTCCAATCGCGCCCATGGAGTCAAATAAAGCAGGCAGTACTGTAAACACTAGACCAGGGCCAGATATTAAACTTCCATCATCAGCAAATATCGCAACACCTTGTGCTTGGGCAACATACATTGCAGGAATAATCAGTAATCCAGCTAAGAACGCAATAGAAACGTCAATTAAGGTTACCTGAGCGCCAAGAGAAACAAGGTTCTCCTTTTTAGAAATGTAAGAGCCATAAATAACCATGACACTAGTACCAAGAGACAAAGAGAAAAAGGCTTGCCCTAACGCACTGATGATTAAATCAGGATCAAGTACTCGAGAAAAATCAGGATTTAAATATGCATTTAAACCTTCTTTAGAACCTTCTAAAGTAAAAACGTAGCCGATTAGCACCAACAATAAACCAATGAGTAATGGCATTAGGCGTTTAGACCACTTTTCTATACCTTGCTCTACCCCTCTACGAATTACATAAATGGTAAAGAACATGAAAATAGCGGTAAACAACACATTGCGCCACATAGACTGACTTGTCACCCAAGTAGAAACACTTTCGCTACCTAAAGTTAGCGCGACAGGTGAAACCGCGTAAGAGACCATCCAGCCAGCAATAATGCCGTAAAAACTCAGAATCAAAGCAGCACATACAACACCACCGAACCCCACGATAAAACCAAACTTTTTTTGCCCGTTAGTACGCGACATTTTTTGAAGAGAGGTGACGGCGTTAGCCTGCCCAAAGCGTCCGATTAATAGCTCCGCCATAAATGCGGGATAAGCTAAGCTGAATGCTAAAATAAGATAAACGAAAACGAACGCTGCACCGCCATTACTCGCGGTTTGAGTCGGGAATCCCCAAATATTCCCTAAACCAACTGCAGAGCCTGCAGCTGCCATAATAAAGCCAATACGAGAGCTAAACTCGCCTCTAGAACCTGCCATGATAACCTATCTTTGTATTTTAATTTTTGTAATTTAGGCCTAAGTAGCCTTTGATAAAGATTCTGTAATTTACTTAATCTGGATCAATAAAAACAGTATTTTGCTGATTTAATTGTAACGACTAACCGTCAACTTAGAATAAGGCTGTAAACTTGCCTGTACTGCCGGTGTAAAACATCCGTACAAAAAACTCGTTTACAGCCTGATTTAATTCAGGTTTTTATTAATAAAGAATTATTTTACTAATCTTTAAAGTTAGTAAATTGAAAAGATTGCCCTAACTCAGCTTCACGAACTTGGCGCATTACAGCTTGTAAATCGTCACGCTTTTTCCCTGTTACGCGTACTTGCTCACCTTGAATGGCCGCTTGTACTTTTAATTTGCTGTCTTTTATCAATTTAACGATTTTCTTAGCAGTAGGTTGATCTATCCCTTCCTTGAAACTACAAGTTGCCTTACAGTTTCTACCAGAAAACTCAGGTTCACCAACTGTCATAGATTGTGCATCTACTTTACGCTTAGTCAGCTGATTTCTTAGCATATCCACTAATTGTTTTACTTGGAAATCACCTTCTGCGCTAACGATAACGTTTGGCTTTTTCCACTCTATACTCGCTTCAACCCCTCTAAAATCAAAACGGGTGCTTAATTCACGGGTTGCATTTTCAGCAGCATTTCTTACTTCTTCGATATTGATCTCAGATACGATGTCCATTGAAGGCATAATTTAATCTCTTAATTGACGTTTTTTCGCATCATAGCAAAAGAGTTATTACGGAAAAACCTGTATTGCCGCTATTTATTGATAAAAAGCGTGGTAATATATTCCCCACTAATTTCAAGTTGGATTTTTCTAGAATGAAAAGTCAGCAGCATCTTCTTCTGCTTCTTATTTTTTTAACTCTCGGTATCGTTGCCAGTTTGCTCGCGCACGACTGGGCAGCCATTGTTTTTAGAAGTACGCAAATAGATTCCATAGGTCACTTAATTGGCTTTTTTATACTTACTTGGTTTTTACACGGAGTTTTTAAATTCCCTTTAGTGAATTTAGCAATTACCTTAGTTTGTTACGGCGGCTTAACTGAAATAGCGCAGTGGCATCTAGGCTTTAGAAATGGTGAATTTAGTGACTTTTTAGCTGACGTCGCCGGTGTCACTTTATTTGTTGCACTTAAATGGTTAAAAGTCGTTTACTACGACAGACGTCAGTATAAATAAAGCATGATGAATATCGTTGTTGTAGGTCAGGGCGCAATAGGCTTGTTATGGTACGCTTATCTAACAAAAAATAAGGTGGATACCTTCCTACAAACTTCAGATAACTTTTCAACAAAGCAGCACTCAGTGACTTTGCTAAAAATGAATCAAGAGAGTGAAGAGCTGCCTTTACATCTTGCCTCCAAGAGTCATTTGGCGAAGGCTGACATTGTGCTTTTCTGCACCAAGAGTTACCAAGTTTCCAGCGCAATTGAACAGTATATTCCTCACCTAAACCCAAACGCGCTCATCGTTTTATGTCACAACGGTATGCTATCTAAACAGCGTATTTTACCCTTGGCAGGTGGCAGAAAAGTAGCATTGATGCTAACCACGCATGGCTGTAAAAAACACGATACCTTATCGATTGAACATACTGGTGAAGGCGACAGTCATATCGGTTTGATATCTGATCATGCTCATCAGCTACTCAATGATTTACCTATGCAAGAAGCCCTGCCTGAGGTAATAATTGATGAAAACATAATTCAGAGACAATGGCTTAAACTGGCCGTTAATTGTGTTATCAACCCGTTAACAGCGATACATGATATAGAAAACGGCGGCATAATTAATCAAGCGTATCAAGATACTATCGATAAGGTTTTGAATGAAGTAGCGGCTGTGGCGAAAAGTTTAGGTGTCGTGTTAGATAAGAAACAGTTAAAACAGTCGGCGCTAATAGTTGCGAAAAAGACGGCTAGAAACAGCTCTTCAATGCGCAGCGATATATTAAATAAACGTAAAACCGAAATAGCGCAAATAAACGGTTTTATTGTTGAGCAAGGTCAGGCGTTGAATATTGCAACGCCTGAAAACAAATACTTAGTTGATCAGATAAACGCGCTTACTTACGATAAACCTTAACGTTTTTATAGCCGTTATCGATTAGATAAAGGGCTTGAAGCCTGCTCATTACACCTTGATCACAATAGAGCAAGTATTGCTTACTTTGATCTAAATCGCCAAACTTTGTTGCCAGTTTAAAGAAAGGTAAATGTTGTACTTCAACATCATCAATTTCAAGCGGGTTTTCATCTTCTTCTTCTGGGCTACGAATATCCAGAACAATCGCGTCTTTAGGAATATCCTTTAATTCTTCAACTGCTTGAATTTCTTGCTCTGTAGCTTCACCAATTTCGCGAATATCAATGATGCGACATTCTTCAACGACTTTATCTAAAATTGAAAAGTCGAATTTCTCTTCTTCCGCTTCTATTTTAGATAATACAGCTTTTACCGTAGGCTTCTTAGAAATAACGCCACAATATTCTGGAATGGTTTTAGCAAAATCTTCGGTGCCGATTTCGCGGGCAATATCGATAATATCTTGCTTATCGTAAGCAGCAAGTGGGCGCAAGATTAGTGTTTCAGTCACTCTATCTATAACATTTAAGTTAGTTAATGTTTGGCTTGATACTTGACCTAGAGCCTCACCAGTAACCAATGCTTGAATACCGCGTTTTTCGGCTATTTTAGCGCCTGCGCGCATCATCATACGCTTTAAAATAACACCCATTTGGCCGTTATCTATTTTTTCTAAAATTTCAGCAACGACAGGATCAAAGTCAACGGCAATAAACTTGGTACGATGAGACGCGCCAAACTTGTTCCACAAGTAATAGCTAACTTCTTTAACGCCAACTTCATGAGCACTGCCGCCTAAGTTGAAAAAACAAAAATGAGTACGAGCCCCCTTTTTGATCATTTGGAAACTAGAAACACCAGAGTCAAAACCACCACTCATTAAAGACAGCACATCTTCTTGTGTCGCAATTGGGAAGCCACCTAAGCCTTTAATTCTTTCGGTAATAATCGACAACGTTTGATGCTTAATTTCAAGTTGAATCGTAACATCTGGTTTTTTCAATTGAACACGCGCGCTATCAACGGCTTGGTTTAAACCGCCACCAACGTATTGCTCGGCTTGTAATGAAGAAAACTCATGTTCGCCATTGCGTTTAACACGAACACAAAAAGATTTGTTTTCAATTGTTTTAGCATGGACAGCTAAGGTTTTTTCGAATATGTCGTGTAAGTCGGTAAACTCAACCTGTTGAACTTCATAGAAAAAGGCAACACCAGGAATACAACTTAAGGTATCAATGAGCTTTTCACGATTTTCAGGTGAAAGGTTCTTACTATTTACTTCAATACTGTCCCAGTTGATTCGAGACGTAACGGTTTCATCGACTCTGCGTAGAACATTCTTGATATTAGACTCAAGAATCTTAGTGAAACGCTTGCGCACAGGACGACTTTTAATGGCAATTTCAGCCTGAAGTTTAACAATAAATCTCATTTACATGATACCCCACAAATAAGTGGCGCGGATTATACATTAAGCAGAGATTTGTTGCTAAAAAAAGTTGTGATTGCACGATACTGTTACGGTAACAGTAATAAAAAAGGATCACCTTGCGATCCTTTTTTATATGAAAATTAGCTTGTTTTAGTTGTTATCTTTACTAATAACTGAATAAGGCTCAGTTTCTTTTGGCTTACCTTGGCTAATTGCAATTTCAACGCGTCGATTACGGCGACGGTTCAAATTGTTATTGTTAGGTACTAAAGGTTTACCATCGGCATGACCAGCCACAGTCATCCGTGATTGATCAAAGCCATCAACTTTTACCAACTCATGAGCAATAGCCACAGCACGCTTACTTGATAAATCCCAGTTAGAACTAAACAGTTCTGAGCTAATACCTTGGTTATCGGTATGACCTGACACCATGATTTCGCCAGGAATAGTATTTAATAACTCACCAATTTCACGGATGATAGGTCGAAACTTAGGTTGCAGAAAGGCTGAGCCTGAAGGAAAGGAGCCGTTCTCGCGAATGCGAATAATCACCTGTTGTCCAAGCTGCTCTAATTCTATCGCACCATCTTGAATTTGCTGTTCTAACTGCTCCGCAATTTTCTTAACAAGTTCATTTACTTGCTCTTGCGACGCTTGTTCTAATTCATCACTGGCTTTTTGACGCGCTTGAGCTGACATTTCATCGGCGGTACTTTGTGATTGACCACCACGTTCTGTACCACGTTGCTCTTGGCGACCACCTGCGGAAGTTTCATCACCCGCTTGGAATTCAAGCATCTGTTGTGTCATTTCAACGGTTTGTTGCTGAATCACTTCAATCGGCGTTGGCTCAGGCTTACCTGGGCGGAACTCTTGCGCAATGATACTGGTGCCTTTTGGAATGTCTTTTACCTCTATTTTATTCTGAACACCAAAAGCAAACTTCATGGAACCCGCAATTTGCTTAAACTTTAAAACGTCCATTTCAGAGAATGACAATAATAGAACGAAGAAACACATCAACAGAGACATTAAGTCAGCGAACGTCCCCATCCATGGCGGTAGGCCGGGCGGTGGACATTTACACTCTGGAGGATTAGCCATAATGTGTTCCTTCTATTCCTCAGTCGTATCGATTGTTCGCTTACTCTCTGGTAAATAGTTTTTCAGCAAGCCTTCAATTACACGAGGATTCTGCCCATCTTGAATACCTAAAACAGCATCTAAGATCAGCTCTTGGTTCATTTTCTCTTCAGCCATACGTAGCTTTAGCTTGTTGGCAATTGGAATAGCGATAACGTTCGCTAAGAAAGCACCATAAAGTGTTGTTAATAGTGCAACCGCCATCGCAGGGCCGATTGCCTTTGGGTCATCCATGTTTGATAACATGGCAACAAGACCAACTAGTGTACCTATCATCCCCATTGCAGGAGCGATATCGGCAAGTGCAGACAAAATACTAATGCCTGTTTCGTGGCGTTCGGTCGTTAAATTGATATCTTTTTGTAGCGTACTACGCACAACGTCAGCGTCGTGACCATCTACCAACATATCAACGCCTTTTTGCATAAAAGCATTTGATATTTCAGCTTCTTCTAGTGCAAGGAAGCCACCTTTACGAGCCGCATCAGCCATTTCTACCGATTTCTCAATAAGCTCTTCAGGCTTTTCAATTTTGAACATAAAGGCTTTACCGATAATTTTACCCACTCCGAGGAACTGGCCTAAATTAAAGTTAGCAAGTACAACAAATAAAGAACCACCAATAACGATTAGTACAGACTTTCCATCGATAAACATGTTGATGTCACCAGCCATAATCATCGCTAGAACCACCAAACCAATAGCACCTACAACACCTAGTAAGCTCGCTAAATCCACAAATACCTCCGAAAACCTGCTTTATGTTCTATTTTATTATTGATAATAACCAATAGTTGCATATCGCGCGACAGCAATTCACGCTTATTTTATCGACTAAAAGAGTTTAGCTTACCTTCGGCTTTAACAGACCCATTATTCGCTTAAATTCGTTACTTTGGTCTTAACACTCTTTTTAAATTGCGCAAAATGAAACAGCAATTAATTCAATTAGTCTTTTATATTCTATGTTAATATTATCGTCCGAATGTTCAATAACTTAACTTATTTATAGCGATTATTTGATTTTAATCGTGGAATCAGCAGTTGTTGACCAAACCTTTAAGCTAAGGTACCTTGCGCGGTATTCTAATAAATTGACTCAAATGAGACGCTCGTGGCCCGTAAAAAAATAGAAAATTTATCCTTCGAAGAAGCGTTAAAAGAACTTGAAATGATCGTAAATGGCTTAGAAAGCGGCGAACTTCCGTTGGAAGAGTCTATGGCACTATTCGAGCGCGGCCTGTCACTGAGTCAAGTAAGCCAAGAAAAGCTTAAAGACGCAGAGCAAAAAGTTCAGATTCTTATGCAACGTCACCAATCAGCGCAACTCACTCCTTTTGATAACAACGAGGATGCATAGTGACTCGTTTGTCAGACTTACCTGATTTGCAAGAGCGCGTTAATCAATACTTAACGAACAAATTAGATAGCTTAACTGTTAACGATCCTAAGTTGCTAGAAGCAATGCGATACGGGCTTCTTATCGGCGGCAAACGTATGCGTCCTTATTTAGCATATACGACGGGTAAAGCGCTTAATGTATCGCTACAAGACATAGATGGCATTGCAGCGGCGCTAGAATGCATCCACGCTTATTCTTTATTACATGACGACTTACCTGCCATGGACGATGACGATTTACGTCGTGGTCAGCCTACTTGCCATAAAGCCTTCGATGAGGCTACCGCGATTTTAGCTGGCGATAGTTTGCAAACACTTGCGTTTGATATTTTAGCAAATCACCCTTTTTCCAAGCATATTGCGACTAAGCAAATTAAACTTGTCCAGCACTTAGTTACCGCCAGTGGTTACCAAGGAATGTGTGGTGGACAAGCAATGGATTTGGCTGCAACAGATAAAGAAATATCTCTAGAGCAATTAGAGCAGTTACACGCGTTAAAAACAGGCGCTTTATTAGAAGCAAGTGTCTTGATGGCCTCAGAGTGCGCTGAAAACATTACCAAAGAGCAGCAATCGGCACTGATAGAATTCGCAAAGTGCGTTGGTTTAGCGTATCAAGTAAGAGACGATATCATCGATATAACCTCTAGTGAAGAAGAGCTCGGAAAGCCTGCTGGCTCTGACCTTGCCGCGAATAAAAGTACTTACCCTGCATTATTAGGTTTACAAGGCGCTCAACAAAAAGCTGACGACTTGTATAAACAAGCGCTTCAAGCTTTGCACACTTTGCCTTACAATACTCAGAATTTGGCTGATTTTGCCACCTTTATTATTCAACGGACCAGTTAAGCGTCACTGATTTAACAATTATGACTATAAACCTAAACGATTACCCATTGTTATCAAACATTGATTCCCCAAGCGATCTTAGAAAGCTTGAGCGTGAGCAATTGCCTCAGGCAAGTGTTGAGCTAAGAGAATACCTGTTAAATTCTGTGAGTAAAAGTAGCGGTCACTTCGCTTCTGGCCTTGGCACGATAGAATTAACTGTCGCGCTACATTATGTCTACCAAACGCCGTTCGATCATTTAATTTGGGACGTGGGACATCAAGCCTACCCTCATAAAATACTTACTGGTCGCCGCGACCAGCTTCATACCATTCGTCAAAAAGATGGTCTACACCCTTTCCCATGGCGTGAAGAAAGTGAATATGACGTATTAAGTGTTGGTCATTCGAGTACTTCTATTTCTGCCGCCTTAGGTTTAGCCGCTGCCGCAGAGAAAGAAGGTAAAAACCGAAAAGTTGTGGCTGTTATTGGTGATGGTGCGATGACTGCTGGTATGGCTTTTGAAGCATTAAACCACGCAGGTGACATTCATAAAGACATGTTAGTTATTCTTAATGATAACGAAATGTCTATCTCTGAAAATGTAGGCGCACTGAATAATCACCTGGCAAAAATGCTTTCAGGAAGCTTTTACACAGGCTTTAGAGAAGGTAGTAAGCGCTTACTGGAAAACATACCACCGATTAAAGAATTAGCGAGTCGCGCTGAAGAGCACCTTAAAGGCATGGTTGTACCAAGCACTTTTTTCGAAGAGCTCGGCTTTAATTACATCGGGCCTATCGATGGCCATGATGTTAATGGTTTAGTTGATACCATTAGTAATATGCGCGAGCTTAAAGGGCCGCAAATTTTGCATATTGCCACCAAAAAAGGTAAGGGTTACCACGCAGCAGAGCAAGACCCAATAAAATACCATGCGGTACCTAAATTCAACCCAATGGAAACTAGCTTGCCTAAAAGCGCACCAACAACACCAACTTATTCGCAAATTTTTGGCGATTGGTTGTGTAAAATGGCAGAGCAAGATGACTTACTTGCGGCGATCACGCCAGCAATGCGCGAAGGCTCAGGTATGGTGGAATTTAGTCAGCGTTTCCCTGAGAAATATTACGATGTAGCCATTGCTGAGCAGCACGCGGTTACATTTGCAGCGGGTTTAGCAATAGGCGGCCATAACGCTGTAGTTGCGATTTATTCTAGCTTTTTACAACGTGGATACGATCAGCTAATTCACGATGTAGCCATTCAAAACTTACCTGTTTTGTTTGCTATCGACAGAGCTGGTATTGTTGGCGCCGATGGTCCAACACACCAAGGTGCGTTTGATTTAAGCTTTATGCGCTGCATTCCAAATTTAGTGATCATGGCACCAGCTAATGAGCATGAATGCCAGTTGATGCTAACAACAGGCCATAAGCTTAACCAGCCTGCTGCTGTGCGCTACCCTCGCGGTAACGCGATTGGCAATGAGCTGCCAGCCATCGATGAAACGATAGAAATTGGCAAAGGTAGAAAGCTTGTTTCTGGTGAAAAGATTGCATTATTAAGCTTCGGTACCATGCTTGGCGAAGCAGAAAAAGTAGCAGAAGAACTCAATGCGACGTTAGTTGATATGCGTTTTGTTAAACCACTAGACGAGCAGTTAATTACAGAACTTGCTCAATCACATCAATTGCTGGTTACCATTGAAGATAATGCGATTGCAGGTGGTGCTGGTTCAGCGGTTAATGAATATGTTATTGGCCAAGGGTTGGCAACGCGTTTACTCAACATTGGCTTACCTGATCAGTTTATCAAGCACGGTACGCAAGCAGAAATTCATCAAGAGCTTGGCTTAGATGCAAAAGGCATTGTCGAAAAAATTTCCGCAATTAAGCTGTAATCAATTATAAAGCCAGTAATTGTTTAAAGTTACTGGCTTGCCTTCTTGATACTTCTACTTTATCTCCATTATTAAGCGTAAGCTCCAAGCCACCAGAGCCACAAGGTTCAACGTGAGTGATGGCGCTTAGCTTAACAATATTTTGTCTACTCACACGAAAGAATAGCTCTTGCGGTAAGCGCTCCTCTATTTGCGCCAACGTTCGATAAACCATAGGTTTGTTATCGTCGAAATACACTCGGGTATAATTGCCCATGGCTTCAAATCGAGTAACCTGTGATAAAGTCACCAACCAGCATTGTTGGCCATCTTTGACAAAAAATTGGCTTTCCAGTTGTAGCTTTTCATTTGTTTTTTGCTGATTATTAGTGGCATCAGCTTGTTGTTTAAACTTTTGCCATGCTTCAACTAATCGCTTTTGGGTAAAGGGCTTAAGTAAGTAATCAACAGCCCCTTGCTCAAATGCTTTAATGGCAAATTGATCAAAAGCTGTGGTAAAAATCACATATGGCGCTTGCGATAATTGCGTTAAAAACTCAAAGCCGTTGCCATCAGGTAAGTCTATGTCTAGAAACACAAGATCTGGTGTATGCTGCTCAAACAAAGATAATGCCTGTTCGATATTTTCGGCTTCACCGACTAATTCTATTTCTTCTACAGCAGAGAGCTGTGAAGTTAATTCTAAGCGCGCAAGGCGTGAATCTTCAACAATCATCGCTTTATACATTTTCACTCTCCCTGTTAACAATGGGCAATGTCACCGTGGCTTTAACACCTAATTCCGACGGTGTTAGCGTAAAACAAGCCTCTTTTTCAAAAACTATCGCGAGACGCTGTGAAATATTTTTTAGACCAACTCCCGTTTGAGGGTTACCTTGTTTTAGCTCACCGGAGTTTTCTACCACAAGTTGCCAAGTATTATTTTGTTTATCCAGCGCGGTTGAAATATGAATAGCGCCACCAGATTTTATTTTACTGATGCCATGCTTAATGGCGTTTTCCACTAGTAACTGTAAGACCATAGGCGGAATATTTAAGGATAATGTGTCTGGCTCGATTTGCCAATCAACCGCTAACTTGTCTTCTAATTGAATTTTATTTAAAGCAACATAGTGACCCACTATCTCCACTTCGTCTTCAAACGCGATTAGACTCTCTTTATCTACTTTCATGGTATATCGCATCACTTCAGATAAATCTGCCAGTAAATCTCGCGCTTTGTTTGCATCTTCTAAGATAAGAGCGCGAATATTATTGATGGCGTTAAAAATAAAATGCGGATTAATTTGACTAAGTAGCACGTCTAATCTTGCCGATTTAAGCGATTGTTCAAGGGCAACTTGTTTTAATTCAGCACGTTTAAAAATGCGCTGGTTACGCAATACCGCGTAAATCGCAGACCAGCCTAAAACCAGCAGAAAAATAACTGGCGAACCCATTAGCATTTGTAGCATTAAGATTTTCATTGGAACTGCAAACAAGCTGTCCGCGATAGGAAAAATAATAGCCAAATATAGCCCTATCGATATAAAGCCGCCTATTGCACAGCCAAGTATCATGATGCCAAAGTTTAAATATACGCTATTGGCCTTTAATCGATTCTTTAAAAAGAAACGCAAGACACTTGTCGCGCAAAAAAGTGAAAAGCCAAGTGCTAGAGAGTTTGCTAGCTCACTTAGGTGAAAGTACTTGAAGTAACCTCGTCCAAGCAAATTCACTAAAACAAATAAGCTCCAACTGATAATTTGAATAGGCCAAAAGGCACTGATATTTGGCATGAGAATATTTCTTCGTTGTTATTATTAAGCGTTATCAGCAAGCCGATAACGCTATATTCTTTATTGTTTAATCAACTTAGATTAAATAGAGGTAACCCATTTAGCTATATCGTTACTAACTTGCTCTGAAACTGTCGTTTCTATCTCGCTATACTCAGACGGTAAGCCAGTTTCAGCCGGTTGAAATAGGTGGTTAAGATTAGGGTAAATCTTTGTTGTTAACAAGTCTGTATTTACCGAGGCCTTAAAGCCGTTTATATTTTGTTTGGCAATCACTTGAATATCTTTACCACCATTTAAGGCAAGCACTGGTATCGTTAATTGCGATAAGTATTTCGTTGCATCAGATTTAACAAAATATTCAAACCATGGTGACAATGCCATATCTACTTGAGCCTGCGCTTGCTTTGAGCCCATACCGTGGGACATCATTATTTTTAATAAACCGTCTTTGTCTATTCCTTGATGAATGGCATACATAATTTCCTTCTGAGCTTTGTCACTTTTGGCTAACTCTTCAGCTGCAACACCCATCAACTTTTGCGCTTTATAAGACTGATCAATTAAGATATCAGCGCCAGTTGTACCTGGGCCTGCTAAACTAACGAAAAAGTCTAATTCGCTGTTGTTAACACCTGCTATTGCTCCTATTAAGCCACCTTCACTATGACCGACAAAACCTATTTTGGTGTTTTTAAAATCCGCTCGAGAATGCAAGTAATTTAACGCTGCTACCGCATCTTCGGCAAAATCAGCACTCGTGGCAGAAGCAAAGTCTCCTGTCGATTCTCCTACGCCTCTATCATCAAATCGCAAAACCGCTATGCCCTGCTCTGTCAGTTGATGTGCTAATACTTTAAACCATTTATGACCAGCGATATCTGCATCGCGATTAGTAGGCCCGGAGCCCGATAGCAAAATAGCTACCGCTTTAACCTCTTTTTTCGGGATAGAAAGCTCACCAGCAAGTTGATGACTGCCACTTGCATGTTTAAATGTTACTTGTTCAGTTTGATAAGAAGCCGCTGTTACTTGTTCTTGCTTTTTTAATTTTCGTGACTGTTTAGCTTCACTCGGGCTTAGCGTTAACGGCGTGCTAAAAGCACCTTGCTGATAGGTACCAACTAACTTGTTATCAACTAACTCCCCTTTATAAGTCATCTTAGCTAAGCTCAAACCTAAGGTAACTTTGTTCTCTTTAATATCGACTTGATCAAAGGCAATGTTAAATTGCTTTTGTGCAGGCACATCAAAGCTTGCTTTAAATCCAGAGTCACTGTTAGAAATATGGAAGACTAATGCCATTTTATTCTCTGCTGAAATAGCGATATTTCCCGCCCAGCTTCCAGTTATACCGGTATCTTTTGCTACTGCTACAGAAGAAAAGGTAGACAACCCAACTAAAGCTAATCCTAAGTTCTTTTTAATATTCATCATATTCCTCACTAAATGACTGACACGTTCTTGTTTGTTTTGATGTTTGCAATAGTACTTTTTAGAAAAACTTAGCGAGACGTTTTTATAGGAATGGTCGATTTTCGATGTGAGTGGTTTTTATCGGCGTAATTCAATCAGAATCAGATAATGGCAACGAATCATGTCGACTGCTGTCAGTTATTGTTAACAGTAAGTAAAAAGCATGAAGTTAGTATTATGGTGAAATAGTAGACATAACCGCTTAGCCCAAGTTATAAAAGTTAAAACAATAAAAAAGCAGAAAAAATATGCGTAATATCAATGTCATCTTTAGTTTAATTATTATTTTTATCGTTTCTACCTCCGCTAGCGCTTCGCAACCTTTATCGGTGCAACAAATACATCAGCAATTTAAAGCAGGTACATTAACCAGCGAAGCCTTAGTAAAAAAATATCTAGAGCGCATCGCTGAATATGATGAAGGTCAAGACAAGATAAATTCCGTATCGCAACTAAACGCGAATGCGATAAACACAGCGAAGATGCTCGATGAGCATTATAAAAAACACGGCTTCAAAGGCCCATTACATGGCATTCCCGTATTACTCAAAGATAACATAGATTCCAATGACGGCATGTCAAACTCAGCAGGTTCTATCGCCTTAAAAAACCACTTTCCAAGCGATGACGCCTTTTTAGTGACAAAGCTAAAAGAGGCTGGCGCGATTATTTTAGGTAAGGCTAATTTAAGTGAATGGGCGAACTTTCGCTCAACAGCTTCATCAAGTGGCTGGAGTTCTCTATACGGCCAAACGAAAAACCCACATGACTTAACACGTTCGCCATGTGGCTCAAGTTCGGGCTCAGGCGCAGCCATCGCTGCCAATTTTGCTACAGTAGCAGTTGGCACTGAAACCGATGGTTCTGTGACCTGCCCTTCAGCCATTAATGGTATCGTTGGCATAAAGCCAACACTGGGAACGGTAAGCCGAGAAGGTATTATCCCTATTGCTCATAGCCAAGATACTGCTGGCCCTATGGCAAGAACGGTTTCAGATGCTGTTATTTTACTCTCTGCGATGACAGCTAAAGACGATAAAGATGCTGACGCAGTAGCGAGTAATATTAACTATATGTCTCATTTAAAAGCCGACGGCTTAAAAGGAAAGCGCATCGGTGTAGTGAGAAACTTAACTGGTTACCATAAAGGCTTAGATAAGGTTTTTGAGCAAGCCGTTGCCGATATCAAGTCACAAGGGGCAATCGTTGTTGATAACCTATCGTTAGAAGAGAAGAATAACTGGGGCGTCGCAGAATATGAAGTGCTGCTTTATGAGTTCAAAGATGGATTAAACAAGTATCTAAGTTCAACAGCTAAAGGCTTACCTAAATCTCTTTCAGAGGTTATGGCCTTTAACCAACAGCATGCGAGCCAAACAATGCCGTTTTTTGGACAAGAAATCATGGAAATGGCGCAAGCGAAAGGTGACTTATCATCAACTGATTACATTAATGCAGTTAAAGCAGCAAAGTATGCTGCAGCAGATAAAGGCATAGATAAACTATTAGCAGAGCACCAGCTTGATGTATTAATAGCGCCAACAACAGGGCCTGCATGGAAAATTGACAAAATTACTGGCGATCATTACTTAGGAGCCGCATCTAGTGCAGCTGCTATTGCGGGTTACCCACACGTGACAGTGCCTATGGGATTTGTCCACCACTTGCCAGTCGGTCTTTCAATATTCTCAGGTCACTTAAAAGACGGTGTCGTGATAGAAGTCGCTTATGGATATGAGCAAGCAACGCGACATAGAAAGTCACCTAAGTTATAAACGAGTCACTATTCAACCACAAAAAAGAGCTGCATTGCAGCTCTTTTTTAATGTTCGATAATAACGAGTTAGAGTTTATTCGTTGATGTACTCAACAACTTCTAAACCGAAGCCTGACAGCGAGTGATACTTAACTTGTGAGCTAAGTAAACGCATTTTACCGACACCTAAATTTGCCAGAATTTGCGAACCCACACCAACATTACGAGAACCAACATGACGTTTAACTTCTTTTACGGTTTCGCCAGCGTCTAATTTTGCGTATTTTTGTACTTGGCCAATAAGCTCTTCCGGGCTTTCATGTTTACCTAGTAAAACCAGGACACCACCTTCTTTACCAATACGCTCTAATGCGTTGCCAATAGGCCACTTGTTAACACTTTCGCGTTGACTAAACAGTAAGTCTCTAAACGTATTTTCTAAGTGCACACGCACTAGTGTTGGCTGCTCTGGTGAGATATCACCTTTGGTTAAAGCAAAGTGAGCTTGACCATCAATTGTGTCTTTAAACACAGTTAAGTCAAAATCACCGAAAGCTGTCGGCAATTTACATTGTGAAACGCGCTCTATGGTAGTTTCGTTAGCGTTGCGATATTCAATTAAATCGGCAATTGTCCCCATTTTAACGCCATGCTTTTCAGCAATAACTTCTAAGTCTGGGCGACGCGCCATCGTGCCATCTTCATTTAAGATTTCAACAATAACTGAAGCTGGCTCAAAGCCTGCAAGTCTTGCTAAATCAACACCTGCTTCGGTATGGCCGGCTCTATTTAATACACCACCATCTTTTGCCATTAATGGGAAAATATGACCCGGTTGAACAACTGAATGCTGGTTAGCATCTTTTGCTACAGCAGCTAATACTGTTGTCGCTCGATCTGCAGCAGAGATACCTGTAGTAACACCTTCAGCGGCTTCAATCGATACGGTAAAGTTTGTCGAAAACTGCGCATCGTTTTTGTTTACCATAAGAGGAAGGTTAAGTCGCTGACAGCGTTCGATGGTCATCGGCATACAAATAAGACCTCGACCGTGTGTCGCCATGAAGTTAATCGCTTCTGGGGTCACACATTCTGCTGCCATAATGAAATCGCCTTCGTTTTCACGATCTTCATCATCCATCAAGATAACCATTTTACCTTGTCTGATATCTTCGATTAATTCTTGTGGCGTGTTTAACTTCATGCCTGCCTCTTAATTTATTTAATAAATCCGCTTTGTTGTAACAAAGCTTCTGTCACTCCAGATGTTGGAGCATGATTCTCTTTACTCGACAATAATCGTTCGATATATCGAGCCATAACGTCAACTTCAATATTAACGGTAGAACCTACTTGATAGGTAGGTAAAATAGTTTGTTCCGTTGTATGTGGAACAATCGTTAATCTAAACTTGCCTTCAACGACACTGTTTACTGTTAGGCTTACACCATCGACTGTGATAGAGCCTTTTTCAGCAACATATTTAGCAATATCTTCTGATAAAGATAGCCAAAACTCAGTACTATTGCCGTTATTAGCAATTGAAACTATTTTAGAAACTGCGTCAACATGTCCTGAAACAATATGTCCGCCAAACCTTGTTGTTGGCAACATAGCTTTTTCTAAATTAACCGATTGCCCTGCTGTATAACCAGCGAAAGCGGTTCGAGATAAGGTCTCTTTAGACACATCAGCACTAAAGCTGTGTTGATCAAATGCGACAACCGTTAAACAAATACCGTTGGTTGCGATAGAGTCACCTAATTTTACATCAGACATATCCAACTGATTTACCGCGACAGTTATACGTGCTCCATCGGGCGTAATTTGTACTTGTTTTATCTGGCCTACAGCTTCAATAATTCCAGTAAACATGATGTTCTCTTTAATGTTACGATTAAGAATGTCGGTTAACGTTTGCCGTTATTTTAATATCTTTGCCTACATGCGTCACATCACTAATAAACAAATGTTTAGCTTGCGACAATGCAGTAACGTTTGGTAAATCCACTAGACTACGTGAATCACTGCCCATAAGTATAGGCGCTTGAAACAACACGAGTTGTTCAACTAAATCTTGTTCGATAAAGGCGCCCGCTAATCGCTTACCCGACTCAACCAAAATATCGTTCAAGCCCTTTGCAGCTAGCACTTCGAGTGCCTTAGGCAAACTTAAAAAATCAGAATCTGCATCTTGCTCAATTGCTATATGTTCAACAAAATGTGGCCATTCATAGTTATTTTCAATAGCAGACGTTAAAACAATAATTGGTGATTCGTGCTGGAAAAGAGCAAGGTCTGGTGTTAAACGATTTTTACCATCGATAACAACTCTTACTGGCTGACGAAGATCTTGCTCTGGGTAGCTAGCACTAAGTTCTCCCAGCTCTTGCCAACGAACCGTCATCTTTGCGTTGTCGAAAATAACGGAATCTGCACCACTAATGACTGCGCAACTCTGTGCTCGTAATCGCTGTACCTCTCGTCTAGATTCAGGTGAGGTAATCCATTTACTTTCACCAGAGGCCATAGCGGTTTTTCCGTCCAAGCTTGCCGCCAGTTTACAACGGACATAAGGTTTTTTGTTTCGCATTAGCGAGATAAAGCCAGGGTTTAGTGTTTCAGCGTCTTGTTCAAGTAAGCCATGTCTAACCTTGATGCCCGCCCGCTGTAATTTGTTAAGACCATTGCCAGAAACGAGTGGGTTTGGATCGACCATTGCAGCGATGACTTCTTCTACGCCTGCTGCAATTAACGCATCGGCGCAAGGTGGGGTTTTCCCCGTATGAGAGCACGGCTCTAAGGTAACGAAAGCAGTTGCCCCTTTGGCGTTATCGCCCGCTTGACGAAGTGCGTGTACTTCAGCGTGTGGCTCCCCCGCTTTTTGATGAAAACCTTCAGCGATGATTTCGTTGTTTTTAACCAACACGCAACCAACACGAGGGTTAGGGCTAGTGGTATACCAAGCCTTCTTAGCAAGTTCTATCGCTCTTGCCATATATGTATGTTCAGCGTGGGTAAACTCTGTCATGAAGCTCTCAATACTCGAATATGTTAATTGGTTTCATCACCAAGGCGTGCGATTTCTTCGCCAAATTCGCGAATATCTTCAAAAGAGCGGTATACAGAAGCAAAGCGTACATAAGCAACTTTATCGAGCTTTTTCAATTGCTCCATCATGATGTTACCTAACATCTCGCTGGATAACTCACGCTCGCCTGTTGCTCTCATTTCCGACTTTAAGCGGTTAATCGCCTGCTCTGTTTGTTCGACACTGACAGGACGTTTTTCAAGGGCTCTAGTCAAACCTGAACGTAATTTATCTTCGTTGAACGGCTCTCTAGAACCATCGCGTTTGATAATTCGAGGCATGACCAATTCAGCCGTTTCAAAAGTAGTAAAGCGCTCTAGACATGCACTGCATTCTCTGCGACGTCGGATTTGATAACCGTCTGATACTAAACGTGAATCGATAACTTTAGTATCCGTTGCGGTGCAGAAAGGACAATACATCTTAGCTCCCCTAATAAAAAGAGCCGCCATTTTAGCCCAAATCAATAACGAAGTAACTGCCCAAACACAAAAAAGCCCAAAGTTTCCTTTGGGCTTTCTTAAAATCAAATTTGCAGGGAATCAATCAGAGATAGTCATTTAGTTCAAGGAGAAAGCGCGCAGCATACCAATGTATGTGAGCACTTTCGACACAGAAATTAATGGCTAGCGCTATTGATTACCGCAAATTATGCGTAAACTGGGAATCGCGCACAAATCTCTTTAACTTTTTCTTTAACAGATTCAATTGTTTGCTCATTGTTGATGTCATCAAGAATGTCGCAAATCCAACCTGTTAACTGTTCAGTTTCTTGAGTACCGAAACCGCGGCGAGTGATCGCTGGCGTACCTAAACGTAAACCTGAAGTTACGAAAGGAGAGCGTGGGTCGTTTGGCACTGAGTTTTTGTTTACCGTGATGTGAGCGCGGCCTAATGCAGCGTCAGCATCTTTACCTGTGATATCTTTGTCGATTAAATCAAGAAGTAATAAGTGGTTTTCTGTACCGTTAGATACAACCTTGTAACCACGCTCTTGAAGCACTGATACCATAGTTTTAGCGTTAGCTAATACTTGCTTTTGGTAGTCAGCAAATTCAGGCTGAAGCGCTTCTTTAAATGCTACCGCTTTTGCAGCGATAACGTGCATTAAAGGACCACCTTGGCCACCTGGGAATACCGCAGAGTTTAATTTCTTGTAGATGTCTTCATCGCCACAACCTGCAACAATCAAACCGCCACGAGGACCAGCTAATGTTTTATGAGTAGTTGTTGTAACAACGTGTGCATGAGGCACAGGGTTTGGATATAAACCAGCGGCTACTAAACCTGCAACGTGAGCCATATCAACCATAAAGTATGCACCTACGCTATCAGCGATTTTACGCATACGTGCCCAATCAACGATACCAGAGAAAGCAGAAAAACCGCCGATAATCATTTCAGGCTTGTGTTCATTTGCTAAACGCTCAATTTCTGCGTAGTCAATGTCACCTGTTTCTGGGTCTAAACCGTATTGAATCGCTTCGTAAGATTTACCAGAGAAGTTTACATGAGAGCCGTGAGTCAAGTGACCACCGTGAGCTAAGCTCATACCAAGTACTTTACCGCCTGGACTAACTAATGCTTGGAAAACAGCAGCATTTGCTTGAGAGCCTGCGTGCGGTTGAACGTTAGCGTAGTCTGCACCGAAAAGTTCTTTTGCACGCTCGATAGCTAAAGCTTCAGCTTTATCAACGTATTCACAACCACCGTAGTAACGCTTACCAGGGTAACCTTCAGCGTATTTATTGGTTAATTGAGAGCCTTGGGCTTCCAATACGCGCGGGCTACAGTAGTTTTCTGAAGCGATTAATTCGATGTGTTCTTCTTGACGAATCGTTTCATCAGTCATCGACTGCCATAATTCAGCATCGAAGTCTGCAATGTTCATATCACGAGTAAGCATGTTTTTCCCTCATGTATCGCCTAAGTGTTAATCAAAGGCTGGCTGTGTACTTAAAATAATTGCCGCATATTCTGCCTGATCCAACTAGCGTTGTACACGCTTAAACCAGATGCATTTATTTCAATTAGTCATGAAATATATCAATAGGCAGCCGCTTATGACCAACCTGTACTATGGTTCGTCATATAAAAGGCAAATCAACTGACTCAAATATATCGAAAAGAACGGATTAAAACAACATATAATTCAGAATACACAGACGCAAACCGAATTATATGTCGAAAATTAGAGGTTGAACGATTATAAATTCTTTATACGTTCAGAGAGTGCCTGATACTCTTTTTTACGTTTTACGCCATAACCCCAGGTGACAAGTAAGCAGATAATTAAAAACACATTGCCAAATATTAGCCCTGGTACTATTGGTTGCTCCGCTTCTATCGCCGCGGCAACAAGATAAATGTTTACAACGATGAAAATTGGGATAAAAGACCAATATATCAGTCGAATATAATTTAAGGAGGATTCATATCCTTTTAGTGCATTTTGTAAGGCATTATCTGGGCTATCGCTTATTTGTTGCCAAACACTTTGCCTAATTTTAAATTCGTAATAAACAAAGACAATAGAAAGAACGCCAGTAACGCCCAAGTAGCTGACAAGTGATCTGTCCCATTCTGATGCTAGCCATCCATAAAGCCAGCTGGCTAATAGGCCAAAAGTCGCAATTATATTGCTAATAAACAACCCCTTCGCGCGCCATGTACGACTGCGTGTTTGTCTGAGGAGGCGTTTAATATCTGACTTGGGTACCGGTTGTGCCTGCCAGTCCTTGGTTAGGTCAGCCCATTGTTCATCTAAAAACGAAGTATCCAGTTCATTGGAAGATTCGTTAAGACCGCTTATTTGCATGTTCTTTTGCTCTTGGTTTTCTTTGTCGGTCATATTACGCCCCTAATTTCTTGGCTAAGGCTTGCTTGGCTCGCTGTAATCGAACACCGACAAGGTTACTGGTAATTGATAATACGTCTGCAATTTCTTGATAGCTCATTCCTTCGAGAGCCAACGTTATAACTTGCTGCTGTTCTAGTTTTAACGAACGTATCGCTTTAGCGAGTCGCAATTGACGCTGCTGCTGATCAAGAGATTGGTAAGGTGTAGGTTGGTCTTGACACTCTGCCTCAACAGGCATGTCGCTGATTTCTTGATCAGCCTTGATTGTCCTTACCGATTTAGCAACATGTGTTGCTAAAACATTATGGGCAATACGCGCAACAAATGTTTTTACTGCCGAATCTTGCCTAAATTTAGGTAACGCTCGCCAGATATTGAGCGCTATTTCTTGAAATAACTCTTCCTGAAGTGCCGGTTTTGCTTCAAAGCCGGTAATGATATGACGAAGCAATTTCTCGTACTCCGTCATCCATTGAGTAAAGATGTTTTGGTGATCCAATGAAAAACTCTTTCTGCCTAATGTCGTTTTACAACGATCTTCTTGTTGAAAAGGCAATTCTATCGAGTTATTCATAAATCACCAAATACTATTAACCTTATCCTAACGATTGAATAACTTTTTCTGACTTTAAGCGCATTGCTAAGACAGAAACCAATACAGCCAATAACGCTAGCGTAGCCCCCGTCGAAACTAATAATGCAGCCCAATCAATGGCTAATCCTTTAAACAAATCTTCAATAATTAAAGACTGTCCTGAGATTGGTACCCACTCTACCCATGCTGGCTTGTTATCAATCAGCATCATCGCTAGAGGAACCATCGCAGGGATCATAATAAGCATAGCAACTGTTGACTGTGCCTCTTTAAATGATTTTGCCTGAAAAGAGAAAAACAATTGTAAAGCCGAGGCTAATAAACAAAGCGGTATTAATATTAGTAGCAACACCATAAAGGTTGAAACATCTAAACTAAACGTGGCGCCAATTTTGGTTAAATCGACAAAGCTCATGGTCCCCATTGTTAACACTAACATTAAGACAACAGCAACAATCGAGACGATGCTAGCACATAACAATTTAGCCATGACTATTTGCATCGTATTAACCGGCTGGCACAATAAAAGCTCGAGTACATTTCGCTCTCGCTCACCGGCACTGGCATCAATAGCGATTGATTGACCAGAAATAAACACCCCCATTAATAAATACAAACCTAGCATCATAGTCACCACCATTGCATTACTCGAAGGAAGTGATGTGTCTTGCTCTTGAATATTGATTGGACGAAGTAATTTAACGTCGACACCTCGCACTAACAGTCTTTTGTACCCAATCGCCATAGAGTAATCTCTAATAGCCCCTCGAATTCGACGCAGAGGCGCACTTAACGATTTTTCACTGTAGTCCGACCTTACAATGATGTCGATTCCTTTACCTTCCAACAAATGTTGGGCGTAATTGTCAGGAATGATTACCTCTACTTTTTGCTGTTGCCAAAAGCGTTGATCCTCTTCCGGCGCTTCAGCATAGGACAAGATGTTTTCATCTGCTAACGCTTTGATGAGTTTAGGTGCGTGTTCAGCCCCTTCGAAATGGACATAAACTGGCGGATTTTCGATAAAGTCCTTAATCATGGTTTTCGACATGACCATGATCATCACAGGAGCCAACAAGGCAATACTTAAAGCCACCATTAAGGCTCTTTTGTCACGAAATGCTTCTTTTAACTCTTTCGTTAATAGCGCTTTAAACTGGATCATGCTGCAACTCCTTCATCTGAACCAATTAATTTGACGAACGCTTCTTCTAATTGCGTTTCTCCTGCTAACTGACACAGCTCCTCTGGCGTACCCTCTGCAGCGAGACGTCCGTTAGCCACGATAATGACACGGTCACAAAGCGCGGCAACTTCTTGCATGACATGTGAAGAGAATAAAATGCAGTGACCTTTCTCTTTAAATTTATTCAAATGATTACGCAACACTCGGGTACTCATCACATCTAATCCACGCGTTGGCTCATCAAGAACAAAGTTCTGTGGCTGGTGAACAAGTGATTGTGCCAAAGTTACTTTCATTCGTTGGCCTTGTGAAAAACCCGCCGATTTTCTGTGCGCTAACTCTTCCATGTCTAGCTCTTTGATGATGGTTTCAATCGCTTGATGTTTCGCTTTGCCCTGCAAACCATGCAAACTAGCAAAGTAATCGATTTGCTCATAAGCAGTTAAACGCTCATACAAACCGAATTTGTCAGGAAAAATTCCTAGTTTAGCCCGCGCAGCCAACGGGTCATCGCTGACTTTTATACCATCAATAGTGGCATATCCTTCATCGGCAGAAAGTAATCCATATAAGGTACGTAAACAGGTGGTTTTACCCGCTCCATTTGGACCCAGTATTCCAGTAATCTCACCGTCTTTAGCGGTAAAAGACAAACCATCGAGCGCTTTAACGGATTGCTTCTTCATTTTGAATGTTTTATGTAAGTTGTTTACTTCTATCATCTTAAAGTGCTCCGCCATTTAAACTTGTCATAAATGATTCTTTAGGGATCTCTTCAAGACAAGACTCGTCCAAATCATTTGGATTTTTTTCGTTAATGAATTCATTGATAATATTCACTGCACAAGGTGTTACCCCAGGTGTGTGTGAACTATGCTTCATTACTATATGTTTACTGTTTGGTAGCGTTGCATCAGTAAAATCACCATTGCTCGGTGGCGTAACAGGATCTAATTCTCCTGAAATAATTAGCGTTGGAATATCAGCAGTTACCGGTTGGTAAAAGTCACTCGCAGGACGGTATTGAGGCCAGATAGGACAAGCTAACTTCCAGCCCACATGACTTATTTCTTGGTTAAAACTATTGTCAGCATCTTTTGCGAAGCCTTGCTTGCCCACCTTTGGGTAGTCTTCATTACAAACAATATTAAATGTCAGACCAACAAACATAGCCGGATCGGTATCGCCCATAGCAGTTAAACCCGCTAAAGGAGCAAAATTACCTTTAGCGGCTTGATGAATAACTAAAGGTACAAGGCTACGCCCTTCAACACTATATAACTGCATAAAAATAGTTGAGATAAACTTTTCTCGATCAATATTCATAGTGGTTGGTGTGCCAAGTCTAGGGTGTGGCATGCTAACTTGAGCTGGCTCATCGATTAGCTTTTTAACGACTTGATCAAATTCTGCACGTAGATTTGGGTACGCTTTATGACAGCTTTCTTCCGCGGCACAATTAGCAATTAACAAATCAAAAGAACGCGCTGCACTTTGGCCAAATGGGCCAATTGGCACTTCAATAGGGCCTACACTATCTAAAACAACTGATTCTAGCGATTCGGGGAACATGCGCATATAAACTAAGCCAGCACGAGTACCATAAGAACCGCCGTAAATAGCAAGTTTGTTGTAACCTAGCGCTTCTCTTACTTGATCAAAGTCGCGAATAGCATTTTCTGAGGTGTACTGGGATAAGTCTACATCGAAGGACTGTAAACAATCTTTTATTTGTTGTTGATCAAAATCTTTAGACCAGCTGGTATAAGGGTCTAGGTTGACAGCATCTTCACATTGTAAAGGACTTGACTGACCGGTACCGCGTTGGTCAACTAAAATAATATCGCGTGTTTTTCTCACTTCGTTGAAAGCACGATAAAGTCCACCCGCTAATGACACAGCAGATTGACCAGGACCACCCGCTAAAAACATCATTGGTGCTTTATTCTGACTATTATCAATAGCAGGCAATACTGCAAAATTAATGGAAATTTCAGTACCGCTTTGTTGCTGGTAATTTTCCGGCACTAACAAAGTACCGCACTTAATTTGTTGCTTAATGTCTTTCACGTGACAAAAGTCAAAGGTTAACTTGTCATTTTGTGGCTGACTTTGTGCTTTAGACTCTGCCGATAATGCCAACAAACCTAACAGCGCAATACTCTTCCAAGGTGTAGTCATATTATCCTTCCTGTTTTTAATTTGCTTAGCTAGTCATAAGCAAAAGCTATTTATTACAAATAAATTCATTTCATTTTGAAATAAATTTGGAAAAAGCAAAGCTTAGCTTGACAGTGAGTAGCTTAAGAGGATTTAGCTAATTGAACTTTTCTTTAGGCAAAGAAAAAGCCGCAGGGAGAATTGCGGCTTTAAAAAGTTGAGAATACTAATCAATAGGGGTAATTAGCAAACTCTTCTAACTTAAAAATACATGAGAAAGTTTAATGATTACTCACAAACCAAATATATTGTATACAATAGAATTTATTTGTAAAGTCTTTCTTGTAAATTAATTGTTAAAAAAAGAAGTTTTGATGAAACTTTATGGAATAAAAAATAACAAAAGCTGCTCAATACCTTTGAGCAGCTTTTTTCAACACGATATCAGCGCTAATTAAAAGTCATATCTTGCTGAGATCTTGAAGTACCTAGGCGTTTGGAAGTCATCTGGGTAATGGAAGCGAATATTGTTCGTCCCACTGCTAAATTCAGATCTTTCATCGATACCTTCTACACCGTCAAAGTTAAAGACGTTAAAGATATTTGCTTTAAACGTTAATAACCCTGACTCTTCAAAATCAATTTTGTAGGTTAAGTTAAGGTCTAAATTGTAAACCCAATCAGTTGTCCCTAAGCTGCCGCGAGGTGCTGCCGTACCGTCATTATAAAATGATGCATTACCGTACCAATCACGTCCATAACAGCGCCCTTCCAGCTCAATGGCCGTTATACAGTAACCGTCATCTGCTGGGTGAACTCCGAATGCACTTTTAGGTTTACCTGATTTAATCCAAAAGTTGTAACCAACGCTAAAGTCATCATTTATGTTATATACACCATATGATTTAAAGTTATGGCGACGATCATTTGGTAAATTACCATAGCCATGATCCATTAACTCTGGGTAATCGAACGATGTTGTCCAGCCCGGATCCGCTTGACCATTGTCTGAACGAACTAAGCCTTCAGTGTTACCATAACTATGCGACCATGTGTATGAAGCGGCGATGAAAAAGTCAGGTGTAAAATACCCAGAGATATTAAACTCGGCAGCATAGTACTTACGTTCAGATTTAGGGAAACCTAGCATTTCAGCATCAACGGTAACCGTTTCTTTAGTACCGTCACCGTCAACATCATAGATCATGGTAACTGGCGCACCAGGGTTTGTTAATGTTGGAAACCACGGGTCAACAAAGTAGCTTTCCATGTCTGGATCGTCAGCGTAATTTTCTCTGATCCACTGGTTCATACCGTAGTTAAAAGAGATATCTTCAATCGATTGTTTTAGCTCACGCGATACAAGGCGAATACCTGCCGCCCAATCATCGTTAATCTGCTGCTCATAACCAACGACAATTTCATCTGAATACATAGATTCAGCTTGATTGTTAAATAACTGATCAGCCGGCGGAACTTTGCCGTCTGCTACAATATTTTCTCCAATCTTAGGCCCTAAAACAGGCGTACCATCAGGGTTTACACCTTCAAGTAAGTAAAAGTGATGAATATCGTAAGCAGCCGAAGCCATACGCACGTTAGTATTTGGCGAAACAGGTTGGAAATAACGCCCAAATGAACCGTAAAGTTTGCTATTACCATCGCCTAAAAGATCATAGGTAAAACCTAAACGTGGAGCGACTTGATCTTTCAAGTCGACATACTTTTCACCTTCGCCGGTCGTATTGCTAAATTCACTAACCCGAACACCTAAGTTAAGTACTAGGTCATCAGTAACTTGCCATGTATCTGTGATATAAATGGCATTTGATTCATTTTCAGTTTCTGACTCTTTACCCCATAGGCGGTGGTCAGCATAATCTTGCCCAGCTAGAATATCTAACCCTTCAGTGCCATCTTCAGATGCCGTGTGGTATTGCCACCAGCCGCCGCCATTCGGTTTGTAGTAATCTGCAATTTCTAAAGTTTCATGATCAAAACCAAAGCGAAGCGTGTGGTCACCAATCACGTAGTCAAAATCAATGCGGTAAACTTTTCTAATATCTTCAGTTAACAGATCTCCGAAGCCAACCCAATTGCCAAGCTGCACCTCAGTACCACTTCGGAAGTCTTGAACAGGAGAGAGATCAGGCGTCCCTGATGGAACACCAGTTTCATGTTCAATGTAACCATACATTGCAGACATAGTTAAATCATCGGTTAAGTAGCCTGTATACTGTAAATTCCAGACTAAGCCACCTTTTTTGTTGTAAAGGACGCCAGGCTCCTGCGAAAGATCAAACTCTTCGTCGCCACTCCCGCGTCGCCACTCTTTTCTCACTTGATCTGTTGAGTTATCAAACGCCATCGCACTTAAAGAATGGTCTTCGTTGATTTCCCAATCAAGCTTAACAAACCACATATCACGTTCATCTTCTTCTTCCCAATATTGGGTTTCAGAATTAAGGAAATGCTCCTCATCTTCCCATGGGTTGTACAAACCGTAGAAAAACAGGGTGTCTTCAATAATTGCACCACTGGCCCAAAGGTTAACTTCACTCGCTTGATAATATGAGTAGTCGTCGTCGTATTGCTTGCCTGCGTCGTTTACTCGTTGATTAGGTGAAGATAGCGAGTCAGGGTATAGTTCTACTTTACCGCCAAAGGTCCATTCGTTATCACCCGACTTTGAAACCAAGTTAACAACACCACCAATGAAACGTCCGTATTCAGGTGATACACCGCCGGTAATTACTTCGGTCTGCGCAATAGCTTCCCAAGGTAAATCAATGTCGCCCATACCTAAACGAACATCAGTAATATTAAGGCCATTAAGCATAAAGCCATTTTCAGCCACCGAAGCACCACCAATTGCTACACCACCGAATGCAGAGTCACCGCTCACGGTACCCGGAGCTAATAAAGCAATCGCTGTAGAGTCTAATTCAACAGGTAAGGTATTTAGCTTTTCAGTTGAGATTACTTGTGACGTTTGTGTTGTTGCAGAATCGATCTGGCTAATTCGAGCGCCACTTATCTCAATACGCTCGATATTTGCATCATCCACCATAGTTGCATCGAATACGATACCCGCAACTGTAATGGCGACATTTTGCTCGCTAACTGTAGTGAAGCCGTCTTTGGTAACAGTAATAGTATAATTACCGATTGGAAGGCCTTTTAATGAAAAGTCACCGTTAGAAGTAGTAGTTGTTGTACGCACAAGACCTTTCGCTTCATGTTTAATCGTAATTACTACGTTGTTTAACTCATTACCTGCAGCAGACTCAATCGTACCTTTAATTGAGCCTTTACCATCAGTCGCTAAAGCACTGGTTGAAGATAGCATTAAAGCACTACCTACAGCCAAAGCAGTTAACGACTTGCGAATAGTAGATGTTTCTCTCTTTAAAATTGTCATTCTAATTTCCCTAGAAATGGGGTCGTATTTTCAACACGACTTTCCGTTATTTTTAGTCCATAGATATACTGTATACCTTATATCCAGCACGGAGAATAAGTAACAAAAGAGAAACATGTCAAACAGCAAAAACCCTCAATCTACGAAAGAATTAATAGAAAAGCACCCATCAATAACAATTTGTAAAAAACCTTAAATATCAACAACCACAACAAGCTCAGTAAAGAATAAAAACAAGAAGTATGCCACGACAAATACGATTACATTAATAGTTATTGCAAAAGTGTTTAATGTGTTACATTTTGTTTGCTTTTCATTCACTTTGTTTGAAGGTTACTTGAGCAACTTGAGCCTCAAGCCACTTCTAACATTTCCTTAACCTTTCTAGTTTTGTGAGAGAATGGTGGGCAAATTTGCTCAGCTATGCTTAAAGCAAGACTTTCTATCGACGTAGTGATTCGACAGAAAACGTCACGTAAATTTAAACAATAATGCTTTTTGAAAGGCTCTTTTCGATTTGGTTTGAGTTGATTTATTAAATTGGGTAGGAGTCATTTAAAAGAAGAGTAGCTCAGCTAAGTATTGTCTAGACGGCACTTATTAAAGCTCATCCCAGCCACTCAATATAATATATAAAGAAAAAAGGCCGCTAGATAAACTAACGGCCCAAAAATACTAAAAGTCACATAAAGAAATCGACAACAAAACTGCCAACCCCCTATAAAACAACCCTTAGTCCAAGAGATTTCACACAGGTATTTCTGCATGAGTTTATATTTTATTCAATATACACTTTATGTAAAGTACTATATGAACGGACTTAGTAACCTTTTGTTATTTCTTATATGTTATTGTTGCCATTAGTAAAACGCATCTATAACTACTATCGATACGCCTGTAAAACTATTCCTTCTCTCTTTTGCAGCTGAACAGTTTTCAACCACATAAGTATCAATAAATCTAAGGTTCTACACTATTCTTATGTTAATTCTTCATTTGTTCTTCACATCTATTTGAATACAAGATAAAGTCTTAACTAAGTGGTATTTTCTTGATGTAGAGGACAACTGATGGATCTAAATCAGTGGGTTGATGAATTATTTGAAGTATTTGACGAAGATAAAGACGGTGTAATTAGCCGCAGTGAGTTCGTTGAGTTAATCGATGTCTTGTTGCAAGACAAAGGCATTCGTATGTGTGAAACTATATTTAAACGATTTGATACCAATCATGATAATTCGATCTCTAAAGAAGAATTAAGAGAAATGGTCATAGAGTTAGCCTTGTAAAACAAAAAAGGAGAACAAAAGTTCTCCTTTTTTTATTCAATATTTATTCTTTGTTTATTAGCCAACATTTTTTTTAACAAGGCTTCATGGCTAGAACATCGGTTTTCAATAAACTCATAATATTTTCTGCAGTATTACCGATTACCTGACCACTCAAGCCTGAACGACCAATAGTACCAATAACAACAACGCCTGCTTTAACATTTGCCGCTATACTCGGGATCACTTTATCTGGTTTACCCGCCTTAATCGTAAAATTATCTAACGGTATGCCAAACTTGTCAGAAAAGCTCTTAATAATACCTTTGGTTTCTTGAATAGCCTGTTCTTCTACTTCATCTCGGTATTGCATACCAAAATCTTGAAGTAACTGAGATACTGGTGGAGCGTAACATGCGTAAAGTTTAGCTCCACTCTGTTCTGCCAATTCCTTACCTTGTTTCAGCAATTCTTCATTCAATGCCATCTTTTCAGCGTTTTTCGTTTGTAAATCAAGAGCAACTAATACATTGTTTGATTTACGCCACTTGGTCAACGAGGCGATATAAACAGGCGTTGTGCATTGACGAATAAGCTGCCAATCAGTCGGCGTATAGAAAGCCTGCTCACTTCTATGTCCTGTTTTTAATACCATACTCAGTTCAGTCGACTTCGCATGCTCCGTGACCCAGTTGGCAATGTTTGCCCCCCAAACAACAGAAACTTTGTAACTAACATCTTTATTTGTCAGCAAGCTAGCAACCTGTGCTTCTAACTGCTCAGTCTGTTTAGCAACTATCGCGTCAATTAACGGCTGAGTATCTTCGCTACTCCCACGAAACTTTTCATAAACAAAGTGCACAATATGTAGATCATCTTGAGAATAAGAAGCTAATTCCTCTGCTCTTGCAATTAGATCTTTAGAATCTCCACCGTCATCCGTAATTACCAACATTGTTGCCATTTTGATCTCCACAAACTTTTTTACTCTTTATAACTTAGCTTAAGTCTAAGGTAAATGCTTTGATTTGTATCATATTGATCTTTTTTGTCTTTCCTTTGCAGTAATTAATACAATTTTCCTTATTTACATTTGGTAAGCATAACTAAACTTAGTAAATACAGTACGCTGATTTCGTTCTAACGAATCAAGCTCGTCATCTTGGAAGCCACCGTCTGAGTAGCCAACAAAGAACAAAGTTTGTGGGTTTACTTTATAAGAATAAATAAGCTGCGTTGAGAAATACTTGTTGCGTTGATCTGGAAGGTCTTCCTCATCCTCGAAAGAATATAAACTCGTCTCTCGTTTTATATCTGTGTATTTGACTATAAGCTTTAAAATACTGTGCATATCAAATTGGTAACCTAGACGAATATCAGATTGATTTGCGGTGAATAACCTGCCGCCATCTACGTCAAGCTGACTGTAATTGTAACGAAACTCAATATTAATGTGCTGATTCACGTCCCAATTAATTCTCGGTTCAAAGTCCACTACATCGCCTAGCTGCGTGTTAGCAAAGTCGATTTGCTTTCCGAAACGAATAAATGTACCGAACTCTAAATTTGACCACGGGTTGAACTCAAAATAGGTCATATATTGGGTTTCATCAAAATATTCACTATCATATAAGCGTTCACGGTGAACCACGCCAAAGTTCATAAAAAACTGCATTTGGCCTTGTAAATTACCGTGCAACTCTACTTCCTCTTCAATGACAGTGCCATCTTGATCATACGTTTTGTCCCAATCACCAAAATAGCCCCAACGAGTAAGCGTGTCGTCACTATCACCGAAATAATTTCTTCTACCGCCTAACACAAAGCGCTCAATATTAGCGCGACTTTGAAAACCTAAATCCGCTCTAAAATCTTCACCAATATTGGTATAACCAGCTCTAAGGTTATAATCACGTGTGCGATGTGCATAATCTATAGATACCGCAGTATCGGATTGCTTGTTATCAACATCAAAGTCTTCCACAACAGACTCGGGATTAGTCGATTCTGCGCGCGCTATTTGATACTGGACAACATCAGATTGACTAAACCATTGAGTGCCATCGACAGAAACTAAGGTATTATCATAATCGTCACCTTGACGGTGCGTTAATAAAACACCAACATTACTTCTCTCACCTACATCAGACTTATATCTAGCAATCGCTACTTCGGACTTTTGGTCTAAAGTAGCTAAACTCGAGCCTTGATTACCAGGCATTAAAAATGAAGTATTTTCATCATTAGCCACCATAACCCCGTAGCTATGTTTACCTGTTTTACCTGTGACTTTTAACCCGTAATCAGGCTCGGCAATGTTACGCGTATGCACAAAGTTAAATCGAGCAGTATCAAAATATGATGCTCCGTCTAAAAAGAATGGGCGCTTTTCCGAGTAAAACAAGGAATAAGTGTTGTTAACATCAAGCTGACTTGCATCTGCTTCCACTTGAGAGAAATCAGGGTTAATGGTGGCATTTAGCACCATATCTTGAGTAATCCCCCACCTAACATCTAATCCTGGTTCTACTTCAACATCACCTTCTTGCCATTCACCGGGCACGTCTGACTTTTCATCAAACCGAGATACAGTTAATGTTGGAGTTAATTGCAAACTGTTACCAGCAGAAACACCGGCAAATCCCTCGATTTGTTCGAACTGACATAAACTACATTTAATATTACGATCTCGCTTATGCGTAGCCATTTGGACTCGCACATCTCTAGGATAGTTTCGCCAGCCCGCAAAGTTCCAGATTTGATTTTCTTTACTTTCACTAAACCTTAATGCCGTAAAAGGAATACGCATTTCAACAACATAACCAAAATCAGTGATATTGCCTGCACTTTCCCAAATCGCATCCCATGAATCATCTTCTTGCCAACCATCCGAATCTTCCATTTTCATATCAGCTTGTGCTCCTAAGGGGTTAGCAAAGAATTCAAAGCCACTTCTCTCATCATTAAAGGTGTCGATAATAATACCAATATTGTCATCTGCCCAAAGTGCATCTCTGTCTCTTAATGACGCTCGAATTTTTTCTGGCTCCGGATCGTATGCTTTAAAAGCCACGTTAAGGGCTTGACCGTCTTGATATAAAAACACTTCAGTTTTTACGGGAGCAGGTGTTCCTTCGCCAGGATTGTTTTCATACTTTAATTCCATCACAAGCGCTGATTGCCATATGCTCTCGTCTAATACACCGTCGATTTTTGGAGAACTTTCAATGAAAGGTAGAGAAAACTTATTGCGAACAGGTTGTTTATTTGTGCTTTCTATCGTCTGTGCGTTAGCCAAAGAAGTCGCAATACTTGTGATTGCCCCTAGCCCCAATAGAATTGATTTTTGATATAGTTTTGAAAAGTTATGAACTTGTTTAGCCATTGTTATCTTTATAGTTAATTGACACAAAAATATAGTCGAAATAAAGATAGATAAAGTTTATAAGCAGATGTAACAAATTATGTAACAACTTAAACACCAGCTGAAAAAAGGTGCCGCCAATCAGCAATAAGGGAAGTTTGGAATTACAATAAGTTTGTATTGCAGCAGGATCGATTTGGAAGTAATTTACTTATAAAGGTGCGTAGTTAATTTCAGTAGACCTTTTTCAAGCTGTTGCCCTCCCAAACCTATTCGAAAATAACTTCCGGCAAGATTAAAACAGGAGCTTGGCAGTGCCATCAGCCTGGCTTTTTCAGCGAGATCAATACACCAACGCTCAATATCTTGAACACCTTTCACCTCAACCAAGGCCATTAAACCCGCTTGTGGTGCAACCCAAGAAACATAAGCTTTGTGCTCTTCGATGAAGTTAGCAATTAATTGGTAGTTTCTTTTAAGCAACTGGTTATTAAAGGTTAAAATTTTTTCACGCTGTTCCAACACTTTTGTTGCCACAAATTCATCTAAGGCAGAGCAACATATAGTTCTTAAAGATTTTTGCACAACAAGTTTGTCTATTAAACGTTTGTCTTTACTTACTATCCAACCTAACCTGACACCTGCTAAACCAAAGCTCTTTGACATCACAGAAACAATCAAGGCTTTATCATAATCTAGCAACGAGTGCCCTAACTTTAGCTCATTAAAGTTACTGAGTTGCGCTACGTCATCGCTGAGTAAGTAACAATCATAGTGTCGACACAAACCGACAATTTCTTCTATTAATTCAATGGGCAGAACAGAGCCTGTCGGGTTATGTGGGGAGTTGATTACCACAAGTTTAGTTTTGTCATTCACTGCACCTTCAAATTGTTCAATGGATGCTTGCCATTCATGATTCGCTAAAACGGGGACTTCTACCACTTTACAGCCAAGTTGCTGCGCGGTTAGCAACAGCTGAGGGTAACAAGGCGTTATCACTATCACTTCGTCCCCTTCTTTAAGCACCTGCTGATAGCATGTGGCAATAGCGTCTTGAGCACCGCAAAACGTGAGTACGTTATCTTGTGTTATACGGCTTTGATGACAGTTTACTTCATTGTGAAGCTCACTAATCAGCGACCTTAGAAACGGACTTCCTTGGATCGGAGCGTAACCCAACGGCAGACTATCCATGGTATTGGCTAAGTCGTCGATAAAATGATTTAGCTCACCAAAAGAAAAGGTATTAGCAAAAGATTGACTCAGATTTATGTCAACCTTCCCCGCTAATGATTGAGAAAATGCAATATGTTTTGCCAATGTCATTTAAAAGTTACTCAACTTCAAATCCATGAGATACCCTCTGTTTAAAATCGAATAACGTTTTCTAATCTTTCGATTTTTGCCAAACAGAAATAGATATATTTTCATGTATGCTTTGCACTTGATTAAGTTTTGTCTGTTTAGGTAAAGTATCTGTTGCCAGCAACTTGAACGCTTGCCCTAAAGAATTAGCAACAGCTTCTATTCCTGTCTGATTTTCACCGTTAACTTTTACCCCACCTAACCATTTATCTTTCGGTGTTATGCTCTCCTCAAAAATGAAACTTGAAGCGAGTATTAATAAGCCATTTGGCTTCAACCGCTGTTCTATGGTTCGCAGCACTTTTTTAGGATCGTAACTTTGCTCTAATGTTTGCTGCACTAAAATAACATCATAATCATTGAATATTGGCTTGAGGTTTACAGCATCCCCTTGGCTAAACTTAACTGTTTCGGTGGTAACTTTGGCTAATTCGCTTAATGAAAACTCGTGGTAATTAACAATCTCACCTTGTTCAACACTTTGAAACTTAACCGCTTTCCCTTTCTGCAAATTAACACCGTACTGAATAAAGCGTGCGGTAAAATCAACCGCATCAACATGAGTAAATGTTTGGCTCAAATCAAAACTCGCTCGACCAACAGAGCAACCTAGATGCAATAACTTATTTGTTTCATGATTTTCTTTTGCCAACACTTGCATTGTGTAATTAGCTAAAAGCACTGAAAAATTGTCTTTATCTGGCTGAGCATAATGTCCGTACAACTGCTGACATACATCAATTTCGGTTTCATAGCGGTTAACTTCTACTACAGGTACTTCTTTGTTTATTGATTCTATATAGCGAAAACCCGCGTGCTGGAAAAAGTGTCGTCTGAAGGCATAACGCGATGCTTTAATTGTTTCATTTCCTGTTGAGATCCAAGAGCCGCCTTTGATCAAATTATGCTTACCGTCAAAAGTCGGCGTTGAGAAGTCATCATACAAAGGGTGTACTTTAAAGCCATTGTAGCCATCGATAGCAGACTCAGTCCATTGCCATACGTTGCCTGCAATATCAAACAAGCCATTGCTTTCAAATCGATTGACTGGGCAACTTGATGCGTAAAAAGCTAAGTTAGTATTCACAGGCATTTCCTGCCAATCATGAACCTCACCAGCTAGATTTTCTCGCATACGGTACCATTCAGCTTCGGTTGGTAAACGACAAAACACTCCTTTTTTCTGTGAGCGCCAATTACAAAACGCTTTTGCTTCGAGATAATTCACTTCCACCGGCCAACTTAAAGGTAACGCGGTTTCATTGGTTAAGTTGCGTTGAAAATAGCGATTGTTTCGCTCGATCCAAAATCTAGGCATTTTTGCTTGGCTATATGCCAACCACTTTTGCCCTTCTTCCGTCCAATATGCCGGCGTTTGATAACCGCCATCTTGAATAAATGCTAAATATTCGCCATTAGACACAATAAACTGACTGGCTTTAAAATCGCCCACCTGAACATCAAGTTGACCATATTCATTATCCCAACCATAGGTTACTTCATTGTCAGTTTTGCCAAGAGTCAGTTGCTTTCCTTCCATCATAACAAGCTGATTAACAGGTGTTTCACCATTTATGTCTGGGCACGCTTGCCATGCACTATCTTGCTTTAAACAACTTAATGGCAGCATACGCATAATGACCGATGAGGTTTCTAAATGAATACGTTCATGCTCACACCCCATTAAAATAACCCAGGCTAAACTGTCCTGTTTAATAGGCAGTGTAAGCGGCATAGTATCAATGAGCCCACATATTAATTCAAAAACCTGCTTACGATACGCTCTAACTTCATCAACTTTAGGCCAATCATAATGACGACTATCAAGGTCATCCCAGCTCATCTCATCAACGCCGACCGCACAAATAGCTTCCAGCTTTTCATTTAGGCGCTCATTGATGTATTTACCCAAGATTAACTTGTTAATATAAAAAGTGGCCGTATGACCAAAATAGAATATGAGTGGATGCCGCAATGGCTCAGGACGCAAAAAGTAAGCGTTATCTTCTTTAATTAATGAGAAAAGTGATTCATAAGTATGCCAGCTGTTAATAAAGTATTGCTTTATTTCTTCTCGCTTTTCAGAGACATTGTCTCCTGTGAGCAAAGGCGTGGTCTGTTGTATTAGTGTACTATTGGTATGGTTTTTCACTGATATTTCCTTTGCCAATGACTTCAGGGGGTTGATAATAAGATAAGATTGTTGACTTAATATTATCGCCTAATAGTTCTCTGACCGTTGTTTTATCGTTTGTATTTCGTTGTTCACTTTCATTGATTGCTTGCGCAAACCATGAATCTTGGGCAAATAATTGAATCGCGCCATACTCTTCGTCAATACCTAACCCTGACGGCAATACTGTCGACTGCTGAGCTTTAACGAAAAGTGCTTCGTCACCTTTTTGCCAGGCAAGTATTGCCTGATAAACGTTAGCTAAAGCAAACGCCACATTTACATGCGGGTTATAGTAAATACTAGCCGCTCCAAGCCGATGTTCAACACGCGCGGTTTCTTGCCAATTGTGCTCACTACGAATCACTTGTTGATATTGATCATAGACCAGTGCTTTTTCTCCCATGGGTTGATTGTGTTTACCTTTTTGCCTGTACAAAGCAATACTGCCTTGATGACCACCTGAAATATCCGTAGGTGAACACAACTCTTCCGCTAGCCCATACCTGGTTTTTAATGCAAACCGTTCATAAGACTCGGCACAAGGCAAAAATAAAAGTGTACAAGGAAAGCTAGTCGCCATTAGTGATTGTTGCAAATATTCGCCAAAGGACGTTGTAGCAACAAGGTTTTTCGCAGGCTGTTTGCAATCAACTAAGCTAATGTTGATCTGAATTGCATTTGGAATGTGTACTGCTCTAGTATCAGACGTAAAAAAGTTCTTACTGCCTTCTATTAGACGACTTGTATCCCCTGACCAGACAACGGGCTTGATTAGGGTTTTATCTATTCCTTGCTCTAAGAACAATGCTGGAATGTACTTGATTGCGGCAGCGAGAAACTCAGCTTCTTCAAGAGGGGATTGCCCATTAAAAAGAGAAACGTATTCCCACTGGTTTTGCCAATACTCGGGAATCAACCGGCCAGCGATCCCCAGTTGCTTTAGTCGTAGGTTAATGCTATCGAAATTAAGTTCTTGGTGTGTCGAAGATGAATAACAGCCCTCTAATTCAAAATGAATAACAGGGCGAAAACCCAACTCCTCAATATCAGCCATCAAGTATTGTATTGCTTGCCTGGACCATATTAAGAGTTTGTTGGATTCGTTATAAGGTAGCTTGGTTTTCATCTCTCTTTTCAAACAGCTCTACTCTATTTTTTCCCTGATGTTTAGCCTGATATAGCGCCTTATCTGCTTGGAAATATAATGTATGTTCATCATTTTCTTTATCTTTAGAGCAACTAACACCAAAACTTGCCGTTACTGAGAACTGCTCGCCTTCATCACTCAGGAAGACTTGCTCCGCTACAACAGCTCTGATGCGTTCGGCAATGTCAAGAGCTTCTTGCTCAGCTGCTCGAGGTAGGACACACATAAACTCTTCACCA
Organism: Thalassotalea coralli; assembly: GCF_055786205.1. NCBI lineage: Bacteria > Pseudomonadati > Pseudomonadota > Gammaproteobacteria > Alteromonadales > Colwelliaceae > Thalassotalea > Thalassotalea coralli. The sequence goes on along the minus strand of NZ_JBVVBK010000004.1, from coordinate 124,947 downwards.
CCAATTCTGCCAACAATATCGCCAGCACGCAGACTCTCCATCGCTTGCAGAGCAATATTTTTTAACACAACATCACCAATGGGGTGACCATAACTATCATTCACTTGTTTAAAATTATCGATATCAAATATAACAACAGAAGTGTGGGCGTTTTCGCCGCGCATTGTCGCTAGTATTTTTTGTAAATATTCAAAGGTATATCGACGATTATATATTTCACACAAGTTATCACTGATAGTTATCGCAGCCATTTTCATATTACTTTTTCGCTGTACGACAACGACACCGACAACAATGGTTAATAATGTGACCAAAAATATAATAAAGTAATTCTTTAATAGCTCTTGGCTTTGTTTTGATTCTTGCTCTAATACTATGGCCCTTTCGCGCTGTGAACTTAATGCTTTTTCGACTTCTTGGCGTTCTAGCTCCATCGTCGCTCGAATGTTACTTACGCGACTTGTAGAGTTTTCGATCAAAAGATTTGCATAAGATTCGTAATAGTCGTTAATAAGCTGGTAGCCTTTTCGATAATGTCCTTGGGCAAACGCTAACTCACCAGATAGTTTTATCACTTCCAGTTGCCATGCAGTACCCGTTAAATCAGGTAAAGAGCGAAAGATCTCCTTTGCATTTTCCAAAGATGCATTAGCTAATTCAAGCTGATTTAATTGAATATGGCAGCGGGTCTTACGTTTATACAACTCAACGTCAAAATCCTTTGTACCATTTAAGGTGAACGCTTTTTCAATCACCTTTATCGCTTGCTCGCAGTCGCCCTTTTCCGCTAAGGTCATACCTACGCCATAAGCACTAAAGTAAGTAAGATGGTTTGAACGAGTATAGCTGACTAGCTGCTGATAACGCTCAAAATGCTCTATCGCCTTATCATATTTCCCCCAATACCTGTAGGTAGTAGCCATCCCATAAACCGCTTCAGCTATATGAGATTTATACCTAAGGTTCTTATAGGTATTGAGAGACTTTTCATAAAACTCAATAGAACGCTCAAATTGCTGCATATAGCCATAAATAGCACCATAGGTTTCATTGATAGTAGCAATGAGAAAATGATCCCCTAAAGCAAATGCTTTGACATAAGCTTCTTGCATATCATTGAGTGAGGTTTCATATAAATCAGATAACCCATAGGTATAGGCTAATTCAAGCTTTGCTCGAATGTATAGATAATTCAGTTCGTTTTTATCTGCTATGACCATAGCTTTTTTCAGAAATTCTCGTGCCGTTGAATATTCTGCTTTGTCGATAAATGATAGGCCTAAATAGTAATAGTAGTAAGTATCTATTTGTGGCGACTTTCCGTCGGCGTATTTAGCCAGTTGAGATAAGGTAGTTTCAAGTGCATCAAAGTAATACAGCAAATGTTCTGCTTGTCCTTTTCTAACAAGCCACCACGCTTGATGCGCTTGTGACTGGTCTTTTAAAGCAGGTTCAAGCTCTTTTAGAGATAAGTAGGTTGACCAAGGGTTTTCAAAAACGCGAGTTTCAGCGTCAATTAATGTAGCGAAAGCATTTTGTGACGCATCCTTCGTCAATGGTTGCTGTTCGATAGTGCTCGCATTTCCCCAAAAGCTAAACGCTAAACAATGGATTAGAATAATTATCTTATGTAAAAAATAGCGATTCACTTAAAACTTCCGCGATAAATAGCCACTTTTCCATTTAAACACTATGTAACAACTAAGTAAATGTATAACAAAGCTTTTACTTTAACCTAGTTTAAAAAAGTCAATAATCTATTCTGACAAGCGAGGGAACCGTTCGCTAACGAAGTGAATAAAGCTATCGACTTTGGCAGAAATAAGCTGCCGATGAGGGTACACAGCGTAAATTCCAAAGTCAGATTGATCATACGCGGTCATTATTCTCATGAGTTTACCTTGTGCAATTGCATGTTGGCATAACACCAGCGGCAAACGAACGATGGCAATACCAGCACTGGCCACAGCAACCTCTAATTCGGCATCGTTACACACTAATCTCGGGTTTACTCTCGTTGATTGCTTTTTTCCTTTTCTATCGGTTAGCTCCCAATATTTAGGCGGTCCCATATTGCTATAACTAATAACACGATGTTGAGATAACTCGTTGATATCTTGTGGCTCACCATGTGCTTTTAAATAACTTGGTGCGGCGACCGTGACTCCAGAGGTCGTAGCTATGCGCTTAGCGATTAAATTTGAGTCCGTTAACTCCCCAACCCTTATCGCAACATCAAATCCTTCAGCAACTACGTCGACTTTTCGTTGATTGTAATCCACGTGCAAATCTACATCAGGGTACTTAAGTAAATACTGAGCGAAAATCTCGTTTAAATAGGACGTGCCTAAACTGACAGGTGCTGTCACTTTTAACAAGCCTTTAGGAGACTGTTGTAGGGCGGTTAGTGACTCTTGAGCGTTAATAGCATCTTGAACGATAAGCTGGCACTGTTCAAAGTACTGCCTGCCCGCAGCCGTTAAGTGTAGATTTCGAGTAGAGCGGTTTAGTAACCGAACCCCAAGCTTGTCTTCGAGCTTGGCGACCAACTTACTAATATGTGAGGGAGAATGTCCTAACATTTCAGCCGCTTTTGAAAAGCTGCCTGATTCTACGGTGCGCACAAACACCACCATGCCATCAAACAGTCCGCTATCACTGATCAAAATATTTTCTCATTTTTGCTTATACCAACTTAATGTAATTGATATTAATCAACTTGGCATAATAGAGATGCAATAAGGAATACACAAGCAAGATCAAAAAAGCCAGCTTTCGCTGGCTTTTTTTCATATACGCTTAATCCGTTAAGCATTCGCAGGAAGCGATTCTTCTACTTGTACTTTATTCTTTTTCTTGCGCTTGAAGATATTTCTAATGTCTTCAAGAATCACATACAAAGTCGGTACTAAAATCAAGGTAACAACCGTGGCAAATAAAACACCGAATGATAGTGAAACTGCCATTGGAATTACAATTTGCGCTTGTGTACTTGTTTCAAAGAACACGATAGGTACTAAGCCGATAAATGTTGTTATCGATGTTAATAGAATCGCTCTAAAGCGTTTAGTACCTGCAAAAACAACCGCTTGTTTTAATGGAATGCCTTGCTTACGCGAATTATTGACATAATCCACCATAACTAGGGAGTCATTCACCACAACACCGGCCGCCGCAATAATACCAAACAGTGATAAAGCATTAAGATCCATACCTAGCATCATATGACCTATGGTAGAACCAATGATGCCAAATGGTATAACGATCATGATCATAAACGGCTGAGAGTATGACTTTAATGGAATCGCTAACAATGAATAAACCACTAATAGCGAAATAACAAAGTTACGTAATTGCTCCCAGAATGCATCCATCTCTTCTTGAATACGACCAGACACTTCTGAATTAAGCTGTGGATATTTACGCTTTAATTGCGGAATAAAGTTATCACGTACATCACGCGCCACTTTAAACGGTTCAATTTGGTCTGCATCTACGCTCGCCCATACGTTTATAGTACGGTTACCATTTTCTCGACGAATGCGTGTAACGCCATCTTTAACGGTAATTTCAGCTAACTCAGACAGCGGCAACTCTGCTCCATTTGGTGCTTGAATTAATACATTATCAACATGACCAACAGAGTTACGCTCTTCAAGTGGATAACGGATCATGACTTTGATCTCTTCGGTATCACGCAAAATACGTTGCGCTTCTAAACCATAGAAACTATTACCAACTTGTGAAGCAATGTCTTGTAGTGAGAGGCCTAAGCTATGTGCTAATGGTTTCAAGGTAAACTGAACTTCTTTTGCTGATGTTTGACGACTGTCATTCACGTCACCAACACCCTTAATAGAGTTAAGTTTTGCTTTTAATTCAGCAGCCGCTGCCATTAGTTGCTCGTCGTTTTGACTTTCTAATCTGAAGCTAATATCGCCATCTTCACGGCCACCGCCAAACAGATTATCATCGATAGAGAAAGACTTAACACCCGGCATTGTTGGAATGGCTGAACGCCACTTCTCTGCTAACGCAAAAGTATCAATTGCACGGTATTGAGGCTCAACTAACTTCACCGTGATTTCTGCAGACGTTCTACCACGCAAGCGAACGTTCATGTCGGCAATCATAGGTGCGCCATATTCTGCTTCTATTTGCTTATCAACACCGTATAGGATTTTCTCGACACGTAGCACGGTATCTAAAGTTGCTTTTTCCGATGCATCAACATTCATTTCGATATCAACACTTGGGAAATCGTGCGGGATCTTAGGTTGACCAACAAACTTCACCAAGCCGCCAGCAAATAATCCGCCCGCTAAAATTAACACACCAAAGAAGAAAGCGAATACAGCGTAACGGTAATCAAGCAATTTAGTGATTGTAGGGCGATATTTGTTTTCGATAAAACCAGATAATTTTTCATCGATAAACTTACGCGTTCTATCTAAAGGATTTTTAGGATTAAAACGCTTCACTTTCATGCTTGCCAAGTGAGCTGGAAGTATTAACTTTGATTCAATCAAAGAGAAAATCAAACATAACACCACAACCCAACCAATTGACTTGTTAAAGGCAGACGAAGGTCCATCACCTAACAGGAAAGGTACAAATACAGCGATTGTAGTTAAAACACCAAACGTCGCAGGTACTGCTACGCGTTTTACACCGCGAATAACATTTTCAGTGGTATGGCCCTTGTCTTCCATTTCCATATGGGCACTTTCCCCCATAACAATGGCGTCATCCACCACGATACCTAACACCAGGATAAATGCGAACAAACTGGTGATGTTAATTGTCACGTTTATGAATTCCATCGGCATAAATAAAATTGTACCAAGGAAACACACAGGTAAACCGACCATTACCCAGAACGCTAGGCGTGCACGTAAAAATAAGGCCAACATTAAGAAGACTAAAATAGCACCGCTATACATGTTACTTAACATCATGTCTAAACGGCCTTCTAAGTAATAGGTTAAATCAACCCATGACTCGAACTTAACGCCTTCTGGTAATGAATCTGCTTTTTGCTCAATGAATTGATTTATTACGCTGGCAACTTTAGTGATACTTTGATTATCAGCTGCACCGATAAAGAAAGTCGCTGAATTCATACCATTAAATTTAGAGTACTGTAGACCTTCTTCAAAGCCATCCTTAATCGTCGCAATTTCACCAAGTAAAACTTTAGTTCCGTCTGCTAATGTTAATACTGGAACACGCTCAAACTCATAACCACGATAAGCTTGGTTCTCAACCCTAAGGTTTATATAACCATTTTCTGCACGAATTTGACCCGCAGACATATTACGAGACTGACTTCTAACCGCGCGCGCAACATCGTTAAAGCTTAAGCCATATTCACGCAGTTTGTCTTTACTAACCTCTACAGAGATTTCATAACCTAAACCACCGTAAAACTCAGAAATATTAATACCTGGCAATTGCTGTATTTCATCGTGAATAGTGCGACCAAGTTCTTTCAACTCGATATTAGTTAAGTCACCATACAAAGCTAAATACATAACTTCTTGGCGGAACTTAATACGCTCTACCGTCGGCCTTTCCATGCCATCAGGGAAGCTTGGAATTGAATCGATAGCAGATTTAACTTCTTCTAAAACCACTTGCGGATCATAGCTTTCGTCAACGCGAAAGTAACCCGAAGAGAAGTTACGATTAGAATAGGTAATAACCCTTTCAAGGCCTTGAATCGTTTCAAGCGCCTCTTCGATTTTAATAGTAATCCCTTCTTCTACCTCCTGGGGTGCTGCACCTGGGTAAGGAGCGCTAAACTGAATCCAGTTTATTTTCACCTGCGGAAACATTTGCTTGTTGATGGTGAATGTCGTTAAAAGACCACCAACAAGAATGAAGAACATTAATAGGTTTGCCGCAACGGTATTCCGTGCAAACCAAGCGATTAAGCCTTTATTAGTATCTTCCATAGATTAGTCCTTAACGCTAGCAATTTGCGTGTCGTCTTTCTCTTCATTTAACGAATCGTCTGCATCATCTCCTGGTAGAGATAACTGCATACCGTCAATTGGAAAATCTAACGCTGAAACAATAATACGGTCACCTGAAGCTAAACCACTAGAAACGACAACATCGGCGCCCATTTGGCGTACAATTTCGATATCAACATATTCTAATTTTGATTCATCGTTCAAAATTGCCACGCGATTGTTAACCACTAAGTGCATAGGAAATACTGTTGCTCTTGCTAACTCGCGACCATAGATATTCGCATTCACATAAGAACCGTAGCGAAGCGGTGTTTTGCCTTCAGCTTTTTTCAAGTTATATGGATCTTGAACCTCAGCCACCAAGTAGCTCATACGGCTTGTGTTATCAATCACACCTTCACTACGAACGATTCCTGCTGACCATGTTGTTTCAACACCAGAAAAGGTACCAACTAAATCAACATTCGCTTCCTTTCCTTGCTCTAAAAGGAACTGCAACTGGTTGTCCGCAACAGGTAAACGAACTTCAGCAACTTCAGTATTTAGTACTTTCCCGACTTCACTGCCCGTACCAACGAAAGAACCTAAACCAACATTACGCTGCTCGATCATTGCGTCATAAGGCGCTTTGATAACGGTACGTTCTAAGTTACGTTCTGCTCTTAATACCGAAGCTTGTGCTGCTTTAACTCGTGCTAGCTCTTGCGCAAGCTGTGGTTTACGAAGACTCAGCTCTGTAGGAGAAGCATCGGTAATTTGCTTCCACTCTTCTTCGGCAACCTTACCTTTTGCGACTTCCTCTTCAAGTGCAGCTCGTGCGGTTGCCAAACTTGCCTCGGCATCAATTAAAGCTGCTTGGTAGTCACTTTGATCAATCATGGCTAGTACTTCGCCTTGCTTGACAAAACCACCACGAACGAATTCAGGCGATAACTCAACGATTTGTCCACTCACTTGTGCAACGAGAGACGTTTCGTATTTAGGTTTGACGATACCGTAAGAAGAAACGGTTAACGTCATGGGTGCTACAGATACTTCTTCCACAGCAACGATAGGCGTGTTATCAACCTTTTCCTTTTCGGCAGGTGGTTTTTTCATAGATGCTAGCCCTATAGCACCAACAATAAAACCAGAAAGGATGACAACCGTTAATATGATATGTTTTTTTCGAGCCACCGCTTAGTCCTCATTAAAAATTATGTGAAAGTACGACCTTTCATGTAATTGCATATTGTACAAAATTATCTGGCTGCAATTTTACAAAAGATGTAAACGGCTGTTACAAAGTTCGCGCCGTTTTGCGGCAAATTGTATAAGAAACACGTTAAATTTATATTTAACATACAAAACAACAACTTAAACAAAGCTTCCGCAAATAAATCCTTCGACAATGCTCACAATAGGGTAAGTTAGCTAGATACCTTATGGTAAATTTAACTAAGATTTGTAGTATTTAGTAAAAATATCGGCATTTAAGCTAATTTATAAACCAACTAAACTAGAGTATGTTGTTAAATTTAGTGAATGTTTGTTGTTAAACCAAGGTCGCAATCAAGTAGATAAGAAAATAAGGCGAATAGATATGATAGGAAAACTAGGCAAATTGTTGTCTAACATTATGAATGAAGATTCAATCGAAGAGCACGCTCCACATACGTTGGAATTGGCTTGTTCAGTGCTACTTTGTGAAGTCATACGAGCAGATGGTGAAATAAGCGAAGATGAAAAAGAATCTATTGCCCATCACCTTGCCAATTCCTTTGGTTTAGAGACTGAAGCTGTTAACAAACTCGTGAATGAAGGACTAGCACTGTCAGAGGAAGCGACGGACTTACATCAATTTACTAAAGTCCTTAATGAGACATACAGTATTAAAGAGAAAATTAATATGGTTTGTCGCCTATGGCAACTGGCTATGGCCGATGGTAACTTGGCAAGTATAGAAGAGCATATTATCAGAAGAATTGCTGACTTATTGCACCTTAGGCATAGTGAATATATTCAAGCTAAAACCCAAGGATTAAGTGAATAACGTTTACATAGTCGCCTTACCTATTATGTAAAATAGTTGGGCTAGAGACCCGATTAATTTGTTATACTTGCTTTTTTGTTTAATCAGAGTTTGTAATGACAACTTTAGGCACACCTACTTCGCTTCCCATTATTGAAATTACTGATAAAGGTGCGGTTTTAGACTGTTCACCCGAAACGGTCTTCATAGCGAATAAATTCTTACCTAAACAAGCAAAAATTTCGGACGAAATCCAAGTCACCCTGTACAAAGACGCTCAAGGTGAACTGCAGGCTTCTACAATTACCCCCTTGATTCAAGCGGGTCAATTTGCTTCTTTACGTGTTAAGCAAGTGAACAAACTCGGCGCATTTGTCGACTGGGGTTTACCTAAAGACTTGCTCGTCCCAAACAGTTTACAACACAAGCCCATGGTCGCAGGTAAGCACTATTTACTTTATGCCTTTGTCGATGAGCATACCGACCGCTTAGTAGCCTCCACCAAAATTGATAAGTTTTTAGATGTTTGGCCTGCAAACTATAGTGAGGGGCAAGAAGTTAATTTGATCATTGGCGGAAAAACAGACTTAGGCTACAAAGCTATTATAAACCATCAGCATTGGGGTTTGCTTTACCACAACGAAGTGTTTCAATCGATACGCATAGGCCAAAAAATAAAAGGATTTATCAAACAAGTGCGAGAAGATGGTCGAATTGATCTTTCTTTGTCTCAAACAGGTCGAGCTAAGGTAAAAGACTTTAATAGCCAGTTACTCGAATATCTAGAAAACAACAATGGATTTTGTCCTTTACATGATAAAAGTGAACCAGCGCTTATTGCTAAAACTTTTAATGTCAGTAAAAAAACCTTTAAGTCGTCTGTCGGCAACTTATTAAAACAACAGAAAATAACCATTTCCCCAACAGGGATTTATTTAACTAAAAGTTAAAAATAATCCAACACCCCCTTTAGTCTAATTCAAAGTTGTTTACCTTTTATACAAGTAAACAGCTTTGAAACATTTTGTAAATATCTTGTATTGAAATAGTGTTTTTATTGTTTACAATCTATGCCGCCTTAATTGTCACAAAACTGTAACATTAAAAATGACAGCGCTGACATTTCTCGTAATGTCAGGTGATGACAGTGACAATAAATATAACAACTAGGATAACAATTCATGCGCATTACTTCTTTCAAGCGACCACTGATTGGCTGTTTGGCTCTTCTTTCTTTTTCTTCTGCAGCAGAACAATTAACAGCGAACTTAGGGATTACTTCAAATTATGTTTGGCGTGGTGTTACTCAGTCTGATGATGGCTTCAGTGTTTCTGCTGGTTTAGATTATTCTAATCAAGGTTTTTACGTTGGCACTTGGGTTGGAACTGTTGACTTTAACGACGATACAACAGCGGAATATGATTTATTTGGCGGCTACCAGTTTGCCATCGACAACTTAAACTTGGATGTCGGTTACATTTATTACGGCTTTATCGGTGAAGACGATATTAATTCCTCAGAGCTTTATGTGAAAGGCTCTTATGAACAACTTACAATAGGTATTTCTGTCCTTGCAGATAGCCAAGCTGGTGATGAATTTGCGGACAATGTTTATTACGAGATTAGCCACCCTTTAGCCATTACCAACACGCTTTCATTGAACCTGCACGCCGGCTATTACGACTTCGCTCACGGCGATAATTATAACGATTTCAAAGTATCGTTCGAAACGCACGGCTTTGAACTAGCGGTAAGTCATTTGAACGGAAACAAAGACTTAGAAGATACATTAGTTTTCCTTTCTTATTCTCACACATTCAATGTGAACTAGTTCACGCTCATAAAAACAATAATTTAAATACATCGGAAAGCTCATGACTTTAAAAAAGAAGCTACTCATTCAGGCAATTTGTTTAGCCATTATTCCTTCTTTATTGCTGGCAACGTTATTAACATTACAGTCAAATAGAATGGCATTTAATGCATTAGAAGAAAAGTCGATTAACAGGCTTGTTTCATTAAGAGAAATGAAAAAATCTCAAATTGTTGACTACATATCTACAATAGAACATCAAATTGAAAGTTACTCAAAGAACATTGCAGTAAAATCAGCTGCATCTAGTTTTATTCACAGCTTTCATCAGTCTGCGATTGAACAAGATCAAGTCAGGTCAAGTAGACAAGCATTACAGCGATATTACCAAGAAGACTTTAGTCATACGTTTAATGAAAGAAACCCAAACAGCCGCTCTTCAGCATTGACCAAAGTTAACGAATTAGATGAAAGAGCAGTGCTTTTTCAAAGTCAGTACATAGCAAATAACCAATATCCACTTGGCGAGAAAGATAAGTTAAACTCTGCGGGTAGCAGCGGTTACGATTTAACCCATCACCATTATCATCCAATGTTTAGGGATTACCAACAAGCATTTGGCTTTTACGATATTTTCTTAGTCGACGCATCTTCAGGCCACGTTGTTTACTCTGTTTTTAAAGAAGTTGATTATGCGACCTCATTGAACACTGGCCCCTATCAAGACTCAGGTTTAGCACAAGCGTTTCGCCAAGGTCTAGCCTTGTCAGACCCTAGTCAATCGGTATTGATTGATTTTGCTAGCTACTACCCTTCTTATAATCAAGCGGCATCATTTATCGCCTCTCCAATCGTGAACGACGCAGGCCAAGTAATTTCAGTACTTATTTTCCAGATGCCAATCGATGGTATTAATCGAATCATGACCAACAACATGCAATGGTCAAGTGTGGGTCTTGGACAATCTGGGGAAACCTATTTAGTAGGCCCAGACAAAACGCTAAGAAGTGAAAGCCGCTTTTTAATTGAAGACAAACAAAATTATTTTGATGCGTTAGAACAAGCGAATGATCAGCCAAACTTAGCGCAAATAAAAGCGTATGGTTCAGCACTAGGTTTGCAGAAAATTAACAGTCCAGGTGCAATCCAAGGGTTGGCAGGGAAGTCTGGCTCCGCAATTTTTAACGACTACCGACAAGTCGAAGTTCTATCAGCGTACACGGCTTTTAATTATGGTAAACACCAATGGGCTGTTTTAGCTGAAATAGACGTGGATGAAGCTTTTGCTGATGCAATTCAACTCAGCGATAAACTGTACCAGTATGCCACCATCTGTATTATCGTCATTGGTTTTATCAGTGTCGCTATCGGCCTATGGGTGTCGAAAATAATCATTACACCAATTAACCAATTAGTGCATACCATTGATGATATTTCACAAGGAGATGGAGACTTACGCGTGCAATTAACCTTGGCAGAACGTAGTGATGAAATTGGTGCTGTCGGTAAATCTTTTAACCTCTTTGTCCAGAAAATACGACATATAATTGAAGAAATAGACTCCCATGCAAGTCAGTTAGCAACATCGTCAGAAGAGCTTTCAGCTGTTACTCGCGATACCAGTGAAGTCGTCAAACATCAGAAAGCGAAAACAGACAACACGACCGATGTCGTTAGAGATTTTTCTGCTGATATTACTGAAATTGCCAACAACTCAAATGAGACGGCAGCGTTGACCTTACAAGCGAATCAGGCTTCCAGCCAGGGAGCAGGCATATCTATTGAGGCAGAACAATCCATTAGTCAATTGGCGAGTTCAGTCACAGGCGCAGCTCAAGAACTAACGCAGTTGAATGCTCAAGTAGAAGAAATTACCGAAATACTAGGCGTTATCGAGTCCATTGCCGACCAAACAAACTTACTTGCACTAAACGCCGCAATTGAAGCAGCAAGGGCTGGTGAGTCTGGCCGAGGATTTTCTGTTGTTGCCGATGAAGTGAGAACCTTAGCAGGAAAAACTCAGGAATCAACAGTGGAAATTCAACGTAAAATTGATCGTTTAAAAACAACGTCTGTTACTTCTGTTAAAGCCATGGAAGAAGCGGCAAACGAAGCCGACAATGGCGTAAAGCTGGTAAGAGAAACAGCATCTAGTTTACAGTCTATTACACAGCTAATGGCACAAGTTAGTCATAAGAATAATGAAAATGCTAATGTCGCTAAGCATCAAAGTGAAAGTATTGAGGGTGTTCACTCTAATATTATTGATATCGCCAACTATACCGAAAACACGGCAAGTGCTTCACTGCAGACCTCTCAGGCTTCACAAGAGCTAGCTAAGTTGGCAGGCAATATGTCATCGATAGTTCAGCAATTTAAGTACTAAACGTCATATTAGCTAAACACTGCTCTATAAAAAAGCCGGACTTATTGCCCGGCTTTTTTATCTCATTCAATAGCTTTTAGAAGCTACCTCTAATACCTAACTCAACACCACGACCTGGTAATGGTGATACATCTCTCAAGAAAGAAGTATGTGGACGTGCTTCTTCGTCAGTTAAGTTACTACCTTTAACGAATAAAACAAAATCTTCACCGATACCATCGAAGTAGTAGTTAAAGTTAGCATCAACTAGCGTGTAACTTTCACTTTCTTCTTCCATAGGTGCTACGTCTGACTGATCAAAGTAATGTGTCACAGATAATTGTGCGGCCATATTATTTAATTGATAATCGAATTGACCACCTAAACGCATAGTAGGAATACGTGGTAAGTTGCCACCATCGTCTAACTTCGCGCGAATGTAATCTGTAAATATTGTTGTTTTAAAACTGTCAGAAGCCTGATAAATAAATTCAGCTTCAATACCGTACATTGTCACGTCTTCTTGCTGATACATGTACACAGGTAAACCTTCTTCTTCACTGTGCTCATCATCATGCTCGTCACCGTGTTCATCGCCATGGTCGTCGTGATCATCACCATGCTCGTCTTCATGGCCGTGATCGTGACCGTCATCAGCAGTAAAGCCTGTTTCAGCAAGGTAATAGAAGTCACTTGCTTGGTTATAGAATGCACCAATAACAAAGCCAAAATCACCTTCAAATTTACGCCATGTTAAATCGATATTAAATGAAGATTCAATCTCTGGATCGTAATCAGTTAAGTCGAAATGTACTTCACCGTCTTCTTCATGCGCTTCATATAAAACACCAACTTCATAAGAGTTAGTACCAATATGTGGGCCATTTGAATATAACTCAGAAACTGAAGGAGCACGCTGTGCATAAGATACCGAGAAACCTAAGTTATAGCCGTCTTGGTAATCCCACACTAAACCAGCAGAAACACTAACAGGCGTGAAAGATTGCTCATCTTTCATTAATTCTGTTTCATGCTCATCTTCATGCTCGTGATCATCGTGATCACCTTCATGCTCATCTTCATGATGTTCTTCTTCGTGATGCATCTCGACATTTGCTGACACTTCTACACGCTCGATACGTGCACCTAGTTGTAATAAAAGATCATCACTAATGTGGGTTTCTTCTAACCAAGCTAATGCAATAGAGCGAGTCTCAGAAGGAGGCGTAAACGCTTCTGCACCTACTGCAGCAAAATCTGTATCTTTGTAATGGAATGTCCAAGCACCTTTCCAACCTGAAGTTTCTTGATGGTAGATATCAAATCTCGCTTCAGCCATTTCGCTGTCAAACGTAGTGCCAACAACACCATTTTCAATTTCACTGTGCGTGTAATCAGTGTAAGACACTTTACTTGCTACTTTATTGATGAAGCCTTCATCAAAGGTTAGCTCGCTTAAAAATTGAAAACGATCTTGCTCAAGATCACCCATTACGCTAATGATCTCGTCTTCGTGACCTTCTTCTTCATGACCTTCTTCATGCTCTTCTTCATGACCTCCATGTGAATGACCAGGAATACCGTATTCACGCGTCATACGACCATATGAGAAACCAATAAAGCCGTTATCTAAAATGTAACTTGTACCTAAAGTAAAACCTGAAGACTTTGACGAGCTATTTGGCAAGTGGCCATATTGGCTCGGATTTTCTTCATGTTCATCATGGTGTTCATCATCATGATGGTCTTCATCGTGATCGTCATCATGGTCATCTTCATGAGCATGCTCTGATTCAGCAAAGCCAGGAATTTTATAATTGTCACCATCGCGCCAAAAACCGTCTAGGTGAAACGCCATGTTGCCAGAGAATGTGTTAATGGCAATCGAGCCTTCGTTTTCATCAGCAACAGTATTGTGCTTAACCATGTAATCGACAGAGTTTTCTAATTCAGTAGGTACACGTGTATCAACAACGTTTACTACGCCACCAATTGCACCACTGCCATAGAATAAAGTCGCAGGGCCACGAAGCACTTCCACTTGTTGTGAAGTCGCTGTTTCAGCGGCAACGATATGGTCAGGGCCAACACGAGAAGCGTCACCTACGTCTAACCCGTTTTGCGTGATCATCACACGAGGGCCGTCCATACCACGAACGATAGGACTACTTGCAACAGGACCGTAATAAGTTGAGTGAATACCCACTTCATTTTTTAAGGTTTCACCTAAGGTTGAAGCGTGCTTTAAACGTAATTCATCATTCGCAACTACGTTAATAGGCAGAGCAGATTCTATTGATGAAACGTGGAAAGGCGTTGCATGAACATCGATAATTTCAATCACTGACTGTGCTAATGAAAAATTGATGTTAGTTACATCATCACTACCAATGTTAAACTTTTTGTTGCTATGACCGTAGCTTTTAGCACTCACGTGAAGTTCTACGACACCACGCTTGATATCGTCAAATGAAAAACGACCTTGTGCATCAGTTAAAACAGATTTTTTGCTATTTACTATTTCAACTTTTGCGTTAGCAATAGGCTGACCTTTAGAATTTTTAATCACACCTGACACCTGTTGTGCAAATACACTTGGTGCAAATGCCATTGCCAATCCACAGGCGATAGCGGTTTTATTAAATTTCATGATTTGTTCACTTATCTTTTAAATGTAAATTGCCTGCTCTTCTAACGGAGCAGAACAGTTAAATAAAATAGGTATGTAATGGGGGTAAATGCCTAGAAAGGTGGAGCGCGCTGTCCTACAAAGGTACGCCACGGTTTTTGGCGATGAATAGGCAACACATCTGGCTGAAGCCAAATATAGTAGGCATTATGAGAAAAAGATACCGAGAAACTTGGTTTTGGCATGTCACCTTGAGGCTGACACAATTTACAATCAAGCTGCTCTTGTGAAGAATCTACTTGGTTTACATCTAGCTCAAATTCATGACTATGTGTCGCGAACGAGCACAACAAAATCATCGCGAGTATGATACTAACGATCGTTTTGCATTTTTCTGATAATTGCGATGTACAAACCTTCATGGCGTGTGATGGTATAACATTACAAATAAGGCTGCAATCTTATTAACATTAAAAGATCATTGCCAAAATGTAACAAAACCTCTACATGGAGCCCATATAGAGGTTTTTTATTCTGTCGGCTTAAGTTGAATTTTACTGGGTGCCACCCACCGTCATTTCATCAACTTTGAGGATTGGCTGGCCAACACCAACCGGGACACTTTGACCATCTTTCCCACAAATACCAATACCTGGATCTAACGTTAAGTCGTTGCCCACCATACTGACTTTTTTCATCGCTTCTGGGCCACTGCCAATTAACGTAGCACCTTTAACTGGTGAGGTAATTTTGCCGTCTTCGATCAAGTAAGCTTCTGAGCTGGTAAAAACGAACTTACCTGAAGTAATGTCAACTTGACCACCAGCAAAATGAGGTGCGTATATGCCCTTTTTCACTGATGCGATAATATCTTCAGGCGCATGTTCGCCAGCTAGCATATAGGTATTGGTCATACGAGGCATAGGTAAATGCGCGTATGACTCACGGCGACCATTGCCCGTTAGCGGAACGCCCATCAAAGAGGCATTATGCTTGTCTTGCATGTAACCTTTCAATATGCCCTTTTCAATAAGTACATTGTATTGGCTTGGCGTACCTTCATCGTCAATATTCAATGAACCTCGGCGGTTTGCTAAGGTACCGTCATCGACAATAGTACAGTGTTCAGATGCCACTTGTTGACCGATTTTACCTGAGAATGCAGATGAGCCTTTACGGTTAAAATCCCCTTCTAATCCATGACCCACAGCTTCATGTAAAAGAACACCAGGCCAACCTGAGCCTAACACGACAGGTAATGTTCCAGCCGGTGATTCAATAGCCACTAAATTAACTAGTGCTTGGCGAACAGCCTCTTCCGCATAGGAAAAATAGCGAGCTTTATCACCCACAGGTTCGAAAAAGTAGCTATAGTCAGTACGACCACCACCACCGGCACTACCGCGCTCACGCTTACTACCTTCTTCTACTAGAACAGAGCAGTTTAAGCGTACTAGTGGGCGAATATCAGTAGCATAGGTGCCATCACTAGCGGCCACTAACACCTTTTCGTAGACACCTGTTAAGCTAACTATTACCTGCTTAACACGTTCATCTTGCTTACGTGCATGCGCTTCCACTTCATGCAGTAAAGAAATCTTCTTTTCTTGAGACAAGCTTTGTAATGGATCGAGAGCTTGATAAATCGCTGTTTGATTAACCGATGTTAATATGCCCACGGTGCCCGAGCTGCCAGTATTTGCGATCCCTTTTGCTGCGTCTGCTGCTTTTAGCAATGACTCAGCGCTAATATCATCCGAGTAAGCAAAGCCGGTTTTCTCACCCGAAATAGCTCTTACACCGACACCACGCTCAATATTATATGAGCCTTCCTTTACAACACCATCTTCAAGTAACCAAGACTCATGCGCACTTGATTGAAAGTATAAATCAGCGAAATCAACTTCACGCTGATAGATATGTGCCAAAGTGTCTTGAAGTGCAGTTTGATCTAATGCACCATTTGCTAGTAGTTCTTGTTCTACTTCATTCATCATATTTAAACTTCGTTTTAAAAGCGTTATGTAAGCTAACTGGCATAGCGGTATGGCAGTCTTCAACTTGTTGTAAATTCACTTCAACACTGATGTTGCCGACCTTGTCAGGTAAACAGCTCAATATTTCTCCCCAAGGGCTAATAATCATTGAGTGCCCATGGGTTTGTCTACCGTTGGCATGTGTACCCACTTGCCCCGCCGCAACAATAAACACTTGATTTTCAATTGCCCTAGCTTGCAATAGTGCTTGCCAATGGGCTTTACCTGTAACTTGAGTGAAAGCGCTTGGCAAAGTAATGACATTTGCTCCAAGCCCTTTTAAGTGTCTAAATAGCTCAGGGAAGCGCAAATCATAACAAATTGCTAACCCCAATGTTAGCTCGTTTATCTTAGCAGTCGCGATACGTTTACCTGCTTGCGTATACTTAGACTCTAGGTAATTCTTCTCACTGTCATTGACTTGAACATCGAATAAATGAATTTTTTCATAGCGAGACACTTCTTGCCCTATGGTATCAAAGACAATACTGGTGTTAGCAAACTTGTTATTGTGAGTTTGATAAATAGGTACACTGCCGGCAACTAAATTCACTTGATATCGTTTAGCTAATTGGGCAAGCATAGTCAGATGTTGCTTTTCTTCATGCTGAGCTTGAGCGTAATCAAGTTGTTCTTTATCTTTGCCACCAAAAAACAAGCAGCACTCAGGTAATACAACTAAGTGGTGTTCATGTTTAGGAAGTTCAATGAGTTGCTGTTCTATAAACGCCAAGTTAGCTACCGGATCCGGCGTAGAAGTCATTTGAATAGCTGAGAGCCTAGCTTTCATTTCGTAAATCCAGTGGAATATTTGTTTTAGGTGGAATTAAACCATTTTGTTGTGGCTTTTGTTGCTTAGCTTCAGGTTCCGGCTCGTTATTTTCAACCACCTGCGGTTTATCACGCCCAACAGTAATGTTTTTCGTTTTTCGGTTCACTTCACGAACCAAAGGATCAGATATTCCACCTGTGACTTCGAAATTAAATTCAGAAACCACTTGCGAAGTGATCACTTCGTCGATGGCAATGCCAGCTAAAAATGTTACAGGGTTTAACGTGGCAATCCAGGCGATTGCCGGCAAGCTCGAAGTAATATTAGGTTTAAACGACATTCTATAGTCGAGTACTTGCGAATTAAGGTCGGTATTACCTTTTACCGTTAGATCGCCAGCAGTTCCTTTCATATAAGTGTTCTGCGTGTAAATAACACCATCTTTCAATTGAAAATCACCGCGAATATCAGTGTAGAACATGCCTTCAGAAAATATGTCCCTAAAATCAAACTTTAATTTTCGAACTAAAGATTGAAGACTCAGGATAGATAAGGCGCTTGCTTTTTTCGCTTCACTCGGCACATCTTTAAGTACCCCTTCATCTAGCTTAGCTTTTACATCACCGTTAAGTTTAGCTAATTCAAAATCAAAGGGCGTATTTGCCCAATGAATATCAAAATTCAAGTCTAAAGAACTGTCAGAAATGGTTGAATTAAAGCCCAAGTTCTCGACTTCTCGCTCAACGTCCGCACTTCGTAGCGAGCCTGTTAGCTGCGTATAATCTTGCTCGCCAGATTGTCGCCATACCGCATCTAGATTTAAACGACTATTTTTTCGTTTGGCGACGAAATTACTTAACGTTAGTTGATCATCCTGCTCACGTTTTAATACAAAATTAACGTCACCAAAATTTATTTTGCCGTATCGACAGTCATCACATTGAAAACGTATTGGCGGTACCGAAGAAAACAATGCTTTGTGGGTTTCAGTAAGCTCTTTTGCGACTTCTTCTAACTCAGGTGAAACATCGTCATGCGCCTCTGTCTGAGCAAAAACATCTTTTTGTGGAGACAATCGAATAAAGTCAGCGTCAATATTTATTCCATCTTCTAGCCAATCGGGTAAAAACTGAATACGGGTATGTGCTTCTTTGCTAGTTAATTCTAATAACCACCAACTGGTTTCATCGCGCACACTAAATGCAACGTTAGTCAGTTTATCGTCACCTAAGGCAAGGTCAGCGATATTCCCTCTTATTCGCTGAGGCGATGGTAGTAAAGGGTTAGCTTGTTCAACCCTATGACTCTGATTCTTTTCAAGGCTGTCGAAAATGTCGCTAATGAAAGGCTGCCACTCAAAGAAATCTGCATTCGCTAGCTGTGTGGTAATGTAAAAGCCGTTAATTGGCAAAAACATGGGCTCACGACCAACAATCAAATGTGCTTGTTCAAAACTGATTTTCTCGTGATCTAATTTCCCATAAAAGGCTAACTGTTCGGTAATGTTGGCATCAATAATTGAGTGGTCTAAATCACCAGTCACTACAACACTTGCATTGAAAGTTTCACCTTTAGCTTTGCTAAACGGCTGAGGAAGCGATGATTCAATCTCTTGAAGGTTACTTGAAACAGCTAGTTGATAATCAAAGGTTTTATCCCGAAAGTTATTTAAGGTTAACTTACCTTGCCACGCCAAATTACCATTTCCGTACCCCGTCATATTATCTGGTAATTGTGCTAACCAACCTGTGTCTGCCCAATCGGCATTAATATCGATATCGGTTTGATAGTGAAGTGGGTACTGATTGCCAACTACCGAGAAAGAAAGCGGCATGTCTCGCCACAAAGCTTGTAACCCCGTTGTCGAGATTTTCTCATTTTCAAAATTCAATACGCCAGAAACATTGGTAAACACCATTTCAGGTGATTGAAGCTTAAGTTGATTATCATTAAAGACGACGGTGCCAGACGCAACGGCCTTATCTACATCATCTAACGGCATATCTAATGAAAACTGACCATTTATTGCCGAGCCAATTTCAAGTCGTTCAAGTACAGCGCCAACACTGTCATCTAGCGGACTAGAAAGCATCAGGTGAGAAACTAATTGTGGTTGAGTCTGATTAAATTCAGCATTAACTTCTAACAACTGATTCGTATCTAAGTTCTCGATATAGGCTGTTACGCCATTCACATCAATACCCGATAAGCTACCATCACGTCCCGTGATTAGCATACTGTTGTTGGTAAAGTTTAAGTTAGCATCAAAATGCTGAATCGCTGGCCAAGATGGACTGAACTTGAACGCAGCATTTTCTAACTCGGCATCAACAACAAAAATACCTTTCGTTGGATCTTTATATGGAAACTCTGATAAAGGCCCATTCACTAGCACAACTGCTTGCTCAAGTTGGCCACTTTTTAGCGAGCCATTAAGGTAACTAATCAGGTTTTCACCCATTAGTTTTACCGGATAAAATTTAGGAGCATTTGCTACAGCTACTTTATTCAGTGTCGTAAGCAGTGACATAGTTATCGGTTCATTTTCGTTAGCATAAAGTGCTAATTGCCCCGATAAATCGATATCATCCGATAACAACTTAAGGGTAGGTAACTTAAGCTGCCATCCAGATTCAGTAAAAGAAACCAGTCCACTTAACGCGATATCATGGTATGCAATTGGTGCAATAAAAGCGTCTTCAAAATCTAGAGCACCAGCGTTCCCCACGACGTCAAATTTTAATCTTCCGCCAGTATAAAGTACGTTACCAGATAACCCATCAACAGCAGGAATTCCTTGATGTGCCTCGGTCTTAATTGAGTGATAATCAAGTTTGACCTTTAAATCACCATCGGCTTTATGGCGATCAAAATAAATATCATTAATCTGCCCTGCTGCCTTCAAATTATTAGTAAAGGTCAACAGTTGATCATTCGAGGTAAATAAGGGCAATAGGTCTTGCATACCAGCCAAGTCAACATTAGAAACATACCCATGTTGCATTTGGTTTTCTTGATTGATACTAAAAGATAATGGCTGCCAATTTTTACCGTTCGATACAACCTCGATATCAGAAGAATAAACCGACAAATTGTTTTGCGAGGCGTGCTCAAAAATTATTGTGCCTTTATTTACATTTACCGTTTTAATACCTGTGTTGTCTTGCCAAGCGATTTGGTTCTGACCAAGTTCTACCTGAACTTTGTTAGCTAAACCATTAGCTAACGTTAACCAAGCATCAAAGTTAACAGAAGAGTGAGTGTCTTCATCGCTAATAGCGAATACCCTGTCGAGCCATGGAGTAATATTTAATTGATTCGCTTGCAAGTAAATGGTGCCATTCATTTCCTGCATCGTTTTTCCGTGCAAGGCCATATTCAATTGCAAATTGTTGGAAGTTAATCCATCAACTATCACATTACCGCGAGCTTTGTGGCTATCACCTTGGTTTAGCCAATCCAGGTTATTCAATAGAAATATTCGTTCACCAACCTCGCTGCGAAAGATCACTTGACTGTTTGCAACGGAAAATCGATTGATCTGTTGTAAGAACAAGTTGGAAATATTTTCCAACATAGATTGTTGCTGAGTATCTGGTTCATTTTGCGCGATAAAGGTTTTATCAAAGAGAATTTTTACGCCGTCGAGGGTAAAGTCTTTAGTAATGATTTGACGATGGCGAAGGCTCCGCCAGAAATCGATGTTTATATCAAATGCTTCGATATAAATTTCTACACCACCCGTTTGCAACAGGCTAACATTAGCCGCGACTAGACTTGGACCCGAACTGGTCCACTCCATTTGCAGTGCACCAATAACAACGTTACTTTCGTAGGTGTCATTAATATAGTTTTGCAGATCCAATCGATAATTGTGTGCATACGGAAGCAATAAACGTAAGCCACTAATAAGCACAGCAAACATCACTAAAAAAATAGCAATGCTCTTGTATACTCTATTAAGCCAACGGTTTATAACCGTAGATGTACTCATTGTTTCGTTACTGCCTTATACGGATCTTTTCACTCAAATAGCGCTTTACATCATAACAACATCAAATTGTTCTTGATTATAAAGGCTTTCTGTTTGAATTTTAATCTGCTTTCCAATAAAGACCTCTAATTCTGCGAGGTTGTGATATTCATCATCAAGTAAAGACTCACTTACTGCTGGTGATGCATAGACAATAAACTTGTCAGTATCGTAAGCACGATTTACTCTCACAATTTCACGCAATATTTCATAACACACTGTTTCAACAGTCTTTAAGTTGCCTCTGCCTTCACATACTGGACATTCGCCACATAAAATATGCTCTAAACTTTCACGCGTGCGTTTGCGAGTCATTTCCACTAAACCTAAAGAAGAAAAACCGCTAATACTATACTTTACCTTATCTTTAGACATCGCCATATCTAAACTATGTAACACTCTGCGTCTGTGGTCATCACTAAGCATGTCGATAAAATCAATAATAATAATGCCGCCAAGATTTCTAAGCCTTAACTGACGAGCAACCGCTTGCGTAGCCTCAATATTGGTATTAAAAATGGTTTCTTCTAGATTTCGATGACCAACAAAAGCGCCAGTATTTATATCAATAGTTGTCATGGCTTCAGTTTGATCAATGATGAGATAGCCGCCAGACTTTAATTCAATTTTACGATGAAGCGCACGTTGTATCTCATTTTCGACATCAAACAAATCAAAAATCGGCCTTTCGCCTGGGTAATACTCTAAAACAGGCGTTAATTCAGGAACAAATTCTTGGGTAAACTCACCAAGCTGATCAAAGGTTAACTTAGAATCGACTCTGATACGCTCTAAGCTAATGCCGACAAAGTCCCTAAGTACCCGAAAAGCTAAAGACAAGTCTTGATATATGGCGACTTTTGTTTGTTTCCGCTTTTTACGCTCAACGACTTTTGCCCAAACTCGGCGCAAGAATTCAGCGTCATGTCTTAATTCTTCGTCGCCCGCACCTTCTGCGGCTGTACGCACGATAAACCCATGTTCTTCGTCACAATACGGCTCGACAATATCTCTTAAACGCTTACGTTCTTCTACATCTTCAATACGTTGAGAAATTCCGGCATGACTCGCGTTAGGCATTAACACCAAATAACGCGCAGCAATAGTAATGTCAGTAGTTAAGCGCGCACCTTTCGTTCCCAACGGGTCTTTTACTACCTGTACAACAATAAACTGCCCTTCGTGAACTAAGCTGCGAATATCGGGTACTTGCTCAGATTCTTTATTGTCATTAAGAATAAGTGAGGTGTTAATATCTGACGCATGTAAAAATGCCGCTTTGTCTAAATTAATATCAACAAACGCTGCTTGCATACCAGGAAGTACGCGAATAACTTTACCGAGGTAAATATTACCCACTAAGCCTCTTTTCGCTTCTCGCTCGACATGAACTTCCTGCAAAACGCCATTTTCAATCAAGGCTACTCGCGTTTCACTAGGCGTAACATTTATTAATAATTCACCACTCATAAATTACCTGACTCCCTTGATGGATTAAATGCGCTAAATAATCCGATAGAGGCTAAAAGCTCAGCGGTTTCAACCAGCGGTAGCCCGACAACATTAGAGTAACTACCGTGAATTTGACGAACAAATTGACCACCAATACCTTGAATGCCATAAGCGCCGGCTTTGTCTTTGGGCTCTCCAGAATGCCAATAGGCCAAAATCTGTTGCGGTGTTAACTCAACAAAATCGACCTCTGTTGATACTACAATTGTTTTGGTTAACCCTTGCTGAACAACAGATACTGCCGTCAATACTTGATGTCGCGTACCTGAAAGCATAGTTAAGTATGCCTGACATTGCGCTAAATTTTCAGGTTTTCCCAATAACTTATCTTCAAAAACCACTATGGTATCTGAACCAATAACCGTTACCGGCGCCTGCCTTAGTTTAGCCACACATTCAGCTTTTTCTTTTGCCAAGCGAGAAACATAATCCGTTGGCTTTTCTTCATCGTGGGGTGTTTCGTCAATATCTGCTGGAATACAGTCAAATGTATAGCCCATATTTGATAATAACTCTTTGCGCCTTGGCGACTGAGAGGCAAGTATTAAAGGAGAATGCTCCATGCAGAAGACCTTATTATTTAATAGAGAAGTGACGGCGAATTTTACGAAGTAACAAAAACGCCCATGGCCACAATATAACAGTCGTGATCACAGGGTATAGATAATTGGGTAGGAAAACGATGTCATTTAAAAAGCGCTGCGACCAGAATACTAACAAGTGATATAACGCAGAAACGACACCAACAATTAACGCTTGTTGCCACACGGAAAAGTTACGAATTTTTTGAAAGTTACCGACAAAAATATAAACTGCCAATGCCATAGCGGCCGCATGAACTCCTAATACAGATCCTAATAAGATATCGAGTATTAATCCCATAAACCAAGCCGTAATAATATTCACTCGGCTAGGCAAAGCCAAAGACCAGTATAACAACACAACAAGTACCCAATCAGGACGAAATGGGTCAACACTTAGCGGTAAAGGAGTGATACTTGCCACTAAAGCAACGAGTAACGTCAATATAATAATAATGCCATTATGAGCCAGCATTAGCTTTCTCCTGAACTTGTTGCGCATTACCGTCATTCGATGAAAATACACTGTTAGGCTTTTCTGGCCACAACAAGAGTAGATAGCGCAGTCTATCTATTTGCGCGATAGGTTCGCTTTGCACTTGTGCAAACGGACGAGATTCGTCACTTAATACCGCTGTTACCTTGGCAACAGGGTAACCTTCTGGGTATTTCCCACCTAAGCCAGAGGTCACCAGTAAGTCATCTTTTCTGACATCAGTGCTATGAGGCACATGGTTATGGGTTAATCTTGAGATATTGCCAGTGCCACTTGCTATCAAACGAACACCGTTGCGTTTAATACGCACAGGTACCGCGTGAGTCACATCAGTAATTAACAGTACTCGACTTGAGATAGTACCAACATGCAGTACTTGCCCCACGATCCCTTGGTAAGCTAACACTGCCTGCCCTTCAAAGACACCGTCATTAGCGCCTTTGTTAATAACGACTTGGTGAGAGTACGGGTCGCTGTCGACAGATAACACCTCTGCCACCATTTTTTTCACGTCCTTTCTCACAGGAGATGCAAGTAATGCGCGTAAACGATCATTTTCTTGCTGCAATATATTCAATTGCATCAGCTGTTCTTGATAAACCAACTCATTCGTTTTTAATTGCTGATTTTCTTCGATTAGCTGGCGGCGAGTCGCAATATTTTCGACTGCCCAGTCAATGGCTTGTTTAGGTGTAGATGCGATATACTGCAAAGGACTAACCAACGACTGCAAATAGCCACGAACGAATTCGAAACTGTTTGCTTTGTGGTCAAAATAAATTAACAAGGCAGAACAAAACAGCACCAATATCAATCGGTGCTGTGCTGAAGGTCCATGTTTAAAAATTGGATTCATCGAGAATATAGTTTCTCTGTATTTATCAAACTACAAATGCGAATTTTTGACGATACATTTAAGGTCAAATAGCAAATTCGACACTTAGCGATTATTCATACGCGAATAAATCGCCGCCATGCATATCAATCATTTCTAGCGCTTTACCACCACCACGTGCAACACAAGTCAGTGGGTCATCAGCGACAACAACAGGAATACCTGTTTCTTCCATTAATAGACGATCTAAATCTTTAAGTAATGCACCGCCACCTGTTAATACCATACCGCGCTCTGAGATATCAGATGCTAGCTCCGGTGGAGATTGCTCTAATGCAACCATAATAGCACTGACAATACCTGTTAATGGCTCTTGTAATGCTTCTAAAATTTCGTTGCTGTTTAAAGTAAAGCTTCTTGGTACACCTTCGGCTAAGTTACGGCCGCGTACTTCAATTTCTACTAGTTCTTCACCTGGGTAAGCAGAACCAATTTCGTGCTTGATTCGCTCAGCAGTAGCTTCACCAATCAAGCTACCAAAGTTGCGACGCACGTAGTTGATAATCGCATCGTCAAATTTGTCACCACCAATGCGAACAGAAGAGGAATAAACAACACCATTAAGTGAAATAATACCAACTTCAGTAGTACCACCACCAATATCAACAACCATTGAACCTGTTGCTTCAGATACTGGCATACCAGCACCAATTGCTGCTGCCATTGGTTCGTCAATCAAATAAACTTCACGAGCGCCCGCACCAAGCGCAGACTCTCTAATAGCACGACGTTCAACTTGAGTTGAACCGCAAGGAACACACACCAACACTCGTGGGCTTGGGCGTAAAAAGTTATTGCTGTGTACTTGTTTAATAAAGTACTGCAGCATTTTTTCTGTCACAAAGAAGTTGGCAATTACACCGTCTTTCATCGGTCTAATAGCTTCAATATTACCTGGCGTACGACCTAGCATTTGTTTTGCTGCAGTACCCACAGCAGCAACACTTTTCGAACCACCCGCTCTATCTTGACGAATGGCAACAACTGAAGGTTCGTTAAGAACAATACCTTGCTCTTTCACATAAATAAGGGTATTCGCCGTTCCTAAATCAATAGAAAGGTCATTAGAAAACATGCCACGTAATTTTTTAAACATAAGGCCTTTTAGTCCTTGCTCTCTGGTTGCTTGGTTTTTATGTCGCAACCGACTACTTAAATAGATAATTGCCGCTAATCATAACTCAGTCTTCACCAGATGTGATGCCTGAATCTTAAAAAAATGGCAGTTTTTTTACATTTTTTTATTAGAAGGCCCAAAATATCAGTCTTCGAATATTTCACGCCATGAAATTACCCTATCATTACCGCGAAATAAACCAAAATTTAACTGTGTTGTAGGATTAACATTGCTATCGTCATTTAGCCAGTCATACTTTAACCACTCAGGTACTTCATACTCCATCAGTAAGACACCCGGCGTTTGACCAACACTATTGTTATCGTTTTCATCTTCAGGCACAGTAAAGTAAAGGTTTGAGAACGTACCACTGGTAAAGGATGAACCAACGCTAAGGTTTGTCAGATCAGTGAAGCTTACTTCAAGATTATCACCACCGTCTCCGTCAACTAACCGATATTCCCAAAGATCTAGGCCACCACTGCGGATCGCTCCAGCTTCTTCTTTATCACCAACAACTGGCACGGTACAGCTGTCTAATGTGTTGGGTATAAAACGCGTACCGTTGAAATATTCGGCGGTTAGATTCACGGGTAACAAATCGGTATCGGAGCCATAGGCATTGGCGATAGCAATGCGACCGTAGCGTACTTCAACACCAGAATTTAAGACGTCAACCAGACCATCTGTAGCCTCACTTTCACCAGAAAACGTAAAGTTTTCTGCTTTTATGCCATCTTTATCTGTAATGGAATCAATTACTGTACTAAAAGAGGCACCAAAAGGAGCAATTTCACTATCAGCATCGCGAATATAAACAAAGTTATCACTGGAAGCAAAGCGGTAATGAAATGTGCCTCGGTCTAAATCAGGCGCGGTAAGGTCATCGTTCGTTGTCAATTTTTTTAGACTTAGCAAAGAGTCATCTTCAGCGCTACCCGTGGCTGTGTATATATCACTGTTAATAGGCCGACTTTCAGCTCCCGTGTCGTTTTGAGGCGCTATTATGTCGATACTACCATTATCCAATTTGAAAAAGTCGGTATGGCTATAGTTTTCTGTAATCACACCATGTTGATTATAAGCGGTAATTTCAAGAACTGGGCGCTCTAAATATTCAATTGCCCCTTTTGTATCATCAAGGGTGTTCATTTGGCCCGTGTAAACATAATTGTTTTGAGCGACACAAGGAACCTCTAGCTCACTTTGACGCTCAACGGTTTGCTGGAAGAATGCTGGCGTAAAACGCCCTAATGTTACTTCGTCGGTGGAAGAGATATGATCATCATCATTATTGATGTCTGAACCTCCATAGCCTCGATCTTCAATCTTCAGCGAAATAATCGCGACTTCATCAAATGTCATACCGGTGAGAATTCCAATGCCATTAGTAAACGTTGGTGTCTGTTTAATAGCCGTGTATATACCGTCAAACCCTGGACTGTTAACACTAGATATTGAAGTGTCATCATTACTGCTATCACCGGGAATTATTAAATCGCCCGCAGACCAGCCGTCGCTAATACTCGGCAAGTCTTGGTGAACAAGTCCATGTAAATTATTGGCTTGATAGTTTTTAGTAGTAACGCCATTCCTGTTCTTTCCTGTCACTTGCACCGTAAAGACGTCACCAGTTTTCAAATGCGAGTTTTCGTCATCGTTTTCGTCCCAAGTAGCATTGCTACTCTCTAGAACAAGGTAGTCTGGCCTTACCCAGAAGCTATTACTTGCACCAACAATATTGATGTCGTCCTGACTATATTGAGCGTACAAGCTAATTTCACCAGCATCGTCATAACGAGGTGTAGTTAAAGTCGCGACTCCTTGCGCGTCGAAACTCAACTCAAACTCTTCAGGCAAGGGTTTATTATTCACGTAAAAACGGTTATCCGTTGAGACACTAGGATTTACGTACTGCTGCGAAAGATTCACTTTGACAGTTTCATTATTAAAAATAGTCTCACAAACGCCTAGATTATTGCGCACTGCTTTTAGGCTTACTGAATTTGCGAATTCTACGCCTGCCACTTGTCTATCTATCGCTGTATTTTCATCACCGTTATAGAAAAATTTAAAAGCAGCATCTTCAAAGGCTAGCTGACAAGCCCCCGTAGAATTATCATTACAAATATAGCCGTTTAACGGTGTAACTGTGGCATTGGCTATCGACATAGTAACCGTTTCAGCGGTTGTATAGGATAAAGGCGTTGTCTTACTGTCATTAAAATTCAATTCTTGAGAAACAAGTGAGACGCTGCCTGTCGCTACCAAGTCTAGAGTTACATTCTCGGAGGATTCGTCACAGGTTTCACCGATACTATTGGTACAGGCCTTAACGGTAATATCGAGAGGCTCACAGGTTAAGCCCGGTCCAGTAAAAGAAATTTCGTAATGATCGATGACAGGTGCAGTTTCACCACATTCATAATAAATACGCGCATCACTGCGGAGAAATACATGACCACCAGATGCCGCACCATATACATGGGCAGATCCTTCAATGCCCACTGTAGATTCGGCATAAATTAAAGCGCCAACACGCGCGGCAGTGTCTACTACTACATCACCGTAGCCGATGATTTGTAAGTTATAACCATCTGCTGCGTTATGGTTAACTTCACTGTAACTGCCAATAGTCACCACATTCTTGGCAAAAATTCGCACATCACCGGGAGACGTCAAATGAATAAACGAACCAGTATTTAATGTGAGATTTTCAATGTAGTAGTCACCAGGCGACAGATTAAGTGTGCTCAAGAAACCATACATATATAAATTTTTAATACGATAAGTTGATTGCGCGCTACTGGTCGTTAATGAGGCACCGACCCAAACATAGATATCGTCATACTCATTATCATTGCTATCACCAATGATTTCACTGGTAAAACTTGGAACAGTTAAGTCCGTACTTGAACTAGACTCCAAAAAGGTACCTAGTACAACATCGCTAATTGGACTGCCACTTGCAGTACAGTCACCAGTGCCACAAGTACCCGTAGCAGCAGCGTTTGTTACATAGGTAGTTTCAAGTTCAGTATCTGGATTATCAAAAATATAGGAGTAAGAATGCATATAGATATTGCTGGAAGCACCATGGGTTGTTGCTCCATCAACAAAGACGTTATCACAGGTTAACGTAGGTTGTGGCACATCAACAATAACGGCAACATCTTCACAAAAGCCTTGAGTATTTAGGCCATCTAAATCACTTGTTTGGTAATTAAACGTGCTACTGTGTTTTAAAGTTAATTTATTTTTCGCTGCGATAGCACCGTTAATAACTGAAGAATGCTCTATTGTAGTTTCATTACCAGCCACATAAATAAAGGCATTGATTTGCGCAGATTCTTCTATCTTAAGCTTGCCTTTAAATACCAACAACACATTAGAAGCTTCACCGCCAACATTAATCTTAGTTTCTTTATTAATAACGACATCATTGTCTTCAAAATAAACAACTGCAGTGCCATTTCCTGAAAAAGTAATCGTTGCGCCATCCCCTAACCCCCAGCCGTCATGCTCATATACACCAGGCGTTAAGTTAGTCGAAGAAAAATCACCAGACGCATTTATGCTAGGAAAAGGCGTTCTTTGATAGAAAGCGCTAGGTGAACATGTTCCGCCATTACACGTTACACCACCTTCTTGAGAAAATTGGTTTAACTTAGTGGTAAACGGATCTGTTCCGGGGAAAATATCAATACATTTATCAGCAAATGCCCATACAGGCATACTGATTAAGGCAATAAAGATAACAGCCAACCGCACTAAATTCATATCAACTAATACTAAGAGGTTATTATTAGTAAAGTTACTCTGAATCACTATATTTAACAAGGTTTTGCTATCAAACAAGCCTAGAAAAGAAAAACCCCGCATCCGGCGGGGCTAATTTTCATGAAATGAAGGGGATACTTCTTTAACGTTATTTTATAAATATAATTTTTTTCTAGACAAAGTCAGTAAGGCTATGGCCATTAAAAGAATGATTGATGGCTCTGGAATCGGGTTACCGCCATTGTCAATTGGCGCTGGCGGACGATCAGATACCGCGCGAACGTAAAATGTTTCCCAGAAAGATACGTTACCAAACATAGATTGGTATGTTGACGCGTTGTTAGGGTCGCTTGCAATAAAACCGTCAAATAAGTTCTGGATAGAAACGTTTTCACCGCCAGACAATAGCTGTAAGTCGTCAAACATAGTGTTCCAGTATGAAACAGCTTGAACGTATTGTACTTCACCGTTTATCACTATATCGTCGCCAAACTCATCTTTTTGCGTAAACAAGTCTAACGCTGCCGCATTGTTATTGTAGGCAAATACACGAAACTCCATCATTTCATCGAAAGTCGCGTAACGCCAGTTTAGGTGTGTAGAAGGTGCTAACAATTGGTTGTCCGGCCAATCGGCATGCGGTAAGTACACAGGGGAAGCCCATGCCCAATCTAGACCATTCCACTCAACGAAGTTAGTACCTAACTTGTCAGCAGTTAGCTTATCTTCGACACTATTTCCTGTAATCAAAGTAGCGTGTATGTTAAATGAACAGAAACATAATAAAATGAAAGCTATTTTTTGAAATTGCTTATTCATTAAAACTTCCTCTATTTAATGAAAACTTCGTGCTAGTTTAATAATAGCGCTAATACTATCAATGTAAAAGCATAATACGTACCAAAATTAATATACACTTTATTTTCAAAAGGTTACAAAAGAAACAAAATACCAAACATTAACAACTGTAAAAAAACGCTACAGTCAAATGTTAATAAAAAGTTAATCTAACGATATCGGCGAGCTTGCACTTCTACCTGTCGAGAGGTAACGATACGCTCTTTTGCCCCCTCTCCTTCCTCTTGGTTGCCAACAGTGCACTCACCAATCGCGTTAATGACCCAGTAATCAACATCAGGTACCTGTGCTGTGTCAGGATCGTCAACTTCCGTTCTAACGCAGGTAGTCGATGCCACTCTACAACCTGGAAAACCTGCAGCTCCCGATAAATCGATATTTTGAAGAGCCAGGTTGCAGTCACCGTTATTGCCGTTGTCGTTTAATGGAAAAATAGCCTGCAACTGCAATTGAGCGCCTATTTGCGCTGCTTGTAATGTACGAGTGCCATAAACCTCATAAACCACGCTTTCCGATTGGGCTGAAAACATTTTCACCAATGCCGCCCCCAATAAGCTCATGACAATAATAACAAATATTGCCGTCATTAACGCGTTGCCTTTAGCTTTTTGTGCTTTAAGGTACATTTGCTTAGGGTACATTCGGTATGTGTATTTCATGATTAAATATCACGGACTCGTTACTCACTTGTGCTGATTGACTGGCGAGTTCCAGCGCCAGATCCACACTCACTATTGCATTACGCTGTAGACTTGCCGCCGTAATGGCAAAGACATTAGCATTCACAAGGTTATCTAATATTGGAATATTATTTCGCTGTAATTGCCCCCCTACGACGCAATAAGAGACATTATCGGCGTTATTAATAAAGTATATTCGACTTGAAGGTGAATCGCTGACAAAGGTAACACCGTTATTAGTAAAATTAACCTGCCAAGGTGCTGGCTCAACGTTTACATCAACTGAATCAATTTCGTGAATTTTGCCACTTCCTATTGTTAAATCATCAACCGATAACGGGTAAACAACCACATGACTGGCGTTTGCTACATTGCCATTATTGGTTGGAAGGATATCAATACTATCTTCGCCTCCTTCAGGAGGTACGGGCAAATCAATATATAAAGTGCTAGCTACAATAGGCATGAAGGTTAAACAACCGTTGTTATTAATGGTCACCGTATTTGGTAAAGCATTTCGAACATCTCGGTTTAAGCGCTCAATAGCAAACCTTGCATTTGCTACCAAGAGATCTCGATCACTTGATTCCACAAATATCTTCGAACCGAACTGCAAAAAACCACTAACACCTACAGCCATCACACCGAGGATCACCATAACAGTAACCATCTCGATCAGTGTAAAACCCGTGATGTGTTGCTTGCGATTTTTCATTAGAAGTTCATCCGGTAAGATGAAAAGGTCAACTGGATACCTGTTGGCGTTTCAACAATAACGGTAATGAGTTTAGCCGTTTCTACGTTGTCATTCCCGTCACCATCCGAAATAGTAATACCGTTCAAGTCGCTGTCATTACCAACTGAAATCCACATGCTATAGCCGAGGTAAGCGGTCAAAACATTTCCTTGAGAGTCTTGTACATTATCATTTGTGTAGCTCAAGCCATCATAGTCGTCGACATCATCAAACAAAGCTCTATTACCACCTTCGTCGTCTTCAGCGCCTAAAGCAGCGTCTGCCGTACAATCATTATCTACTCCCTCACCGCAACGAATATTACCTCCGGATTTATCAGACTCCTCATCAAACGCTTTAGCTGTAATCTCGTTAAGAACTGATTGCGCTAATTCCGCAGCGCGAATTTGATGTAAAGTACTAGCACTTCTTTCTGTCGCAGGTAATATCCAGGTGCTCATGATTGAGAAGGCGATAGCAATGAGCACGATGCCGACGATTGTTTCTATTAACGTAAAACCAAAGTGCTTATTAATTCCCACTAATAAACCCCTCTACGTTTATGTTAACACTTACTGTTTGCGTTCCTTGTACAAATAACTCTATCGCTTGAACATTGCCCAAACAATCGGTTGGCTGACCTAACGAATTAAACTCAAAACAACTGGTATTAAGATTATTGGAAAAAGTAATAGAATGATTTCCCTCCACCGCGATACGTGTTGTATCACCCGAACTAGCATTGCCACAGATAGGCAGTGGTGGATTGTTTACGGTGTTTTTTAAAAATATTTGTGTGCTTTGCAAAACAATTTCTTTGCAAGTATCACTGTGCACTTGTTGCATTGCTCGCAGTTGAATGGTTCTTAGTTTGAGGATGAGCTCTTTTTGATAGCCGAGGTATTCAAAATCCTGACTTTTAGAAAAACGAGGAACTACCGTAACAGAGATTATTCCTATGATAAGCAGTGTTACAATTAGTTCTAATGTCGTAAATCCACGTTCACTCATGTTAAATCAATTTCAGAACCTAATTTATTCGCAGTCGTAAACAGTCACTTGAGACCTCAAACCAACGCCTTGTGCTTGCTCGTAAACAACGGTACATGGCTCGCCAATTGCAGTTGGTACGGGGTTTTCGGCCAAATAAAAAATAATGGTAGAGCCATCGGTTGTGCCACGTATTCTATACTCGTCGGATAAATTTAATATTTTCTCCCACTCGCTATCGTCTGCGATAGGGTAGCCATAAGTAATACCAATATCGCCGTACTCAGTTTCTACCGAAGGTAAATCAAAAAAGGTTCTTCTTTTAGTGTGATTTCCTTTAACAACAGACTTACCGTAAATTTGTGCAGCGGCTCCTTCAATAGCCGCAGCTAAGCCTTGCAAAGTTGCCGTATGAGCATCTGCTTTCAAGTTAATAAATTTAGGCGCAGCTGTCGTTGCTAAAATGCCTAAAATAACAATGACAACAATCAGCTCAATTAACGTAAATCCTTTAGTTTTCATCAACAACCATCCGTCACACAACAACCCTACTCAAGATAACCTGAATAAAAAGAAAAAGTAAGAAAAATATAACACGATAGCAAGAACAGATCATTTCTCAGAAATATCGATCTATTCACCAAACAAAAACGGAGAGCATTTGCTCTCCGTTTCTTATTACTGAATGATTGTTTACTAACAGCCAGTAGTATCAACAGTAGCTGCTGAAGGCGTAACAACTTGACCGTTTATTGTTGCATCAGCATACGTTACCGAACAATTTGCTGGCGTTGTTGCACCATCGTGACTAAACACACCTGCGGCATACGAAATATCTGAACCATTACTTAATTCAATTAGCTCACTAATTGGATAACCATCATCTGCAGATGTTCCATCAGCATCACCACGGCCCGCTAACGTTGGGTAACCGTATGCCAAGTCGTAGAACTCACCATTAATTTGAATCGCACCTGTTGCAGCGGTCTGATTTTCTACTAATGCTTTTGAGTAAGCTAAGCTTATTGCGCTGTTTACGCTACCTTGTACACCTTCAATAACTGAAGCACGTGCGTCACCTGTTAAATCAATAAACTTAGGTGCAGCTGTCGCAGCTAGAATACCTAAAATTACGATAACGACAACAAGCTCAATTAAGGTAAAACCTTTGTTATTTTTCAATGTTTTCATTTGCTGTTCCTCAATTTAAATTAATTAGTGCTGTTAATGGTAATAGCTACAGAGCTATTAGCAGGCTGATAAGTAAAGTAGTTAGCCGTAGTATTAATATCTGTCGTTACAAAACTACCGTTATTTTTGGCCATTGTCTCTTTTAAATAATAGAAACAAGTAGTCGATGCGCCAGTACCTGTTTTATCCACGTAATATTGCATTGAAGTGTCACCATTAAGCGTAGTCGTACTGTCGGTTAACTTCGGTGGTTGCTGTAAAATGCTATTCCATACGTCAATACAGTTAGCACTGTCAAAGTTAGCGCCAAGGTCATTACCATCGTTCGAGCCACCAGTAGAAGCGACAATGTAACCAGGTCTAATACCATTAACAGAATCTTCGGTGGTCAGTAACACTTCTAAGCCATCATACACAACGACATTATTACCCGTATTGTCTTGTGGGCGCCCCTCTGCTTCCCACTGAGCTCTCGCAAGCGATACGCCAGTGGCGAAACCGCCCGCCATACCTTCAATATTAGCTTTAGTTGCTTGATCAGTTAAATCAAGAAATTTAGGAATAGCAGTTACAGCCAAAAAACCTAAAATCACTACGACTATAACCAATTCTATTAGCGTAAAACCAGATTGTTTTTTCATACTAACCTCAAGCATTTTTATCTAACTTCATTCTAGCAACCTTTTAAACAATAAGTCACTTACTTCGTTCATCTAATTACAAATTTTAGCACTTTACTATCAAATTGTAGCACTTTCATTAATCACTCTTAACCACACCAGAAGTCAATGAATAATCGAAATACTCACCGCTTGCTAATTGGTATCGACAAAAGCGACTTTTAGAACTTTCGTTTTTTAATGCGATAGCCGAAACGGGCTGTTTCATAAAAGTTAAATCTACAGACATAACTGCCTGCCAAATTTTTTCACAGTTATTACTAACTGGCGAAAAATCGACCCACCCTTTATTGTTTAATTTTACGAGTACTTTTTTATCGTCAATGTTTAGCTCACTGGGCTGGTTGTCCATAAACCACTGACCTCGTATTGAAGTAACACGAGTCGAAAACGTATTGGCTATCGTGGTGTATGCTACCTTCGTTAATTGCTTTTCTTGCTTAAAAAAGTAATAAATAAAACTAACCATCATGATTAATACTAAAACGCCTATAGTTATATTTTCTATAACCGATTTCTCTCGTTTGTCAGCGCGTCCTTGTCTATCCATGATTACCCTTTAAATGCGGACATCATATCCCACATAGGCGTAAATATACCTAGCGCTAACACCAGCACCATAGTCGCAACAATGCCTATTAAAATAGGTTCAATACGTGCTGTTAACGTACTCAGTTCATAGTCGACTTCTCGTTCGTAGTACTCTCCCACTTCCTGCAACAGCTCATCTACACGACCCGTTTCTTCGCCAACCGCAATCATTTGTAGCACGAGTGGAGTAAACAATGTACTGGTTACAGCCGACCGCAATAAGCTTTCACCACTTTCAATGGCACTACGCATAGAAATAATTTTGTCACTCATAAAGGTATTATCAACGGCTTCTGCAACCAAGCTTAAACCTGATGTCATTGGCACGCCAGCCTTTAATACGATAGAAAAACTATACGAGAAACGCGCTAAAATAGAGCGCTCAATAATAGAGCCAACTATGGGCAGCCGAGTTTTAATACGGTCCCATTTATAGAGTCCCGCTTTAGTTTTTAAATAGCTACGAACACCAAAAACTAACGCTAATAGAGCAACCAACATATGAGGCCAATAGGCCAAAAAGAAATTAGAACTAGCAATAAGAGCACGCGTTGCCAGTGGCAAGTCGGCACCAAGCTTACTGAACATATCAGCGAAAGTAGGCACTACAAATATGTTTAACACCACCATGGCGGCGACTATGGCGATCAAAACAAACGTTGGATACCGCATTGCTGTTTTAATGCGTTTTTTCGTTTCTTGTTCACGCTCATAATAGGACGCGAGTTTGGCAAAAGACTCTTCTAACTGACCAGTGTTTTCACCCACATGAATTAGAGAAACAAACAAAGGAGAAAATATTTTAGGGTGCTGGTTTAATGCAGAAGATAAAGCATAGCCGCCCTCTAATTGACCCGCGATTTCCTCAAGCGCGCGCTTAAGTTTAGGATTAGTGCCTGCGTCAGCCATACCATTGATAGCACGCAAAATGGGGACACCAGAACGAACAAGCGCATACATTTGCCGACAAAATACAATCAAATCATCGAGAGATACGGGCGAAAAGCCTAATAAGTCACCGATATCAATATTGGCTAAATCATCTTTATCGACTTGGACGTTAGTGCTTGGTTCAATCTTAATAGGAATAATGCGCTGACGAGACAATTGCTCAGCGACAGCGCTGGCACTAGCAGCTTCTATACTACCACTGACCTGGTTACCATTGGCGCTTCGCCCTTTGTAGTCAAAGATTGCCATATTAGTTGTCAGTGACCTCAACCATCTCAACCAAGCGTAATACTTCTTCCACAGAAGTTACTCCTGCGACGGCATAATCGAACGCTGCAAGCGCCAACGGTCGAAATCTTGGGTGCTTTTTAGCGGCTTCAGTAAAGCCTTCTGCATCGTCACGCTTTAGAGCTGCCATCATAGCTTCATTCATCTCTAAAAGTTCAAAAACACCAATTCGTCCCTTATAGCCAGTATGCTGACAAGATTGGCAGCCTGTACCGCGCCTATACTGCACTGTAGCTGCTTGCTCTCCGGCAAGGTTAGTCAACCACATTTTTTCTTGGCTCGTTAGTTGATAAGGTTGTGAGCAGTTTTCACAAACTCGACGAACCAATCGTTGGG
Source organism: Thalassotalea coralli (assembly GCF_055786205.1). NCBI lineage: Bacteria > Pseudomonadati > Pseudomonadota > Gammaproteobacteria > Alteromonadales > Colwelliaceae > Thalassotalea > Thalassotalea coralli. The sequence continues at coordinate 87,627 of NZ_JBVVBK010000004.1, read as the reverse complement.
CAATAACAGCTCGTAACGAACTACCAACTAAAAAGCCCGCGGCGCCCATATCAATTAATCTTAAAGCACTGGTAATAGCATCATTAGTATGCAGTGTAGAAAGTACTAAGTGACCTGTTAAGGCACCTCTCAGGCCTATTTCAACCGTTTCTTGGTCACGCATCTCACCCACCATGATAATATCGGGATCTTGACGTAGTGCTGTACGAAGAACGCTTGAAAAGCTTAGGTCAATTTTACTGTTAACTTGCACTTGGTTAATACGCGGTAAGCGATACTCTACAGGGTCTTCAACGGTAATAATTTTCTTCGAAGACTGATTGAGTTCACTCAAGGCACCATACAAGGTTGTGGTTTTACCGCTACCAGTCGGTCCTGTTACCAAAACCATCCCGTGCGGTCTTGTAATTTGATGTCTGACTCTTTCGACTAATTCAGCCGGCATACCTGTTTCATCTAAAGACAACAAACCAGCCGACTGATCTAGAAGTCGCATAACCGCCGATTCACCATACTGAACAGGCATAGTCGACATACGAACATCAATACTATGACCTTTAATTTGCAAATTAAAGCGGCCGTCCTGAGGTAAACGTTTCTCAGAAATATCTAGTCCCGCCATTAATTTTAAGCGTAAAATCATTGCCGTAGCGATTTTACTTTCTTTTAATATGTTTTCTTGTAAAACACCATCGATACGTTGACGAATTCTCAGTAAATTTTCATCAGGCTCAATATGAATATCTGATGCACGCATTTGTACAGCATCTTCAAATACTGACTGTAACAGCTTACCAACAGTCGCATCTCCACCTTCATCTAGAAATGAAGTGCTTAAGTCGAAGTCCGTCGTTTGTTCATATTCTTCTTCAAGTTGGCTCGCGAAACTCTCAATGTCCGCAGTTCGGCGATATAGACCATCAAACGCTTCATATAGCTGCGATTCCATAACAACAGCGAGTTTAATTTTCTTAGGCGCCAGCATATCTTCAAGCTGATCAAGGCCACCTAAATCGGCAGGGTCACTCATTCCCACCAACACGCTGTCACCGTTATCTTCTATGATAATAGCGCGCAATCTGCGAGCATGTACTTCTGGTAATAAATTAGCTACTTGAGAAGAAATTCGACGTTGTCCGATATCCAAGAAAGGAACGCCTAACTGTTGAGCTAAGAATTCTAATAATTGACGCTCACCAATATAGCCAAGTTCAATTAAGGTATCACCAAGCTTACGACCAGTTGCTTTTTGACTATTAAGCGCCTGCATTAACTGTTCGTTAGAAATAATGTTTTCGTGAACCAACAGGTCCCCTAAACGCATTTTTAGTTTAGGTGCTGCCATAAATTAAATACCTCCTAATGCCTGAAGCCTTTGATTAACAAAGGAAGTAGAATTACTTGATAAACCACCCACAGCAATCGCTTGTCGGTAAGCAACAACCGCATCTTCAAAACTACTTTGGCTATCTAACATAGACGCTAACCCTAACCACCATTTTGCCAAATTTGGCTGCAATTTCGTTAATTGTTGGTAGGCCTTTATCGCAACGTCAAATCGTTGAGTTTGCTGAGCGCTAGTGGCTAACAAAGATTGATACTCTACTGTTTCGATATTGGCGTAAGGTAATAAAGTGTTTAATGCGCCTGAAAACTGTTCCTGTTTTAAGTATATACGGGCTTTCATCACCAGCAATTCAGGATTACTTGGCGATAATGCTAAGCCTTGCGACAATAAGTTTATAGCTGCCTGGTAATCTTGCTTTCCAAACCAAAGAGCTGCAAGCTGTTTCCTTGCTTGCGTTTGATTCGCATCAATTAACAGTACTTCTTCTAACAGAGTTTGTGCCTGCGCTAGCTGATTAGTATTAACCGCCTCTTGTGCTTTATTTAGTTTAGTTTGTACTAACTGTTCTGGCGTTAATTGTTTTCGCGCGATTGAAAGTGTTGGTTTAGCTTTCTGTTCCTGTTGCATGTATTGTGGGTCAGCCTTTGTAATGTTTGAATTTTCTAATTTAGTTTTTACAGTTCTAGACGTTTCTAGTTCCGCCAACGCAGGTACTTTAGAGTCAGTTGGGAGCGCATTTTTATCAATTTCTTTTGTATCGACACTAGCGTGTTGCTCACTCGTTGATTCAGAGACTATATCTTCCGTTGGCGAAGTCTGTGTTGTTGGCTTGTTTGAAAGAGGCTTGGTTGAAAGTGACTTGGCTAAATCTGCAGATTCTTGCTCAACTTTTTTGTTAATTTTTTCAACACCTTGCTTCACCACAGATGTTTGTTGCGTGTCAGTCTCTTCAGTTCGCAATTTAGAATGAACCTGATTACCTTGTACCTGATTACCTTGTACCTGATTACCTTGTACCTGATTACCTTGTACCTGATTACCTTGTACCTGATTACCTTGTACTTGGTTAGCTTTAAGTGATTGATTTTCTTGATACAAGCCCCACCCATATAACCCAATAACATTAACAATAACAATCACAATGATTGCCAAGGTAAGTATTTTAGAGGTACTCCAAGGTGAATGACTTACTTGGCGTTGAACTTGATTTTGATCTTGGGCTTTTTGATTACTATCAAGATCTTTTAACATTTGATTTATTACACTCATAAAGAGCCACCAAAATAATAATAACTAATACCGCATAGCAGGATTAATAACAAAATAGCAAAGCTCAAAGGGATTAAAGAGCTTGAATATTGTGTTGACTCCGTATCCTTGGCCGCCATTTTTAGATGGTTATTTGTTAACTTGTAGGTGCTTTGCCCATAGCCGAGCATTAAAATTTTATGGCAAAGTACATTAACTAATCGAGGAATACCTTTAGCCACCTTCGCTATCTTGCGACATAAAGCGGGTTTAAATAAAGTAGCTCCTTTGTAACCTGCAACATGTAACCGATGTTGAATATAATGCTCTACTTCTTGGCTGGTCATAGGTCTGAGCTTGTATGAGAAAGTAATACGTTGCTTCAATTGCCTAAACTGGTCGGTTGCTAAACGTTGATCAAGCTCCGGCTGACCAAAAAGTACCACTTGTAACAGTTTTCTTGACTCTGTTTCTAAATTGGTAAATAAACGCAACGCTTCCAAACTTTCATCCGGTAACGCTTGTGCTTCATCCAATAACAAGACCACCGAATGACCTTTAGCATGTAGTTCAAGTAATCGGTTTTGTATGCGTTGTGTCAACAATTGCAGTGACATACTGCGGGCTTGCTTTACACCAAGCTCCATAGCGACAGCGCGACGCAATTCGTCAGGATTTAGATAAGGATTGGGAATATAAGCGGTAACAAAGTGCTCAGGGATTTCATTCAACAGTTTTCGACAAAGTAGGGTTTTACCTGTTCCCACTTCGCCTATAACTTTAATAAAACCCTCACCGGTTTGCAGGGCTGTCGTTAATACTTCAAACGCTTCATCATGAGGCGCCAAACCTAAATAGAAGTTAGTATTTGGCGTCAACGTGAATGGTAGTTCCCGCAGTCCGAAGTGATATAGGTACATAACTACCTACTATTCAGAACTGTCGAGTTGTTCGTTTGGAAACCATTGCTTAAGCAGTTTACGTGCGTCTTTCAGCTGGTTCTTCCATGTATCTTGCCCAATAACCACAGGTTTAAGCATAATGATCAGCTCTTTCTTTTGCATGGTTTGGCTCTTACTTTTAAACAACTCACCCATTAGAGGAATGTCGCCAAGTAACGGTGTTTTAGACTCTAAATCAACACTGCGGGTTTCGATTAGACCACCAATTACGACGATTTCTCCGGAATTTGCCCGAATAATAGTGTCAGATTCACGTACGCTACTTTGTGCCAAAGGCAACGCGAAATCATCGTCGCCTAACGTAATAACCTTAACCTGTTCGTTCGTCACCGTAACTGAAGGGTGTATATGTAAAATAACTTCGCCATTTTCATTTATCTGAGGAGTTACATCTAGCGCTATACCCGAGAAAAATGGTGTTAATTCAACTTCTGGCGTCGTTGTTGTCGCTGTACCTGTTGTGGTCGTGCTTGAGACTTCTGTAACAAAATACTCATCATCACCTACTTTGATAACAGCTTTCTGGTTGTTCGTTGCCGTAATTCGAGGACTTGACAGAACTTGTACATTACCTTGTGTTTGTAATAACTCAATCACACCTGAAAAATCTTGGTTACTAAAACTGATAGCTGTTGTACCGCCAATAGTCGACGCAATAGCGTTACCTGCAAGTTGCCCTGTCGTAGAAAAACCGATATCTGTGCTACCAATATGACCTAGCACTTGATCCCACTTCACGCCCTGTTGGTAGTCGTCATTCAAGGTAACTTCCATTATTTTTGCTTCAATAATGACCTGACGGCGCAAGTGGCTTTGCGTATCATTGATGAATTTTTTAACCGCCGCGATTTCATTTGGTAAAGCACGTACTGTCACTAAACCAGCTTGTGGAGAAACGATAACCGAGCGACCTTCTTCTTGACCAACCAGTGTTACTAACGTCTCTTTTAGCTCTTTCCAAAAGTCAGATTCATTCTCGGTATAAATATTAATACCGCTATTCATACTCTGATTGTTCTGACCGTTCTGGTTATTACTGTTGTTATTTCGTGAATTACTATTTCGACCGTTATTATTATTGTTTCCGTTACCATTATTAGGATCATTTTCTGAAACACCGCCAGAATTTATTGAAGTACTCGACGCACCAAATCGTTTAACAAACAAATAGTTAAGCGGGATGGTTTCGGTGCGAATCCCTGCAGGATAAACCTGAATAATTCGACCTTGGTGTTTAATATCAAATCCATAAAGTTGTTCAATAACATCAATTGCTTCAGGTAAAGTGACATCTTTTAAGTTTAAGGTAATGCTACCGGCAACTTCAGGGTGAACAGCCACACTATATGGAGAGTCTTCTACTAGGGCAGCAAAAAAAGCCTGCGCATTTACTTGGCTTGCCGCAATATCTAATCGTTTTTCAGATAGCAATCCTGCTCTAGCTTGCTGAATTTCACCTTGCATCAGCTCTTGCTGCACGCTAGAAGGTAAATTCTTTAAAGGTGCGGGTGCTGCAACTTTTTCTGCACTCGCGATGGCGTCGTCTAGTTCCTGCGCCATTTCAGTCGGTGGCTGAGGTACACTTTGGCAACTCGCTAGACCAACTAGCATCAAAAGGGAAAATATTCTTAACGATGGCTGCTTCATAATTGCGTATCTTTTGTTGTTGCTTTTATTACTTGGTTGCGAAATAAAGACAGAGTTAGCGTATCTTCTGGAGACGTTAATGTCACCAGTTTATCCTTAATGTTCTGCACTTTATACTGATTAATTTGGTCACCAACTTTGAGTATTTGACCGTTAATAACGACACGGACTTCATTGTTAGCTTGTATGACAGACTCGAGTGTTAATTCACCGACTTGCCTAACTGACTCTGCACCAGATTGAGCATGCAGGTTTAAAGGCTTGGTTGGATCAGTGGTCTGAGCGAATACTATCGCTGACGAAAATAACGAGACGATGAAAATGCACTTATTAAACACCGATAAACCCTCTTTTCGTACTCAAACTATATAATCGAATGACTAAAGTCCCTTTAGGGTACTCAGTTAATTGATAGTCAAATTCTTGCCAAAAAAACTTCCACTTTAAAGACTCTAGCGCTTTCAAGTAGTCTTGCAAGGCAAAGTAACTCCCTGACAAAGTAAGCGTTAGTTCATGACGATAAAGAGTTAAATCTTCTTCTTTCTCACTGTTTTGTTCAGCGTTACTATCCATATCGCTGTCTTGTTTATCTGCGCCTAAGATCACGCTCTTTGCAGGCGATATTTCGAAGGATAACAATGACACTCGATTATCTGAGCGGAGTAGCTCTTGTAACGCCATTCGCATCTGAATCGGAGAAATTAACTCAGTGGTTAATTCGAGAAGTTTACCGTCAACTTGCTTTAACTGTTGTTCTATTTTTTCTAGCTGCAAATTTAAACGCTTATTCGGATCTTTAGACAAACCGTCATTTAAGATGTTGATCATAGATTCAGTCGACTTAATCGTCGTCTGCGATGTACGAATACTTTTTTCATACGAGTTAATTTTTTGTAGCAATGGGTCAATTGCCAAAGAAAAACTAACAAATATAATTGCTACTAACCCTGTTGCGGTAATAAGTATTTGCTCGCGAGAAGATAACGCCTGAAATTTTTGTTGATACTCTTGCCAACGATTTGCCATTATTTCGTCTCCTCACTATCAACCTGTGAGCTTACGGTAAATTCAGTAATGCCTTGTTCATTTTCTCGTAAGGCGAAGTGGGCAAAATGATGGCCAGATAAAAATGTAGTATGTTCAAATGCCGTAAGCCAAGTAGGCACAGAATCTGGCGCCCTAGCAACTCCAGCCAAATAAATCGAATCATCCGCAAGCTTGACTTGTTGAATACTAATATCGCGATGGTGACGCTCAGAAAGTTCCGTCATTGCCTGAGAAAAACCTTTTGCATGAGTCGAAGATGAGTTGGTCAGTAACTGATTAAGTGTATTCTTGTGCTTTAGCACCAATTCAGCATTTTTAAGTTTTTCAACGAGCGCAGCATCCGCTTTGTGGTTACCAAGCGCTGTTTCTAAAGTATTCTTTTGATCTTCTAATTGTGCTTCTTTTTCTGATAATTGATTAGCTAACTCACTCAATTCACTGTGCTTGTTATCAGACCAAACAAACCAAACCACCATTAATAAAGCAGACACACCCCACAATTGCACCGTGTTTTCGAAAGACCAACGAGGCTTTTTAGGCAGTAAATCATCTTGTAAAAGGTTTAATGTATATTTACTCATTGTGTCAGCTCCATTTGACTCGCGAGTCTAGTCGCTCCAATGCAAGCTGCGAATTCCCTATGCTGTTCATACCCTTCAGGCATAGTAAATAAATTGACGGGGATATGAGTATTTTCAGCTAATTTTCGAGCAATAAAAGCCTCACTTTCAATAGGAAGTAAAACGTCAATCGATTTAATGGGTGCTTGCTTTAGTTGTCTTTCGTAATAGTCTGTAGAACGCTGAATTTCCAAGCTTAGGCTATCTAATGTGCCAAAAGCTAATTCTTCCTGTGTTTTACTGCCAATTTGAGCCATACCCCGCAATCGACGCTGAAAGTAAATCATGCCCTGCTTAACAATTAAAATGAGTATTTCCTCATTTGGCTGCTGGCAAAGAAGCAACTTAGCGTCTTCACTCACGGGCGGTAACGCAGCAAACGCAAACTCTTCAGCCGTAATAGACTTCAAAGATAACTCTTGTTCTGCTAAGGAGCTAACCCATGCGCTCAAATTATCTTTGGCAGTGCACACTACATTTATCTTATCTTCGCCGGCAATTTGAATAGGTAAATCGACATAATCGACAACCATATTCTCTGGTGCATAGGATACGAGATCTTTAATTTGCCAAGGGAGGGCGCTTACAATTTCATCGTCAGCTAATTTAGGTTTATCGATTTGAACAATTTGTTGCTGTTTACCGGATAATATCAAATGCGTTTGACCAGCAAACTCGTCGCGTTCTGCTAGTGATTCAAATGCTTTGTCTACATTATTGCCAGATAACTCTTTATCAAAGCATGTTGCAACCATAGCTTTATTTGTATAGCAACATTGCACAACTTTTTGCTGCAAGCTAATAGCTAAGATGCCCTCAGGCTCTTTTGAAGAAAACAGCTTTTTAACGCGATTAATTAAAGACATTGGTCCGTTTTATTATATGATACTGCACCTTGCTCTATAGATTCATTATCCCTGATTGGTCGTGATCCGCAAGTTTTTTAGCTAAAATTCAAGGCCTAACCTAAATTGAGCCTAATTAACACTCGCTAATTTAACGAAAGATATTTAAATGACAGATTATTTTACTGGCTCTCCGCTTCATAAACTCAGCCATCCTATATTCGACAAAGCTAATATTTCTGTCTCTGTAAAGCGTGACGATCTTATTCACCCTATTATCTCTGGCAACAAATGGCGAAAGCTAAAACAAGCATTGCAGCAAGTTAACAACAAAAAATTCAAAGGTATCTTAAGTTTTGGTGGCGCTTATTCAAACCATATTCATGCACTAGCTTATGCAGGCAAGCTCCATCAATTTAAAACCATGGGCATAATTCGTGGGGAAGAAAGATACCAAAACAATGCGACCTTAAGTGAAGTTCAACAGTGGGGAATGCAGCTTCAATTCGTTGATAGAGAAACGTATAAGCAAAGAGCTGAACCGGCCTTTTTAAAAGAGTTACAAGAAAAGTACCCTGATTACCTTCTTCTTCCTGAAGGTGGAAGCGCTTCTTCGGCATTGCAAGGTGTTGGCGACGTAATCAATGAACTCGATAAACAAACGACTTATGACTATTTAATTACACCTGTAGGTAGCGGTGGCACCATAGCAGGTTTGATTAAGGCAGACCAAAATAAACACAACATTATTGGTATTAGCGTCTTAAAAAATGCACATTACTTAGAGCAAGAGATTAAAGGCTTAATTGAGAAAGGAACCCCCCTTCTTACCCAATGGCAGTTGCTACACAATTTTCACTGTGGCGGATACGGCAAGTTTTCTGAAGATGATATCAAGGCAATGCTTTCTTTTAGGCAATACACGCACCTTCCCATTGAGCCAGTTTATTCAGGAAAAATGATGCTTGCCGTTTTACAACTGGCCGAGCAAATGTACTTTAAACCAGGAACACATGTTGTTTTGCTGCATACTGGTGGTCTTCAAGGGTTAAGAGGTATGGTTGAGCGAGGAAAGCTTAAGGCAAGTGAATGGCTTTAGCCATTTGTGATACAGGCTCGGTAAAAAAGTGCCCTTGCCCGCCACTAATGCCTAATCTTAGTAAGGTTCGCCATTCTAAAGAAGTTTCTACACCTAACGCATACATAGTCACTTCTTGTTGCTCACAAATTGCAGACAGGCTTTGCACAAATACCTGATTCTCAGGTTTTTTATCTATATTTCCAACAATACTCGAATGTAACTTCAAATAGCTTATTTGGCAAAGTTTCAGGTATTCTGCACTTTCAACATATTGACCAACCTTATCGACAAGTAACCTAAATTTCATGGCAATAAGCCGATCGAGAATAGGGCGCAATGCTTCTAGGTGATTAACGAGGTGGTATTCAGAAATTTCTACGATTATTTGCGAACACACTTGCTCATATTGTGCTGCAAGCTCTTCTAAGCCTTCCATAAAAGCATCGGATAACAGAGAATCTATAGACAAATTTAGACTACAATCATCCCTGAGTGGCTGGTCGTAAGTAAGTAGGCGGCAAACTTGTTCGACAATGAGTAAGTCGACTTGAGACGCCATACCACATTTAATCGCCATTGGTAAAAAGACCCTGGCATTAATTAAACCGCCATCCCTATCTCTGACTTTAGCTAATACCTCATGATGTATTGGTGCTGCGTTGTGATTTGAAATGACGGGTTGAAAAAACAAAACAAAGGCATTTCTTTGAATGGCTTTTTCTAAAAAGGTACGCCATTGCAAAGAGCCTTTAGCACTAATATGCTCAACTTCACCAGGCTCATACATGAACCACTGAGAAGGTCCTTGTAATTGGGCAGAACGTAACGCCATATCGGCTTCTGACTTTATTTGATAACTATTTTCAGCTTGAGAGAAATAGCTCACCCCAATATGAACAAAGGCTTCTTTATTTACGCCTACAGGTAAAGATAAAGCTGATAAAGATCGAATGAGTCTTTGTGCCAACTTTTCAGCTTCGAGCACAAAAACATTGGGTAGAATTATGGCTAATTCATAGGCGCGTCGTCTTGCAATATGAGCACCTTGGTATTTCATGACTTGTCGCTTGATGGTGTTAACCACCTGCTCTAGCAACACTTTTGCTTGCGAAGCGCCATATAAAGATAAGATAAGTTCAGCTTCATTAAAGTGAATGAAATACACGGCCCCTTGCACATCTTCCTCTTTTAACAATGCCTCTAATCGGTTATTAAAAAACTCTCGATTCCCTAGGCCAGTATCCTTGTCTAATAACGCTTGGCTCCTAAGACGTTGGTCAAAGTTATTAACAACAAAATCATTTTGCTGAGCGGTTCTCATTAGCTTGCGAATGAGATCTCCTATAACCCCTACTCTAGGTGGTCGAGTTTTCTGTTGAAGATCTGAATAACAATACGCCCAATTTTCTAACTGAATAAATTGCCTTAGCTTCGGAAATAAATAGAAATAATTTATGGCTGCTAATGCAGCTGAAAGAAGCGCTGTAATTGCTGCACACCATAAAATAATAAGGTAGCTATTATTAAATGCCCAATACATTCCTGCACTGGCAATTAAGGCAATAACGCCACAAAACACATTTGCTGCAACAAATAAATTTTGCAATGACCGTGTCATAATATTGATTAAAAGTATTGTTATGTCTTAGCAAGTGTAGTCAAAGAAATGAAAACAACACGGGATTGGAAAAATTTTGACACAAAAAAAGCACTATGCCGAAGCGCTAGTGCTTTTTTAAGTAAAATAGTTAATTATGCTTCAGCGATAACAACTAATTTTACTTCAGTGTCTACATCTGTGTGTAAGTGAATTGCGATAGCGAATTCACCAGTTTCACGGATGCTACCTAAAGGTAAACGTACTTCAGCTTTTGCTACTTCAACACCAGCTTCAGTGATCGCATCAGCGATGTCACGAGTACCAATAGAACCGAATAACTTACCTTCGTCACCAGCTTTTGCAGCGATAGTTACTTCAGCAAGCTCTGCTAATTTAGCAGCACGAGCTTCAGCAGCAGCTAAGTTTTCAGCTAATTGCTTTTCTAATTCTGCGCGACGTGCTTCGAAATGCTCAACATTTGCTTTTGAAGCGAAAACTGCTTTACCTTGTGGTAATAAGTAGTTACGTGCATAACCAGATTTTACTGTAACCTTGTCACCAAGGCCGCCTAATTTGGCGATTTTGTCTAGAAGGATAACTTCCATCTTAATGCCCCTTTAGGTTACTTGTGTAAATCAGTATACGGTAATAATGCTAAGTAACGAGCACGCTTGATCGCACGACCAAGTTGACGTTGATATTTAGCGCTAGTACCAGTGATACGGCTAGGAACGATTTTACCACTTTCAGTGATATAGTTTTTTAACGTAGCGATATCTTTGTAATCAATTTCGCTAACGCCTTCCGCTGAAAAGCGGCAGAACTTACGACGTCTAAAAAAACGAGACATGGATTTCTCCTAAATAATCATTTCAATTCGCTGGGCATGCAGTACCAGAAGTGGATTACCATTTCTGGCTTCGTGACGATGAATAAATCCCGTCACCTCTACGTTACTGCCCGCAATTAATTCATGCGTTATGTGTGATAAATCACCTGTTGCCATCACTTGCATTCGAACATACGCTTGGCGATTTAAGCCAGCTTCCTGTTGAACAGATTTATGTTCGATAGAAAACTGACAATGCTCGATGCCTGCGGGGCTTGTTGAAAAGCTTGGTTGTTTAACCACCTCTCCAGCAATAACAAGGCAATTAGTAATCACAGATCACTTATTCTTCGCTAGCTGCTTCTTCTGTTGTTTCAACAGCAGCAGGTGCTTCAGCAACCTCTTTCTTAGCTTCACGGCGGTCATCTTTAGCAGCAGCCATAGGTGATGCTTCAGTTACCGCGTTTTTAGTACGCATGATCATGTTACGAATAACAACGTCGTTATAACGGAAAGAAGTTTCTAGTTCATCAATAACTGACTGAGGCGCTTCAACGTTCATAAGAACGTAGTGTGCTTTATGTAGTTTATTGATTGGGTATGCTAATTGGCGACGACCCCAGTCTTCTAGACGGTGGATTTGGCCTTCAGCACCACTGATTAAATCAGTGTAACGCTGGATCATACCAGGTACTTGTTCACTCTGATCAGGGTGAACCATAAATACGATTTCGTAATGACGCATTACGAGCTCCTTACGGTTGTAGCCTCTTATCTGGCTCAGCCAAACACCAGTATTGAGGCAAGGAACAAAAATGTTCAGGCTGATTTAAGGCCGCGTATTGTATGGAATATCTACATTAAAGGCAAGTCATTTTAGCGAGCAGTTCAAATATCAAGCAGAATGACAAAGTTATTGGTGTATAAAGATATTTAAATACACTTTATTTAAGCCTTGATGATTAGATTCACTAAAGGATACCAATTGTCCATCAAACTTAAATGTCGCGTTTTGTATTTGTTTAATAAAGCACTGTTTGTCCAGTTGGGGTTGACACTTGAGTGCTGCTACCGAAAACAAGTGAGCATTCAAATAACCTTCTAATTGAATAGGATCAGTTTTAGAATGACCAAGTGCCTTCATGTCTGAAACAAACAGCTTGCACAAAGGGTCTTCACACTCTGCGGGGTCAGGCATTACCTCCGTGACTAATACCTTAGCGCTGCGTGTGAGCTTAGGGAATAAATCATAACTAGAAACAAAAGAAACTGAGCTAAAAATAGGTGAAAAGCCTTGTTCAATTGAAGAGTTTATTAAATGTGCAAAAGGCGCGTAGGTTCCGACAAATGCGATGGCGTCAACGTTAGCTTTTTTCAACAAGCTCAATGCCAATTCAATATCTTGCGTATTTCTGCGGTAACGTGTCGTCACGGTAGGAGAAATACCAAGAGCTGCCATTTCTTTTAGGTAGCCTGCCTCAACGGTTTTGCCAAACTCGTCAGCCTGTACTAATAGCCCTATGCGCTTTGCTCCATGTTGCAATAAATATTTTAACTGAGCTTTCACTTCTTGCCTGTAGCTCGCCCGTAAATTAAAAATATTGCTTGAAACAGGGGTTCTTAGAAATTCAGCTCCAGTAAAAGGTGTTAAAAAAGGTAAATTAGATTGTGTGACAATTTCAAACGCAGCGAAGCTCGTTGGCGTACCTACATAATTAAAAAAGCCAAAAAGCTCACCTTTCTCAAGAAAGTTTTTTGTATTCTTTAACGTTTTATAGGGTTCATAACCATCGTCCAAATGTGACATGTAAACAGGTTGGCCATTGATACCGCCACTTTTATTCAGACGATGAAAGTAAGCACTTGCACCTTGATTTAACCGTATTCCTAACTTTGAAGCAGGGCCTGAGGTCGCATTTGATACAGCGAGGACAATTGGTGGACCTTGCTGCTTTTCTATTGAGTTCACGCTGCTACTTTCAGCATCCGCATGAACTTGTCTTGCAAAGCCAAAACAAAGAAAGATTAACACCACGAATAAGAATCCGCGGCGTAACTTTATAACTGATTTGATGGGGGTACTTACTAACAAAAGAGACTTCTTTACAACTTAACTTCTCGTTTAACTATGTTAAGCATAGTGCTAATTTAGCTAATTGCACGCCTTTGTCTGACAATTTCGAATAAACAAATACCTGAAGCGACAGAAACGTTCAAACTAGAAACTGAACCCGCCATAGGCAATTTCACTAATTGATCACAGGTTTCTTTCGTGAGGCGGCGCATTCCTTTTCCTTCTGCTCCCATCACTAATGCCATTGGCCCTGACAGTGATACGTCATAAATGTTATCGTCAGTTTCACCAGCAGTTCCGATCACCCAAACCCCTAAATTCTGTAGTTGTTTAAGCGTTCGAGATAAATTAGTCACTTGAACCAAAGGCACAGTATCAGCAGCACCCACAGCAACTTTTCGAACAGTCGGGGTAATGCGAGCTGCATTGTCTTTGGGAACGATTATCGCTTGAACACCTGCGGCATCAGCATTCCTTAAACAAGCGCCTAAGTTATGTGGATCTGTAACGCCATCTAACACTAATAAGAAGGGGTGCTCCCCCTTGCTTTCAGCCTGCGATAAAATGTCTTCTAAATCATTCTCACTATACGTTTTACCCGGTGTTACTTTAGCAACAATACCCTGATGTTGTTCACCTTTAGTTTTTTCATCAAGTACTTTACGGTTAACTAAGTGACTGGCGATTTTATACTTGCGTATTTGATTAATGATTGGCACTAAACGCTCATCTTCGCGCCCTTTCAGTAAATATATTTCTATAAACCTTTCAGGCGATCGCTTTAGTAGCGATTTTACTGCATGAATTCCGAAGACTAGCTCTTCATTTTTTGCCATGTCTAAATACCTTATTTCTTATTACGCTTACGAGCGTTCTTTCCAGGGCGCTTTGCTTTATGCTTCTTTGCCCCTTTTTTTGTCGTTTTGTTTTTTTTCGCCGTTTGAGGCGATGAATTCTTTCTCAACGATTTTTTAACCGCTTTAGTCGATTGCTGCTTTCTTTCCCCTTTTATAGCTTTTGCCTTTTTCACAATGGGGTTGTCTTGATCTAAGACAAGGTCAATTTTCTTCTCTTCCAAATTGACGGCAGCGACTTTAACCGTTAATACATCACCGACTCGAAAACTGTTACCTGTTTTCTCTCCGCTCAAACTCATGCGAATATCATCGAAGTGATAATAATCTCTGCCTAGAGAGGTTATGTGGATCAGCCCTTCAATGTGCAACTCTTGTAAGCGAACAAATAAACCAAAGTTTGTTACAGTGGAAATAACCCCAGTAAAAGAGTCTCCAACATGATCTTGCATGTATTCACACTTTAACCAGTCGGCGACATCTCTTGTTGCATCGTCGGCTCTGCGCTCTGTCATAGAGCAATGTTCGCCAAACACCATCACCTGTTCTTCACTGTAATTTACATTGCCAATGTTGGCGTCACTTTCTTGTTGTGATTGCAAAATACTTTTAATGACACGGTGAATAACCAAATCGGGGTAGCGCCTGATCGGTGAGGTAAAATGACTATAAGACTCTAACGCTAAACCAAAATGACCAATATTGTCACTTTGATATACCGCTTGCTTCATTGACCGAAGCAGCATGGTTTGAATCAATTCCTGATCTGGACGTTCCGCTACTAGCTTTAAAATATTGCTGTAATCGTGTGGCTCAGGTTGTTCTGTAAGAGGCATTGAAATACCAAGCTCACCAAGGTACTTCACAAAGTTAACGTATTTCTCTTCACCTGGTTTATCATGAACACGAAACAGGCCAGGCTTTGCATGCTTTTCGACAAATTTTGCAGTAGCCACGTTTGCCAAAATCATGCACTCTTCGATCATTTTGTGGGCGTCATTACGCACCAAAGAGACTATTGATTCGATTTTTCGATCTTGATTGAACAAGAAGCGTGACTCTTCCGTTTCAAAAGCAATCGCCCCGCGCTTCTCTCTCGCAGCATTAAGAGTAGTATATAAACGGTGTAGTTCTTCTAACTCAGGAACACGTGCTTGATATTCTTCGCGAAGCACTTCGTCACCATCAAGAATTGCAGCAACTTTAGTGTAAGTAAAACGAGCATGAGAGTTAATCACAGCAGGATAAAACTTGCTGCCAGATAACTTGCCGCGATCACTTATAGTCATCTCACAAACCATTGCCAACCTATCGACATTTGGATTGAGAGAACAAAGGCCATTTGATAGTTTTTCTGGCAACATAGGAATAACTTGGCTCGGGAAATAAACTGAATTTCCGCGCGCTAATGCTTCTTCATCTAAAGCGCTTCCTGGCCTTACATAATAACTAACATCAGCTATTGCCACCCAGAGACGCCAGCCGCCTGATTTTTTTCGCTCACAATAGACTGCGTCATCGAAGTCTCTTGCATCTTCACCATCAATAGTAACTAACGGCAGATTGCGTAAATCTACACGACTTTGTTTGGCACTATCTTCGACTTCATCAGCGATTTTATCTGCTTCTTCTTCGACTGCTGGTGACCATTGATGAGGTAAGTCGTGCTCTCGAAGTGCAATTTCTATTTCCATGCCAGGCGCCATATGGTCACCCAATACTTCAATAACCTTGCCCACCGCGTTACTTCGTTTACTTGGTCTTTGTACTATGTCCACCATGACCATTTGACCATGACGTGCACCAAGACGCATTTTAGGGTCGATTAATATATCTTGTTTAATTCGTGCATCTTCTGGTACGACGAATAAAATATTATGCTCAACAAAGAATCGACCTACCATGCCGTGTTTTCTTGGCTGAATCACATCAAGAATTTTTACTTCTTGTCGGCCTTTTCTATCGGTGCGATCAACGACAATTGCTTCGACAACATCGCCATGAAAAACACGCTGCATTTCGTGAGAGGAAATATACAGATCTTTACCTTGTACGCCATCTTTTTTGTCAGGCTGGAAAAAGCCGTAACCATCACGGTGACCAATCACTGTCCCCGTTAATACATTGCTTTTAGGTGGTACTGCGTATTGCTTGAATTTGTTAAATATAAGCTGACCATCGTTTTCCATTGCTCTCAGCCGACGCTTTAGACCAATAAGTTGCGATTCCTTCTGATATTTTAATGATTTAGCAATAGCTTTAAAGGTTTGCGGCATGGCCGCCTTTTCGATAAGCGTCAGTAAAAGCTCCCTACTAGCAATAGGGTTCTCATACTTTTCAGCTTCGCGTTTTAAATGTGGATCTTTGATAAGGTAATAGTCTTAAGTTGATATTTTTATCTATTATATCGTAGATACCTTAGACAAGGTCAATGTTAGAACAAATCTTTCACGATTTATTCAAATAAACCTTAATATTTGTTTTGTTTTGCCGCTTCAACAACGCGGGTTGGCATTTTTTGTTCGAGGCTTCTTAAGATATTACCGATTTTCTTATGCACTTTTTTGTCGTCGGTAACAGAGTGATGAAGTTGAGCATACAACTCTGGGTAATCGAGCGGGCTGCCTTCGCCGTTACTGTATATTTCTCCTAGGCGAATTTGTGCCTTCAAGTTATTGAGTGCTGCCGCTTCGCGGAGGAATATTATTGCCTGTCTTAGGTCTGGCTGCATGAATTTACCTATATGGTAATAACGTCCTAGCTGTTCTAAGGCTTCAGGCAAACCTTGATCTGCAGCTTCGTTCATATAGTGAAGCCCAAGTTCGACATTTTTCTTTACGCAAACACCGTACGCTAACATGTCTCCCCAAAGAAACTGAAATGACGGTTTATTTGAAATGGTTGCTCTAGCTTCAATGTCTTGCACCAATTGACATTCATCGACTACGACTTGAGAAAGGTGCTTGTTCTCTTTAATCAGATCAAGCAAAACATCGTCAGTATAAACCTGAACAGCTTTCAAAGCGGCTGAATGGGCCATAAACGGCGTTAATGTTACGATTAACATCATTAACGATAGCTTTAATATTACTGACTTCATTTTTCTAAATACTCACAACCTTCTTATTTGCTTTATCGGCAACAGGTACCAAAACTAAAGCTGTTTAATAAACCAGCCACCAAAGACGAAACTTTGACTTAGCTCTAAATACCTAGCAATTTTGACACCATAATTATTTATAGTATGACAAATCGTAAATACGGTTGCATAAAACTTCATTAGCGCTTATAAAAACTATAGAGGTAACAAATGTGTTACAGACTTTAGTCAACGAGCAAGAGCTGTATGTTAAAAGAAGTGTCAATAGGAGAGTTAGTGATAGGAGATTTTGTTGTAGACATTGTCGAACAACAAGGTGACTACAGCTTAACAAAATCGGACAACATAAAAAGCCAACTTGTTATAGACAACTTAAAAGCTAAAGGCGTTGTTTCAGTTTTAATTGATACAAGTAAAGCGAAAAAACCACTCTCTGAGCGTCGTAAGCAAAAAGCCAATACTGTCATTGTTGACGTTCAAAAAGCCAAAGCGATTTTTGACAAATCTAAAGACATTCAAGCTAAAGTTTTCCAAGACGCTCTAGACGGTAAAGCCCTAGAAGTTGAGCCTGTCGCAGAAATTACCGATAAGGCCATAGATGAAGTATTCAAAAACCCTGATGCACTCGCTTGCGTTATTAACATTCGAAACAAAGACGAATATTTACTCGAACATTCAGTCTCTGTATCTGTATTAATAACCATATTTGCCAAATACTTAAAAATAGATCGCAACATCACCCATGAACTTGCTATCGGTGCATTTCTGCATGATGTCGGCAAAATTATGATCAGCGATGACATACTGCACAAACCAGGTAAATTAACGTCAAAAGAATTTGAAGTGATGAAAACTCACGTCAACCATTCTATAAATATTATTGAGCAAACACCTGGTGTTCCAGCACTTAGCTTGGAGGTAGCTCGATTACATCACGAGAAATTAGACGGTACGGGTTATCCGTTTAATGTGAAAGGTGACGATATTTCCATGTATGGTCGCATGATTGCAATCTGTGATATTTTCGATGCGTTATCTGCAAACCGCTGTTACAAACAGGGATATAGCCACATAAAAGCTTTCTCGATTTTGCGATCGTTGGCCGACAACAATCACTTAGATTCTCGTTTAGTTAATTTGTTTATTAAGTGCATGGGAGTTTACCCTGTAGGTTCGCTAGTCGAACTTAACTCAAACAAAATAGCAATTGTTGAACAACGAAACCAAGACGACCCCACCAACCCTAAAGTTCGCTCGTTTTACAATAAGAAGCACGGTAGATACATCATGACGGAAGATGTAGATTTAGCGAAAGAAGAAGATTTCATTGTCAAGGGTGTTAGAGCAGACGACTATGACCTAGACATGAACAAAATCGTCGAGTTTTTATTGATGGAAGGTTAGCCCTCCCATCAATACATGTATTATTTAGCTTAATTAAGCTGCCGATCGAATTTTCTTAAACTTATTCACCAAAGAAGATTTTTCTGCCGGTAATCGATTGTTTCTATTTCTATCTCTTAAAACGATTAAGCAAGGCGTTAGCAAAAGGGTTAACACTGTTGCGAAGGCTAAGCCTCCTGCGACAACTGTTGCTAACTGAGTCCACCACTGAGTAGATGGTGCACCAAACACTGCTGTACGATTAAAGAAATCAAGGTTGACCTGCAACACCATAGGCATCAGACCTAAAATAGTGGTGACTGTTGTTAGTAACACCGGTCTTAGTCGTTGAGCGCCGGTCGTTAATACCGCATCAATCACGTTCAACCCTTGTTTTCTCAAAACGTTATAGGTATCGATCAACACGATATTGTTATTAACGACAATACCTGCAAGCGAAATTACACCTATCCCTCCCATAACAATACCGAATGGCTTTTGCGCAATAAACAACGCTAGAAACACGCCGATAGTAGAGAAGACTACCGCACTTAATATTAAAAATGCTTGATAAAAACTATTAAACTGAGTCACAAGAATAATGGCCATCACAAACAAGGCAACGCCAAATGCATTTACTAAAAACTCTTCAGACTCTTGCTGATCTTCATTTTGCCCTTTAATGGCAATTTCAACTCTAGGATCTATCCCTAAACTAACAAACTGTTCTTTTAATTTAGGTAGTTCTGTCGCTAATTGGGCACCAGTCACCAAGTTTGCCTGAATAGTAACAACGCGCTTGCCATCTGTACGGCGAATAGTGTCAACTTTTGGAACAGCTTTACGCTCAACAAAACTACTAACAGGCACAAGCCCGGCATTGGTTTTTATGCGTAAGCTATCTAGCCGGCCAATATTTCGCTTTTCTTCAGGAAATCTAACGCGAATATCAAGCTCATCATCGACATCATCAGGTCGATACTCCCCAAGTTTTAAGCCATTGGTCACCATTTGTACGGTAGATCCAACAAGTGCTGCATCGGCTCCATATGTTGCCGCTTTCGCTCTATCGATATTAAGCTGCCATTCGATACCAGGTTTAGGGGCAGAATCTTCAATATCGGTAAATTTACCAGTTTGAATAAGTGCTGTTCGTAATGTACGCACAGAATCATCTAACATCTCAGGAAATCGAGAGCTCAGTTCGATAATAAGATCTTTACCACTTTGTGGCCCGTCTTCATTTTTTCTAACTTCTAGTTCGACGCCAGCCAAATCACTTGTTTTTTGGTTGATATCGGCAATGATTTCATCGGCCTTTCGTCTAAATTGCCAATTCATAAAATTGACTTGAAATGATCCGACAATATCGTTCCCACCAGTTAGCGTATAGAGAGACTTAATCTCTTCCATACCTAATACTCGCGTCTCGATATCTTTCATAATACTGTCTTTTTCTCGAACAGAAAGATCGCCATGAGAACGGACAACAATTGTCGCGCTATTTGGCTCAACATCTGGAAAAAATACGACTCCTAGGCCTGAAGCCCCATATAGCCAAATAACAAAAGCTGAGATACCAATGGTGGCCATTAATACTTTCCAAGGATTAGCCACCGCTTTTTTTAATATGGCAATGTAGCGCCCCGTCACCCCTGTTAACGCATCTAAGTTACCTTGCTCAGCTTCTTTTACTTGCTGCTGTTCTTTTTCAGACATATAACGGGCTTTACCAAATAAGCTTCCGAGTGTTGGCACAAACACTAACGCCATTGCTAAAGAGGCAGTCAATACCGCAATTAACGTGATAGGTAAATATTTCATGAATTCACCCATCATACCTGGCCAAAACATCAGTGGTGCGAAAGCTGCAAGAGTTGTGGCTGTTGATGCTATGATCGGCCATGCCATGCGTCTAGCAGCCAAACCGTATGCTTGTAGTTTGGGCTTGCCTTCACTCATTTCCCTATCTGCAAACTCAGTTACCACAATCGCGCCATCAACTAACATGCCAACCGCCATGATTAAACCAAATAGCACGACAATGTTGACGGTCAACCCTGATATAGCCAACACAAGAATGCCTGTTAAAAACGCACCAGGAATTGCTAAGCCAACAAGCAATGCCGTTCTGCTTCCTAGTGTGGCAATAATAACAATGACGACTAACAATACTGCAGACAACACATTATTTTGTAGGTCACTCAAGGTGTCTTTCACATCTACTGACTGATCGCCAACGTAGTCAACAACCACTTGGTTAGGCCAGCGTAATCTATCTTTCTCAATTAACGCTTTCACTTTCTCAACGGTATATATAATGTTCTCACCAGAGCGCTTTTTTACCTCAAGTGAAATAGACCTTTCACCATTTAATCGGGCAAAAGTTGTTGGATCTTTATAAGCACGTCGAACAATAGATACATCTTGAAAGGTGATCACTTTATCACCATCTGCTTTTATCGGTAGTTCAAGTAAATCTTGTACCGTTTCAAAAACGGAAGGTACTTTGATAGCAAATCGCCCTTTACCTGTGTCCATTGTCCCTGCTGGCACGAGTCTATTATTGCGCTCTACTAAGTTATAAATATCATTTTGATCAAGTCCGTAGCTTTCCATTAATAGAGGGTCGACAATAATTTCCACCATGTCTTCTCTATCACCGCCGATATCAACTTCTAAAACTTCTGTTAACGCTTCAATTTTATCTTTTAGATCACGCGCGAGTGTTAGAAGTCCTCTTTCCGTCACAGGTCCTGAAAGAATAACAGTTACCGCAGGCACTTGATTCGCCATGGTAACTTCGTGAACTTCGGGCTCTTCCGATTCTGACGGTAGTTTCGCTTTAGCTAGCGTCACCTTATCGCGTACGTCGGCTAATGCTTCTTTAGGATCTAAACCAGCAAGAAATTCAAGTGTTACCGAAGCATGGCCTTCACCGGCATTAGAGGTCATCTCTTTGATACCAGCAATAGATTTAAGCTCCTTTTCCATCGGTCTGACTAGCATTCGCTCGGCATCTTCAGGCGAGATACCGTCATGTACCATAGAAACATAAATCATTGGTATGGTGATATCTGGGTTAGATTCTTTGGCAATATTCGAATAAGTAACCGCGCCTGCAATTAATAGCAGCACAAATACCATTAAAACTGAGCGTGTTCTAGAAAGAGCAGCGTCGATAATTGTTAACATAGCTTATCCCTCTCTTAATTTACCGGATCAACTTGATCTCCGGCGCGCACAAAACCTTGCCCAAGAATTATCACATCAGCTTTAGCGCCTAGCCCCGTTAACCAAAGACCATCACTTTCACTTTTAATCAGGTTTATAGGAGTGAAAACCACCAGATTATTTTCAACCGTTTTAACACCAATGTTTCCTTGTTCATCGAGCGCAAGTAATGCCGGTGAAATTTTAATGGCATCAACCTCTTTTAAGCCGATGTTAATTTCGCTGCTGATACCCGCGACCAATTGATGGCGACTGTTGTCTAGTTGTACTTCAATCTTGAATGTATTGGTCGCGTCATCTGCTACACTCGAAATATAACGTATAGTTCCGCTAATGGTTCCTTTATCTAGTAATTTGACCGAAGCCTCCTGCCCAACCGACAAGCTGCCCACTTGATTTTCTGTCGCAAATGCCCTGACGATTAAAGGGTTTAGATCAGCAATAAGCGCAATATCATCTCCAGCTTGAACAAAGTCTCCCTGCTCAACATAACGTGTATTCAATACCCCAGAAAATGGTGCTTTGATCACGGTATTACTAATAGCTATCTCTAGGCGCTTTATTTCTGCTTTTATAGCGGCTAAATTTGCTTTGCTTTGACTTAACTGCACTTCACCTTGATAGCCACTAGCATTCAATTTTTTCGCACCTTTGTATTCAATTTCACGCTGAACAAGTAAAGCTTTACTTTTCGTTAACTGAGCATCTAAATCGTTGATGGCTAGTTGTGCAATGACCTGACCTTTTTCAACAAAAGCGCCACGCCTAGCAAGAACATTTTCAACTTGTCCTGAAATTTCGGCCTTCAATGTCGTGACTCGATGAGGCTCAGTACGCCCATATAGCTCGATGGTGTTTTGAACTTTAGTCGCTGATAAAGTTTTAATTTTTACTTGAGGGATAACCTCTTTCTTATCTGTTTGCAGATCTGGATTTGTCGGAGTCTTAGTAACGCCACTAGCCATCCAAAAAAAGAGAATGAGAGAAATAAAGAGCGCAATAACATAAGGCTTTTGAGACAGCCAACGGGAAAAAGATACTAGCTTATTCATTGTTCGTCCTAACTAACTTTGCTTACTCAGAGTGAGTAATCTCTATCCTTGTGAAGAGAAGAGCAAATTCGAAGTTTTTTACATCAAATTAGAGCTTATGCCATTTGCGACAAAAAAACACCCTTGTTTACAAATTTCAACATTTTCCTATATAAATATAACGCATTTCTAGAGCCTCATTTGGTCTAAAAAAGGCTTTTGTGGAGACTTAGACTCCAAACATTACTAGCTAAAACCAAAAAAGGCTGCGCAAGGCAGCCTTTTGAAAAACTTGTAACATTTAACTAGATAGAGAAGGAAGAACCGCAACCACAAGTTGTTGTTGCATTAGGGTTATTAACCAAGAATCTGCTTCCTTCTAGTCCTTCGATGTAGTCTACTTCACCATCGACAAGGTACTGTAAGCTCATTGGGTCAACAACCATGGTTACCCCTTGCTTTTCGATCGTCATATCACCGTCATTTACCTTTTCATCAAAAGTAAAACCATACTGAAAGCCAGAACAACCACCACCAGTTACATAAACGCGTAACTTCAAGTTAGGATTTTCTTCTTCAGTAATTAACGCATGAACTTTATTAGCGGCAGCGTCGGTAAACTTAATTGGGACTTCTGGGTTTGACATAACTCTTTCATTCTGACGAAAACAACGGCACTAATTATCTTAAACTTGACTAATTTAATCAAGTATTAGCGAAGAGGTTTGGGTAACATTTTCGATAACGTCTTGCCAGCGATAAGATTTATCTACCCGTTGAAAGGTTTGCCATTTACTTTTTGGCAATACGGCGGCTAACGCTATTTTTTCTGGCTCAAAACCATCAGGAAGCGTTACTTCACCTTCTATAATTTGAAAGTATTGAAAGTTAAAGCTTAGATCTTCTTTACTTAACTCCGAAACACGCAATAAATTGAGTTTTTTAGGTTTAAGTTCCTGACTACCTATGAACTCTACAACGATATGACCTTTAGCGTAGCGTTTTTTGACTTTTTGTTGCACTAATACCACTTGAAATCGATAGTGGTTTGCACTTGCTGTTGGGGTGATCGCAAAATTATCAACGACTAAGCCATCAGCTTGTTTCTCGGGAGCCATGACTTTTTCATAAAAGCCTAGTTGTGTTTTAACTTGGTAATGCTGTTCTTCTATGTCTTTCAGCATTTTTTGCGATTCTTGGTTCGCTAAGCGTTCAACTTCTAGCTCCACCTCAAGAGTGTGAATACGTCTTAACTGCTCTTCATTTTGTTGATACAGATAAGAAAGTCGTTGTTGTTGCTGTTTTAAGCTTTGTTGCTGATAACCATGAAAAAAATTACCTATTCTATAACCACAGAACAAACATACCGCTATTAAAAGCAATAATAACAGGGCTGAACGAAAGCTCCCTAATCGCTCAACTAATGCTTGTAAATTTATTTTTGCTAACCAACTCATAGGAAAAGTATTATGATAACTACAAAATAACAATATTAATCACTAAGTTGAGCATGAGCCGTTTACTCATTTTAAAAAAGCACTTAGCACAACCTAAAACGTCTTGGCAGCTTTGTTTACTCGCTGCAACAGGTGGCTTTGCTTCTGCCCTACTGGTGATCCTCTTTATCCTTACAATTAAAGGACTCAGCTATTTTTATCTTCATTATATTGCTGAGTATATCAATTCTGACAGTTTTAGTCGTTTATTAATACCTCTTTTTGGTGTTTCAATTATTTTGCTGCTCGGAAAAATTACGGGTTACCAATACTTAAGAACCGGCATTCCCTTTGTTTTAAACCGCTTAAAAGTCGCTTATGGCGTGATCCCATTTCGCAATACCTTTAACCAATTTTTTGGCAGCGCATCTGCTATCGCCAGTGGCTTTTCCGTAGGGCGCGAGGGCCCAGCCGTGCATTTAGGCGCGGCGTGCAGCAGTTATTTAGGAAATAAACTTGGCTTACCCTATAACGCAGTTCGCACCTTATGTGCCTGTGGTATAGCAGCAGGAATATCAGCTAGCTTTAATACGCCTGTTGCAGCGGTAATTTTCGTGATGGAAGTTATATTGCGTGAATATAAAGTTTATATATTTATTCCTATTATGATTGCAGCGCTGATTGGCTCAATGATGACACAAGCGGTATTTGGTCCTGCTCATGATTATGAATTCTTCAATACCATTTCCTTAGATATTGAACATTTTCCGCTACTTATCGTCTTAGGTTTAATCTTAGGGATGATGTCTTCTAGCTTCAATTTATCATTGACCAAACTCGTTGGTTTCTCACAACTATATTCACTGCCTAAAAGGTTATTAATAGCAGCGTTAATTACCGGTATCATTGGTTTTTTTCTTCCCGAGGCGGTGAGTTTAGACTTCAAATTTGATCAAGAAAATAGCCTAAATATGTCCCCCGCTATTTTTATATTTTGTTTACTGGTTGCCAAATTAGTGATGACCACAACGGCCCTAGGGTTAGGTGTACCGGGCGGCGTGGTTGGCCCTATTTTGTTTATTGGTGCGCTATCTGGCGTGGCAACCGCCCATTTAATAGCCTTGTATGTCCCTGGGCAGCAGTTTACAACAGACTATGCGTTAATGGGGATGGCAGGCTTTATGGCCGCAACGCTAAATGCGCCATTAGCCGCGCTATTAGCTGTAGTTGAGCTATCAAATCAAATCGAAATCATACTTCCGGCTATGTTAGTTATTTCTACGGCATGTGTTGCATCGGGGCAGTTTTTAAAGAACCGTAGTGTGTTTATTATGCAATTAGAAGTTCAAAAACTATTGTACCGTCAACCGCCCATTGAAAAATCGTTGCAGCGCATCGGTGTGCTAGGCGTAATGCAAGATAACTTTAAGATCGTGCATACGACAAAGTTTGACGCTTTAAAGCCCCTTTACGAAGAACAAGACGGCAAGTTAGTCATCATTTCTAAAGTCCCCGAAAAACAGGCAAGTTTTAACTGGCACTCTCCAGTTTTTGATGGTCACGGAAACTTAGCGCATTTTGAAAAGCACGTACTTTTGCCTATGAGTAGCCGAGCAACATTGTCCGAAGCTTATAATGCTTTGATAGATGCGCGACAAGGTGGGATTTACGTGTATGAAAATACACCAGATAATATTTTAGGCATTGTGACTTTTTCACAACTTAGAAACTATTTACTTGAAGGAAAAACACATTCATGACAATTCTTTGGTTAAAAGCCCTACATGTCAGTTTTATAGTCGCATGGTTTGCCGGTATTTTTTACTTACCGAGACTATTCGTTAACCACGCAGAAACAGACAGTAAAGATGTTAGCGAGCGTCTAAAAGGCATGGAAAAGCGATTACTGTATTTTGTTACCCCATTTGCCTTACTTACCATAGCACTGGGTATATCGTTAATCTTCCAGTATGGCTATGAATGGTTTGCTACGTCCATTTGGCTACACATAAAGGTTACCTTAGTTATTATTCTAGTTTTTTATCACCTGTATTGCTTTAAATTGGTCGCTGATTTTAGAGACGATAAAAACAAAAAGTCAGCAAAGTTTTACCGAATTTTTAATGAAGTACCTGTTCTAATTTTATTTGCTTGCGTCATCTTGGCTTACGTTAAACCGCAATTTTAATTTAAACCATTTTATGCTATATTTCCGCGGATTTTATTCCCCTATTTTTAACCGAAATTTGCGGTTAAATAAGATGAATTAGGAAAAGCCATGATGACCTTCGAGGGTAGCCATATCCTGTCAGTTTCACAGTTTGATCGTGAAGCTATTTCAAAAATTCTTTCAGTTTCAGCTCAAATGGCGCCATATGCCATGCGCCAAAAGCGTTGTCACGTATTAGATGGTGCGATTTTAAACAATCTATTCTTTGAGCCTAGTACCAGAACCCGTGTTAGCTTTGGTACTGCGTTTAACTTATTAGGTGGCTTTGTAAGAGAAACGGTTGGTGAAGAGAATTCTTCTCTTAGTAAAGGCGAGTCATTATTTGACACCGCAAGAGTGATTAGCGGCTATTCCGATGTTATTGCAATGCGTCACCCTAAAATGCACTCTGTTAGTGAATTTTCATTAGGTAGTAACGTGCCTGTGATTAATGGCGGTGACGGCGCCAATGAGCATCCGACACAAGCGCTATTAGACCTATTTACCATAGAGTCTGAAATGAGGCCTCATGGCAAATCTCTAGACGGTATCAATATCGCGTTAATGGGTGATCTTAAACACGGTAGAACCGTACACTCTTTGTCTAAGTTATTAAGTTTATACAAAGACGTAAAGATCACCATGATTGCGCCAGACGCACTGCAAATGCCTGATAATGTGATTAGCATTCTTGACAATGCAGGACACCAAATTACTTTAACAGACAAAGTAGAAGGTAACCTTGCTTGTGACGTTATTTACCAAACACGTATCCAGCAAGAACGTTTTCCAAGTGTTGAAGAAGCCAATAAATACCGTGGCCACTTCAGCCTAAATCATGAAACTTACCGTCAATACTGTCAAAAGCACACGGTAATCATGCATCCGTTACCAAGGGATTCTAGACCAGAAGCAAATGAACTAGATACCGATTTAAACGAATTAGATAACTTGGCTATATTCCGACAAGCTCAAAATGGTGTACTAGTAAGAATGGCGCTATTTGCCCTGACGTTAGGCGTAGAAGACAAACTTACACAATATGAACGCCCAGTGACTTGGTACACCCCTAAAAAAATGTGATAGACGAGAAGCAAATGAACCAATCGCAACAATTATTTGATCAAGCAAAAGAAGTTATTCCAGGCGGTGTGAACTCACCTGTACGTGCTTTTAACGGCGTAGGCGGAACACCGCGTTTTATAGAAAAAGCGAATGGCGCTTATATCTATGATGCTAACGGCAAAGAATATATCGATTACGTAGGCTCTTGGGGGCCGATGATTCTTGGTCACAACAATAAAGCTATTCTTGATGCCGTTATTGAAACCGCTCAGAAAGGCTTAAGTTTTGGTGCGCCAACAGAACTTGAAATTACCATGGCTAATAAAGTGCGTGAAATTGTACCGTCAATGGAAAAACTACGTATGGTAAGTTCAGGTACAGAAGCGACGATGAGTGCAATTCGTCTAGCACGCGGTTACACAGGTAGAGATAAAATTTTAAAGTTTGAAGGCTGTTATCACGGTCATGCTGACTCTTTACTTGTAAAGGCTGGCTCTGGCGCGTTAACGATGGGCGTTCCAAATTCTCCAGGCATTCCAGAAGACTTTGCCAAACACACGTTAACAGTTAGCTTTAATGATATCGAGCAAGTGAAGCAAGTGTTCAGTGAAGTTGGCGATCAAATTGCTTGTATTATTGTAGAACCTGTTGCCGGCAATATGAACTGCATCCCACCAGTTCCAGGCTTCTTGGAAGGACTTCGCCAAGTGTGTGACCAATATAAGTCTGTACTTATTTTTGATGAAGTAATGACAGGCTTTCGTGTCTCTTTAGGTGGAGCACAAGCTCACTACAACATTGAACCAGACTTAACCACGCTAGGTAAAGTTATTGGTGGTGGTATGCCAGTAGGCGCCTTTGGTGGTAAAAAAGAAATAATGGACTTTATCGCGCCAGTAGGGCCGGTCTATCAAGCAGGAACATTATCTGGTAACCCAATTGCTATGGCAGCAGGTTTAGCAGCGCTTAACGAGCTTTCAAATGGTGAACATTATGAAAAACTAGTAGCTGCTACAGAGAAAATTGCTAAAGGCTTTAAAGCGGCCGCAGATAAGCACAATATCCCATTAACTATTAATTATGTGGGTGCTATGTTTGGTTTCTTTTTTACCTCTGACGAGAAAGTAACGACTTACAAACAAGCGACCGAGTGTGACGCTGAGCGTTTTAAGAAGTTTTATCACCTAATGTTAGATGAAGGCGTATATCTTGCACCTTCAGCTTTCGAAGCAAGCTTTTTGTCGACGGCACATTCAGAACAAGATATTGAGAATACATTAGCAGCAGCAGACCGCTGTTTTGCTCAGTTATAAGATATCAACAGCAGCCTCATTTTCTTGAGGTTGCTTTCTCTTTGTGTAAGACAGAAAAAGGCTATACCTCTTCTGTTGCCAACTCGTGTTGTAGCCACTTGTAAGCTTGTTGCCAACCTAGCTCAAGCCCTGAAAAAACTTTTGTATTCCAATTATCCATTTCTCGCGCTTTGTTTAAGCTCTCTGTAACAGCTAGCCCATCTTTTGAATACACAACAAAAGCCAGTGCTTTTAAATTCTCATAAGAAGCAATGCTGAGCTTCGCGCCATATTCATAGTCATAGTTATTGATGCGATTAACCAACATTCCAAATTCACCTTGGATATGCTCATCTACGAACTGATGGCATTCTTCTATCATTTCTAAAGTAAATAGTACGCCTTCATCGCCAACGACTTCGACAATATTATTATCGAGAATATTAAAGTACCCGAAGCTCATACGATATTTCATGGCGTTACCTACTTATAAACGTGTTAGGTTTGATGTGTATTGTATACGAAGCTATAAACTTTAATACGGAATAAGAATTATTTCAATTTAGAGGAGTGCATTTTTTAATCACTTTTAGGCATAAAAAAAGCCAGCATATGCTGGCTTTTTGACATAAGATAAAACGAATTAACGTTTTGAGAATTGTGGACGTTTACGTGCTTTGTGTAAACCAACTTTCTTACGTTCAACACGACGTGCATCACGAGTAACGAAACCAGCTTTACGTAGTTCGCTACGTAGAGTCTCGTCATACTCCATAAGAGCACGAGTGATACCGTGACGAATTGCACCAGCTTGACCTGTGCTACCACCACCAACTACAGTGATGTTAAAGTCAAACTTGTCAGCTAATTCAGCTAGTTCGATAGGTTGACGAACAACCATACGAGCAGTTTCACGAGCGAAGTACTCAGAAATGTCACGTTTGTTAATTGTAATTGCACCACTACCAGCTTTCATGAACACACGAGCAGTAGAGCTCTTACGACGACCAGTACCGTAATATTGATTATCAGCCATTGCTTACAGCTCCAATGTTTGTGGTTGTTGTGCAGCATGCTTGTGCTCAGGGCCAGCATACACTTTTAGCTTGCGGTACATTTCACGGCCTAAAGGACCTTTTGGAAGCATACCTTTAACAGCGAATTCGATCGCACGCTCTGGCGCTTTGTCAATTAGCTTTTCGAAGCTAATTTGCTTTAAACCACCAGGGAATTCAGTGTGCGAGTAGTAAATTTTACCTTTCGCTTTGTTACCAGTAACTTTCACTTTCTCAGCGTTAACTACAACAATGTAGTCACCTGTGTCACAGTGAGGTGTGTATTCTGGCTTGTGCTTACCGCGTAAACGGCGTGCAATTTCAGTAGCGATACGACCAAGAGTTTTATTCTCAGCGTCCACTAAAAACCATTCGCGTTGTACGCTTTCTGGTTTAGCTACAAAAGTTTTCATTTGAAAAACCCAATATTAAAAATGTTACTTAAAAAACAACCCTAAGGTTGCCGTTCAATAAGGCTTCGCCTTTACCCCTTCGAGTATCGAGCCCCTTGCCTACCCGTTTGGGAAAAACTAAAGCAGACAATTTGTAACGTTAGGGAGCGCAGGATTATACAGAATTATTTTTTCAAGATCACGCTTATTTTTTAATCTTTTGCATTTTTATTAAGTAGAAAACAAACAAGCAGTTAACCGAGTTATTATCGATTAACTGCTTGTAGAATATTTTCAACTAAAAATGCGAGGATTAGAAATGTAAAACAGCGCCAGCAAATACACCGTCAATATCAAGATTTGAGTATAGGCCGTCAACATCTTGTAAGTCGATTTGTGCAGCTCTATAACCAAGAGTAAGATTAAAATCTACTGCAATATTATCAACTAAAGCGTAGCTTAGACCTACTTGGTAATCATAAATGGTGTGATCGCCAAATGATAAAAAGTTGCCTTCCCCAAACACACTTAACCCCGTTAAAGGTAAACCAATAGACGTAGCAGCGTACACCATAGGCACTATTTCGTCAGTGTTCATCGTTCCTGTAACAGTCGTTAAAACAGGAGTTTCGCCAACAGGAGCAGTGTTTACTGAAGATGACACCATGATGTCGCCATTAAAGTCACGACCAGTTAAACCAATATCAAATGAGAATAACCCGTTATCGAAAATCTCGTAATACAAGGTGTAGTCAACATAACTAACATCGAAACCTGTATCTACTTCACTGCCAGCAGCAAACGTTTCACCACCGAAATCGATATCACTGGTTAATGTGGTCAAACCTGTTGTATCCATCGTTGTAGAAGCGATACGCGCGTTTGGAATTAATGGGATTGGATGTTCAAATGCGACATAGAAGTTGGTTTGCTTTTCTTTTGCAAGGTTAAAGTCGGTTTGGTTACCGCTCTCACCTAAGATACCATCAAATTGTGCATCCCACACTTGCCCACCTATGTACAAGCCCAATGTATCTGCTGCTGAAGAAACTGAAAATGTTGCTGCCAACATGGCAACAAGACATGTTTTTTTCATTTAATTTACCCTTGACTTAGTAACTCATTTAAATCGATAAGAGCGGCATTGGCTCTTGAAATATAATTAGCCATCACTAGAGAGTGATTAGCAAGAACGCCGAAACCGTCACCATTTAAAATCATAGGACTCCAAATAGCTTGTTGACTGGCTTCTAGTTCACGAATAATTTGTTGTAAGCTAACTTTTGCATTTTTCTTTTCAAGTACATCGTTGAAATCTATTTCAACAGCTCTAAGAAAATGTAAAAGTGCCCAGCAAGCTCCTCGAGCTTCGTAAAATTCATTATCTATTTGCCACCAACTGGTTTTAAGTTGAAGTTGGCTAGCAGAGGCAGTAGATTGCGTCGCGACACTATCACCGGCTAAATCAACGTTCAGCTGATCACGACCAACACTTGCACTTAATCTTTGCGAATAACTACCAAGCCTTTTACTTACTTCTCTTAACCAATCTCGTAAATTATCTGCACGAGCATAAAATTGTGAAGACTGAGTATTTACATCAGTTAGCTCAGAGCGATAGGCGTATAAAGATTTAATCGCTTCGCGATATTCACTTTCGGCACTAGGCATCGCCCAACTTTTATGATCAATGTTTAATCTAGGCTGCGCTATTTTCAAATGACTATTTTCAACGGATTGTGATTGAGAGCGACTAAATTCTTGGCGCATAACAAGTGCCATGTCTCTACTCATTTCTAATACGCCAAACTCCCAAGAAGGAATGTTGTCTAGAAAGACTGATGGCGGTAATGCATCATTTGCTAAATAGCCCCCTGGCTTATCTAACAAGGTTTCAGCCACTCTAATTAAAGCAGTAGTCGTCGTGTAACCTACAACGGGCTTAGCGTTTTCCGCTTGTGCTGCCGTAATCACTTCTTGCTTAATATCTAGAGCCGATGGTTCAAAACTCCAATAGACGCCAAGTAAATAAAAAAAAGCGAAAACTGCGGCGACAGTCGAAACTATCGTTTTAGTTGAAAAATTAAACGTCATTGCATCCCCCTAGTGATGGTGGTGGTGTTCAGCCGGTTTCTTTTTGCGAATAATACTTTCGATAGGTAACTCTACCTCTTGTTTACTATCGTCGGAAAAATAAAAGACAAACGAGGCTTTTTCACCACTTTTAAGAGCCTGTTTTAAATCAAAAATCATAATGTGATAACCACCAGGCTGTAACTTAACAGTTTCTCCTGCGGCCAAATTTAGCGATTTAATTTGTTGCATTTTCATCATACCGTTTACATGAGCATGTTCATGAATTTCGATACGATCACTTACAGCACCAGTAACCTTCACCAACTTAATATCTTTATCGCCTTTATTGGTAATATCCATATAGGCAGATGACACTTTTGTTCCCGGGATTGTTTCCCTAACGTGTCCATTTTCAATAGACACGCTAGAGGCTGCTTGCACAGACAGGGACGCAGCTATAAGCGTTAAAAAAGAGAAGACTTTTTTCCAATTGAGCCAATGGTTGCTTACCAATAATTTTATATTGTTTTTCATATCTAGCTATACTTCCTAATCAATCCATACTAAGGTTACTGGGGTATTGTAACTAAGCAAATGATAAATGGATAATTTAATTCACACTCACTATAAGAATAACCTTCTTGTTATTACAATTAATCGTTTCGATAAAAAAAATGCTTTAAACACTGAAATGTATTTGGCGCTGACATCTGCGTTAAAGCATGCAAGTACTGAAGAAAGCGTTCATTGCGTTCTCATTCAAGGTAATGAGCACTGCTTTTGTGCAGGTAACGATTTAGCTGACTTCATGAAACACGCTAATAGCGAAGAGCTCGCTGCATTTACTTTTGTCAAAGCTTTAGCAAACTTTAATAAGCCCATTATTGCTGCAGTCGCTGGGCCAGCTGTTGGTATTGGTACCACCATGCTATTACATTGCGACTTAGTTTTTGCCACTGCAGACGCCAAACTAAAACTCCCTTTTAGCCAACTTGGTCTTTGCCCCGAGGCTGCATCTAGCGTACTTCTTCCTTTGAAACTCGGCCATAATAAGGCTTTCGAATTATTAGCACTTGGCGACACCTTCTCTGGTGAAAAAGCCCATGAATTAGGGCTAGTCAATCAAATCGTCCCTAGCGAGTCACTGCTCGACACTGCATTAAGTCAAGCTGAAAGGGTAGCTGGTTTGCCAAACGACGCTGTTATAACGAGTCGAAAATTGATGAAGCAAGCCACGCGACCTCAAGTACTTCAGGCACTGGAAGAAGAAGCAATTGAGTTTACCCGGTTAGTCAAAACTAACACTTGCCAGCAAATACTCGCTTCATTCTTTAACTAATCAATGAAAGTACCTCAAAACAGAGGTACTTTCCTCTTTGACCAACATTAAACCTTATGTTTCTTTAGCTTCTTTTTTAGCTTTTTAACTCTTTTACTTAGTTCCTTGTCGTCGGAAACATCAATACTGCTCACTTGTGCTTTTGCTTGCTTCCAGTCCTCTTGATGTACATATAACTCCGCTAAACGGTAATGAACCCAAGGTATAAAGCTCTCTGAGGCAATAGGCAAAGACTCTTTCAACGAATCTAACCCTAGCTCAATGTTCAAACCTGACTCCGCAGAAACCTTACCTTGTTGATACAAAGCCTGCGCTTTTTCATCTTCATCTTTGGCATGAGCAACAGCTTTGATTAAATCGTCACTTGCTTGCTGCCACTTTTCATCCTTGATGTAAGCAACCGCTCTAGAAAAGTAAAGCTCTCCTATTTCCGGGTTGGCTTCTATAGCATTTGCTATCTTCTCATACGCAAGATTCGATTTTTCAGTTGCCCAATAAACGTTAGCAATTTGCTTAGCGCCTGCAACCTCATCAAATGTAGCAAGACTTTCAGCGTAAGCTAGTGCTTGCTCTTTGTCGCCACCAGCGATACTCGGAGCATTCAAATGAAAGCCTATGAGATAATTCAATGCCCCTTCATGCTCAGGCTTAAGTGCTAATGTTTTTTCCATTGATGCAAGAAAGTCTTTGGCATAACCCATTTTGGAGAAAATACTGGCTTTTTGGGCCATTATCACGGAACTAACACCCAGGTAATAATGTGCTTCAATATTTTTAGGAAGGGATTCAGTAAGATCTTCGAAGTAATCATAGGCATCTTCTGTTTCGTCGTTTTCCAACAAAAAACGACCAGTAAGAATTTTTCCTTCGACAGTCTGTTTATCTTGTTTAGTTAAACCTTTAAAAAGAGAACTCGCATTTTTAACTTCACCTTTATCTAAAGACGCTTTTACTGCTGAAAGGTCATTGGCATAAACGCCCACACTAGCTGTTACACAAAGCAACAAGCTAGCAGCTAATATCGTTTTCTTCATTTGTTATTATTCCTATTTATTCCTTTAATTATAGTGTGGTCGTTTATTATCTCGGCAAGCAAGCCAAATAATAATAGCGGCTAAAACTATCGGCCAAAACACGCCAATCATAACCATACCAATCGTGCCTGCAACGATAAGTCCAACAAATACTAATGTGCCGAAAACACTCAATACGATGAATACTGCAGCAACAACTAATAAAACCACGACTAATGCTGAGATACTAATTGCTTTTAAAGGTTCAATTAGTTGGTCATCCATATATAAATCTATATCAAGTAGCTCGATAAAACTCATTCCGAGAGCATAGGTAATAAATAACGTCGCTAAAACAGCGAGTACAAGTGCTTTGAAAAATGACATTGTCCAAACCTCTGTGTAAATGAAACAGTAAATATGATTGTTAAATTTAACGGCGAGTAGGAAGTAAAATTGCTGCAGTGATGTAGGCTACGCCAGTTACCATAGGAAACATAAATAAAGAAACGATCGCGCCGGCACGTACACCCCATGCGGGTAAATCAAAATAGTTAGCTAATCCAGCACATACACCTGAAAGTTTTTTATCTATTTGGCTTTTAAAAATTTGGTTTCTATCTGAGTAACGCATATATCACCTCTTATGTTATTAAAGAAAGTTAAGTGCGCTCCTGTTTACAGAGCGCTCTGTCTAAATTAGCCGTTCGCTGCTTTCTTCTTCAGCTCACTAAGCTCTTGTTCAACATTTTCGTCAGTTTCTAATGCATCGATTTGGCTTGCCAGATCCTGGTTATTAGTCATGTCATAAGCCTCAACTTTTGCTTCAACTTCATCAATTTTTTGTTGATAACGTTCAAATTTAGAGATTGCCTGGTCAATGTTATACACCGCTGCTTTTTCGCGAACTTTCAAACGAACTTGTGCAGATTCTTGACGCAATGCAAATGACTCCTGACGACGCTTAGCTTCGTTAAGCTTTTCTTGTAAGCGTTGGCTGTCTTGTTGAACATCCGTCAACAACTCTTCTAATGTGTCCATTTCCTCATTGAGGGTAGCCAATTCTTGCTGACACTTTTGTTTTTCAACTAAAGCAGCTCTAGCTAAATCATCTCGAGATTTCCCAATAGCCAACTCAGCTTTTTCTTGCCAATTCGCTATTTGCTTTTCAAGGCTTCGTGTTTGTCGTAACAAGGTTTTCTTTTCAGCAATATGTTTTGCGGCTGTTGTACGAACTTCCACTAAGGTTTCTTCCATTTCCTGAATAATCAATTTGATCATTTTTTCAGGGTCTTCAGCGCGATCTAATAGGCTGTTGATATTAGCGTTAATTACATCAGTAAATCTTGAAAACATTCCCATAATAGTGCTCCTAAGTGGCTAATTTTGATAAATTATTTTTTAACTTGTTTGTTAATTTTGACGATAAGTTGCGAGTCTTTCAGGTCAACTTGCGCTGACTTTTTTAACCCGTTAGTTACTTGTTTCTTAATCGACGCTTTAAGGCTTTGTGCGATTGATTCACTCAACATTTTCTGGTGTTCATTCAATGACTGAGTTAACTGTTTTTCTATATCGCTCTGTTGTGCTGAAACGGTAGTGATTGATCCTAACCCTACTACTAGGACCAATAATGAACATGTACGGCCTAGACGATTCATAACTTTTCTCCCTCAAATTAGTGATAAAAATTCAGGTAACTAACCTGTGGGATAACATAATCAATCAACGTGCCAACACGGAAAAAAGTTTTAAGTGGTTGTTTTAATGATATTTATTAATTTTATTGAAATTCAAGATGGGATAAGGACATATTATGTCAAACTAATTTATGGTTAAATTGACCAAGGATATAGTCAATTTAACCATGCTAGATTTACTCAATAGGAAGGTTAGTATTAGATCCCCACTCAGACCATGATCCGTCATAAACTTTTAATTGGCTAAAACCTAGCATATCTGCCGCTAACGCAAGTACACAGGCCGTTATACCTGAGCCACAACTAAAAATAAGCTCCTGTTCTTTATCATTGAATATGGAGAAGGAATCTGACAAGTGTTCAACTGAGTTAAAGCACCCATCGGTGAGTAATGTGCTAAACGGGAGATTAACCGCATTTGGGATATGCCCTTTTCTAACACCAGCTCTTGGTTCATCTACCAAACCATTGAATCGTGCTTCGGCGCGAGCATCTACAACAGTAGAAGAACTCTGCTCTATTTGTTGTAAAACATATTGATGATCACAAAACCTGTCATTGTAAGAATCTACATTTACGTGCGGTTCAACCTGGTTAAATTTAACCTGCTCATTGTTTGCTGGATATGTTTCCCGCCCCTCCTTCAACCATTTAGGCAGTCCACCATCCAGAACAGCTACATTCTTAAACCCAGCATTTTTTAACATCCACCAAGCTCTAGGCGAACTAAAAATACCGACATTGTCATAAACAACAATTTGGCTATTATTATCGCAACCTAATGCATACATTTTTTCTACAAGTTCAGATTCAGGTATTCGAGTATGAGGATTAGGAGCACCCACTCGAGAAAAATGTTCTTCTAAATCGAAACGTTGGGCAGTATCAATACTTGCTTCAGGCCAGGATGGCTTGCAAGCCTGTATGCCAGCAATAGGTTTTATGCTAGCGTCAAATACTTTTACCTGTCCGATAGAAAGGAGTTGTTGTAGTTCATTCGTGGATATTAAATGAGTGTACATTGAATCTATCCGATAATTTTATATAGAGAAATTTATATAAAATTAGCGAAAGACACCGAGACTGTAAATAGAAAGGTAGCTGTCTTAACTCGTTATTAAAGAAAAACTGCAGGCTTCATTTAGGGTTATTCTTGAATGAGAATTAATGATTCTGCTGAATCATTTGATTCAACCATACCCAAAATCATTGATAGTGCTAATAGACCTAACGCTGGCACTAACATTATTAAACTCACGGTGAATAAACTAAGCATTTTCTGCAATCTCCATTACTCGATAATAAATAAGATGCAGTTACTAGTACAAAGGTTGTGCCACTAATTAAGGTTTTTTATATCTTGTTGTTTTTATTCAAAATTTAATTTTTACATTTTTGGTACATATAGACATACCTCAAGTGGCAATATGTTGATATGGCTAAAAAGCTGTAATATTAGTTAATTTCACCAACTATTAAATAAAATCAAATTTTACAAATCGAGATAAATTCCTGAAAACGGAATAGCAATTCCCGATTTCAGGACATTTTCACTTATAACTCAGACTCATTTAATGCTTGCACCAACGCATAAGCTTCTTCGAGCACTTTACTATCAGCCCCCTCGCGCCCAGATTGCTCACTCAAGTGACGACGAAACCTTTTTGCTCCGGCTAGACCATTACACAAACCCAGCATGTGACGGACAACATGCCAAACACGGCCGCCATCTGATAGGTGCTTTTCAATATAGTCACTCATTTCAGCAATAACTTGCGCTCGTGATTTAATTGCTTCAGCACTTTGCCAAAGCGTTTGATCTGCTTGTGCCAACATATAAGGGTTTTGATACACTTCTCTGCCTATCATTACACCATCAATGTGCGCTAAGTGCGCAAGTGACTCTTCATAGGTTTTAATACCGCCATTAATAGAAACCTGAATATCAGGGAAATCTTGCTTAATTTGATAAACGCGCTGGTAGTCTAGCGGCGGAATTTCGCGGTTTTGTTTAGGGCTTAAACCACTAAGCCATGCTTTTCTAGCATGAATAATAAAATGTTCGCAGCCAGCCGCTTTAACGGTTTCAACAAACTGAGTTAAAAAAGCATAACTGTCTTGATCGTCAATACCAATGCGAGATTTTACCGTGACAGGAATATTCACCGCTTGCTTCATGCTATCAACACATTGTGCAACAAGCTCTGGCTCAGCCATTAAACATGCACCAAAGCGACCATTCTGCACTCTATCAGACGGGCAACCAACGTTTATATTTATCTCGTCGTACCCTTTTTGCTCAGCAATTTTGGCGCACTCAGTCATATCCTTAACATTTGAACCGCCTAACTGAAGCACTAGTGGATGCTCACTTTCATTAAAGCCTAAGTAATCCCCTTTGCCATATAAAATAGCTCCCGTCGTTACCATTTCAGTATACAGCACAGTATTACTAGTCATGGTTCGATAAAAGTATCGGCAATGACGATCTGTCCAATCAAGCATTGGGGCAATACTTAATTTATGACTGGAACTTGCCAAAACGTTATTACAATTTTCAGCAGAAGAATTTAGGGTACTCACGGATTTAACGACCTATTTAAGCAATTTATTTATGGTATTGAGGGTTCCAAGGTTCATAGGCTCTAATCGACGATGCATGCCGATTATTTAAGAAGTATTGCCTTCAAACCTTTACAAATTATCCTATTTGTAAATTAAGAAAACGCCGTGCGTGAAATTATACATTGCTGCACTACTTCTTTCACTAATCGTTTTATTAATTAACAATGGGTAAATAATAAGTTGATCTAAACAACTTTTCTTTAATCAACTTATTGTTATTACTTGGCTAGCTACTAAAAAATGGTTAAGGTTATCCTCAAGAGAGCAAAATACATAATTTGACGATGTCGAAAATTAACAAACAACTAGAGCAAGCAAAGGCGCACTGCGCGAGTAAAGGCGCAAGATTTACCCCTACGCGCGAGCAAGTATTTAGATTGCTTGCTGAAAATGATGAAGCAATTGGTGCTTACGATCTATTGGATCAACTAAAGAAAACCGATCCTGCTGCAAAACCAGCGACGATTTATCGCGCCTTAGATTTCTTAAGTAAACAGGGGTTTGTTCATAAAATTGAATCGATTAATGCTTTTATCATGTGTCACCACTTTGGCGACTGTAATCACCCAGTACAATTATTAATTTGTGATGAATGTGGGCATGTAGATGAAATTCAATCAGATGAATTTGATAAATCTTTGCGTCAGTTAGCTGAGCAAAAAGGTTTTCAAATAATGAACCAAATTGTTGAAGCACATGGTGCTTGCGCTAAGTGTAAGTAACTGAAAAGTTAAATTAGCTTTGTAAAAAAGTAAGTAGTTAAAGAAAACTTATAAAAATTAGCAAATATAGTGGTAAATCATCGAAGACTTGCCGATACTTATAGGTAATGCGAGCAATAGAAGTAATAAAGCGTTCATCAGTATAAAATTAGCGCTTTATTATTTAAATAGAATATTGTTACTATCAAGGTTAGCAATAAATTAATAAAACAATATAAGGCTTTGAGTAATTTCATGAATGTAGAGTTTATTAACCCGTTTTTGTCTTCAATGCTAAATGTGATGTCTACAATGGCACAAATGGAATTGTCACCTGAAAAGCCAAAATTAAAAAAGAACGAAGTTGCAATGGGCGATGTTTCAGGATTAATTGGCATGGTAAGTGAGCAAACCAAAGGCTCTCTTTCTATAACTTTTGATGCTCCTTTAGCACTTGCGACAATGAAAAACATGGTGGGTGAAGCACCAGACGAAGTCAATGATGAAATAACCGATCTAGTTGGTGAAATCACCAATATGGTGACAGGTGGTGCAAAACGCATGCTGAGTGAAAAAGGATTTGAATTTGATATGGCGACCCCTATGGTTGTATCAGGTAAAGATCACACAATAAATCATAAAGCAGATGGGCCTATTGTTATCATCCCTCTTAATTCTCCTCACGGAAAAGCTTACATAGAATTTAGCTTCGATAAGTGATCTAGTAATTTATTGCTAAATAGCTACACGGTTTAGAACAAGGTAACGAGATTTAAGTTGCTAGGAGCGACTGTATCTCGTTTGTTTCAGAGCGCGTTTGTTTGTTTTGTAAACAAGCCTATTTTGTTAATATACGTTACAAATTCAAACAAGCGTTTGATAACTTATTTTTATTCAAGAGTTTTTTGTAGGGGGTGGAATGGGGTTTTTAAAGCGCAGTTTTGCTGCACAACTCATATTCGGCATTTTAACAGGGCTATTGGTCCTATCAATTTTATCTTCAACTTACCATGTATCAGTTATTCGAGCTGAAGCAAAAGATGAAAACGCTAGAGAAGTTTCTAGTGTTTTAACCCAGTTAACTAGCAATTTAAACCAACTTCTCTACTCTAGAAATAACCAATTAGATGCAATTTTTACTCACCCAGCGACAATAGAGGCTGTTGAGTCTATTGAAGTCCGTGGTAAAACCCGTGAAGAGTTACCAAAGTGGAAAGAAGTCACCGATTATTTCGTCGATGCAATGAAACTAGACCCAAGCGTATTTGAGTTATTCATCACTACGACTAAAACTTGGGAGTATTTTTCATCTAAAGGAAAAAATAATGACCCTGATTATTACATAAACAAACGTCCTTTCTGGAACGAGTTTCTAAGTCAGATGAATCATTACGTTAATGACCCATATTTAGATAATGATGGCAACATCTTGATGACCTTCAGGTCACCTATTTACAATGCGAATAATGAGCTCATCGGTACCGCTGGTCTTGATTTGAACTTAGCTGATGTAAATAAAACATTAGCCAACGTTTCTAGTGCATATGACAATGTTCAAGTATTTGTAGTGAGTGACACAGGCACTATGGTTAACTTCCCGGATATGTCTGAACAAATGCTGAAAAAAGGTGTTGGTGAACTTCACTTAAAAGACGTAGATAGTGTTTTTGATACTTACGAAGCCGGTGGATTTAACAGTTTATGGAATGACTATTCAAGTAATCAAATGAGGGAAATGGAAAGTACGGTTACTTGGCAGGGTGAGTTATATAAAGTTTATATCAAACCATTTGATAGGAAAGTACCTGAAGTTCACTGGAACGTAGCAGTGATGATCCCACAAAGCCAAATCGACGCAAAAGTAAATAGTGCGGTAATCGACAATCTTGTATCTACGTTGATTTTTATCTTAGTACTTGGCTTGCTTATTTGGTTTATTGTCAACTTCCAAATGAAGCCAATTGTTCAAGTACAACAAGCAATGCACGATATTAGCCATGGGTCTGCGGATTTAACCCAACGAATAGAAATTCGCCGTCAAGATGAAGTTGGCGAACTTGCGAAACGATTTAATGTATTTGTAGAGAAAATCCAAACGCTTGTAAAAGAATCTGACCAAGTTGCCATGCAATTCAAAGACAATGCTGATCAAGCACGCAGTGCCTCTTTAGAAGCACGAGGTTTTATCGAAGAGCAGAAACTACAGTTAGATTGTGTATCTTCCGCTTCTACAGAAATGACACAAACCTCTGAGCACGTTGCGCAACGAGCAAACGATGTAGCAGGCATCGCGAACGAAACTAAAGAAAGCGTTGACTCTGGCGCCAGCATTATCAAGCAAGCAACAGATAAAATTGCCGATATAGCTGAGCATATTGAAAATGCTACGCAAGTAGTTTCTGAGTTAGCCGTTGAAACTCAACACATTGGTGAAGTTATCGAAGTGATCAGTACCATTGCCGAGCAAACCAATTTACTTGCTTTAAATGCCGCTATTGAGTCAGCTAGGGCCGGTGAACATGGCCGAGGATTTGCTGTTGTTGCTGACGAAGTTCGAGGTTTAGCTTCTCGTACGCAAGAGTCTACTACGCACATTCAAGATATCGTCGTTAAGCTGCAAACTGCCGCTCAAAATGCAAACCAAGTGATGGATCGCAGCCAGCAAGAAGCACGCGAAGGTAAAAGCTATACGGAAAACATCACTAGCATATTTACGCAAATGCGAGATTCGATGACAGAGCTAGATACGCATCTTGTCGACATTGCTTCAACCGTAAATCAACAATCATTAACGGCTGGCCAAATGAATCAATCTCTTATTGATATTGATAATCTAGCGACCAAAACGGTTGATAAATCGCAAGACTTATCAGATCAAATGGAATCTACAGATATCAACTCAATGGAGCTTATCGCTAAGTTACATAGCTTCAAGTTTTAAAAAACTGCGGATAATCAAAGTCAAAAGCGCACAATGATGTGCGCTTTTTTTATACTTGAAGGAACAAGATTGAAACTTACCTTAAATTTTTGAGTGTTTAACAGTTGTTTACCTAACTCTTAGTCATGGTTATAGTAGGATAATATTGTTTTTATTGCTTTAAAACGACTCAATCTATTATGTGGCAGCAAACTCGACTAACCTTGCCTGCGAAGCCTCGTGGCTTTCATTTAATTACTAATAACGTAGTAAGGGCACTCGATACGTTTCAACCTGTAGAAACAGGTCTATTACACCTATTTTTACAACACTCCTCTGCTTCACTCACCATCAACGAAAATGCTGTTCCGACAGTGCGTAGTGACATGGAAGCACATTTTAATAAGTTTGTACCGGAAAGAGCACCTTACTATCAACATACTTACGAAGGCGACGATGATATGCCTGCGCACATCAAATCGAGTACATTAGGCTGCCAGTTAACTATTCCCATTCATCAAGGCACAATGCTTCTAGGAACCTGGCAAGGTATATATCTAGGTGAACACAGAGATTACGCTTCCGGTAGAAACGTCATCATCACTTTACAAGGAAACTAAGTAGTAAATAGACTTCGTTTGCCATCACTCATAGTCAAATGTTATTTTATTATTTCGTCATGTAGTTCTCTAAGCACGAGTTAGAGAGGAGCAAAAAAGCGATGAATAAACTTTTTATTTTTATCAGTTTACTTCTCACTTTTGTTTTAGGAATTCTATTCGGTAAGACGCTAAATACAGTTCAACCTACAACAGTGAATTTAACTGAGACTGTAGCTGAAAACACACGTGAGCCTTCAAAACAAGAGTTAAGCGACTCTTCTAACCCTACTTCTACCAACAATATCAACGCTAATCTAGAGGCTGCACAAGCTTATAGGTATACTGACGGTGTCTTAAAAAATAACGCCTTTAATACAACTGAAAAATTTCAGCTAGAAGAAAACACTAGGGTTGAAATAGCAAACAAAATTGAAATTATTCGAGAACTAACAGATGAGAAACATATTACCCAACTAGCAAACTGGCTTGGCGATAACTCAGCACAAGTCCGCAAAGAAGCGATTAGGGCTCTTGGTATTATAAGAACAGATAATGCCATTAGAACGCTAGGTCAGGCACTATTTTCAGAGCCACTAGAAGACAACAGGTTATATGCCATCGAGATTCTTTCACATCACCTCGACATTGAATTTTCAAAGCATTTGCTTGCCAATGCCATGAAAAATGACAAAAGCCTAAAAGTACAATCGGCTGCAGCCAATGCGCTTGGCGACCAAATTTGATGACAAAGTTTACTGACTAAAGCTAGAATTTGCTTAAATGTTCAGTAACTTTTTGGTCTAACGACGGCCTCCATCCTACTGGCATTTCTTTATCAACTTTATGCATTAGCTCGCTTATTTCACTTTGTTCATCTAGTGCTGTTGCGCTCAACTTCGCTGCCTTTCCCCAAACATAAGCTTTAGCTAACGCTGCTTCTTGCCATTTACCAGACTCTGGATCTTTAGGCGCATTCGCGTAAATCTTAGCTGTTTCTATGTAGGCGGGAGAATAACCCAATGTTGCTGATT
Source organism: Thalassotalea coralli (assembly GCF_055786205.1). Lineage (NCBI taxonomy): Bacteria > Pseudomonadati > Pseudomonadota > Gammaproteobacteria > Alteromonadales > Colwelliaceae > Thalassotalea > Thalassotalea coralli. The sequence continues at coordinate 43,268 of NZ_JBVVBK010000004.1, read as the reverse complement.
TTTCGAACCAATGTAAGGCACTGTCGACATCAGCATTAGTGCCCAAACCATCTCGATTTATTTTACCAAGAAAGTAGTACGCTTCAGGATTTTCAAAATTTGCTGCCGTTAGAAACCAGTGAGTCGCTAATTTTATTCCGTCATCTCGTTGAGCATTTAAATACATTTTACCGACACGAACCATAGCGGGCGAAGAGCTTTGCATCGCTGACTTTTCACATAACGCAATGGCTTTGTTCACGTCTATTTTAGTTTCAATTCCTTGATAATAAATATCCGCGATATTGCATAAAGATATATGATGGCCAAGCTGTGTGGCCAAGTCAAAGCTATCTATTGCTTTACCAATGTCTCTTTTTTGATGATGCCCTTTTAAATAACAGTTACCTAAACGGTCTAAAGCTACGGGAATTTCTTTTTTAGCTGCCTTCTCATACCACTGGCATGCCGTTTTCTTGTCTTCGTTATAACCGTTTCCATAGAAATACATATCACCAAGTAACCACTGTGCAATACCATCATTTTCATTCTTGGCTAACGTTTTCAAGAGCTTCGACGCTTGGATATACTCTTGCTGCTTTATAAGTGATAGTGCTTTCTCAAGTTTTGTGTTTTGGCTATCACCTTGCTGAGTTACCGTTTGTTTATTTTTAGCGAATGCTTCCGTTCCAAGAAAGATAACAACTAAACTAATGGCTATTACTAATAAATTTGACATAAATGACTCTACTATTCCCTGCTTTCTCGCTTTTTTACATTATAGGTGCAAAAAAAAATCGCTGTAAACACAGCGATTTTTGATACTGAACACAAATTAATTACGAGACGGGTATGTACCCACTGTCGCTATAACGTGATAGATGCCTAAATATGGCATGCGATTTTCGTGAGACTGAGAACCACCGGTATTAGTAACAGTCGTTGAGGCACTACCAGAGACAGTCGCGGCAGCTGAACTCATCGTAACATCAGGCGCACTAGTACTGTATATATCAGTTCGGCTCTTAGTTGAAAGCACTGTACCGTCAGGCGTACCTGAATCGCCTGTACCGGAGTAGCCGTGTAAGTTCACTTGCAAGCTACTAAGTGTCGTTGTAGCACCATGGTTATGAGCAGGCATTTGAGCGATGGTTAAAGTGACTCGCTCTTGTCCTCCACGTTGCCCCCAAGCATAAGTTGATAATCCTGGGCCTTGTCCTGGATGAATAGCGGTACGACCTCGTAAATCCGGTAATGCAAATGTTGTTCTACCATCTCCACCGTAGGTTGTACCTAACAGAGAGAAAAGAGCGCTATTTGAGGAAATTGCCAAAAGTTGACCATTACAAAAAGCAGTTCCACGCGGTGCAAAACCAAACCCCACCATGGTAATTTCGCCTAGATAAGCGTCAGTACCTGCTTGTGCGACAGGAGCGACTGTTGCAGTTAATGAAGCAGCTATCGCGGCGGCTAATGAAATTGACTTAACAGTTTTCTTTAACATTTTTATGTCCTTCTAATGCCAGCGTACAGCATTCCCGCTGATTACTATGAATGTTTCTCTTAACTTTCTATGCTCTTCTTCTTACCAGTAAACCTAAGCCTGCCAACATGAACAATAGAGCAATATTAGGCTCTGGAATAGGATTAGGGTTGCTCGAACCGTTTGTAACTCGTGATGAATTAATAGTAAACGATTGATTAAAGTCGCTTTCGCTTGTACCTGAGTCAAAATCGCCACCCGTTAGCGTATAAATTAGGTCAATGGTCATGATTTGCCCTGGGTTTAACGTGAAAGTAAATTGTCTGTCATCGTTATGCGTTAACGTACCACCAAAACCAGGCAAGCCAACGCCATCTTCTTCATTGCCATTCAAAGAGTCTGAAATAAGATCTGAGAAAAATATTTCAGAACCGTCTTGCTCGATAATAAATTCAGAATCTGCAAAAGCATCATTGCCACTAGCACTAACGGTATTTAGAAAACTCAAGTCAAAGATGATTTCTATAATATCGGTCAACGAGGTGTTATTGAGAGTAATTGTAGAATCAATGCCTATCGCAAACTCGTCATTAATGATTTGCCCATTTGTTGCACCATCGAAGCCAACACCGTCCCCATCTTCCAATAAATCACCGGTAAGCGGATTGGGATTGGCTGTATCACCAGAAAACGTAGCTGATGTTTCTGTACCACCTTCAGTCACACTAAAAGAGCCTGAAGTATCACCGAAACTATGGCCGTTTTGTCCGCCATCAAATTCTGTAGAAGTCGATATCATTAAATCTGCAGGAATGAGGCTAGCCATGGCAACATTGCTAAAGCCAACCAAGAATAATAATGTGGTTACCAAATACTTAACTGAATAAACCGAATGCTTGAAGGATTTCATCGTCACTCTCCATGTTACTTATCGTGGGTATTAAGATTTTGAGTAAGTATGCATGAAGTAGACCAGCCCAATTAATGGCTGTTTTTTATACGATTTTTAGACAGGATAGCCAAGTATTAGCAAAATATGTAAAATTTCCTGACACAAAAATGACATAAACATCCTTGTCTATCGCGCTTAGATTAAGGTCACTTTTACTCGACGTGCGACGTTACATAGTAACTCATAAGGAATTGTTTCGGCACATTCTGCGATACGCTCTACAGGTAATCCATCTCCCCATAACGTTGCAGTATCACCCACTTCATCAATGGCTTGTGGACCTAAATCCACGGTTATCATATCCATAGCAACACGCCCAACAAGAGGTACTGTTCTACCATTTATTAGAACTGGCGTACCTTCAATGGCATGTCTTGGGTAGCCATCGCCATAACCAATAGCGACAACTGCTAAGCGAGTATCTCGAGGAGCTTGCCATACGGCACCATAGCCAACACAATCTCCCTTTTTAATGTGTTTGATGGCAATGATGCTAGATTTTAACGTCATAACCGGTGCAAGTTCGGCAATAGGGGTAGATAGCATAGGGCTAACGCCGTACAAAGCCAGCCCAGGCCTTAACCACTGAAAGTGGCTTTCTGGCCAAGCACAAACACCAGCCGAATTAGCTAAACTCTTATCTAGTGTTAATCCTTTAGTAACAGCTTCAAACTTGGCAATTTGCTGTCTGGTTCTAACATTTTTCTCGTCATCTGCGCAGCCTAAATGACTCATTAGCACTATGTTGTCTTGAACATTACCACTAGCCGATAAACGCTCAAAATATTGGTCGAATTCTTCAATTTCTATTCCTAATCGATGCATTCCAGTATCGATTTTCAACCACACTTTAATTGGTTTAGTTAGCTTAGCGTTGCAAATAGCTTCTAATTGAAGATTGTTATGAATAACCGTTTGTAAGTCGTTTTCCTCAATCACCGACAGGTCGCGTTCATCAAAAAAGCCTTCTAACAATAAAATAGGTTTAGCGACCCCTTCGCCCCTTAATTGCAAAGCCTCTTCGATTCTAGCGACACCAAAGGCATCGGCTTGTGATAACGCTTTGGCAATACGCGATAAGCCATGCCCATAAGCATTAGCTTTAAGTACTGCCAATACTTTACTGTTTGGCGCTTTTTTTTGAATATAGGAGAAATTTTGGTTTAGCGCTTGTAAATTAATACATGCCGTAGCCGTTTTAATTAACATGCTTAATCTTCTTCAAGAACATGTGGTCCGGCGTAATTGTCAAAGCGCGAAAACTGGCCTTGGAATGTTAAAGGTACACGTCCAATCGGCCCGTTACGTTGCTTACCAATAATAATCTCAGCCATTCCTTTAAATTCAGAATCGTCGTGGTAAACCTCGTCACGATAAATAAACATAATTAAATCGGCATCCTGCTCGATAGAGCCTGATTCACGTAAATCTGAGTTTACTGGGCGCTTGTCAGCACGCTGCTCCAAACTACGGTTAAGCTGAGAAAGGGCAATAACAGGAATTTCTAATTCCTTTGCTAACGCCTTCAAAGAGCGAGAGATCTCTGCAATTTCTAAGGTACGGTTATCTGAAAACTGAGGGGCACGCATTAGTTGAAGGTAATCAACCATTATCATGCTTAAACCACCATTATCTCGAGCAACACGTCTAGCTCTAGAGCGGACTTCTGTTGGTGTCAAACCGGCGGCATCATCAATGTACATTTTGCCCTTTTCAAGCAATAACGCCATGGTCGAAGAAAGTCTTGCCCAATCTTCATCATTTAGCTGACCAGTTCTAATTTTGGTTTGATCGATTCGCCCTAAAGACGCCAACATACGCATCATAATTTGTTCTGAAGGCATCTCTAAAGAAAAAATTAAACATGGCTTGTCTGAGGTCATTGCGGCACTTTCACACAAGTTCATCGCAAACGTTGTTTTACCCATTGACGGTCGAGCGGCGACGATAATTAAGTCTGATGGCTGCATACCAGCAGTCATTTTATCTAAATCAGAAAAGCCTGTGGTAACCCCTGTTACACCGTCATGCGGTTGCTGATAAAGCTTTTCAATTCTATCAACAGTTTTCTCTAACACCGCATGGATATTTTCTGGACCTTCCGACTTATTTGCTCGCTTTTCTGCTATTTGGAAAACTTTCGTTTCTGCCAAGTCGAGCAAGTCAGCACTGGTTCGCCCCTGTGCATCAAAACCTGCCTCGGCAATTTCATTAGCAACGCTAATCATTTCCCTTGTTACTGCACGCTCGCGTACAATTTCCGCATAAGCGGTAATGTTGGCAGCACTTGGGGTGTTTTTCATCATCTCTGCGAGATAAACAAAACCACCAGCATCTTCGAGCTTTTGGTCGTTTTCTAATGATTCAGACAGCGTAATTAAGTCGACTGGCTCTCCTAACTCAATAAGCGCACCAATCGTTTCAAATACTAAGCGATGTGAGCGACTATAGAAGTCTTCAGCAACTACCCTTTCACTCACTCTATCCCATGCTTCGTTGTCCAGCAGTAAACCACCTAAAACAGATTGTTCAGCTTCAAGTGAATGCGGTGGAACTTTCAACTCATCAACAAGTTGATCATGTTTTTTATTGGAAGGCTTTGTGAATTTTGAAGGCTTACTATCTGCCATTTAAATACCTAGAACATGTTGAAGAAAAGCAGCAAATCAAGGGTGCAATTCAGTAACTTTTATAATTGCGGTATTATGGCTTAGTTAATCGATATAAGCAAAGAGAGGTGAACTGACGAAGACTATTAAGCGTTATAATTTTCGTCAGCGCACTCATTGATTGAATTATTACTTGTAGTACAACTTAATAGTACCACTTACCGTTGTACCTTTTACGCTAGCTGAACCACTGCCAGTGCTAAAGCTCAGTTTTGCACCCGGACCATACTTAGCGTACGTTGTTTTATCATCGGTTAGCTTGTTAACAATATCGCCACCAGCATTCGCCTTTAAACGAAAGTTAGCATCTACCGGCTCGATAAAGCCTAACGACATGTTACCGCTCACCGTTGACATCTTTAAGTGACCATCAGCGCTTAAACCGAACTTACCTTTAATATCGCCACTTACCGTTGAAAGGTCGAACTCTTCAACACTTGCTAGATCGAAGTCAATGTCGCCAGATACTGCACTTAACGACACTTCACTTGCAGTAGAAGACGTTTCGATACTGCCGCTTACTGAACGAAGGTTAATTCTCCCAGCTGAGTTAGCATCACTTACATCACCACTTACTGAAGATAAATAAATTTTTCCATCAAGATCTCTAGCATCGATATCACCGCTTACGGTTGAAAGGGATATGTGCCCTTTACCAGTTTCCATGTCGATATCACCGCTCACAGTTTTTATTTCGCTATCAGCAAGCAAATTTTTCAACACTAAGCTCGTTGACACCCCTATAAATTCAACTGCAGATTCCTGAGGAATGTGAATCACTAAATCTGAGCCTTTAAAGTTTCTATTTTTAGAGTTATTTGGAATTTGCACCTTGATATTAACGGTTGAGCCACTTTGCTCGAAAATAAATTCAGTGGTTTGATCGTCAAGCTCACCTTTTACCGCTACTTTTGCTTGGTTCCATGATTTTATCTCAACTTTGCCACGCACATTTTCGATAAATACTGATTTAACACCTTCAACGTCTAACGTTTTATTAACGCTTTCGCCAGCAAACGCTTGCATTGAAAACAATGTAGTCATTAAAACGGGGATAATATTGTTCTTTGAAATCATTTTTAATTCCTTAAATTGTTTGCCATTGAGGCGAAATTACTTGATTAAGTAAGTCTAATTCTTGTTTTTGAGTCCAACGTAACAACTCAATCAAATCGCTATTAGTTGGATCTTGTGCCAGCGCTTTAACAATAGCCCGTTGTGCATCACTTAGTTCCTTAAGCTGGGTTTGAATATCATCTGAAAAAGCAGAACTATCACTTTTTCCTGCACTGGCTAACATCAATCCTTTTTGTTGCTCAAACTCTTTTGACATTACCGTAGCAAAGTCTACTATCGTGTCATTTTGGCTAGTCGCTGGGGACAAGGTCATCCAGCCAGTAAATACAGCAGTGCATATCGAAGCTGCTACCGCAAATGTTGCCCTTTTGTCAGCTCGTACTATTTTCGCTTCAACTTGTTTAGACTCAACAATTGCTTTTTCAATACCTGACCATAAATCTCGAGAAGGTTCAATTTCTTTTGATAGTTCAGCAACTTGTTCATTAAGTGATACGTCTAAATCTTGCTTACTCATGATGCCTCCTCCGCCAATGATTGTTTTAATAACGTTTTAGCTCGGTGATATTGCGCTTTGCTAGAACCAACAGCCATATTTAACATCTTACCAATCTCTTCATGACGGTAACCTTCTACTGCAAATAACACGAACACTAGCCTAGCTCTTTCTGGTAAACGCTGAATGTGACGGTCAAGTGCAGATATATTATCGTCGTTGTCTAATTCAACAGTTTGTTCAACCGTTTTTTCTTCAATACTAAATACGCGTTGAATCCAATTTTTTTGTTGTCTTACGTGCCCTAAAACGACATTGGTTGCAACACTGTGTAGCCAGGTTGAAAACTTACTCTCTCCTCTAAAATTTCCAACTTTATGCCACAACTGAACAAAAACCTCTTGGCAAACATCTTCAGCACTATCCTTATCTGCTAGCATGCGCCAGCAAAGTCCGTATATTCTGCGATGATGTCGATCATACAATTGCTGAAAGGCGTGCATATCACCTTTTTGTGCCTCAGCTACCAAAGGTAAATCTGGGTCTTGTTCAAAACGCTTTGCAGCTTTTATTACTGATGAGTTACTCAAACAGACTAACCTTATTCCATGTTTGTTGTTTATTTAGATGCAGTATGAAGAAAAAGGGTTTAAAGAGATAGAAAATAATTTTAATAAATATTTCAAATACAAAAAAAGCGCCTTAAAGGCGCTTTTTCTCTCGGGATTGGATATTTACTTCTTACCCAATGCACCGAAACGCTTGTTGAACTTGTCAACACGACCACCAGTTTCAGCAGCTTTTTGCTTACCAGTGTAGAATGGGTGACACTCTGAACAAACGTCTAAGTGAATGTTTTTACCTAACGTTGAACGTGTTTTGATAACGTTACCGCAAGAACAAGTAGCGTCGATTTCAACGTAATTTGGGTGAATACCGTCTTTCATGGAAAACCTCTATATATAGGCCGTATCGCCACTTGGTCAATTTTTGCCAAGCACCATACGTAGTTAAAATTAATGGGCGCGAATAATACTCAATTAGTGCCGCAATAGCAAGCACATCATTTTAACTTTTTCAAAGTAGTTAGTTTTAGATAAGTCTTGGCATCAACTCATTAATCGCTAAAATAGTAAAAAAAGCTAAATAAGTGTCGTAGTGCTTACCGAAACTTTCATCAATGTCGCAGTACCAGTTCCTTTGCGTCAATTGTTTACATATTCTTTTTCCCAAGATGAGAACGCAGCTCCTTTACAAAAAGGAGAACGAATGCTCGTCCCATTTGGCAACAGAAACCTTATCGCCATATATGTTGGTGAGCACCATGATATCCCCGAAAATCAAGAAAAAATAAAACCCATCATTAAACGCCTCGACAATGTAGCCGTTATTCCAAATGCTAGCTTGAGGTTTATCGATACGGTTGCCAGTTACTACCAGCACCCAATAGGGGAAATCTTTCACCACGCCTTACCTAAGCTATTAAGAACCATCAATGAGCAGAAAAGAGAGCCACTACTTCATTGGACAGCTACAGATAAAGAGACAGACGAAAACAAATTAAATAGAGCTAAAAAGCAAGCTTCTCTATTTAGGTTATTGAATAAGCGCTCGTTGAGCTGGCCTGAAATAAAGGCTCTGGGTTACTCGAAAGCTCAGCTAAATGCCTTAAACGATAAAGGGCTTATTCAAAGTAAAGAAGTCGTTATGCCTGAATTTTCTTGGCAGGACAATAATTTAAATGAAAGCAATAAACACCAGTTATCTGCCGAGCAGTCGATTATTGTTTCCGCGATTCAACACACGCATAACAAGTTTGCCTGTCATTTAATTGATGGCATTACTGGCAGCGGTAAAACAGAAGTCTACCTCCAGGCAATGGAGCACACCTTAAAACAAGGGCAACAAGTATTAATGTTAGTGCCAGAAATTGGGCTAACGCCACAAATGCTTACCCGTTTTGAACAAAGGTTTAATGTTCCTATTTTTTTGCATCATTCTGGCTTAAATGACAGTGAGCGCTTATCAACTTGGCAACATGCTGCAAAAGGACAAGCCGCGATAGTCATTGGCACGCGTTCTTCGATATTTCTGCCAATGAATAAACTCGGTTTAATTTTAGTTGATGAAGAGCATGACAGTTCTTTTAAGCAACAAGATGGTTTTAGATATCACGGTAGAGATTTAGCGATATTAAGAGCAAAGCAGCTTAATATTTCCATTGCATTAGGTAGCGCAACGCCAAGTTTTGAATCTTTGCAAAATGCATTAAGCGAAAAATATCATTACCATCAATTAAACAAACGTGCTGGCAATAGTAAACCAGCAAAAATTGAGCTAATTGATCTAAAGCAGCAACAAATAACCAGTGGTCTTTCGCATTCAGTCATAGAGCAAATGAAGCAAACACTTGAGCGAAATGAACAAGTACTGGTATTTCTAAATAGACGCGGCTTTGCGCCTGCAATTCACTGTAAAGAGTGTCACTGGGTATCAGAATGTACTCGCTGTGATCGTCCTTATACTTATCACAAATCGCAGCAGGCATTAATATGCCACCACTGCAATAGTCAACGCAGGCTTCCTCCGCAATGTCCGAACTGTGGGAGTATTAGGTTAGAGCCTCTGGGACAAGGAACAGAGCAAGTCGAAAGCTGGCTTGAGCAACATTTTTCAGAGTACAGCTGCGTTAGAATAGACAGAGACAGTACTCGTCAAAAAAACGCACTAGCAAAATTATTAGAAGAGATTAGCGATAAAAAGCACCAAATACTCATTGGTACGCAAATGTTAGCAAAAGGGCACCATTTTCCTGACGTTACCTTAGCCGTACTGTTAGATATTGACGGTGCTCTTTTCAGTTTTGACTTTAGAGCCTCAGAACGAATGTCTCAACTTATTGTACAGGTAGCAGGTCGCTCAGGAAGAGCAAGTAAACCTGGAAAAGTACTCATCCAAACCTATTACCCTGAGCACTCCTTGTTGCAGGATTTAGTCAATAATGGCTATCGACATTTTGCCGAGCAAGCGTTAACAGAGAGAAAATGGGCGAAACTGCCCCCCTTTGGCTATCAGGCGTTAATACGCGCCGAAGCAAATTACCCGAGTTACCCTGAGCAGTGGCTTCGAGCCATTAGTCAATTAGACCTCAAATGCCAAATAGCCGGCCCTATGCCTTCCGCAATTGAAAAGAAAGCAGGAAAGTTTCGCTATCATCTTTTAATGCAAGGGACCGACAGAAGGCAGTTACATCAATCTGTTTTGACGGTGATACAAGCATCTGAACAAATCGAACTCACCAAAAAGGTAAGGTGGTCTATTGATATTGACCCCATGGATCTTAGCTGGTAATTTGCACTTTAAGTCGAGTAATCCTTCTTTTTTACTTTGGCTAGGTTAAAATAGTAAGTTCAGTTTTTAGATTTATTCATTGTAGTTCGTTCCATGACACACCAAGATTACGTTTCGCGCTCTCGTGCCCCTAAAAAGAAGGCTAATGGTAAGAAAAACCAAGCAGCCCCAGAGAAGACAGGTATGTCAACTCAGTTTAAGTTGGTGCTGAGTATAGCCATTATAGGGGTAGCTGGCTTTGGTTACATGTTATGGAGCATAAAAGACATAGAACCTGATACCACGCCAAAAACCCCCAGCAAAACAGTAGAAAAGAAATCAGATTTACCTAAACCGCCGGAAGAAAAGTGGCGCTATATGGAAGAGCTTAAATCAAAAGAAGTTGAAGTTGGTCAATACGAAGTTAAAGATAAGGGCCCATGGAAAATGCAATGTGGTTCGTTCCGTTCACGCCAGCAAGCAGAAAAAATGAAAGCGACTATCGCCTTTTCAGGGTTATCATCAACCATCAGCAAATCCAATGGTTCTAATGGCACTTGGTTTAAAGTGGCACTAGGTCCATACGAGAAAAAGCGTGAAGCTGAAAAAGATAAACACAAGCTGCGCAATAATAATATTTCTACCTGTCAAATCTGGCTTTGGCAATAAACCACAGTTAAGGCGTATTGCTTTTACAATACGCCTCTTGAATTTACATCCCCTGCCCCCACTTATAATTTCATTGAGAAGATTTGACCTTATCTAAGGTCAAGATTGAGGTGAACAAGTGACTACAATAGTTTCAGTAAGACGCAATGGCAAAGTTGCCATTGGCGGAGATGGCCAAGTATCTCTTGGTAATACAGTAATGAAGGGCAACGCAAAAAAAGTACGTCGCCTATACAATGATAAAGTACTGGCAGGTTTTGCTGGTGGCACAGCTGATGCGTTTACACTGTTTGAACGTTTTGAAAGCAAGTTGGAAATGCATCAAGGGCATTTAACTAAAGCGGCGGTTGAACTTGCTAAAGACTGGCGCAGTGACCGCGCTTTGAGAAAGTTAGAAGCCCTGTTAGCGGTTGCCGACGAAACAGCTTCTCTCATCATTACTGGCAATGGCGACGTGGTTCAACCTGAGCACGATCTAATCGCTATCGGTAGCGGCGGAAACTTTGCTCAAGCAGCAGCAACGGCTCTACTAGAAAACACCGAACTTAGCGCCACAGATATTGTTGAAAAATCATTGAAAATAGCTGGTGACATCTGCGTATTTACCAACCACAGTCACACCATTGACGAGCTATAGAAAAGAATTCGAGGAAATTACATGTCTAATATGACCCCTAGAGAAATTGTTTCTGAATTAGATAGCCATATTGTTGGTCAAGCAGATGCTAAACGAGCTGTGGCAATCGCGCTAAGAAACAGATGGCGTAGAATGCAGTTATCAGACGAGTTACGTCCTGAAGTAACGCCTAAGAACATTCTTATGATAGGCCCTACAGGTGTAGGTAAAACAGAGATTGCTCGTCGTTTAGCAAAGCTAGCAAATGCGCCTTTTATTAAAGTAGAAGCGACCAAGTTCACTGAAGTTGGTTATGTAGGTAAAGAAGTTGAAACGATTATCCGAGACCTTGCTGACATGGCATTTAAAATGACCAAAGAGCAAGAAATGGAGCGTGTGAAGCACAAAGCATTAGAGCAAGCTGAAGAAAGAATTCTTGATGTGCTATTACCAAACCCTCGTGACAGCTTTGGCAATGAAGAAACGACTGATAATTCATCAACTCGACAAGTTTTCCGTAAAAAATTACGTGAAGGAAAACTGGATGACAAAGAAATTGAACTGGATTTAGCTGCTCCACAAATGGGTGTTGAAATTATGGCACCTCCGGGTATGGAAGATATGACCTCACAGTTACAGAATATGTTCCAAAACTTGTCAAACGACAAAACCAGTAAGCGTAAACTTAAAATTAAGGACGCATTTAAAGCCTTGCAAGAAGAAGAAGCTGCAAAGATTGTTAACCAAGAAGATATTAAGGTTAAAGCACTCGAAGCCGTGGAACAAAATGGTATTGTTTTCATTGATGAAATAGACAAAATTTGTAAGCGAGGCGACACATCTGGTCCAGATGTTTCTCGTGAAGGTGTTCAGCGTGATTTACTGCCACTTGTAGAAGGATCAACCGTATCGACTAAGCACGGTATGGTAAAAACCGATCACATTTTATTTATTGCTTCAGGCGCTTTCCAAATGGCAAAACCGTCTGATTTGATCCCTGAACTGCAAGGCCGTTTACCGATTCGTGTTGAGTTACAAGCGTTAACGAGCAAAGATTTTGTTCGCATTCTTACCGAGCCAAACGCTTCTTTAACAGAACAATATACTGCCCTAATGGCGACAGAGGGTGTGGATCTTTCATTCAGTGAAGACGGCATAGAAGCGATAGCGAATGCTGCTTGGCAAGTAAACGAGTCTACGGAAAATATTGGTGCTCGTCGCCTACATACAATGATGGAAAGATTAACAGAAGAGATTTCCTATAGTGCAAACGATAGAGGCGGCGAATCAATTGTTATTGATAAAGCCTATGTCGATAACACCTTAAATGATGTTGTACAAAACGAAGACTTAAGTCGCTTCATTCTTTAGTCATTCTGCATCAACAAAAAAGCCTTAACAGTTCGTTAAGGCTTTTTTATGTCGACATAAAAACCGGCTAGTTAGACATTAAACTGGTTAACTTCTTTATCTAGCACTTCCGCTTGCTGTGATAGCTCTTCACTCATTTCAGCATTCTGGAAAGCTGCCTGTCCTGATTGCTCGGCTACATCTCGAATCATTACTACATGTTCATTTACTTCAGAGGCAACAGTACTTTGCTCTTGAATTGCCGTTGCGATAGCAGTATTCATTTCCATTATCGTTGATACATCTTGGGTAATTTCTTCTAGCATTTCACCGGCAGATGATGCCTGATCAGCACTCTCTTGACCCTGTTGTCTACATGCAGCCATGTGCGAAACGATATCTTTAGTACGACTTTGCAGAGAACTTATTATACCTTCAATTTCTTGTGTAGAATCTTGTGTTCGACTTGCTAATGTTCTTACTTCGTCAGCAACAACGGCAAAGCCTCGACCTTGTTCTCCAGCTCGAGCAGCTTCAATCGCGGCATTTAACGCTAACAAGTTAGTTTGCTCAGCAATCCCACGAATAACATCTAATACAGAGCCAATGGTATCACTGTCTTTTGCCAACTCTTGAACGACGTTTTCAGATTCTAATAAAGTATTAGACAACTGATCAATTTGGGCGATGGTTGAATCGACACCCGATTTACCTTTTTCAGCGTTGTGGTGGGTAGTTTCGGCTTTGTTTGCCGCTTCATGGGTATTATTTGCAATCTCATCTACGGTCGCAACCATCTCTGTAACGGCGGTAGCAACTAAGTCAGTTTGTTGAATTTGCGTATCAACACCTTCATTCGCTTTATGAATGTTTTCAGATAGATTTTGTGTCGCTTCGTTAACGGTATCGACCGAATGGTTTACTTCAACGATGAGGTTCTTAAAGCTGCGAATCATTAAATTAAACACATTGGCCATTTCAGCAAGTTCATCTTTATTGGTAGAAACCACCTCAATAGATAAATCTTTGGTGTCTGACACGCGATTCATGGTGTCTTTCATGTTATTAATGCCATCTAGAATTGATTTAGCGATATAGAATGCAAACCCAGTGGCTATTATTAAAATGACCAAAAACACACTTACTGATAAGGTACCCACAAAAGCGGTGTGTTCTTCAACGGTTTGAATACTTGCTGCCAATAACGCCTCTAGCATTTTGTCTACTTGGTGAACGGCGTTTCGCATATCACCTTGCAATCCTTGGTCGGCTTTATAGCCTAATTGTCGTTGTGCATCGGTAAGCTCTTTAAAGGAACTTTGGTAGACACCAATACTACTAATGATTTCTTCCTTCACATCATCAGATAAATCGCTGCCTCTTACATAGTCTACAAAGTTGGCCGCATTATTGTTCCAACGAGTCACATATTTGTCGTCTAAACGCAGCATATAGTCTTTTTCATTACGTCTTAGCTGCAACATATCGCTTAGCATTTTGTAGTCAGAGTCACCAATTAACGACTCTACATTATGAACAGCAGATCTTAATTTGCCGTAAAGCCCATCTTTTGGATGTAAGCCTATTCTTTTCTGGGCATTAACTAACGCAGTAAACCCTTTTTCGTAATCGTTAAGAACGCGCTTTAAGTTTGCTATTTCCGGGCGTTCATTGCCAATAGCAATAAATAACTCATCCAACGTATTGGTGTTTGCAATAAGAGCGCTATAGTTTTTCTGAAATTTATCATGGTAACTGGTATCTTTTCGCGCGATGAAGTCTTTTTCGTTTCGCCTCAACTGCAAAACGCCAACTTCCACTTCCCCTAGTTTACGGGCGACTTCAATGTCACTTTTTAGTGAAGACTCTGAAAAGGTAATCAGTGCCAGCATAAAAATCATAGCTAATGCCAAAATAGAGGTATTAGCGATTAGTTTGTGCTTAATTAACATACGAAACGTGCCCTAAATCAATATACGTTATACTTATCATTAGTAAGTATAGACGTTATCGGCACAAGTATAGGAATTTATAGAGGTTTGTTACTCTTTTTTTACGACTTTATGACTTCTGAAAATATTTAACCAGCTTTTCATTAGGCAACGGAGGATTTATCAAGAACCCTTGGACCGCGTCACAGCCAAGTTTTCTTAATAAATCGAGTTGCTCTTGGTGTTCGACCCCTTCAGCGAGAACACGCTTACCTAAGCCATGAGAAAGACGGATCATGGATTTAACTATCGTTAAATCAGAATCATTACTAGCAAAGTCTGTAATAAAACTTTTATCAATTTTTATCTTATCGATGGGAAGCTCACGCAAGTAAGCCAAAGAAGAGTAACCTGTACCAAAATCGTCAATAGACACTTTGATCCCCATGTTTTGCAGGGTAACAATGGTATCCATGGCGCTGTCCATATCCGTAATAACAACGTTTTCAGTAATTTCTAGCTCTAAATAATTTGGAGAAATATCATACTTTAAAAGTAACCCTTGAATTTTAGCGACTAGTTTAGGGTCTTGGAATTCTGGCGCACTAATATTTACGGCGATGGTAATTCGCCTTTTAAACCTTTGATACCACTCGTTAATCGTTTGACAAGCCAGTTCTAAAACGTAGTTATCTAACTCAGCGTTCAAACCTAAAGAGGAAAAGTCGTCTAAAAATTCATTTGGTGCAAGAACACCGCGCTCAGGATGATTCCAGCGTACTAATGCTTCAACCGCCTCTATACGATTATTTAACAAGTTTAGCTGCGGCTGAAAATATAAAACAAACTCCTTGTTAGCAATACCACGACGCAAATCCTTCTCGACCTCAGGCAATTGCCTCACGTCAACCTGCATTCCTGAAGTAAACTGAACGCTAGGAATATTATTACTTTCTGCCTGGAATAAGGCCAAGTTTGCTTTATGCAAAAGATCTTCAGCTTCTGTTCCATCATAGGGCGCTAAACAATAACCAACACTAGCTTGGAGGTGAATTTCTTGTCGACTAACAGTATAAGGGCGAGAAATGAGATCCTGAAGATGCTGAGCAGCCTTTGGCAATTGGTTATCTTCATTTATTTCTATTGCAAAAACAAAGGAGTCGCCACTTATCCGTCCAACAAGCTTTGGCAATAGAATACTCTCTGTTAACCGTTTGGCAATTCTACCTAAAATCAGGTCACCCGTTTTAAGACCATAGGTATCGTTAATGGACTTAAATCGCTTTATGTCTATCAGGTAAATCGCAAGTTTTAATTTACTCTCGACAACGCTATTAATCGCGGTCGGTAGCTTTTCCATGACTTGCTCTCGGTTTAAAGCGCCAGTTAATGAGTCATGTTTACCTAAGTATCTTGCTCGACTTATCGCAATTTCTGCTTCATATCTTTCTGCACCTTGCATCCACACTAAAAGACCAATACTTAATAGGGCTATACAGGCAAAGTCGAAATACATAACCACTTGCTTAGCTTCGATAAACCAAGCATCTTGAAGCATAACAACCGATAAAAATGAAAACAGCAAATAACGAATCGCAAGTAATGCACTCAATACGGTTAAAGCACGCGCTGCTATTATTTTTTTACCTTGTGCTATTAGCAACATAGCAATAAGTAAATAGATACCTGAAAAGATAAAGTCAGCTAAACTTTCCCTTAAATATATCCTTGAGTACACAGCATACAAATCAAAAGCAAAGGCGAATGTGGAAAAAGTCGCTATTAAAAAAGCAACAACAGCTGTTGGTTTGACCCAGCTTTGATATTTCATTCTATTTTTACTAGTAAAAATAAAACCAAATAATAAAAACGTAAGAAAAAAGTTTTTTCCGAGTAAAGACAAATAAACGAGTAAGACTTTTACCCAATGCGTATCGAGTAAAAAATCCAAATAATGGATACCCGCTTTAGATACCAAACTAATGGTTAAAGCAATAAAACTCCAGAACCAGAACTTAACATATTTACGTTTTAAACCAAGGTTATAATAAACAAGGAGAAAACTAACCGAAGCCGTCAAGCAAGCCTGAAAAAAATAAAAAAAACTAACAGCTACAGCACTATTTGCCGCCATGTATTTTTACCCAGTAAACAAAATTTTTTGTATAAGAGACGCATTAAATCTATTTTTCCGCGTTTTTACAAGGGTAATTTAACAATCCTTAATGACTATCGCTTGTACCCTTTGGTCACGATTGTATACTATTAACTTAAAAGTTAACTTTAGTACTCAAGGTATTAAGGAGAAATTGTGGAATACAATACTTCAGAATTATGCAACTTATACGCAGACCTTATTGACGTGGTCGAGCCTATTTTTTGCAATTACGGTGGCAGAAACTCCTTTGGTGGTAAAGTAGTAACGATTAAATGTTTTGAACAAAATGGACTCATTACGCAAACTATTGAACAAGACGGAACCGGAAAAGTACTAGTGATCGATGGTGGGGGCTCTACTCGACGAGCACTCATAGACGCCTATATTGCAGAAGCTGCTTTGAAAAACGGCTGGGAAGGCATTATTTGTTTCGGCAGTGTTCGCGATGTGGATGCATTGGAAGATATAGAAATAGGCCTTCAAGGGTTAGTTTCAATACCTGTTGGTGCAACAGACGAAGAAGTAGGCGAAACCGATTTACCTGTCAACTTTGGCGGTGTGACCTTCTTACCAGACGATCATATTTATGCGGATAACACCGGTATCATTCTTTCACCTGACGCATTAGATATAGAGTAAATAATACATACAGTTAACTGGCTTTTTGCCAGTTAACAAGCCATTCTTCCAATTGATTTAACGCTAAGCCAGAGTGGATAACTTTGCCTTGGATAGTGTCGCCACCAATCTCTAAAATAGCTTTTTGCGTTGATTGACGATTAATTTCTGTCGCAATAACAGGTATTTCCATTTTGCGAATGACATTAACTAAAGCCGTTACAATCGTTTTATCCGCTGTATATCTGTCTTGCTCACTTAAATGAAAGCAATCTATTTTCACTTGTGCTATTGACGCTTTTCTTAGATATTTAAGGGCTTCATAACTACCAGAAAAATCATCTACTGCAACTTGAATACCCAATGCACGAAGTTGATCTATCATCATTCTCGCTCGAAAAGCACCGCTAAGTAAAATACCCTCGCTAATTTCGATCACAAGATTATCTAACGGAACAGAGCGTTTTTGCGCTTGCTCTTCAATAAAGTCGGCTAATTCTGGTTGCAGTAAATCTTGACTGGATAAGTTAATTGAGACCTTAAGTTCTTCTTGACTATTTTTCGCTAAAACCACTAACAAATCTAATGCTGCGCTAATGCTTAGCTGGGTGATCATATAGATAACACCTGTATTCTCTACAAGGCGCATAAATTGTTTATGCTCAAGCTGCTCATTTAACACCGAGGATGGGTCAAAAACGACTTCGAATCCTTTTACTTTTCTTGTTGAAGCCGATACTTGCGGTTGATAAAGACAATTAGCTCGTCCTTCCTCTAGCGCGCTACGCACCTTTTCCATATTTGATAGCTGGTATTCGCTAAATATCTCAGACTCATGATTATAATACGCCAACGGGCTAGCTGAGCGCTCCGCAAGCAAGAGCGCATCACTTGTTTGCGCTATCATTAAATTTGCTGAGAAATTGCTTGAGGGTAAATTTGCACCAAAAGTGAGTTCATAATTTAATGAAAAATTTCTAAAGCTCATCGCTTTAGGAGCAACTTCTGTAAGCTCTTTTGCCACACTTTCTAATACGATTTTGATTGGATGTTGGCATTTTCTTTTGTCAATAACGACGAGAAAGTCTAAGCCATTGAGTCGACAAACACGCTCAGGGCTACTCGCCATGCCAAAATTAACCAGCAATTGATTATCCCGAGTAAATTTCGCTAATTTATAGGCAAACTGTAACAACATTAGGTCTGAATTTTGATGGCCAATTACTCGGTTTACTTGAGAAAAATTTAGCGGTTTAAAGGCGAGAAAAGCAAAATCTGATGTTTGGGCTTCTTGTAATTTATCGTCAATAATGGCAATGGCTTGTGCCAGAGAAGGCAAATTTGTGACGGTGTCTCGATATGGTGTAACTAAATAACTATTTTCCTCTTCCTTACTAGCACTATTAGCGTTTTTGTTCTCACTGCCTTGCTGCTTAGGCGCTACTAACAACATGACACAAATTGCAATTAGTTGCGCGGCAAAAAGATAATCGCTAAAAATCATTACCGACAAATAATTACTAGTAACGAAAGCGCCAAACAACACCCCAACAAGAGATGCATTGACGATTGTTAAAGCTCTGTTAGTTTCTGACTTTATTAATAAAATTAAAAATACTGATGCAAAGCTGTATACGGTAAGCGCAACAAGCTGTAATAGTTGCTGACCAAAAGCATGAAAGCCAACAAAACTAACAAAAACCACAAGAGCAGTTGCACTGATTTTTGACGAGAGTGATCTTGTTACTAACGTAACTAATGCCGTGAGAAGAATAGCTCCACAAGCTATCGATACAGGTAAACTAATACTAACGGCACTTTCAACTGAAGAACTTAAAGCATAGGCTGGTTCAGCAATAAACAAGAATACACAAAGTGCAAAACAGCCAAGACCTAAAAAGCGATTAACACACATGTTAACTGATAACCCTACAAATACAGCATTGCTAGTTAATAAGCCTAACTAAGTATTAACGCTTTGTACAGTTACCAATTGAAGGCACTAACTAGTTAGCTGTCACCTGCACACCTTTTTGATAAAGGCACATTAACGGGTTTACGCCAAATTGATAGCTTAATTCTGCAGGGTGTTCAATATCCCAAAGCGCAAGATCGGCGTCAAAGCCTAGTTTTAGCTGGCCTTTTCTGTTTGATAGACCCAATGCTTGAGCGCCATTTCGAGTAACGCCAGCAAGCGCTTCTTGTGGTGTTAGTTTAAAAAGAGTACATGCCATATTAAGCATCAATGGCAGATTACAGATAGGAGAAGAGCCAGGATTGGTATCGGTAGCAATTGCCATAGGCACCTGATATTTGCGCAATAATTCTATTGGCGGTAACTGCGTTTCTCTTAAAAAGTAAAACGCGCCTGGTAAAAGTACCGCAGTCATGCCACTTTCTTTCATCGCCTTAACACCAGCTTCGTCTAAGAACTCAATGTGATCTGAGGAAAGCGCTTTATATCTTGCGGCGAGCTCAGTGCCCCCCAAATTAGATAGCTGTTCCGCATGTACTTTTATATCTAACCCATTTTCTTTCGCTGCTTTGAAAACACGTTCCGTTTGTGCGGCAGAAAAGCCAATAGATTCGCAAAAAACATCAACGGTATCAGCTAACTCCCCCTTAACGACAGCAGGGATCATTTCATCGCAAACTAAGTCGATATAATCATCCGCTCTACCCGAAAATTCAGCAGGAAGCGCATGAGCGCCAAGAAATGTCTTTCGTATTTCAATTTGATATGAGGCTGCTAACTCTTTGGCAACCTTGAGCATTTTTAACTCATTTTCTACATCTAGCCCATAACCAGACTTAATTTCAACCGTGGTTACGCCCTGCTGTTGTAACGCCTTTAATCTTTTACTCGCAGATATAAATAATGATTCTTCGCTTGCTTCTCTAGTTGCCTTTACCGTAGAAACAATGCCGCCGCCAGCTTCGGCAATTTCTTGGTAACTTGCTCCTGTCAACCTCATTTCAAATTCATTGGCACGATTACCACCAAATACTAAATGAGTATGACAATCTATTAACCCTGGGGTTAACCACTTCCCTTGGCAGTCGACGATATCAATTTGGTCATTTTCAATACTAGGTAACTCGTCTTCTTTACCAACCCAAACAATTTTTCCATCAGCAATAGCAAGTGCTGCATTTTTAATTTCGCCATAGCCAATGGTTTCTTCAGCCATAGTAGCTAAGTGAACATTTTTAAAAATTGTTTGGCAATCTGACCAATTTGAGAAGTTGTTTGTCATGAAAATTCGGAAGAGTCATTTGAAAGTAGCGTTACTTTAGCTCACAAAGGGATGATATGCAAACTTGTATATACAAGTGTTGACGAAAAGTGCTTTTCATGAGATTGTATATACAAGCTATACTTTACCTACTCATTATCTGGGACAACACGCAATGACGCAACCAAAAGCCGCTAAATTCATGCTGATAAAGGAACACATTTGCCAAAAAATTGAATCAGGTGAATGGCTACAACACAGTAAAGTTCCCTCAGAAAATGAACTTGCCGAGGCATTTTCCGTGAGTCGCATGACGGCTCGACGAGCGCTTCAAGAACTGACCGAGCAAGGCTTATTGGTTCGAACGCAAGGAGCAGGTACGTTTGTTGCTACCTTCAAATCACAGTCTTCGATTTTAGAAATAAGAAATATTGCAGACGAAATCACCGACAGAGGGCACTCTCATTCGTCAAAACAAATCGTTCTTGAAGAAAAAGAGGTAAGTGAAGAATTATCTATTCTTTTAGGGGCTAAACAAGGCGATAAAGTGTTCTATTCAGAAATATTGCACTTTGAAAACGAGCAACCTATTCAGTTAGAACAACGTTTCGTTAACCCAAAGTTAGCACCTGATTATTTAAAACAAGACTTTGCGCAGCTAACACCTCATGAATACCTTTCGCACGTTGCACCTTTAACGGAAGCAACTCACGAAATAGAGGCTGTTCTAGCCGATGACAACGTCAACCAGCTACTTGAAATTAGTAACACATCTCCTTGCCTACAAGTCAAACGACGTACTTGGTCTAGTCAAGGGGTGGTTAGTCTGGCTGTGCTTACCTCTCCTGGTGATAAGTACCGTTTAGGCAGCCATTTAACATTTTAATACAATACATACATGAGAACATAACCATGACAATCAATAACCGTTTAGATACGAGTCGCAATATAAAAGCGGCAACAGGCAGTGAAATTACTGCCAAATCTTGGCTAACAGAAGCCGCAAAGCGCATGTTGATGAACAACTTAGACGAACAAGTTGCTGAGCATCCACAGTCACTAGTTGTTTACGGTGGTATTGGCCGCGCCGCGCGAGATTGGGAATGCTTCGATAAAATCGTAGAAACGTTAGATAGATTAGAAGACAACGAAACGCTTCTTGTTCAATCAGGTAAACCAGTGGGTGTTTTCCAAACACATGCAGACGCACCTCGCGTGCTTATTGCTAATTCGAACCTAGTACCAAATTGGGCAAACTGGGAACACTTCAATGAATTAGATAAGCAAGGTTTAATGATGTACGGCCAAATGACGGCAGGTTCATGGATTTACATTGGCTCTCAAGGCATCGTTCAAGGTACTTATGAAACGTTTGTCGCTATGGCTAAGCAACACTTTAATGGTGACGCCAGTGGTAAGTGGGTACTTACTGGTGGATTAGGCGGTATGGGTGGTGCTCAGCCACTAGCTGCGACTATGGCTGGTTTTTCTGCACTAGTGGTTGAATGTGATGAATCTCGCATCGACTTTAGACTTAACACTCGTTATGTTGACAAAAAAGCAACAAACCTAGACGAAGCATTAGCAATGATTAACGCAGCGTGTGAAAAAGGTGAAGCTGTTTCTGTTGGTTTACTTGGCAATGCTGCAGATGTATTTGCAGAACTTGTTAAGCGTGGTATTACACCAGATGTTGTTACAGACCAAACATCAGCACACGATCCATTAAACGGTTACTTACCACAGAACTGGACCATGGAACACGCTGCTGAAATGCGTAAAAAAGACGAAGCAGCCGTGGTAAAAGCAGCTAAGCAGTCAATGGCTGTTCAAGTACAAGCGATGCTAACACTTCAAGAGCGCGGCGCAGCAACAACAGACTATGGTAACAACATACGCCAAATGGCGTTAGAAGAAGGCGTAGCTAACGCGTTCGATTTCCCTGGATTCGTTCCTGCATACATTCGCCCACTATTTTGTGAAGGCGTGGGCCCTTTCCGTTGGGTAGCGTTATCTGGCGATCCAGAAGATATTTATAAGACTGACCAAAAAGTAAAAGAGTTAATTCCTAATGACCCTCATTTACATAATTGGTTAGATATGGCGAAAGAACGCATTTCTTTCCAGGGCCTTCCAGCACGTATCTGCTGGGTTGGCTTAAAAGATCGTGCTCGCTTAGCGGTAGCATTTAACGAAATGGTAAAAAATGGTGAACTAAAAGCACCTATTGTTATTGGTCGAGATCACTTAGATTCAGGCTCTGTAGCATCGCCTAACCGTGAAACTGAAAGCATGAAAGATGGTTCTGATGCCGTATCTGATTGGCCTTTATTAAACGCTCTACTTTCTACTTCAGGCGGTGCAACTTGGGTTAGTTTGCATCACGGTGGTGGCGTAGGCATGGGCTTTAGCCAACACTCAGGTGTAGTTATTGTCGCAGATGGTACTGATGCAGCCGAAGCTCGACTATCACGTGTTCTATGGAACGACCCTGGTACAGGCGTTATGCGTCATGCTGATGCAGGTTACGATATCGCAATTAAGTGTGCGCAAGAACAAGGTTTAGACTTACCTATGGTTCCTGGTGCAAACGGCAAGAAAGGGGCTTAATCATGATTACTGAATTAAATATTATCCCAGGTAAGTTAACGCTAGCTCAGCTTAGAGCTGTTAGCCGCTATGATGGTATCAAGTACTCTCTTGACGAGTCAGCATTTGACGAAATAAATAAGAGTGCTCAAGCCGTACAAGACGTAATTAACCGTGATCAAGTTGTTTACGGTATCAACACAGGCTTTGGTTTACTTGCCAATACACGCATCAAAAAAGAAGAGTTAGAGCTTCTACAACGCTCAATTGTACTTTCACACTCAGCCGGCTTTGGCGAGTACATGGAAGATGCTACCGTTCGCTTGATGATGGTATTAAAAATTAACTCTCTATCTAGAGGCTTTTCGGGTATTCGCCTCGAAGTTATCCAAGCATTGATTGCTCTGCTAAACGCCGAAGTTTACCCATGTGTTCCTAAAAAAGGCTCTGTTGGCGCTTCTGGCGACTTAGCCCCTCTATCTCACATGGTATTACCGTTGCTTGGAGAAGGTGAAATGTCTCACCAAGACCAAGTAATTTCAGCAGAAGAAGGGTTAAAAATTGCAGGGCTCGAGCCACTAACGTTAGCCGCTAAAGAAGGCTTAGCGTTATTAAACGGTACGCAAGCTTCAACGACCTTCGCACTAGAAGGGCTATTTTTGGCAGAAGATTTATTTGCTGCTGGTGTTACTATCGGTGCGATGTCTGTAGAAGCTGCACTCGGCTCTCGTGCCCCATTTGACGACAGAGTACATCAAGTGCGTGGGCAACAAGGTCAAATCGATGCAGCTGCTGCTTACCGCTACGTACTAACGAGTGATTCAGAAATTGCAGGCTCGCATATTGATTGTGAAAAAGTGCAAGATCCATATTCATTACGCTGTCAGCCACAAGTGATGGGTGCTTGTTTAACACAAATTCGCCAGGCAGCTGAAGTGTTACACGTTGAAGCAAATGGCGTCACAGACAACCCATTAGTATTTGCTAACGAAGGTGACTTCATTTCTGCTGGTAACTTCCACGCTGAGCCTGTGGCTATGGCGGCTGATAACCTAGCACTTGCTATTGCTGAGATTGGCTCTTTATCTGAGCGTAGAATGGCATTACTTATCGATGCAAGTTTAAGTAAATTACCACCATTTTTAGTTGAGAACGGTGGTGTAAATTCTGGATTTATGATTGCACAAGTGACATCGGCTGCACTTGCTTCAGAAAACAAGACGCTTGCTCACCCAGCATCAGTAGACAGCTTGCCAACATCGGCTAACCAAGAAGACCACGTCTCTATGGCAGCTTTTGCTGGCCGTCGTTTAACTGACATGGCGGAAAATACCAACGGTGTACTTGCAGTTGAATACCTAGCAGCAGCTCAAGGCCTAGACTTTAGGGCACCGCTTAAAAGCTCACAGCGTGTAGAAACAGCGAAAGCTATCTTGAGAGAGTATGTCGCTTACTATGATAAAGATAGATACTTCGCACCTGATATCGCTGAAGCTTCAGGCATCATCGCAGAAGCCGACTTAAATGCATTAATGCCAGCATCATTGTTACCAAGTTTGCACTAAATTTTGTAACTTAATGTGTACATTTTAAAAGGGAGCTCAAGCTCCCTTTTTTATTTCAACTGTGTGTAAAGCTCGCGTTTTTATAAGCGCCCTAATCGATTTAGCATCGATTTCTCCCTCAACTTCAAGCTTAATGTTCCACATAATTTTCCAGTTTCAAAATAAAAAACCCAATCAGATTTGACATATTATGTCTCGATTGATAACGTAAAGGTTACGTACAAGAAACAAACTGTTTACTTTGTGCTATGATTGCATAGATAGGTACACAAACACTGGAATTGTTGAGTGTACTTAACGTACTCAAGGAGTTAGCCGTGGAATTAATATTATCGTTTGAAACTTGGATTGTTCTTGCCATTTTATTTTCCTGCCTAGAAATTTTTATTCCAGGCGGCATATTACTCAATTTGGGTATCGCTTCATTACTCGTCGCAATTGGTGTACAACAACAACTTCTCGACACATGGGCTATCACACTCACAGCCTGGTTTATTTGTGCATCTATTCTTTTATTTGTTCTCTACTTCTTTACTGAAAAGTTTTTTAAAGGAGAGCAAACTATCGGCAATATTCACGAAGAATTGGACATCTTTGGTCAAGAAGTCACTGTTATTGAAAGCATAGGCCCTGGCACTCAAGCTGGTCGCGTAGAGTTTCAAGGCAGTACTTGGACAGCTCTTGGAGATGGCAGTGAAATTATTGCTGGAAGCCATGCAACCATAGTTTGTAAAGACAACATTTCGCTCGTTGTTGAACCACTTAAATAACGACCACTAAAAACAAAAACTAATGGAGAGTTAACTATGTTAGCTACGCTTACCTTTGGCTTTTTGGCGCTACTGTTTATTATTGTCAAATTAGTCTTAATTGTTCAAATGAAAGAAGTCTGCGTTATTGAACGACTAGGAAAGTTTCGTGCGGTTATGCAACCAGGCATGCACTTTCTCATTCCGTTCATTGACCGCGTCGCCTATCGACACGAAACACGCGAACAAGTATTAGACATCCCCTCCCAGAGCTGTATTTCTAAAGATAATATTCAAATTGATGTCGACGGACTGGTTTACATCCAAGTCATGGATGGAGCAAAAGCTAGCTATGGTATCGAAGACTATCGTCGCGCCAGCGTTAACTTAGCGCAAACAACGATGCGCTCTGAAATTGGCAAGCTCAATTTAAGTCAAACGTTTTCAGAACGTGATGCGCTCAACGAAACTATTGTGCAAGAAATAGATAAAGCGTCTGATCCTTGGGGCATCAAGGTTTTGCGTTATGAAGTTCGCAATATAACCCCTTCACCAAATGTTGTGCATACCCTCGAAAAACAAATGGAAGCAGAACGACAAAAACGCGCTGAGATCACTTTAGCGGAGGCTGAAAAGCAATCGACCATCAATTTGTCAGAAGGCCAGCGCCAAGAGGCGATTAATCTTTCTGAAGGCGATAAACAGCGACAAATTAACGAAGCTCATGGTCGAGCTAAAGAGATAGAAATACTCACGAAAGCAACCACAGAAGGTATAAACCTTATCGCGCAAGCTGCATCTCAACCTGGCGGTGAGCAAGCAATAAAAATGCGCTTGATGGAACAGTTCATTCAGCAGTCAGGGGCGATTTTGAAGTCTGCAGATGTATCAGTGCTTCCTACTGAAGTTGCCAAACTTGAAGGTTTTTTTCAAGGGTTAGAAACCGTCACTAATACAACAAAAGGAGCAAAGTAATGGATGCACCATCAGTAGCAAATTTAGATATTGTTATTTTAGCAATTTGGGCCGCTATTTTTCTTTACCTTGCCTTTAAATTTATCCAAGCGATTTGCTTGGTACCAACAAAATCTGCTTATGTAGTGGAAAGATTAGGTAAATACAGGTGCACGCTAGAAGCGGGGTTTCACTTACTACTGCCCTTTATCGACCGTGTCGCCTTTGTGCAAGATTTAAAAGAAGAAACGATAGATGTACCACCACAAGAGTGTTTCTCCAAAGACGAAGTTAATGTCGAAGTTGATGGAGTAATTTATATCCAAGTTGTAGATCCGTTAAAGGCAAGCTATGGCATCACTGACTATAGATTTGCAGCAATGCAACTAGCACAAACAACAACACGTTCAGTCATTGGTACGCTTGATTTAGACAGAACCTTTGAAGAACGCGACATTATCAGTGCCAAAGTCGTAGAAGTATTGGACAAAGCTGGAGAAGTTTGGGGAATTCGAGTTCATCGTTACGAAATTAAAAACATAACACCACCGCTGACTGTCAAAAATGCCATGGAACTTCAGGTAAATGCTGAACGAGAAAAACGCGCTATTTTAGCGAAAAGCCTCGGCGAAAAGGCAAGTCGTATTAATCATTCTGAAGGTGAAAAAACCGAAATGATTAATATTTCAGAAGGTGAGAAGCAACGAAGAATCAATGCTGCAGAAGGTAAAGCAGCTGAGATCCTGGCAATTGCTACGGCAACAAGCGATGCAATAGCAAAAGTAGCTAATGCGATAGAACAGCCCGGTGGCGATCTAGCCATTGAAATGCAATTAAATGAACAATATTTGCGTAACCTAAACGGGTTAGACTCTGCTAAAACGAAAGTGGTTCTGCCTGCTAACCTCCTAGATTTCGAGCACTGGCAAACCAAACTTCGTTAAATCATCAGTATGCCGATGAAGGCTAATAAGATCAGCGATAATATTACCCATATTTTATCGCTGATCACATTAAGTTTATTGTTCTTTAGTTTTCTTAATTGTGTGATAAACACATAAAAAATAGTTGCGAGCAACGCCGTTACAAAGTGAATTCCAATAGACTCAAGCGTTGTATTATTATCCCAGTAAAACTGAACGCCATAGTGGTTTACATAAACCAAATTTAAAATAAATGCGTGAGAAAACAAACACACAAAAAGTAATACAGGCTTAGATTTTAAAAATTGCATATTCCGCCTAATCTGCAGGTGATAAAAGAGTCGCTTTTTGATGTTTAACCATCCATGTCAACATATCAGGGTGTTGCAACTTGTAGTCTAATTCATTCATGGTACGTTTAGCAACGACATGCCTGCCAAGGTTGGCTGCGTCCTTCTGACTAAAGCGCGGTGTCTCTTTACCTAAACAATGTGCAGCAACCGTATAAAAATGCTGTTTTGTCACCTGTGTTTGACTGACACAGTTATAAATCCCACGGGAATTTGAATTCTGCATCAGTAAATGACATAAACTTACAACATCGTCTTGATGAACTAGGTTTACATATGCATGAGGATCAGAAATCTCCCTGCCTTTGGAAAAGAAACGACCGGGATGTCTATTAGGACCAACCAGGCCTGCACATCGAAGAACAACTCCTCTTCGTGAAAAATTTAATACGGCTTGTTCAGCTGCGCAAATAAGATCAACTTTCTCAATCTCCCTTTGCGGGACGGTATATTCATCAACGTCACCAACATGCCCTTGATAGGCAGCAGTAGAACTTATTAAGATAATACTCTCGACACCACCTTGTTCTGCAAGAGCAACAATTTGGGCTATTTTTTCAGGGTAGTCTTTTTGACCTTTCTTAAAATAAGGGGGAATACAAATAATAAGATGATGGTATGAAAAAATGACCGAGACTTGCTTATCATTAGGCTCTGCGGGCAAAGATAACAATGAAGACATAGCCCCAAGCGCTTGAATGTCTTTTAACTTTTCATTATTTCTCGTTGTCGCAATGGTAGTAATTTTTCGCCCAATGCAATCAGCGGCAATAGCTTTACCTAACCAACCAAAGCCAATAATGGCAACAGATTTAATAGGGACATTCATCTATTTCTTACCATAGCCGATATATTTGACCACTTGCGCGGCTTTTTCATTTGGCACCATTACCGATAAGTTAAATTGTAAAATCTTCCACTGTCCTTCTCGCTTTATTAGCAAACCACTGCTTCGGCATAAACCATAAAAATCGTTTTCCAATAACTCATCAAAAAATGCAACGTCCGCTCCCTCTATCACATTTATATGACGTTTTTTGACGGCATAAGTCCACCCCTGCCCTTTTGAAAAGTAGGGCATTGCAAACTGCTTAAACGTTGACTTGCTCCAACGTTCACTGCCATCTGTGCCCATAAAAACTCCCTCTTCATCTAAGGTGTCAAAATACCTTTTTCCTTGCGCTTTAGATGCTGCTTCATGATAAGTATCTAATACACTTGAAATGGTTACCTTTTCATCTGCCCATGCACCAAATTGAATAGTAATAAGTAAAATTACGACCAACAATTTCATTTTTGTTCTTCCTTATTTGCGCACCAATACATATTGTCCTGAGAATACAGCCGCAACAATATCACCACTCATAATGTGTACTTGCAACTTATATTTGCATTTTGATTTGGCGACTAGCTTCTTACAGTCGCCTTCACACAATTCACGCACCGCATAGCCATTTGCAGCGCCAGCTATGGGCGCGAAATATTCAATATTTCCTTGCGCCAAAACAATATCGGCATCCAACCCATTTGCTGCTAACTCGAGATAAATCCAGCCCCAGCCCGTTAGCGTAGCTAAGGTATAAATACTGCCGGCAAACATAGTGTTATGAAGGTTTTTATTAAACTGAATGTCAGCATGAGTAATAAGCGACTGAGTATTGTATGAGTCAATAACAAGCCCCATAGCTTTACTTAGTGGAATGGTTTCATGCCACGTTTTTTGCAATAAATGAACACTCTCACTTAAAGCGAAACTTTCAGGTATTAACTCTTTATTCATAGAAAAGTGTTGAACTTCACCGAACAGTAAATGTGACTTTTCCTCTAGGGTGTACCCCAACTTGCTATAAAAGGTGACAGCTACTTCTCTAGCATGAAGGGAGATTCGATTAACCCCTCTTTCCAATGCTGCTTGCTCCAAGCTTTCGACGATAACTTTACCAAGCCCTTTTCCTTGCGCATTAACATCAACCGCCATAAATCGAATATTAGCTTGCCAATCTTGAGTAATGGTAAGTCTGCCTACTGCTAATACCCTACCTTCACTATCAAAGACGGCTCGATGAATACTTTGCTGCTCTAACTCATCTTTTTCACTACCAAGAGGTTGTTTCCATGGCTCTCTGAGAATTTTCCATCTAAGATGATAATATTGTTCAAACTCTTGTTTATTTTTCGGCGGTCGGCAATCGAACATAATGTAGATAAAAGCAAAATAACTAAGGTGGTTATTTAATGAAATTAGCCCAACATTTACAACAGGGAGAGTTACAATATTTGCTGATAAAGCCGATTAATTTGTCTGTTTACGAAAATGCGAACTATCGATGGTTACAAATAAACGATACGGTGCAAAGCATCATGTTGAAACGAAAGCCATGGTACTTGCCACTTACGCATCAATACTACTTATTACTTCCCTTGATATTCCTTCAGCCTTCTAGCGTTGTAGAGTTTGGTTTAGGTGGCGGAAATAGCATAAGGCTTATCAATAAACTCTATCCTGAGTGTGACATATTGAGTGTTGAAGCTAACCCAGAAGTCGTTTCAATCTTTTACCAATACTTTGATCCAGACAATATTGACTTGAACATTACTGTAGATTCAGTGGCAGCATGGCTAAACAACCAAACACGATTAACAGAAAGCTGGTACTTATTAGACATTTTCCAAGAAAAAAACAATGAGTCTTATGACTCATCTATGATAGAAAGCTTACTAGCAATGCTGTCAGAAAATAGCTGGCTTAGTATCAATGCGACTATGTCTTCGGATGCCTCTTTTGCATCTCTGTTAACAACCATTAAGCAACATACACAACACCACCAAGTAAAGTGGTTTACCATTCCTAATTACCAAAACAAAGTAATACACCTTTTTCCTAACTCAGCCCTAGAAAATCTGTCAACTGACTTTCCGTATACTTCTTGGGGTTTACGAGGAAAAAAGCTTTGGTTGGCAGGAATGTAACGTTAGCAAATTAAATTGTTAGCTGGAAAGTTATCGGACCATCATTCAATAAACTAACTTTCATATCTGCACCAAATTGGCCAGTTGGTGCACTGAAACCGAGATTTCGAAGTTGTTGACAAAAATATTGATATAGATTGTCACTAAATTCAGGCGCTGCAGCGCTAGAGAAACTAGGGCGCATACCCCTTGTTGTATCCGCCGCTAAAGTAAATTGAGATACAACTAAAACATCACCACCTATTTGACCAACATTTAAGTTCATTTTGCCGTTTTCGTCTTCAAAAATTCTATAGCCAGCCACGCGTTCCGCCAATCGCTTAGCTTTTGCTTCTGTATCTTCAGGCTCTACCGCTAATAACACCAAAATACCTTTTTCTATTTCTCCGACAACTTTGTTATCGACTTCTACTTTTGCAAAAGAAACTCGTTGCATAAGTGCGATCATTGACTATTTGACTCCAAAAATGTTGACATTAAATCTGTCGCTTTACATATTGCATCTATCGTTTGGCTTTCAAAGCCGCTATGCCCAGCTTGAGGCAAAATATGTAAGCTTGCGTTTTGCCAATTGTCAGTTATCGAAAAAGCATTTTCAATGGGGTTGACTAAATCAAATCGTCCATGAATAAATACCGCCGTTAAATGCCTTATTTTATCTAAGTTTTCCTTAAGATAATTCCGGGGTAAAAATGCCTTATGATGAGCAAAAAAACAGGCTAATTGGGCCATACAAAGGGCTTGATGTCTATCTGGCTCGTTAAACTGCGCATTTATTTGGTGTTCTACAGACGCTAAGCGCAATTCCCATTGGTACCAATTTTTACTAGCTGAAATTTTGGCTAGCTCATTTTCACTGGATAAAACCTCAAAATACCTATTTAACAAGCTCTTTTCATTTTTGTTATCAAAAGCTTGGTTATCGCCGTTTGTAAATGAACTGAACACCCGATAATACTCAGGAAAAAAGCGAGCAACGCCATTATTACTGTACTTCCAAGCATAACTGTCTTCATCTAATAGTGAAGCACTGCGTAAAATCATTCCTAATAAACGTTCCGCATATTGAGTAGCATAGACCAAGGCTAAACTCGCTCCCCAACCTCCACCAACAACTAACCACTGGTCTATTTCAAGGTGTTGTCTAATAGCCTCTATATCTTGAATGTAACTATTCATATCGACAGCGCTTAGGCTAGGAGAAGGCTGAGATCGACCACACCCCCTCTGATCAAAGCAAATAATATGATAATGATTAGGGTCGAAATAACGACGGTGATGTTCATTACATCCAGAACCAGGGCCACCATGTAAATACAATGCTGGTATCCCATTTGGATTTCCGGACTGCTCTAAATACAATAAATGACCGTCTGAGACAGGAAACATTTGCTCTTTAAAAGGAGAGATTTTAGGAAATAGTGGTCTGGTCATCATTTTCTCCCTGTGCTTTGTTTATTTTAGCAAAGTCTTCTAAACAAGCGGTAAACAAAGCACCAATTAACACAACTAACCAAGATAAATACACCCATAAAAACAAAATAGGAATACTAGCCAAAGCACCATAGATTGCTTCATAGGAAGGTAATTGCGTCACATAAAATGCAAAGCCTTTCTTGGCTATTTCAAACATAACAGCTGATAAAACAGCACCTTGTAAAGCATACTTAAAAGGAACTACCTTGTTAGGGACAACCAAATAAATAATTAAAAAAGCAGCTATTGCCGTAAGCAATGGCAAAGCGCGCATAAAAACGTTCGCTAATCCAAATAAATCATAATCGCCAAGCGACATTGAAGACACTATGTATGAAGTGGCAGCGATACTACTACCAACCAACACTGGGCCTAAAGTTAATATCATCCAATACATTGAAAAAGCGGTAATGATTCTTCTTTTCTTATTCACTTGCCAAAGTTTGTTAAGGCTTTTATCAATGGCGGAAATCAGCATTAACGCAAATAAAAATAAAAAAGTTATAGCAACCGCAGACATTCTAGAGGCATTTGAAACAAAGCCATTAATGTGATGTTTAACCACGTCTCCCGCTGCTGGTAAAAAGTTTTGATAGACAAATTCTTCTATCAACACCTTAATATCAGTAAAAATCGGAAATGCTGTCATCATAGACAACATAACCACTAGCAGCGGAACGAGAGACATCAAGGTGACATAAGCTAAATACCCAGCATTTACATGGAGCGACTCTTCTTTGATTCGCTTTACGAAAAACAAGCTAAAAAGAGATAGTTTTTGCCAATACTTTGATTGGAAAATACTGTTAATAAATTGCATACTGAGTATAAAATGAAAGATAACAATTGATTAAGTATATGATCATTCAATACGAATGCACATGTTCTTTATGATTCTCACGCTTTAACCCTATATTTGTAAGGAGGCTTTATGGCTAGTCAAGGTTCAGGTGGAAATGTATTAGCGGCAATTTGTAGTTTTTTTATCGCTGGTTTAGGTCAATTAGTCCAAGGCAGAATAATGGCTGCTATCATATTTTTCCTGTTAACTTGGGTTAACTACACTTTAGCCGCTACTGGGATATTGTTTTTTATGGCAATTCCAGGGTTTGTTTTTCATGTATGGTCTATTATTGATGCAGCGAAATTTAGCAGTGGAGACTAAAGGTGACTAATCGATTTTATGCCATTTGGGGCACTCTCTTATTGGCATTGACATTATCAGCATGTCAGTCGGCCTATTACGCGGCAATGGAAAAAGTAGGCTCTCATAAAAGAGACATTTTGATCGACCGCGTTGAGTCAGCCACAGAGTCACAAGAAGAAGCTAAACAAGAGTTTAAAGACGCTTTAGAGCAATATACTAGTTTAATTTCTATCGACGGTGGAGAGCTTCAATCTCAGTACGAAAAAAGTAAGGATAGATTTGAGTCTAGCCAAGCCTCAGCTGAAGAAGTGTCTAAACGTATCGAAGCAATTGAGGATGTCGCACAAGCATTGTTTGACGAATGGGCTGAAGAGATTGAGCAATACTCAAACGCATCGTTAAAGCGACAAAGCAAACAGCAATTAAGGGAAACTGAATTAAAGTATAACTCTGTTATTAGAGCTATGCACAACGCTAGAGATAAAATGACACCGGTATTGGCTGCCTTAAAAGACAATATGCTTTTTCTCAAGCACAACCTTAATGCTAAAGCGATTGGCGCACTTAAAGGGGAATATCAGTCGATTAAATCTGATGTAGACTTATTGATTAGCCAAATGAACAAGTCAATTGAAGAGTCACAACAGTTTCTTTCTACGCTAAAGAGCGAGTAATTTAACTGTTAACCAACGGAAGTAGGCTGCGCTAGCAGTTGGTGAAGCTTACTTTCATTGGACTCCTGATGCTGATTTATATTGGCCAACAATTCAGACAACTGTTTAATTTGCTCTGGTCCAGCTAATCCAGCTTCAAAGAGTTCACTTAGACGTTGAAGTGTTTTAAGTTGTTCAGGAGACATATTCAATTCCTTTTGATGATAGAAATACTACAGCTAAAATTAGTTGACGACAGCGCGTTTGTACTGAGTTTTGTTAGTACGGAAATGACTAGAATCTCGACCGTCATTGATAAACTCTTGATATAGCATCGCGAGCTCTTTTCTTTCAATAACGTTGACATTATCTGCTACCATCTTTTCAAATAGGGTGTTCAATCGGCTAACTTTACCTGGTTCCATATTTAAATCTCCCATTTTGCTAAGACTCCATCACTCAAAAAAATACAATCAAACCAACTTAGCTGTATTAAAGTGTAGCAAGGAAAACCTTTCCATCTAGTCAGAAAATGTAAAGCGATGTTAATTCCCGTTAGTTAACACAAAAGAAACAAATAAAAAATTATTTTAAAAATCATATAGTTATAGCGCGACTTACTAAATTACCTCATTGTTTTTGTCTAATCACCTACAGTACTGTGAGACATGTCTTACACATTCTTTTGATTTGGATTACTTAACGTTTCAATTGTTTTTTGAAATAAAAAAGGCCGCATGACTAATGCGGCCTTTTTCTACAGATTAAATGTGAGAATTTTCGTCAGAATAATTCTTTAGCTTTTCTTCGCAGCACGGCTTTCGCGTTTACGATCCGATTCCTTTAACCACTTTTTACGAATACGGATATTCTCAGGGGTTACTTCTACTAATTCATCGTCATCAATAAATTCTAATGCTTGCTCTAGCGTCATTTGAATTGGTGGAGTCAGTACTTGTGCGTCATCAGTTCCCGAAGCTCGAACGTTAGTTAACTGCTTACCTTTAAGCGCATTAACTGTTAAGTCGTTATCACGGCTATGAATACCAATGATCATTCCTTCATAAACTTCAACACCATGACCAATCATTAAACGGCCACGCTCTTGTAAGTTAAATAAAGCGTTGGTTAATGCTTTACCTTGTGCGTTTGCGATCAATACACCGTTTAAACGTTGGCCAATATCACCGCCTTTGTGCGGACCGTATTGTAAAAACGTATGGTAAATTAACCCTGAACCTGAGGTTAAGGTCATAAACTCAGTTTGGAAGCCAATTAAGCCACGACTTGGCATGATGAAGTCCATACGAATACGGCCTTTTCCATCTGGTGCCATATCAGTCAGTTCCGCTTTACGAAGACCCATTTTTTCCATGATAGACCCTTGATGTTCTTCTTCAACATCAACGGTTACCGTCTCATATGGTTCTTCAATTTGGCCATCAACTTCACGCATGATTACTTCTGGACGAGAAACAGCTAATTCATAACCTTCACGACGCATATTTTCAATTAGGATACCTAAATGAAGCTCACCACGACCTGAAACTTTAAACTTATCTGGGTCATCTAGCTGCTCAACACGTAATGCAACATTATGGATTAATTCTTGGTCTAAGCGATCTTTAATATTACGAGATGTTACGTATTTACCTTCTTGACCTGAAAATGGAGAGGTATTAACTTGGAAAGTCATAGTCACAGTTGGCTCATCCACAGATAGTGGTGGAAGAGGAGCAACTTCATTTGGACAACAAATTGTGTCCGAAATCTTCAACTCACCAAGACCTGTAATTGCGATAATGTCACCAGCTTGTGCTTGATCAACTTCGTGACGTTCTAGGCCTAAATAACCAAAAACTTTGCCTACTTTGCCGTTATGCAACTTGCCTCTAGAGCCTTGTACTGTTACTTGCTGGTTAGGCTTAACGGTACCACGTGTAATTCGGCCTACACCAATTACACCAAGGTAAGAGCTATAATCCAGCTGAGATATTTGCATTTGAAATGCGCCATCAGGATCTGCGTCTGGTGCAGGAACTTGATCAACAATCGTTTGGAAAAGAGGTGTCATATCTGTCCCCTCTTCACCTTCTTCCAATGATGCCCAACCGTTAATAGCCGACGCGTATACTACTTGGAAATCTAACTGGTCATCTGTTGCACCTAAATTATCAAATAGATCGAATACTTGATCCATTACCCACTCAGGGCGAGCACCAGGTTTATCAATTTTGTTGATAACAACGATAGGCTTCAAACCTTGAGCAAATGCTTTTTGCGTTACAAAGCGTGTTTGAGGCATAGGCCCTTCTTGCGCGTCAACAATCAACAGTACCGAATCAACCATTGACATTACACGCTCAACTTCACCACCGAAATCCGCGTGACCAGGAGTATCTACGATGTTTACACGATAGTCGTTCCAATTAATCGCTGTGTTTTTCGCTAAGATAGTGATACCGCGCTCTTTCTCGATATCGTTTGAATCCATCACACGATCTTCAAGATCGGTTCTAGCATCTAAAGTTCCCGACTGATCGAGAAGTTTATCAACCAAGGTAGTTTTACCATGGTCAACGTGGGCAATAATTGCAATATTACGAAGTTTATCTAACACGGTTTGGCGCTCATTAGGATATAATTGGGCGCGTATTGTACAGGAGTCAGCGTTACAAATAAAAGGCAATGACAAATTATTTTTGTTCATTGGCGAAACCGGCATTTATCTCATACACTGCTAATACGTTGCTATTGCACCAATTTAAAACATTGACCGCACCAACTTGGTGCAGCCAAACAAAACAATAAAAGCTACACCCTTGTTTTTATTGAGTTTACACTTTGGCACGCTATTAGCTTAACAACAGCAAATGCAATTTGACTTAGCACTATAATAGTTAATTGCCCTATTTTGTCACAACATTACCGGAGACAATCAATGTCACAAGCAGTTTTAGATTTAATCAAAGAAAACGATGTTAAGTTCGTTGATTTACGATTCACTGATTCAAAAGGTAAAGAGCAACACGTTTCTCTTCCTCATCACCAAGTAGATGAAGATTTTTTCGAAGAAGGAAAAATGTTCGATGGTTCTTCAATTGCAGGCTGGAAAGGTATTAACGAGTCTGACATGGTATTGATGCCAGATGCTTCTACAGCTGTTTTAGACCCGTTCACAGAAGAAGTAACCCTTAATATCCGTTGTGACATTATCGAACCTACTACAATGCAAGGTTACAGCCGTGACCCTCGCTCTGTAGCGAAACGCGCTGAAGAGTACATGCGCTCTACAGGTATCGCTGATACGGTATTAATTGGTCCTGAGCCTGAGTTTTTCGTATTTGATGACGTTAAATTCCACACTGATATGTCTGGTTCAATGTACAAAATTGATGATAAAGAAGCTGCTTGGAACGGCGCTACAGATTACGAAGATGGTAACCACGGTCACCGTCCTGGCGTTAAAGGCGGTTACTTCCCGGTTGCTCCAGTAGATTCTTCTCAAGATTTACGTTCAGCAATGTGTTTAGTTATGGAAGAAATGGGCTTAGTTGTTGAAGCGCATCACCATGAAGTTGCAACATGTGGTCAAAACGAAATCGCATGTCGTTTTAACACTATGGTATTAAAAGCTGACGAAGTTCAAATTTACAAGTATGTTGTTCACAATGTTGCTCATGCTTACGGTAAAACAGCAACATTTATGCCTAAGCCATTAGTTGGTGACAACGGTACTGGTATGCACGTTCACCAATCTTTAGCAAAAGATGGTGTTAACTTATTTGCTGGTGACAAATACGGCGGATTATCTGAAACAGCGCTTTACTACATTGGTGGTATCATCAAGCATGCTAAAGCATTGAACGCTTTCACTAACGCTTCAACTAACTCATACAAGCGTTTAGTTCCAGGTTTCGAAGCACCGGTAATGCTTGCATACTCTGCACGTAACCGTTCAGCGTCAATTCGTATCCCTGTTGTCCCTTCACCGAAGGCACGTCGTATCGAAGTTCGCTTCCCTGATCCAACAGCAAACCCATACTTAGCATTCTCAGCAATGTTAATGGCTGGTCTTGACGGTATCAAAAACAAGATCCACCCTGGCGATGCAATGGATAAAGATTTATATGACTTACCTGCAGAAGAAGCAGCAGCAATTCCACAAGTTGCAGCATCACTTGAAGAAGCATTAGATGCACTTGAAGCTGACAAAGAATTCTTAATGGCTGGCGGCGTAATGGATAGCGACATGATTGACGCATACATTGGCTTAAAACGCGAAGAAGTTGAAACACTTAACATGACAACTCACCCAGTTGAGTTCCAAATGTACTACAGCGTTTAATAACCAACTTGCTCAAAAAAAGCTCACTTCGGTGAGCTTTTTTTATGGCTAATTTCTGAAATTTCCTATAAATTATGAACATAGGCGCGGATATGGAGGTAGCAATAGGTGATGAAATTAGTGTCAGTTATACTAGGACTGTGCTTATTGTTAACGACTCTCAGCAGCCTTGCCAGCTCCACTAAAATTTACGTTTGGGTTGATGAAAACGGAAAAGTTGTTTATTCCGACACGCCTAGACCGGGAGCTGAAGAAGTACAAGTCAAAGAAAAAAATGTTATCTCCTCTAACATTGACACTTCAATTTTAGATATCAACCCCAAAGTTATCGAAGATAAATTTGAGGTCTCTATAACCCAACCTGAAGCAAACCAAACCATTAGAGATAATACCGGCTCAGTTTTGGTGCAAGGTCGAATAAAACCTTTATTCAAACAAGGGTACAAAATACGGCTTTTACTAGATAATCAACCATATAAAAAACCACAAACTTTCGCCCAGTTTAGGCTTTCTAACGTTGATCGTGGCGAGCACCAAATAAAACTAGAGTTAATCGACGATAAAGGCAAGGTAATTGCATCTTCAACACCGGTTACGTTTTATATGCATCGTGCAACGGTAAACCGCGCTAATTAAGCAATAAACTTGTGCAATAATCATAATTAGTCGCTACACTATCGACATGATGCACCATATTAGTGCAAGGTGTTAAATGTCGTCTTTGAATCCAAATAACCAGAACAATTTATTGTACTACCAACAGAATTTACCTAATCACATGGTAACGGCTGTCATCGTGCTCAACTCCACGTTGTTGATTCAATATGCCAACCCTGCAACAGAAGCATTGTTATTAAAAAGTGCAAGGCGGTTGATTGGCAGACCTTTACAAGAAGTGTTTTACAACTCTCCAATCAATAAAGACAGATTGGAGCAACTGTTAACTTCAGGACAAGAATTCAGCGACAGTGATGTCTCGATTGAAATCTATCAACAGCATCATGTTTCGGTAGAAATTACCGCTTCTGCAATAGAGTTAGATGGCGCGCCCCATATTCTGCTTGAACTAAAACAAATAGATCAACAAAAGCAAATCAGCGCCGAAGCGTTTCAACAGCAGCAATGGGAATCGGCCCGAGATCTGATAAGAGGTTTAGCTCACGAAATCAAGAACCCTTTAGGAGGGTTAAGAGGTGCCGCCCAGCTACTGCACCGAGAAATTACATCTCAACAGCAAGAATATACTGAGATGATTATCGAGCAAGCAGACAGACTAACAACGCTCGTAGACCGCCTGTTAGGCCCGAATCAACTGCCTAACTTTAGTCACCAAAATATTCACGTTGTAATAGAAAAGGTCCTTCGATTGACCGAATATGAAGATGGTAAAGAAATTAACTTAACCAAAGACTATGATCCATCTATTCCAGATCTAAATTACGACGAAGATAAAATCCATCAAGTTATATTGAATATAGTCAATAACGCCAAGCAAGTATTGAATGAACACGGTACGATTTGCTTTAAAACAAGAGCAGCAAGCAATAAAACGATAAATGGTAAACGCATCAAGCTTTGCGCTCAGATTTCTATTATTGATAATGGGCCGGGTATCCCAGAAAGTATCAAAGAAACCTTGTTTTACCCAATGGTATCCGGGCGTTCTAATGGCACCGGAATTGGATTATCCATTGCTCAGACTCTTGTTCACCAACATCAAGGCAAGTTAACCTGCATTAGCAGGCCAGGCCATACCGAATTCACCATTTTATTACCCATTAGCGAAGAGAGTAATCTATGATCACAGAACAAGTTTGGATAGTAGACGATGATAGTTCCATTCGCTGGGTGCTTGAAAGGGCGTTACAAAATGCTGGAATATCGGTAGCATCTTTTGATAATGCGAACAACTTACTTATTGCCTTAGATCACAGCCAACCAGAAGTTATTATTTCTGATATACGCATGCCTGAAATAGACGGAATGGCTTTGCTTAATGAAATTAACCAACGCTTTCCCGATCTACCCGTGATCATTATGACTGCTCACTCGGATTTAGATAGTGCCGTAAACGCCTATCAAGGCGGTGCTTTTGAGTACCTACCAAAGCCATTTGATATTGATGAAGCAATAAGCCTTTCTAAAAGAGCACTTGCTCATGCTCAAGAACTAAAAGCTAATTCGACCAACCAAGAAACCGGTCAGATAGCTGCTGGAATAATTGGTGAAGCTCCTGCAATGCAAGAAGTGTTTAGAGCCATAGGCAGGCTTTCACGTTCAAGTATCAGTGTATTAATTAATGGTGAATCAGGCACAGGTAAAGAGTTAGTTGCACATGCACTGCACCTACATAGCCCACGAGCTAAAGAGTCTTTTATACCACTTAATATGGCTGCTATTCCTAAAGATCTCATTGAATCGGAATTATTTGGCCATGAAAAAGGCGCTTTTACAGGTGCTAACTCAGTCCGACAAGGGCGATTTGAACAAGCTCACAATGGCACACTTTTTTTAGATGAGATTGGTGATATGCCATTAGACATTCAAACTCGTCTACTTCGCGTACTAGCCGATGGTCAGTTTTATCGTGTTGGTGGTCACTCACCAATCAAAGTAGACGTACGAATTTTGGCGGCGACACACCAGAACTTAGAAGAGAAAGTGAAAACGGGCGATTTCCGTGAAGATTTATTCCATCGCTTAAATGTCATTAGAATTCAAATCCCAAGCCTGAAAGAGCGACGTGAAGATATCAATAAACTCACCGCTCACTTTTTAAGACAAACAGCTGAAGAACTCGGCGTAGAAACGAAGTCTTTAAGTGCAAAAGCATTAAAGTTTTTAGAAGGTTATCAATGGCCCGGAAACGTCAGACAACTTGAGAATATCTGCCGTTATTTAACGGTGATGGCAAGTGGTCAAGAGGTTCAACTTGAAGATTTGCCTAACGAGCTACATCAACCTTCAGAACAAACTGGAGCACCTAACTTAAGTTGGCAACAAGGTATTCAAAACTGGGCTAACAATGAACTTGCTGCAGGTAACACTGGCTTATTAACAACCGCCGTGCCTGAGCTAGAAAAAATACTAATAACCGAAGTACTTAATCATACCAATGGCCACAAACAAGATGCAGCGAAAATTTTAGGCTGGGGCAGAAATACGCTTACACGTAAGATTAAAGAGTTAAACCTAGAAGTTTAGTTACTACAGCCGTGCTCAGTACATTGCTTACAGCTATTGCAAAGCTTTATATTGATCAGGTGAGCAGCAACAATAAGGCTGGCGCCACTAATAATAAATAGTGGTTGCCATTCTTCTCCGAAATCGTGTTTCATCCAGTAAATAACGACACCAAGCAATAGCATATAAAAAGGGTATAGCTTTTTGTGGTAACGCTTAAATCCAGATAAAACAGCGTAAGAGCCAAGAATTGCTGTAATAATTAAAAAGACATGTTCCCAAACATGATCAGCTAGAAAGCTTAAGCCTAACAGAGGTAAAGCAGGTAAAATTATCGGCAACAAAATACAGTGCAAAGCACATAAAGAGGTTGCTGTAATTCCAAGTCTATCTAGCACATTTGTTCCTAAAATTTGGGTCTTTTATCACGGGGTGCAACAATATCACACCTGATACAGTATAACAAAATTAAAATTGTAATTATGCGTTAATACTATTAAAGGTGATCACATCCTTAATGTTATTTTTACCTAACGCTAACATAAC
Source organism: Thalassotalea coralli (assembly GCF_055786205.1). NCBI lineage: Bacteria > Pseudomonadati > Pseudomonadota > Gammaproteobacteria > Alteromonadales > Colwelliaceae > Thalassotalea > Thalassotalea coralli. Next base: position 1,251 of record NZ_JBVVBK010000004.1, on the reverse strand, counting down.
GAGCCTATCGACACCTAAAGCGACACCTGAACAATCTGGTAAACCAGACTCAAGTGCGCTAATAAAGCGATGATCTATAGCCACACTTTCTTTTTCCATGCTTATACGCTTTTCATTATCCTTTTCAAAACGTACCTTTTGCTGTTTCGCATCTTGCAACTCTTTAAATCCGTTTGCTAGTTCAATACCTTTAAAATAGCATTCAAATCTATCCGCAACTTCAGGCACTTGCACATTTAGTTGTGCCAGTGAAGATTGACTTGCTGGATAGTGGTAAATAAATATAGGTTTCTCTAAGCCTATCTTAGGTTCTATAATTTCAGAGAGAATAACTTGCAATAATATGTCTTTATCTGACTCATTTTCAATCCAGTCGCCTTCTATACCATGGCTAAGTAATATGCGCTTTAGCGTTACTAGGTTCGTATTTAAAGGGTCAATACCAACATGAGACTCGAATAAAGATTTATAGCTAATGCGCTCGGCTTTGTCAGTTCCTAAAATATGGTTGAGTAGACTATCCACTTCGTTAATCAAATCAAACATATTAAAGCCAAGACGATACCATTCAAGCATTGTAAATTCATGATTATGGTGGCTTCCACTAGCTTCAAATCTAAAAGATTTACAAAGCTGAAATATAGATTGATATCCAGAACACAATAAACGCTTCATTGCGTATTCAGGTGAGGTTTGAAGATATAACTTACGTTTGTCTTCAAGTGGGAAGTCAAGAGTCTCAAAAGCATCTAAGAATGGATCAGTAACACTAAACCGTCCTAGGCTAGGTGTTTCTACTTCAACAACATTCCTTTGAACAAAGAATGAACGGATATTGTGAATGACTGTCGCCCTATCTTTGGCAGTTTGCCAATCCATTTGAGATTGCCACATGGCTTTTTTCCTCAATTGCAGAAACAAAAAAGCCCCTGTCTTTTGACAAGGGCTTAATATTAGGTGCCTAGTAATGTCCTACTCTCACATGGGACCTCCCACACTACCATCGGCGCTATTGCATTTCACTTCTGAGTTCGGCATGGGGTCAGGTGGTTCTACAATGCTATTGTCACTAGGCGAAAACTGACAATGTTTAATATTCTTATCAAAAATTACTAAACATTGTGAGCAAAAAACCCGTAGCGTTAGCTACGGGTCTTTCTAATTAGGTGCTTAGCAATGTCCTACTCTCACATGGGACCTCCCACACTACCATCGGCGCTATTGCATTTCACTTCTGAGTTCGGCATGGGG
>NZ_JBVVBK010000042.1:0-202 GCF_055786205.1 Thalassotalea coralli | reverse complement strand
CATGTGTTAAGCCTGCCGCCAGCGTTCAATCTGAGCCATGATCAAACTCTTCAATTAAAATCGTTTGTGATGCCTAAGCATCTGCTCAATGAATTCTGTACATATAAAACTTAAAAAGTATTTTATGTATGAACATCACTGAAATAGTTTTGTCACTTACGTGACTGGTAAAACCGTATCACTGTGAATGTCCACACAAATT
>NZ_JBVVBK010000041.1:0-232 GCF_055786205.1 Thalassotalea coralli | reverse complement strand
ACGTATCGTGCCCGTGTATATAGTAGTGGGATGGCACCGAGTAATGAAACGGTTGCGTCTTTTACGATTCAACCTACTGTGGCCAAACCAAGCATTTCGCCAAATGGTGGCACATATGATGTGTCTAGACAGGTTACGTTAACACCAAATACCAGTGGCTCGACGATTTATTACACCACTAACGGCGCAACGCCAACGACCAGTTCAACCGTATATTCAACGCCATTTACGC
>NZ_JBVVBK010000040.1:0-239 GCF_055786205.1 Thalassotalea coralli | reverse complement strand
AGGTGTGTAAGGGTTGTGAGGCCTTGAGCTAACTGATACTAATTGCCCGTGAGGCTTAACCATACAACACCCAAATGGTTTTAATGACTGATTTTTACGTAATGTGAAGATTGAAGTAGAGATATAAGAAAAGCTTTCCAAATTTGTAACGATTTTGCTTAGCGACAATAGCATTGTAGAACCACCTGACCCCATGCCGAACTCAGAAGTGAAATGCAATAGCGCCGATGGTAGTGTGG
>NZ_JBVVBK010000003.1:0-617303 GCF_055786205.1 Thalassotalea coralli | reverse complement strand
AGCGAGGATGCGCATTTTACGCAACCCTGTTTCGATGTCAACACTTTTCTTAAAAAATTTTTAATTTATTTTTTAATGTTTGGTTGATTGTTTTATTAAGCAATTACTTAACTAAACTTATCAAAACAGCTTCTTGGCTTGTCCCCGAGAAGTTGATGCGCATTTTAGGGATTTTTCTGACAAGGTCAACAGGTTTTTTCAATTATTTTTCTGTTTGCAGTGATTTTGTACAAACCGCGTCATTATTGAGCATAACCATACTAAACCTTGTTAAAAACTAACCAAAATGAAAAGAAAGTGTTAATACCGATAATAGTAAACTTTAGTCTTATACTTAGGTATTTGTTTATACTTTTGATTATAAGATTCTTATAATCAAAAGATAGTCGATCGAAAAGCGAGTAAAAAAATGACAATTAACCCTTTAAGAGCATATCAAGGCATTACCCCTACCGTAGGAAAAGATTCCTATATAGATAGTAGCGCTGTTTTAGTTGGCGACATTACTATGGGAGACGATGTAAGTGTTTGGCCATTAGTTGCTGCTCGAGGTGATGTAAACAAAATTACTATAGGCAATAGAACGAATGTTCAAGACGGAACAGTTCTTCACGTTACGCGCTCTTCAAGTGGAAACCCAGTAGGCTACCCACTATCTATAGGTGACGATGTAACCATCGGTCATAAATGTATGTTACATGGCTGTACTGTAGGTAACAGAGTATTAGTTGGTATGGGATCTATAATACTAGACGGCGCGACAATAGAAGATGACGTCTTTATCGGTGCAGGAACTGTAGTACCGCCGAATAAAGTATGTCGAAGTGGTTATTTATATGTAGGTAACCCAATGAAAGAAGTACGCCCGCTAAAAGAAGCGGAAATGAACTTCTTAAAAGAGTCGGCAGATAATTACCTAGTTACCAAAAACGAATATATAGAAGACTTAAACAAGGCTTAATCATAAATATGAATTTCACCGTTTTCTGGCTCGTTCTTTTCAAGCCAGAGTTCGGTGATTTCTTCAAGATCATATTTAGTACATGAATCGATACTCACGGTGTGCTTCAAATTAGGAGAGTGAAAGTATATAGAAAGCAACTCCCCTGACATGAGTCCTGTCATCTTCCATGCATTCACTTTTTCATCGAATGCTAAGTCATCATTAAATAAGATGGATTGGTTCATTTAGCTATTTCTTCTCTTAAGTCCGAAAGGACTGAATTCGTTTGTGGCATCACTCCGCGCCAAATAGCAAACGCTACAGCAGCTTGCCCTACTAACATTCCTAAACCATCAATAATTTGCTCGCAACCATTTTCCTTGGCCCACTGGCAAAAACTTGTCGGCTCTTTTTTATAAGCCATATCATACGCTAGCGGCTTACCAGTAAATATACTATCAGGCACAGGTGGTAATTCATTGTATAAGCTAGCAGACGTTGAATTGATCACCACATCGAAATGATCCTCGGTAATCAGGCCTTCTGATGGTATTGCCTTGATATTGCCATATGAAGAAAACTTATCTGCCAGCAATTCCGCTTTTGATACGGTTCTATTGGTGATCACTAAACACTCTGGATGATTTGCTAATAATGGTTTAATAACACCTCGAGCCGCACCGCCAGCCCCAATAAGCAAAATTCGTCCACTAAGTTTGGCATTATTCGCCTTTAAATCTTCAACTAATCCAGGCCCATCAGTATTGTCACCAGAAATTGTACCATCTGCGTTAAACGACAACGTATTTACTGCTTCGGCTAATTTTGCTTCGTCAGATAACGTATCTGCCATTTGAAAAGCTTGTTCTTTATAAGGCGCAGTAACGTTGCAACCTTTTGCGCCATTTGCTCTGAATCGCTCTATTGCCGCAGAAAAGTCATCGTTATCTGGTTTGATTGCGCTATACTCCATCGCTTGCTCTGTAGATTGAGCAAAACGTTGGTGAATAAAGGGTGATTTTGATTGGCTAATAGGATTGCCAAAAACTGCGTATTTATCCATTTACAATATTAAGGTGATCACTTTGTTAGGCATTAAAAAGCTTTTCTCTTCAACAAACAAGTCTGAAATGTTATCTCCTAGTCAAACTCCATATATGCTGATGGGCGGAGAACAGGCTGTGAGAGACTTGGCCAATGCTTTTTACGATGAAATGGAAAGCAATATTCATCTAGAAGAATTACTGGCTATCCATAAACAGCCACTGGATGAAGTGCGTGAGAAGTTTTACAAGTACCTTTCGGGCTGGCTTGGTGGTCCGCCACTCTATGAACAAGAATACGGTCACCCTAGACTTCGCGCTCGTCATTTACATGTAGCGGTTACCAATAAACAAGCAGGTCTATGGATGTTATGCATGAATAATGCGCTGGATAAAACCGTTGAGCACCCTGCTGTCAAACAGCATTTAAGACAAGCCTTCTCACAATTAGCTCAACACATGGTGAATCAATAGCGATATTACCTACTATTGCTATTAATAATAAAAAAGCCGCGATAGGTTCGCGGCTTCCATACATACGAGCATTTAGACTTATTAGAACTTGTAACCAAGCATAATAGAATAAACCATTGGATCTACAGCCGCTTGTGCTGAACCTGTGATGTCATCACCAATTTTGAACGTAGCTTCAGTATCAATGTCAATGTAGCGAACAGAAGCATTAATGTGCCACTTATCATTAATGTGGTAATCAGCACCTACCTGGTAAGCTAAACCAAAAGAGTCATCTAACGATAAATCGTTAAACCCTAAAGACTCAGGAGTAGACTTAAATTCTTCGTCAAAAAATACTGTGTAGTTTAAACCTAAACCAACATACGGCTTAAACTTAGAATTTGTGTCGAAGTAGTAAAGTGCACTAACTGTCGGTGGTAAGTGCGTTACTTCACCTAAAGTAGCACCATCAACGTTTGCACCGAATAAACCTTCAGAAATACCTTGTGGATCGTGAATAGTTACATCGTGAGTGAAAGGTGTTGCCGCTAATACTTCGATAGCCCAGTTGCTGTCAAAGAAATAAACGAAGTTAAGACCTAACTGAGTGTTGCTGTCTACAGAAATAGATAAAGGTGTTTCACCACCTAACGCTTCAACGTTAACGCCAAATTTGTCGCTGTTTGCGTCAACCATAGTTAAACCACCGCGAATGTAAATATCGCCAGCATTGTTTGCGAAAACACTAGGAGTAATTGCTGCGCATAAAGCAGCTGCTAAGATAGACTTTTTCATATGTGTTCCAATTAAGTAACTGAATTATAATTGGCTGTAATTTTAAGCCTAAAATGCGTGTGTTTATTTGACCTAACGCAATAAAACAGCGTGATTAATGGAATCTAACGAAAAGTCTTGAAGTTTATTGTCGAAATTGGTGGCTGATTTAAAGGCGCTTTCTTTAACACACGCCTTTGACGCCAACTTTTGCCTGTTACTAAGTTAGGTTAGCTAAACACCATAGTGAAGATTTTATATCCCCACACTAACAAGAAGTAGCAAATCGCAACGAATACAGCGGCAGAGCCAAGATCTTTTGCTCGTCCACTAAGTTTGTGATGTTCTAAGCCGATACGATCGATAGCCGCTTCTACAGCAGAGTTTAAAAGCTCTGTGATCATAATGCCCATAATTCCCGACATTAATAATGCAAACTCAACAAAGCTATCAGCAATATAAAAAGCGACCGGTAATAAAACGATAAACAGGAGCACTTCCTGACGAAAAGCAATTTCATGTTTATAAGCAGCCTTTAATCCTTGCCAACTATTCCGAGTTGCCGGGCCAAATCTTGCTATATGCCCAGGTTTATTGCTTTTCTGCTTCATAACTACTTACTCGTTCAGCCAATCTCTAGGGGTTAAGTACTCAAGTAAACGAGCTTCTTCACTCGACTCTTCTGGTTGAAAGTTATATTGCCATCTCGCTAATGGTGGCATCGACATCAAGATAGACTCAGTGCGACCACCTGACTGTAAACCAAATAAGGTACCGCGATCAAATACCAAGTTAAACTCTACGTAACGACCGCGTCGATATAATTGATACTCTCGATGGCGTTCTTCAAATGGCGTGTCTTTTCGTTTGTTTAGTATTGGCACATAGGCGTCAATATAGCCTTGACCGACGGCTTTGACGTAATTAAAGCTTTGTTCGAATCCCCACTGATTAAGATCATCAAAGAACAAGCCACCTACACCACGTGTTTCATTTCTATGCTTTAAATAGAAATAATCATCGCACCATGTTTTATGTTCTTGGTAAACATTTTCACCAAAAGGTTCACATAAATCTTTAGCCGTTTGATGCCAATGCACAACGTCTTCTTTAAAAGGGTAAAAAGGTGTTAAGTCAAAACCACCACCAAACCACCATACCGGCTCTTCACCTTCTTTTTCCGCGATAAAAAAGCGAACATTGGCATGGGATGTTGGAATATATGGGTTTTTAGGATGAATAACTAATGAAACACCGCAAGCTTGCCAGCTACGCCCTGCTAATTCAGGTCGATGGGCTGTCGCTGATGGTGGCAACTTATTCCCTGAGACTAATGAGAAATTCACACCGCCTTGTTCTATCACGTTACCATCAGTTAATACACGTGTACGGCCACCACCGCCCTCTTCTCGCTTCCAGCTATCTTCTACAAACTTACCTTTACCATCAGCTTGTTCTAACGCTTGGCAAATTTGGTCTTGGAGTGATTTAAAAAAGTCGATAACTTCTGATAGTTTCACTTGGCTCATGAGCGGAATGTTTCCCCTGTAATAGCGTCAATAATTGTCGAAGGTTTATCAAAACCTAAGGATTCGCCTTTCACGATGTAATCGATTGCAGTACCCAGCGCCTGCTCAACCTCTTGCCAAGTTTTACCAGGCTGTTCACCTGTAAAATTTGCACTGGTTGAAACGATTGGCTTTTGTGTTTGATGACATAGCTCAACAACGTCTGGCTGATCGGTAACACGAACAGCGATAGTATCAAATTGGCCAGTAAGAAAAGGCTGAGTCTTAGCACTTGCAGGAACGACTTGTGTAACTCCGTTTGGCCATCGAGCTAACATCATAGCTAGTTGCTCAGCGGTTAACTTTGACTCGTCAATATAAGGCTTAAGCTGAGTATAATGCCCAGCAAGCAAGATCAGTCCTTTTTCAACCGGACGTTTTTTGATAGCAAGAATTTTTTCAACCGCTGACTGATTATCGGGATCACACCCCAAACCAAACACAGCTTCTGTTGGATAAGCAAGGACACCGCCTTGCTTAAAAATTTGAACCGCAGATGTCATCGTTTCTAGTTACTAAGATTACAAACTGCGGCGATTATAAAAGGTTTAATGGTTAAATGCAGTAAATGGTTTACCAAACCGATTCGCAAATTAGGCTTCAAATAACGTTTTTACTTTTTCACGTAGAATAAATTTCTGCACTTTTCCCGTCGAGGTTTTAGGCAAGTCACTAAAGACTATCGTTTTAGGTGCTTTAAAATTAGCCATATGCTGACGACAAAAATCGATTAACTCTTCTTCAGTTGCCTTGGCGTCAGCTTTTAAGCCAACAAATGCACACGGAGTTTCCCCCCAAATTTCATCTTTTCTGGCAACAACCGCAGCCTCTAATACCGCTGGGTGCTGATATAGCGTACTTTCAACTTCAACCGAAGAAATGTTCTCACCGCCTGAAATGATAATATCTTTGGAGCGATCTCTAATTTCGATAAAACCGTCAGGGTGTTTTACAGCTAAATCACCCGAATGAAACCAACCATGTTTGAAAGCCTCATTGGTCGCATTAGGGTTTTTTAGATAGCCTTTCATTGTGGTGTTACCGCGAAACATAATTTCACCAATGGTTTCAGCATCAGCCGGCACAGGTTGCATTGTATCGGGGTCCAAAACATCGACTTCTTCTTGTGTTGGATAGCGTACACCCTGTCTTGCCTTTAACGCAGCTCTTGTGTCTGCGGGTAAATCATCCCACTCTTTTTTCCATTCACTAACAACACACGGACCATAAACTTCAGTTAAACCATAGCCCTGAGTAATATCAAAGCCCATGGCTTCCATACCTTTAATAACTGCAGCTGGTGGTGGCGCACCAGCGGTCATCGCTTTAATACCTCGAGGTAGTTTTTCTCGAAGTTCTTGCGGGCCATTTAATATCATATTAAGTACAATTGGCGCTCCGCAAAAATGGCTAACATGATGTTCAATCATCGCTTGTGATATTTCATCTACACAAACCTGGCGCAAACAGACTTGTGTGCCAGCCATTGCGACAACTGTCCACGGAAAGCACCAGCCATTGCAATGAAACATTGGCAGAGTCCATAAATAAACAGACTCATTGTTTAATGGCCATACCATATTGTTTCCAACAGCATTTAGATATGCGCCACGATGTGAATAGACAACGCCTTTTGGATTGCCTGTTGTACCCGACGTATAATTTAGCGCCAACGCTTGCCATTCGTCGTGAATTAGGTTTCCAGTGAAATCTTTATCACCAATATTCAACACAGCATCAAATTCTAACTCACCAATAAAATGATCTGTTCCTAAGTTAAGGTCATCAATATTAATGACCAATGGCGTACAGCTAGTTTGCTTTAAGGCATCTTTAACAAGTTGATGAAACGCAGTATCAACCATCAACACCGAACATTCACTGTGATCTAATATAAAAGCGATAGCCGCAGCGTCTAAACGATAATTGATAGAATTAAGCACCGCCCCTGTTGCTGGCACACCATAATGGGCATAGATAAACGCAGGTATATTTGCGGCTAAAACACTAACAGTGTGGCCAGGCTTTACCCCTAAATCGATTAACGCTGAGGTAAGTCTACGACTATTTTCGCGAAACTCTTGATACGAGACTTTTTGTTCACCGTGAATAATAGCGGTTTTATCAGGATAGGTATCAGCAGTACGATTAAGAAAATTAACGGGCGACAAGGGCTGACTATTAGCAGCGACTTGCTCTAGACCCTGATGGTAAATGTTTGTCATCACTCTCTCCAAAAACCATAATGAATTTGTGGTTTTATTGTTTTTAGCCAGTTTACTCTTATGTCCTGTATAAAAAATGCGCCTTTAGTCTAAAGTAGACTAAAGTCTAATAAGTTATTTCGTTTATAAATTAGCCAATTATTTGGTGAGATTATTTCCGTATTGAGCCAAACACAGGTATAATGCGCGCCTTATTTTCTCGGCATAACTAAAAGTCCGAAACGCGGTTAATTTTCAAGGTGATAAATGATGAAAGTAGGTATTATCATGGGGTCAAAATCAGATTGGCCAACAATGCAACACGCAGCAGAAATGCTTGATTTACTTAATGTTCCATATGAAACAAAAGTAGTATCTGCGCACAGAACACCTCATTTATTAGCTGAATATGCTGAGCAAGCAAAAGACCGCGGTATTAAAGTAATTATCGCTGGCGCTGGCGGTGCTGCCCACCTTCCAGGTATGACAGCAGCTTATACGCCATTACCTGTATTAGGTGTTCCAGTTCAATCTAAAGCATTAAGCGGCCAAGACTCTTTATTATCAATTGTACAAATGCCGAAAGGGATTGCCGTTGGTACTTTAGCCATAGGTACAGCAGGTGCAGCAAATGCAGGCCTAATGGCAGCTCAAATTTTAGGAACTACAGATGAGGCTATCATGGCTAATATCGAAAAGTTCCGTACAGAACAGACACAAAATATCTTAAATAACCCTAACCCAGCGGAATAGGTTTGAAATGAAAAAAGTTTTGGTTTTAGGTGCTGGCCAACTTGCAAGAATGATGGATTTAGCTGGCTCACCTTTAAACATGGATGTAAAGGCATTTGATGTACGCACTAATAATGTAGTGCACCCAGTTGCACCGATTCATGTTTATGGCGACTTAGAACAAGGCATTGCAGAAGCTGATGTTATTACTGCTGAGTTCGAGCACGTAGCTCATGACACATTAGCCGTTTGTGAAGCATCGGGTAAGTTATTGCCAAGTAGCCAAGCCATTAAAATTGGCGGAGATCGTCGTCTTGAAAAAGCATTGCTAGAACAATGCCAAGTAGCAAATGCGACACATCATGTTATTCAAACCAAAGAAGACTTTGATTTAGCACTTGAAAAATTATCTTTGCCCATCATCTTCAAAAGCGCTCTAGATGGTTACGATGGAAAAGGTCAATGGCGTTTAAAATCAGCTGAGCAAGCGGACGCAATTTGGGCTGATATGTCGGATTTTATGGCAAATGCTAACTCTTCGGTGCCACAAGGCATAGTTGCTGAGCAAATGGTCCCATTTGATAGAGAAGTATCTTTGGTAGGTGCTCGTAACACTCACGGAGAGGTTGCGGTATACCCATTAACAGAAAACCATCATGCTGGCGGTATTCTCAGTGTTTCTGTTGCTGCTCCTGTACAAGAAAAGCTTCAAGCTCAAGCAAAAGAAGTCTTTACTAAGCTAACGGAAAAATTGAATTATGTTGGCGTACTTGCCATTGAGTTTTTCCAAGTTGGCGACCAGTTACTGGTAAATGAAATTGCGCCTCGCGTGCACAACTCGGGTCACTGGACACAACAAGGCGCTGATACTTGTCAATTCGAGAATCACCTGCGTGCTATTTGTGGCTTGCCTTTAGGTAGCACTGCGCTAGTACGCCCTACTGCAATGGTAAATATTCTAGGTGAAGATTCTGTTCCAAACGAAGCGTTATCAATCCCCAGCTTAACCATCCACTGGTACGATAAAGAAAAACGCGCTGGACGCAAAATGGGTCACTTAAACCTGAGTGGGAAAGATGAACAAGAGCTTGCACAACGATTAGCTCAGTTAGCTTCAATCTTGGACAAAGATGCCTTCCCTGAGTTAGCTGACTTCGCTGATAAGTATTTAGCAGCGTTAAATTAAATCGTTATCTATCAATAAAAAAGCGAGCTTCTAGCTCGCTTTTTTATTGAAATTCACTGCACTTTTTGTCGGCACATTGAAGCTTTTCCCCTGCTGCCATCTGCCTTTTTAACAATAAAGGGTAACCACATGCTTTACACTCACCTGCTACAGGTGGATGATTAACGGCATGCTTGCATTTGGGGTAAGCATCACATGCATAAAACGTTTTTCCATAGCGGCTTTGTCGCTCTATCAACTTGCCCTTTTTACAAGATGGACAATCAACAGACTCTGTTGTTTCAGGCTCATCATGCTCGATGTGATGGCACTCTGGAAAATTGGTACAGCCGATGAACATGCCATAACGTCCTTGCTTTACAGCAAGTTCGTGTCCACATTCTGGACATTCGCTGCCAGGTAACACCTGCGCGTCCATTTTTTCATGCTCATGAACAGGCCTAGTGTACTTACAAGTTGGATATGAAGAACAACCAAAAAAAGCACCAGCTTTACTGTTTTTAATCACTAACTCACTGCCACATTCGGGACACACTTCATACTCTTTTTCTAAAGCATGCTCATGTCGAGAAAATAGTGAGTCGTCGTTTGCCATGTTAATTAATGTTGAAAGTTGATGTTATTCAGTCAATAAAAGAATTATCACACAAAAAACTGTATTTGTCGTTCTATCACTTTTGCGGAGCATAAAAAAAGCGACTTAAAAAGCCGCTTTTCCTCAATAATGGCGATGCCTTATTTCACTTCGAAGGTATTATTTGTGTCGTTAACAATAGCAACACCAATACAATCGTTTGAAGCGTCTTTGATCATTGCTCTGTCACCTACACGCCACCACTCATTAACATAAGATTCACCAGCAGCAAGAGTAGTAAAGGAATCACCAGCTTTACCATCATTGTTTATCCAATGTAGCGTCACTGAGCCACTTGTACCGTTCGTTAAATCGATAGAAGTATAAGACAAAGTATCACGCCCGTATGTTTCCTCTAACGCACAGCTACCAACTTCACCTTTTTCTGGCCAATGGGGTAAATATGGCTGAGTAGCAGAAACTGTTTGTTTCGCCTCAGGAAGGTCGACTGAACAATCTGCACCTGAACAAGCCGATAGATATAGATCGACAATGTCTGCGCCTGCAAAATCTGAACCTACGGTTATGTAATACGTACCCGCTTCTGGCTCCTCAAGAGTACAAGTTTCAGCGTTGCTATCTGCAGTAACCGACGAACAAGTGAAATTTTCATCCAATTCAGGGTGAACCGCACTACCTTGATTAACCCATAGGTCGACATTTCCAGAACCTCTAGCGGTGCTAAAAGTAACAGAGTCAGTTCCCGCAGGAATATCAACTGAATACAACCAGCCACCTCGACCTTCTATCAATTGATAATCGCCAATTGCTAATGGTTGTGCACTGTTTCTAAATTGCTCAGGAACTTCTGTTTTATAGAAAGTCTCGAAATCTGCCTGGCTCGCAGCTGCGATATCTGCAAGTAAAGAATCCAGTTCACTCCATTCACCAGCTCTCATGTGGATTAGGATCTCTTTAACCTTTTCCGGGCGCTTTTCAAACAAAAATGCCACGGCCAATTCACCCCAAGTGTAAATATCGACTGAATTTTGTTGATTAAATATTTGAGACAAAGAATAAGGAGCACCTTCATGTCCGTGTACGACTCGTTGGTAAGGCAGATTATGGTGCGTACCTAAGTACTCTGCTAAACCTTCACTCCACCAACCATTTTGGGAGCGGTAACCGTCGGCTTTATTGTATCGTCCATCTAGTGCATGAACATACTCGTGCGATAAAGATCGAATGACAGGTAAACCACCCGTCCACTCAATGCCGTTAAAGGTCCATACATCTGAAGTATGCCACCAATCAGCAGGACCAAATTCATAGTAGATGCCAGAGCTGTTTGTGCTGTGCCATAAATGCTCTAACCAAGACTTATGGTTAGAAAGGCTGGCAAACACATTAATATTTGTTGAGGTATTTAAGTCACCAGGAACAGGCTGACCAAAATCCGGTGCAATATCTTCGTTAATAAGTTGATCAAAGCGAGCCTTAGTATCTTCAAGCTCTTTACATGCTTGGGCAGCTTCTGTCTGTGTCAGCTCTTGACCACGAATATTCACTTCGCTATTACAAGCTTGAGTGATGTTAAATAATGATGTCGTTGCGTACAAAGAAGCATTGGTAACATTAGAAGATGCATCCACTAAGATAAAATATGTACCTGGTTGAGGATCATCAATCACACAAACTTCAGTGTAGCCGCGAGAGCTATAAGAAACACATGCATTATTACCTGCATCTACACCTTCGCCCGCAATTGGCGTGTCTTCATAGGCAATATATAAATCTGGATCGCCAAAATTCGTACCTTCGGCGTCAGGAGAAAGATAAACAGTAAGAGATTCGGCCGCTTCCGTTAATGTCACATTGTAAGTAATTGGAGAGCTTGTGGTGATGCCCGTTTTTAGACTATCTAACGAAATTGCAAAATCAGCAGCGGTTAAACAAGCTAGCTCTGTAGTATCAATTTCGTCAGCGTCCAATACGCCGTTACGATTATCATCAACACCTGTTAGCGTTTCTGAGCCACCGTATTCAGTACACTGATCGCCACCAGGCGCTATCTCATTAACTATAGTTAGTGTTTCCGGCGCATCTAAACACGCATAAGTGGTTGAATCAATTTCACTCTCATCTAAAACGCTGTTGTTATTATCATCAACACCAACAAGGGTTTCAGTGCCCCCCCATTCTGTACATTGTTCTCCACCAGGCTCTAGATTATTAGTGACCGTTAACGTTTTAAGTGTAGGTGTGGTTTCTTTATCACTTCCACCACCTCCGCCACAGGCTGAAAGTCCTAACACTGCGATAATGGCAGCAGATAGAACATTAATTCTACTTTGATTATCCATGACTAATTCCCCCAAAAGATTTCTAATTTATCGATTCCATTCTTGTTGTTATTGACCGTATTACAGTAACGACGATAAATATCGAACACAAATAATACTATAATATACAGTATACGTTAACAAAATTGACAAATCTTTTTAACCCCTTTATCACTATCAAATGGTGATAACTAGCAGCCATGGTTTATTTTCTATCAGCTAATTCTGTTACTTTTTGAATATTATCGGGGCTTTAGAAAGGAAAAACGTTGCAGATATTTTCTGTTAACACCTAGAATATAAGCAGCTTCTTATTCAATGAGACTAACCATGACGAGCAGTAATAGCCTACAAAAAGAAATAGGTCCTAACTGGTTTGCTTCTGTAATGGGTACAGGCATTCTCGCTAATGCTGCATTCACCCTTCCGATTGTTGGCCACCAGTTAAAGCCTTTCGCCACTTTCATCTGGCTCATGGCTTTGTCGTTATTGACTATTCTCGTTATCGTTAAATGTTGGCAAGCAGTGGCACGCCCTCATGTTTTAAAACGTCAAATTAACGATGCAGTGATGGCGCAATTTTTCGGCGCTCCCCCTATGGCTTTCTTAACTATTGCTGGCGGCTTCGTGCTATTTGGTGATCAATTTCTTTCTGCCAATACCACTATGAATTTCGCCTGGAGTTTTTGGATAATTGGCACTTTAACAGGGTTGGCAGTAACCGTTTGGATCCCATTCAAACTTTTCACGCGATTTGTTGTAAGAGAAGATGGCGCATTTGGTGGTTGGCTAATGCCTGTTGTTCCACCAATGGTATCTGCTGCAATGGGAGCTGCACTTATTCAATCGCTACCATCTAAAGAGCTGCAGCAAACGATGCTTTACTTATGTTATAGCTTTTTTGGTATGAGCCTAGTGGCAGCATTTATCATCATAACCCTAGTTTGGAGCCGACTTGCCCACTCTGGGACCTCTAGTAGTGCAAGAGTACCTACTTTGTGGATTGTATTAGGCCCGCTAGGTCAATCGATAACCGCAGCTGGCGCATTAGGCACAGTAGCATTAGCTGTTCTACCGTCACCGCTAGGACAAACCTTTGACAACTTAGCGCTTGTTTATGGTGTTCCTGTTTGGGGATTTGCCATTTTTTGGTCCATTATTGCCTTTCTATTAACTGTCAGAGCATTAAAGCGCAATATGCCATTTGCACTCACTTGGTGGGCTTTTACTTTTCCAGTTGGAACATGCGTTACGGGTACATCTCAACTTGCGACACACTCAGATCTGCCATTTTTTAAATGGGCAGCAGTGATCTTGTATCTTGGGCTAGTTATCGCATGGTTAATTGCGGCTATAGGGACAGTCAAAGGACTAAGAAAAGGTGCGCTATTGTTTAATCCTACAAACGCTGCACCTATTGTGTCTAAGAAAGGAGACTAATCTTTATGTTAAATAGGTAAGAAACGATCTTAATCGAAATCTTGTCTTTGATTTTCTTTTTCAAAGTCAGTAAGCATCCCTTGCTCCTTAGGGACACATTTTTCGGTCACTTCTGAAGTACCTGACTTACTTTCATCGTTTGAATAAATAGTGACAGAGTGGCTAACTTCAACCTCGCCATGACATCGAGAATTATCTCCATATAAGTCGTCTTCAGGAGAATAACTACTACAACCAACAACAGACAGCACAGTCAGCGCCGCTATAGCTTTAGCAACAAATCGTTTCATAACTTCCCTTAAGTGAAAAACCGCTGTTTAGTGAAGCGGGCCTTCTTGTTCATCAAATATTAAGTCTTCCATTTGTGAATAAGCACTTTCTTGCCCGGGGACATTAAACAGTACCATTAGCACCACCCACTTTAAGTCATCCATAGTAAAGTACTTAGTGTCTAATTCCATGACGCGATCAATTACCATTTCTCGTGTGGTAAAGTCTAAAACATTTACTTGTTCTAAAAACATTAAAAAGCCACGGCTTTCCTTATCAAGTAATTGCTTTTCTTCGTCAGTATAAATACGAAAAGATGGTTTAGCATCACGTTTAAAGTAAGGATATGCATCTGTATCTTGCAATGCTGCAAGTTTTTCCAACCAAGTTAGCGCTTTATAAATTTCGTCTTGGTGGAAGCCAGCTCGGGTTAATTCGTCAGTGAGTATATCGTGGTCAACCATAACCTCAGCTTCACTGTGAATATAGTTTTCAAAAAGGTACATCAAGATATCAAACATAACCAGCCCCTATTTTATTTTAAGGTAGCCACCTGGCACCGCAGTTACCAGACCTCTTAGCTCAAGCATTGTTAGTCGGGTTAACACTACATCTGTGGGTAGTTTGCTCCGAGAAACCACTTTGTCTACGGGAGTGATTTCATATCCCACACTAGCTAACAATGGATCGTTAGACAAGCCCTGACCATCATTTTTTTTCTGCTCATTCCCCTTATCTTTGATTTTATTTAAGTTTAGTTCAAATTCGGCGAAAAGAGGAACTTGCTCAATAATGTCGCTGACCGTTTCAGTTAAAACAGCGCCTTGCTTGATGAGCCAATGACAGCCAGTAACATTTGGATTTCGAATACTTCCTGGCACGGCAAAAACCTCTCGACCTTGCTCTAGTGCACATTTTGCAGTCACTAAGGAGCCACTTTTCAGTGCAGCTTCTACCACTAAAACACCGGCCGACAGCCCACTAATCAGTCGGTTTCTTTTGGGAAAATGACCGGGTTTTGCGGGTGTTCCGGGTACAAACTCACTGACGATAAGACCTCTATTTTCTATGATTCTACGTGCAAGGCTTTTGTGCCGTGATGGATAAACAATATTTAGCCCAGTTGCAACCACAGCGATTGTTAACCCTTCACTGTCGAGAGCAGCTTGATGCGCAATACCATCAACCCCAAGAGCTAAGCCGCTGGTTATAGTAACTCCCGAACCAGCTAAGTTTCGTACAAGCTGTTTGGTTGTCGTCTTACCATCTACTGACATGTTTCGACTACCCACTACCGCTAACTGTGGTAAATTTAATAATTCAATATTGCCTTGAGTAAATAGTACTAGCGGCGGGTCATAGATGTGCTTGAGCTGTTCAGGGTAAGAAGTATCATCAATGGCTATTGGCGATATTTGATGAAGCTCACACTCTTGAATCACCTTATCTATTTTTTGCCAATCAGGCTGAGTTAACGCTTGGTATTGCTTTGGTGTTAGAGCTAATTCTTTTGGGTCAAATCGACGTTCAAATAAGGTTTTTAAATCAAATTTTTCTACTAGGGATATCGCTGCTGTAGATGAAAGGCGCGGGATAAACTTTAGTGCTAACCAGTATCGTAACCGATTAGCACTATCGTTAGTTTTTTTACTCGCCACCGAAATCTCCTTTTTACAGTGTCTACCGTGTAAAAAGCTTTATGTTTATTGGGTAGGTGCAGTAACGCTATCCATCAATCTAATCGGTTTAGTGGTGCGAAGAATCAATGCCATACTGACTCGATCAAACACTTTAAATACCATCATCTTACCAACAGCTTCTTCGGGCATTTTATAATCTGAATCACTGCCAGCAGCCATTCGATTCCATCGAGAAGCATCTTTGGTATAAACAGGACCATCTTTAGTTTCAACCACACCAGGACTTTGGCGTTTAATTGAAAGAATGTCCCCCTGATTCAACCCCTGTTCACTTCCTTGATCAATAAATACAATTTCAAACTTACCAAACTCTCTCACTTCTGTGGTTGCTTGAACAATATTACCACTGATACTTGAATCAGCCGCTTGCATGGTAAAGAATGAAGGCAACATTTGTTGCTCATCTATTGGCACAACAACATCACCTGAACGCACTTCTTGTATTGCACTCTCTAGGTAAAGCGTAGATGGCGAGTTGTCACTCATGTCACCAACACGCGTTGCTTTACCGGAGCCAACTAACTGTGCATGAAAGCCCAATAACTCTTCATCGCTTGGTCTGACAATTTCCTTGCCCTTTCTAAATATGGCGTATGAGCGACCAAGTTCTAAATCTTGATTGATATACAGCTTAAAACCATCTATTGAAGACTTTTGTCCTTCATCACTGCCAATAACATAGCCTTTGTCATCAAGTTGTTCTTGAGAAAGTACCATGTCATATTTCACAAAAGGGTCTAAAACGTTAAGGGAAATAGTTTCAACTGGATTTAGCTCTTTCGGTGTTTTTCTCACCTTAGGTGACCATTTAAGCCTCGGCTTACCTTTAACAAGCATAGGCACGCCTTTTTCGTCAAAAACCAAATTTAGTTGATCACCAGGATAAATGAGATGCGGGTTTTCAATTTCAGGGTTAATACGCCACAATTTTGGCCACAACCAAGGATCTTTGAGAAATTTCGCAGAAATATCCCAAAGAGTATCACCTTTAACCACCACATAAGATTTCGGTGCGTTTTTAATCAGTCTCAATTCGTCAGCGAGTAAGCTAAAGGGTAAAAGACACGTAATAAGTGTTAATACAGCTTTTTTTAACATACCAATCCGCCTATTGTTATCTGAATTAATTCAAATCACTCGAATTAATTTTATTTAATGGCTAAAATTGAAACATAACACTGTATTAGCAAATTCGCGAATTCTTTTAAAAAATTATGGCCGTATTAGACGTATTAACATTCCCAGATGAAAGATTAAGAACCAAAGCAGAACCTGTTGCTGAGGTTAATGATGAAATTAAACAAATTGTCGATGACATGTTTGACACCATGTATGCCGAAAATGGCGTAGGCTTAGCTGCCACTCAAGTCAACATTCATAAGCAAATTATTGTGATGGACGTTTCTGAAGACAAAGAACAAACCTATGTTCTTATTAACCCGGAAATTATCAAGAAAAGCGAAGAGACGATGATCAACGAGGAAGGCTGTTTATCTGTGCCTACTTGTTATGCCAAAGTAACTCGCCACACTCAAGTTACCGTAAAAGCATTAGACCGCGACGGTAATGAATTTGAATTAGACGGCGATGAACTATTGAGTATTTGTATTCAACATGAATTAGATCATCTAAAAGGTATTTTATTCGTCGATTACCTATCGCCATTAAAGCGCAAGCGTATTCAAGCCAAACTTGAAAAAGAAGCCAGAGCTGCAAACCGTCGCTAACCATTACTCATTTAGAAACTAGATAACATGTCATCACCTTTGAACATAATATTTGCTGGTACGCCAGATTTCGCCGCTCAACATCTAGCAGCCTTAATAGACTCGAAGCACAACATAGTTGCTGTATATTGCCCACCAGACAAACCAGCTGGTCGAGGTAAAAAACTAACGCCTTGTGCAACGAAACAATTAGCCTTAGATAACAACTTAACGGTTGAACAACCGGTTAATTTTAAAAGTGAAGAAGCTCAACAGAAATTAGCGAGTTACAACGCTGATGTGATGGTTGTAGTCGCCTATGGACTGTTACTTCCTAAAGTAATACTTGATGCACCAAGACTAGGCTGCATCAATGTTCATGGTTCAATATTACCGAAGTGGCGTGGTGCGGCACCTATCCAGCGTGCAGTAGAATCTGGTAACCCTGAAACTGGCGTTACTATTATGCAAATGGACGAGGGCTTAGATACTGGTGATATGCTACTTGTTGAAACCTGTGAAATAACGCAAACCGATACCAGTGCAGATATCTACAATAAATTAGCAGATATTGGCCCTATCGCTTTAGTTAAAACTCTAGAGCAAATGGCGGCAGGAGAGCACGAAGCCGTACCGCAAGATAACGAGCTAGCAACTTACGCACACAAACTCGATAAAGCCGAAGCGGAACTCGACTGGACCATGCCGGCAAATGTTCTGCAGCAAAAAATTCGCGCTTACATCCCTTGGCCAGTGGCCCAGTTTACCTTTAACGAATCAGTAGAAAAGCAGCACCGTATTCGTATTTGGCAAGCAAGTGTCGCCGCGGGCGAAGGCAAGCCAGGCAGCATTTTATCTGCCGATAAATCAGGTATAACCGTTGCTACAGGTGAAGGCGCATTGCGTATTGAAAACATGCAACTGCCGGGCAAAAAAGCATTACCCACCAGCGATATATTAAATAGTCGCAGCGAATGGTTTAAAGCAGGATCTGATATCAACGGACAGGAAATTAAGTAGCGATGGCTAAAAATGTTCGCGCTCAAGCAGCCAAGGCTTGTTTTGCTATAGTTGATAAAGGGCGTAGTTTGTCTGAAGAATTGCCTTTACACCAAGCTTTAGTCGCAGAAAAAGACGCTTCATTATTACAAGAAATTGTCTATGGTGTGATGCGTTACTTACCTGAACTAGAGCATGCTATCCGCCCATTTATTACTAAACCATTGAAAGGGAAGCAACGTTCTGCGCACTTCTTGATGTTAGTAGGTGTTTACCAACTTAAATATATGCGAGTACCTGACCATGCTGCTGTTGCAGAAACCGTTGCGGCAACTAAGCCTTTAAAACAGTTTCACCTTAAAGGTTTAGTCAATGCTGTATTGCGCAGTTACCAACGCAGTGTTGAACAAGAGGAATCCTCAGCAGAGGTTAATGATCCGATAAAGTACAATCATCCTAGTTGGTTACTAAACAAATTAAAAACAGCCTATCCAGAGAACTGGCAGCAAATCGTCTCAGAAAATATGTCTAGGCCACCAATGTGGCTCAGGGTAAACAAATTAAAACACCAAATAGGCGAATACAAAACGCTTTTGGCCGATACAAACATCTCTGTTAGCCATGAAGACAAGGCAACCGGCGCACTACTTTTAGAAAAGCCTACCGATGTAAATGCCCTACCTCATTTTTCTGATGGTGGCGTTTCTATTCAAGACGGAGCCGCTCAACAAGCGGCGGTATTGTTAGAAGCTCAAGCAGGTGAGTCGATTTTAGATTGCTGTGCAGCCCCCGGCGGAAAAACGTGTCATATCATGGAGCTAGAACCTAACTTAAGAAAAGTTACCGCCATAGATATATCTGAAGATCGCTTAGCTCGCGTTCAGGAGAACTTTGACCGATTGTCTCTTTCTGCCGACTTAATTGCTGCTGACGCATCTACCCAAGATTGGTGGGACGGCAAATTGTTTGATCGCATATTATTAGACGCCCCCTGCTCTGCCACTGGTGTTATTAGAAGACATCCGGACATCAAATGGTTAAGAAAAGCCGATGATATTGACGCTCTCGTCGATATTCAGAGGCTCATTTTTAAAAATATGTGGTCAATGCTAAAGCCAGGTGGTACTTTGCTTTATGCAACCTGTAGTGTGTTACCAGAAGAAAATACCGAACAAGTGAATGCTTTTGTTAACGAGACACCTGACGCTGAATGGATAGATTTACAACAAAAATCTGGTCATAAAGATTGGCAGATCCTGCCAAATGAGAACGGTATGGATGGCTTTTATTATGCCAAGTTGCGTAAAGCGATATAACGCACGATTTCGTGCTGCGATTAAAATAAAAACGACAATAGTAAAGTAACAATGAAAATAGTCATCATAGGTGCTGGACAAGTTGGCGGAACATTAGCCGAAAACCTAGTGGGTGAACGTAACGATATTACGTTAATTGACACTAACAGCGAATTATTGCGCGAGTTACAAGATAAGATGGACTTGCAAGTAGTGACCGGCCAAGGCTCTCATCCTGATGTGCTAAAACAAGCAGGAGCTGAAGATGCCGAGCTTGTTATCGCTGTTACCAGTGACGATGCAACGAACATGATCGCCTGTCAAATTTGCTATTCTCTGTTTAATA
Source organism: Thalassotalea coralli (assembly GCF_055786205.1). Classification (NCBI taxonomy): domain Bacteria; kingdom Pseudomonadati; phylum Pseudomonadota; class Gammaproteobacteria; order Alteromonadales; family Colwelliaceae; genus Thalassotalea; species Thalassotalea coralli. The sequence continues at coordinate 597,725 of NZ_JBVVBK010000003.1, read as the reverse complement.
CCGCAACGAAGATTGCCCGTATACGTTCAGCAAAAATCCTTAAATACCAAAACCAGCTCTTCCAACACGACAATATTCCTGTAGATCATGTTATTGCTCCTGAACAATTAGTTACTCGCGACATCGCACGTTTAATAGATTATCCAGGCGCATTACAAGTTTTAGAATTTGCCAAAGGTAAAGTCAGCTTAGTTGCTGTAAAAGCATACTATGGCGGCTTATTAGTTGGTCATGCCTTATCAACTCTTAGGGAGCATATCCCCAACGTAGACACCCGAGTAGCGGCCATTTATCGTAATGGTCGCCCTATTCGTCCTTTAGGCACTACCGTTATCGAAGCCGACGATGAAGTATTCTTTATCGCAGCAACGAAACATATTCGTGCGGTAATGAACGAACTACAAAAGTTAGAACCTGCCTACAAGCGAGTAATGATAGCGGGTGGCGGTAATATAGGCGCGGGATTAGCTAGATTATTAGAGAAAAATCATCAAGTTAAACTTATTGAGCATTCACCTAAACGTGCCGCTTATCTAGCGTCTGAGCTTGATGACACCTTAGTTTTTGTTGGAGACTCTTCCGATCAAGAGTTACTCATGGAAGAGCGCATTGATCAATTCGACGTTTTTATTGCCGTAACTAACGACGATGAAGCCAATATTATGTCTTCTTTACTGGCTAAACGTTTAGGCGTTCGTAAAGCCATGGTATTGATCCAGCGTTCGGCCTACATCGATTTGGTACATGGCAGTAATATTGATATCGCTGTTTCTCCACAACACGCGACTATTTCAGCGTTACTTACTCACGTTCGCCGTGGTGCTATTGATAACGTTTATAGTTTGCGCGGTGGTGCAGCTGAAGCCATTGAAATAGTGGCGAAAGGAAATGAAAAGTCTTCGAAAGTCGTTGGCAGAACCGTGTCAGAATTAAAGCTGCCACCAGGTACTACCATAGGTGCAGTTGTAAGAGACGAAGAAGTTATTATTGCTCATTCTGATACACTGATTGAAGCGGAAGATCATGTCGTCCTATTCTTAGTCAATAAGAAATACATTTCCGATGTAGAAAAGCTATTCTACGTTGACCCACTACAGTTCTTTTAATTTTAAATTGTAGCTATTTCAACTGAGTTAAACGCGGCGTCAACGCTGCGATTAACTACGCCAAAATGCTGGAGTGAAGAGTACCAGTAAGGTAAATATCTCTAGTCGACCAAATAACATCGCGACAACCAATACCCACTTACTAAAGTCCCCTAACCCTGAGAAATTTGCAGCGACTTCGCCCAAGCCAGGGCCTAAGTTATTTAAACATGCCGCTACAGCAGTAAAAGCAGTAATATCATCAACACCTGCGGCGAGTAACGCCAGCATGCATAGAACAAACACAGCAGCATATGCTGAGAAGAACCCCCAAATGGCTTCAACGACACGATTAGGGAGCGCTTTATGCCCTAGCTTGATAGTGAACAAAGCTTTTGGATGTACCAATTTGTTGAGCTCTCGAATACCTTGCAAATAAAGTAAGATAACACGCACAACTTTCATGCCACCACCAGTACTGCCGGCGCAACCACCAATGAAGCTCGCGAATATAAGTAAGATAGGAAGAAGTGTTGGCCAGTCGGCAAATGAAGTGGTAGCAAATCCCGCGGTAGTAGAAATGGAAACCGCCTGAAATAACGCCTGATCAAATGCTTCAAAGCCTGATTGGTAAACTCCATAACTCATCAAAACCACAAAACAGATTAAGGTAAGAACAAGTTGAATAGAGATAAAGACCTTAAATTCTGGATCGTAAAAATAAGCTTTTAACGATTTACTGTGCAGTACCGCAAAATGAAGCGCAAAGTTGACGCCAGCAATTAACAGGAAAAAGACACAAATAAAATTAATCAGTGGGCTGGCAAAGTAACCCATACTCGCATCATGAGTAGAAAAGCCACCGATAGCTATGGTAGAGAAAGCATGACAAATTGCGTCAAACAACGACATGCCCGCCGCCCAATAAGCTAATGCACAACATATGGTTAGCGCCAGATATATATACCACAAGTGTTTTGCTGTATCGGCAATCCTGGGGGTCATTTTCGAATCTTTAACAGGACCTGGTGTTTCGGCGCGATACAACTGCATGCCACCAATGCCTAACATAGGTAACACAGCGACCGCTAAAACAATTATCCCCATACCACCTAGCCATTGCAATTGCTGGCGATACCAGAGAACAGCGTGTGGCAAACCATCTATTTGCGTCAGAATAGTCGCCCCAGTAGTGGTTAAACCGGAGAAAGATTCAAAAAATGCATCGGTAATAGTTAAATTAGGCGTTTCTAATAGCATCAAGGGTATCGCTGAGAAACTAGCAAGAACCGTCCAGAACAGAACAACGATTAGAAACCCTTCCCTAGCCCTTAAATCGCTACGCTCTTTTCTTAATGGATACCAAGATAACATACCTGCCACTAAGCAAAAAATAAACGACATCAAGAACGCAGTACCGCCACCGTCACGGTAAATGAGCGAGATAAAAGCTGGCGGGATCATAGTGACACTTAGTAGCGACACCAACAGACCCAATATACGAATGATGTTTTTAAATTGCACTTCGGTTGTTCTTATTTTTAGTTATCAGCATTTACCAGCTCTATTTGCCCTGCTGATAATGTCGTTAATTGTTCACTAAACCGCTTCAACTCAGCTTCAGGCAAAGATAAAAGCAATTCTACATTTTCACCGTAATCTTGTTCAATAACTTTGCCCTGAACTTGCTCCAATAGGTGTTGAATATCATTAACTTGAGCATATTGACAGGTCAATGACTTGTTAACCATAGCAACTTTCATTTGGGTTGCCAAACTAGGTAATGCTTCTCGAACCGCCGCACTATACGCTCGCTGTAACCCACCAGTGCCTAGTTTAACGCCACCAAAGTAACGCACCACGATTGCTGCGATTTCACCTATATTGCTACCTTGTACCGTCGCTAGCATAGGCCTACCCGCTGTACCTGAAGGCTCACCATCGTCTGAAAAGCCATAAGCTTGACTATCATTGGGGTGTGACGTAACAAACGCATAGCAATGATGATTAGCGGTCGGGTGTAATGCCTGTATGTCAGTTAAACGAGTTTTAAACGCTTGTCGATCTGCGCACGGAAATAAGTAGCAGATAAATCGGCTCTTATTAATAATAATCTCGTGTTCAACATCACTAGCTGCCACTAAATAACTAGCACTCACTTAACAACACCTTTGTTTGCAACGGCCAACAACGACAAAATAAGGTAGCAACGACACGCTATTGCAACCCTGCATCACGTGTCATGTTTTCATTATGAGATTGATGAACAATAACGTTGTCTTCAATTCGTATACCACCAAATGGTTTAAACAATTCGACTTGTTGCCAATTAACCATGGACTTATTTGTCGAATTTTTAATATCAGCTAAAAGCGACTCTATAAAATATAAGCCTGGCTCAATAGTAAACACTTGATTAGCTTCAATTTGACGTGATGTTCTTAAAAATGGGTGCTGTGAAGGAGCATTAATATGAGTGCCTCTTTCGTCAGCCATAAAGCCGCCAACATCGTGAACTTGTAAGCCAATATGATGACCGAGTCCATGAGGGAAAAATGCTGACACTATCCCTGCTTCTAAAGCAACATCAGGAGTTACCGTGATGATATTAAACTCTGACAACACTTTAGCCACTTCAGCAAATGTTTGCACATGAAGGTCGACATAACTTGCCCCAGGTTTTAAGCCATCAACCGCATTTAACATGAGTATATCCATGCGTTTGATTAAGTCTGCAAAAGGACCATCGGTATGAGCATAGGTTCGGGTAATGTCTGATGCGTAACCATTAAAGCTTGCGCCAGCGTCAATTAGAAATGAACGGTGTGCAGAAGGCTTTTCTTTATCTAATACCGTGTAATGTAAAATTGAGGCATTTTCGTTAAGGGCGACAATATTGCCATACGGGGTATCTGAATCACCGCATTGCAACGCCATTAAATAAGCGTGTTGTATCTCTCTTTCACTGCCTTTATTTAAAAAGCACTCTTTAGCCGCTAAATGCGCCTTTTTGGCTAAAACATTCGATTCACGCATACAAGCCTGTTCGTATGGCGTTTTATAACCGCGATGATAATGTAAATAGTTCAGCACTTCTTCAGGGTTAATGCGCTCAAAGCCCAGGGCTTTGGCAACTTCGATATGTTCTCCGATATAAGCATAACCTTTTTTATCATAAGGTAATAAAGCATCTACTTCTGTCGCTTTTGTTAACACTTTGATCTCGAAAAACTCATTCCAATAGCTCTGTGGAAGCGGCTCAACTTTATGCCAAAAATCAACAGGTTGATAATAAATTAAACAAGGCTTATTTTTCCCGTCAACGATTAGCCAACTATTGGTTTGTTCAGTTAGCGGTAACCAATGCTTAAAGTGAGGATTTACTTTGAAAGGATAGCTTAAATCATCTAAAAAGATTTTCAGTTCTTGACCCGAATGAATAATCAAGCCATCTAAATTTTCACGCGCAAGCACCTGTTCTGTGCGGCTTTGTAATTCCGCAACATGTGCGCCATATAATTGCTCTAGCGAATTCATAACCCTATTCCAGCATGTTGATAAAGTTTAATAACAGTAAGTATATCAAAGTCGCTTGATTTGCATGTCATGGATTTGATCAAAAAGTTGTGCTGGTTGGCCCACTTGATATAAGTAAATTTGTTGATATGCCATCACACTTTTAACGTATTCACGTGTTTCTCGAAATGGAATGGTTTCAATCCAAATATCAGCCGGCAGCCCATTAGCTTCTTTTAGCCAACGTTTTACCCGATAAGGGCCAGCATTATAGGCAGCGGTAGCCAACACTTGATTTCCTTTGTGTTTACGTAACAATTCTTTCAGGTACTTAGTACCTAGGTTTATATTATTCTCACTATCCATTAAATAGCTATTTGTAATCTTTTTACGTCTAGTCAGCACTTTAGCTGTACCTGGCAACACTTGCATTAAGCCTTTTGCGCCAGCAGATGAGTGAGCATCAGACATAAATGAGCTTTCTCTGCGCGTGATAGCAAATGCCCATGCTGGTGCAATGTCGTGCTTATTAGCGTATTCATTTATTTCATCATTGAACGCCAGAGGGAATCTCAATTCTACGTCGTCTAAATAGCCCACTTGAGAAAGAGCAAATATTGCCCGGTCATACCAACCAATCTCGTTAGCAAGCTTTGCCGCGCCCAAAATTTGCCTATCAGAAAGCTGCCTAACCCAATAATTCCATTCTTTACGTGCTAAGTGATACCTACCAAGATGAAAAAGCTCAAACGCCCTTTTGCCAGCACTGTTTTTAAAAATTTCCGCCTTTTCTTGCTCTGTGAATGACAAGGGCTTGTTTTGCAAACTTACTTTTTCACCCGTCAAGCTCGCTGCTAAAAAGCCATAATAATGGCGTTTACCAGCGAGTTCTTTGAGCTCTATCATCGCTTGGTCTTTATTGCCAATTTCAAGCAATGTTCTACCATACCAATACTTCCATTGATTGGTGTTTTGATATGTATCAGGTAAAGCTGACAGCTCATTTTCGATAAGTTGCCAGTCTTGTTTACGCAATACGTCAGCAATTTTCCACTGGACAATATGTTCTGTTAATTGCTTATCTTTTAACTTTGCTAACCAAATATCCGCTTGCTTATGTTGTTTACTTGCTAAGGCTAAAGAAAACTTTAAGGCGATACTTTCTTTTTGCTGCTCACTAAAAGAAAACTCTTTTTCCGCTTTTTCATAAGCTTTTAAGGCTCGGTTAGGATCGCGCCAAATCAAGCGTTTAATACCGTAGGTAAAAATGATGGTTTCTTTTGGTGACTTTTGAGGAAAGCGTGACAACTTAGTAATGTATGCAGGGTCACGTCTCACTTTATGCCATAGCTTTCCTAAATACTGCTCTTCTTCTGGTAACAAAGTGGTAATGTAAGGGATAAGCGTATGATTGCCCCCGTCAGCAGCTTTTGCTAGCCGGCTCCACACGTGCTCATTTGTGCGCTTACCCGCTTCTTGCCACATTTTAAATATGGGATCACATGCTTTAGGCTGTGATTTTCCTACCACCCAGAGGCGATCAACATTCGCTAAAATAATGGAAGGGTCAACACCTTTGTTTAGTTGATACTGATACGATAAACACGTTAAACGAACATCTGACGTTGGTTGAAAGAACTCCAAGAACATTGATTGTCTGTCTCGTTTTGCCAAGTAATTAAGCCATTTTTTTCGTAACGGCCAATCAAGTGGTGTGCCTTTGTACTCATCAAGAAAACTTGCAATTTCATCTCTTGAAGACAAGCGCATACGGCTCATCAATCTTTTTTGATCAAGGTAAGGCTGTAAAGGGTAATAATGAAGTTGCTTATACAGATCTTGATAACTCGGAGAGTTGTGTTTCCAAAGTTGCTTTTCTGCTTGAAGAAAAGTCTGTCTGATCTGATGATTAGAGTCAGCGATCACGGGAAATGAGAAGCAAGCGATACAGGCTACAGCTTGGAAAATACGAAACATAAATACGCCCATTAAGTTTGATGCTTCTAAGAGTATTAAGGCAAGTTGATGAACGCAAGTAGATTCCCCTAAATTTAGCTAGAAAGTTATTTCAGCGATAGCTATCCTTATGATTGTCTGAGCTATTTAACAAGAACTTGCATGATTAAACGAATTGCTGCTTCAATTTTCGCTATAGTAACCACCAATGTTTATGCCGACAGCGCTCATGATATTGGCGTAGGCGCGGTTTACCATCTAGATCAAGAAAGCTCGTCTGGTTACCAGATGAATTATCATTGGCTGTTCTCACCTTCGTTTGAGTTTAAGGCGAGCTATATCGATGTTGGTACTTTGTCAGTAAAGCAAGAGGAGCAAAACCAGCGTATAGATCTAACACGCGCTAATCTTGGTGTGACTTTTTTAAAACAATTCAGTGATAAGGCCAGCATTTTTGCAAGCTCAGGCGTATCTTTTATCACCGACACCTCAGTTCAAGAATTTGTCGACAAAGGAGCAGCCCCCTACCTAGATTTGGGTGTGAGATATCAGTTAAGTAAAAGCCTGCAGCTAGACTTTGGCCAGGCAAGTTATTTTGACGGCGATAACCTTGGGACAAATCATAGTGTATTTTTAAATATTAAATGGAGATTTTACAGTAACCGCCCAGTATCAAGGCCAGTAACAGAATCACCACAAACCAATGCGCCAGTGGAGATTGCTGTTGTCACAAAAGCTAATACAGCAAAACCAAATAAACAAATATTTATAGATAAAGGTACTAACCCAGAAATAACCAAGGTAACACCTATTGCAAAGCCTTTGGTTAACGCAAAAGTTTATATTCAATTTGGCGTATTTTCAAAAATTGAAAATGCTAAAGCAATGCAAGCAGCGCTTACAAAAAAATTAAAGAACAACGAGGTTTACATTAAAGAAAGCGGCAATCGTTATAAAGTGATGTCTCAAGGATTCGAAAAAGAAGAAGATGCCCGTCAACACATGGCTGTGCTAAAATCTACGCATGAAATAGACGCGTTTATCGTGAACCAAACAAGTAAGTAGTATGTGAGCTTCTATGAACGAACTCTTTAATAATGCCAACAAGCACCTCGATGCCATGGGGTTAAGGTGCCCTGAGCCGGTAATGATGCTTAGAAAAACCATTAGATCCATGGAGAATGGTCAAACGTTAAGTATTGAAGCAGATGACCCTTCTACCGCTAGAGATATTCCAAGTTTTTGTACTTTTATGGAACATACCTTAGTCGCCAAACAAACCGACGAACTCCCCTACCAATACCTGATAAAGAAAGGTTGTTAATTAGGGCGTGTTGATCTTTCAGGGATAAATTGCTGCAAAAATAGCCTTGATAGATCAACACGCCCTAGGTTAAACCAAAAAAAACCAGTAGCTATAAAGCTACTGGTTTTGTCCAGAGAGATACATTTATATTGGACAATTAAAACTCTACACTTACACCTGCGTAATATGAGCGACCATATAATGGGTAGCGACCGTAGCCCACTCCATACGGGTGATCGGTCCAAAGCTTATCCATTACATTGCTAACACCAAAGTATACGCTTGAAGAGTCACCCAACTCGAAATCTACACGAGCATGGTGCAATGTCGCACTAGGTACTTCATATCTGTCGTGAGTTTCAGCGTTTGCGCCAATACTAATTAAAGAATCGCTGATGTGGCTCACAGACCAGCTAGCAGATAATGTATCTAGTGTATAACGAGCAGTGAAAGTTCCCGCAAAGTCAGGGTTTCCACTTACAATACCTGCATAGTCAAATATTTTCGCACCAGTTGCTTCTGATTCCTGATAAGAATCTTCTAATGTTTTTGACGCAAAAAAGTTAAGTGCTAATGTTGCACCAGAGCTTAAGTCCATGTCATAAGCAACATCTAAGTCATAACCCGTGCGCGTTAACAAGTTAGCATTGATATAAGTGATTTCTACATCTGTAGGTACACCAGTAACAGGGTCTCGTGTCACTTTACGACAGAAGTCATTATCAATAGATGAAGAGTCAACACATTGGGTCATTGTAGAGAAAGCACCAAATGTCGAAATACCGTCTTCTAACTCAATATCGTAGTAATCGATATTAATAGTTAATCCTTCAATAAATGTTGGTGTTAAGCCTAAACCAACAGTTAATGTGCGGGCTTTTTCAGAACGTAGGTCTTCGTTGCCTTTTTTGGTCGCATATAGACCACCACTTACGTCAAAGCCTGAATTGTAATCAGCTGGTAAACCAAGTGCAGCACAGTTTGATGAACGTGTTTGACGCTTTTCGCCCTCTAGGTCAGCGATTTGAGTTGCATCACATGGATCTAAACCGCGAGCCCACTGCGTATCCGAAGGTGCATATAACTCAATTAGTTGTGGAGCACGAACAGCTTCAGATATATTCGCACGAATAATTACATTCTCGTCGATACGCCAGTTTGCAGCAAACTTCCAGCTTTCGTCGCTTTCTGTATCACTGTAATTTGCAAAACGAATTGCCGTTTCAACCGTTAATTCTTCAACAAACGTGACATCAGATAAAACAGGAACTAATAATTCCACATATGCTTCAGTTACATCACGATCAACGTTTAAAGCTTGAGATGAGTTGCCGTCCCACCCTTCGATAGACGCGATTGAAGGAGAAATGTCTAACTCTTCTTTACGGTATTCAATACCCGTACTAAACGCTAATGTACCTGCAGGTAGTTCATATAAGTCACCAGATAGGTTAGCTTGGAAGTTTGTTTGCTTTGTTTCTGTGATATCTGTGTGGTCATTAACATCAATGGTAATGTAATCCATTACCGCTTGATCCATTTCATTAACGTTAAATGGGTTAATGTAACCACAGCTATTTGTCTCAGCACATGGCCCAATTAAATTGTAGTCCCAGTTAATGTAATCACGACGAATGTTGTTATAGTTTGCTTGTTCAATTTCTGAACCACCTGTTGACGCATATACGTCCCACGTCCAACCATTGTCTAAATCACCGCTTGCACCGATAGCAAGTGATAAGAATTGACGATCAACATCAGTTTCTCGGTTGCCAATTGCGTTAAATGTGTATGGCATTGTGATCCAGCCACCATCGTAAGCTGGCGTATCTTCAAAGCCTCTAACTAATTCATCGACAGCGTCAGGAATTGGAATTGTCGGGTTATAGATATCTTGCCAATGATCCCACGCGTACAAGTACTCAGGATCAATAGTATGGAATGCGTTTACTTTGCTGTAACGAATATCAGCTGTTAATTCAAAATCGTCAAATTGATAATTAGACGCTAAGTAAACAGACGTAGTATCGCTTGGAGTAAGATACTGGTTAGGCCCTTGAGAAGAAAAACCATATGGATTAAGCGTACGATAGCCATTGAATATTTCATCAGAAGGAACGGCTAAAAAGCCTTCTGTTAGGTTACCTTCGCCATCTTCTTTAAACTGATAGAAGTCACCTGTAGCTGCAGTTAATAGCGTTGGGCGAGTTAAGTTGTAATCAGGCCAGTTAACACCAGAATAAGAGATATTGTTTGGAATACCTGGAATTTTACCATTCGGATCTAATGGGTTATCACCCATAAAACTTTGACCATAGCTATTAGGACGGTCTTTGTATTTAATCGCATTGTTAGCTTTGTGTGTGATACTAAATGAAACATTACCACGGTCATTATCAAAGTTTAAACCAGCGGTTAAGCTTAACGACTTAGATTCACCATCACCACGCTCGGTACCATTTACTTGCGCATCAACACGAATACCTTCATATTCGGTGTTAAGGATGATGTTTACAACACCAGCAACCGCATCAGAGCCATAAACAGAAGACGCACCACCACTTAATATTTCGATGCGGTCAATAAGTACAGCAGGAATTTGCCCTACATCAACAACAAATTCTTTCGCGCCATTGATCGTTGCTACCGGACGTTGACCGTTAATAAGCGTAAGAGTACGCTTTGTGCCTAAGCCACGTAAATTAGGTACAGATAGACCTGCATTGTTTGGGTTGTAATCAGAAGACTCACTATCAATACCCTGAGCAAATTGTGGTAATGACGTCAGTACATCATTTATATTCATGTCACCAGAGATTTTAAGTTGGTCAGCTTCAAGTACTAATACTGGTGCTGTTGTTTCGACATTAATGCGTGCGATTCTTGAGCCTGTAACAGAAATTCGCTCTGCTTCTTCTGTTGCTGCACTATTTTCTGCTTCTGCAAATGCGTGAGGCGCATTTACTAGCATAGCAATTGCTATAGCTAGCGGAGTTCTTTTAAGCATGTTTACGGTTCCCTTTAGAATATATTTATATTTTTTGTTAGTAGCTGCTTTCATTTGAAAGCGGTGTATACAATATATTCATAGAGGTTTACGTCAATAGAGCAGCAAAGTTCTAGAAATTTTCAGATGTGATTCTATGCAATTTCTTTGACTTGTTATGCTTAAATGTAGATATAAAGTTAAAAATATGTGACTTTTATTGGATAAATATTAACATCCATAATTAAATGGAATATTAAATTATTAATTTTCATATTATTAGATCCTTTTCGTTATGTACGGTTATCGAAAATCCCTATAACTAATTGATTTAAAATATTATTTAGTTTTAGTTCGTTTCTATAGTGATAAAGGGATGTAGATTAAATAATTTCGAAGTAACAGTATCTAGTAAAAAAAAGCCCCGACTATTAGTCGAGGCTTAATCTTAATTATTGTGCCCGTTAAGGCTTTTAACGTTTTACTTAACTGTGTCTATTTCTGTAACACTGAAATATCTGCGATAGCCAGGAAGCTATTGCGAATGTTATTTAGCATAGATAAACGATTCACTTTAACTGCTTCATCGTCAGCCATCACCATAACATTTTCAAAAAAGTCATCGATAGGCTGTTTAAGCTGAGCTAATTCAGTTAACGCCTGTTGATAGTCTTTACTGGCCATTAGAGGCGCTAATGTCGTTTCTACAGCAGCAAATTCGGCAGCCAAAAACTTCTCTTGCTCTTCGCTTGCTAGCGCACTGTCAAAAGACTCGTTTAGTTGACCTTCAAACTTAGCTAAGATGTTACCAACACGCTTGTTTGCTGCAGCGAGTGTTTGAGCCGCTTCTAATTGCTTAAAATGACTTACAGCAGATACACGCTTATCGAAATCTAAAGGTGCACTAGGAGCGTTAGCTAGTACAGCTTGAATAACATCAACAGACACGTTTAATTCTTGATAATGAGCCTTGTATCGACCAAGAATAAACTCTATTACTTGAGAAGCCGTGTCAGCATTTGTTAGTTTGTCCGCGTAATCACTAATACTCTGTGCAACTAATTCTGCCAAGTCTAGGTTTAACTGCTTTTCGATAATGATACGAATTAAACCAATGGCGGCTCTGCGAAGTGCAAACGGATCCTTGTCACCTTTTGGCGGTTGATTAATACCGAAGATACCGACAAGAGTATCAATCTTATCGGCAATTGCTACCGCACAACCGATGTTAGCTTCAGGTAACGCATCGCCAGAAAACCTTGGACGATATTGATCTTCTAGTGCCTGTGCAACATCGGCGTCTTCACCATCATGCTGAGCATAATATTTACCCATAGTACCTTGTACTTGAGGGAACTCTAAAACCATGTCGGTCATCAAGTCTGTTTTACAAAGCAAGCCGGCGCGATGTGCTTTATCTTGGTCTTCACCTAGTTTAGCAGCAACAAATTTACTTAAATTGGCGATACGCTCAGACTTATCTTTGAGCGTGCCCAATTGTTTTTGGAACAATACTGACTCTAAGCTTGTTAGTCGTTCAGCTAAAGGCGTTTTCTTATCTGTTTTGAAAAAGAACTCAGCGTCTGCAAGTCTTGGACGAATAACTTTTTCATTGCCAAAGATTACTTGAGCAGGCTCTTTACTTTCGATGTTTGTAATGAATACAAACTTATTTAATAGCTTTCCATTAGCGTCTTCTAAAGGAAAGTATTTTTGATGATCTTTCATCGAATAGATAAGCGGCTCGGCAGGTACTGCTAAAAACGACTCGTCGAACGTCCCCACAAGTGCTTGCGGCCATTCTACCAACGACACAACTTCTTCCAGAAGTGATTCGTCCATTAATACTTTTGCATTTATAGCATCTGCTTGTTCAGCAATCTGTTTAGATATTAGTGCTTTTCGTTCTTGATAATCGGCGATAACGTAAGCTTCTTTTAATGCTGATTCGTATTCACTTGCATGACCAAGCGTTAACAGGCCGTGATGGTGGAATCTATGTCCCTGAAGCTGGTTATTTGATGTGATACCTAAACATTCACCCGCTAGTATGTCACTACCATACATCATAGTTAGGGTGTGCACAGGGCGAATGAATTGCGTCCTAGAACTTCCCCAACGCATTGGCTTAGGGATAGGTAACTTCGCCACCGCATTGTTTACCATTTCGGGTATTAACTCACTCACTGGCTGACCTTTTTGCACAGCTTTGTGTAACAACCACTCACCTTTATCGGTAGTTAAACGTTCTGCTTGTTCAATAGTGATACCGTTAGAACGTGCCCAACCTAATGCCGCTTTGCTAGGGTTGCCTTCATCATCAAATGCAACATTTACCGCAGGCCCACGTTTTTCGATTTCCTTGTCTTGTTGTGATGAAACTAAGCCTGAAACCTGAACAGCTAGACGACGAGGAGAAGCAAACCATTTAGAAGTTTCAAACGCTAAATCAGCTTTAGTTAACTGCTCAGTTATTTGCTGATGAAATGTTGTCGCCAGCGTTTGTAAAGATTTAGGAGGAAGCTCTTCCGTTCCTAGTTCAATCAGTAAAATATCTGTGTTCATAGTTTATTCTCCCGCTGCTTCGGTTTTGCAAAGCGGGAATCCTAACTCTTCCCTAGTGTTATAAAATGCTTCAGCACACGCTTTAGATAATGCGCGAACACGTAAGATATAACGCTGTCTTTCAGTAACAGAAATTGCATGACGAGCATCAAGTAAGTTAAACGCGTGCGATGCCTTCATTACTTGCTCATAAGCAGGAAGTGCTAAACCTTTTTCAATAAGTTTCTGACTGTCTTGCTCACATTGGTCAAACTGTTTAAATAGCGCATCAACGTCTGCATGTTCAAAGTTATATGCAGATTGCTCAACTTCATTTTGATGGAATACATCACCATAAAGTACTTTACCCATTGGGCCATCTGTCCAAACCAAATCATAAATGCTATCGACATTTTGGATATACATCGCAAGACGTTCTAAACCGTAAGTGATCTCTCCTGTAACGGGTGAACACTCTAAGCCACCTACTTGTTGGAAGTACGTGAATTGAGTAATCTCCATACCATTTAACCAAACTTCCCAGCCCAAGCCCCAAGCACCTAAAGTTGGTGATTCCCAGTTATCTTCAACGAAACGAATATCGTGTACTAGAGGGTCGATACCTAACTCTTTTAAAGAGTTTAGGTAAAGCTCTTGAATATTCTTTGGAGACGGCTTTAACATTACTTGGAATTGGTAGTAATGTTGAAGTCTATTTGGGTTCTCGCCATATCGTCCGTCGGTAGGTCGACGACAAGGTTGTACGTAAGCACTACTAATTGGCTCAGGACCAACCGCGCGCAAAAAGGTCATAGGATGAAAAGTACCTGCACCCACTTCTAAATCAAGAGGCTGAACAATAACGCAGCCTTGTCTAGACCAGTAGTCTTGAAGCTGCAAGATCAAGCCCTGGAATGTTTTAATATTGAACGTGCTCATAAATGCCCATATCTGTCATTTAGCAATTTTTTAATGGCACTAGTATAACGACTAGCCACTGATTCCTCTAGGCGTACTGTCGATTTTTTGAGTATTAACACTAAAGTTTACTCAATATTTTACGATGTCCGGAAGCCAATTTAGAAAATCGCTTTGTGTTTAATTTTCACTGTAAAAAAAGCCAGTGATAAATCACTGGCTATTTTTGTTTAATTTAGCAAATTGCTATACGTCTAAGTTAGCAACTTTAAGTGCGTTGTCTTCAATGAAGTTACGTCTTGGTTCTACATGATCACCCATTAGTGTATTAAATAGTTGATCAGCTGCAATCGCGTCTTCAATAGTCACTTTAAGCATACGACGTGTTTCTGGGTCCATAGTAGTTTCCCATAATTGATCAGGGTTCATCTCACCCAAACCTTTGTATCGTTGTATGTATTGACCACGTTTTGACTCTGCCATTAACCAAGTAAGCGCTTCTTCAAACGACTTAACTGGTTTAACTTTTTCGCCACGTTTAACGTAAGCTCCCTCTTCCATTAAGCCATTAATGGCTTCGTTAAGAGCAAGTATTTCGCCAAACTCTTTAGATTGAATAAAGTCGTAACCGCAGTTATAAACTTTATCAATACCGTGTTGACGTACGTTAAATACAGGGTGGAAAATGTTACGTTCGCTATCTTCTTCTACCGTAGCAGAATAGATTGAACCGTTGCCATCTTGGTTTTCTAATTGTTCTACTAAGTCGTTAGTCCATGCTGTTACTTTTGCTTGGTCTGAAAAGTCTGCAACTTTGATAGACGGCGCGTAAACAAACTTCTCTAAAATGTCTGCTGGTATAAACCTAGAAACGCGCTTAATAGTTGCATGAGTATTTCTAAATTGATTTACAAGTTGCTCTAAAGCAACACCAGAAACAGCCGGAGCAGATTCATTTACATGGATTTCAGCGTTTTCTAGCGCTAAAGTCGTTAGGTATTCAGTAAGAGCGTCATCATCTTTGATATAACGTTCTTGCTTACCTTTCTTAACTTTATATAGTGGCGGTTGAGCAATATAAACGTGACCACGTTCCATTACTTCTGGCATTTGGCGATAGAAGAACGTTAGTAATAATGTACGAATGTGAGAACCATCAACATCAGCATCGGTCATGATGATAATTGAATGATAGCGAAGTTTCTCAGGATCGTATTCATCACGGCCAATACCTGTACCTAAGGCTGTAATTAGCGTTCCAACCTCAGCTGACGATATCATCTTATCAAAACGTGCTTTTTCAACGTTTAAGATTTTACCTTTAAGTGGCAAAATTGCTTGGTTTTTACGATTACGACCCTGCTTAGCTGAACCACCCGCAGAGTCACCCTCCACTATGTATAGTTCAGAAAGTGCTGGATCTTTTTCCTGACAATCAGCAAGCTTCCCAGGTAAACCCGCAATATCTAACGCCCCTTTACGGCGTGTCATTTCACGCGCTTTTCGTGCCGCTTCACGCGCTCGAGCAGCATCAACAATTTTCATAATAACTGTTTTAGCTGTAGATGGGTTCTCTAGAAGATACTCATTTAACTTCTCACCCATTGCTTGTTCAACAGCCGTTTTAACTTCTGATGAAACTAACTTGTCTTTAGTTTGAGAAGAGAATTTAGGGTCTGGTACTTTTACAGAAATAACAGCAGTCAAACCTTCACGCGCATCGTCACCTGATGGGTTAGTTTCGCCCTTTTTAGTTTTGTTTAAACCTTCTTTAACCATGTAACTATTAATAGTTCTAGTTAAAGCAGCTCTAAAACCACTTAAGTGAGTACCACCATCTCGTTGTGGAATGTTATTAGTAAAACAGTGTATATTTTCCTGGAAGCCATCGTTCCATTGCATAGCAACTTCTACAGCGATGCCATCGTCACGTTGTAAATCAAAATAAAACACCTCTTCATTTACTGGCGTCTTATTAGTATTTAAATAATCAACGAATGCTTGAATACCACCTTCATAGAAAAAGTGCTCTTCTTTGCCTTCTTCTCTTTCATCAATTAAGCGAATTGAAACGCCCGAGTTTAGGAAAGAAAGCTCACGGATACGCTTAACTAATATGTCATAATGAAATTCGATATCTGAGAAAATTTCAGCACTTGGCCAAAATCGAACTTCAGTACCCGTATTATCACTTTCGCCTACTTCTGCTAAAGGAGCTTTAGGCTCACCTAAGTGATATTCCTGTTCGTGAAGCTTGCCAGCTCTGCGAATAGTTAACGTTAGTTTGTCACTTAAAGCGTTTACAACGGAAACACCTACACCGTGAAGACCACCAGAAACTTTATAGCCAGAATCTTCACCACCAAATTTACCACCGGCATGAAGAACAGTCATAATAACTTCAGCAGCTGATACACCTTCTTCTGGATGAATATCAGTAGGAATGCCTCGACCGTCATCTTTTACAGAAACAGAACCATCTAAATGTATGGTAACTACAATGTCGCTACAATGGCCCGCAAGCGCTTCATCAATTGAGTTATCTAAAACCTCAAACACCATGTGATGTAAACCAGTGCCATCATCTGTGTCACCGATATACATACCTGGTCGTTTTCTTACAGCATCAAGTCCTTTAAGAACTTTAATACTGTCTGAGCCATATTCATTTTCTACACTCATAGCATTTAGCCTATTCTTTTATACTAATGAAATCTTACCATGTTCCACGTGAAACATCTGGTAATTATCCTGTTCAGAAACCAATTTATCAGCAGTAGATTGATCTATTGCCGTAATAATAGATTGTACATTAAGGCGTTCAATACCCTTGTACATTCTTAACCTTGCTTCACTATCTAGTTCCGCACTTACGTCATCTATTAGCAAAATTGGTTTTACTCGTTCTACTCTTTCAATCATTTCAGACTGAGCAAAAGTAAGTGCGAGTAAAAACAACTTTTGTTGACCTCTTGAAAGCATTTGTTCAATTGGTGCTTTGTTTACTAAAAATCTAATATCAAATTTTTGAGGGCCAAATAAGGTGTAACCTTTTTCTCTCTCTTTAACTACTGAGTCTTGTAAAACATCAGACAATGCTTTCTTTTGACTCCACCCCTGATGATACTGTGTAGTAATTTGCTCACTAATATCGGGTAACAGTTCTTTAACCCAATTTCCCAAGACCTGGCTTAGTTCTTTAATATACTCCGCACGAAGTTCAGCGATTACATTAGCGAGGTTACAAAACTCACTTGTCCAATAGTTCAAGTGCTCTTCATTATACCCGTTTCTCAACAATGCATTTCTTTGCTTAAGCGTTCTGTTGAATGCTTTCCAAACATCTGAAAATTGATGTTTCACGTGAAACATTCCTAAATCAACGAATTTTCGTCTCTCTTTAGGCCCACCAAAAAACAGCTTAAAGCTTTCAGGCGTGACTATTTGAACGGCTAGGTTCACAACTAAACTAGTTAGTGATTTTTGCTTTTCTCCATCCACCTTTATCTGGCGAATGCCGTCGATATCGTGAGAAATGCCAATGACTTTACTATCATCGCATTTAGCGTTAACAACAAACTGTGCTAGTTGATGCTTAACGATCTGTTTACTATAAGCAGTACGAAAAGACTTACCATGCCCTAAAAAGAATACTGACTCAAGAACACTACTCTTACCGCTTCCGTTCTTTCCAATAATAAAATTTAAATTGGGGTTTAGTACTATACTAGTGTCTTCTAGGTTTCTAAACCCACTAAACGAGAGCGATGATATTGCCATTACAAACGCATTGGCATTACAACATAAAGAGCTTCGCTATTTTCTTCACCTTCAATAACTACACTACTATTTGCGTCAGCAAGGGTGAACTTTACAGATTCGTCTTTAATTGCGTTTAATACATCAAGTACATAGTTAACATTGAATCCTATTTCAACATTGTCGTACGGGAACTCAATTTCTAATATTTCTTCTGCTTGCTCTTGCTCAGGATTGTTCGCGGTAATCTTTAACTCCTGATCAGCAAAGTTTAAGCGTACACCTTTAAACTTTTCGTTAGACAAGATAGACGCTCGCGAAAGTACCTGTCGCAACTGATCTTTATCAGTATTTAAAACTTTGTCACCATTGCGAGGTAACACCCTTCTGTAATCTGGAAAACGACCATCAACAAGCTTACTGGTAAAAGAAAATTGTGTATCTAATATTCTTACATGGTTAGAACCTAAGAAAACTTGAATCTCTTCATCAACAGGATCTAACAAACGAATGATTTCTAAAATACCTTTTCGCGGTACGATAACCTGTCGGTTTGGTAGTTGTAGTTCTTCGTTTGATATTTTACAAATAGCCAAGCGATGACCATCGGTTGCCACAGAACGAATTTCATTACCTTCTGTTTCGATCGACATGCCATTCAAATAGTATCTAACATCCTGATTTGCCATTGAAAAATGAGTACTTTCAATTAATCTCAGCAGTTGTGCTTTAGACAATTTAAACTCAACATCACCTTTCCACTCTTCAATGTTTGGAAAATCAGCGGCTGGCAAGGTAGACAAAGAATAGCGACTTCTACCTGAAGAAATGGTGACACTATCTTCTGTAGACTCAAATGTAATTAAAGAACCATCAGGTAAGCTTTTACATATATCTAAAAGCTTCTTAGCAGGAACAGTTAGCTTACCATCGTTTTCGAGGTTTTCAATGTCAGCATAAGCGACCATTTCAAGCTCTAAATCTGTCGCTGTTAAGGTTAGTGACTGCCCACTTACATCCATTAAAATGTTTCCTAAAATGGGTAGTGTACTTTTTCTTTCCACTGCACCGGAAACCAATAGCAAGGGTTTTAATAACAATTCTCTATTTAATGAAAACTTCATTTTATACCTACTCTTTATTATCCTTGTTATTTAGGATGAAAGGGTTCTAGTTAAATTAGAATAATCTTCTTTAATGTCGTGCGACTCTTCTCTTAGCTCTTTCACTTTACGGCAAGCATGCAACACTGTTGTATGATCTTTACCGCCGAAAGCGTCACCTATTTCAGGTAAGCTATGATTGGTTAAGTCTTTAGACAATGCCATCGCAATTTGTCTAGGTCTAGCAACCGAACGATTTCGCCTTTTCGACAACAAGTCGGCAACCTTAATCTTATAATATTCAGCGACAGTTTTCTGTATATTGTCGATAGTAACTAACTTATCCTGTAAGGCAAGTAAATCTCGCAATGCTTCTTTAACAAAATCAATTGTTATCGCCCTTCCTGTGAAATTTGCGTTGGCAATAACACGGTTTAATGCACCTTCTAACTCACGAACATTTGAACGCAGACGTTTGGCAATAAAAAATGCCACTTCATCAGCCAAATTAACTTGGCTTTCTTGTGCTTTCTTTTTCAAAATGGCAACACGAGTCTCGAGTTCCGGAGGCTCTATAGCAATAGTTAACCCCCAACCGAAGCGAGACTTTAATCGGTCTTCAACACCGTCAATTTCTTTTGGATAACGATCACTCGTTAAGATAATTTGCTGGTTACCTTCTAATAACGCATTAAAAGTATGGAAAAACTCTTCTTGTGTACGTTCTTTGTTAGCGAAAAACTGAATATCATCGATAAGTAACGCATCAACAGAACGATAATATTGCTTAAATTTTTCTATCGCATTGTTCTGCAACGCTCTAACCATATCTTGAACAAATCGTTCTGAATGCATATAAGCAATTTTAGCATTAGGCTTATTTAGCAAAATACCATTACCCACAGCGTGAAGTAAGTGAGTTTTACCTAAACCCGTACCACCGTAAATAAACAATGGGTTATATGCTGTACCAGGATTATCAGCTACTTGAGACGCTGCGGCACGCGCTAGTTGGTTAGATTTACCTTCAACGAAATTATCAAAAGTATAATTAACTCTAACATTGGTTTTTTTAGGCAAGTTTGCTTCTGGTACTGCTGGCTTTTCAACGGGAACCGGCATTGGTGTAATACCTTGCGGATCTGAAGTGTTAGTACTTGATACTGCTCCCTTAGGAATACTACCGACATCAAACCTTAATATAGGTGGGTTATCAGAATCATCCATATTAACGAGTTCAGTTATGCGACCAACATATTTATCGCGAACCCAATCTAACACAAAGCGATTTGGTGCATATAAAGTGATCACATTTCCATCAGTAACACACTGCAACGGACGGATCCACATACTAAATTGCTGGGCTGGCAGTTCTTCTTGTAAAACAGACAGGCACTTAAGCCACAAAGAATCGTCCAATGAAGGCTCCTAATAAGTCGATCTTTTAGGAAGAAATTATCTTGATCGACAGCTTTTATTTTTATCTAATTCAACCATTATCCCTATAGTTATCCACAACATCAACCTTGACAAATATAAATGGCTAACTTTATAACCGAACACTCAAGTAACATCTTGTTATTTAAAGTTATTAAATTTTTATAACAATTTCATTTAATATCAACTTTAATAGCATTCAATGATCTAAAAGCGATAATTTAGTTTGTTTTTTCAACAGTTAATATTCTGCGTGTTATCAAACTGTGGATAGCTATAGGATCCTTTTAGATCTGAGCAAAAGATCAGCGCTATTTTTTAGATTAAATATTGACACCCGCGAATATTCTATATAGAATTCGGCCTCTTTTTTGAACCAGTGTGCTCGAAACGGCGGTTTTGCCAGGGCAACAACAACCGACGGATAGCGTAATGAAAAGAACATTTCAACCTAGCGTATTAAAGCGTAAGCGTAACCACGGATTCCGTGCTCGCATGGCAACAAAAAATGGTCGTGCAGTATTAGCACGCCGTCGTGCTAAAGGCCGTGCACGCCTAAGCGCTTAATCTCTTTTTACCTGTTAATTAGAGATTGGTAACCAACATGGTTACTTACGAATTTTCACGGGAGTCGAGGCTCTTGACTCCCGGACAATTCAAATCAGTATTTACTGACCCTCAACGTTTTAGTTCCTCACATTTCACCATACTCGTATCCATAAATCCTGAACGTGAAAACCGTCTTGGATTAGCGATTGCTAAAAAAAGAGTAAAACTCGCTGTGCAACGAAATCGAATCAAACGACTAGTTCGAGAAAGTTTTCGTTTAAATCGTCATAAACTTCCCCATATAGATATGGTAGTGTTAGTGCGATCAGGTATTGATGAGCTTGAAAATAAACAAATTAATAAGCAACTTGAAAAGTTATGGCGCAAAATAGATCGACGCCTAAGCAATTAGTTATATTGCCTATAAAAGCTTATCAACGTTGGCTTAGCCCGTTATTAGGGAACAATTGTCGTTTCTCTCCTACTTGTTCAAACTATGCCATTGAAGCAATAAATCGCTTCGGTGTAATAAAAGGTTGTTGGTTAGCGACTAAACGTATATTAAAATGCCACCCATTAAATGCGGGAGGTGAAGATCCCGTGCCACCAAAAAATAAAGAGAAATAGTTTACTATGGAATCACAACGCAGTTTTTTGCTTATTGCGCTATTGGTTGTTAGTTATTTTATGTATGTACAATGGCAAGAAGATTATGCCCCTGTACAACCTGCAGTAACTACACAACAAAACGCCAATAACAATGTTCCTTCATCGGCTAACACCGACGGCGAAGACTTTGTACCAGCTCCTTCAGCGAGTTCTGCTCCTAAAGCAACAACAGCTACTAAAGCAGACGCAAAGTTAATTTCAGTAAAAACAGACGTACTTGACGTAAAAATATCTTCTCAAGGTGGTGATATCGTCGAAGTTACTTTACTTGATTACGAAACCGAGCAAGGCAGTGGTATACCTTTTACCATTATGCAAAATGGTAATTTCCGCTATATAGCACAAAGTGGATTAATTGGTGCACAAGGCATTGATAAGTCTTCGGGTAGAGCAATTTTTTCAACGAGCGCATCAAACTACCAGTTAACTGATGGTCAACCATTAACAGTAGACCTACTGTACACTTCAGAGGCAGGTATTAGCTATACCAAGCGTTTCACCTTCCAACCTAGTAGCTACAAAGTTGACGTTGAATATATCATTAATAACGCAACATCTAGCGCTATCTCTGCGCAGTTGTATGCACAATTGAGACAATCTTCATTAGTAGACAAATCTAGTGCTCTCATCCCAACTTACCGAGGCGCGGCTTATTCAACCTCAGAAGAGCCTTATGAAAAGTACGACTTCGAAGACATCGCTGATGCCAGCCTAAACGAGACCACACAAGGTGGTTGGGTTGCCATGCTACAACATTACTTTGTATCTGCATGGGTGCCGAAAGCGGATGAAGCCAATAACCTTTACACAAACTTTTCGACTGGCAAGCAAGAAGCGATTATCGGCTTTAAAGCTCCTGCACTTGAAATTGCGCCTAATGCGACAGCAACCACTTCAGCAACGTTTTATGTTGGTCCTAAAATTAAAGACGACTTAGAAGCAATATCACCAGATCTTCGCTTAACAGTAGATTACGGCTGGTTGTTTATGATTTCAGAGCCATTATTCGCATTGCTTATATTCATTCAAAGTTTTGTGAGTAACTGGGGTGTAGCTATCATCATCATCACTATTATCGTGAAAGGTGTCATGTACCCGCTTACCAAAGCGCAATACACGTCTATGGCTCGTATGCGTGACCTGCAACCTAAACTAACGCAACTTAAAGAACGTTACGGTGAAGATCGCCAAAAAATGTCACAAGCCATGATGGAGCTTTACCGCAAAGAAAAGGTAAACCCTGCTGGTGGTTGTTTACCTCTTCTTATTCAAATGCCAATTTTCCTAGCGCTTTACTGGGTATTCCTAGAAAGTGTTGAGCTACGCCACGCCCCGTTTGGCTTATGGTTAACTGATTTATCAACGGAAGACCCATACTACATCTTACCTGTATTGATGGGTTTAAGTATGTTCATCATGCAAAAAATGCAACCGATGACCATACAAGATCCGATGCAACAGAAGATCATGCAATATATGCCTGTAGCATTTACCGTTTTCTTCTTCTGGTTCCCATCAGGACTAGTATTATATTGGTTAGTCAGTAATGTGATTTCAATTATTCAGATGAAGATGATCTTCGCCGCCTTGGAAAAGAAAAAGGCTGCAAAATAGCTATCTGAAAAATGATAAACAGATAAATTGGAAAAGCGGCCTTGTGGTCGCTTTTTTTTTCCTCTAAAACCCCCTTTACTTTATAATGCCGTTATTGAACTTATCTACAACATTGAAAAATTGGCCATGACTCAAATACCATTTGCTAGTAAAGATACTATCGCAGCACAAGCTACCCCTCCTGGACGAGGTGGTGTTGGCATCATTAGAGTATCAGGACCAAAAGCAGCAGATGTCGCCAAACTGGTTTTAGGAAAGCAGCCAGAAACAAGGAAAGCTGAATATTTAGCTTTCAAAAATCAAGAAAGTGAAACATTAGATCAAGGCATAGCCCTATTCTTTCAAGGGCCTAATTCATTTACGGGTGAAGATATTCTCGAGCTACAAGGCCATGGTGGTCCAGTTATTTTAGATATGCTGTTGAAAAGCATTTTATCTATCGATGGCATTAGAATGGCGAACCCGGGTGAATTTAGCGAGCAAGCCTTCCTCAACGACAAGTTAGATCTAACACAAGCAGAAGCTATCGCAGATCTGATTAACTCGACATCGGAACAGGCCGCTAAATGTGCTCTACACTCGCTACAAGGCGAATTCTCGACACAAGTTAAAAAGCTTGTTGATGATACTATTCACCTACGCATGTATGTAGAAGCAGCAATCGACTTCCCTGAAGAAGAAATAGACTTCCTAGCTGACGAAAAAGTGGTTAATGATCTAAAAGCGATCATTGAACAAGTGGAAGTTGTGCAAGCCAAAGCACAACAAGGGGCTATTATTCGCGAAGGTATGCGCGTTGTCATCGCCGGTCGACCTAACGCGGGGAAATCTAGTTTATTAAACGCGTTAAGCGGTAAAGAAAGCGCTATTGTTACCGACATCGAAGGGACCACCCGAGACGTGCTTTCTGAACAAATCCATATTGATGGTATGCCATTACATATTATTGATACCGCAGGTCTTCGAGATGCGGCAGATAAAGTCGAGCAAATTGGCATTGAACGAGCGTGGAAAGAGATAGAGCAAGCTGATCGTGTACTACTCATGGTAGATGCTTCTAAAGGCTCAGTTGCTGTAGAAGAAATTTGGCCAGAGTTTTTTGAAAAACTCCCAGAAAATATTGGATTAACGGTTATTCAAAACAAAGCAGATCTTGCTGGTTTGCCGATTGAAATAAATGAAAGTAACAACTTTCCTACCATCACTTTGTCAGCAAAGGAAAACCAGGGTATAGATCTACTTGCAGAGCACCTAAAATCAATCATGGGCTATGAAGGTAGTACTGAAGGGGGCTTTATGGCAAGACGTCGCCATTTAGCAGCGCTTGAGCAAGCCCATCACCACCTAATCATAGGGTTAGAGCAACTGGAAGCCTTTGTTGCCGGTGAAATTCTTGCTGAAGAGTTAAGGCTCTGCCAAGAATCTTTAAACCAGATCACAGGTGAATTTACTAACGATGATCTTTTAGGCGAGATCTTTTCTTCATTCTGTATTGGTAAGTAATCCCCTTTTTCCCTCCTCAACAAATACACGCTCTTAATATTCAAGGTGATTAAGAGCGTGCTAACATAGCGCTTTATTTAATAAATAGGTAGAGCAATATGTCTTCTTTTCAAATTATTGTTGGCAGTATGTTAGGCGCTAGCGAGTACATAGCAGAGGCCTGCCAAGAGACGTTAGAGTCATTAGGCCATGAAGTTACACTGCACTTTTCTCCTGATTTTTCCCAAATTCCGCACCAAGATCAGTTTTGGCTAGTTTGTACTTCAACCCATGGTGCAGGCGATTACCCTGACAATATCCAAAAATTTGTTGAAGATCTTACTAACAGTACGATCTCTTTAACTGATCTACCTTTTGCTGTGATCGGTTTAGGAGATACTAGCTATGATACTTTCTGTTTTGCCGCCAACAAAATAGAAAAACTACTATTATCAAAGGGTTGCACAAGAGTAATAGAAACTAAAACCTATGACGTGCAATCTGAAATAGATCCAGAGGAAGATGCCCAAACATGGATCGAACAACATAAAGATCTATTATAAACCGCTTATACATGAGTTATTCACAAAAGCCACAACAACAAACACATAATGTGGATAAAAATAAAATAACTCATGTATTAACCTTGATTATTCAGTAAATAGATCTCAGTCACTTTTAACTTGTGGATAAATAGCCGTTTTGATCAAAGGTTTTTTAGCTTTTGATCAAGGATTGATCACAGGATCTGATCTGCTTAAAGATACTGAAAATAAAAGAAATAATAGAGTTATTCACAGAAAACGCGATCTTTAATAAAGATCAATAATAAGATCTTTATATAGATCTTTATATATTATTTAGTTGATCCCCCGAAGATCTTTTTCATCATTTGATCGTTTCCTATCAGTTAAAAACAAGGTAAAATACGTGCCCTTTTTAACGACACAGATCTAAGGTTTAAAAAACTATGTGGTATCAAGAGTCCTTTGACGTGATAGTAGTAGGTGGTGGACATGCTGGCACTGAAGCAGCATTAGCCTCAGCACGTATGGGGTGTAAAACATTATTACTAACTCATAATATTGATACTCTAGGTCAGATGTCGTGTAACCCAGCTATAGGTGGTATTGGTAAAGGACATCTTGTAAAAGAGATTGATGCCTTAGGTGGATTAATGGCAACGGCTATTGATCACGCTGCGATCCAATTTAGAACACTTAATGCTAGTAAAGGTCCAGCAGTTCGAGCAACTAGAGCACAAGCAGATAGAGCCCTATACCGCGGATTTGTTAGAAATTTTCTTGAAAATCAAGAGAACTTAACGATATTCCAACAGCCTTGTGACGATCTTATTTTAGAAAATGATCAAGTGATCGGTGTTTCTACGCAAATGGGATTAAATTTTAAAGGTAAAACTGTTGTTCTAACGGTAGGAACTTTCCTTGCCGGCCAGATACACATTGGTTTAAACAATTACCAAGGTGGTAGAGCTGGTGATCCTGCGAGTACTAATCTTGCTGCGCGCTTACGTGATATGCCGTTTAGAATAGATCGTTTAAAAACAGGTACGCCGCCTCGTTTAGATGCAAGAACCCTTGATTTTTCTGTCATGGAAGAGCAACCCGGCGATGATCCTCGCCCTGTTTTTTCATTTATGGGATCGCGAGACGATCATCCGCAACAGATCTCTTGTTATATAACTCACACTAATGGTCAAACACATGACATTATTCGTGACGGTTTAGATAGATCGCCAATGTATACAGGTGTAATTGAAGGGGTGGGTCCACGTTATTGCCCTTCAATTGAAGATAAGATCATGCGTTTTGCCGATAAAGAAACGCATCAAATATTCGTAGAACCTGAAGGATTAACGACACATGAAGTTTATCCTAATGGTATTTCAACTAGCTTACCGTTCGATGTGCAAATGAACCTTGTAAGATCGATCCGTGGTTTCGAAAATGCTCACATTACTCGACCTGGCTATGCGATTGAGTATGACTTCTTTGATCCGCGTGACTTAAAACAAACCTTAGAAAGTAAATTTATTAATAATCTGTATTTTGCAGGGCAAATTAACGGTACGACAGGTTATGAAGAAGCCGGAGCACAAGGACTAATCGCTGCAGCCAATGCTGCGGCACGCGTTCAAGGTAAAGACGAATTGATTCTTGGTCGTGATCAAGCATACATGGGCGTTTTAGTTGATGATCTTGCGACCTTAGGAACGAAAGAACCTTATCGTATGTTTACCTCTCGCGCTGAATATCGCTTATTACTTCGTGAAGACAACGCAGACATTCGTCTAACAGAAACTGGCCGCAAACTAGGATTAGTTGATGATGCGCGTTGGGCACGATTCAGTGAGAAAATGGAAAATATTGAGCTTGAACGTCAACGTTTAAAATCAACTTGGATCCAGAAAGATCACGCTGCTACGCCTGAAATTAACAAATTAGTGAAAACGCCAATTAGCAGAGATGCTAGCTTGGAAGATTTAATCCGTCGACCTGAAGTGCGCTACAACGATTTAATGTCTATTGAAGGACTTGGCGAGCCTCTTGCTGATTCGCAAGCTGCTGAACAGGCTGAGATCCAAATTAAATATGCTGGCTATATCGAAAGGCAGCTTGAAGATATCGCAAAGAAAAAGCGACATGAAGACACATTGATCCCAACGGACTTCGATTACGGACAAATTTCTGGTTTGTCTAATGAAGTTGTTGCTAAGCTGACTGACGCTAAGCCAGAAACTATTGGAAAAGCTTCCAGAATTTCAGGTATTACACCTGCAGCAATCTCTCTACTCTTGGTATATTTGAAAAAACACGGTTTACTAAGAAAGTCTGCCTGAACTGAAGGAATATTATGAGTTTATATTCGCAATTAGTTTCGCTTGTAGAGCAAACTGATCTTTCTTTAAGTGAACATCAACTAGAGCAACT
Organism: Thalassotalea coralli; assembly: GCF_055786205.1. Lineage (NCBI taxonomy): Bacteria > Pseudomonadati > Pseudomonadota > Gammaproteobacteria > Alteromonadales > Colwelliaceae > Thalassotalea > Thalassotalea coralli. Next base: position 569,850 of record NZ_JBVVBK010000003.1, on the reverse strand, counting down.
GGTTAAATACGTAGAATTACTCGATAAGTGGAATAAAGCGTATAATTTAACGTCGGTACGTGATCCGCAAGAAATGCTGATTAAGCATATTATGGATAGCTTGATGGTCGGTCAGTATATTCACGGCGACAACTTAATTGATGTTGGAACAGGTCCAGGTTTACCAGGTATTCCTTTAGCTATCATGTTTCCTGAAAAGCAATTTACCTTGCTTGATAGTTTGGGCAAGCGAATCACATTTCTAAAACAAGTGGTATTTCAATTAAAGTTGGAAAATGTCACACCTGTTTTAGCTCGCGTGGAAGAACATCAGCCTGAAAAAGCTTACGATGGTGTGTTAAGTCGCGCCTTTGCTTCTCTTTTAGACATGATTTCATGGTGTCATCACTTAATTGATGACCAATCTGGACGCTTTTTCGCCTTAAAAGGCCAATTACCTCAAGAAGAATTAACGCAATTACCTGAAGATGTTATATTAGTAAAATCTCATCAGGTATTTGTGCCAAAATTAACTGGTGAAAGACATTTAATTGAGTTAAAAAAGAACTAACAATAAAAACAATTTGAGGTTTTCGTGGGAAAAATAATTGCTGTAGCTAACCAAAAAGGTGGGGTTGGCAAAACGACAACTGCAGTCAATTTAGCAGCATCGCTTGCTGCGACAAAGCGACAAGTTTTACTTATTGATCTTGATCCTCAAGGTAATGCGACGATGGGAAGCGGCGTAGACAAATATGAAGTACATGCCACCTGCTACGAGTTACTCATCGACGAACAACCTTTTGATCAGGTTGTCTGTAAAGATACTACGGGTATTTATCACCTAATTGCGGCGAACACTGATGTTACGGCTGCTGAAATCAAATTGATGGAAGTTTTTGCGCGTGAGCAGCGATTAAAAAATGCTTTAGCGCCAGTCAAAGATCAGTACGAATATATTATTATCGACTGCCCTCCTTCTCTTAACATGCTAACTGTTAATGCCATGACTGCTGCTGACTCTGTGCTTGTTCCTATGCAATGTGAGTACTATGCCCTTGAAGGACTAACAGCCTTGATGGATACCATTTCTCAACTTCAAGCCGTCGTTAATGGTGATCTTGAGATTGAAGGAATTTTGCGTACCATGTACGATCCACGTAATCGGTTAGCAAACGATGTTTCTGAGCAATTAAAGCGTCATTTCGGCGAAAAAGTTTATCGTTCTGTTATTCCGAGAAACGTACGCTTAGCAGAAGCGCCAAGTTTTGGTGCACCTGCCATGTATTATGATAAGTCCTCTACAGGGGCAAAAGCTTACCTAGCACTTGCTGGTGAAATATTGCGAAAACACGAGCAAGAAAGAAAACAAGCATAGGTAAATCAGTAACACTGAAAGGATAATTATGAGCCCAACAAAACGTCGTGGTCTAGGTCGTGGTTTAGATGCACTACTGACAAATGCGCCAAGAAAATCTAAAGACGCTGAGCAGTCTCAGGCTTCTAGTACTGAACAAGTTTCAGATACAAGTGATTTATCTAACAGTGAATTACAAAAACTACCAATTGAGTCCTTACAACCTGGTAAATATCAGCCGCGTAAAGACATGTCTCCTGATGCCTTAGAAGAATTGTCTCATTCTATTAAAGCGCAAGGCATTATTCAGCCTATCGTGGTTCGCGCTGTTGGCGACAAACAATATGAAATTATTGCCGGTGAACGCAGATGGCGTGCCGCACAATTAGCCGAAATTGATCTTGTTCCTTGTTTGGTTAAGGATGTTCCTGATGAAGCGGCTGTTGCTATGGCGCTTATTGAGAATATTCAGCGTGAAGATCTCAACGCCATGGAAGAAGCTATCGCATTAGAACGATTGTTAACTGAGTTTGAATTAACCCACCAGGAAGTTGCCGATGCTGTAGGTAAATCTCGTGCTACGGTAACCAATCTACTTCGCTTAAATAAATTGAACGATGAAGTTAAAACATTATTGGAGCACGGTGATATCGAAATGGGCCACGCTCGCGCATTACTAGCTCTTGAAGGTGATGAGCAAACAACTGCAGGCAGAACGGTAGTGGCTAAAGAGCTTACTGTACGTGAAACCGAAGCACTCATTAAAAAGATTCAAGAACCGCAGCCTAAAAAAGCTCCGAAAGAAAAAGACGCCAATACCGCTTCGTTAGAACAAAATCTTTCTGAAAAACTAGGTTCACAAGTGAACATTTCTCACAATAAAAAAGGTAAAGGCAAATTAGTTATATCCTATAGCAATTTGGAAGAGCTAGACGGCATCGTTGCTCGATTTGGTTCTTTTTAAATCCCGCACAAAATTCTTTATCAAAATTAACGAAAAATCGCACAAATAGAGGGCAGTTAATGCCCTCTTTTGTTGCAATAACATTGGAATTAAGTATACTTGCGTCAACTTTTTCTGAGTGGACGAAAACCCTTAGAAAACGTAAGAGATTTACGAAGTATTTCGTTTGAGGAGCCAAGTGTTTAGCTGGCAAGAGAATGCATTAGCAAAAACCGGTAGAAAGTTAGCGCTTGTGCAAATAGCGGCGATGATAGTTGTCGCACTAACGTGTACTTTAACAGCATATTTTATCGGGGGTGAGACTTACGCAATATCAGCAGCAGCTGGTGCAGCGGCAGGTGTCATCCCTAATTGTGTGTTCGCAATAAAAGCATTTCGCTTTTCGGGAGCACAAGCGTCTAAAAAAGTGATGCAATCATTTAATAGTGGCGCGAAATTAAAATTGGGTTTGTCGGCGTTTTTCTGTGCTTTGGCGTTTAAATTTTTAGTCATCGTTCCGGCCCCTTTTTTTGGAAGTTTTTGTGTAGTACTGGTCGTACCGATACTGACACCAATTTTTTATAAAATTTAAATTTAAACTTTAATCATTAGGAACTTAGATATGGCTTCAAGTGCTGAAATTACCAGCCAAGAATATATTAGCCACCATTTAACTAATGCTAAAATGTGTATGGCTGACGGCGGCGTAGCATTTAACTATGCTTGTGCTGATGCTGGTTTTTGGACATTACACATAGATACATTAGGTTGGTCTGTATTCTTAGGTATGGTGTTTTTACTCATCTTCCGCTCTGTGGCGAAAAAAGCTGAAACGGGTGTACCAGGCAAGCTTCAATGTGCTGTTGAAATGATCGTAGAATTCGTTGACGACAGTGTAAAAAGCTCATTCCACGGTAAAAACCCTGTTATAGCGCCATTAGCATTAACAATATTCGTTTGGGTATTACTAATGAATGCGATGGACTGGGTACCAGTTGACTTGATCCCTACTCTAGCGGGTTTAATCGGTATTCATTACATTAAATCTGTACCTACAACTGATATCAACATGACTTTAGCATTAGCTTTAGGTGTGTTTTATCTTATCGTTTACTACTCAATTAAAGTCAAAGGTATTGGCGGCTTCATTAAAGAGTTAAGTACACAGCCATTTGGCCATTGGACACTATACCCAATGAACTTCATCTTAGAAGTAGTTACTTTACTAGCTCGCCCATTATCATTGGCACTACGTTTGTTCGGTAACTTATACGCTGGTGAGCTGATCTTCATCTTGATCGCGACTATGGGCGTATGGCAAATCTTTGGTCCGCACTTCTTATGGGCTGCGTTCCACTTGCTAGTAATACCATTACAAGCATTTATATTTATGACGCTAACTATCGTTTACCTTAGCTTAGCGCACGAAGATCACTAGTCTCTTGGTGATTAAGGATTTTGGTTTAACCAACCAAGAGACAGCGGGCAGGATGCCCCATTTAAAAAATTTAATTTTTAACTTTTAATTTACTTTAAATAATCGGAGATAAAAATGGAAAACTTAGGTTTACTATATGTAGCTGCAGCGTTACTAATCGGCTTAGGTGCACTTGGTACAGCGATCGGTTTCGGTCTTTTAGGTGGTAAGTTCCTAGAGTCTGCTGCTCGTCAACCAGAACTAGCACCACAGTTACAAGTAAAAATGTTCATCGTAGCTGGTCTAATCGATGCGATCGCGATCATCGGTGTTGCAATGGGTCTATATATCCTATTCGTGAAAATTGGCTAACCAATTAGCATTAGTCTTTTTTAATCACGAACTTAAATAGGAGGTACACCAAATGAACGTAAACGTCACTTTCATCTATGAAATGATTGCATTTGTTGTATTCGTACTTTTCTGTATGAAGTATGTATGGCCACCAATTATTGGTGCTATCGAAACTCGTCAGAAAACTATTGCAGACGGCTTAGCCGCTTCTGACCGTGCAGCTAAAGATCTTGCTCTAGCGCAAGAAAAAGCGACGGCACAATTAAAAGAAGCTAAAGCGCAAGCAGCTGAAATCATCGAAGCTGCGAAAAAGCGTGAAGCACAATTAATTGAAGAAGCTGCTGATAAAGCACAAGCGGAAAAAGAAAAGATCTTAGCCGCTGGTCATGCAGAAATTGAGTCTGAACGCAACCGTGCCAAAGAAGAGCTACGTCAGCAAGTTGCTGTATTAGCTGTTGCCGGTGCCGAGAAAATTCTTGAGCGTTCAATTGATGCCGCTGCGCATAGCGACATCTTAGATAAACTAGTAGCTGAACTTTAAGAGGGTATAGAGCATGTCTGAATTGACAACCATAGCTCGTCCCTACGCTAAAGCAGCGTTCGACTTTGCTGTCGAAGCTGGTGCAGTAGAGAGCTGGCAAGAAATGCTAGTGTTTGCTGCAGAAGTTGCACAAAACGAAACGATGACGACATTCCTATCGGGTGGCGCATCGGTTGAACAAGCACAAGACTTGTTCATTAAAGTGTGTGACGAACAGTTAAACAGTCAAGGCCAAAACTTAATTAAAGTAATGGCAGAAAACGAACGTTTGTTGGTGCTACCGCAAGTTTCTGAGCAATTTGGCGAATTAAAAGCTGAATACGAAAAAGAAATTACTGCGGACGTGACATCAGCGGTTGAATTAACTGCTGATCAACAAGCAAATATCAGCGCCGCGCTTGAAAAGCGCTTGGCTCGAAAAGTAAAGCTCAATTGTGTTGTAGACGCTAACGTTGTTTCTGGCTTAATTATTAAAGCTGGTGACATGGTAATTGATGGTTCAGTCAAAGGTAAATTGAGCCGTTTAGCAACAACAATGCAATCTTAACGGGGAACAGAGCATGCAACTGAATTCCACTGAAATCGCTGAACTGATCAAAAAACGTATTGAACAGTTTGACGTTGTCAGCGAAGCTCGTAACGAAGGTACTATCGTTTCTGTAACAGACGGTATTATCCGCATCCACGGTCTTGCAGACGTAATGCAAGGTGAGATGATCGAACTTCCTGGTAACCGCTACGCTATCGCGTTAAACCTTGACCGTGATTCGGTAGGTGCGGTAGTTATGGGTCCTTACGCGGACCTAGCTGAAGGCGTAAAAGTTAAAGGTACTGGCCGTATTTTGGAAGTACCAGTAGGTCGTGGCTTATTAGGCCGCGTAGTAAATACTCTTGGTGAGCCAATCGACGGTAAAGGTCCGATTGAAAATGACGGCTTCTCTCCTGTAGAAGTAGTTGCACCAGGTGTTATCGATCGTAAATCAGTTGACCAACCAGTACAAACTGGTATCAAGTCAATTGACTCAATGATTCCAATCGGTCGTGGTCAGCGTGAGCTTATCATTGGTGACCGTCAAATCGGTAAATCAGCGATCGCTCTTGATGCTATCATCAACCAAAAGAACACAGGTATTAAATCTATCTACGTAGCGATTGGCCAAAAAGCGTCAACTGTTGCTAACGTAGTACGTAACCTTGAAGAGCACGGTGCATTAGACAACACTATCGTTGTTGTAGCTTCTGCTTCTGAAGCAGCTGCACTTCAATACCTTGCTCCTTACTCTGGTTGTGCAATGGGTGAATACTTCCGTGACCGCGGTGAAGATGCGTTAATCGTATATGATGACTTATCTAAGCAAGCCGTTGCGTACCGTCAAATTTCATTGCTACTTCGTCGTCCACCAGGACGTGAAGCATACCCAGGTGACGTTTTCTACTTGCACTCACGCCTTCTTGAGCGTGCTGCACGTGTAAGTGAAGAGTACGTTGAGCGTTTCACTAACGGTGAAGTTAAAGGCCAAACTGGTTCATTAACTGCGTTACCTATTATCGAAACGCAAGCGGGTGACGTATCTGCATTCGTACCGACTAACGTAATTTCAATTACCGATGGTCAAATCTTCCTTGAGACTGATTTATTCAACTCAGGTATTCGTCCGGCGGTTAATGCTGGTCTTTCAGTATCTCGTGTTGGTGGTGCTGCACAAACGAAAATCATCAAGAAGCTTGGTGGTGGTATCCGTTTAGCACTTGCACAATATCGTGAACTTGCGGCATTCGCACAGTTCGCTTCTGACCTTGACGATGCTACTCGTGAGCAACTAGAGCACGGTCAACGCGTTACTGAATTGATGAAGCAAAAACAATACAGCCCACTATCTGTAGCTGAAACAGCGGTATCTTTATTCGCTGCTGAAAAAGGCTACCTAAATGACGTAGAGCTAAGCAAAATCAACGATTTTGAAGCAGCACTTTTAAGCTACGTAAATAGTGAGCACGCTGAATTGATGGCTACTATCAACGAAAGCGGTAACTACGATAAAGATATCGAAGCAGGTTTAGCGAAAGCACTTGACGCGTTCAAGTCTACGCAAACTTGGTAATTAGTTAACCTTTTCGGAGAGAATAGTCATGTCCGGCGCTAAAGAGATAAAATCGAAGATTGGAAGCGTACAAAATACGCAGAAAATCACCAGCGCAATGGAAATGGTAGCAGCCAGTAAAATGCGCCGCGCGCAAGATGCTATGGCTGCATCTCGTCCATACGCTGAAAATATGCGAAATGTGATCGGTCACATCGCGCTAGGTAACCTTGAATATCGCCATCCATATTTGGAAGAGCGCGAGGTTAAGCGTGTAGGCTATATCGTTGTCTCCACAGACCGTGGTCTGTGTGGTGGCTTGAATATTAACTTATTTAAGTCTGTATTAGCTGATGCTGCTAAGTGGCAGGAACAAGGTGCTGAAGTTGAATTTGGTGTAGTTGGCTCTAAAGCAACTGCATTCTTCAACAACATGGGCGCTAAAATTACTGCTCAAGTATCAGGTTTAGGCGATACTCCATCGGTAACAGACCTTATTGGCTCTGTTCGTGTGATGTTAGACGCTTACGACAACGGCGAAATAGACAAGCTTTATGTTGTTTACAACAAGTTCGTAAACACCATGACGCAAAAGCCGATTATCGATCAACTTTTACCTTTGCCAAAGTCAGACGATGACGCAATACAACATCGTTGGGACTACTTATACGAACCAGATGCTCAAGTATTACTTGATAAACTACTAGTTCGTTACATTGAGTCTCAGGTGTACCAAGGCGTGGTTGAAAACCTCGCATGTGAGCAAGCTGCTCGTATGATCGCGATGAAGTCCGCTACAGATAATGCTGGTGACTTAATCGATAACTTACAATTGGTATACAACAAAGCGCGTCAAGCAAGTATTACTCAAGAATTGGGTGAGATTGTTGCTGGTGCTGCAGCGGTGTAGGCAAAGATTAAATTTAAAGAGGAATAAACATGAGTGCAGGTAAAGTCGTCCAAATCATTGGCGCAGTTGTGGATGTAGAATTCCCACAAAATGCTGTACCTCAGGTATATGACGCACTAAATGTAACTGAAGGTGACTTAAACGGTCTAACACTAGAAGTACAACAACAGCTTGGTGGCGGTGTTGTACGTGCGATCGCTATGGGTTCATCAGACGGTTTGCGTCGTGGTCTGAACGTAGAAAACACAGGTAATCCTATCCAAGTTCCAGTAGGTACTGAGACACTTGGTCGTATCATGAACGTATTAGGTGACCCTATCGATGAAGCTGGTCCAGTTGGTGAGCAAGAGCGTTGGTCTATCCACCGTGAAGCGCCTTCTTACGAAGACCAAGCGGCATCAAATGAGTTATTAGAAACTGGTATCAAAGTAATCGACTTAGTATGTCCATTCGCTAAGGGTGGTAAAGTTGGTCTATTCGGTGGTGCTGGTGTTGGTAAAACCGTAAACATGATGGAACTTATCCGTAACATCGCGATCGAGCACAGTGGTTACTCTGTATTCGCTGGTGTTGGTGAGCGTACTCGTGAGGGTAACGATTTCTATCATGAAATGAACGATTCAAACGTACTTGATAAAGTAGCGCTTGTTTACGGTCAGATGAATGAGCCACCGGGTAACCGTTTACGTGTTGCCATGACTGGTTTGACAATGGCTGAGAAGTTCCGTGACGAAGGTCGTGACGTTCTTTTCTTCGTTGATAACATCTATCGTTACACGCTTGCAGGTACTGAGGTATCAGCACTTCTAGGTCGTATGCCATCAGCGGTAGGTTACCAACCTACTCTTGCTGAAGAAATGGGTATCCTTCAAGAGCGTATTACGTCAACGAAGAAAGGTTCAATCACTTCAATCCAAGCGGTATACGTACCTGCGGATGACTTGACTGACCCGTCTCCAGCGACAACCTTCGCTCACTTAGATGCTACTGTTGTACTTTCGCGTTCAATTGCTGAATTAGGTATTTACCCAGCGATTGACCCACTAGATTCAACTTCTCGCCAGCTTGACCCATTAGTGGTTGGTGCTGAGCACTATGAAGTAGCTCGTGGCGTACAATCTGTACTACAACGTTACAAAGAACTTAAAGATATCATCGCCATCTTAGGTATGGACGAATTATCTGAAGAAGATAAGCAAACTGTTGACCGTGCTCGTAAGATCCAACGTTTCTTATCTCAACCGTTCTTCGTTGCTGAGGTATTCACTGGTTCTCCTGGTAAGTACGTATCTCTTAAAGACACAATTTCTGGCTTTAAAGGTATTCTTGCTGGTGAGTATGATGATTTACCAGAGCAAGCTTTCTACATGGTTGGTTCTATTGAAGAAGCGGCTGAAAAAGCTAAAAACATGTAATGAAGGCTGGTGACCATGTTTTCATGGTCGCCTACTTAGGAGGTCAAAATGTCATTAACAACTGTAAATCTTGACGTAGTAAGCGCTGAAGAATCTCTATTCTCTGGTCGCATTGAATCGTTACAGATCACAGGTAGTGAAGGTGAATTAGGTATTATGCCTGGTCACGCGCCTTTACTGACCTCACTAAAACCTGGTATGGCTCGAATCGTTAAGTACGGTGGTGAAGAAGAAGTTCTTTACCTTTCTGGCGGTATGCTAGAAGTTCAGCCTAATCATGTCACTGTGCTTGCTGACGTGGCAACACGTGTTGATGACTTAGACGAGCAAGCAGCATTAGATGCAAAACAACGCGCTGAAGAGCATATTAATGCTCAAGGTGACGATGTTAACTATGCAGAAGCTGCAGCTGAATTAGCTCGAGCGGTAGCGCAACTTCGCGTTATTCAATCAGTTAAGAAGAAAGTCTAAATAGCTAACAACACTAAGTTTTAGTGATTAAAAAAGCGACCTGTTGGTCGCTTTTTTGTTATCTGAGCCGCGGTTTATAAATCACCACCACCGCGATTACATCTAATTCTTAACTCGTCATAATGTGCCGTTACCTGGCCATTAACATAGTAGCTGCCACTGCAGAAAAGCGTTGAGTCGCCAACTTCATATGTTTTGTTCGCGTCTGAATAGTAGATTCTTTCTACATAATAACTTGGTGCTAAAGCCATTGCTGAAGAAACGCTAGCGCCTACTAAAACTAATGCTGCTATAGCTTTTTTTGAAAAAGTCATGATAATTCCTTTATTTATTGTTGTTTGATTAAGTAACAGGGTGCGTTTACTGGTACCGCAACTACCTTTACCCAAATTAACTTTCCCTGTTAGTTCAAACTTTAACCAATGTGTTGTAATAAGTAAACAGCTTAAAATGCTGTTTTCTTACAACTAATCGGTAGCTCGAGTTGTATGATGCCCGACAATAGAGCAGAATTTATGGTTAAAAAAGCGGCTCTATGGCCGCTTTATTACTACCTTTAACCGGTTTTTAGTTACAGGTAATCTTTTCAAATAATGGGTAACATTGGTTTTTGCTACCAGTGCTTTTTGAAACCCAATCTTTTTGAGACCAGTTGTATTCAACGTAAGAGCTCTCGTCTTCACCACATTTCATTTCAGCATCTACCATGCGTGAATTACCCCCCTTCACTTCCTTACAGAATTGAGAACCGCTTGTTGCAGATACAAATATTGATTTTGAATAACCGTATTGGTTAGTTCTTTTAGGATTTGAATGTGTTGTTTCAGCAGCAATAGTGTTGCCAGTAAAGATCGCCATTGATAGTGCTACAGATAAAGCTAATTTATTCATGATATCTCCTTTTAAACATTAAAAAATTAAAGTGGTTACAGCGGTTATTACTATTTACTTTAAATGTTAAAGAAGTGTTAATTTGATATGATCGTGTTTTGACGCCTGAATGTCAGATTTATTAAACCGCTTTGATTTGTTGATAAGACTAAAGAAAACGGTGATAGAACGCGATTTTCATAGTAATTAACTATTTACTCTAGTAACCTTTCACCTATAACAATTAAGCACAAACAACGTCATTTAAGAGGGATTTATGGCACTCTCAGTAGTCATTCTTGCAGCGGGTAAAGGTACTCGCATGAAATCTGCCTTACCTAAGGTTTTACATACTGTTGCTGATAAACCAATGGTTGAACATGTAATAGACGCAGCTCGTTGTCTATCCGCACAAAATATTTATCTTGTTTATGGGTTTGGTGGCGAATTGCTTAAAGCAAAAGTCCAAGGTGAAGACCTTACTTTTGTTGAACAAGCAGAGCAACTTGGTACAGGTCATGCGGTAGATATGGCTTCTCCACATTTAAAGGATGAAGACGATGTGTTGGTACTTTATGGAGATGTGCCATTAACACGTGTCGAGACTTTACAACGCTTGATAGAAGCCAAACCTGAAAACGGTATGTCATTACTTACCGTTAAACTTGCAGACCCTACAGGTTACGGTCGTATCATTCGTGACAACGGTACTGTGGTAGGAATTGTTGAGCAAAAAGATGCCTCTCCTGCTCAACTAGAAGTTAACGAAGTTAATACCGGTATTTTGCTCGCTAATGGCGGTGATTTAAAACGTTGGCTGTCTAACCTTTCAAATGACAATGCTCAAGGCGAGTACTACTTAACCGACATTATCGCGGCATGCCATGGCGAAGGTAAAACTATTGCAACTGCCCATCCTGAAACTGAAGTGGAAGTCGAAGGCGCAAACAATAGAGTTCAGTTGGCAAACCTTGAGAGAGCTTTTCAGTTAAGAGAAGCAGAAACCTTGATGATACAAGGTGCAAGCTTACGAGATCCTAATCGAATCGATATCAGAGGAAAGCTTGTTATTGGCCAAGAAGTTAAGATCGATGTTAACTGTGTATTCGAAGGTGAAGTTGTTCTCGCTGACGGCGTAAAAGTTGGTGCAAACTGTATCCTCAAAGACTGCACTATCGGCGAGTTCTCTGAAATTAAGCCAAACTCTATTGTGGAAGGTGCAGTTATTGGTGATCAGTGTTCAGTTGGGCCATTTGCACGTATTCGCCCTGGCTCTGTGATGAACAATGATTCTCATATCGGTAATTTCGTGGAAATGAAGAAGACCACTCTAGGCGAAGGCAGTAAATCAGGTCACTTAACCTACCTTGGTGATGCTGATATTGGCAAAAACGTCAATATTGGTGCTGGTACTATTACGTGTAACTATGATGGCGCTAACAAGTTTCAAACTCGAATCGATGACGAAGCATTTATAGGCTCTAATTCATCTTTAGTTGCTCCAGTGTTTATAGGCCAAGGCGCTACGACTGGTGCAGGATCTGTTATAGTTAAAGATGTTGAGGAGAAGCAGTTAGCTGTTGCACGAGGAAAACAAAAAAACATCAAGCAATGGCAACGCCCTAAGAAGTCAACGTAAAGAGGCAAAAGTGAGACTGGTTGTATTTGGCCTATTGCTAGGTTTATTTTCTGTTATACAAGCAGAAGAAATAGATCTGGACAGGTTAACAATAGTAGCGGCGGAACATCGATTGCTTCAGTATAGGCATGAAGGTGAACTTGTTGGGCCTACCGCTGAAATACTAAAGTTACTATTAAAAACGAATGTCAAAAGTGACCAAGTGCAGTTTATGCCTTGGTCACGTGCATTTGCGCGCGCTAAAACAACGCCAAATACCTTGATAATGAGTATGGTTCGAACAAAAGAGCGTGAGCCATATTTTCATTGGATAACCAAAGTAAGCGAGTTACGCAGAGCTTTTATTTCATTAAAACAAACTCCTGAAAACCGCGTCACCGAAATTTCACATGCGAGAACTAAAGTATCCGCTGTCGTAAGAGGTACATACAGTCATAGTTCCCTTATTAAACAAGGGTTTTCTAACAACGAAAATTTATACCCTGTCGACTCTATTGATTCAGCAATAAAACTTTTCCTTAATGGCAAAGTTGATCTGATTTATACGGCGCCCACAGTTTTGCAAAACTATTATGCGAGCAAGGGGTTAATTGCTGAGGAATATATCGAGTATAACATTCTTCCTGAAACGCATAGAGAAGCCTATATAGCCGTTCAAATTGACTCTGACAAAGAGCTTGTAGAGGCGCTAACGCGAAACAATGCGATCATAGTGTCAACTGAAGAGTACAAGTATCACCTTGAGCATAAGCCTCTAATTTCCGATAAATAAACTTTAGCGTTGTTATTCGTTAAAAGTTTTGATTTAATAGCTAAGTTTTAAAACGAAACTTATGAAGTAAAAGTCGAAACTTATGACAAAAAGAAACACCAAACAACGCCGTCATATTATTATTACTGAATTAAATGAATGCGGCGAAGTCAGTGTAGAGCAGTTAGCTAAGAAGTTTGATACATCTGAGGTAACCATTCGCAAAGATCTAGCAGCCCTTGAAAATAGTGGTTTGCTGTTGCGTCGTTACGGTGGTGCAGTGCCTTTGCCCACTGAACTTATCGAACCCAAAAGCGAAAAAGTTTCAAAGCGAAAGATAACGATAGCAGAAAAAGCTGCTACGCTTATTCGCGACCACAACCGTATTATCCTCGATAGTGGCAGTACTACTTCAGCATTGGTTAAAGAGCTAGGCAAAAAACAAGGCCTTGTTGTAATGACCAATTCATTAAATATTGCTAATGACATTCACGCCCTAGAAAACGAACCAACGCTTTTAATGACGGGCGGTACTTGGGATCCACATTCAGAATCTTTTCAGGGAAAAGTTGCTGAAAGTGTGTTGCGATCCTATGATTTTGACCAACTATTTATCGGTGCTGATGGCATTGATATTACTCGCGGTACAACAACCTTTAACGAATTATTAGGTTTAAGCCAAGTGATGGCTGATGTCTCTCGTGAAGTTATTGTTATGGTTGAGTCCGAAAAATTTAATCGCAAAATCCCGAATTTAGAAATACCGTGGGGGAAAATCCACACACTAATTACTGATGGCGAACTGTCGCCATCAACGCAATCTCAACTTATAGAACAAGGCGTTAACGTAATAATCGCCGACTAACATTTTAAAAAGGAAAAGCTTATGTGCGGTATTGTTGGAGCAGTAGCACAGCGTGATGTATCAGATATTTTAGTTGAAGGGCTAAAGCGCCTAGAATATCGTGGTTATGATTCAGCAGGCGTTGCCATTATTGATAATGACAACCAACTTAAGCGTGCTCGTCGTTTAGGTAAAGTACAAGAACTGGCAGACGCGCTTTCATCTGAGCCATTATTTGGTGGCACAGGTATCGCTCATACGCGTTGGGCAACACATGGTGCACCTAGCGAATCTAATGCTCACCCCCATGTATCTAGCGAACATATTGCTGTGGTACACAACGGTATTATTGAAAATCACCAAGAGCTGCGCGAAAGATTAACGGGTCTTGGCTATGTGTTTACCTCTGAAACAGACACTGAAGTTATCGCCCATTTAGTGCATCATGAACTAAAGTCTGCTGCGTCGCTAAGAGAAGCTGTGCAGGTTACCGTTAAGCAACTAGAAGGTGCATACGGTACTGTAGTTATGGATAGTCGTGATAAAGAGCGCGTCGTGGTTGCTCGTTCTGGCAGTCCGCTTGTTGTTGGCTATGGTGTAGGTGAGAACTTTATCGCCTCTGATATGCTTGCCCTGTTACCTGTAACGCGCAAATTCGCATTTTTGGAAGAAGGCGATGTTGCAGAAGTCACTCGTTTTAATGTCGATATTTTTGATATTGATGGCAATGCTGTTACTCGTGAAGCGAAAGAGCGTGAAGTTGCTCAAGACAGTGGTGATAAGGGTGAATACCGTCATTACATGCTGAAAGAAATTTACGAACAACCTACGGCAATTCGCAATACTTTAGAAGGACGTTTGCTGGGTACAGGTATCGATATTAATGCTTTTGGTAATGGCGCAGATGATATCTTCAAAGAAATTGAGCACGTTCAGATTATTGCGTGTGGTACGAGTTATCATTCGGGCATGGTGGCTCGCTATTGGTTAGAAAGCTTAGCTGGCGTATCGTGTAATGTCGAAATAGCGAGTGAATTCCGCTACCGTAAATCACACGTACCTAAAAATGCGTTACTAGTAACTATTTCTCAATCGGGTGAAACTGCTGATACATTAGCAGCTCTTCGTTTAGCTAAAGAACTTGGCTATCGTGCGAGTATGACCATTTGCAACGTACCTGGCTCATCTTTAGTACGTGAATCTGATTTAGCCTTTATGACTAAAGCTGGTGCAGAAATTGGTGTAGCTTCTACTAAAGCATTCACGACACAGCTAGTTGGCTTACTAATGATGACACTCGCTATTGGTCAACACCATGGCATGAGCGAGCAAGTCCAACAAGACATTGCTAGCTCATTAATGAGCCTACCAAACAAGATAGATGAGATAATGTCTCTTGCTGGTTCTATCGAAGCCTTAGCTGAAGATTTTGCCGACAAACATCATGCACTATTCTTAGGCCGTGGTGATCAATACCCGATCGCAATGGAAGGCGCGTTAAAGCTGAAAGAAATTTCATACATTCACGCTGAAGCCTATGCCGCAGGTGAACTTAAACACGGCCCGTTAGCGCTTATCGATGCAGAAATGCCTGTTATCGTTGTTGCGCCGCAAAACGATTTGATTGAGAAGCTTAAATCAAACGTTGAAGAAGTACGTGCGCGTGGCGGCTTAATGTATGTATTTGCTGATACAGAAGCGACGTTTGATAGTGACGATACGATGAAAGTTATTAGCGTACCGCACTGTGACGATATTATCGCACCTATCATCTATACCTTGCCGTTACAGTTACTTTCTTACTACGTAGCTATTATTAAAGGGACTGATGTTGACCAACCTAGAAACTTGGCCAAGTCAGTAACGGTAGAGTAGTTAAACAAATAAAATCTACTAAAAAGAAAAGCAGCCAATAAGGCTGCTTTTTTTATGACTTACTATAAGGTTGCATGTGGGCCGAACACTTCATAATGAATTCTGTCTTCGTCTACTCCCTGGTTAATTAACTGGTCTTTAATAAATTTCATAAACCCAACAGGGCCACATAAATAAAAGTCACCATGGCTTAAAGGTAAGCTCACATGTTCAATAAACATGCTACCTGTAAATGTTGTACTCTCTGAAGACTCTTCATTTTGATACCAAGTATAGTTTAGCCAGTCGTGTTGCTGACAGACTTTAGCGGTATGCTCTTTAAAAGAGTGCTGGGCGGCGTTTTCACAAGCATGTAAATAGGTGACTGGATATTGGTAGTTTGAAGCAGCTAAAGTGTCTAACATCGCTTGCATAGGGGTAATCCCAACGCCAGCAGAGATAAGCACGACAGGTTTTTGTCTATCAACAAAATAAAAGTCTCCAGACGGTGCATGTAAATCAACTAAATCACCTATCTGGAAATTATCGTGAAGGTAGTGAGATACAATGCCATCGCGTTCACCCGTTTCCTTTTTAACGGATATGCGGTAATTCTCGCCATTAGCTTTTGTTGATAACGAGTATTGTCGAATTTCATTAAATTGAAACGATTCAGGTTTTAGTTCTATCGCTAGGTATTGCCCTGCTTGATAATCCATTACGGCTTGCTGATCGATTGGAGAAAAAATAAAACTGGTCACCAACTCTGATTCTTTGACTTTATCGGTTAGCGCGAAAGCACGTTTTCCTCGCCAACCACCTAGGTTAGATTCTCTTGTTTGATAGATTTCTTCTTCACGATCAATAAACAGTTTGGCCAGTACGCCATAAGCTGATAGCCATGCTTGTTCTATTAAGGGAGAAAACTTCTCTTCCAATAACTCTCTTAATGTTTCAATTAAGTGGTGCCCAACAATTTGATAATCCTCAGCTTTGATGTGCATGCTGACGTGCTTATTGGCAATTCTCTCAACGGCATGACTTAAGCTAGTGATGTTATCAAGGTTTTTTGCATAGCTAACAATAACGCTAAACAGGGCAAATTTTTGTGCCCCTGAGTGTTGGTTACTCAAGTTAAAAATGTCCATAGTTTCAGGGTTATGTTTAAACATACGTTGGTAAAAATGTTCGGTAACGTAAGATCCTGCTTGCTCAATTAAAGGAATGGTTGATTGAACAAGTTTAATATCTTGTGTAGATAGCATGAAAACTCCGTATTTATGACTGCCTAGGTGCTGTTAGCACAGGCCAGTATGTGAAAAAGAAAATAGAAAACGCCACAATCCATAGCGCTGCACTTAATAGCCAGCCGAAGTGTAAGTAGCCGAAAATAGGAACTACCACACGCGCTATTAATGTCAGAATCAATAGGATGAATGAAAAGCTTACAAGTGGCTTAGTGATTAATTGCCTACCGGTATGACCAAGCGATACGCGAGAAATCATCGCGAGAATCATTAGTCCGATGGCGCCGATAGTAATCACGTGTAGTGCGCTACTAAACGTTAACCATGGAACAAAGTAACTAGCGCCTGAGCAAATCAATCCTGCGCCCATGAAAAAATAAGAAAAATGTAATGACCACAACAGAGGAACGTTAGAGGTATGGAAGCTAGACCATCGACTCATACGAATTAGGTGAAGCGTACCCGCAAAGATCATAAAAAATGCTGGTGAAATAGGCGTGTCTACAAACTTGCTTAATAGAAATAAGGCGATACCTATAATTGATGTGGGTAGTAATATTTTCTCTAACCAAGCAATGGGGTCTTTTACTGTCGTGTTTGCCCCACGAACAGTAAAAAATGGGATCACCCTGCCACCGACTATTGCCATCAGCAAAGTAAAAAGCAAAACAGAAGTCTGAATAAAGTGTGATGCTACTTGATGATACTCGAGAAAAATCGTTGCCAATATAATAAGGTTAAAGCTAGCCAGAATGATAAGCAGTGGGATAAACAAGTAATTTCGCTTGTTTTGGCTGCTGTAAACTAAATCAAAAAAGACAGACACCACCGTAAGCCACCAAATGGCTTGCAAAGCAATGGCGAACAAGATGCTGTAGGTATTGTTGACATACATGAGTACTCTAATCACTAACCAAAGGCATAGCAGCAAAGCGACAGGTAGACCTTTAATGCTGGCGCGTCCTGTCCATGTTTGTACCGCAGTTAGAATGAAACCAACAGCGACAAGTACAGCAAAGCCAAAAATCATTTCATAGCTGTGCCATAATACTGAAGACATTAAGGTGTGGTTTAATATCTCTGCACCTAGCAAGGTAATAAGCCACAAAGACATGCTGATAACTGAAAACAGCGCCGCGGCGAGAAAAAAAGAACGAAAGGGTAATTCCCATACAGCATGGTTAAACAGCGTGTGGTTTTCTTTTTCTTTTGTTAATGGTTCTGAAATATTCATATCAGAACACCTTAAAACCTAGGCCGTGAACGCCAACGCACCTTATTACATAACCCACTTTAAAAAGCGCGGCAAAGATAATAGTTGAGATATGCGCTGCTATTTGTGCAACAATTGAAAAATGTTGCTCAAACTGAAAAGTAACTAATAAACAAAAGCTTGCCACCAAAAAAGATACAATCATTGCCCAGTTACCGCCGACGATGCACTTTTGAAAACTAAGTTGCTGCGCAGAATATTGGGTTTTGTTTTCTACTGTGAAGTTTGAATACATACTGACACCCTTTCAGTAAAGTTTCTTAAATCTACTTTGGATATATCAAATCTAATGCCAATGTTTTAATTGTTTGATTTTATTGTGTTTAGTTGGTTTTTTGTTTCGTTATGTGTCATTTTGACTGATTGCTTGTTGTAGTCATTATGACTACACTGTGTATTAATGACTTGCAGGGTGTCTTTTAGCTATGAACAACCTTTCCGATAATCAACTACTGGAGCTTTCTCTTGAGCTCGCCCAAAGTGTCGCGAGTGAGCATAGGTTTAATGATTTTCTCTCAGCGATCAGGAAAATAGTGTCGTGTGATGCGATAGTGTTGTTATCGTATAAAGGCGAATACTTAGAGCCACTGGCACTGCAAGGGCTAAGTAACGACACCATCGGCCGCCGATTCTTAATAAGCGAGCACCCACGCTTTGCCAGTATTTGCAGTTCTGACAAAGCGGTACGTTTTCCTGCTGACTCTCCCCTCCCTGATCCCTACGATGGGTTGGTTATAGCAACAGAGGGTGATCTGCCAGTTCATGCTTGTATGGGCATTCCTTTGTACTTTTCTCAACAGCTTATTGGGGTTTTAACCTTAGATAGCTTAACGCCGAATACTTTTGACCTGCTTTCTGAGCGGTCGTTATCGTTACTGGCTTCAATGGCGTCGGTTTGCTTACATACTTCGCTTGCGATAGGCGCTTTAGAGGCTAATGTCAGCCATTCTCGGGAGGTGCTACGGGCGATGAACGAAACCGTTGGCTCTGACGGTGTCGAAGATATGGTCGGTCAAAGTCCGGCAGTAAGTAAATTAAAGAATGAAATTTCTCTAGTTGCTCCTTCCAACTATTCAGTTCTTATCCAAGGGGAAAGTGGTACAGGTAAGGAGCTGGTGGCACAAAACCTACACCAACAATCTGGACGTTCAGGCGCTGCTTTCATTCATATCAACTGTGCGGCTCTCCCTGAAAACCTAATTGAGAGTGAATTATTTGGCCATGTAAAAGGAGCATTTACAGGCGCGTTAAACAACCGCTCTGGCAAGTTTCTTGTTGCGGATGGTGGTACTATTTTTCTTGATGAAATAGGTGAGTTGCCGTTAGCTGCACAAAGTAAATTACTTAGAGTACTGCAAAACAACGAAATTCAGCCTGTTGGCCAGGACGGTATTATTACTGTTGATGTCAGAGTAATCGCGGCAACCAATAGAGACTTAAAAGCAGAAGTGGAAAATGGTCGTTTTAGAGCAGACTTGTATCACAGGTTAAATGTCTATCCGATTCAAGTGCCTCCACTTCGAGACAGAGCTGGCGATGTATCACTTTTAGCTGGCTTTTTTATTGAAAGGGCGAAACGTAAGTTAGGGGTTGGGCAGCTTAAGCTTTCGATTGAGTTGATGGGGCTGTTAGATATTTATCACTGGCCCGGTAATATTCGAGAGTTAGAACATCTGCTTAGTCGAGCTGCTTTAAAGGCTTGTGCGTCTATTCCTGCAACGAATAGACACAATGAAATTGTTTCTATTCAAGTTTCAGACTGTGAAGAACTTATTCACTTAGATCAGACGATGTCCGCTAGCCAGCATCATCAACAAGACCCAGAACCATTATCACAATTGCAAGACACAAGCATTAATTTGAGAAAGAGCGTAGATGACTATCAACGCAAACTACTTAAAAATGCGTTAGAACTAAATCAAGGTAATTGGAGTAAAGCAGCGCAGTATTTAACGGTTGATAGAGCAAACCTTATGCGCTTAGCAAAACGCTTAGGCGTTAGCGTTGATAAAGTTGTTAATTGAAATTCGAATAAAAAGGCACTAGGCGTGCCTTTTCACAACTTACAAGCGCTGGATTCGTTACTTAGTGGTTCTAGCAATTCCCAATATTAAGAAAGATAGCAATAACCATAGCGGTACGCTTCCGCCGCCACTTGATGAATCTGAGGCTGTTAATGTAACCACTTTTTCCTCAACTACGGATAAAGTTAATTCGATACTAAATGCTTCCCCAGATGTATCAACAGCAGTTACTGTTCCTGTATAGTCACCCACAGCACTAGGACTTCCTGTTAACGAACCTTGTTCATTGATCACAATGGTTTCGTCAAAGCCTTCTGCACTAAATAGTAAGCTATCTCCTGCGTCAATATCTTCGATGTAGGTCGACATTTCGATAGCAAAGCTTTCTCCTAAAACGATTGATTTAATGGTATTTGGAATATCTGATGTCTGCATTGGCGCGTCATTAACATTGACAACTTCAATGTCAAAAGCAGGTAGTTCATCATCTTTCATTCCATTGCTGACAGAAATAAATATTTGCTGAAAGTTGCCTACATCAGAATTGTCGGGCGTACCATTTAGCTCTCCGGTTATTGAAGAAAATTCAGCCCAGTTAGGCTTGTTTTCAATAGAGAATGTCAGTTGTGATTGCTTTCCTGGATACGCTAAAGTAGGTGTAAAACTATATAATTCTCCCTGAGGCACTGAGCTTGTTGCCTCTCCTGACAAGGTTGGTTGTGAGTCCACAACCGTCGGGTTTTCATCAACACCGTCATCTATACCATCTTCGTCAGTGTCAGCCGACAGCGGATCAGTACCTAGGGTATATTCGGTCACATTAGACAAGCTATCGCTATCTGGGTCTGCGGTGGCATCATCAATTAAAGGGTTTAATCCTACTTCAACTTCGTAGCCATCAGGCATAGTATCGCCATCACTGTCAGGATTATTGGGATCAGTTCCTAATTCCTGCTCTTCGTTGTCGGTTAAACCGTCATTGTCAGCATCTTTAGACGTATATAACCGATAAACAAAGGTTGCTCCATTTAATTCACTGGTGCTAGATTCTGTAATTTGCGTATTATCACTGCCATCGATGTTAATTCTAAAAACTTTAAATCGATTATTGTAAATG
Source organism: Thalassotalea coralli (assembly GCF_055786205.1). NCBI lineage: Bacteria > Pseudomonadati > Pseudomonadota > Gammaproteobacteria > Alteromonadales > Colwelliaceae > Thalassotalea > Thalassotalea coralli. The sequence continues at coordinate 548,763 of NZ_JBVVBK010000003.1, read as the reverse complement.
AGGTGATTCTCACCATCTGCTTGCACACCTGCTGGTAAAAGGCTAGTTGCCAAGGTGCGCTTAAAAGCACCTGAATCGATATCATAAACTAATATTTCATTGGTTTTTTCTGACGTAACAAATAGTTCCTGACCAATGATAGCAATGCCTCGAGCTCTATCTAAGCCATTTGAGCCTTTTGCTATCCATTCACTAACAGATCGGTCAGCTAAATTTACCTTAATCACGTTATCGCTGTCGTAGCCGGGGGCATATAGCATATTATTTTCAATGACCATGCCAGCATCTAACCCGCGAATAATGCCGTTGTTACCAGGAAGAGTAACATCGGTTACTTGCCAGGTTTCAGGATCAATTTTAACGACTTTGTTTTCAGAGTAACTGCCTACATATAGTTGATTATTGGCATCTAGAGCTAACGCTAAAGGTGTATCAATAAAGCCTGAGGTATCACCACTTACAACAATTTCACCACCTGATAGTGATTCTGCGTCAAAAGTGACTAAACGGTCATTCTTTTCACTAGCGACAAGTATCTTGTTGTTGGGTAATTCAATGATAGCTTGAGCACCTGCAATTAGACCTTGATCATCGAGACTTTTGATAAAAGTACCATCGCAACCGTCAAATACCTGCACATTATCTTGATCATAGCTGCTGATTAATAAAACATTGTCACAATCTGTTGATTGTTGTTCTTTTGCTTGAATATTTGTTGATATACTGCCAACCAAAAATAGCGAGCTAGCGAGAATAGAAAATTTTTGAAAGAGCATAATTCACCTTGTTATCGTTTTTGAATGCTCTCAAACTAGCTAGCAACGAGTGATAAAGTCCTTTCCAAAGTGACTTAAAAAGCTCCTTTTTTCCTCCTTTTTACAAAAAGAAGAATTAATTATATTTAAATAACAATAATTTAGAGTTTTATTAGTGAAAAGTATTCATTTTTTACATTGGCAGTTCAATCCAGAAGATGGTCGTTTAACTAGCGAACATACACAACTTCGATTAACTAAACTTCAAGCCAAATTACTCGAATATTTGTTGAAAAATGATCAAAAACTTCTAACCAGAGAACAATTAATTTCGTATTTGTGGGAAAACAAAATCGTCAATGAAGACGCACTTTCACGAAATATCGCCCAATTGCGAAATAGTTTAGGTGACAATTCCAAAGCGCCTATCTTTATCGAAACGGTTCCCAAAAGGGGCTATCGCTTTATCGCTCCTGTGATAAAACAAACGAGTGAACATCAAGCCTCCACAGACAATATTGAGCCAAAAGAGACGGTTAGAACAAGCTCTGCTGTGAACAAAGTCAGTATTGTTTTAGGCGTAACCATACTAACTATCTGCTTTTTTTATTACTTGTCGTACTCAAATAAGGTTATTGATTGGCAAGACGCAATCAATAATGCCAGCCGACTTACTGCTGATGCTGAAGTTGAATTTCAACCCGAAATCTCTTCTGATGGCCGTTTTATCAGTTACAGTTTTGACGATAATGGCCAATATGCAGTCGTAATTAAAACACTCGATAAACAAGTTAAACATCATATTCGCGACAAATTAACGCATTTTATTTCTCCAGTATTATCTCCCGATAACAAGCAACTTTTAGTTGCAGCTTATAAAAGCAAAGACTGTGAAATACGTCTGTTCCAACTGCCGGAATTAGTTTCTCAGCCTATCAGTAGCTGTCAGGTGGCCAACTTATCTGGCATATTCGATTGGTCGTCTGACGGTACCAAATTTCTTTTTGTTGATGCGTCTGAAGAAAACAATCAACCTGCTATCTGGCAGTTTGATACAGTGACACAACAAAAAACACAAATCAGTTTCCCTGCTCAAGCAAGCGAATTTGACACCCGACCGCGTTATTTAAATGGTAATCAAGAAGTTAGCTTCACCCGAGGTACAGATTCAGTTCGCAACATATATTCTTTGAAAATAGGAGCTAAAAAGAGCGATATTCGTCAGCTAACCAACGAACACGCAATGATCTTGGGCTTTGACTGGTTTGCTGATGGTAAGCAGCTCATCTTTGATTCAAATAAGCGTGGCGACAAAAACTTGTGGTTATTAAATTTGTCGACCGATAAGTTAACCAACCTAGGCGCTAAGGATGGACAACTACCGTCTTTAAGCGACAATCAAGCACTCTTGTTTCAAGAAAAGCGTTATCAAGCCAATTTGTGGATGACAGACTTATCTGATAATTCGCAAGAAAAAATCATTTCATCAGCAAAATTTGATAATAATCCAAGTTTTTCGCCAGACGGCAAACAACTGGCATTTATTACTAATCGACACGGTATAAGCGAACTTTGGTTCTATGACACGACCAACAAAACCAGTCACTCCGTTTTATCTATTGAGAATGAGCATCTAATTGCCCCTCATTGGTCTAAGGATGGCGATTCACTTTTAATCACTAGCTTTAGCGAGCATGGCTATCAGTGTTTACTTTTTGACGTTAAGCAAAACATAACGCATAGAATTCCTACAACGAAGCCAGTTTCGCAGTGTAGTTATAAAAGTGACGGACAAATAGTGGCAATAAGCAAAGTATCTGGCGAACTTTCTCAGCTGGTTTCAGTGTCTACTCAAGGTGAAATCTCAGCAATTACGTCAGATGGCGCTGCCACTTTACGAACTTTAGACAATGGCAATGTGATATTTACCAAGCCCAATCAAAACGGACTTTTTCTAATAGATAATAAAAATAACGTCTCTAATATTATTCCCGAGATGTCAGACAATTACCAAAATCAACTTGCCACTGTTGGCAAATTTATCTATTACCTCGACAAGCAGAATAACCAATTGGCTATTTGGCGCTATAACGTGGACGCAAACACTAAAGATTACGTTACTGACTTCGTACCATCGGCGGTAGGTCGCTCACTCGCTGTGTCGCCTGATCACAAAAAAATCGTTGTTTCAAAACTCGATCGGGTTGATAGTGATCTGTACATCGGCGAAGCAGAAAATTAGCGTTAAGTTGAGTGATTAAGGTAAATGCTTCCGCGCTGAGCAATCGCACTGGCAAGTTCTTTTAATTACTAATCAAAGCTTTTTCATTACAGGCTAAGCATTTAACCGTGTTCACTTTCTGGGTTATACAGCCATAACCTTTGGCTATGTAGTCGAGCGGTTTTTCTATTCAACTTGGCGTGTTTAGTTTGATATAAGTAGCAGATTAGTCGTAATTTGACACCAACATTTGAATTGGTGGAATGCCATTGTTACCGAGGGGTTTATGAAAAGACGTATCAAGTCAGGAAAATTGAAAAATATCGCAGGCTTATTTACCACATCAGCACTATTTGCTTGTTTAATGTCTGTAACGGCCTCTTCGTCTGCAGTATCCTCGGCGGCAAGTCATGTTAAAGATACTAATGCTGTTATTCGTTATGACGCGATACATCACCCTGTGTTAGGCACAGGCGGTATGGTGTCGAGTCAACGTGAGTTGTCTAGTCAAATCGGTGCTGAAATCCTGCGAAAAGGCGGAAATGCTATCGATGCCGCAGTAGCAACAGCGATTTCGTTAGCGGTGACTTTGCCTCGTGCTGGTAACTTAGGCGGTGGTGGTTTTATGATTGTTTACTTAGCTGAACAAGATAAAACGATTGCTATCGACTATAGAGAAATGGCGCCAGCCTTGGCACATCGCGACATGTTTCTTGATGAAAATGGCAATGTTGATGAAAAAAAGGCGCGCTTTAGCCATTTATCATCCGGTGTTCCTGGCACCGTTGCTGGTTTAGCCCATGCTTTAGAAAAATACGGCACCATGAGTTGGAAGCAAGTGGTTGAGCCTTCAATAGCGTTAGCAGAAAAAGGTATTTTAGTGTCTTATGATTTGTCGGCTAATTTGAAAAGCCGTCAAGAGTGGCTAACGTCGAATAAAGCCACAGCTGAAGTCTTTTATAAAGATCAAGGTATCCCTTTTGAAGCTGGCGAACTCCTTGTGCAATCAGATTTAGCTTGGTCACTTAAGCAGCTGGCTGAAAAAGGTCCTAGTGCTTTTTATCAAGGATCAATTGCAAAGAAAATAGTCGCGGAAATGAAAGCGAACAGCGGCTTGATCACCATGGAAGATTTAGCTAACTACAAAGTAGCAGAACGTGAAGTAGTAAAAACGACTTATCGAGGCTATGACGTGGTTTCTATGCCGCCAAGCAGTTCTGGCGGTGTTCATATTGCGCAAATGCTTAATATATTAGAGCACTTCCCTATTGAACAAATGGGCTTTGGTAGTGCCGATAATATTCACTTACTTTCTGAAGTGATGAAACTTGCTTATGCCGATCGCAGCGAGTTTTTGGGTGATCCTGATCATTTCGATGTTCCAATTAAAGGGTTAACAAGTAAAGAATATGCCGCGAAATTGGCTAAAAAGATATCAATGGAAAAGGCAACGCCATCGGCACAAATAAAGCCGGGAAATCCTGCTCCTTATGAGAGCCCTGATACAACCCACTTCTCGGTAATGGACGCTAAAGGCAACGCGGTTTCTAATACCTATACACTAAACTTTTCATATGGCTCCGGAATCGTTATTCCTGGTACAGGCATGTTGATGAACAATGAAATGGATGATTTTTCTTCTAAGCCTGGTGCACCAAATGGTTTTGGTTTAATTGGTGGTGAAGCCAATGCGATAGCACCGACCAAGCGACCGTTAAGCTCTATGACACCAACCATGATTTTTAAAGACGGTCGCCCATTTGTTGTTACTGGCAGCCCTGGCGGAAGCCGCATTATTACCACTGTACTTCAAGTGTTGGTCAATGTGATGGATCACAACATGAACATGGCGGAAGCTGTTAACGCCCCGCGTATTCATCACCAATGGTTACCTGATCAATTGCAGTTAGAGCCAGGCTTTAGCCCAGACACTAGAGCATTACTAAAAGCCAAAGGTCAGAATGTACAGGACTCAAAATCTATGGGCAGCGTTCAGTCTATTATGTTCAAAGACGGCTTATTTCATGGCTCGTCTGATCCTCGAAGGCCAGGTGCTGGTACAGTCGCAGTAAAATAGCGGTGTTCCTGATAAGAAAAAGCAACGCTAACACGTTGCTTTTTTTGTTTTAAAGCGAAGTAAACAACACAGTGCAAGTTATCAACATTCTTACTTCTTAGCTTCTGAAATACCAACTTTCCCCTATATTCAGGAAAATGAGCAAATTGCGCATTTTTATCCTCTAAGCATTTTTACTCCGCAAGATAAATTGCTTAGCTGGCATATGGTTATGTAATTTGATACAAATACAGATAAGATGAAAGTGAGCAAGGCTGCGGTAGAAATATGCGCAATTTGCGCACTATTAAATTGTTATGTGTTTCTGAGGTATTGAGTGTCGAAGAGGTTAGAAGTAGTATCAAAATCTGACTTGGAAAAGATGCACACAGGCACTTTGATGAGTCGAAGAAATGCATTATTAAAATGCGAAGAGTCATTTGAGTTGTCAGATCAATATCAAGCGGCTAATAATGATGGAATTGAGTTTAAAAATACTCCGCAATGGAAGCAAGCATATCAAGATATCAAAGCTGTCCTATCAACTCGCGAGAATATTCCAAATAAACAAGAACGCAAGGCGTTGCGTCAAGCTAAAGCAAAAAAGTCATGGTAGGTGTGAAAACACATAACAAACGCATTAATGGAATGGACGCCTAAAGCTTGGCTGACGTTCGTTCCTCACTAAATTTTAGCCAAGCATTATTCGCCCATTATGCGGGCGTTATGTTTAAAGGGAGATCATGCGCCTTACTCTACTCATTTTTCTAATAGTCTCGTCAATGTGCTTTGCACAAAGCGATAGAGCTGAGTTATTCCATAGGGCCAATGCTGGGGATTCTTCAGCTCAAAGTGAGTTGGCTTTCAGTTATGGGCATTACTCTAGTCATAGATATAACAGCGACAAGGCAAATTTTTGGTACTGTTTAGCAGCTAAAAACAATAGCGAAGAGGCAAAAATTAATCTTGAGAACAGGCTTGGTAATTCTTGGAAGGATCAGTGTATCACTTTAACTAAATTAGGTTACGACAAAAAATTTAATGAATATTATGAATCAGGAACCAACCTTGGAGCTGTCGTTCTCAAAAAAGATAGAGAAGAAATATACGTCGTACCGTCTGAGCGTTTTTGGAAAGTTGAATGGTCTCAGCAACAATGCCCTAGGGTATGTAAATCCGACATCGTTGTAAAAGGTCAAATATACTCAGATGAACAAAAAAGTACCGCAATGTATGGTGAATTTGAGTTAAATGCCCAAGGAAACTCTTCCGTCATTTGGCTTTTTCCTGAAACAGAGATTCGTATAAATATCGAAGGCTCAAATGTATCTATTACTGAGTTCGTGCAATAAATATAGCAAGCCAATTAAGCGCGGGACTGCTAACGCTTGGCTCAGTTTCACTTCGTTCACAATTTTAGCCAAGCATTTATCAGCCCATTATGCGGGGATTAGGGGTAAAAGGAAGTATCGTGCCAATTGATTATTCAAATTATTCTTTGGATGAATTACTTGATGTTCATGAAAATATAGACAGGGATAATTATCCTGAAAGATATAAGCAATTGTGTGAAGAAATTCAACGTAGAAAAGATACGGGTGAATTTGAACAAAAAATGCAAGAAATCGAAGAAGCGGAAGATGACGATGATGAAAGTGAATTTATCATAGAGTTCTCTGCTGAAGGAAAGGGAACAAATCGTAAGCTCTTTATTGTCGCCTTTTTCTTGATAAATGTTATTGTTCTGGCCTTAGTCTTACCAAAATATATTGTTTCTGATCTAGCTAACATACACGAATATTCAACAGAAATTGACTTCATCGAATGCTATAAAGAAGTCGTCATTGATGATGAAACAGATAAGGTTTATACCTACTTTGATCTCAATATTGGCGCATTTCAAGATACTTTCTCAGCTGTTGGTATTGGCGAAAGAATATGTGAGAAATTAGCGAATAGTTTAAAGGTTGGAACAAATGTGTCCATTTGGCATGAAGCTGGGTTGATCCATCAATTGAAGTCACAAGAAAACATATTACTTCCATACATTTATATGGAACCTAGAGTGCGCGAATTTAGAACTGAAAATACTGGTTTTTATTGGTTTTTCTTAGTGTTTATATGGGTGTTGTTATTCAAGTCTGTAGTGAATGCTTTTTTTCCAGGGACGTTTACTTCTAACGAGTAGATAAAATGGAACTGCTAGTGCCTAGCTTATTCGGCGAGCGTTATAAGTCTTTCATATTTCGAGAAGTTTTAAATTATGAGAAGAGAATTAAGATCAAAAATCATCGAGGTTTGTGATCAAAAGATAGCAAAAAAGGGAGATGACGTTGGCTTGTCTTTCTATGCATTTTTTAAAAATAAAAATGACGATCCTGAACTGTTAATGGAAGCTGCAACTTGGTGGATTCAAACGCATAAATTAGATCACTTTGTTAAGGCTCATAAAATAAAAGAAATGGTTCAAAGTAACTTATAGGTGGCTTATAGCAGGCGTATTACACGGGCTACAAAAAAGTTGGCAAGGAAGACAAAATGGTAAAGTTTTATTTAGTTCTCACTGTGTTAGGGATATTGCTACCGTACGGCGCATTTATTCCTTGGCTCGTTAGCAATGGCTTAGATATAGGTTTGTTGTTCAGCGAAGCGATTGTAAACCCTATAAGCACAATGGCCTGGCTCGATGTTGTGGTTGCTGGTGTTGCGTTAATTGGCTTTATTCTTGTCGACGGGCAAAAGCATAAAGTGAATTATCGATACTTTGCTGTGTTTGGAACCTTAGCTGCTGGCGTTTCGTTTGGGCTGCCCCTTTATTTGTACTTCAAAGAAAAACAGTCTCTTACACCATCACATTAAGAAAAGATTACAGTTGTAAAAACGTTTGTCATTTTTGTTGCCCCGATGGCGCTTGCTATGACTGTCAGATTCAGCGTTATTATTAAATCCGAATCTGACAGCCCATGTCATCGCTGCTTCAGCAATTACTGATCAACAAGCGCATTATCCAATTTAGATAAATACGGCGTAATATCTTTATTTCTGCTGCTGGCGTTGGCTTGTTTAACCTGTTCTAACATCAAGTCTAAAGATTCTCGGGGAAGATAGTTACCGTTGGCGATAACAGCGTCAATGGTTGTAGTGTGGCGAATATCTTCTAGCGGGTTTTTATTGAGTAAAACTAAGTCCGCGCGATAGCCTTTGGCAATAACTCCCGTTTTTATTTCCATCCACTGTGCGGGCACTCGCGTCGCTGACTGCAACACTTGGGCATTGGTCAGCCCTACTCTGTTTAGCGCTTCGAGCTCACTGTGCAGAGAAAAACCGGGGATCATGCCGCAGGCACCTAATGCGTCTGTGCCAGCCATGATGGTAACGCCTTGTTCGATCAGCGCATTGGTGATTATTTTGTTTGCTTCGTTATATGCCCAGTAGTATTTGCGCCACGATTCAATATGTTCTGGTGCTGTGTTGTTTGGGTTTTCATACGAATTTCCACCAGGAAGACAGCCTTTAGATACTGTTGAGCCTTCTAACCAGCCAGGGTTTTGATATTCAATATCAATCGACTGGAAAAAGCCTGTTAAGTCAAAATCTTGTTTAGGTCTGGTTTGATGCAACCAAATAGTAGAAGCGAGCGCTATGTTGTGTTGTTTGAACTTTTTGGCGATATCTGTCGCTTGTTGATTAATATGATCGACAAATGCTTGGCTGTTTTCTCCTGTAAGCCCGCCAAAGTAATTCATTAAGTTATGAGTAATCGAGTCGATGTGAGCGAGTTGAGATTGGCCAGATTGGTATAAGTCATCTAAAGTTAAGCCCACAGGAAGATGCCCGATCACCTTAATACCTAATTGTTTTGCTTCATCGTTGATGGCGAAATAAATGTCGGCAGCAAGATCAGAGCTTAGCTTAATTGCTTGGTAGCCCATTTGTTGAAAGTCTCTAACGGCTTGCCGCCCAGCTTCTGGCGTTAAAAAGCTTTGGTGTCGTTTTTCAAAGCTGCTTCTTAACTTAGCATTAAAGCTTTTTTGACTAGTTACTTTAGGTGAGGCGATGTAAATGTTAGGGCCTAAAGCACCATTTTGTATCTTTTTCGCTAAGGCAAAGTGGTGTTTCATGCCGGTCATTTCACCTACTTGAGTTACACCGTTGGCAAGGTAAAGTAGTAGATCATTGTCACTTTTCTTGATGTGCACATGGGAGTCAATTAAGCCTGGAATAAGGTATTGTCCATTGCCATCAATAACAAGAAAGTGTTCTGGTACTTCAAGCTCAGTGCCTATTGCTTCAATTTTATTTCCGCTTATTAAAACCGTTTGGTTTTTTATCATTTCCGTTGCGTCAGGCGATAAAACATTAACATTTGTGAAGGCTATGTACTTTGCGTTAATGTGAAATTGTGACCGATCAACTTTATCGGTATTACCGCCTAGCATCTGGTCTATCTGCCATTGAAAATATAAGTACACGATAAAAAAGATTGTGGCTAAGGTGAGAGAAATTACTAAGGCTAACTTTTTAATGAATAGCATTGTTAATCAGTTCCAAGTTGTTGGTAAAAGTTAAGCGAATGCTATGGTTTTGCGATAAATTAGCCTCTCAAATGATGATTTGAGAGTAAAAAAAGCCGATTTTTAGTTATTTTTTATAAAAAACGTTGTTTGAATAGTTTTCAGGTAGGTGAAAAATTAGCGGCGATCGCTTTCTAAAGTCGCAAGATATTCTTTAGGAGACATACCTTCAGCTTTTTTAAATACGCGATAAAAACTTGCTTGTGAATTAAAGCCTGCCGCTAGTGCGATATCTAAAATCGAGCTGTTGTTATGGTGCTGATCGCTGAATAGCTGTTTGACGTGATTGATACGATAACGGTTAAGGAGATCGCGAAAGTTGATACCAAATTTTTGATTGACGATCATCGAGATACTTTCAGAGCTTACACCGAGTTGCTCGGCGAGTTGCTTCTGGGTAAGTTCGCCATCTAAGTATATGTTGTCTTGTTCAAACTTGGTTAATAATTGTGCCTCAAGCGCGTGGGTTTCTTCGGCATTTAATTTGTTGGAAAGAGAATTTAGGCTTTTCTTTGATGTGTGAATTTTCAAGCTGTCGTTCTTATAACCCATAAAGCCAATGTAGTATGTAGCAAAAGCGATCAGTAAATTAAAAAATCGCCACCGATACATAGGCTCTTCCATCGCCAGTGATAACGACGTTAGTATTTGGTTGATGGTAAGAACAACGCCAAGTAGCAGGCTCCATAGCACTAAACTTCTAAGCCACTTATAAATGGCTAATGAGCGATAATCTTTAAATTGCTTTAACCAATTCACATAGTGTTTGATTCGAACAAAACCGAGACTCACATAAACTAATGACAAGATCACGATGAGGTAGTCTTCGATGATATTCGATAGATCGAAATACAAGGCACTGGAGATGGTTAGTTTTGCTTGAAAATCAGGCTCACCAACCGTTGCTAAATATACTGTTGTGTCGTAGAGCGCATAAACAATGCCCGGTGCTAAATGCGCTAGGTGCTTTTTCTGAAAGGTAAATTGCGTCTCTGTTAGCGAGAGAATATACAGATACACTAACGGTGGAAGCAGTAATTCCATGCCGACAGGAAAATAACGAAACTCAGGTACATTCCATAGACCTGTGCTATGTAGCAGGACTTTGCCATTCACAATACAAAACACTAAAACGGTTAACCCGAGAAATTGCTTACTGGTGCTGTCGCTTGATTCTTTTTCCTTGTTCACTAGCAATAAGCAACTGGTGACTAGCCCTTGGCTAATACCAATAATGAGTAATATGTCGAAGAAAGAAAAAGATATGGGCACGGTTCTTAGTCTAAAATTACTGAGTTAGTTCTTTGTCTTATATCTATGAGTTAACACATTGTCTTAAATCAGGCATTTAACTCAACAAATAGTGTCGTTGAGCATCTTGATAATAAGAATAAAACTGGCTAATTGTTAGTAGCATATTATTATCATGTCACTAATTGAAGACAAAATGTTCATTCGTCTTTAGTTTAATGGCGATCAACCAGTTGTTATTAAAATGAATTAGCGAGAACACGAATAAGTAAAAACATAGTGATGAGGTATTTATGGCTGACGCAACCCCAAAACCCCCATATTATGCGGTGATCTTTACCTCTGTTAGAACGGATATTGATGCTGGCTACGGTGAAACAGCGGAGCATATGTTACACCTTGCTGAAAAACAGCCGGGCTTTCTTGGTGTTGAATCAGCAAGAGAGGATGTTGGCATTACTGTTTCTTATTGGCGCGATATCGATTCGATAAAACAATGGAAGAGAAATAGTGAACACCAACTTGCGCAGCAACAAGGTAAAGCGCAATGGTATCAATCGTACACAGTGCGAATTGCCAAAGTAGAGCATGTCTACGGTAGCGAAATTTTTTAACTATTTAATAAGTTGCTGAATAGTTTGAAGGAACAATATGTTGTTTCTCATTGGTTCATGCCTGTTGCTTGATTGTATTGAGAAACATCGACTAGCTTACCATCATTTAATGCGATAACTTTATCAGACTTTTCAATGGTTTCTGGTCGGTGTGCGATGACAATTCTGGTCATATTCAGTGCTTTTACTTGGTTGCTAATTTTTTGCTCGTTTGCTTCATCTAAATGACTAGTAGCCTCATCTAACACCAGTATCTTCGGGTCTGTATATAAAGCTCTAGCGAGCAATAAACGTTGTTTTTGCCCACCAGAAAGTGAAGAGCCCATATCGCCAACCAAGGCGTTGTAGCCCATGGTCATATGACATATATCATGGTGAATAGCAGCCAGTTGCGCGCACTTTTCAATTTTTAAAAAATTAGGCTCTGGTGTGAAAAAACTAATGTTATCGGCAATAGATCCCGCAAACAGCACATCGTCTTGCATAACAGCGGCGATAAGCTGGCGATAGTTTTTCAACCCCAGCTGGTGAATATCTTTGCCGTTAAATAGAATTCTGCCACTAGTAGGCTGAATAAGGCCGAGTAGTAGTTTTGCCAAGGTTGTTTTACCGCAGCCAGAGCTTCCCGTAATGGCAATGTTATCGCCAGAATGAAAAGTATAATTGGCGTTGTCGATAATTAGAGGCTGTTCTTCACTGTAACGAAAGCAAACGTTTTTTAAGCGAATTTCGGCGTTTACTATTGAGTCGCTAGAGCACGCCGTAGGTAAAGAGCCTTCTCGGTGCTGCTCTTGTGGGGTAAGAGCAATATCTGCAATGCGGTCTAAATGTAGGCGCATCATTTTAAACTGGATCATTTGCTCAATAAAACTCGCAATACTCTGGGTAAATTGATTTTTGTAGGCAACGAAAGCCAAGACCATGCCGATAGACAAGCTATTTTCTAGCACTAACATAGCAGCTAGGTAGATCACAATTACGTTTTCTAAACCAAACACCACTTTATTGAAGCTGGAGAAGCCAATATTTAGCTTGCCGATGCGAATTTCGGCATTAATGACTTCGGCATAACGATTTTGCCAAATACTTTGCCGCTGAGGTTCGTGACCAAACAATTTAATGGTTTGAATGCCCCTAATGTTTTCGAGAAAGTTACTTTCTTCTTTTGCCGAGTTTTGAATCACTTCTTCAGTGGCTTGGTGCAATGGTGTGTACATGACGAAGCGAACAATGGCGTATAGCGATATTGCTGCTAGCACGCAGAAAGTAAGCTTAACACTGTACATTAGCATCATGGCTAATATGGCAATAGACATTAAGCCATCAACAATTGATTCTACTAATCCCGTTGTTAATCGCTCTCGTATATCTGATAAAGAACCAAAGCGGGAAACAATGTCGCCAACGTGTCGAGTTTCAAAATAGCTCATCGGTAAGCGCAGTAAATGCCACAACAAGTTACCGCCCATCTGCATACTCATGACACTCGATAATCGCAGAACTAACCAGCTACGAGCGACGGTGGTTATCATGGAGATTATGGTAAGTAGCGCGAAGCCTAATGCGAGAACCGTGAGAAGTGCTTGATCATGGCTTACTAATACTTCATCGACTATCCATTGCATATAATATGGGCTGGCTAACGCGAATACTTGTAAAGTTATGGTGAGCAGAAGTAGTTTCAAAAGTGCCGATTTTAAGCCCACTATTTTGGTCCAAAGCTGCGATAGCTTCATGCTCTGTTTTTCGACTTTCTTTTCAAAGCGCTTGGTAGGAGAAAGCTCAAGGGCAATACCGGTAAAGTGCTGACTAAATTCTTCTAGCGATAACACCTTTTTTCCAAAAGCCGGGTCATTGATATGTATTTTGTTTTTAGTGGCTTTGGTTAGGACAACGAAATGGTTCATGTCCCAATGAAGAATGCATGGCGTAGCTAGCTTGGTGACTTCGTCCAGAGGACACTTTAGCGGTCGACTCGACAAACCTAAGCTATCGCCTAGTTCGATAAGGTGTTGTAAATTCATGCCTTTTAAATTGGCTGAAAAGCGTTTTCGCATTGCTGGCATATCCAGCTGATGTCCAAAAAAAGATGCGATCATCGCCATTGATGCTAAACCGCACTCTGCAACTTCTGCTTGCAGAATTAGAGGAACGCGACGACTGCCTGAAAATTCTAAAAGCTGGGTGGAGTTTTCGATAAGGTTCATAATATTTTTCCTTGAAAGCTATTATTAGCAAAGCAGTAAGGTGCTAATTTAGACGACCTTGTAAACTTAAAATCGGATCGAACATCCAGTCGATTAAAGAGCGCTGCTCCAGCATAATATCTGCGGTAAAAAGCATGCCGCTTTTTAAATTGAATTCTCGCCCATACCCTTTAATGGCTTGTTGATCGAGTTTGGCCTGAATTCGATAAACTGGCTCATGAAAGGCAATAGGAAAGTTGACGTCACCTTGATTGATCAGCGTTTTATCTATGCGATTTACCTTACTATTAACAAAGCCAAAACGTTGATGTGGAAACGCATCAAAACGCAGCTTGGCTATATCACCTTGTTCAACAAAGCCTGCAGATCTGGTAGGTAGTAGTAATTCAGCAACTAAAATCGATTCTTTTGGGATTATTGTTAACAGCGGGCGCACGTTATTCAGTGTTTCTCCTTCAACCACTTGAATATCGGTAATCGTGCCTGAATGCGCAGCTACAACCGTGGTACTAAAGTTGTTCATCAATTCTGTTTTTTGGCGTGCTAGGTCTGTTAGCTGCTGTTGTAGTTCTCTTTTCTGGCTTTTGTATTGTTGTGGTAAGTGAGCGTATTTAAAACGTAACCTTAAGAGCTCATCGTGTTGAGTATTAACCGCTTTGGCAAGGATTTGAACTTCTTGTTTTGCGTTGATATGGCGCTCTTGTTGCTGCTGATATTCGAGCACAGAAAGGTGCTTTTTTTGCAGTAGCTTGTCGTATTGAGCTTGTTGTTCCTTGATAAGATTAACTTTCTGTTGAGCAAGATACTGCTGAGCTTTGGATAGTTCGATAGCGTTGTAGATAACCTCTTCCTGCTGGCGAAGCTGTTTAAGTTCTGCTTCCTCTAGCAAAGAAAGTTGTTCAAGCTCTTCTTTGAGCAGTTGTTGCTTTTGTTGCACTGTTTTAAGAAGTTCTTGGCTAAAAACTTGCCCGTTTTCTGTTAACTGTTGGCTGATAATACTCACTAAAGGCGCACCCTTTCTAACGTATTGACCATTTTCTACGAATAACTTTTTAACGGTGCCAGAGCGATTTGAGTAAGCTTTAATGACACCTTTGTCGGGGCGCAAAAAGCCCTGCACGGTTTCTTTTCTAACGTACTGCGCTTGAAACAGGTAGGTTAATACGAGCAGCACAATAATCACTAGCGTTGCCGTAACAACTTTTAATGATAACGGTTGCGCCAATGATATGGTGCCGGTTAATCGTTGTGATTGAGCTTCGAGAGCTTGTTTTCTAAATAATTGAGTCATTTAACGAACTCCTTTCCGTGGATCATGACTTTAGCGCTAGCGCAACTGACGCTGAGTATATTAACTCTAACAAGTGCGGCTGGATTCTAAAGTAAGCGGAATTCGACTGAAGGGGACAATCAACGTAACTATATGAAAGTAAGTTGTTTTTCTTTTTGTTGTATTTTTATTGTGAAAATATTGGGCTTAGCGATAAAATGTTTTCTTGTCGATATAGGCAGAATATAAAACCAAAAAAAGGCCAATTAGGCCCTTTGTTAGTCGTTGGAAGAAAAAGCTTACTTGATTAACTCTTTAATGGCGTCAACTAATTCTCGGCACTTATCTTTATCTAAAGCGTCAGCATGAGGATTGGCAAATTTTCCAGAGTCATTATCAAAATACTTGCCAGAAGCTTCGGAAAATTGCTCGCTAAGGGCTGCTCTATATAAAATATCTGCGCCTATTGCTATATCTCCGCCAGCTATACCATAGGCTTCTTTTACCATTTTACTTCCTAGCAAAGAACCCGGATTAACTGCAACATAGACTTGCTTCGTGTCAGCGTGAAGAAGCGCTAAATGATTGGTCCACATCGTAATCGCCAACTTGCTTTGCGCGTACGCTTCTCCATCCGATAGACGGCTATTGCCAGCCATGGCATATAGATTAACGGGCGCTTGTGCAGCTGATGACAGGTTTACAACACGGGTGTTGTTGTTAAATAGTGCTGATAAAGATTGAGTGAGCAAATACGGCGCAAAGGTGTTAACAACAAAACGAATATCTAATCCAGTTTCTGTTTGTGTATTCGGTGTTTTAAAAACACCAGCATTGTTAATAACCACATCGAGATTATCGTGGTTCGATTTTATGGCTTCAGCCATGCCTTTCACGTCTGACAAATTTGATAAATCAGCTTGATAGGTATGAATTAACTCTCGGTTTTTGCTATTGATTAATTGGTTTTTTAGCTCAGTTAATTTCTGAGGATTTCTTCCATGCAGTAAGAGTAGATGTCCTTTTGTAGACAGAATTTTTGCCGTTTCTAACCCTATTCCATCTGTCGCGCCGGTAAGCAAAATAGTTTTACTCATTGAATGACTCGTTTATCCGAAAAGTATCTGTGTTTGCTTTGAGTCTAGAAGCTGACAAGTAAAGTGCAAAAAATTAACGTTAATAAGCCTTTAATAACGATAATTTTGACAGTTTTATGAAGATTAACGCTTCGCCTTGTTTCACACATGGTTAATTCATACAATCTGGTCTAGACCAGTTTAAAGAGTAATTCTTGGAGAAGTAAAATTCATGGAACACTATAAGTTATTAACCCCAGGACCACTAACCACTTCCGCGACAGTGAAAGAAGCCATGTTAAAAGATTGGTGTACATGGGATGACGACTACAACCTCCACGTGGTGCAAAGTATTCGCCAACGTTTAGTGGCTTTAGCGACTGAGCGTGAAGGTTACAGTAGCGTTTTAATGCAAGGAAGTGGCACAGCCAGTGTTGAATCTGTTCTTGGCAGCGCTATTGGCGATCAACACAAAATTTTGGTGATTAATAATGGTGCATATGGCAAACGCATGGCGGAGATCTGTCAGGTATTATCGCTAAATCATCAGGTGTTAAATTATGCGGAAACGCAATTACCGAACAAAGAAGAGATCTTAGCAACACTTACAGCAGATCAATCGATTACACACTTGGCCATGGTTCACTGTGAAACCACCACAGGTATGTTAAATCCTATTGCTGATGTTGCACAAATCTGCCAACAAACCTCGACTAAATTCATTCTAGATGCCATGTCTAGCTTTGGGGGTATTGAATTTGATATTGGTGAGCTTGATATCGATTTTATGATCAGCTCTGCTAATAAGTGTATTCAAGGTGTTCCCGGTTTTGGTTTTATAATTGGTAAAGTTGAATCGATCCAAGCCTGTGCAGGACAAGCGAAATCTTTGAGCTTAGATTTACATGATCAATGGCAAGTGATGGAAGCAAACCAAGGAAAATGGCGATTTACCTCACCAACTCATGTGGTGAGAGCGTTTGATCAAGCGTTACAAGAGCTTGAACATGAAGGCGGCATAAGTGCGAGAGCTGCACGTTACCAGCAAAATCAATTAATGCTCACCATAGGAATGCGAGAGTTAGGGTTTAAACCTTTGTTAGATGCACATTTGCACTCACCAATTATTACTTCTTTCTATTCGCCAGATGCACGCGACTATCAATTTGTTGAGTTTTATCAACGGTTAAAGGAACAAGGGTTTGTTATATATCCTGGTAAAGTCTCTACCGCAGATTGTTTCAGAATTGGCAATATCGGTGAGATTTACCCAGAAGATATCGATAGATTACTGTCGGCTATTGCTAGTGCGAAATATTGGGAGCAGTAGGGGTTAAGTAAAAGTGTTGAAAGTAGCTAATTAACTACTTTCAACATGTATTTCGATGGCGCCATGTACCCAATACTCTAGGTTGTAATCAACAAGTTGTTGGTTGGTATTGAAACGTAGTCTAACAATCTTTAGGCATGAAGCGCCGCTGTTTAAATGTAGGGTGTCAGCAATATTTTCTGGTACGGCTGTTACGTATATTTGGCTACGTTCATGGGTTACGTCTACACCGTAATCTTGCTGAAAAATTGTGGTTATCGAGCCTTCTAAAGGCTTTTCAACTAGCCCTGAGAATTGTTCTGCACGACAATAAATCTCCTCTACCATGACTGGCCGTTCATCAAGAGAACGAACACGCTTAATGCTGTGGTAGTTTTGAGTATCTTGTGCGTTAAAGGCCAAGTTTATTTCTTTGTTTACCTTGCCCTCAGCTATTGTCTCGAAGGAAATCAACTGAGTAAGTGCCGAGAAATTTTGCTCTTGCGCTAATTGATAAAAATTGACTTTTTTTACCGGATCCCAACGTAAACGTGGTGGACAGATGAACCAGCCTTTGCGTTTTTGACGATAAATAATGCCTTCTGCTTCTAAGCGCACCAAGGCCTCGCGCACGGTAATACGGGTCGATTGAAATTTGTCTTGTAGCTCTCGTTCCGAAGGTAGTTTTTTTAGAGCAGGTTGCTGATCAATCAGCGCAAATAAATACTGTCTAATTTCTTGATAAAGCATCATTAGTTTTGTTGTTCTCCAAGAACAGATTCTACATAAGGTAGCCAATAGCTAATAGAACCGCTAACTTTTTCTGTTGGTTTGCCTAGATCGTCAAACTGTCTCAATGCTACAGCGTCTTTAAAGTAAGGCTGTGACTCAAAGTTTGCTTGTTCACGCTTTGTCATTACGCCACCTTGTTGCGCGAGTGTATTAGCGCTTGCACTTGAAAGTGCCTTACTCAATTGTCTCTGGCTGGCCAAGTATCTTTTCGCCTGAACATGATAGCGAATTGGTAAATAAACGCTAGCAGGAAAACCTTGTTGCTCGAGCCAGTTAGCACCAATTTCAGCGTGCTCGAAATGACCAAATTCATCAAACCCCGGAGTATCATCCCGATCGGCGATAAAGTGGCCAATATCGTGAAGTAAAGCTGCAACAATGAGTGCTGAGCTCGCCTGTTGTTGTTTAGCATGCCAGGCACAACTGATTGCGTGAATGGTTTGGTTACACTCTTCTTGATAGTGTTTATGGCCATATTGGGCGAAAAGCTGCTGTATGGCCTGAATACTTACGTGGGTCATTTATCTGATTTTCCTGCGGCAGCGGCGAATTTAGCCAATTGAATGTCGAGCCAATTGGGCGACTTGTTACCATCTTCCGCATTTTCCTTGCGATTTACCGCGTGCTTGACGATATTAGCACCTATGTAGCGAATAGGCTCAGGTGGAAACCTACCTAATGGCCCTTTTGCTAATGGGGAACGCGTCCATGCGTTGTCGATGTTTAGGGCAAGGCTGGCGAGGATCTCGCCGCCTAAGAAGCTTTGAACAACGCCATTGCCGGAGTAGCCTAAGCCGTAACTAACATTTTCTTGGTTTGCTAAAGTGCCAAAAAACGGTAATCCTGTTACTGAACGATCAGAGGCTCCAGTCCAGCTAGGTTCGAAAGCGCTATCATCATTCGGTAACGAAGGGAAAAAGTCGCTGAAGCTTGCTTTGAGTTTCTGCTCGACACTACTCGGCTGATTAAACGCAGGTAACACCTTGTTAGCGAAAGCAAACAAATTGCCGCCCTTGCCTAACATTAATCGGCCATCTTTGGTTGTGCGATAGTAATGAACAAAAATTCTCGAATCTGCAATAGCTTTGCCGTGTGCTAAGCCTATGTTTTTAAGTTGCTCAGGCATGGGCTTAGTGATCAACATATCTGACGATACCAGCACATAATGTCGATTAAACCAAGGTAAATGCTTTCCTGTCCATGCATTAATAGCAAAGACCAGCTTCTTTGCGGTAATAGCGCCAGTAGCTGTGTTGATTGAGCACTGCTGACCCGATTTGTAGTCGAGCAATGCAGTATTTTCAAAGATTTTTACCCCGAGTGATAACGCGACTTGCTTTAAGCCAAGCACTAACTTTCCTGGGTGCAAGCTACCCGCTGCGTCGGTTGTAATGGCGGCAAGTGTTTTTTCAGTGCCAGATAATGTGACCCCATCAGTTTTCGACATAGATTGCCAGCGGTTGATATCGTGCGAGTTGAGCAAATCGAGTGGCTGTGATAACTGCTGTTTTTGTGCTTCATTCGTGGCTGAATAGATAGCACCATCAGTACGAACTTCTGCGTCAATACTGTGTTTGCGGCAAAAGGCATCGATATCGAAAACAGCCTGCTCTGACGCTTTCACTAATCGAATCGCTTCATCTTCACCGAATAAGCGCAACAGGGTTGAAAACTTGGTGGCGAAGGTTAACATGCAGCCACCATTTCTGCCTGAAGCGCCTTGACCACATCGACCTTTTTCTAAAATAACCACCTGACAATCAGGCTGTTTTTGTTTGATCTTTATTGCTGTCCACAAACCGGTGTATCCGCCACCTACGATACAAATATCGGCTTTTTGTTGCCCTATAAGGGGAGCGCATAATGTGTCTTGGGTGGACGCTATTGCGTCGCGAAACCAAAAAGGCTGATGGTGTTCCGTCGTCATATCTATACTTTTGCTTTGCGTTTATATATGTTTTTTAACCTTAGATCCTAAGTTAAAGGACTTAATCTAAGGCCTTAAACCTCGGGCACGATTCGCCATTATTTCTTGGATCACAGGTATCGCTTGTTCGAGTGAGTCAACAACATAATGGGCACCCGCTTGATATAGCTCTGAGTACGCTTGTTGTTTTAGCTGAGACTGTTGTTCTGGTGTTAATGCAAGCCATTCTGGCTCGGTTAAGCCGATAGCGTTTCCAGTTACCGCTAAGCCAATAGTCCACATGCCTGCTGTCAGTCCTTCAGTGATACCTGGCGCTGAATCATCTAACTTAATGCAGTTAGCAACATCCTTAACGGCAAGCTTTTGTACATTTTCTAGTGCCATCCAAGGGCCCGGTCTTGAACCTGCGCTAAGATCGTCACTCGCGACCCAACAGTCAGGCGAATAGCCTTGTGCTTCCGCTGCAGGTACTAGTTTTTCCATCACTTCTCGAGGGTAACCCGAGCAAGAGCCGACTTTAATGTGTTGGTCGCGTAACCAACTAATACAAGATAACGCACCTTTGATTGGCGTAGCGTGGGCTTCTACTTTGGCTATCTGCAGTGGCATGAAGGTACGATAGATTTCATCTACCGTTTCGTCTGTCATCGGCGCGCCAAACTTCGCTGTCCAGCGCTCATTGATTTGGGGTAGTTGCCCTAAGGTTTTGATGTGATCCCATTTACCCATACCCATTGGAATACGTGCCTCGGCTAGGCTAATGTCGAAATCGTAAGCCTGTTTAAATGCTTCAACAAAAATGGTGGTAGGCGCGACTGAGCCAAAGTCGACGACTGTGCCAGCCCAATCTAATACTACTGCTTCAATTTTATTCATAATGTCCTCGTTGAAAAAGCTAGGGGGTTTTGGCTTGTTGCCACGATAGCGTATCTGTTTTTGCGACATTGCTCGGTTCGGGAGATGCGTGCCGACCAAGTACTAAACGCACAGTAAAATAAGCCATAGAGGCAATAACCAAAGCACCCCCTAAAAAAGCCACCAGGTAACAAAGCTGAATAAAAAAGGTGAGCCAACTGATGTCTGGTGATGCGAAAGTGCGATATAGCAGCATGCTAACGCTACCTAGGTAGCCAGCGGAGTCTGCTAAATAGATTAGGAAGCCGGCGTTGGCAGTAGAGCCAACAGCGGAGATCATGCGATCAAATAAAAAACAGTTATAAGGGATATAGGCAATGTAAAGGCCGGCACCTAGCCAAACCATCCATGCTTTACCACCCCACCAAGCTTGTTCAAAGCCATAGGTAGCAACAGCCATCAGCGCACAACCGAGTAAAATAAAGCCATGATTGGCGAGAAAAGCAGCGGTGTTGTTTTTTATCATCACCATGGCTGCAAGCACCACTAAAACAAGCGCTGCGATGCGAATTCCGGCGTAGGCAAAAATTGCTGGCTCTTCACCATGACCAAGGGCTTGCCAGATTTCTGCGGAGAAGTTGTCTCTAAAGTCCCTTAATCCAGTGAATAACAAAAAGCTCGTAATTAACAGTAAAATACCCGGTGCAAAGCGCATAAAAAAAGCCATGCGTTGTTTAGCATTCATAGGGGCTCTAGGCTGGCGAGCTAGTTTGTCACTCGGTTTAGGTGGTGGTGTTTGCGCTAAAAAATAAACCGATAAAAACAGTGGAATGGTAAAAATTGCGCCGGTGGCCGCTGGCATCCAAAATTCCGATATTTGCCAATCTAATAGTAACCACTGCCCTACTGTTCTTACTAAACCAGAAGCAACGATAAAGGTAACGCTCAAGAACGCGCCTAATATTTCGGAGGTTTTTCGACCCTCAAGAAAGCTAAATACTATGCCCCAAATCATGCCCAGTGGTAGGCCATTTAACAGCATCATTAAAGGTTTATATTGCTCGGGCACGAGAGCGAATAAAACCAAAGCTACTTGAGCTGCCATCACTAGTGATAGAAGCACTAATGCGCGTCTATTTGCGGTGAGCTCTGAAACTACTTTGATGCCAATAAATTTAGACAGTAGATAGCCAATGACCTGAGCCAGCACCAAGGCTACTTTAAAGTCGAGGAAATCAAGAAAACTATCGATTTGTTCGAATTTTCCAACTGAGAAAGGTTTGCGAAAAGCATACATACAGAAGTAGGTCATAAATGCCGCCGAAGAAGCATAAACAACAAACAAAACGGAATGGCAACGGTTAAGGTATTGCTGAATCGCCGACATTTATCACCTACCTAAAAACTACATTTTTATCTAGTGTTAGTAACTAGATCGAACTTAGAAAATAAAGTGGGAAGGATAGCCTTCCCACTTGACGCTTTAATTAAAAGAAGTCGTACTTAAAGCCGATTTGCCCGCGAATACCGTAGTATTCGATTTGATTAGGGCGATCTTCTGAGCCGGTGTAATACTGTAGTGGTTCGTCAGTTAAGTTGTTTAGCTCTAAGTAGATCATGGCGTTGTCGTTAATGTAGTATGACGCTGTCATATCGACACTGGTGTAGTCGCCGTAGTAGGTGTCTAACATTGCGCTAGTGCCGTGATGATCTTCGATGTAATCGCCTTTATGGTTTACTGCGATTCGAGCAGCAAAGTTACCGTCATCGTAGTAAAGAGCGAAGTTGTAAAGCTCATCTGCTTGGCGAGAAATGTTCACCTTGTCTTCACGACCAGGGATATCCATTTCTGAATCCATCAGCGTTAAGTTAAAGCTTGCGCCAAAGTTATCTAATGATGGGGCGATAAAGCCTAAACTTGAGTTAGCGGTAAACTCCACGCCATGCAACCAAGCATCATCACCATTTAATGGGCTTTTCACCGTAACTGATTGGTCTCGGTAAGTGCCTTGATAAGTTTGTGAAAATACAGGATCGATTATTTGCTTATAGAAGTAACCAACCGAGATAATGCCTGCGTCATCAAAGAAGTGCTCGTACATTAAATCGAAGTTATTGCTATACGTAGGATCTAGTTCTGGGTTTCCTGATCTTAGTTGGTTCTCCATTTCCAAGTAAGTAGCACCTGGCGATAGTTGGCCAAAGTCTGGGCGAGCAAATGTGCGCGTTAAGGCTAAGCGTACATTGGTCATGTCATCTTGATGATAAGTAACGTGTAGAGACGGTAATACTGACCAATAGTCTTTACCGCCATTTGCAGGCTCAACGCTGGTGCCTTCGTCGTTTTCAACAGCAACGTAACCATAGACATCCGTTTTGGTTTGGGTTGCACGAACACCACCAAGTACCGTCCATTTGTTTGACGGCTGGTAAGTTGCCATACCGTAGAAAGAGGTGTGCTTTTCTTCTAAGTCGAAGTTACGGCTCAAACCACCGCCATTGCCGACATACTCTGAATCGTCAGGTAAAAACTCTAGCTTGTGTTTGTTAGTGTCCCACCAACGTTTTAAATCGTTAACCGGGATCACTTGGCTAAAATGCTGGCTGTAATCAATGGCAAAATTATTTAAGTAATCGTTGCGACCTGGCTGGTCTACTAAGCTAACGCCAAGATCTTGTGCTACTTGTGCCAACGTAGGTGTTGGACCGTATTCTTCTTCATTCCAACCATAGAACTTGTCGTAGAAGCTAGCATTACGCTCTTTGTCGCGGTATTTAAAGCCTGCTTTTAATTCTAACTGTTCTGAATATGCGTGAGTTACGTCAAACTGTGCAACGATCTTGTCGCGTTCTTTAATATCGATGCCGTATAACTCAACATCTGCTAAAACGGCTTGGTTTGGATCCATTACCCAATCATTTGGTAGATGCATACCAATTTCACGTGCCGGATCGGTACCGCCATCGACTGTGTTGTAAACGAGCTTAGTGCCTTGATCTTCGCCATCTCGATCGCCCACTTGCTCATCAAAATCAACGCTTTGCTTAAACTTAACGACGTAGTAAGCATTATCTTCACCGTTAGGAATATCACCATATTCGAATTGGTTGACGTAAGTACTTACTTTCCATTCCATTCTTGTATTGAAGTTAAAGTCATACTCACCGCCAAACTCAAAGCCTTTCATTTCGGTGATCAGTTCATCGTAAATGTGCTGCAGTTCAACACGGCCTTTGTTGTAACGTACACGGTGTTTGTAATGAGTTTCTTCATCAGACAAAGTACCGTACATGGCTTTTGCGTAAACTAAACCGTGATCAAGTAAATACTCCCCTGCTAGGTTTAAGCCGTAAGTTGTGCGCGTTCCTGTGTAATCGCGAAGTTCTAAACGATGAACACCAGCGTAACCTTCGTCATCTATAGCACGGCGTGGCTCGTAGTTATCGGTGGCCCAACCGCGTTCCCACGCTGATGCGTTAATTAAAAAGCCAAACTTATTATCTGCTGAACGATCACCATAAAGCACATTGAATGAATAGCTACCATCTTCGGCAAGCTCAGAGTCACCTACGCCAACATTTACTGAAAAAACACGCTCATCTGGTGCTCTGCGCGTGATAAAGTTAATGTTACCACCGATTGCATCGCCTTCCATGTCAGGGGTAATAGCTTTCGATACTTCTACTAGCTCGATCATGTCTGTTGGAAAGAAATCGAAAGCAACGGCACGGCTGGTAGTTTCTTCTTCAGCTGTTGGTAGACGATCGCCGTTCATCGATGTTGAATTCCATTGTGACGGTAAACCACGAACAGCAACAAAACGCCCTTCACCTTGGTCACGTTCAATAGAAACACCTGGCATACGTTGTACAGCTTCCGCTGCGTTACGGTCAGGTAATTTACCAATACCATCGGCAGAAAGAACGTTTTTGATGTTGTCTGATTCTTTTTGCATGTTGCTTGCCATCATGGCACCGCGACGCATGTAACCAACAGCAACGACTTCTTCCATGGCTTGGTTAGTATTTAAAGTAAACGTACCAAGATTTACCACTTGGTTGTCGACAACGTTTATGTCAAATTCTTTACTTGGGTAGCCAACGTATTCTACTTTAATCGTGTGCTTGCCAGCAGGTAGACGAGCTAAGTTGAATTGACCTTGATAATCTGACGATGTTTGTGCTTTTGTACCAATGACTGAAACTTTGGCACCAGATAACACACCAGACGCGTCTGATACTACACCTGTTACTGAGCCATCAGCCATGGTATAAAAACTTGTCATTGCAAGAATACCAGCAGCGATAGGAGTGAGTTTATTCATATTATCCTCAAGCTAAATGTTATTGTTTTCTGGTCTAGACCAGATTGATTGAGGAGTATTCTAGGCAGGCTTTATGACACAAATATGTCACAAATTTTAAACTGGTGTTAACCAGCTGGAAAGAAAACGAGGCGAATTAAGATATACTCTGGCCTGAGAGCCAATTGAAAATTTTATGAAAAAATGAAAATAGAAGTTCAGTAAAAATCTTTGATATTGACGGCAACGTTAGGAAAATTGCCGTCAAATGTAGAAAAAATGGATGACGCCCATTTTTAGGCAATAAGTGAAAGTGAATTGTCGAGATCGCGCTGTAAATCATCAGCATCTTCCAATCCGATGGAAATTCGAATGTTTCCTAACGAAATCCCCATCTTTTCAAATTGTTCAGGACTTTGCTCTTTTAAACCACTTATCGCAGGCGCATAAACCAAACTTTCATGACCGCCCCAGCTCACGCCAATCTGAAACAGATTTAATCGGTTAAAAAACGCTTTTATTTGCTCTATATCTTGCGTGACCAGTTGAAAGCTTAATAAGCCGGAACAACCTGAGAGTTGCTTCTGAGCGAGTTGGTGCTGAGGGTTAGAGGTCAGCCCCGGATAATAGACGTGTTGCACTTTAGGGTGTTGTTCTAAAAAGCTTGCAATCTGCATTGCACTCTCTTGGTGTCTTGCCATGCGCAAGTGCAGTGTTCGCAGCGACCTCAGTAGCAACCAAGCTTCGATGGGCGCCATTTTGGCGCCAATTAACTCATATTCTTTACTGTGAATCGCATTAATCACTGCTTCGTTACCAATGAGCAGCCCTGCGACAATATCGCTATGACCACCTAAATACTTTGAACAAGAATGAATCTCCAGATCTATGCCCATGGTTAGCGGCTTTTGGAAAACAGGCGTTGCCCAAGTATTATCGAGTGCTGTGGCGATGTTTTTTGATTTAGCAAAATCAGCAATTGCTGCGATATCTTGTAGGGTAAATACCACAGAAGTCGGACTTTCTAAGTAAATAAGTTGAGTATTTTCTTTAGTCGCTTGTCTAATTTCTTCCAGACAGGTCCCTGACACATAGCTAACTTCGATGTTCATTTTGGGGATCAAAAAGTCATTGATAAAGCTAATTGCAGGTCCATAGGCATTTTTTAAGGTAATAATATGGTCGCCAGCCTTTAAAAAGTGAAGCATAGCAGCTGATACAGCGGCCATGCCTGACGCTAACAGTTTGGCTTTTTCTCCGCCTGCTAATTGCGCCAGTTTTTGCTCGACCAGCGCAACTGTAGGGTTTTTCCCGCGAGTATAGATGGCATTGTCTATCTTATTATCAAAGGCTTTCTCTATATCTTGCCAAGAGTCGAAAGTAAATAATGAATTTTGATATATAGCGGGCACAACTGGGCTGTAAGGGTCTTTACCTTCTTCCTGCTCTCGAATTAAGAGTGTGTCTTGGTGCAAATCCTGCTGCGGGTTAAACTTGCTCATTAAATGCTGATTTCCTATGAAGTGTTTTCTCGTTGAACCAACCAATGCCTAATTGGGCAAAGACCAGTGCGAGTAATATGTTAATGAGGGACAACAGTTGCCATGGTCCGTAGTCGAAAACCGACACGCCAAGTGTCGCGTAAATGAAGACTGCTGTGGTACTCCATGGCACTAAGCTTTCTATCATGGTGCCGGTATCTTCTAATGAGCGCGAAAGCACTTTTCTCGGTAAACCTAGTTCGTCATATTTTCTTGAAAAAGCTTCGCCAGTAAAAAAGCTATTGGCATACTGACTTGACGTTAAGGCATTGGTTATAGCTGATGAAAAAAGTGTGGCAGTAACCAGAGTCGATTTACTGTGGACGTGCTTCAATATGCTTTCTATAGCTGTTGGAATCGCATTCACTGTATCTAGAGCACCTACGTAAACAAACACCAGTAACGTAATGGTTATTGGGCCAATAAGCGCATATAAACCCCCTCGGTTTAGCAAATTACTGACGCTTTCTGAGATAGAAACCTGCGCTTGGCTAGCACCGAGTAAATCTACATGAAAACCATGATGAAGAGTGGTCACTATGTCATTAAAAGAAATGCCTTGAAAAGCTATAGCGAGCAAACACGCGGTTGTTGTTGAAACAATGAGCATAGGGAGTGCTGCAATGCCTTTGTATGCGCCAATTAGCACGACTACAGGCGGGAGGAGTAACAGCCAGTGAAAGTTAAAAAGTTCTGCTAGAGCGTGCTTTGTTTCAACTAGGTTATTGGCTTCTTGTAGGTTTAAATTTGAAGCGCTTAAGGTAAAGAAATCGAGAAAAATAAAGCCGATAGCAGCTAAAAAGGCGCTTGGCAATGTCGTCACTAATAAAGAGTGAATATGATCTTTTAGAGGAACATCAACCGCGATAGCGGCAATATTTGTTGTATCAGACAGCGGTGACAATTTATCACCGAAATACGCACCACCTACAATAGCCCCTGCTGTTATCGCTGGATCTGCGCCCATCAAGGTCGCACTAGTAAATAGGACTAAGCCGACGGTAGCAATTGAGCCCCACGAAGTACCTGTACATAGAGAAAAAAAGATAGGCACAACAAAAGCTGAAATATAAAGGTGCTCTGGCGATAACCATGCCAAGCCGTAATAAACTAACATGGGAATAGTGCCGCTGATCATCCAACTAGCGATGATCAAGCCGATGGCAAATAGAATAAACAATGTTGGTAGGGCTTTGCTGATACGCGACATGATAGCTCGTTCAATGTTTTGCCAGCTTATGCCTTGAATAACTAAATAACTGATGGCCAATGTCGCAGAAAACAAAAACACAATTTCTAACGACCAGGCCTCTTGTGAAAAAGCCAATGGTCTCACGATTAATCCATAGGTAACCATGAGTAAAATGATGCTAATACATAGCAAGCATTTACTTAATGGTAATCTAGGTTGTTGTGTCATGTTTTCTGCGTTGTTTGTCATGTTGTTATTTTTTGGGGTTAGGATTTGGAGTTAAAATGCCAACCCAACCACCGTTTTCAGCCAAGGTAATAGTTAATGGCTGTTTGCTATTTATCGCCTTGAGCATATGTGTGGTATCGCTTGCAAAGTTGTTGGCATTTACACCGTCTGCTAAAACACTCAATTGATATTTCTTTTGCTTTAAGAAGCTCAGGTCTATCGTTAATTGGCGCTGGTTGGCATTGTTCATCGCACCAATATACCATGTTTCACCTAGTCGTCTTGCCATGACAATATGTTCGCCCAAACGCGCTGATATCACTTGTGTTTCGTCCCAAACCGTTGGAATTTTACTGATAAATTCTGTTGTCAGTGGCGCGCTTCTATACTGTGAAGGACTGTCAGCGAGCATTTGTAATGGACTTTCATAGATGACATACATCGCCACTTGATGAGCGCGGGTGGTTTGACTCATTGGGCGCTCAAAAGAAATGTGGAAGTTCTTCGGTTGCATGTTGGTGATAGCGCCCGGCGTGTAATCCATTGGACCTGCCAACATGCGAATAAATGGAATCGTTAGGTTATGTTCACTGGTAATATAGTCAGCCCATTTATTGTGCTCTAACCCTCGTACACCTTCTCGGGTAATAACATTAGGATAAGTGCGTCTTAACCCCGCTGGTTTGTATGAACCATGGAAATTGACCAGCAGCTTGTGCTTCGCTGCAACTTTAGCAACACGCCAGTAGTAGTCGACCATGGTTTGATCGTCGCGCTGCATAAAGTCTACTTTAATGCCTACTGCACCCCACTTTGCATAGGTCGCTAATGCTTGTTCAAGTTTCTGATCTAAGGTTTCCCATATCACCCACAGAATAACGCCGACACCTTTTTCCTTGCCGTAATCGATTATCTTACGGACATCAATATCAGGAGCTATATCGAGTACGTCACCCAAGGTGTACCAACCTTCATCTAAAATAACGTACTCAATGTTATTTTCTGCTGCAAAATCAATGTAATGTAGGTAAGTTTCAGTATTGATTCCTGCTTTGAAGTCAACACCATAAAGGTTGTTAGCATTCCACCAATCCCAAGCAACTTTGCCGGGCTTTATCCAACTGGTATCAGCTATTGCTACCGGTTCAGCCAAAATAAAACTTAGCTGATTAGTTAGTAATTCGGCATCTTGACGACTGACTGCAAAAATTCGCCATGGAAACGTTCGGTTTGCTGAGTCGCCTTGGTAGCGAGCTAAATAGTGTGCGCGACGGTCGATGATTTCGTTGCGATCGGATTTTGCTTTAAGTTGGCTTTTTAACACAAACTTTGGCAGCGTACCTTGTAAGGTGTTTTGGCTTGAGCCGGTTAACCAAAGCCCCGGGTAGCTTTGTAAATCTGTTTCAGTAAATACCAGTTTTTTGCTACCTGTATCGATAAGCAAAGGCAAGCTTGCCAATTGTTCTTTGTTTATATCTTGCAGATTTAACGGCAAGTAACTGCGCTCATTGTGAGAAATAAAGCCCTTTTCTTGCGGGTACAAGGTTTGGTAGTTTCCGGCAAAATTTAGAGATACTAGCTCGTCATTAACGTGTAATTCGTCTAATCCTGAGGTGATAAAACGGTAAGCAACACCGTTGTTGAACGCTCTAAAAGCGATACTAATGTGCTCGCCATAAGTTAAAACCAGCTCATTGTAATGCTCTATGACCTTTTCAGACTTTTGCTTTACCGCTGGAAAAATGGTGCTGTTTTTCTCATGGTAAGTTGTTGAAATACGTTTGCTATCGTTAAAAAGCTTTAAAGACTCCTGCGTATTAAGGGCCGCCTGAGCACGGCTAATCGTGAGCTTGCCGTCAATATAGAGGGAGTATAAAACTTGGGTTTGCGAGTGTTGGTTTTTGGTTAGCTCAATACTAAGTGCTAACTTCTCGTCTGGAGACTTTAGAGAGTAAGCCCCCAGTGCTTGAGTATTGCTCGCTTTTGCGGTGCTAGTTAAACAAGCCAGCACCATAAATGTAAATATTGCTCGTATCAATGATTTCATTTGTGGTCTCTACCAATTCGATTAAAGAGTTATCGACATTGGCTTATCGCCACGCCAAGGAAAACGGCTTTGTTCTCCGTTTTCATCGGTCACCAAAATAGTGAAAGACGTTTTATCTTCGTTGCGCTGTACACATAAATCAAAGCGATTACTAAAGGCTCTAATTTTATTTAAACACATCTTGTCCCAACTACTTGGCAGGTAAGGCGCAACATCAAATCGATTGAAGCCTGTTGGCTCGATACCAAAAATCCCTTCAGTAACAACGCGCGCATATAAAGCACTTTCAGCAGACAAATGACGTTGATTTCCTTCTGGCCACGCTTCAACCGCATATGGGACATGATCCCCTAACAATCGTTTACGAGAGTAGTATTTGAAGTAACGCATCGCGGTATCCGTTTCTTGCGCAGCAAAAATACCTCTAAAGGCGTACAAGGTCGCTCTGTCCCAAAAGGTTTTATTGCCAGCCTCGGTGTAGATACCGTTTTCATTCCAAAGATGAGGTGATAAAAGAGCGTCAAGCGTACCTTGTTTGTGCTTGAATACGCCCATAGTAAATGGTAGCGCTATCCAAGCTCTAAGCTTGTCATTACCTTCATAATATCTATAGGTATCAAAACCTTGAACATTCGCTGCAAAGTATTTGTCGATATTGTTCAATAGCGTTTTTGCTTGTTTCTGATATTTTGTCGCGATGGCGTCGCGGCCCAGTTCACGGTTTAAATGGGCTGATGAAATTAAACCACCATAAGCGAGCATATTAGTACTTAAATTGTAGTCACCTGCAGGAAATCTCCCTTCAAGTTCATCACTATCAGAGGCAATTACGCCCTGATCAGACAATTTATTTAGGCTAAACTCCAAGCACCAGTCGATCAGTGGCAACAGCTCTGTCGCTTGTTTTTCATCGCCATAAGCTAAAGCAAAGCGGCTTGCACCGTAGGCGATCATAGCGCAATCGCCTCTATCGCCTGCGCCATTCCAGTAATCGATACCTTCGGCAATGATGGAAGATGGGATTGGCTCAAATTTGTCGTTCATGTAACGGGCAAAGTGTTCAAAGCTGTTAATAGCAGATTCGTTACCATTGTCATTGCCAAGGAATGGGAAAAATGGGTTGATATATTCAGCTTGGTCATTTGCCCAGATAGCCGCGTAATAACGCCCTCCGCCGGGACCGTGCATTAAGCCGCCTTTAGTTCTAAAGATGCTTTCTGTACCGCGCAATTTAGCAAAATCAAACATTTGATTAAGCACAGGGTCTGGAGTTTCTAGTTGTAAGTCTTGTTGAAGGCTTTGAACAAACGCTTGGCGATTAGCGATTTCTTGTTCACCATTTAACTGCACCTTTTGCCCTTGCTTTATTGCAGAAAAAGTAACGAAGAAGTCGATTTGAGCATTTGGTGCTAATTGAGTACTGCCAATTGACTGGCTTTGTGCGCTAATGGTGTAACTACCATAGACACCCTGCTCTTTATCTGTTTTATAACGATAATTATTTGGCAAGAATTCGACTTGTTTTCCCTTGTTACTAGTATTGTGTAGTCGGTAACGCTCTATCATTGCTGGTTCAGTTGTACTTGGCGATAAGGTGCGCGTAAGGACAATTCCATCACCTAAATTCGTGGTAAGGCTTAATGTGCCATCAATGCTAGCTTTGGTGAGCTTTTCTTTGGTTACTATCTTTCCGTCGATTTTGATAACTGGTGCAACGTCTAGCGGAAATTCGTGAATTAAGCTGGCATGGGTATCATTAGGAATGGTACGTAGCATAGGCCATACTAGTTTGCGGTTTAACGTTAAATTACCGTGCTCATCATTACCATAGTAAATAATAGTGGAGATTTGTTCGCCACTCATCTCAATGTGATCTTGATGCTGATCATTAACTTGCCAAGTAATAGCGTTGCCATTCTTCTGCCACCGGTTTTCTAGTTGGTTGGCTAAATCATCTAGCGAACTATTTGATGCATAGCTAGTGGCGGTAAGCCCTAAGCACAGAGAAATAATGGTTTTTTTAAAGTGAGAACGAGTAAACACGGCGTCTCCAATAGTTTATAGGTTGTACGTTAATGACAGACATTTAAGCACTGAAATCACGTACAATGATTCCTGTATTTGAAGAAATGAATGCCAAAAAATAACTTAACTAGCAGCTTTGGGGTAAGACATGTTCATCTTAGACATTTGCTGTCGATATTGCTGAGGCGTTACTTGAAATTCTCGTTGAAATAAATCGTAAAACCGGCTGGTTGAGCCAAAGCCGGCTTCAAGAGCTATGTTCAATACAGCATCATTGGTATCAATCAATAATGCTTGGGCATGTTGTAAGCGTAGCTTGTTGATGTACTGTTTAATGGAGATTTTCATCACGCGATTAAACAATTTCATCGCATAATTAGGGTGTAGCCCTGTAACCTGAGCGACTTCTTCTATGGTAACTTTCTTATCGTAATTATCGGCAATAAAACGCAATATAGCCTGAATATGTGGTAAGCCAGAGACCAAAGAACGGCTTTCTAACTGGTTAGGCTGTTTTGATAAATTAAAGGTGGAATAAGGCTCTAGTGACATTCTGCGCAAGCGATTACGGATTTCATCAATCACGTGAATCATCAAGCGGTAGTCATTTTTTTCTAAATCGTTTTCCCATTGAGAAGTAATTAACTTATCCGTTGGATGTAAGCGATCTGCTACGAGAACTTCACCGTGTAAAATATCGCTAATAAATTGATCGGAAAATTTCCAAGTGAGAAAAGCCTGTAGCGGGATATAAATGTTAACCATTTCACCATCACCTTCAGATGCGATCATTTGGTGAGGGATTGACGCCCAAAATATAATCATCCGCCCTTCTGGCACACTGATCTTTTTACCATTGATGAGATAATCGGCTGAACATCCATAGAGGTAATTAACTTCGATGTGGCCATGCCAATGGCTTGACTCCATAATTTGCGGTTTGTGTCGTTGAAAACCGAAATTAAATTCGTGAGCCTGAACTGTTAACGGACTACTTTGATCAAATTGAATTCTATTTACCCATTCCATTTTGCTAGCCAAGGTTAGAAATCGAGAGTTCACGTTATCTAAATCGGGGCAGTTACTCAATGCTGATGTTATTTTATGGGAACAAAAAGTGTAAAAACGGGACGGATTGCGCTGGGCAGAAAATTTACTGTTAAGTGGTGGAAAAGATTAGGCATTTCGAGTGCGCAAATAGTAAAGCGAATTCAGCTTTGGGTATCGATAAATGGAAACATCATGATAAATAGATTTCAATTAACTTGGCGACATTTAGGTATTAAGACATTATTTTTATTGGCTTTAATTGGGTGCCAAACCGATAGCGCTAAGAATACACCAGCTCAGGATAATGTCGCTGCAACAGATAAAGTACTAGTAAACAAAAAGCCAAATATTCTTTGGATATACGTTGAAGATATCTCTCAGGATATTGGTGCCTATGGTAACGAATTAGTACATACACCTACGCTAGATGAAATTGCTGAACAAGGCATTCGGTTTGACAATACCATCATGTCTGCGCCGGTTTGCTCTGCGCAACGTTCAGCGATGATGACAGGGGTGATGCAAACAACACTTGGTGTACATAATCATCATAGTGCTCGCACTGAAGACGCTGCTTTTTTCTTGCCTAAACACGTAAAAACCGTTCCTGAACTGTTTAAGAAAGCGGGTTATTTCACCTTTAACCATGGCAAAGACGATTACAATTTTACTTATGATCGAAAAGCTTTGTATTCAGGTGCCTACGCTGAGCACCCTTTGTATGGAAAGTCTGGACTTAAAATTGACTGGAATGATCGTAAAGATAAAAGCCAGCCTTTCTTTGGCCAAATTCAATTAAAAGGCGGCAAGCATATCTTTTCTAAGAAATTTAAAGAGAAAGTTCAGTTTCCAATAGATAGAAATAAAGTCACCTTACCCCCCTATTACCCTAATGACGAATTAGTGATAGAGGAATGGGCTCGATATTTAGAGTCGTTACAAATTACCGATCGCGAAGTAAAGGCGATATTGGAGCGTCTTGAGCGTGACGGTGAGTTAGAAAACACCTTAGTTTTTTTCTTTGCCGATCACGGTATGCGCTTCTTGCGCCATAAGCAGTTTCTTTATGAAGGTGGGATTAAAGTACCTTTTATTTTGTATGGTAAAAATCAAGAACACTTCGTTAAACCCGGGGTTAGAAAGGAACTTATTACAGGCTTTGATATAGGAGCCACCACTTTAGCACTAGCGGGTATAGATCTTCCTGACTATTTTGAAGGAAGTAACTTTCTCGCCAACGACTTTAATCCTGCCGAGTATGTTATCTCTGCGCGAGATAGATGTGATTTCACTATCGATAGGATCCGTTCCGTGCGCACTGAACGCTTTAAGTATATACGTAACTTTATGCCTGAACGCTCTATGATGCAGCCAAGTTATCGGGATGAGTGGCAACTTACGCAAACCATGCGTGAACTTTATGAAAACGGCAAGTTAAACCCTGTTCAGTCTAAGCTATTTGCCCCAACAAGAGCCAAAGAAGAGCTATATGATTTAGAAAAGGACCCTCATGAAATTAATAACTTAGCGGCAAACCCGGCGTTTCAATCTGTCTTAATGCATCACAGAAATTTACTAAACAAATGGATCGTATCATCTGGTGATTTAGGTGAGAAACCTGAACATGAACCTGCTTTAAAACTTATGTTAGGCATTTGGGGGGACATGGCGATAAACCCTGAGTTTGACGTGTTAAGAGCAAAGTACCCTGAGCTGTCAGGATCACAATACCCACTAAAAAATGAAAAGTTCAAAATCGTCAACTAACAACTTTAGGGTTAGTAAATAGGAACAAAGCAGCCAAAAAAAGGCTGCTTTTTTGTTGAAAATATGACCGATTAAAAGCCCGCTATAATCCAAGAATAATACGTTTAATTCTTGGAAGTACCGCCTTCCATTCCTTTTGTAGACTCGAAAATGTCCTATAAGTGCAGCAGTAACGTCACGGTGGACAAAAGTATCCAAGCGAAACAGCTAATTAAGATAACGATACCAACAATTACTTAAAAATTATAAGAAGTTTACTTAAGGAGAGCACCTTGAATAGGTTAACAAAACGACGAGCTCCACTTGCTCAAGATAGTACCTTTAAGCTATCGCCAATCGCCCTTGCCCTTTTACTGACTGCCAGTGGTCAAGCCATGGCGTTTGACGCACCATCTGCAATGCAACAAGATAATGCGCAAACAGCAAGTGAAGAAGAGAAAAAGAAAGAAGCAGAAGATGAAACGGAAGTTATCGTTGTTTCAGGGATCAGAAACAGTCTTAAAGAAGCACAATCCATTAAAAAGTTATCAGACAACGTAGTAGATGCCCTTGTTGCAGAAGATATAGGTAAGTTTCCTGATGAAAACGTTGCTGAAGCACTACAGCGAATTCCTGGTATTAGTGTGACCCGCAAAAACGGTGAAGGACAAACGGTGACTATTCGAGGTCTAACGGGTAATTACAATATTACTACCTTTAATGGTCGTAAGCTGGCATCAGACAACTCATCTCGCGATTTTAACTATGACGTTATTGCTTCAGAATTAGTTAATGAAATTCGCGTACATAAGACCCCTTCTGCTCATTTACAAGAAGGTGCAATTGGTGGTGTGGTCGAGATATTTTCTCGTCGTCCATTAGATGTTGGCCCAGCGTTATCAGCTTCAGTTGAAGCTGACTACAATGAACGTGCCGAAGCATGGAACCCGAAATACTCACTTATTGCCAGTGAAATGATCACTGACGATTTTGGTGTACTATTTTCTGTTGTTCACACTGAAACGACTTCTCGTTACGATTCTTACTGGTCGAGTTGGTGGAGTGATAATTCTTACGCAGACTTTGGCAACAACGTACAAATTCCTGCAGGTGCTTCTGCTGATGATGTTATGCGCGCGCCAAGCTTTCCAAAAATTAATATGAACCGTGCTGATCGCCAAAGAACTGGTGGTACGTTAGCGTTGCAATGGCTACCGACGCCGGAAATCGATGTTAACTTTGACGCTTTGTACACGACCTATGATATTGAATCTTCTGGTCGCGTACTTTCACTAGCGACACCACGCTCTTGGGGACCTTTTGGTGAATATACTGAGTTTTCTGTAGGCTCTGATGGTTTTGTCGATAGCATGGCGTGGAATGATGCCACGTTAGAGTTACTTGAAGATAGTGAGCCACGTGAAAGTGAAACTTATCAAGTGGGTTTAAATGTTAACTGGATAATTGATGATGTTACCTTAAACTTTGATGCAGCATATTCTGCCGCAGAAAACGTTAATAAAGGTGATACCAACTTTGTTGTGGTTCGTGCGGCAGTAGATGCGGCATCAATTAACTTTAATAACGGTCAAACCATTCCTGATATTTGGTTATCTAGCCCACTCGATGAAACCGCTGACTACGGTGCACACTACTCTCGTCGAGATGGTGTAAATGTTGAAGATGAAACGGGTCGACTTGTGGTAGATGGCGTTTGGGAATTAAACGACGGTATTGTCTCAGAAGTCTTGTTCGGTGCAGGCTACAACATGCAAGAAAAAGACAGAGTACATTACACGCCAATCAACGGTTCTATTTTCGCGCTAGACTTTATGGACGAAATCAATCCAACCTATGACGCTGAAACAGTGATGATTGGCGGCCAAGAAATGTGGAAGTTGCCTGCTCATATTATCTTACCGGGCTCTAGTGATAACTTTGGTGGTAACGCCAATGTTCCTGCTAGTTGGGCAAGTATCGATGTTGATGCATTATATGAATTCTACAAAGAATTAGATCCTGACGCCTATGCAAAGGTTATCCCTTCTCTAAATGAGTCGGGTGGAAACACTTATGCGGTTAAAGAAGAAACTTGGCATGCCTACGGTGAAATCAAGTTAAGAGATGAGCTTTTCGATATGCCGTACATGTTAGATGCAGGTGTTCGTTACGTTCGAACTGAAGTTACCTCACATGGTTATTCGCAAGACCCAGCTAATATCGAATTTGATGCAGACGGAAAGCCAGCTAATGAAAACTGGCGTGAGCGTCATCTAGTTAACTTTAAAGGTGACTACAGCGAATGGTTACCTAGTATTAACTTCAGATTAGAGCTAACTGACGAATTAGTTTTACGATTAGCGGCATCTAAAGCTATAGCGCGCCCAGGTTTATCAAATTTAAGACCGATCACCTCAATTACGCCTTATGCTGAATCCAGTCAAGATGGCCGAATTGAAAGAACGATGTTTGAAAATGATCCTGGCCTTTCACCATATACAGCCAAGCAGTTTGATACGGCCCTTGAATGGTACTACAGCGAATCGGGTAATTTGGCCCTTGCCACTTTCTATAAAGATGTGGAAGCGTTTGTTAAAGATGACGTGACGACGGAAGTGATTGCTGGACAAGAATTTCAGGTGACTCGTCCATATAACGACACTGAAAACGCCTCGGTTATTCGTGGTTATGAAATTGCGTGGTATCAAACCTTCGATGAATTCTTACCTGAAGCTTTTGCTGGATTTGGTATTGCTTTAAACCATACGTACAACAACAGTGAGTCAGGTGAATATGATGTTGAAGGCAAAGAAATTCCATTTTGGGGACTATCTGAGCATCAATCTAATGCACACTTGTTCTATGAAAACCATGGCTTCAGTGCAAGTATTGCTTACAATCGCCGCTCTGATTTTGCCGCTCGCAAAGCCTGGCATTGGACTTATGAAACCTTTGGCTGGGTTGATAACGAACAAGCAACGTCTAATGCTTGGGAAAGCTTAAGTGTGAGCTTTGCCTATGACGTTACTGAAAATCTGCGAATTACCGCTGATGGTAATAACTTATTAGATCCTGAAGATGTGTTAACTGTTGATGCCGCTAATACAGAGTTATTAGCAGCTGGCGCTAGTTCTGCTCAATACTATTTGAGTTCAGCAAGTTATGGTCGCCGCTACTCAATTGGTTTGCGATACCAGTTCTAACACCCTTGCAATTGCCAGCAACAAGGATGTTGCTAGCTCTTGCATTTTTTGTTTTCCTTTCTTAGTTATAAACTAACGTTGTGATAATAATTTTGCCGCTTGCTTGGCAGAAATAATGGTTAACTCGCCTGTCTTTATTAAGGTATCAATACACAGCTGATTATTGCGCCAAAGTACTTGGTTTAAATTGTTGTGTCCGTGAATGGTAAAATCGATATTTTCAATACCTTTTGAATTTCTGTTAGTAGACGACAGCTCTCTTGACCACATTAATACTTTTCTGGTGGCTTCATCGTTAGCACAATCTAACCAATTGCTTGGAGAATCGGCGTGACTCACACCAATATCACCGTATGGAGATTTTATTGTTAAGGTTAAAGGCATTTTTCTGACAATTTTTTCAGCAATTGAGATCAGTTTGTTTTTGTCGTTAAACAGCGGATGAAGCCACTCTCCACCGTGCCTTAACATCACTTGCCAATGAATTGGGTTGTCAAAACCTTTTAACAGCATTTCTTCATGATTGCCCAATGTTGCATAAAACCATGGGCAGTCGAGTAAAGCTAAGCAGCCAAGAGAATCTTCTCCTCTGTCGACAATATCTCCCGAAGATATTAGGCGATCAACCTCAAAGCGAAATCCTATATCGGATAGATCATTAAGAAGCTTTTGCTTGTTCCCGTGAACATCGCCAACGAAGTAATCGTCACCTTTAAGGTTTACATCAAGCTGTTGCGATACGGTTAAATGGTTTATGTACATGCTAGGTTGTTCTTAACGCTTTGTTTCTATAATAAGGGCGAAATATCGCAACACGGCGAACGTTATATAGTTGCCCATACTACCTAATACCTAAACATTGTCTAGTTATGGTTGGCCGGTGGCGGGTTTACTCACGCTGGCTATACTCAAAAGGCTTTGCTGTAAGTTGTTTAGTTTGGTCTAAGGCTTACTGACACGAAAGGACGATACAGCAAAGTGATTAAGTAATTCTTAGGCAATACCAACCTTTCTACTAACACTAACTGAAGTTTATCGAGATTTAAGGAGATCGAGATGGAAGAGAACAGTCGTAGTGAATTTGAAGTAGCAGGTGATGACCTAGCATATGTTGAAAAGTTAGTTGATGACTTAGTTGACTCCGCAGTTGAAGACGCAGAACTCGATGGGGATCCCTGTCATGACTTAGCATTAGCTACTTATCTTGCTGGTTATCTTTACGGTAGTAATGATGCATTTAGAAAAATAACAGACTCAAACCCTGAGCTCGCATGGGACTTTGCTGTTAATGCGTCGGCGGCACAAAGTATCTGTAATATTCCAGGTGCAAGTGTTATTTCTTATATGCCACAAAATGCTTTTTATATTGGCACCATCATTAAATGGATTATCAAGAGGTTAGGCAAAGCCGCGGCGAAAAAAGCTCTGAAGAAATGGCTGAAAAAACGTTTGAAAAAATGGATTAAAGCATGGGCTGAAAAAGGGTGGAAAGGGATTTGGGATAAACTGAAAAAGAAAGTACCTGGCTGGATTTTGGAAATATTTGCTTTAACTATAATTCTCGAACTCATCGAATCAATTTTTGAAGAGCAAGGCGAGAATCTAAATGACAAGCAGAAAAAGAAACTGCAATGGATCAAGGAGCAACTTGAAAAAGGCAATATTACGCCAGAAGATGCCGCTGGAATGATAGAAAACTTACTGAAATAAACTGTTTGTGACCGCTCTAGTTTAAGCGGTCACCTTTTTGGTTCTTCGTCGCTGTTGTAATAGCAGTAAAGGTACTACTAGACAAATAATTGCCAAAGCATAAGCCATTAGAGAGCCTAGCCCTATAACCAAGGCAATACATAATGTTGTGCTGATATGAATGGTTTTCAGGTATTTTCCATTTAACAATTTGTACGCAGCAAGCATAGACATCAAGTAGATGAGTACAAAGACACCATTCACCCAAAAGATAAGTTGCTCAAGTTCTTTTCCCGTAACGTAGGTAACAGTTAATACAATGGACATGATGAATAGTATGGTGACTAACGCATGACTAGGCACCGAATAACGATTTTTATGAGCAAAGAAGTTTGGAAATACGCCATCTTCGCTATAACTAGCCAATAATCTAGCAACACTTGCGGTGTAAACATTAACCGTTGCTAGGCCTCCAGCGATACCTAGTATACAAATAACTAGCTGGATTACAGAAGGGAAATGATTCCCGTATACCTCTAACATGGCTAGATTACCTTTGGCTGGTTCCGTTAATAAAATCCAAGTACAGATAATATAAATAAGACCGACTAACACAGTGCCTATAAGCATTGCAGGTAACAGGTCTTTTTCAGGATTTTTAAAATCACTGGCTAAATGTGCCATGGCTTCAATACCGAGAAAACTCCAAAAAGCCAGGCCCATGGCAAGCAATAATGGTGACATCTCTGGTTGAGTGGTTATTAAAGGTAAAGCGGGGACCGAACTTGATAAGTAAACCTGAAAAGCAAGGGCAATAACAACGATAACGATTGCTAGTGTTAACCCAAGTTGCAGTTTGGCTGATAGCTTAATGCCTCTAATATTCAGTAAAAAAACGATTATGAGCATACACAACTGCGCTAACCAAGCTTGAGCTTCAGACAGCGGTAGAATCATTTGTACAAATTGCATTGTCATTAAAATAGCAGCGGGCGCACCTAGTGGCACGGCAAGTAAAAAGCTTATGCCAAGGGTTTTGCCTGCTATTTTGCCAAAGGCTTTCTCGACAAAATAAGCAGGACCGGCTGCGTGAGGATACTGAGCAGCCAATCGACCAAAAACAAACGTGACAGGTAATAGTGCTATTGTTAAAAGTATCCAACCTAAAAGCGCACTATGATGGGCTATTTCTATGGTACTTTGTGGAAGAATAAATACACTTGTGCCAAGCAAAGTGGTGGCGAGTAAACCTGCACCCTGAGTGCGGCTAAGCTTTTTCTGAGTCATTAATATTTATAGTCATTCCGTAAATTATATGTAGAATAATACTGCAATCTAAAATGACAATCTGCGTGTATTTACCGACAAAATGACGGAATTGCCAACATTTTGCTGGTGTATTATTTCACTGTGCAGCGCAAAGTCGAGAGAGGCTTAGATGGACAAGTTTGATTCAGCAATTATTGCTCAACTTAGGGTAAATGCTAGAGTGAGTGTTTCTGATATCGCAAACCAGGTAAATTTGTCGCGATCAGCGGTAACAGAGCGAATTAAAAAGCTTGAAAAAACAGGTGTTATTAAAGGGTATCATGTTGCTTTAAGCGAGTCACAGAAGCAAGCGGTACAAGTTTACTTTGAGATTAAACATCAGTGCGCGAAATGCAGCGAGGTTGTACCGCTGTTTAGGCAGTTCCCAGAAGTTATAACCTGTCATGGTATTAGCGGTGATATGGATTTAATTGTTCATGTAAAAGCGTCTAATATGACGCGGATACACGAAATTAGAGAATATTTGGACCACCAAGCAGATATCGTTAAAATTAAAACCCACGTAGTTATGAGTGAATGGATCAACAATACGTAAAAAATAAAAAATGTTGTAATAAAACTACATAAATGGAATTTTTTGGCAATAAGTGATACTTTTTTGTATTGTTTTTTGTTAAATTTAGAAAATAATTTGTTTGCCGCCTTAGAATAAAAATAAAAACAGGCGTAATAACAGCAAGTTATTTTATTTTTTGTGATGATGTGTAAAAGGTAGGAATCTACTATGTTAAATGAGTCTCCCCAGTGGCAAGCACTGACGGACCATTATAAAGAAATTAGACCCGTGCATATGCGCGATCTTTTTTCTCAGGATAAACAGCGATTTTCTTTGTTTTCGACGAAAGCAGCAGGTATTACGTTAGATTATTCTAAAAATCGAGTCACCGATAAAACCATTGAATTGTTAATTGATTTAGCGAAAAAAGCCGATTTGTCAGGTTATCGGAGCCGTATGTTTACTGGAGAAGCGATAAACTTTACTGAAAATCGTGCGGTACTACATACTGCACTGCGCAATTTTTCTGGTAAACCTGTGTATGTTGATGGCGAAAATGTAATGCCACACATTACACAAACGTTAGAAAAAGTAAAACTGTTCGTTGATGCTGTATCTTCTGGCGATAAAAAAGGGTATTCCGGCAAAGCATTTACCGATATTGTCAGTATTGGTATTGGCGGTTCTTTTCTTGGGCCTAAAATAATGTCGGAGGCATTGAAGCCTTATCGTCAAAAACAACTTAATGTGCACTTTGTTGCCAATGTCGATGGCTGCCATTTACAAGATGTTTTAGCTAAGCTAAACCCTGAAACCACTATGGTGGTCACTTCATCAAAAACGCTAACGACACAGGAAACGTTACGTAATACCGAATCAGCAAAGGAATGGTTTTTGCGCTCGGCTACTCAGCAAGACGTTCAATATAACTTTGCTTGCGTATCAACGAATATTGAAGCTGCTGAATCATTTGGTATAGACCCAGACAATATCTTTCCTATGTGGGATTGGGTTGGTGGTCGATATTCGGTATGGTCAGCAATTGGCTTGCCACTAGCGTTAGCGATTGGTTTTGACAACTATCAAGCCTTCTTAGAGGGAGCATTTGAAATGGATGAACATTTCTTAAATGCGCCACTAGAAGAAAATATGCCGGTACTTATGGGGCTGCTTGGTATCTGGTATCGCAATTTCCACGGTGCTCAATCGCAGGTACTCTTACCTTACTATCATTATTTACGTGGGTTACCTGCCTATGTTCAGCAATTAGATATGGAAAGTAATGGTAAATCTGTTTCGATAGATAACAAAGAGTTACCTTACGATACCGGCCCAATTATATGGGGAAGTGAAGGTACAAATGGGCAACACTCTTTTCATCAATTGATTCATCAGAGTAAAACGCCGATTCCTGTTGATTTTATGTTGCCATTGCATCCGCATCATGACGTAGCTAATCATCACGATATGCTAGCATCTAATTGCTTTGGACAATCTCAAGCCTTGATGGAAGGTCAGTCTGAAGAGCAAGTTATTGCCGCGATGACCAAGGCAAAATGTAGTACAGATGAAATCGAAAACTTGTCTAGTCATAAAGTAATGAAGGGCAACAAGCCGAGTAATACACTTATTTTTGACCGACTAGATCCTAAAACTCTTGGTAGCTTAATTGCTTTGTATGAACACAAAGTGTTTGTTCAAGGGGTTATCTGGGATATTAATTCTTTTGATCAGTGGGGTGTGGAACTAGGTAAA
Organism: Thalassotalea coralli; assembly: GCF_055786205.1. Classification (NCBI taxonomy): domain Bacteria; kingdom Pseudomonadati; phylum Pseudomonadota; class Gammaproteobacteria; order Alteromonadales; family Colwelliaceae; genus Thalassotalea; species Thalassotalea coralli. The sequence goes on along the minus strand of NZ_JBVVBK010000003.1, from coordinate 505,251 downwards.
GCGCTTGGTAAGCAAGTGTTATCCAAACTAACCGATAGCGAAGAGCCTTTAACAATGGATGGTTCTACAAACGCGCTAATTGATATGTTTAGGCAAAGACACCAAAGTTAATTTTCTCTACATAGTGTTTTTGAAAAAGCTCGTCATTTGATGAGCTTTTTTATTTTATAGCCACTACTAATGATTCACGTTATGGTTAATTAACTTTAACTGATTACCAAGCTACCAATATGGCGTTAACTGAATTAGCGTTACAAATGTCAAATACCATCGTTGCTTTAAAAGATGAGGAAAGTGCGCAAGCCGCTAGTCGATTTTTTAAAACGGGCGAGGGGGAGTATGGCGAAAACGACTGCTTCCTCGGTGTGCGTGTGCCTGTTCTTAGACAATACGTAAAACAATTTAAACATGCAGCACTAAGCGATATAGAGAGCCTATTGCCGAGTCAATACCACGAGATAAGGCTTTTTGCTTTGTTTATGATGGTGGCGCTATTTGAACGATCAAAAAAATCACCTAAGGTGCAACAGCAAATCGTAAACAGTTATTTAGCTCATACCCAATATATTAATAACTGGGACTTAGTTGACAGTTCGGCTTATAAGATTTTGGGGCCTTATCTTCTTGAGCGTGACAAATCTGTACTGATAGAGTTTGCTCATTCTCGCTCGATGTGGGAACGCAGAATTGCCATGATCACCTGCTATTGTTTTATCAAGCATCATCAATTTAAGGAATCGCTGTATATTGCCGATCTGTTGCTTGAAGATAGAGAAGATTTGATTCATAAAGCCGTGGGTTGGATGTTAAGGGAGATTGCAAATCGCGATAAAAAAACGGCAGAGGGCTTTTTATTGAAGCACTATAAGAAAATGCCAAGAACTATGTTGCGTTATGCGATAGAAAAGTTTTCTAAAGAAGAGCGCAGCGCCTATTTAAGCGGAAATGTCTAGGGCGTGTTGATCTTTCGAGGCTATTTTTTGTAGCAATTACTCATGTTTTTAAACAAGACTGAGCTTATGCCGTGTGGTTATTCTACATAAATAAGCGATAACACAGTAAAAAGGCGTGATAAATGCTGTCCTTTGGATTCGTTTACATGCACTTTTTTCATTGTTACTTGCTCTTTGCGTAGAATAACGATGCGTATCACAAGTGCCGCGATAAAAACGCATTTAATCCGAACAAAATTTAACCATTAAAGTTCAACACGCCCTAATATTATGCGTTAGATCAATAAGGCTAAATGTTTCGCTTGTATGATGTAGAAATCACTTTCAACTCTTAAGCGATAGCACATGACAGACAAAAAGCTTATTATCATACTCAAAATCGTTATTGTTTTCGGCCTTTGTTTATTGCTGCTTGGTCATTACTTACTGAGTTATGCCAATTTGCCAGAAAAAATGGGCGTAACGGGTATTGTTATCAGTGCTGGTTGTATTGCTTTAGGGTTAGTCTGCTCACTACCGACAAAAATGTACTTAACCTTCGTTATTATGAAGCGAGAAAATGAAGAATCTGGCTTAACAGATAAAACCAAGGGCAAATAAAAAACCTATATCCTTGGTATGCCAAATATTCTTCTGTATCACGGCATATTCATCTGTATATTCCTGATATGATAGCCAAGAATACGCTTGAAAATTAAAGATAATCAAGCAATAAGGAATGTATTATGAAACTTGGTGAAAAAATAAAACAGTTACGCCAACAAGCTGAATTAACGCAACCGGAACTCGCTGTTAAAGCTGGCATTGAGCAGTCTTATCTATCGAAATTGGAAAATGATAAAGGCTCTCCTTCTTTTGATGTGATTGCTAAAATAGCTCAAGCATTTGATATGGACGCAATGTCACTTATTGAATCTTTAGATGCTAATTATTTGCATGAACAGCTATCTCACTTACCTGAAGTCGCCATTAAAATAGAATCTAAACGACTAGCACAAATGGCGAAAATGCGTTCTGCTTATATTGCCGCGACCATTACCATTGTAATCGGCGTGATGATGGTACTAGCCGGCAATACGCGCAGCTTGTTTTCTGAAGTTGTGCATCAATATGAATCCCGAGGACTTATTAATAAGGGAGAAGTTAATGAGCACTTCAGCCCTGTTAATATTATGTTGCTAAATGAAGATCGCGAGGCAACCAGAAAGAGAATAGAAGCTAACAAGACGCGAATAGATGAAATGATTGTGACTACCCGAAATTATATGGGTCATTCCTTTGTCGAACACTACGGACAGAAGCGGAGGTTCTTTCAAAAGACAGGCTCAAAAGAAGTCGGCTCTACAATTCGTGAGCTTTGTTTAATCTTGGGCTTTGCTTGCTTAGTAGGGGGCGGACTATTCATGGGCTATACCTTTCGCTTTCTCAACCCGGAAAAAATAGGAAACTAGCGTTACCCGTTTCGGTACTGTCTATACTCTGGGTGGTAGTCGATAAAGTCACACCAATTACTGAAATTCTTGTAAGTATATCGCTTGTCGCGCACAGTAATCCATTGTGAGGTAGCAAATGGTGGCAAGCGAAACTTCTTTTTATGACCGTCAATTGCAACCCAACAAGCAAGATCTTTAGAGGTATCGTTTTTAATTTTTACGCGAGGAAACCCTTCCAAGCTATACCCGAAAGTTGGCTTAAATTTCGCCTTAGCTTGTACATGTGGACAAGAAAATAAGAATATTATTAAAAATAAGATTTTTTTGCTCACGTAAATTACTCTCGTTTAGTGGTATATATAACAATAGCTTACAAGGGAAAATCTGTAGGTATTCCTCTGAATGCAATCGCTATTTGCTAATTATCTCAATAAATTTTACTTTTAGCCATTGAAAGCACAAACCCTAGTCTCCATAACTTATTCACAAAGAGAAAACTGCGACACAAATTATTGATAAAAAGTCGTAGTGATAAGAACAATACTATTGAGTGAAAAGACATGACAAACATCGTAGCAGTTAAAAAAGACCAACACCAAAACCTTAAAGTTTCTTCAAAGCGTGATTTATCTCAATTTGCTGGACAGCATATTGCACCAGTAAATGTTCGTGAATTTGGTCAAGCTTCTACAAGCTACCCAATTGTGCTTATTCATGACGAGCAGGCTAAACAATACCGTTGTGTTGCTATGCTTGGCTTGGAAACAGGTGAAAACTTATACTTAGAAGAAGAGAAGTGGCAAGCGATTTACGTTCCACAAGCATTTTCTACTATCCCTTTCTCTTTAGGTTTAGACCCTGATAAAGAGCAAACATTAACATCATGCATTGACTTAGACAGCCCATTTGTTGGTGAAGACAAAGATCTTGCGCTATTTGACGAGAATGGTGAAGAGTCAGAGTTCTACAAGTCAATCCATGATCAACTAGGTCGTTTATACGAAAGTGAAATTGCAACACAAAACTTCGTTAAAATGTTAGAAGAAAATGACTTACTACAAGAATTAGAATTGAAAGTTGATTTCAACGATGGTCAAAATAAGCGTTTAGTTGGCTTATTTGGTATCAACGAGAAGAAATTAATGGAATTAGCTGATGATAAAGTACTAGAAATGCATAAGTCTGGTGCATTTATGGCTATTTACTCTCTGTTATCTTCAGCAGGCCAAATCAATCGTTTAGCACAGTTAAGAAACACAGGTACTAACTCACAAAAAGTAGTAAACGTTCAGTTTGGACTTAAAAAAGAAGAGAAGTAAGCCTTCTATCACTTGTTAACCTAACGGTTATTTTATAAAAAGGGAGCAGTAAGCTCCCTTTTTTAATAGTTAAAGCTATGCTAATTTAAAAGGATACTGGTTAATTCAAGGAGTAAATATGGCGAAAAAGCCTCACTTGCCGAGTGAATTAGACGAGCAGCTACAAGAGTTATTGGAGCGCTCGCGAGCCAGTTTTGATGAACATCTTGTTTCTTTGCTTACGTCTTATCTAGGTGATGACGCACAGCAGCAAGCAACTCAACAGGACGATACTGAACGACTCTTGTTGCATGAATCTCTTGAGCTGGCACAACAAGAAAAGCAGGACATCGAAAAACAGTGGTCTAACGAATCAAAAGATCTCAAACAACAACTGGCATCATTAAACTCCAAATTAGAAGAATCCAATAAAGAAAACGAAACGCTCAGTCAAGCGTTAAGAGATAAACAGCTTGCCGTGACCGACCTCGAACAGGCGATATTATCGCTTGAGTCTGAAAACCAACAACTAGATATTCTAAAGAAGTCGCTCGAAGAAGAAGAGCAAACCAGCCAGCAACTTAAGCAACAATTTTTAGCCAATAGCGCAACATTCGATGTGCAAAATCAACAGATCAGCCAACTTACCTCTGAAGCCAACGAAGCCAAGGCGCGTAATGAGTTATTGCAAAGTCAGTTAACACAAGAGCAAACATCGAATAGTGAATTAGAGCAATACATAGCAAAACAAAAAAGTGAGTTAGAGCAGAGTGTGGAATTGGAAAATGAAGCAAAGTTAAAGCAACAATCGCTTGAACAAGAACTAGCGCAACTCAATACTGAAAAATCACAACTTGTGAGTGAACGTGCGCAATTAGAGCAAGAATTCTCAAATAAGAGTGAAAACTTAGCTGCCTCGGTTAGCAAATTAGAGCAGCAAACTGTTCAACTTCAACAGCAATTGCAAGATCAAAAGGATAAAGAGGCACAGCAGCTACAAGAGATAGAAGAGGTAAGGGCTCAATTAACGGAAAGAGAAACTCTTTTTTCTGAAAATGAGAGCAAAGTTGCTGAGTTAAGGGAAAATTTGGATAAAACTCAGAGCGATCTAGAGCAAGAGAAAAGCGCTTCAGAACAGGAGCGTCAGCAATTTTTGTCAGTAGAGAAAAAGCTCGACTCTATAATGCAGAAGCGTGCTCAACAAGAAGCTGAATATGAAAAAGCTCGCGATACTATCAAGTATCTAAGAGATGAAAATCATCAATTACAGCAAGAATTAGAAAATAAGGTGGCAACACTTGAGCAGCAAGTCACGGAATATCGATTACGTTTTGAATACGCCCAGCGAGAACTGACAAAAAAAGTGTGAACTTTAACCTGGTTAGGTATACTCACCTCATCAGCTCACCAACACATTGCAATGAGTTTGTTTTTATTGTGACTATTCGACTACCTTTCACCAAGTTAACGACTTGGCAGCAAAATGTTTTTGCGGCAGCTATTTTAGAACGCATGTTACCCAACTATCAGATGTTTAGTGAAGCAACTCAATTTGGTGATAGTGCATTACTAAAAAATCAATTGTCTTTAGTTTGGCAGCGCGCAGCTAAAGCAAAGTCGGCGAAGCTAAACGCTGATGCGCAACTAGAAAAGCTAGAGCCTAATATACCTGAGCCGAATGAGTTCGAGTTTTTCGGCGTTTTTCCTGCTTTAGATACTGTGATGGGGCTTGCGGCGTTATTACAGTTTCAGCAAGATAAAGAAGTTGAAAATATTGAGCAAGTATCTCGTTTGTCGGAAAACAGTGTCATGGCATACGTTGAGCTATTGTTAGCTGAAGAATTAGAAGAAGAGGGTGAGCTGGAAGACCTTACCCCTCAAATTAAAAAGCACCCATTGTATGAATGGGAGAAAGCGACGCAAAATGAGCTTTTTGATCTGTTAAAAAATGCACCTGAGAATGAAGCGACGATAAAAAAAGCTAAAGCGTTAGTCTTATCAGAAGGTGTGTCTAATTTAGGTGTAGAAATTATCTAGACGCAACCTTTTGTTCATCGATAGCGCTGCGCAGTTTGTTCAGCGCATCGACCGAAAACCCTTCATCGTAGAAAAATACCACAGTCCCTGATTGGTCTAAAAGAATAACTCTTGCATTATTTGGCGACATATTCCCCGTGAATTGCTGAATCTTGTCACCACCTTGATAGACAGTGATAACGCCTTGCCATAAGCTCTTTGGAATGCCTTTGCGCATACCGTTATCGATAACCGTACTGAACATGCGCGGAAACATCCCTTGAATGGTAGGAATTTCATAAACAGGTGTAGAAACTTGTGTCATATCTAAACCGATCAGCCAACGATCAATATCAAACTGACTATCCTGTTTATATCCTAATAATAAAATAGTCGTTGTGCCCAAAAAATATTGAGGTAATTCAATCACCTGTTTTTCTAAATTGTTACCTGTAACTTGAGGGAAAGCTTGAGAAACGGGTGTCTTGTTTGGGTAGTTTGTGCTGCAACCACTAATAATGATGACTAATATAGCTATGAGAAATGACTTCATGGTGTTGCCTTAGGTTGCTCTTGGTAATATCTGGTTAATCACGAACGCAATACCGTGAAGAGTAATGACGATGATCGTGACGCGGGTTCGCGTAGTTAGATAGTGAAGATCGCTCGCCGAAGGGTTATCGGTTACTAATTGCTTTTCCGCCATCAGCAGGCAAATGTAACTCAGCAGCAGTATGATCAGGCTAATGTTTATTGGCAGCATTAAACATAAAAAACTGAGTAGGCTGATGATGTTAGTTAGCAAGGGCAGTGATAGACCTAACGCCTTTCCTTGTAAATGCCACAGCGAGCCTGCAACAAAGTTAATAATGACTACAGAGTAATAAACAAATAATAGCTGACTGTCGATTTTCAATGGTAGCGAAGGATACAAACCTAGCAGCAAAAATAAAGCGAAAGGTAAGATACCTAAATAGGCAAGTGTGGTTTTTAACGGAACGTTTTGATACATGGTTGCACTGTAATTCTTTGTGATGTGAGGTAATACGTGTGCAACGATGAATAAGATTACTTTAGACTAAACTAGACCCTACTCAATTCTTGGATTTGTTGATCAAATTCACTTTTGTAACGTCGTGATAATTTAACTTTTTCACCGCTTTTTAGTTTAACTTCGCCATCTCCAGAACTAAGCATGGCTATATGGTCTATCTGATGAATATTGACTATATGTGATCGATGAATTCGCACAAATCCCAAGGAAACCGCTTTTTGACTAAATTCCGATAGCGTTGTGCGCATTGGATAAACGTCACCATTAATATGGAGATTAAGGTAATTTCCTGAAGACTGCGCCCAGGTGATATCTCGAGTGCTAATGAGAAACTCTTTGCCCAATTTTCTCACTAACATTTTTTCAGGTAATACTTGTGGGGTTCTCACTTGAATCGTTTCTGAATTTTTCTTTGTTTTCGCAAATTCAGTTTCGGTTAATTCAGCAATCGGTGAAATGTCACCTAGCCACTGTTTTACAGCATAACGATACACTTCAATGGCAACGACAAAAAAGAAAAAATTCCAAACATCTTTTCTTAGCTCATAGAGAAATTCAAACAGTAATGTGTGTAGGCTATCGGCAAAGTTATAGTCACTCGTTGAAAAAAGATAGGCTATTTCACGCATTGCCACCATAAGCGCAACATGGGCAAAACAAAACACAATGGCCGCACATAAGTATCGAAGCAGGGAAGTTAAATTATCGTGCCAAAGCCAAGGGCATTTTTTTGTAAACTGAGCGATCAATGGAATGAGTAACACCGTAGAAAATGCACTAGATAATTCCCATACAAATGGCTCCCACAGTGAGAAGCTGAGTTGATCATCTCGCATATCCTGCATTATCACAGTCGTCGCATTAACGATGCCATTAATAGCAAAGTAACCAAGCAATAACAGTAGTTCTGTTCGTTTTTTATATGTTTGGAACCACGTTTTTAACTGTGTCATAAAAAATATCAATCCCTAAATTCCACCGCTTATCACTTTTATCAATCAAAACAGTACGTTGATTCAAATATGAGCGTAAAGAGATGATACATATTTTATCAAGCTTTCATCAACATAATATTATAGGTATGACTTTACGCACTCAAAAACCAATAGAACCAATAGAACGAATTCCCGCTTTGGATTTATTGCGTGTTATCGCGATAGGGGTTCTCGTTTTCTACCACCACCTAATGATCTACGTGCCTGAATGGGGCTTTCATTTTAAGCTTGAATCTAGTTGGCGCTGGTTACAAAACGTGATGCTGTTAAGCTCTCCTTGGCGATTGGGCTTACTGTGGTTAGTGTCAGGTATATCTATGGGCTTTATGATGAAGAAGGTGCCGATAGGCGCTGCTTTCTATCGTCGTAGCACTCAACTGTTGTTTCCTTTATTAATAGGTGTGTTGATTGTCGTGCCTCCTCAGCTTTATGTTGAAATGAAGCAAGCGCAAGCCATGCCGCTAGATTTTGGCCAGTTTTTTTACGCCCTATATTTCGACCGACAGCACTATTTTGACAGCTTCACTGCCGGTATTTGGCCAAGTATCGATGTTAATCACTTATGGTTTATACGCTCTCTTTGGCAGTTCTCTTTAATTGCTATTCTGTTAACACCCTTATTGGCATTGTCCAAGGTGGAAAGAACGATCGCTGTATTGGCCAACCGCCTGACGTTATTGGTGGCGATCTTGTTTTTTATTATTGGCTATATCGAAATGAATTTATCGGGTGAAATTATTCGAGAGCTATACGGGTTAACCTGGTTCTTGTTTGGCTTTTTATTTGGCACAAAAAAAGCATTTTGGTTGTCGTTGGCAAAACACTGCAAGAGTTTTTTACTCTTGGCGGGAATTTCGGTTGTCATTGTGCAGCTCGGCTTTGTTTATGTTTGGCCAAAGCAAGAAGAAGCGGGAAATCTATTAATCTTGTTAAAAGGGTTTTATTGGCTAAATAAAACGGTGCTACCAATAGCAATTCTGGCTGCCGTTTATTCATGGTTGAATCGAGAAAATGACCGTATTAAAACGCTCAGTTCTTATGTTTTTCCTTTGTATATCGTGCATCAAACCATCAGTATTTTGCTTGCATATTGGTTATCTACAAGCGTTTTAAATGACTCTCTGTCGATAGAATGGCAAATGCTGTTATCTGGTGTGTTAGTACTGTTTGTAAGTGTTTGCTTACTATTTGTTATAGGAAAATTTAACTTTCTTCGAGTGGGCTTTGGCATGAAGCTCGTCGATATCCCTCAAGAAAAACAAGTTGTCATTCAACGGATTCTGTTCTGCTGTTGTTTGCCGGTCGGCTATGAGATTTTGTTTTAGCTACTTAACTCACTTGGTATAGACGATAGCAAACCTGACCCGCGCTTTTTTCTTTCAGCAATTGCCAGTTCGTTGGAATGATGGATGCAGAAAAGCTTTGTTCAGTTTCGATATACACTAGGCTGTCTTTTGCGAGCCAGCCTTCAGTTAACAGTGGAATAAGCTTTTCAACAAAGCCAAGGTTAAAAGGGGGGTCTACAAATACGATGTCCTGCGCTTTAGCAGGTTGAGCGGCTAAGTAGGTTAAGGTGTCGGTATGATGAATGTTGCACGACGTACTGTTTAACAATGTCGCATTGGCTTTTAATTGTTGGCTTGCTGCTTTATCTTTTTCTAACATAATGATGCTTGCCGCACCGCGAGAATATGCTTCAAAGCCCAAGCTGCCAGCGCCAGCAAAACAGTCCAAACAATCTGCACCATGAATATAGGGCATAAGCCAGTTAAACAAGGTTTCTTTAACTCTGTCTGTGGTAGGTCTTAACCCTTCAGAAGATAATACAGGAAGCTTTCTTCCTCGGTGCTTGCCGGCGATTATGCGGATACTACCCTTTGCAGATTGACCTTTTTGACGAGGGTGTGATTTTGAACCTTTTTTCATAGTGAAAAGCTTTTGTTTTGTGTCACAGAGTTAGGTGATAAACTAGCGGCAATTTTATCCTTTATCTATGCGTGATGACCACAACTATTCACGTATTTTAATGAAAGAAAGCGAATTATGTCGGAAAAAAAAGGTATGTTTTCTTGGTTAGGTTTTGGCAGCAAAAAAGAAAAGCAGCCTGAACCAGAAAAAGTAGAAACTGAACAGCAAGATACACAGGTGGAAGAGCAAGCTGAACAACAAGGGTCGGCAGAAACTTCACAAATAGACACAAAAGAAAGCTTGCCAGAAGCGTCAGCAACTGAACAAACTGTTGAACCAGAGCCAGAGCCAGAGCCAGAGCCAGAGCCAGAGCCAGAGCCAGAGCCAGAGCCAGAGCCAGAGCCAGAGCCAGAGCCAGAGCCAGAGCCAGAGCCAGAGCCAGAGCCAGAGCCAGAGCCAGAGCCAAAATTAGGCTTTTTTGCTCGATTGAAAAAAGGCCTAAGTAAAACCAGCCAAAATATTGGTGGAGGTTTATTCGGCCTGTTTCGCGGTAAAAAAATTGATGACGATCTTTTTGAAGAATTAGAAACGCATCTGCTTATGGCTGATGTTGGTGTTGAAACAACGATGAAGATCATCGAGTCACTTACTGAGAAAGCTTCACGCAGTGAATTAAAAGATGCTGAAGCGCTTTATGACCTACTAAAACAAGAGCTAAAAGACATTGTGGCACCAGTTGATAAACCACTGAGTGTTGAAGGACAAGGTTCTCCTTACGTGATTTTGATGGTGGGCGTAAATGGTGTAGGTAAAACAACCACTATTGGTAAAATGGCTAAACAATTCCAAGCACAAGGTAAGTCGGTGATGTTAGCAGCAGGAGACACCTTTAGAGCCGCTGCGGTAGAACAATTGCAAGTGTGGGGCGAACGTAACGATATTCCTGTTATTGCTCAACATACTGGTGCCGATAGTGCCTCGGTTATTTTTGATGCAATTAGTGCGGCTAAGGCGCGTGGCGTTGATGTACTTATTGCCGATACTGCAGGTCGTTTACAAAATAAAGCGCACTTGATGGAAGAGCTGAAAAAAGTGGTCCGTGTGATGAAAAAACAGGATGAGAACGCTCCTCACGAAATCATGCTTACTATTGATGCAGGTACTGGTCAGAATGCGTTAAGTCAAACACAATTGTTTGACGATGCTGTCGGTTTAACGGGCTTAACGCTCACCAAATTAGACGGAACTGCGAAAGGTGGCGTTGTATTTGCGGTCGCAGACAAATATAGTATTCCTATTAGATACTTAGGTGTTGGTGAAGGTATTGACGACTTACGTGCGTTTAATAGTACTGACTTTATCGATGCGCTTTTTAGTGAACAAGAGCAATAACAAATAATAGATAACTCACGATGATCCGCTTTGAACAGGTAAACAAAACCTACCCCGGTGGCTTTTTAGCGCTTAATAACGTTAGCTTTCGCATAGCGGCTGGTGAAATGGCGTTTTTAACTGGCCATTCAGGTGCTGGTAAAAGTACGTTGCTTAAACTGATGAGTTTAATGGAAAAGCCAACTAGTGGACGTGTGGTTATCAATGATACCGACTTATCTACGGTAAAGTATAATCAAATTCCGTATGTACGCCGTGGCATAGGCATGATTTTTCAAAATCATAACCTGCTAATGGATCGTACGGTTTTTGATAATGTTGCTTTGCCTTTGGTCATTGAAGGTGTTAGCCATAAAGAAACCAAAAAGCGCGTTGAAGCAGCATTAGAAAAAGTACACTTAGGCAACAAAATTCGTTGTTACCCGCATATGTTATCTGGTGGTGAGCAACAACGCATTGGTATTGCTAGAGCAATAGTTAACAAACCTCCAATTTTATTGGCCGATGAGCCAACTGGAAACCTAGATCCAAAACTGTCTTTAGAAATTATCCGATTGTTTGAAGAGTTTAATGACATGGGGGTTGCTGTGTTAATTGCCACCCATGATTTAGGTTTAATTGCTCGGCTTAAGTATCGCACCTTAACGCTTAAGCAAGGTAGTATGATTAATGATGGCCTGATGGAAGGGTTGCAAGGAGCCAGCGATGAATACGCCTAACTCTGCAAATCAGCTAGATAGCGAGGTGCGTTCTCGCTCTATTTTCAGTCGAATTAGCGCTCGTATTGTTCGTCATTTACAGCAAAGCATTGGCAGCTTAGGCGATCTATGGCGTACACCTTTTACGACTGTGATGACCATCTTGGTGTTAGGTATAAGCTTAACTTTACCTGCTACTTTGCATGTTTTTGTTAAAAATGCTCAGGCGATAGGCGAAAAATGGCAATCGGCGTCTGAAATTACCTTGTTTTTAAAACTGTCAACATCTGACAAAGCGGCCCAGCAGGTAGCGCAAAGAATTCGTCTATATGATGATGTCGCTAGTGTTCGCTATATTTCCGCAAAACAAGCAATGGAAGACTTTAAAACCACCTCTGGTTTAGGCGACTCTCTCGCTTATCTCAACACTAATCCGCTGCCAGCGACACTTATTGTGGTGCCAACAGAAAGAGCCAGCCAAGTACAGGCTGCAGAAGAGCTACTCCAAGCCTTGTTAAATGAACGAGAAGTTGAGCAAGGTAAATTAGACTTAGAGTGGTTAACCAAGCTAGCGGCCATCGCGACCTTAATAGAAGATATTGTCGTGGGTATAGGTCTTTTACTGTGTGCATCGGTGGTGCTCATCATTGGTAACACCATTCGTTTAGCGATATTAAATCAGCGCACTGAAATAGCAGTGATGAAACTTGTTGGCGCTACCGACAGTTTCATTCAACGCCCCTTTTTATATGCTGGCGTGTGGTATGGCATTTTAGGCGGTATGGTTGCTGTGCTTTGCGTAACTGCTTTAGTGCACTATTTCGCATCTTCAATTGTTGAGTTAACTGACTTATATCAGAGCAACTTTGCGTTACAAGGACTTTCTAGTTCAGAAATGCTAACGTTAATTTTCTTTGCGGTTGTTCTCGGCTTATCAGGTAGTTATATATCCGTTAGAAAACATATTAGAGCGATAGAGCCAACTGCAGAATAATTTACGGTGATTCAGTCACCGACAGCATGCCATCGGCCCATTCGATAGCCTCTTGGTAAGACGCTAAACAAAAAGACTCGGATAACTCAAGACTCGCCGCTTTTGCTTGGCTTCTTCGCCATTGACCTTGCTCAATATGCTTCACGAGACTCAAATAATGATCGAGATAATTTCCTTGCTGAAGTAAGGCGGCTTTTATTTCTTCGTGTATCGGCAACACAGAAAGCACATAATCAAGGTCGTGATCTAAAATCCCATCTATTAAAGACAGCATACCCGTTAAGAAGGCTTTGGGCGGGTTTTCTTCATCATTCCTTTTATTGGCAATAAGCTCGCAAAACTTAGCGCGGACTAACGACAATTTTGTCACTTCACTGCATTTGCGTTGCGCTAGGTCTGACAGTGCTAATAACGAAATAAACTTTTTCAGCTCCGCCTCACCTATATATATCAGTGCATGTTTTAAAGAGGTAATTTCTTGCGAGGTACCATAGGTTGGGCTATTGATAAATCGCAGTAATTTATAGGTTAACCCAGGGTCGCTGCTAAATATTAAGCTAATAGCATCGAAATCCAGTTGCCGTTGATTAGCATGATGCAATAATTCAAACAGAGATTGTTTGTCTGTTATTACTTTGCGTTGCTTCATCATTTCAGGCTTAGCGAAGAAATAGCCTTGGAACTGATCAAATCCTAGCATTTTGAGCTTATCAAATTGCTCTTTCGTCTCGACTTTTTCAGCGAGTAGCGTGATATCCCACTTTTTCGTTTCCCGGGCAAATTTACTGAGCTTTAAAATAGGCGTTTCCAGTACATCGATTTTGATTATATCAATATAAGGAAATAACACCTCCCATTTTGGGTCAAAGTCATGATCGTCTAAGGCAAGTTGGTAGCCTTTTTCCTTTAACGATTTAACAGCTGAAACTAATTCATCGCAAATATCTATGTCTTCTAATATCTCAATAACGACTTTCTTTGGGTCAAGAAAGCTAGGAAAACGTTTAATTAATGTTTTTGCGTGAAAGTTGATAAAAGCAGGTTTGCCAGCAGTAATTTTTTCAACACCCAATGTTAGGTGGTTATTGGTGAGTATATTTGACGTTGCCTGATTAGGGTCAATATTGGGAAAGCTATTACTTTTTCCATCTCGAAAGAGTAATTCGTATGCGATCACCGATTTGTTGGCGTCTAAAATTGGCTGTCTAGCAACATAAGAGTACAATACTTCACCTCTTTGCTTCCATGTAATAAAAAATTAAAGATCTTTAACTCATTGTTTTATTTGATCTAAGTCCCAGTTGATACAAAATTATACAATTTTTACACTGTGCTTATGAAACCATTTATTCTATGCTCCTGTCTACTACTACGACATGTTTATCTTTCAAGGCTTTATTTTCTCTAGCTTTTGAGCCAAAACCAGAATAACTTCGTACAAGAAAACATGTACTGTTTTAGCTAAAAATTAGCTATCGATCAATTGAAAGGTTCGTGTTATTATCGCGAGCCACGTTAGAAAAAGGGTTTACTAAATGAGTGACACTATGCAATCAATGGCGCTAGCCGTACCACAAAGCGGAAGCATTGAGGCTTATGTTCAGTCAGCTTATAGCATTCCAATGTTAACAGCTGAGCGTGAGCATGAATTAGCGACTCGTTTAAATGAAGAAAATGACCTGCAGGCGGCACAAGAGTTAATTATGTCGCACCTACGTTTTGTTATTCATGTTGCTAAAGGCTATGCCGGATATGGTTTAGCACAAGCTGACTTGATTCAAGAAGGTAATGTTGGGCTAATGAAGGCCGTTAAGCGATTTAACCCGAGTGTTGGTGTGCGCTTGGTGTCTTTTGCCGTTCATTGGATCAAAGCTGAAATTCATGAGTTTGTGTTACGTAACTGGCGTATTGTTAAAGTTGCTACGACGAAAGCGCAACGCAAACTATTCTTTAACTTACGCAAAAATAAGAAGCGTTTAGGTTGGTTTAGCAATGATGAAGTGTCTCATGTTGCAGAATCTCTTGGCGTAAGTGAAAAAGACGTGTTGGAAATGGAATCTCGCATGACCAGCCAAGACCAAACGTTTGAAATGTCTAATGATGACGATGACTCTGCGTCAGGTTCTGGCTCATTTGCTCCTGCACAATACTTGGAAGATAAGAGTTCTGATATTGCTGTTCAAGTTGAAGAGTCTAACTGGGAACAACACGCCAATAACCGTTTAGCGAGTGCTTTAGTTGCTCTGGATGAAAGAAGCCAAGACATTATCAAAACACGTTGGTTAGACGAAGATAAAGCGACACTACAAGAGTTAGCGGATAAATACCAAATTTCTGCTGAGCGAGTGCGTCAGTTAGAAAAAAATGCGTTAAATAAGCTAAAAGCGGGTATGGCTAAGCACTAGCTTATACGTCCACACCAAGCTCGTTTCAATTCTAAAATCCCTTGCCTGATGGCAGGGGATTTTTCATTTTACCTGTCTAAAACATTTAGCCTATTACTCGCGAATACTACTTATACTAATTTAATGTCATTGGTATTAACCTATCGCTCATTATGAATTACCTTTCAAAGCCGCTTGTTACAATTGTTGCAGTTTTTGGCTGGTTTTGTTCATTAAATGCGCCAATTTCGAACAAAGTTACAATCTCGTTGCGCTGATAACAATTCTCCGACAATAAGTAACGAACTTTCTAGTTTCTCTCAAGCACACTCAAGTCACCAGCACAGGTGTGCTAGGAATATATTTATAAAAGAGAGATCCTGATGTACTTAACTAAATTATCTTCTTCGGTTAAGCGCGCTTTGTCATACAGCGCTCTTATTACCTTAACCGCTTCCCCGCAAGCGTTCGCTGCTGATGACGTAGAAAAGCTAGAAAGAATTGAAGTAACTGGTTCGAGAATTAATAGAACTGACATTGAAACAGCAAGTCCTGTTACCGTTATTTCTTCTGATTTTATTATGCAAAACGGTTTCCAGTCGGTTGAAGAAATCCTGTCTAATCAACCGAGTGTCGCAGGTATGAATATCGGTGCTAGCTCGAATAATGGTTCGGGTGGTAGTGCGACAGTTAATTTACGTGGAATGGGCGAACAGCGCACTTTAGTATTACTAAATGGTCGACGCATGGTCGCTTCGGGAACAGGTGCTGACGCTTCGGTTGACTTAAACACCATTCCTGTTGCCATGATCAAGTCGATAGAAATCTTAAAAGACGGTGCTTCTGCTGTTTATGGTTCAGACGCGATTGCCGGTGTGGTTAATATCATTACTAAAAAGGATTTCGAAGGCACAGAATTGACGGTAGATGCGAGCCAAACCGATAAAGGTGATGGAACGTCGGCTGGTTTTAGCTTATTACACGGTATGGACTTAGGCGACGGTAATTTAGTTATTGGCGTACAATACTCGGATCGCGGCGAAGTTATTCAATCGGATAGAGATTTTGTGCCACCAGGGGAATCTTCATTTATCCCTGACGGGACAATTGGCGGTAAGGTACCTGATGGTAATGGTGGTTGGAAAGACCGTGACACTAGTTACGATTACACGACCTCTAGCTATGCACAAACACCGAACGAAATTGCTAGTTTATTCTCAAGCTATACAACAGAGTTAGATGGTGACACTGAACTTAATATTGACTTGATGTACACACATCGTTCTTCGAATCAACAGATGGCACCACAGCCAGCATCTATTGATTTGAGCGTAGAGAAGTTGCTTGAAAATGTTGATGGTATTTCACCTCCTGATGTGGGTATTCCAGGTTTAGATCTAGAAGAAATTGAATATAAGCGCCGTATGACTGATGCTGGCCCTAGAATTTACGAACAAACCACTAACACTTATCGTTTATCAGCTGGAATCCAAGGTACTTTAGATAGCGACATTAATTGGGATATCTCAGCCACTTATGGTCGAAACGACTCTAAAGATAAAGTGCAAAACTCAATCCATGCCGGCAACATGGAGCAAGCGATTTACGATGATCCAAGTTTATGGATTGGTGAAAACCAAAACATTACGCGTGATTACTTAGTGGACACTGGTGTTATTTACACTGAAGAAAACGAAGGTGGCAATGAGCAATTCTTACTATCTGCAGGCTTTAGTGGCATAACTGAATTTGATTTAGGCTGGGCTGTAGGTGTTGAGAACCGTTTCGAAAGTGGTTTCTATACACCTGACGAAATTACTCAGCGTGGTGAAAGTACAGCTGCACAGCAAGACCCTACAGAAGGTGACTATACTGTTCAATCTATTTACAGTGAATTTTCATTGCCGTTACTTGACGATGCATTAACCTTAGATGCCGCATTACGTTACGATAATTACTCTACCTTCGGTGGAGCAACGACATGGAAATTAGGGGCGACGTATCGCTTTAATGATCAGTTTATGGTTCGTGGTGTTGCTGCCACAGGTTTTAGAGCCCCTAACGTAAGTGAGTTGTATGGCGGTAATACTGGTTCGTATGACTATTTAGAAGATCCATGGGGCCGTGAAGAAGATTCTCAAATATTAGTGAACTACACTAGTGACGAGAATTTACAGCCAGAAGAAAGTGAATCATTAACCTTTGGTGCAGTATGGGAAATCACAGATGGGTTATCTACAACGTTAGACTATTGGAAATTTGATATCACTAACGCTATTAGCCGTGTTGATGTGCAAAATGAGCTAAATAAGTGTTACAACGGTGATGCAGTAGCGTGTGATACTATCAATATTACGGCAGATGGTGATTTATCTGAATTGACTTCGCCATTAACAAACTTAGGTTACCAAAAAACCTCAGGTATCGATTGGAACATAAACTGGCGCTACGACATCTTCAAAGTGTCACTTGATACCACGTATTTAATTGAGTTTGAACAAGACGATGTTGATTACACAGGAAGAATCGATGGCAACATGGGCGGCTACTCAGAGCTTAAATCTAACCTAAGCTTACAAGCTCAGCTTACCGAGCAAATCAACTTAATATATCGAGCTCAGTATATTCAGGGCATGGAGGGTAACGCTTGGGGCGATGAATACTCAACAGATGACGTTGTTTATCATCATATTTCAGCGGCGTATCAGATTAACGATGATATTGTTGTCACTGGTGGTGTGAAAAATATCTTTGACACAGAGCCTGAAGAGGTTCCTGACGGTAATGATATGAATACAGTGCCAGAAATTTATGATGTTGTAGGTAGAACATTTTTCTTAAGTACGACTTTCAGATTTTAGAAAACAGACTTGTTACCCATGAAAAAAAGCGACAGATGTCGCTTTTTTTTTTAGCTATCAATAAAAATGTTGCCAAATTGTAAAAGTAATGGTTAAAAAATAAACTTTTGCACTGGTTAATTCTGACAAATTTGTTAGACTAATTGACCAATAATAATACTAATAACTGATAACTATGGGTTGCCTTAGATGGAAGTAAAGGCGAAAACGGATATACATGCGGCGAAACAGCTACCTAAATTAAAGTCGCTGTTAAAAAAATATCGTCAAGTAAAAACGATGCAGTCGGGTTTACTGCGTTTGTCAGAATTGGCAAGTACAGTAACGGATATGTCGTCTTTTTACTGTGCCTTGGAATCAGTAATAAAGTCATTATTAATTACCGATAGTTTTCATATAGTTTTATTAAATAAATCTCGCCAATTAACATTAGCTCACGCCCATAACAGCAAAGAAGTTAGCCTATTAAAACACCTAGAAAATAATAAGTGGTATAACAGCCTCACCCATATTGTCTTTGAAGAGAACGAACCGCTTCATTGCAGCTCTGCTGAACGTATGGCATTAGCAAAAGCAGAGAAGATAGCCCTATATGGCTCCTCATGTGTTGATTGGCTTGGAGTGCCGCTGGTTCGTGGCCACCAGGTTATCGGTGTCATCGCTTTGCAAAGCTATGATGAAAAGCTTTATTTTGATGACCGGGATTGTCAGTTGCTTGAATTTATTGCCGAGCATCTCGTTACAGCAATTGATAGGGTAAAAAGCAGAGAACTGCTTGAGAAAAATATTCGTCAACGCACCCAAAAGCTTACGGAAACCAATCGCAAGTTACAGTTAGAAATTGCTGAGCGACAAAAAGCGGTTAAGATTTATAAAGCGATGTTGGCCATCAGCGAATTGTCGGCAGCGCACCAAGATATCGAGCAATTTTATTTAACGCTACATCAACATATAAAAGGCTTTGTTCAAGCTGAAAACCTTTATATCGCGTTAGTTAAGAATGAAAGTAAACAGCTTAACTTTTCTTACTTTTCCGATGAAAAAGTATCAAATGATACGACAAAAGCGATGCTAAGCAATTTAAGTGATATTGCTATTAGCTCAGCCAGCCCTTGTTTGATCACTAAAGGTAGCGTATTTAATTTAGACGAAGATGGGCAAATTGACCAAAAGGCTTTTACTTTACAGTACCCCGCTGAACAGATGCCTAAAGCATGGCTAGGCGTACCGCTTGTTGGCGATAACAAAACATTTGGCGTTTTAGCTATTCAACATTACGACAATGAACATGCATATCAATATGCAGACTTGGAATTAATGCGTTTTGTTGGTCATCATATTGCCAGTGCGATTATGCGCTTAAAAGCGAAGGAAGCGACTCAACGTAGTCATGATGAGCTTGAGCGTATGGTGAATCAACGCACCCAAGAGCTACAAGCGACTAACCTTAATTTGCGTATGCAAATTGAAGAACGTAGAAAAGCAGAACAACAGCTTTATTTTGAAGCCCATCACGATGCACTGACTAAGCTACCTAATCGAGCAATGTTTTCTGATCGTTTGTCTTATGCGTTGAGTCATGTGAAGCGCCACCCTAATCATCGTTTTGCAGTATTATTTATTGATTTAGATCGCTTTAAAATTATTAACGACACATTAGGGCATCATGCTGGTGATGAGTTTCTAAAAGAAATTGCCGCACGACTTTCTTTATGTGTGCGTGATAATGATATTCTCGCCCGTTTAGGGGGAGATGAATTTGTTATCTTACTTGATTCACTGCAATCACAAGATGATGTTGAAGAAGTGGCAATCCGTATCATAAGTGCGATAGAAAAGCCTTTTGATATCGAAAATAATACCCTTTATTCAAACGCGAGTATTGGTATTGCGCTGTGTAATCACCATTATAAAGACGCGAATGAAATACTACGTGATGCTGATGCTGCTATGTATCAAGCGAAAAGCTTAGGCCGTGGCAGATACGTATTCTTTGATGAAAGTATGCGTGAGCAACTCCTTGCTAGCTTAACTCTAGAGCAAGAATTACGTATTGCCATTAAGCAAAAACAATTTGAGTTGCATTACCAGCAAATTTCAAATTTACAAAGCACGTCAACACTGGGCTTCGAAGCGCTACTGCGTTGGAATCACCCTAACAAAGGAACGCTTACTCCTAGCGAGTTTTTATTTATGGCCGAAGAATCGGGCATGATTTTAGAAATTGAAACTTGGGTGATCGAAGAAGTTTGTCAACAATTACGTGATTGGCAAGAGAATGACGTTTATCAACATGCGTTTATCGGTATTAATTTGTCTGGACGCCATTTGACACAGGCAAACCAGCTCAACAAATTGATAGACTTAATTAAGCAAAATACAGTGCAGCCAGAAAGGCTCATTTTAGAGTTTAATGAGTCGGCGTTTTCACAGCACACCGAATTAGCATTAAAAGGGTTGCGTAAACTTAAAGAGTTTGGCGTCAAATTAGCACTTGATGATTATGGTGCTGGCCTTTCTTCCTTTAACTTCCTTCATAGTTATCCTTTTGAATTTATTAAGCTTGATCGCAGTTTGATACGTTCCATCAATAATAATGAAACTAATATTTCATTGGTAAAAGCGCTACATGAGTTGGGTGCGCAGTTTGGTTATCGTTTAGTTGCTGAAGGTATTGAATCGCAGGAAATGCTAGAGAAATTAAACAAAGTAGGCTGTGAATATGGCCAAGGCTATCATATCGCTAAGCCCAAAAAATTCTCTGATCAAGCTGAATTAGTGCTTCCTAAGGTCACTGCCTAATCTTTATTCTTACTTTTTAGAAAAATAGCCTTCAACACGCAGTGCTAATCCAGGCGTTGTTGAATAGTTTTCTGTTTCTGGAAATTCTACAAAAGGTTCAATTTCAAAAAATAGCCATTTACGAACGGCATTGAAACGATATCGATAATAAAGCTTGTATTCGTCGATAATAAAGCCGCGCTCGCCGTTTCTTTCTCCTTCGACTTCTATGCCTGTTAGACCGGCAGATTTATTATCAAACTGGCGCAGATGATAAAAGCCATGTTTCCAACGAAGGCCGCTAAATGATTCAGAGCCGCGCACTGAGTAGTCGATACGAAGTTGGCTAGTGTCACTTAATTGATAGTCATACTCCATCAACAACCTTGCCCCTAAACCTTCATCAAGAAAGTAATAAATTGATGGCTCTACTTTAAGACTGTGTTTATCTTGATAATAAAATCGTTTAGATAGTTTTGAGCGCAAAAAAATATCGCCACCTGATAAGCCAACTCGAGTGGTAAATAAGCGATCTTTGTTTTCACTGTGAGTAAATCTAAGAGATGCCGAAAAGTTTTCATCTTCAGCATCGGGTTTGGCTTTAAAGGATTCGAGTGGCAACTGGCTTTGATCAGCTTCTTCATCATCTGACAAAATAAGGTCTACTTTATTTTGAAAGTGTGGCAGCCTGACTTTAATTCGAAACCTTGCATCAAATTCACTAAAGTCTCTTGCTTTGGGCTCCCAGCCTAAACGAATACGGGCGCTTGTCTTTGGAGAAGTTTGTTCATTTTCTTCATCAAGAAAGAATTTATCAAACCAAACCGCCGACTGAAACACTGAATTAGACACAGTATCGTGTAACGACTCAATCCAGTGCTCATTGTCTTCCAAGTCTTGCTTTTTTATTTTAGGTGCAGGTTTAGGCTCACCACTTTTTTGTTGTGAGTGTTGATCTTGTGCAGCATAAGTAACATTAAATAATAGTATGCTACTTAAAAAGACTAACAATTTTCGCTTTAACAACAGGCGATGCAAGTATAAATATCCTTATATTTTCTCTGGCTAACGGGTGCTTTTTTAAATTATCACTTTATAATGAACTTACTTGAATTATAGGAGCTTTTTCAATGGGCGGAATTAGTATTTGGCAATTATTGATCGTTGCCGTGATCATTGTTTTATTGTTTGGCACAAAGAAACTACGTAACTTAGGTTCTGACCTAGGTTCGGCAGTTAAAGGGTTTAAAAAAGCCGTAACTGACGAAGAAAAGCAGCAAGAAGATACGCCTCCTTTAGCTGACAATAGCACTCAACAAAGCAAAACATCAACTGAAGAAAAAGATAAAGTATAAACTATGTTTGATATCGGCTT
Organism: Thalassotalea coralli; assembly: GCF_055786205.1. NCBI lineage: Bacteria > Pseudomonadati > Pseudomonadota > Gammaproteobacteria > Alteromonadales > Colwelliaceae > Thalassotalea > Thalassotalea coralli. Next base: position 483,109 of record NZ_JBVVBK010000003.1, on the reverse strand, counting down.
TTGGGAGCTTTTACTTATTTCTATCATAGGCTTAGTAGTACTGGGCCCTGAGCGCTTGCCTGTGGCTATTCGCACTGTCAGTGGTTGGATTAAAAACATTAAGGCGTTCAGTCAAAGTGTTAAGAGTGAAATTTCTCAAGAGTTGCGTATTCAGGAGTTGCATGCCGATTTAAAAAAGGCAGAACAGGCAAACTTTGAAGATTTATCGCCACAGGTCGCTGAATCGTTAAAGTCTCTAAAAGAAGCCGCAAAAGCTGTGCAAAACCCATACGAAGATAAGTTGATTGGCGAAAACAAAGAAGTTGAAGCAACTAAATCAAACGAAGAAAACGATACAAACGACATAAAAAAATGACAGATTCTTCAACAAACTACACCTTGTTTGATCACCTGCTAGAGTTAAGAGATAGAATTTTACGCGCAGTTATTGCTGTTCTCGTTATTTTTTGTTCTATGGTGTATTTTGCCAATGACATATACGAATATGTTTCTCAGCCGCTCATTGCGGTGATGCCAGAAGGTGGGCAAATGATTGCAACTGACGTTGCTTCTTCGTTTTTTGCTCCATTTAAATTAACTATGGTATTGGCGATTTTTATCGCAATGCCATTTATTTTGTATCAAGTTTGGGCGTTTATAGCACCAGGCTTGTACAAGAATGAAAAGCGTTTAGTTGCTCCATTATTATTTGGCAGTAGTTTTCTATTTTATGCAGGTATTTGTTTCGTTTACTTTGTCGTTTTTCCAATAATTTTTGCGTTCTTTACTTCAGTCGCACCGGAAGGTGTGAATATCGCCACCGACATTTCTAGTTATCTGGACTTTGTTCTTAAATTGTTTTTTGCTTTCGGGATGGCCTTTGAAGTACCTGTAGTTATTATGTTGCTTTGCTGGACCGGCTTTACCACACCTGAAAGATTAAAAGCTAAACGCCCTTACGTTATCGTTGGTGCGTTTGTTATTGGTATGTTGTTAACACCTCCTGACGTTATATCTCAGACTTTGTTGGCTGTTCCTATGCTGTTATTATTTGAAGTAGGCCTGATAATCGCTAAGTTTTATGTGGCAAAACCTGAAGATTCGCAAGAATCTGAGTCGTCGAATTAAAGCGAGATAAGCAGGTGAGCGATATTGGCTTAATCGACATAGGCGTCAACCTTACGAATCAGCGGTTTGAAAAAGACTTTGATGATGTTTTATCGCGCGCCGAGGCTGCCAATATCTGTGGCATGTTAGTGACAGGTACCAATGTTAGGGAAAGCCAAACGGCGTTAGAACTTGCAAAAAAATACCCTCATTTACTCGCGTCTACAGCTGGCGTTCATCCACACGATGCCGACAATGTTAGTGAAGATTACTTATCACAGTTAAAGCATCTCGCGTCCTTTTCACAGGTAAGAGCAATAGGTGAATGTGGATTAGACTTTAACCGCAACTTTTCGACACCAGAGAACCAGCAGCGAGTGTTTAAAGAACAAGTTGAATTAGCGGTAGAGCTCAACATGCCATTGTTTTTGCATCAACGAGATGCTTTTGCACCTTGGTTTGAGATTTTGTCACCTCACTTGGCTAACTTACCTGCTGCAGTCACTCATTGTTTTACCGGAAATAAACAAGAGCTATTGCAATGTTTGGACGCTGGAATGTATGTCGGCATTACAGGCTGGTTGTGCGATGAAAGACGTGGTCAAGAACTAAGAGATATCGTCAAGCATATTCCGTTATCTCGATTAATGATTGAAACCGATGCTCCTTATTTAACCCCAAGAACTATCAGGCCTAAACCGAAAAGTAGCCGTAATGAGCCTGCTTATTTATCGTATGTTGTTCAAGCCTTAGTGGAAACAACGGGTTATAGCGAGTCAGACATTATTAATCACAGTCGAGAAAATGCAGCTCGGGTATTTCGTTTTGTATAAGCTAGATAGACATAGGTTTTCTTTAGCGAATAGTGTGATGCTGTTTGTCTTGGCCTTGATGTCCTTTCAATTATCTGCGGAAAATATTGTAGTCGCCAAATATCTTGGTAGTGATGACACCATCTCTAAAGTTTCTACGAGTAGATCGAGTCAGTGGCAAACCGCTGATATTGAAAACCTTACTTTTTCGACAGGCAAACATTGGTTAAGAGTGTCTCTGGATGCTAGAGTTGCACAGCAAAATGTTGCTTTCGTTGTTTTATTCGCTGATAATTCTATGGGCCATGTTGCTGCCTATCAGAAGAAAGGTGGAGTTGGCTTTGAAACTTTACCCGTTGATACCAGTGTTGATGGCCAACATCACATCAGCTTACCTGTCGCCAAATATTCTATTGAGGAATTTTGGTTAGAACTCAACGTGGTGCAAGCAGGTAATTATTCACTCGCAGCTTACCATCAAAGTAACTATCGTTCATTTTTGCTAGAGCATTACCTTACTTTCGGCTTTTTTGTTGGTGTTTTGGTAGCGTACGCCATCGCCATTGCTTGTGTCTTTATGAGCACTAAACGCCGACCATTAGCTTATCTTGCTGGGTATTTTTCGTTACAAGCTATAGGTGTTGTTGTTTTAAACGGTGTCAATGTTGGCAGCTTGGTTGGCTTATCAACGAGTTTCACGGTTTCTGTTATTTTTGTCTTTAGCTCAGTGTTAATTTTGGCATTCGCAGCAGAAGTGTTTACGTTAAAGTCACTAAATCGAAAATTATTGGTGGCTTTTAGATTAACGAGCACTTTTATGGTGCTGTACTTAGTTGTTTGTTGGTTTTTATCACATACTGTTCAATGGTATGCAGTACCGGCAATCGGCTCATTAACCTTGATATTAATCACGGTACTTGCGATCCAATTGTGGCGAAATCGGATTGTTATGGCACGCTTTTTTGCAACCTTAGTGGTCTTGCAGTATTTGTTCAAATTCATCCATATCTATTGGTTTGGTATTGATCAACTTATTGCTGATTATTATGCGATTGATTGCATCATTACTGGCATGTTTATTATTGGCTTGCTGGCGTATCAGTCAAGTTTAGATAACAAAGAAAAAGAACGCGCGCAGCAGGAGGCGTTAGATTACGCCACACAAAAACGACAAGCCCAAGAAGAGTTACTAGCCGTGCAAGAAGAAGCGCAAGAGCAATTGGAAAATGCGGTACAAGAGCGCACATTCGAATTGAATATCGCGTTGCAAGAATTAGAAGATGCCAACCAAGAATTAGAGAAGAAAAACACCATAGACGAATTAACAGGACTGTTTAATCGTCGTTACTACGATCAAAAACTACAAGCAGAGTTTAGACGAAGCCGCCGAAATTTAACGCCTTTAAGTCTTGTTGTTGTAGATATTGATCATTTTAAAAATATTAATGACAGCTATGGTCACTCCATTGGCGATATGTGCATCCAACAATTAGCAGTTCTCATCAAAAGTACATTGCGACGCAGTGGCGATATTGGCTGCCGTTATGGTGGTGAGGAGTTCTGTTTAATTTTGCCTGAAACAGAACAGCAAGGTGCAGAGCAACTCGCTGATGACCTGCGTACAACCGTAAGTGAACACCCGTTTCATTTTCCTGGCGTCGAACTTAGCATCACCATCAGTTGTGGTGTTAGTACGTATCTACAGCAGGAAAATGTTGAAGCTATCGATATATTTAATTCAGCAGATAAAGCCTTGTATCAAGCGAAAAAGTCAGGGCGTAATCAAGTGTTCTGCATAGAAATTAGTGTGCCTGAAGCACAACAAGAGGAAGATTAAATGAGCCAAGTAAACCAATTCCTAGCTAAAAGACCAAGACGTATGCGCAGAGATGAGTTTTCGCGCAAATTAATGGCGGAAAACACGTTAACTGTTAATGATTTAATCTATCCTGTTTTTGTTTTGGAAGGCGAGCAGCAACGAGAAGCGGTTGCCTCTATGCCTGGAGTGGAACGTAAAAGCATCGATTTATTGCTAGAAGAAGCACAAGAGTTGGTAGACTTAGGCGTTCCTGCCATTGCTCTATTCCCTGTAACTCCTGGGGATAAAAAATCGTTAATGGCAGAAGAAGCTTACAACCCTGAAGGGTTAGCGCAACGTGCTGTGCGCGCTTTAAAAGCTCGCTTTCCTGACTTAGGTGTTATTACTGATGTGGCTTTAGATCCATTTACTACGCATGGCCAAGACGGCATTCTAGGTGAGTCAGGTAAAGATGAGGGCTATGTATTAAACGATATCACGACTGATATTTTAGTGAAGCAAGCGCTATCTCACGCAGAAGCTGGTGCGGATGTGGTAGCGCCTTCAGATATGATGGATGGCCGCGTTGGTGCAATTCGTGACGCACTAGAGCAAGCGGGTCATGTAAATACCCGTATTCTGGCTTATTCAGCCAAATACGCTTCAAATTATTATGGGCCATTTAGAGATGCAGTTGGCTCTGCTGGGAATATCAAAGGCGGTAATAAGTACTCGTATCAAATGGATCCTGCTAATAGCGATGAAGCGATTGTTGAAGTGGCTTTAGACATTGAGCAAGGTGCGGATATGGTCATGGTAAAACCAGGCATGCCGTATCTTGATATTGTTCGTCGAGTTAAAGATGAATTTAGAATACCAACTTATGCCTATCAAGTCAGCGGTGAGTACGCTATGCACATGGCTGCTATTCAAAATGGCTGGCTTGCCGAAAAGCCTTGTGTCATGGAAGGCTTACTTGCATTTAAACGAGCGGGTGCTGATGGCATTTTAACGTACTTCGCTAAGCAAGTGGCTAGGTGGCTAAAAGAAGGCTAAGTTTTCACTCAAGCAGTCTTTATGGAAACTAGACACGGCTTTATCGCCTTGCATGGCGCAGTTTTACTGTTTGCCATTTCAGGCTTGTTTGGAAAATGGCTATCCTTACCTGCCGTATATATAACCTTTGGGCGAGCCGCGTTTGCAGCGCTCGCTATTTGGCTGTTATTACTCTTCACTCAGAAAGCCATTTCAATCACCAAAAAGCAATTTGTGGCATTGGCGGCAACTGGCGCCGTATTGGCTTTCCATTGGGCGAGTTTCTTTCATGCTATTCAAATATCCAGTGTTGCAATCGGCTTAATTACTTTTGCGACTTTCCCTGTCTTTGTCAGTTTTATCGAGCCCTATTTGTTTAAAGAAAGGTGGCGCTCTAGTTCACTGATACAAGCCATGTTAACCGTGCTAGGTGTTTACCTGGTGTTACCTCAGGATGGCTTGGGTTCAGCAAACATGCTGGGCGTATATTGGGGCTTAGCTTCTGCTCTAACGTTTGCTTTGCTCACTATTTTAAATCGTAAGTTTGTTAAAGATATCTCGGCTAAGAAAGTGGCGATGTACCAAAATGGTGTAGCCGCACTATGCTTATCGCCAATTTTTTGGGTGCTACCTATTTCTATAACAACGGAACAATGGGGTTTGCTATTTATTTTGGGGATAGTGTTTACCGCATTTGCCCACTCTATTTTTAATCATTCATTAAAGACGGTGAAAGCACATACTGCTAGTATCGCGGTAAGCTTGGAGCCTGTTTATGGCATTTTGGCGGCATTTTTGTTTTTAGGAGAACAGCTTACCGCACTTATGCTATTGGGTGGTTCAATCATTTTACTCACCAATGTTTGGGCGGCTTTGCAACAAAGAACAACGACTTAACGGTTAAGTGTTAACGTAAACCCAAGGGCAGAAATAAACGCGACTTCTTGTCGAAGTTCATCAGCAATTAACGGATGACAAGCTAGCCAAGTATCGGCAATGGACAAATTGATGTTGTTGTTATTGACGGAAAGAACCACATCAGGTCCTGATTCATCATTGCGTCGACGACATAAAATCACCGATAAGCGCAGAATGACTAGCAGTTTATTCGCATATTCTTGTGCTATTGCCGCTTGGTTGATACTTCCTTCACAAAGTTCGCCCTTATAATGCTCAATTAACCTTGCGATTAAACGCTTTTCGGCTTGATCAAACCCTGGCAGCTGTGCATGTTGAATAATATAGGCACCATGTTGTTGGTGGTTTTTAAAATCTAACAATAAACCGATTTCATGTAATAAGCAGGCAATGTTAAGCAGCTGATTGTTATCACTGTTGGTTAACTGCCAGTCGGTTTTCGCTTGGTTAAGAAGCGATAATGCTGTGCTACTTACATTAAGGGCATGTTCTTTATCGATGTGAAAGCGGTCAACTAAAGAATTCACTGTGAGCTGGCGAATGTCTTTAGATTGTTGCTCTGGCAGCATTTGATAAAGCAATCCTTCGCGTAAGGCGCCATTGGACAGTTGAATGTTTTCAATATCAAATAATTCTGCAATGGCAATGAGTATTGCTAACCCTGAAGGTAGAACTGGCTTACGTGAATCTTGCAGGCCGGGTAACTCAATACTGTCTAGTTGGGCGCAATCGATAAGCGATTGCCTGATTTGATATAAATAATCTTTCGATACTATGTTGGGCTTTTTAGCGTAAGTAAGCATCTCCGTTAAGGCTTGCATCGTGCCTGAGCCACTTAAGACTTGCTGCCAACCATGTTCTTTATATTGCTCAACCAATGGGAGTAGTTGGGATTTCGCTTCTTTCGTAGCAGAGTCAAAGTTACTTTTAGACAGCTTGCTATCAGAGAAAAAACGGTTCAAATAAGTGACACAGCCAATATCTAAGCTATTGACTACAGAGGGCTCTGTACCTTTGCCGACAACTAACTCGGTACTAGCGCCACCGATATCAATGACTAAGCGATCACTGTTGCCTACACTCGTAAAAGCAACGCCGCGATAGATGTACTCGGCTTCTTCTAGCCCCGTTAATAAAGAGACTGGCGCCTGTAATATTTCATTGGCTTTTTCCAGAAATGCTTGACCATTAGTGGCAATACGAAGTGTTGCTGTTGCAACCATTTTTACGTTTTCGCTAGGAATATCTTGTAAGCGTTCCGCAAAAAAGCGCAAGCATTCATAGCCTCGCGCCATCGCTTCTTCATTCAGTTGATTGTTGCTATCTAGCCCAGACGCTAACCTCACCTTCCGTTTCACTTTATCGACGATTTGCACGCTGTTGGCTAATTGTCGTGTGATCAACATGTGAAAGCTATTGGAGCCTAAGTCAATGACTGCATATAAAGGCTCGCTTGAGGTAATGTTCGGGCTATTCATAAATACAACTTTTAGCTATTAAGCCTTTCTTCGATTTCCGCCAGTTTTACCGCGATTTTGACCACCGTTATGAGGACGATGACGTCTTTGTCTTGGTTTAGGTGCAGGGAAATCGGTTATCAAAGCGTCCGGATCGTATTTACTCACTGGCAACGCGTGATCGATATACGTTTCGATGGCCGGAAGATTGAATACGTAATCTTCACAGGCAAAGCTAATCGCATGACCTGTAGCACCAGCACGACCTGTTCGACCTATACGGTGAACATAGTCTTCACAGTCATCAGGTAAATCATAGTTAAATACATGTGTTACTTGAGGAATGTGTAAGCCACGTGCTGCAACGTCAGTCGCTACTAAAACGTCTAACTGGCCTTTGGTAAACTGCTCTAAAATTTTTAGGCGTTTCTTCTGCATTACATCGCCAGTAAGTAAACCAACGCGCACTTTGTCTGCATGCAAATGTGCGTAAATATTTTCACAGCTGTGTTTAGTATTCGCGAAAATAATGGCTTTATCTGGCCACTCTTCTTCGATAAGCGTTTGTAACAGTACCATCTTATCGTCGTTTGAAGGGTAAAATAGCTCTTCAGTTATACGGACGTTAGTACGCTGCTCTGGCGCAATTTCAACACTTACCGGATCATTCATGTGTTCAAAAGCGAGTTCTTTAACACGGAAAGACAGTGTCGCCGAGAATAACATGCTAATTCTTTCTGTTGCCGGTGGCATGCGTCTGAATAAATAACGAATGTCTTTAATAAAACCTAAATCGAACATACGATCGGCTTCATCTAGCACGACAACTTGAATATTATTCAATTGGTAAATGCCTTGCTTATAATAATCTATTAAACGGCCACACGTGCCGATTAAAATATCAACACCTTTTGATAGCTCGTCACGTTGACTTTCGTAACCTTCGCCCCCATATACAATACCAAGGCGTAACCCAGTTGATTTCGCCATCTCTATCGCATCGCGATGGATTTGGATGGCAAGTTCGCGGGTTGGTGCCATGATCAATGCACGAGGCTGATTATGGTCAGCAGGGCCTTGATTAATAAGGTGATGGAAAGTGGCCGCTAAAAAAGCGATGGTCTTGCCTTCACCTGTTTGGGCTTGACCAGCAATATCTTTTCCGTCGATAACAACAGGTAAAGACTTTGCTTGAATATTGGTGCATTGCTCAAAGCCCATGGCGTTTAGGCCTTCAAGGACTTTATCGGCTAGGTTCAGCTCGCTGAACTTTGTTTGGGATAAGTGTGTTTTGTTCATAGCCGACAAGCTTAACACCTTAGTGGTTTAATAAACACCACTAAGGTGAATTAATCTCCCGACAAAACGGGAGCGTTTTAACTTTTAATGATGGTAATTCCAAGTGATATGAGTATAATCTCGATCATCTTGGCGTTTGGCCAATCTTAACGGAGAAAAAAATGAGCGAAAAAATTGTTCAGTTAACAGATGACAGCTTTGACGCAGATGTAATCAATGCGTCTGGTTTAGTTTTAGTCGATTTTTGGGCTGAATGGTGTGGTCCATGTAAAATGATTGCTCCTTTGCTTAACGATGTTGCAGAAGAGTATGCTGGCCAGCTTACTGTTGGTAAACTAAACATTGACCAAAACGATGCTACACCTCCAAAGTATGGTATTCGTGGTATTCCAACGTTACTTCTTTTTAAAGATGGTAATGTTGTTGATACTAAAGTTGGCGCACTTTCTAAAACGCAATTAAAAGAATTTATCGACGCTAACGTGTAGTTTTATTGTGAAAAGGCTTGTTAAATACAAGCCTTTTTCATATTCGCACATCTGGTACTTTACGCATTCGATATTTAATGCTAACTTTATAAACCAACAGTACAGAACTTTTCATCTGACCTATTCATTTCACTAAACACAATATGCCAGCAGGCAGAACTATAAACGTTTAAAAGTTTAAGAACCTCTATTATGAATCTTACCGAACTAAAACAAAAATCGATCAATGAACTTCTCGCATTGGCTGAGTCAATGCAATTAGAGCACTTAGCTCGTAACCGTAAACAAGATATTATATTTGCCATATTAAAAGCGCATGCTAAAAGTGGTGAAGATATTTTCGGTGGCGGCGTTTTAGAAATATTACAAGACGGATTTGGTTTCTTACGTTCTGCAGACTCTTCGTATTTAGCTGGCCCAGATGACATTTATGTATCGCCAAGTCAAATTCGCCGCTTTAGTATGCGTACCGGTGATACTATTCAAGGTAAAATTCGTCCACCTAAAGATGGTGAACGCTACTTTGCTTTATTAAAAGTTAACGAAGTTAACTCTGATCGCCCAGAAAACTCTCGCAGCAAAATTCTTTTTGAAAACTTAACACCTATCCACGCTAACCACAGACTAGGTATGGAGCGTGGTAACGGCTCTACTGAAGATATTACTGCACGTGTTTTAGACTTAGCTGCCCCAATTGGTAAAGGCCAACGTGGCTTGATTGTTGCTCCGCCGAAAGCGGGTAAAACGCTACTTCTTCAAAATATTGCGCAAAGCATTACCCGTAATCACCCTGAATGTGAGGTGATGGTATTGCTTATTGATGAGCGCCCGGAAGAAGTAACCGAGATGCAGCGCCTTGTTAAAGGTGAAGTTGTTGCGTCAACGTTTGATGAGCCAGCAAGTCGCCACGTTCAAGTAGCTGAAATGGTGATTGAGAAAGCAAAGCGTTTAGTAGAACATAAGAAAGATGTGGTTATCTTACTTGATTCAATTACGCGTTTAGCACGTGCATACAACACAGTTATTCCTTCGTCAGGTAAAATCCTAACTGGTGGTGTCGATGCGAATGCTCTTCATCGTCCTAAGCGTTTCTTTGGTGCGGCTCGTAACATCGAAGAAGGTGGTAGCTTAACTATTATCGCGACAGCGCTTATTGAAACTGGCTCGAAAATGGATGAAGTTATCTACGAAGAATTTAAAGGTACAGGTAATATGGAATTACACCTTTCTCGCAAAATTGCAGAAAAACGTGTATTCCCAGCTATTCACTTTAACCGCAGTGGTACACGTCGTGAAGAGCTTCTTACTAAGCCAGACGAATTACAAAAAATGTGGATCTTACGTAAAATCGTTCATGAGATGGGCGAGATTGACGCAATGGAATTCCTTATCGATAAGTTGGCGATGACCAAAACAAACGATGAATTCTTTGATTCAATGAAGCGCAAGTAAGCTTTTAGCATTCAAAAAAAACGCCAGCTAGATGCTGGCGTTTTTTTATTGTGGTTTGGCTTTCTGATAATAACCGTTAAATGCTGTTTGCCAGGTTTTGCCATTGTCTCGGCTAGTTTGCCAATGTTGATTGACTCGACCGTCTGCTAGGGCCTGCCAAGTTATTTTATTTAATTGAGTGCCTTGCGCCGATTGAGTTTTACCCGCCATAACCATTTTTCCGTCGGTAAACTTGCCAGATAGCTTTAACACCAGGCCGCTATTATCCATCCATGTTTGGTGCCACATACCACTTGCACGGTCATACATATTCAAGCTTTTGCCCTGATAACCATCGGGTGTCGTATATTCTTCTAATAAAGTGCAACCGTTATTGATCAAAGAGATACGGTTTGTGCGTATGACATTGTCGCTTTCTATTGAAACGTTCCAGTGGCCTAACCAGAAATCGAATTGGCGGTATTCAGGTGCAGCACATTGATTACGAGCGACACTAGAAAAGGAAGCAATAAGCAGTAAACACAACAAAATACGCATAAAAGTTTGTCCATTTAAGTTGGCAAGGCTTAATTAACCTTAATACAAATAGTTGTCTTTTTAAACGACAAAACATCCACAATAGTGTACTATGCGCGCCTTAAATAGAGAGATTAGTCCCAGTATGAAATATCAGGATTTACGAGACTTTATAGAGCAACTCGAGAAAATTGGTCAGCTTAAACGCATTAAACAACCGATTTCTACCGACTTAGTGATGACAGAAATTAGCGACCGCACCTTGCGTGCTGGTGGACCTGCGTTGCTATTTGAAAATCCTGAAGGGTACGATATCCCTGTACTTACTAATTTATTTGGTACGCCAGATCGCGTGGCTTTAGCAATGGGGCAGCCTGATGTATCGGCTCTTCGCGATGTCGGTAAATTACTTGCGTTATTGAAAGAGCCTGAGCCGCCAAAAGGCTTTAAAGATGCACTAGATAAATTGCCTATTTATAAGCAAGTGCTAAACATGCCTGCAAAAGTTGTTAAGAAAGCGCCTTGTCAGGATGTGGTTTTTACCGGTGACGATGTTGATTTAACTAAACTCCCTATTCAAAAATGTTGGCCGGGAGACGTTGCTCCACTAATTACTTGGGGTTTGACTGTTACCCGGGGGCCACATAAAGAAAGACAAAACTTAGGCATTTATCGCCAACAACTACTGGGTAAAAACAAAGTCATTATGCGCTGGCTATCTCATCGTGGTGGTGCGTTAGACTTTCAGGAGTGGAAACAACAACACCCTGGTAAGCCTTATCCAGTGTCAGTGGCATTAGGCGCAGATCCTGCGACTATTTTGGGGGCGGTAACTCCAGTACCTGATAGCTTATCGGAATATGCTTTTGCAGGTTTACTTCGAGGTAGCAAAACAGAAGTCGTGCAATGTCTAAGTAACGATTTACAAGTGCCTTCATCTGCAGAGATTGTTTTAGAAGGTTATATTGATCCCGAGGAAATGGCGCCCGAAGGCCCATATGGAGATCACACCGGTTACTACAATGAAGTTGACGACTTCCCTGTGTTTACCGTGACACACGTCACTATGCGTAAAGACCCGATTTATCATAGTACTTATACCGGTAGGCCGCCTGATGAGCCAGCAATTTTAGGTGTTGCCTTGAATGAGGTGTTTGTTCCTATTATTCAAAAGCAGTTTCCTGAAATCGTCGACTTTTACTTGCCACCAGAAGGTTGTTCATACCGACTGGCTGTTGTCACGATGAAGAAACAATACCCAGGACACGCTAAACGCGTGATGATGGGGGTTTGGTCTTTCTTGCGACAATTTATGTACACCAAATTTGTTATTGTCTGTGATGACGATGTCAATGCTCGCGATTGGCATGATGTTATCTGGGCTATGACGACGCGTATGGATCCTGCTCGCGATACCGTGATGATAGAAAATACGCCAATTGATTATTTAGACTTTGCTTCTCCAGTATCGGGTTTAGGCTCGAAAATGGGTATGGACGCCACCAATAAATGGCCGGGAGAAACCGACCGCGAATGGGGCGAACCAATTGTGATGGATGAAGCCGTTAAAAATGCCGTAGATGAAATATGGCAAGAACTTGGAATTGATGAACAAGAATAGTGTTAGCGCACTTGTTCACTGTATTAAAGGTTATTCAATGAAAACTATTCAATGTCAGGTTCAGTCAGTTACTAATTTGACTGAACACGTATACAAAGTGATGTTAAAGCCTGCTGAAAAAGTAGCGTTTATTGCTGGTCAATACCTAAACTTTGTCATGGATGAAGAAGACAAACGTCCTTTCTCTATTGCTAGCTCGCCAAATGATGAGCTAATAGAGTTACAAATTGGTGCTTTTGGCGCTGACAGCTACCCAATGCAAGTGGTTGATCGTGTACGTGAGCAAAGTACAGTAGAAATCGAAATTCCATTAGGTAAAGCTGAGCTGCGTGAAAGCAGTGAACGTCCACTATTACTTGTTGCTGGTGGTACAGGCTTTTCTTACATTAAATCTATGTTTACTTACTTAGCACAAGAAAACTCTACGCGTGAGATTCACGTTTACTGGGGCTTGCGTGATCCAAGTGCTTGTTATGAATTAAATGAAACGCGTCAAATCATTGAAAGTATGGATAACGGTCACTTTTATCCTGTGGTTGAAACGCCACATGATGACTGGAATGAACGTATTGGTATGGTGCATAAAGTTGTGATGAAAGATATCAATAACCTAGGTGATTTTGATATTTATGTTGCTGGTCGCTTTGATATGGTTGGTGTAGTCAGAACCGACTTTGTTGAACAAGGCGCGAACTTAGAGCATATGTACGCTGATGCTTTTGCTTTTATCTAATCGCTATTAGGAACTAGCTCATTTTAGTAGTAGGCAAGTTATCTAATTATTGTTGATACTTGCCTGCTTACATTCTTTCAACAGCGCAATAAACTCTTCTGTCGACCTATCCAAGCTATTTTCGCCAATAAATAGATGCGAGCCAAGCGCTGATTTTAATACTTCAGCTTGATGCAAAAACCCCGCTAATGGTCCTTTAACTACTTTGCCTGAAGGACAAACGAAGGGCTCAAAGTTCATCACTGCTTGCTCCATAGTAATAAGCTGTCTTGAAAGGCAATAACGCACTAAGGGTTGTTGTTCATGAATAAGATTGTTAGCTAGGCGCAATGAGATAACATCAACTAAATCTTCCAGGTTTTCAAGCGCTAGGCCTATATAAGCTAACTCATCTTTTTCTACACCATAGGTGTTATTGACACTGTTAATGTTTCGGATTTTCTGCCATGGCAATTGCCACCTACCTTTGCGGTGGATAAAGGTTAGATGCTCAGGGGTAATGACGACGCTTTTCTGTGGCTCAAAATATTTCAGTAACCCCAATAACATGCCACATAGAATGAATAAAATAAGAAACATCAGCGCAAACTTTGCATCTTGCCAATAGGCACTGGCAAAAGGGGTCACCAAGCACAATGAGATAAAGGATGCTAACACTATGGATAAGCCATTGTGTCGGGCGCGCGGTTTGATGGTAATTTCTCGTTTTGTCATGAAATGGTCTTTACTGCTAATCCAACTTTTATTGTATACTAGCCGTAGCTCAAATTTCGATCACTTCAACAGTGTTTAATCGGAGAAATGAGCTTTATTAGTTTAATTTTATTAAGAGATGATGATGAAAACGAAAAAACAAAACAATTCGCCAACTGAACTTGGTAGAGGCGAAATTAAAGACAATTTTCTCGCGGCACTTGTTACGTCAAAGGCCTATAGAACTCAAGTTGTTAAAGCGAAGAAAGGCAAAGGCTCATTTAATCGTAAGGCAAAACATAAAGGCCAAGAGCCTTATTTAATGGCAGCTTAAACACGCATTTCAGCTGCCATTAAATAAGACTCTTCTCCTTTGCGCATAATTCGGCGAAAAAGTGTGTAATAAATCACCACTACCAACGACTAAGCTATTAAATCTTTGCGCTTTTTGATTGAATTAGTTTGGAGGTAAGATGAAATTTAGCACTTTTATTGAAACGCCAAAGAGTTCGGTTGAAGACTTTACTTTTGCTAAGCATATCTTGTGCAGTAATGGTTTTACGCTCACGCACGCCGACGACAAGGTCATGACTTTAAAAGGGGAAGGAACCACTAGCACCAATCAAGATCCACTTAAAGGTGCAACCCAAATAACCCTCGAGAAAGATACCGATCAAGTTAGGTTAAACGCAACTCTTGGCGGCGTTACTTTCCTTACTTACTTTGTTTTCTTTATGCTGTTCATTTTTCCTGTTGGGTTGTTGTATATCCTATCAGGTGATTTAACCGCTTTTACTGTTAGTCATGGCTTAATGGCTTTGTTGCTATTCGTATCAATAAGCTATTGGCTACGCTACAGGACAACTAGAGCATTAAAAAACTTGTTAATCAGCATGCGTGCAGATGCTGAATCAAAATGTTAACGAGTAATACCTACCTATCGTAATAAAAGGAGTTAGAAAATGTTTAAGTCATTTTTTCGCAAACGCAATATTCGAAAGTGTGCTCGAAAACTGCCAAGAGAATTAAAAGCTCAATATGGTCAAAAGGCTTTTTATTCTAAAGAGCAAGTGGATGAGATTTTAAGGCGTAAAAATTTAGTAACGTCTGCGGCTGGTTCTTCAATTGTGCTAAATAGCTATGCCTATGCCATGTACTGCTCTCCAGAAGAATTCGAACAAATACATCAAACGGCTGGAGCTGAGTGCGATTATCAAGCAACGCGCACGGAAATTTCTGATACCGTATTTAATGGATCTTCTGACTTTAACTTTTCATCGTTATTAGCCGTTTCAACTCCTGCTAGTACAAGCTTTTCAGATAGTAGTTCCAGTGGTGGCGGCTTTGGAGGTGGTTTTGGTGATGGTGGTGGCGCAGACGGGGGCTGCTAATCATTTTAGGCCTAAAAGGCCTTCTAACGCTTAAACGTGAACAATTTAAATTAATTCATAAAAGGAATGATATGAAGTATTTGGCAGTTTTATTTTTCGTTACGTGCTGCGCTTTTGCAGCACACGCAAAGCAATCGTTGATCCAAGAAGTAAAACCCTATTCTAAAAAACCGACGAAAGTCATGGTATTGGCTTCCGCTCATTTAAGGGCGATAAAAGAGCCTATCACTTTTGCAGATATGGGGTCAGTAGTCGGTAAGCTCGACAAATTTTCGCCGGATGCGATTGCAATCGAAGCACTGCGCCCGAGCGATATTCTCGCGATGCAAATGAATAGCCAAGCTTATGAATCGGTTGTTAATCAATTTGTTGGGCATGAATTCATTGAACTATCTGAACAAATTCAACAACAACTGTCACTTACCGCCATAGAAGCACGTATTGAATTAACTAAACACTTAGATAAACAGCTTTTTGACCAAGCGTGGCACGAACAAGCGATCAAACTCGCTATTGCGTCCTATGAAAAGCATACCGCGTTACTTCACTATGCTTACTTACAATCAAATAAATCCGCCTTGGCAAAGCCGATAGAAGCTTATCTAGCTAAGCTATTTAGTCGCAACAATGAGATTAAGTTGATTGCGATTAATGTGGCGATGAAACATAAGCACTTGCGTTTACATCCAATGGATGACCATCTAGATAAAGATCAGTATTTAGCCTTAATGCCTAAGCTAATGCCGAGTATGAAAAAGTCAGAGGCCGCCAAGAAAATAGGTGCAAGCGAATATGTTACTAAGATCAAAACACTGATGAAACAGGGGGCAGAAACAAAGGACTGGGATACGTTATATCGTTGGTTAAATGGTGGCGAATATCAGCGCCAAGTACTTAATGATGAGTGGCGTTTGTTTTTAGATAAAGATTTAGCCGTTGAGCCCGCTTTAGCTCGAGTTGCCTTATGGGAGGTTCGCAATTTAAATATGGTCTCGAATATTATGCGCCTAGTTGCCGACAATGTTGGTGGAGAGGTATTAGTTATTGTTGGTGCGAATCATAAAGTATTTTTTGAGTCGTATTTGCGCAATATGATTGGTGTAGAACTGGTTCAATACAATGAACTGAGTAGCATATAAATAACAATAACGTAGGAATCGTCGCAGGGTAAGAAAGCAGGTAATTACTTTTCAATAGTCATGTTGAGTTGAATGTAATTACCTGCAGGTTATTTACGGTTATAGCTGCGACTGCAAATAGTTTTCTAAACCGATTTTATCTATTAAGCCAATTTGCTGTTCTAACCAAAAGGCGTGGTCAACTTCAGTATCGTTGATCAGAGTTTGCAGGATATCTCTACTGACAAAGTCCTGCTTGGTTTCACACAGTGCCATCACTTCTTTAAGCTTGGCATCAACTGCATATTCAACACGCAGATCGCTTTTAAGCATTTCTGGCACGGTAGCGCCGATTTGCAGGCCGTCACGCGTAGTCATGTCAGGTACACCTTCTAAAAACAAAATACGTTCAATCAGTGCAGATGCGTGTCCTTTTTCGTCGTCAAATTCGTGATCAATGCGCTCAAATAGTTTATTGAAGCCCCAATCTTGGTACATACGAGAATGAATAAAATATTGATCCATTGCAGCAAGTTCAAATGCTAACAATTGGTTTAGTCCGGTAATAACCTCTTTATCGCCTTGCATAATTTGCTCCTAAAGCTGCGCTTGTAGGTACTTTTCAATACCCATTTGTTGAATTTGATACTCTTGTGCTTCTAACCAATCTACGTGCTCTTCTTCACCATTTAAAATCCCTGTAAGAATGTCACGACTAACAAAGTCTTTTGCTTGTTCACAAAAGACGATAGCTGCCTTTATGGTTGGGATTTGGTTTAGTTCAAACTTCATGTCGCAACCAAGCATCTCTTCGGTATTTTCGCCAATTGAAAGTGAACCCAATTGCTGAAGGTTTGGTAGGCCTTCAAGAAATAGAATACGCTCAATAAGTTTATCAGCTTGCTTCATGTCTAAAATAGACTTCTTATAGCAGGCGTCATTTAAGGCACTAAAGCCCCAATTCTTATAAATACGTGCATGAAGAAAGTATTGATTAATGGAAGTTAGCTCAGTAGTTAAGACCTTATTGAGCTGTTGAACAATATCCGCAGAAGTTTTCATGTAGTTATGCCCTGTTATCAATGTTTGATTGAGTATAGGATAACTTAAGTATTTTGCAAAAATATTAACAAAAACAATGCGTTAGTAATGATAATGGTTATTGATACCATTATTAATTGGCCAATAAATACCTGATTAAAAGAATGAATTCTTTTAACTATTATTGTGTGTGAAATTTAAGGTAGGTGAGAAAGCTTAACTAACTTCTTGGAATAGGCTTTCATCGACGATAGTGTCGTTAATAATTTGGGCAGCAACTTTAGAACAAGATCCGCATTGAGAGGCAAGATCTAGGTGTCTTTTAAGCTCGCGCACAGAGCCAACACCTGCTTCAGTAACTAATTGTTTAATTTGTGTATCTGTTATGCCTTTGCATATACAAACGTACATAGAAACCTCTCAATAATATGAACGCAAGTGATAATAGTTCTTATTAATGCTATTAACAAGCTAAAATTTGTCACAAAAACTTAATCGTTTGAAATTACTTTAAATTTATTTTTAATCACTTTAGAGTAGCCATCATTATTGAGCTAAAGAGCTTTTACGTCTTATGTGGCAAGTGTTTACTTCATTCTTTTTACTAGGCTGGACATCATTTGGTGGTCCAGCAGCTCATCTAGGGTATTTTCGTCGAGTATTTGTTGAAGAAAAGCAATGGCTTTCTGATAAAGAGTATGGAAATTTGGTGGCGCTAAGCCAATTTCTACCTGGGCCCGGCTCCAGCCAAGTGTGCTTTGCGATAGGTTTACAACGGGCTGGCTTGCTTGGTGCTATTGTCGCTTTTGTCGCCTTTACCTTGCCGTCTTTTATCTTGATGAGCGTGTTTGCTTACTTCCAAGGGCAAATGGCTGATCAAGGTTGGCTTTATCACGTGATATCTGGACTAAAAATAGTTGCCGTGGTTGTAGTGTTTGATGCGGTTTTGGGTATGTATAAAGCGTTTTGCCAAGAAAAGCATCATCAACTGATTGCTGCGGCTACTGCTGTGGCCTTATTGGTGATAACAACGGTATGGGCGCAAATAGGTGTGCTGTTTGCAGCTGCTGCTATCGGTGTGTTGTTGGCAAAACCTGAACAACAAGAGAAGAAGCCTTCGGGATTTAGCCTGTCGTTGCCTTTACTGGCTTTTGTCGTCTTGTTTGGTTTGAGCTTTATCGCCTTTTCAAGCTCAGAGGCAAGAATGTTTTTTAATTACTTTCAAGCGGGTAGTTTAGTGTTTGGTGGTGGCCATGTTGTATTGCCATTATTACAATCAATGACAGCTGCTACTGTGGATGTTAATACATTTTTATCGGGTTATGCTGCAGCTCAAGCCATTCCGGGTCCTATGTTTACCTTCGCCACTTTCCTGGGGTTTGTTGAACATTCACAGTCTCCGTGGCTTGGTGCTTCCATTGCTACTCTGGCGATTTTCCTTCCAGGGTTTTTATTGATGGCGGCATTTTTACCGTCGTGGCAAAAATTAAGTGAACTACCCAAAGTTGCATCGGGTGTAGCAGCGATAAATGCTGCTGTCGTCGGGTTGTTGTTTTCGGCGTTATATCAGCCTATTTTCACCTCAGCGGTAACTAGTGCTGTAGATATGGCATGGGTGCTTGTGGGAATTGCTCTGTTAAGAGTTCTGCAATGGCCTATTTTAGCGGTTATTGCATGTGCTGTTGCTAGTGCTTTAATGAAGTTCTATTTACTGTAATTAACAGACAACGGGCGTTTAAATGAGAGCGCTCGTTGTCCTTATAATTCTGACATGTTTATGCGGTTGGTTTTAAACCGTTAACCAATAGCTTTTTGTAAAATTGTGACCGCATGCTCAGGTTTATCTTGTTGCTTTAACACTTCGGCAAATACTCGGATGTCATCAAGATCTACCTCGTCTTGTTGGAACAAGGAATTAAAGGCCTTCTCTGCCATATCCCACTGCTGAGACGCCGCGGAAAAATGAGCGAGTAAGCCCAGCCACTGAGCCGATTTAGGGTCTTTGTGTAAATGTTTTTGAATAGCGGCAATCAAAGTGTCGTTGTGTTGCAAAGGAATCGCGCGAATTGCTTTGATAAAGGAAGGGCTCGCTTGTTTTTTGATTGCCGGTAACAGAATATCTTCTAATCCTTTAGTTAACTGCTGCGCTGCTAACACTTGGCAATAAGCTAATAAAACGGTTTCGCGCTGTTTTACTTTTTTAGGTAAGTTATTCCAGTAGGTATTGAGTGCTTGTTGGTCTTCTTTGATGATTTTTTCATTAAAAGCGCCTTTAGCAGCACTAGACTCCCAGCGTTCAATTTGCTGTTCTGTTAACACCTTACTTTTTCTTGCTTTAACTAACGCTTCCATGGCGTGTAAATAACGTTGCTCAATTAAGCTAAGCTCTATGTCTTGTGCTAATAATCTATCGTCATGACCAATGTGTTTATGAAACTGATCTAACAACTCGCGCGCTTGACCATAGTTTTTCTGGGCCATATGAAGCTGCAAGGTGATAAGTAGTGACTCGATACCGCCTTCTTTGATAGAGATATCTGGTAGTTGTTCTAGATAGTGTTTAGCGTTTTCTGTGTTGTTTTGTTGCTGCGCAGCACTAGCGGCCATCAAGTAAGCGGTTTTGTCGAACTTAGTTCGCTTGGTACTATCAACTAGCAATTGTTCAGCTTGTTTAAAGTCGCCTAACGCGTACGCGGTCACACCTTGTTGGAATTGGCGAAGGCCACGACGCTGGTTTGCAAACCTAATTTTGTGCCAAGAGCCAATGCTAAAATTTAAGCCATGCTTTAATAGCTTTAAAACAAGTAACAATACAAGAAAGGCAATAATTAAGAAAAAACCAGCGGTAACTACGGTGGATTCGACTGTGTAGTCGCCCATCGCGATGAGGATATAGCCTTTCTCGCCAATAAGATAAGAACTTGCCGCGATGGAAACGATTAAAATAACAAAGAAAAATAACAAGCGTTTCATTATTGAACTCCTACATTATCTTGTTCATTTTCACTTGTGTTGGTATTCGTTTCCTCTTCTTTAATTTCTTCTTCGTTAACTGATTGAGTTTCATTCATCACTGATAACAGTGCATCGTAAGACGATAAGTTGTTAGGGAAATCAAACGCTACCGTTTCTTGTTTTAATGCTTCTATGGCTAAATAAAAGTTTTCTGTTTTTGCTTGGCTTAAATCGAAGTACTCTGTTAACCAAGCAAGTGCGGTGTCGATACTCGCTTGATATAGTTGAGGGTTTTCTTGTCGAGCTGCCCATTGAATTTTTTCTAACTGTAGCGCAAGATTTTCTTTCAAATTGCTTTGCTGTTGAGGCGTCATTAACGCTTCTACTTGGCCTGAGCGGCGTCTAACCGTAATAAAGTCTTGTAAAAAGCGTTGCCAAGTTTTCGATAAATTTTCACGCCAGTCAGCAGGATCATCCGTTAGCTCAAGATCTGGCTCTTGTTCAACAGAGTCTGGTATTTGCGCCATCGCTAATGTTAGGCCACCTATTTGGTTTGATAGTGCCATTAGCGTTAAGGTCACCTCTTCAGTCGCCAGTGTTGGCATCAACTCAAGTGCTTTAATATCGTTAGCAATTAGCTGTCTTACTGGCAAATACTTAGGATGCTTTAATTGCAGTAAACGTTGGTCAGCTTCTTTCAATAACCCAGCTGCAGCATTGGTATCTCTTTCTAACCAAATAGAGCGAATTGCGACGCGAATTAAGTATTCAGCTTCGTGTAACAACCATTCTGACGGTTGACGGCTAGTTAAGTTGTTTACTTGTGTTTGAATTTGATTAATTTGTTGCTGATTCGCGTGTAATAGCGATTGTTCAGCTTGCGCTAATTGCTCAGCATTTGCTTTTTTTTGTTCGGCAAGTAATTGCTGTTGTTGACTAATTGAACTATCGAGTTGTTGTTTCAATTGCGAGATTTGGGCTTGGTTTTGGCTTATCACATCTTGATGATACTGCTGTTGTTGCAGATGATGTAAGTAACCTGCTCCTCCTATCCCTGCTATTGCTATGATGCTAAGCAATAATGCTAACCAAGCGACAAATGAGCTCCCTGATTTTGGCTTAACGTCTGCTGTTTTTGCACTACGATGGGCTCTTGTTCTCTCTGAAGTCCCAGAAGACTTAGCTGTGCTCTTTTCTGCTGATGCAGAGCTAGTTGATGAAGAAGCTGAATCAGGTGTTTTGGATGCGCTTAAAGATGACTCAGCTTTCGCTTCGTTATCCTTGTCTGCTGATTTTGGAGATGCTTCTAATTCTGGTGTTTGTTCAGTCATTGATATGTTCCATATTCATTAGCGCTTGGCTAATGGCTTTGTTATTGGCGCCATTACTCAAAAATATTTTTCTTATGTCATACTGCTGAGCGAGTTCAGCAATGCGTTTACTAATTACTAGCCAATTAGCATGCTTTAACCAGTAGTTTTTATCATTACCTAATTGCTGAATTAGGTGCCTTAGCATTTCACCACTGGTAATAACTATGGTATTAATCTGGCTATTTAGCCAAATTTTGCTGCTATCTGCGTTAAAGTCTAGCCAATATCGTTGATAACTTTCAAGATAATTCACATTTGCATTACGACTTTTTAGGGTCTCGGCTAACGTTTCTCTGCCACCATTACCGCGAATGATGAGAATATTCTGTTCTGCCACCTGCTCATTACTGAGTTGTGATAACGCGAGCAAACCTTCGCTGTTGTGCTGTTCTGGCGCGATTGCTTCAATGCCCAGAGATAACAGTGCTTGTTGAGTCTTATTACCAACTGCCAGAATTGTTTTAGCGTTGCTACACCAGTGGGCAAGTGGTGTTATCTGATGTGCAAATTCAACAGCCGCTTTACTGACAAAAATTATGATCTTAGGAGGGTGTTGTAAAAGAATATTTTGTAACTGTTCACTACTGCCACATGCTTTGTAACTCAATAACGGTTGTTTTACAAAGTCGAGTTTGTTTGCTGCCAGTAGCTCACAAAGTTGTGTGGCAGCAGGTTCAGGCCGGGTAACGAGAACAACAGGTTTATTGTTCATAAACCTGTTTTAAAATCTCATCAGCGCCTAATGAAAGTAGCTTGTTGGCTAATGATTCACCGAGCTTCTCAGCGTTGCTTACTGAGCCTATTACTTCTTGTTCGATAATGGTTGAACCATCTGTTGCGCCTACTAAGCCACGCAAATGAATTTCTTCACCGTTAATGACAGCATAACTGCCAATTGGCACCTGACAGCCACCCTCGAGTTTTTTATTCATTGCTCTTTCTGCAAGTACGCGATGGCGTGTTTCTTGACATTCTAATGGCGCGAGTAAGGCAAGAGTTTCTTTGTCATCTAAGCGACATTCAATGCCAACAGCACCTTGACCGTTTGCCGGTAATATCACTTCTGGCTCGATAAACTGTTTAATGCGCTCTGGCATTTCTAAACGAATTAAACCAGCAGCAGCGAGAATAATCGCGTCATAATCGCCATTGTCTAACTTGGCTAAGCGAGTGTTCACGTTACCGCGTAAATCGCGAATATCTAGATCAGGGCGCATCGCTTTTAATTGACATTGGCGACGTAAACTTGAGGTGCCAACGATAGCACCCTGTGGTAAAGCGTCCAGAGAATCATGGTGGTTTGAAACAAACGCATCTCTCGGATCTTCTCTAGGACAAATGACAGACAGACCTAATCCTTCTGGAAAATCTACCGGTACATCTTTCATAGAGTGAACGGCAATATCTGCTCTATCTTCTAACATAGCGACTTCTAGTTCTTTAACAAACAGTCCCTTGCCGCCGACTTTTGCAAGCGGCGTGTCTAGAATGATATCGCCCTTAGTGGTCATGGGAACAAGTTCAACAACTATGCCTTGATGATGTTTTTCAAGTTGTGCTTTTACATACTCTGCTTGCCATAGAGCAAGCGCGCTTTTACGTGTCGCAATGCGAATTTTTGCTTGTGCCATTGAGGTACTCTGTTTTGCTATTCTGTTAATTGGATATTAGCTTCTGCTTGGTCTGATACAGCGCTAGAAATAAACTGCCAGAACTCACCGCCGCCGCGCTTATCCATCCAAACATCGTTTTCGAAGTGGAAATGATGGCCGTTGTACTTCGTTGCTACCCAAATTTCATGCAATGGTGCTTGCTTGTTAACAATGATCTTTGAGCCATTTTTAAAGGCTAACGTTAACATGCCACCAACGCCTTCATAGTCGATATCAACGCCACAATCTTCGATGGCTTCTTCTAACTGAAGAAGTAATTCATCAGCCATTAGATTGTATTGCGTGTCATTCATCTTAGTTTCCTTAAATTTTTTTGGTGAAAACCCATGATTCTATTGTATTTGATGGTCAATAGATTATAAAACGTCTATCATGGGAAAAAAATCGATTTGATCAAAAATGCGTAAACAATATTCTATCATTGTGACAGGTTTATTCAGTGTTTTTTTACTGGCAAGCTGTGGCATGCCAGGGCCTTTGTATCAGGAAGAACAAAAAGAAAATAAACAAACCGAGAATTCTACTCAAGACGCTAGCCACCAACAGGAAGAAAAGTAAGTGGATCATTTTAATCGCAAAGCAACAGCGTTATACGCAGAAGAGTGTGCTGTTGCCGATTTAGCTAATCAGTTTGGCACGCCTTTATTTATTTACTCAAGAGCGACAATAGAGCGTCATTGGCATGCCTTTAATGGTGCGGCTGGTGATAGGCCTCATCTGGTGTGTTACGCGGTAAAAGCCAATAGTAATTTGGCGGTGCTTAATATCATGGCTCGTTTAGGTTCTGGCTTTGATATCGTCTCGAAGGGTGAGTTAGCCCGCGTTATCCAAGCTGGCGGTGACCCTAAAAAAGTAGTGTTTTCTGGCGTTGGTAAAAAATCTGATGAAATTGCTTACGCGTTAGATAAAGGCATTTATTGTTTCAATGTTGAATCTGAAGCGGAACTAGATCGCATCCAACACGTGGCAGCGGAAAAAGATATGGTTGCCCCTGTATCTTTGCGTGTTAATCCAGATGTAGACGCAGGAACTCACCCTTATATTTCGACGGGATTAAAAGAGAATAAGTTCGGTGTCAGCTTCCAAGAAGCTGAAGCGATTTATCAACGAGCAGCCAACATGCCTAATGTTGCGGTTAAAGGCGTAGACTGCCATATTGGCTCTCAACTTACCGAAGTGTCGCCGTTTCTTGATGCGCTAGATCGCGTGCTTGCCTTAGTCGATAGGCTAGCAGAGCAAGGAATTAAGCTCTCTCATGTTGATGTTGGCGGTGGTTTAGGTGTTCGGTATCAAGATGAAACTCCACCGCATCCTAAAGAGTATGCAGCGGCAATTGCCGAGAAAATGGCTGATCGCGACTTAACGTTAATTTATGAGCCAGGTCGTGCCATTATGGCTAATGCTGGCATATTGGTTACTGAAGTAGAATTTCTAAAAACCAATGAAGGTCGACATTTTGCCATTGTTGATGCGGCGATGAATGATTTAATACGTCCTTCTCTTTATCAAGCGTGGCAAGAAATCATTCCTGTGACTGAACGTCAAGATACGGAAAAACAGGCATACGACATTGTTGGCCCTGTATGCGAAACAGGTGACTTTCTAGGTAAAGACAGACAGCTTGCCATCGAAGCAGGTGACTTGCTCGCTGTTCGTTCATCTGGGGCGTATGGCTTTACCATGAGTTCAAACTACAACAGTCGTCCTAGAGCTGCAGAAGTGTTAGTGGATAACGATCAAGCTTATTTAGTGCGAGAGCGTGAATCTTTAGCAAGTTTATGGCAAGGTGAAACGGTTTTACCCTAAGTGATATCAGCAGAATGTTAATGAATTTTTCGAAAATGCATGGGTTAGGCAACGACTTTTTGGTGTTGGACAATGTCACTCAAAATGTTTATTTGCCTAACGATCAAATTAAGCAACTTGCTGATCGCAATTTTGGCGTCGGCTTTGACCAATTGTTAGTGGTTGAGCCGCCTTACGATCCCGATTTAGATTTTCACTACCGAATTTTCAATGCCGACGGTAGTGAAGTGAGCCAATGTGGTAATGGTGCCCGTTGTTTTGCCAAATTTGTTAAAATGAAAGGCTTGATTGGCCGCAACAAAATTCGAGTGTCAACCCATTCAGGCAAAATGACCTTGTACATAGAGCGTGATGGCAACGTTACTGTGAATATGCCAGTGCCACAAACAGAGCCACATAAAATTCCTTTTAATGCTCAAAAAGCAGAAGGCACTTATATCTTGCGCAGTGACGAAGACACTGTGCTTTGCGGTGCTGTGTCTTTAGGTAACCCACATTGCGTAATTACGGTGGATGATATCACTACGGCACCATTAGATACCTTAGGCGCTCGACTCTCAACGCATGAGCGATTTCCACAAGGCGCTAATGTCGGCTTTATGGAGGTGGTAGCGCCTGATTACGTAAAACTACGCGTATATGAGCGTGGTGCAGCAGAAACATTAGCCTGTGGTAGTGGTGCATGTGCTGCTGTCGTTGTAGGGCAAATTCAAAAAAAATTAGCAAAACAAGTTACCGTAGAACTTCCTGGCGGAAAATTGCGCCTGTTTTGGAAAGGCCCGGGGAATCCTGTAAAAATGACCGGCCCTGCGGTGCATGTCTTTGATGGACAAATACACATATGAGTGAACAAGAACAACCCATGACAACCTTAACCTCAGACGAGGATATTTCGTTAACAGACGAAATCGTTTTAACCTACCTGCAAGACAACCCTGAATTTTTTAATCGTCAGCCTGCATTGGTGGAAAAACTTCGTATATCAGACATACAGCGCGGAACAGTGTCTTTGGTAGAACGCCAACAGCAATTATTACGAAATAAAGTAGCGACACTTGAAGAAGAAATTACACAACTCATGTCTGTTGCCAATAGCAACGAGCAATTATTTATGCTGTACAGTGATTTGTATTTGCGCCTTATTGATTGCCAGTCTTCGGAAGAGCTATTTGATTGCCTTTTTAAAGCGACAACCGAATTGCTTTCCTTAAAAGATATGAAGCTATGGTTAGCGGCGCCGAGTCAATCTGCGCATTCTATTATTGTAAATAATGACTGTAGTAACGTGCTAAAAAATAGACTGGAAGATGATAATTTCTATTTTGGTCGTCTGCAGCAAAAAGAACAGCAAGCGATATTTGACGATGTGTGTGAAGGTTCGGTCATCTTAATTAAGTTGACCCACCTTGACGATACTTTAGGCTTTTTAGCGATCAGCAGTCGTGATGCCGATCATTTTGACCCAAGAATGGATACCTTATTAATCAGTCAATTTCGCAAGCTTGTTGCTAAGCTTATCGCAAGATTAACTGCGTAAAATAAAGTTCTTCTAGATACACTGTGGTGCAATGAAATTAAGATTCTTTCGTCAATTAAAGCCGATTAAAGCGATTAGCTTTGATCTCGATGATACCTTGTATCATAACGCGCCAGTCATGCTTATTACTGACGCTAAAATGGAGGCTTATTTCGCTGAACTGTTGCCAGCTCAACATGCGCCTTACGATTATCACTTTTGGTTTGCTTTTCGTCAGCAAGCACTCGAAGCAAAGCCTGTGCTAGTGCATGATGTCGGTGCACTAAGAGAGCACAGTTACTTTTTAGGTGCTAGATTTTTGGGCATGGAAGAAAAGCAAGCGAAGCAGTTTGCGACTCAAGCATTGGCTTATTTTGTTAAGGTTCGTAGTGACTTTTCTGTACCTAGCGCAGTACATGACTTACTGACCAAGCTTGCGGAAAAGTGGCCATTATTGGCGATTTCAAATGGTAACGTCGATACTAAAGCGATTGGTTTAGATAAATACTTTTCTGTGATTTTACATGCCGGCCCTGATGGCAAACAAAAACCAGATCCAGAGATGTTTGCTAAAGCTTGTCAGCAGTTAAACATCGTCCCTCATGAGCTATTGCATGTTGGTGATTGTGGCGCAAACGATATTATCGGTGCTATTCGGTTTGGCTGTCAAAGTGCTTGGGTGTCAACTTATGATGTTGGTCGACCAATTAGCGTATTACCAACAGTAGAATTAGATGAAGTAACCGCCTTGGCGCGTTTACTGTAAAAAGAGACTTTTAGTTATGGATGTGTCCGAATTACTGGACTCGTTAAACGATAAACAGCGTGAAGCGGTAGCGGCACCTGTTCAGAATATGCTAGTACTGGCGGGAGCTGGTAGTGGTAAAACACGTGTGTTGGTGCAGAGAATTGCTTGGTTAATGCAAGTTGAAGGCGTGTCACCTCATAGTATCTTAGCGGTAACTTTTACCAATAAAGCAGCCGCAGAAATGCGCAGCCGTGTCGAACAAATCGTTGGTGGCAATGTGCACGGTATGTGGATTGGTACATTCCATGGCTTAGCCCATAGATTACTGCGCATGCACTTTCAAGAAGCTAAGCTACCGCAAAGTTTTCAGGTGTTAGATTCAGATGATCAACTGCGCTTAGTTAAGCGTGTGATTCGCTCGTTGAATTTAGATGAGAAGCGTTGGCCGGCAAAACAACTACAGTGGTATATCAACGGCAAAAAAGACGAAGGTTTAAGACCTCATCATATTGATACGCAGTTTGATCCAACAGAGCAAACTTTTGTTCAGGTTTATCAAGCGTATCAAGACGCTTGCGATTTAGCTGGCTTAGTTGATTTTGCAGAGCTTTTATTACGTGCGCATGAACTGTGGTTGAATCACCCAATATTACTCGAGCATTATCAGCAACGCTTTTCTCATGTATTAGTCGATGAATTCCAAGATACCAACGCTATCCAATATGCTTGGCTGAATATGCTGGGTAAAGAGCGCAGCCATGTCATGATAGTCGGTGATGATGACCAATCTATTTACGGCTGGCGTGGCGCCAAAATCGAAAACATACAACGTTTTCTCGATGACTTTCCGAATGCACAAACGATTCGCTTAGAACAAAACTATCGCTCTACAGGTAATATTCTTAAAGCAGCGAATAAACTGATTGGCAATAACAATAATCGTTTGGGTAAAGACTTATGGACTGAAGATGAACCCGGCGAGAAAATCTCTATATATACAGCGTTTAATGAAATAGACGAAGCACGTTATATAGCGAACCGTATTGAACAATGGCGCAAAGATAATGGCGATTTAGACGATGTAGCGATTTTGTATCGTAGCAACGCACAATCGCGTCTATTGGAAGAAGCGTTATTACAAACACAAATACCCTATCGTATTTATGGTGGCTTGCGATTCTTCGAACGCCAAGAAATTAAAGATGCGTTGGCTTATTTGCGTATTATCAATAATCGTGATGATGATGCAGCTTTTGAGCGTATTGTGAATACACCAGCAAGGGGTATTGGTAATACAACCTTATCCTTGGTAAGAGATGCAGCGCGCAGTTTACAGCTGACATTATGGCAAACGTGTCATAAATTATTGAAAGATGGTGAATTAAAAGGCAGAAGTGCTAAAGTTATTCAACAATTTGTCGATTTAATAGACCAGCTTGAAGATGACTCAGGTAATCTAGATTTAGACCAACAAGCTAATTTTGTGATAAAACAAAGTGGCTTGAAGGCAATGTATCAGGCAGAGAAGGGAGAGCGTGCAGAGGCGCGAATCGAAAACTTAAATGAACTTGTCACTGCGTGTCAGACATTTGAGCAAGAGCCTGAACTTGAAGAAGAGCAGACAAAACTTACCGCGTTTTTAACTCATGCAGCGCTAGAGTCTGGCGAAAGCCAAGCTGATGAGTATGAGAGTGCTGTGCAATTAATGACAATGCACTCAGCAAAAGGTTTAGAGTTTAAGCTAGTATTTATAGCTGGCCTTGAAGAAGGTATGTTTCCGTCACAGCAATCGATGGAAGAAGTCGGTCGTTTAGAAGAAGAGCGTCGCTTGTGCTATGTTGGTATGACGCGAGCAATGGAAAAGCTGTATTTATGTAGAGCAGAAAGCCGTCGTTTGTATGGACAAGAAAAGTACCATCCGGCAAGCCGCTTTTTGCGAGAACTACCTGAAGAATGTGTTGAAGAAATTCGCATGCAAAATCAAGTGTCTAGGCCAGCGTCGACTGGAAGGTTTGCCAATACGATTACCTTAGATACTTTTGAAGATTCAGGATTTAAGTTGGGACAATCTGTATTTCATCAAAAATTTGGTGAGGGTGTAGTCCTTAATTACGAAGGAAATGGTGCGCAAAGCAGAATTCAGGTAAATTTTGCTGAAGCAGGTAGCAAATGGCTGGTAGTCGCCTATGCTAATTTAAAGGCGTTGTAATTTTTAGAGAGCGTATATGACAAAAAAGTTGTTAGTGGTTGAAGATAGCAAAGCCATTGCTAGTGTTATTAAGCAAATTGGCAAAGCTTTGGGCTATGAGGTTTCAATCGCAGCGAGCTTAGCGGAAGTTGAAAGTATCTTGCAAGGAGGTACTAAATTTTTTGCTGCAACGATAGATTATGCGCTCCCCGACGCTGAAAATGGTGAGGCAATTGAAACTGTATTGTCTCATGGCATTCCGGGCGTTGTCATGACAGGTAAAATGGATGAAAAGACACGCGCTCAGATTCTAGCTCAGCCTGTTATCGATTATATTCCTAAAGAAAATAGCCAAGCCTTTATGTATTTGAAACGCATCTTGTATTGGCAACAGGCAAACAGTGGCACTGGTGTACTAGTTGTTGACGACTCTCGGTCAGCACGAAATCATATTGTAGAACTTCTAAAGCGTCGTAACTTTACATTATATGTGGCAGATACTGGCGAAGCTGCATTAGAAATATTGCGTAAACATGAAGACATTAAACTTGTGATTACCGATATGGAAATGCCTGGCATGGACGGTATCGAGTTAACTAACGAGATACGTAAAACCTTTAGCCGCGATAAAATGACGATTATGGGCATTTCTGGTGCTGCCAACCCTATGTTATCAGCTCGATTTATTAAAAACGGTGCGG
Source organism: Thalassotalea coralli (assembly GCF_055786205.1). Taxonomy (NCBI): domain Bacteria; kingdom Pseudomonadati; phylum Pseudomonadota; class Gammaproteobacteria; order Alteromonadales; family Colwelliaceae; genus Thalassotalea; species Thalassotalea coralli. The sequence goes on along the minus strand of NZ_JBVVBK010000003.1, from coordinate 452,691 downwards.
ATGATTTTCTACATAAACCTTTCTGCCCGGAAGAGTTTTACTGTCGAATGATGCAAAATATTGAAAACTTGAGCAATATTGAGCAAATTCAAAAAGCTGCGAACACAGATTATTTAACGGAATTACCAAATAGGCGTGCATTTTTTGCTGACGCGCAACAGTGTATTCTAACCTATGCTAAGAACGGTGTTTCTTATGGCCTAGCGATGATTGACATTGATTTCTTTAAGAAAATTAATGACGATTACGGTCACGACGCAGGTGACTACATTCTAAAAGTACTAGCGGCCTATATGCGCAAACACCTACCGAATGCGTTGTTAGCACGTTTTGGTGGCGAAGAGTTTGCTGTGTTGTTACCTGGTATAGATAACGATCAAATATATGCTCGACTAGACGATTTCAGAAGAGAGTTATCAGTCAATCAGCTCAAGTATGAACAACACCAGATAAACTTCACGGTTAGTATCGGTGTACTCTTTAATAGTGCGGAAAAACTAGAAGCCCAGCTAAATCAAGCTGATGCAGCACTATATCAATCTAAAGAAAATGGGCGAAACCAAATAACTGTCGTTGAGTAAACTATAGCCGAGTAAACGCTAGCCAAAAAATAAGGTACTGAGTTAAAAGGTAAACTCTGCTGATACCTGAAACCAGCGCCCAGTTTGTGGGTAAGGGTGTAACGTGCTGCCGCCTTGCTCTAGCGCGCTGTCAAACAAGTTATCAATTCTTAAATTTAACGACATGGTATCGTTATGCTTATATCTTAGGTTGGTATTCACTAGCCATCCCTGTCCTACATAGTGATAAGGATCTTGATAATTAACGCCTTCATTAGGAAACGGGTCTGTTACTTTTTGACCATCTTGTTGAATGACGATTGGTGAAAATTGCTTGCCAATGTAGCGAATTGCAAGATGTAAGTTAAAGGCTTCTGATAATGATTTGTCGGCAATGAAATTGGCCGTCCACTTAGGCACATTACTAATATTCCCTTTATGGACACCTATTTTCTCACTACTGTCTGATTGACGGTATGTAGCATTAAAACGAATATTTAATTCCGGTGTTAAGTAGCTAAATTCTTGTTCCAAACCAAAAGACGTTAATCTTCCCGCATTACTATAATTATTTTCAGTGGCGTAGTTATCGCGAAAAATAACATCATCTGAAATGTCGTAAAAAAAGTTGCTAGTGACTTGGATATTGTGCTCAGGAAATACCCACGTTGGCGATAACTGCCATGACGCAAAGTGCTCTGGCTTTAAGTTATCTGCCCCTTTGAAAGAAGCTAGGTTGGAAAAGCGATTCCAATACGTCGCATCTACGAATGCTTGTGAGTAGCTTAATTTTATATTGAGGTTTTTATTGGTGTAAATTAAACCAAGCCTAGGGCTAATCTGGTCAACATTGTCAGTTGCTTTTCGGTTTTTGTGATCATATCTGATACCAATATTAGTATGCCATTTATCGGTCAATACTCGTTTGTATTGTGCAAACAATGATGTTTGACTTTCTGACCCGTTTGGCAGCATGTTGTTATCAAAGGTATTAATCTCATAACTATTTATACCAATCGGAAATCTGTCTTTATAGACTTTGTAATATTCCAGTTGTGAGCCTAATAGTAAATCGCCCCCCCATTGTTGTTGTTCCATTGTGGCAAATAAACCATAAGACAAATCTTTCCAAGAAGGACCACCGTATGTAGGTGCATTTGGATCGATTACAACGGCTGTTTTCACTTGGTTGGTATCAAAATAGGTTCTAAACTCTGTCTTCCAATCCGCTAGCTTACCGTTGACCTTGAAATTGACATGGGTGGATTGATGACCAAATCCAGGCCCCCAGCCTTCTATTTTATCGAATCTTTCATAGGGGTAGGGTTCACCACTTAATCCTGCGGCAGAAAATGGTTCAATATAATGGGCTCTGCGTGCATTGACAAAAAGCTCGCCCCAAGGCGATTGCCAATTGAAGCCCACATCATAAGGAGACTTGTCTTTAATTCCTGAAATAATGGCGCTATTTTTTGTTTGAGGTACCGCAGCATAAACGTCTTCTGGTGCAAAGCTGTGTACTTCGCCATCTGCAGAAAAAGTATTTGCCCAAAATAACACTTGGTGGTTATCAGATTGCCAGCTAGAGACTATAGAACCGCCCTTTTGGCCATAGTTGCCTAAAGTTAACTTTACTTTGTCACCCGTTAATTCTTCTGGCTTTTTTAGAATGATATTTATCGTTGCCGTTAAAGATACATTTCCATATAGGGCGGAAGCTGGCCCTCTTAGCACTTCGATTTGTGCAACTTTATCTAGGGAAATACTATGATCAGGAGCAGCCATTGAATAACTGCGACCATTTAATCTGTGGCCGTTGATCAAGATCAGTATTTTTTGCTGAGCAGAGGTAAATATGCCTCTTGCGGCGATATTAACTTCATTTTGGTCTTCGATATTGGTAAAGCCAGGAACGTAAGTTAGTAGTAAGTCTTTGAGCGTATCGGCGCCACTTTGCTGGATCATCTGCTCTGTAATCACGGAAACAGGGACAGGCGTTTCTGCGACGGTTTCTTCAGATAAAGATGCGACGGTTACTTTAGTGTCAATAAGTTGCTGTAAAGAAAAGTTAAGAAAATCGTCCCCTGATACTTCATAATTATCAAGGGGTTCAGTAGCAAAGCTCCGCAAAGAGAATAACAATATCAGGAGACTAAATGCTACAGACTTAAAAGGCATTTATTGAGAACCACGTTTAACATATGATTTCAGACTAAACTATGGGAGATCTAAGGTCAAATTTACAGGTGATTTCTTTGAAAAAAAAACGTAAAGTAATCGAATATTAATTCAATGAGTTAGCAAGTGTATGGAGACGATAAAACGCCTAAAAATCACGTACATTGTTTTAACTATGCTTTTTGCTGTTATGTTTGGTTCGCTCTCTCATGCACAACAACTCAATAGCGAGCAAGTTAAAACGGCTTACTTATATAATTTTTTAAAGCATGTTTCTTTTGCAAACGAAGCTAATAAAGATGTTTACACAATTGGGATATATCAAGATGAAGCCTTTTTTAATATCGTCAGCAAAGAGCTTTCCCAAAGACGCGTAAAAAATAAACCTATCACCGTAATCTCAGTTCAAACGACCGCTCAAGCTAAGCAAGCTGATATGGTATTTGTTTCTGTTAATCAAGAACAAGATATCGCACTGATTGCGTCAGACTTGCGCAAAACCAATACGTTATTAGTGACTTTTAATAGTGTTGATAAGCATAACATTATGCTTAATTTGTTTTTGAATCAGGCCTCTTCAGCCATCATGTTTGAAGTTAACAAGTCTAATATCGTTTATGAAGGCATCACGATGTCAAAAGAACTCTTGTTACTTGGTGGTACAGAGATCGAAGTGGCAGAGCTTTATCGTGAAACAGAGCTGGCGATGCAAAAAATGCGTAAACGTGAGGCAGAGTTAAATAAAGATTTGCGAGAGCAAGACAGGCTATTAAAAGAAACCTCAGCTAGTTTGCAGCGACTAAATAACCAGTTATCAGAGCGCCAGCGTGTCGCAGAACAACGACAAGTAGAGTTGTTAGCATTAAAGAAAGATATCGATCGCCAAAAACAAGCCATCGAGGTAAAAGAGCAACAACTATCAGACACCATTGCTCAACTTGCGAAAGCAAAAGAAGACTTCGTCCAGCAGCAGCAATCGGTTGCTGCTAAAGAACGAGAAAATATGGATATGGAAGAACGTATTGCCTATAACCGAGATGTTATTGACAATCAAAAAGCACAAATTGACCAACAAGGCTTACAGCTTGACCAAAAAAATGTGGAGCTGGAAGAGCGTTCTGAGTTAATTAAACAACAACAGTTTTATCTTATGGTGTTAGCCATCGGGGTTGCTGTCGTCGTCTTCTTTGCGATTTTACTTATTTGGTTGTTTGTAAAGAACAAGCGCACTACGCGTAAGCTGAGTAAAACGCTGACCAACTTGAAAAGCATGCAAGATCAATTGGTGCAGTCAGAGAAACTAGCCTCGCTTGGAAAACTAACCGCAGGTGTTGCACACGAAATTAATACCCCGTTGGGTATTGCAGTAACAGCCACGAGTTCTGCGCTGGAAAGCACTAAAGAAATCAAAAACAATTTTGAGACGAATAATTTAACCAAGTCTGGCATGTCGAGATACTTTACCGCGATTGAGCAAGCAGCAGATTTAAATATGTCCTCGCTTGAACGCGTCATAGAATTGCTTAATAACTTTAAGCAGGTTGCCGCTGATCAGGTGGTAGGTGAAGAGCGCGATATAAACTTAACTAACTATATCAATGAAATTATGCGTACTTTATCGGCAGAGTTAAAACGCCATAAAGTGACTTACCAGTATCTAGGCGATACCGACATTGAAATCTCAACGATTCCTGGCGCTCTAGCGCAAGTCATTACCAACTTAGTGACCAACTCCCTTAGACATGGCTTTGAAGGCAAAGATAAGGGCCTCATTTCCATCGAAGTGCATAAGCACCCGCTAAATGTTGAAATCGTTTACTCTGACGATGGTATAGGAATGGAGCAAGAGGTGTTGCGAAATATTTTTGAACCATTCTTCACCACAAAGCGAAACAGTGGCGGTACTGGTTTAGGCATGAATATCGTGTTTAACATTATCAGTCAGAAGCTTCAGGGTGATATTGCTATCGATAGCCAGCCAAACCAAGGTGCAAAATTCACCTTAACCTTGCCTTACGCCATCGATAACAAGTCTTAATATTAACCTTTTGCTTTGCTGTGTTGGTGATATCGATAAGAGTCCCAGCTATAGAGCATGAGTGCAGTCCAAATAAAAGCGAAAGTGATCAGCTTTTCTATGACAATATCTTCGTTATAGGCCCATGTTGCCAAGAAAAACATAAATGTTGGACCTATGTATTGAAAAAAGCCTAATGTCGCTAAGTTTAAGCGTTTAGTGGCAGCAGTGAAGCAAAGTAAAGGTGCTGTAGTCACGATACCTGCAAACATAAGTAACACGTTAGTATTTATCGTGTTGTTCAACAGGTTGCTAGTATCGGTTTGTAAATGAAAAACCCAAAAATAAAGGGCAACAGGCAGCATCAGTAAAGACTCAACAAGCAGCGCACACAAAGAATCGATTGAAACTTGTTTACGCAATAAACCATAAATGGCAAAAGAGCCTGCAAGTGCCAGCGAGACGATAGGCAGCTTACCTAATGCTATTACTTGAACCGCAACGCCTACTAATGCGAGCAATACCGCCAGCTGTTGCCACTTCCTTAATCTTTCTCCTAAGAAAATCATGGCTAAAGCTACGGTAAACAAAGGGTTAATGTAATAACCTAAGCTTGCATCCAACAGAAGATCATTATTAACAGCCCAAATAAACATAAACCAATTAAACGCTAAGAAGCAGGCGCTAAGAGCAAGACGAGCCACTAATTTTTTATCTGCCACTATGGCAACAAAGGTTTTCCACTTTTTAGAAACGACTATGATCAAGCCAAGAAAAAGACAAGACCAAATAATACGGTGAACCATGATTTCACTCGCGCTGGCAAAATCGACGAGTTTAAAATATACGGGGGCTATACCCCACATAAAATAAGCGGCAAAAGCATTCGCAGCGCCCTTGCGTTGTTCTTGTATCATGGCTTTTGATGGTTAGCGAGAAAGGGCGCATGTTAGCATGATTAGCTGACTTTAGATAATGACCACACATTAAAAGAAAAAGTTATTTTTCTGTGGCCATTGCGGTAAAATGCACGCCTATTTCATTTGAGTTTGCTGTCATATTGTCTTCTTCTTCACCGCAACATCTATTAGCGCAATTAAATCAATACTTTGGCTACCAGTCCTTTAGAACTGGCCAAGAGAAGGTTATTGAAAGTGCATTAAATGGAAGAGATAGTTTAGTCTTGATGCCTACGGGTGGCGGTAAGTCTTTGTGTTATCAATTGCCCGCCGCTATTCTTGAAGGTATTACTATTGTTGTTTCACCGCTAATTGCTTTGATGAAAGATCAAGTGGATGGATTAACGCGGCAAGGTATCCCTGCGGCCTTTGTTAACTCGTCACTATCACAGCAGCAAATCCATGAAGTTTTTCAGCGATTAGCGAGTGGTAATATTAAACTTCTTTATGTTGCGCCAGAGCGTTTAACCAATCACTACTTTTTAGAGGGGCTTCGTGGGCTTGATATAAAGTTGTTTGCGATTGACGAAGCTCATTGTATATCTCAATGGGGTCACGATTTTAGACCTGCTTATACTCGACTCAATGTGATTAAACAGTACTTTCCTCATGTACCTGTTATGGCCTTAACCGCAACGGCTGATGTAACTACGCGACAAGATATGTTGCAGCAGCTTGCGCTAAATGACCCTTATATCCATTTAGACAGCTTCGATCGCCCGAATATTCGTTTAACTATGGCTGAAAAGTATCAGGGAACAGCACAGTTAGCGCGATACATTCAAAAACGTGGTACTGACAGTGGAATTGTTTATTGCAGCAGTCGCTGGCAAGTTGAAAAACTGAGTAAGTCGTTAGGTGAAAAAGGCATTAATTGTGCAGCGTATCACGCGGGCCTAGAGTTGGAGATCCGCAATCACGTACAAGAGAATTTTGCCAAAGATAACATTCAAGTTGTTGTTGCAACCGTTGCCTTTGGTCTAGGTATCAATAAGCTTAATGTACGATTTGTGGTGCACTATGAGCCTCCTAGAACGTTAGAATCCTATTATCAGGAAATTGGTCGAGCTGGGCGAGACGGTCTTGAGGCTGAGGCGCTATATCTACATGACGATAAAGACGTACAGCGTATACAAAAGCGAATTGAAGAAAACGAGAATGAACATAAACGAGAAGTTGAAAGTCAGCGTTTTCAATCGGTTGCCGATTTTATTGAAGCACAAACCTGTCGCCGTAAGCTTGTTTTAAATTATTTTGCTGAATTTACCGATAAGACTTGCGGCAACTGTGATATCTGCTTAGATCCTCCCAGTCAATTTGACGGTCTAAAAGTCGCTCAGATGGTGCTATCTTGCGTTTATCGTGTAGAACAAAATGCCCCTGCGCAATATGTTGTCGACGTACTTAGGGGGGTAAGTTCAGATAAAATAAAGCAACAAAAACATGATACGTTATCGACTTTCGCTTTAGGTAAAGATAAAACGCCAGGCTATTGGCACGATATCATTCGCCAGTTGGTGCATTTAGGCTATTTACAGCAAGATATTAGTCAAAAGAGTAATTTAAAGCTCACCCAAGCCGCGCATGCTGTTTTAACGGGTAAAAGCGAATTAATGCTAGCAACACCAAGGTTGCAAAAAGCCAGTTACTGGCGTCGAGACAAGTCAAGTGGTCAATATGATCGCGCATTGTTTAGTAAGCTAAGAGAATTAAGAAAACAAATCGCTGATCAAGAAGATATTCCACCTTATATTGTTTTTAATGATGCGACTTTATCTGAGCTAGCACGCTTTAAACCAACAACGGCTAGGGAAATGTTGAATATTAATGGGATAGGTGCAACCAAATTAGAGCGCTACGGAAAAGCTTTTATCGAGTTAATTGCCGAACAGCAATAGTGATACAAACAAAAAACGCTCCTACAGGAGCGTTTTTTAATAAGAGATGTGCTTATTTTAAGCCTGCATAGAATGCAGATAAATCAGCCATATCTTGCTCAGATAAAGGCATTGCCATACCTGACATTACTGGATCTTTACGAGCGCCAGATTTGAAGTCTTTTAATTGCTTAAGTAAGTAAGCTTCTTTTTGACCTGCAAGGTTTGGATACATTGGAATAGCTGAAACACCATTAGCACCGTGACATGCTGCACATGTCGCTGCTTTTGCTTTGCCCTTTTCTGCATCACCAGCAGCGAACGCTGACGAAGTCATTATCATAGCAGCAATGGCGAATGTAACTTTTTTCATATCGACATCTCTCTTAAAATAAATTGATTAATTAATATAGCCTGTAACGATTATATGCAAAAAGCTATAACCTGTCTGTTTTTTTTGTATTATATGTCTTAGAAATACGGTATTTATTGGGTCTAGATCAATTGAAGGTTAATTTTTCCATCGAAAGTCGTAGCATCGTAGAAGAAAACATTTTACTGATACACTCTAGAGAATGGTTTCAGGAAGATATACAAGCACTTGCTGACTATATTTTTACGACATTTCACGAGATTAACAAAGGTGAACATACCTTAGGCGCTGACCGAGAAAGTTATCAATGCAGTTGGCACAATGCTTATTTTACGTTGTCATTTGAGTATTATAGCCAATCGATATGGTTTAGTAGTACTGATCAACACGCACTCGAACAGTTACCTAAATTGAACCTCTACATTAGTGAAACGTTAGCGAAATAAAGTAATGAAAATCTTAGTTAGTGGCTGTTTACTCGGCGAAAAAGTACGTTACGATGGCGGTCATCAACAAATGATGGATACGACATTTGCGCTCTGGCGAAAACGAGATTGGTTAGTGTCTTTGTGCCCCGAAGTCGCTGGCGGGCTTGGCATTCCTAGACCACCTGCTGAACAACAAGCCGATGGGCGTATTATTACCATTTGTGGCGTTGATGTTACACGAGCATTTAATAAAGGTGCAGAGCAGGCTTTACGTATTTGCCAGAATTTAAATATTGAGTATGCTTTGCTCAAGGAGTCAAGCCCCTCATGTGGCAGTACCACTATTTACAATGGTGACTTTGCTGGCGTGAAAATCGCCGGAATGGGAGTAACAGCGCAATTGCTTAGTGAACACGGCATAAAGGTTTTTTCAGAAAAGACATTTGCTGAGTTGGTAAAAGCAGTAGAACAAAAAGGCCATTAAGCCGTTGTGGGTTGTTTAGTTGGCGACAGCCACTTGGTTCTGACTATCACGCTGTAAATCAGTAACCATGGTGCGCGTATAGTTAATTACTGCATCCACATTTTGTGCAAGCGTAAAGTCGTTTACACCTAATGAAATGGTCATTTTGGGTAAGCGAACGCCTGATTTACTTGAAACAAAACGAAGCTTCTCAACACCTTGTCGAATTTTTTCTGCGATTTCAACAGCAACGCCGCGTTCTACTTCAGGTAGCAATATCAAAAATTCGTCATGACTTGATCTAACAGGTAAGCCACTGCCATCAACATAGCTACCCACTTTATTGGCGATTTTGCTCAATAATACGTCACCAAGAAGCTGACCGAATTTTTCCGTAACTATTGGCATTTGGTCAACGGTCGCGACAATCGCCGAGATTTGTTTGTTTGGATCGTCTTTTGTCCACGCATCTAAATGTTTGTTGAGTGCCTTGCGATTATAAAGACCTGTTAGTGGATCTAGGTAAATCTCATTTTGAACTTTAGTCAGCTCTTCTTGTAGCGCCTTTGATTGCTTTTGCGTCACTGCAAGTTGCTTTGCAAGCTGTTTTTGTTTTTGCTTAAAAGAACGAGAAGCTTTTTCTATCTGATCTACGGCATTACTGACACGAGCTTTATCTTCAGATCTAAGAGCACTTAAATTCGAGTCTATCTTATTGACTAAGCCGTCCGCATAATTCGCTGATTGCTTACCATGATGTTGAGAGTGCTCTAGGACTTTATCAAGGTCCGACACCAGCTCGTCACGAAAACTACTCTGATTTAATACATAAAGTTGGTATAGCTCGGTAAAAAAGAAGCTATCAAGTTTTCTGCCGAGAGAGAGTTGTTGTTTTATTTGAGCGATAAGCTGGATGTTTTTACCGACAGCATATTCATAGCTTACGGCGAAGTTTATTGGAGAAGCAGGGAGGTGCCAAACTTGCAATTGCTGTAATGCAATTGCCGATAGTTTTTCGGCTTTGTCGATGGAATCATGATACTTCACAATGTCCAATTCCCCTTAATACAGAACGACTTCATTATTTTTATTTTCAATCTATTCTCTAGCAAAATTAAGTAAAGCGCTAGAAAAATTACAGATTAATTGTAACTAATTAGTATTCCTCGATCTTTTTTTTGATATGAATAGAAAATGTGCCATAACGGCGGGTTTCTATGGGATATTTATTTATAAGATTAACGAGGACAAGGGAAGCACGCAAAGTTACTGCTAAAAACCATACTACAACAGCGGAGCGCCTCAGAAGACAAGCCCCCACTATGTCTAAATTCGGTAGTCCCGCTGCCATAGGTCGCCCCTTAGACCGGAAACTTTGCGTCCCTGATTTTCATCAGGTTTGCCCTTATCGAGCTTTAGAAGCTCAAATTCATTATAAGCAGATAAAGTAACTTGTAAACCATAAAATTTCTTTATATGGTAAGTTTTCGTGAATATGTTATGCCTTTTTCAGTTCTTACCAAGGAAGTAAAACCTCAATGATGCGCCATATACTATTGATATTTCTATTTTTATTTCTTGTGTCTTACAAGAGTGTGGCGGAAATTCCTGATGTACAAAAAATTAAACAATTAATTGGTCAAATTGAAGCTTTGTACACGATGGACCCTGAAACCTTAGAAAATATTGAGGTAGTAGATACTGCACAGCAGGTTGTTGCCCATCGAGAATTTTTTAGCGCGGATGTTTTAGCGAAGATGTTCACATTGTTATCTGATGCTGCCGCTAACAAAGGCGAGCTTACTCAAGCGATGCAGTTTTCCCAGGATGGACTTGCCCTTATCAATATAGAAAGCGACATTAAATTGCGCTTAATGTTGCAGGCAGCCGCTGGTTTTTATTATCAGGGAAAATTCCAACTAGCTCTAGAAACTGCACAACAAGCAGTGGAGATCGCCGGAAAAAGTGAATCGGCAGTGTTGCTAATAAAGTCGTTAGGTTATCGCGCCATGGCGAGCAGCTTAACTGGTCAACACCAAGAAGCGATGGCTGATATTGATAAAGTTGAAGCGTTATTAAGGGAAACGCGAGAGTTTTCAGATCATATCCAACTGATAAATGTACTTGCCAGTGCTCGATATTATATCGGCGACAATGCTACTGCCGTCGATTTATACACGAAAGTACTTAAACTTAGGTTTGAACTTGCTAGGTTAAGCAATCTAGACCAAACCTACTATCATTTAGCCCGTTCGTATTTGGAGCTTGAACAGCTCGATGATGCCTATAGCGCCTTTTTAGAAGCGTTAAACTACGCGGAACAAAAGCATGCGAGTATTCCTATCGCTTATGCTCAGTCTGGCTTAGGAAAAGTTCTGTTTAAAAAAGGCAAATATCAACAAGCAAAGTCCTTTTTTCAGCAAGCAGAAAGAACACTAAGCCAGCACAATTTAGCGCAGCCCTATTTGATGAGTATTGTAGATCTCGCCAAAGTTCACCATGAACTAGGAGATAAAGATGGAGCTTACAATTATTTAGCGCAAGCGGAAGAACAATTGGAAATGACAGAGCTAAGTAAACAACACCTAGATTTGCTGTTTTTGTTAGCTCAAAAGTATCAAGAGCAAAACAAACTTGAGCTTGCGTTACATTATTATCTTAATTTTATACAGTTAAATCAGAAGTATGATTTTCAGCCAGCAAAGTCAGAATCATTGTCATTTGTCGAAGGCTCTAGAAAAAAGGGACGAGATTTTTCTCTGCAGTTAGCGAGCCAGTCAACACTTGATCATCAATATCAATTGAAATTTGTTCAGCAAAGTAAAATCATAACGGTTCTTGTTACTCTGCTGCTATTGACCGTGGCTTTATGTGGTTGGTTAGGGTTTCGACTTCGAGCTCAGAGATTGAATGGGGTTTATGATGAAATTGAACCTCCAGCAAACATATTGGCAAGCGCTACACAGACAAAACGTATTTATCAAAGACAATTCAAAATGGCTCGCCACTATGAATACCCATTGGCGGTTGGATATTTTGCCATAGAAAATTGGCATGAACTTTCTTTTCAATTTAGTAAGAAAGTAGTGAATGAAGTGCAGTCAGTAATCGCGACATTAATCAACAGCCAATTTGATGAATATGTACAAGCAGGGATCATTAACGATGGCGAATATTTGTTATTAGCACCTCATCAGTCTCCTGCGCGTTTAGAACAAAGCTGTGAGCAAATTGCGCAGGCTATTAAGGTGCAATTTTTCGCAAATTTGGGTGAGTTTTCGTTAAAAGTCAGTTACGATTGCCAAGCACCAACAGTGCAAGATATTGACCCATACATATTCTTGTCTAGATTAAGCGAATCCACTCGCGGTGAAAAAAGTAGTAGTCAGTTATAGGTATATTCATGATTTTTTCTTTAGTCATTATTGTTCTTTTTGTTGTAGTAAGTATTTACTTTTACTTCAAAGCGGAAAATATGCACCAACAAGTGATTAAACTCACCCGTGAATTAAGACAAGCTAAAGAAGAGAATAAGCTTTTAGCCGACGCCATTAACACTACATCAAATAGACAAGAAGAGTATTTAAGAAATCGCTTTAAGTTAGTAAGAGAGAGACATGGTCAGACTGGACCTGTTGAGCTTTTTACGCCATTTGTCAGTAATTACGGCACGATTTATCGTGAAACTGTTAAAGGGCAAGGTCAACTACACAAAATAACTCAGCAAATATTTGAAGGCTATCACAAGGGTAGCTACCGTAAATTTACGGGTTATGTTGGCAGCCTTGATGCGCAAATTAAACGCGCATGGAGTGCTAATAACCTAAATGGCTTATTAGCGTTTACTGATGCAGTTTTTTATCACTTAGAACAACTTGAAGCACAAGCAAGCTAGCATGAGATCATGCTAGCAATAACTTAGTCCTTTTTCTTAAGCAAATCTCGTAGACTAGCAACGCCTTGCTTAGCTGTGGCTTGTTTTTGTTCTTGCGTTTTTGTGGCGCCTTTACTTTCCCAGTTCAAATCATCTTGCGGTAATTCGTGTAAAAATCGGCTGGTTTCGGTCCGCGCAATTTCACCGAACTGGCGACGCTCTCTCGCATAGGTAAAAGTGAGTTCCCTTTGAGCACGTGTTACACCTACGTAAGCTAATCGTCTTTCTTCTTCGACATTACCTTCATCTATACTGGTTTGATGAGGCAATAAGCCCTCTTCCATGCCTATAAGGTAAACGTATGGAAACTCGAGGCCTTTTGATGCATGTAGCGTCATTAACTGCACTTGGTCAGCAAATTCTTCTTCTTCGCCACGCTCCATCATATCTCTAAGGGTCAGTCGGGTAACCACTTGTGGTAGCGTCATTGGCTCTTCATCGTCAGAGCCTTCTAGCATTTGCGTTACCCAACTAAATAACTCTGTGACGTTTTTCATACGCATTTCTGCTGCTTTGGCGCTAGCAGAGGTATCGTATAGCCAATCTTCGTAGTTAATTTCTCGGATCATCGAGCGCAGCACCGCCGCAGTATCACCGCGTTCTGCATTGTCGCCTGTTTCTACAAGCCAGCGAGTAAAGGCTTGCATTTTCTCTAATCCCCGACCTTTTAAATGTTCTTCAAGGCCATACTCGAAGCTGGCGGCAAACATACTAATTTGACGCTTGTTGGCATAGGTACCTAGCTTTTCCAATGTCGCAGGGCCCAGCTCCCTTTTCGGGACATTGACAATGCGTAAAAAGGCATTGTCATCGTCTGGGTTCACCAAAATACGCAAATAAGCCATAACGTCTTTGATTTCTGCGCGTGAAAAGAATGACGTGCCACCACTAATTTTGTATGGAATACGGTTAGTCATTAAGGCCTTTTCGAGTAAGCGAGACTGGTGGTTACCTCGGTATAAAATGGCGTAATCTTTGTAGTGACTGCGATTTAAGAAGCGATGACCAATTAAGTCACCCACGACTCGCTCTACTTCATGTTCTTCGTTTTTACTTTGAATCACTCTAAGCTCTACGCCGTAATCTAGTTCACTAAACAGTGACTTATCATAAACATGCGGGTTATTGGCAATGAGTATATTGGCGCATTTTAATATTCGGCCACTGGAGCGATAATTTTGTTCAAGTTTGATCAGCTTTAGCGTTGGGTAATCTTCACCTAGTAATACTAAGTTCTGTGGCTTCGCACCTCGCCAAGAATAGATAGATTGGTCATCATCACCAACCACAGTGAGTCTGCCACGACCTGCAGTTAGAAGTTTTACTAACTCGTATTGACTGGTGTTGGTGTCTTGATATTCATCTACTAACATGTAGCGAATCTTATTGCGCCAGCGATCTCTAACTTCTTCGTAATTCTTTAACAACAAGGTTGGGATTAGAATTAGATCATCAAAATCAAGAGCATTGAAAGCTTTCATGTGCTGATGATAGCGCTGATAGAACTCGGCATAGAGCTTAGTATCTGCATCTACCGCTTGCTTTAATGCGCCATCAGGTAATAACAAATCATTTTTCCAGTTGGAAATCATGGTTTGTAATTTATTCAGCAAATCTTTATCGCCATCGAGTTCTTCTTGGGTGAGCTCTTTTAACAATGATAACGTATCTTGGTCATCGAACAGAGTAAAACCCGGTTTATAGCCAAGGGTTTTTAGTTCTCTACGCACTATTTCCAGGCCTAGCGAGTGGAAGGTACACACAGTTAACCCGCGAGTTAAGTCGCGGCCAAGCATTTTGGTAACACGCTCTTTCATTTCGCGTGCGGCCTTATTGGTGAAGGTTACCGCTGCAATATTACGTGCGCTGTAGTCACATTTTTGGATGAGGTAAGCAATTTTTTGACAAATAACCCCAGTTTTTCCGCTACCCGCGCCGGCTAATACTAAGCAGGGGCCGCTAACGTATTTAACTGCTTCTTCTTGTCTGGGATTGAGTCTCATAAATACCGCGTTTTCTTTAAACTGATGACTTTAAATAAAGGTGGCGATTTTAGCGTGTTTTTAACGTTGGCAAAACTGCTAAATAGATTACAATAGCAATATACAACCTCAATAGGTGAAAACATGATCAACGCGAAAAAAATTGAAGATATTGCAAAGCAAGTTACTGATGCGATTCCTCCAGGGTTAAAGAATTTAGCTAACGACTTTGAAGATAAAACCAAAACGGTAATTCAGCGTAAATTATCTGAGTTGGACGTGGTCTCTCGAGAAGAGTTTGATGTGCAAACACAAGTGTTGTTAAAGACACGCGAAAAGCTAGTGGAATTAGAAGCAAAAGTAGCGCAATTAGAAGCAAAAATATCGTCTGACGACACTACTGACGCTTAATACTTCATCTAAAGTCAATATGAACAAAAAACCCGAGTCATGCTCGGGTTTTTTACT
This sequence comes from Thalassotalea coralli, assembly GCF_055786205.1. Taxonomy (NCBI): domain Bacteria; kingdom Pseudomonadati; phylum Pseudomonadota; class Gammaproteobacteria; order Alteromonadales; family Colwelliaceae; genus Thalassotalea; species Thalassotalea coralli. Next base: position 437,452 of record NZ_JBVVBK010000003.1, on the reverse strand, counting down.
TTTAGTCATTCAATAGTGATTGCTTTTTAACTTTTTTATCTCTGGCCGTAAAAGTAATTTGTGGGATTTCGTTGCCGTACACCCACTTATCAAAAAACTCCGTTAGATCTTGAGCTGATACTTGCTCGAACACTTTTTTCAAATCCTGAGTGGAGACTGATTTACCTTGGTACTGAACCGAGTACTGCTTAAGCGCTTGCCAAAATAATGTGTCGCCCAGTTGCTCTCTTAATAAATAAAACATTAGCGCACCTTTGCTGTAAGCCATGGTGCGGTTGATATCTTTTTCAGCAATTACGCTTTTAAAGGCAACGGGCGCTACGCGATCTTGTTGTACTGCTTTTTTGACACGATTTAGCGCCACTTCAAGCTCGTTATGATAAGCATCGTCACCAAACAAATGCTGTTTATAAGCAGCAACGATGAAAACTACTAAGCCTTCGTTTAGCCAAAAATGTGAAAAATTGCTGCTTGTTACGCTGTTTCCCCACCATTCGTGAGCGAGTTCATGGGTGATAAACCAATTTTCATACTTGTTTTTTAATAAGGTATGAACAAACTTTTCGCCAACTAGACTAAAATTCGATGCTTCTTGTGCCATAGACCCTTCAACAACCACAAAGCGATAACGGTTTTCTAATCTAAATCCCGATTTTTCTTGTAAAAATGCGTTTATGTCGGCGGTATTAGCAAAGGCTCTGCGAATGTGGTTTTCCGTCAGTGCTTCATTATCGCGATAGAGGACAGATATTTGAGATTCAGGAGTATCAAACGTTACTTCTTGGAAAGGACCTAGGGCAAAGCCAAACGTATAAGTGGGCATTGGCGTTTTTTGTTGCCACTGTGAAACTGTTCTATTTTTGCTGATAGATTGCTGAGAGAGTAGATGGCCATTACCTACCGATGTCATATTTGACGGGTGAGTGAGTGTTAGCTCGAAGCTTGCCTTGTCTGAAATGTCTTTATGGGCGACTAACCAATAGTTGGTGTGGTACACGGTAAACATGTGATCAGCATAGAACTTTGCCCCTTTTTTTGGGCTGGCTTGATAACTAACGTTTAAGTTATAGCGTTTCCCTACTGCTAAAGGCTGAGCAAAGGAAATGGTAAATGTGTCTTGTTCGATAGTAAAATTAACTGGAGAGCCGTTTAGTGACGCCGCAGATATCGTTTTGTATTTTGCTGAAAATGAAAGTTTAGACAATGGCTGGTGCTGCGGTGAAAAGCTGATGCTAACGTCACCACTTATTGTCTTATTGGCAAGGTTGGGCTCTAATTGAGCATGGTAGTGGATAAAGTCTACGTTTGAAGTATAAATAGTGTCAGCCGAATATACTTTCGCGCAAAAACTACTTAGAAAAAGACTTACTAATAGTACTCTAATGAACATCATCACAGTTACTACCTTTGTTCAACGTCTGTTAACCAGCTTTTTAATGGCTTTACCCATACATCGATTGGCTGATAAAACGCGCCATGATCTTTTCCTGTCGTAATACTAATTTCTTGAAAGGACGTCACTGTTTTGTCATTTTTTTGAGTCAAATCTCCACAAGAGCCAACGGAGTCTGTTGTTTCAAAGATTGAATAGATGTGTCCGTAAATTGAGATGCCTTTGCGTGACGATAAATTGCTTGTGCAGGCGGCGATAATAACAAAGTTAAGAGCAGAATTTTTTAACTCATTGGAAGCAAGCACGGTAATAAATCCACCGCGAGAAAATCCAATTAAGGAAATGTTACGAGCAGGCACGCCTCTGTCTATTAAATATGTGACCTGTCCACTAAGCTGCTTAGCGTATTCGAGAGGGTTGGTATTTTTCGGGCGATGATAGGCGATAAGATTATACTTGGGATCTGAGAGTGCTTTTACGACCGCAGGGAAATCATAAACCCCCCAACTTGTGTGTTCAGGTCTTGGGTTGTCACCTTCAACAATAAGGCCGTGCGAATAAAAGACGAATTTTTCGGCTGGGTTAATATGTTCAGGTAGTTCAGTATAAACCTTTGCAGACTGACTCTTTTCAAACGCCTTATTTGAAAAGCTAATGATTAACAGACTTAACAATATAAATAGATGTTTACTCATGTTTGTTTATAAATCCTTTTCGGTATTCAATTTTTACTAAGCGCTTTTAAAAAGTAGTGATAGTAGCGCATCAATCATTAGGCTGTGAAGGTAGATGAACAACAAACTCAGTGCCGATCTCACAGCTAACGACACTAATTTCGCCACCCATATGTTTAACCAGTTCTTTTACCAAGGTTAATCCTAACCCTGTGCCCTTGGATGTTCTGGTGAGTTCATTGCCTACTCGGTAAAATAGATCAAAAATCCTGGAGAGCTCTTGCGATGCTATGCCGATGCCATAATCTCTTACTTTTATGGCAACTTCCTGACTCGAACAATCAATAATTGATATATCTACTTGGCGCTTTTCCTGTTTAGCAGAATATTTAATAGCATTATCAACTAGGTTTATTATGACTTGCGTAAGGGCATCTTTATCGATATTGAGAAGTCGATTATCTAGGCTAGTGTCGAGGTGTAAGTTCAAGGCAAAATCACTTTGCTTGAACAGAGCTTCCGTCTTAGCGTGAATAAAGTCGGGTAATTCGTTTATTGGAAATGGTTGTAAATTGATATTCACCTGATTACGACTAATATTGGCTGCTTGCAGGACGTTATCAATTAATCGCGTTAAACGATCGGTTTCTTCATTAATGTATTGATAATATTGCGACTGTTTGTCGTCATCTAGCCAACCTTGTTGCAACACTTCACTGTACATTTTAATGGAAGTCAGTGGCGTTTTAAGTTCATGGCTAACGGCTGAAATAAACCCCTGTTGTCTTTCCATTAGTTGCAATTGTTTTACCACTAATTGGTAGAATGCGAATAAACCTAGCGAAATGGCGATGAGTAGCATAACCGATAAGAAGGTGATAAAACGACGGCCTTCTTGCTTGGGAAGATCTTGATAACTAAAAATCAGTATTATCTTATCGAGTGGTGACGATAGCCGATATGTGCCAAGTACTTTGTCATAATACCCTTGTGAAGTTTTTGGGGTATCAATGAGCAAAGTGTCTTGATGATAGGCCGCTAGCTGCGCAAAATTTGCTATGGAAGAGCGCTCAAAACGCTTGGTAATAATGTCGTTCAAAAATAGCACTGGATCAAGGACGCCTCCTTGTATAATACGAGCGCCATTTTGCCAAACTTGGCGATAAAACAAAAAATGTCCACTAGGCAGCATCGTCACTTGGTATGCTTGTGGTTCTTTAGATGCAAAGTCAGTAAATTGAACATTGTTCACCTTACTTTGGTTGATGGCATTGTCTTCTGAACGAGCGGGCAAACGAGGCCTAGGGGCTTTAGGGGCTTTGAAGGTAGCAACTAGTTGTTGATGTGCTTTTGAGGTATTTTTACTGGTGGCGTTAGGTACTTTAGATATCTCTGACGTTTGCTTCGCATTTCGCTCTAATTGCCCCTGAAAAGCAAGCAATTGAGTAGCGCTGTAGTGATCAATTAAGTCATTTCTTTTAAGTAAATTGAATAGGTTTTCGATTCGCTTTACTTTGGCGGCGATATCCGCTTCAGATAAACCATAAGACAACGCTTGTTCTTTTGAGTTGGGCAGTAAAGGAGAGCTAAATTCACTGTTACCACTGATCTGAAAATAACCCAGTAATCCAGGCAAATTTTCTTCTCTTGGTGAACCGCTTGAGTACCCTAAACGGGTATGCACATGATCAAATAAATAGAAGGTTTCGAGCAGTGTTTTTTCTATATCTTGGTGTAGCTCAGCGGTTGCTGATCTGTATTGATTAAGCGCATCATCTTGCATGTTTCTCAGCGCATTATGGCTGATAAGAACAAGAGGAATGGCGATAATCAGAAAAAATGCGATTAGCAGGGCACGCAGGCGGGGACGGGTAAGCTTATTGCCGGATAAACCTTTGGTGGATATTGCAGCGCGTTGCTTTGGGTTGAGAATATTTTTCGTCATGTTTGCGGCTTGGTGTCGATTAGTTGCTGGCGTGAAGTTTGTAACCTGCACCGCGGACTGTTACGAGGAATGTTGGAGCTTTTGGATCTACTTCGATTTTACGTCGTATTCTGGCAATATGAATATCGACGGTGCGTGTTTCTATTTGTAAGTCCTCTGAATACCCCCAAACAACTGATAGCAACTCTTCTCTTGAAACGGGTCTGTGTTTGTTTTCATACAAGTAAGCGATAACTTCGACTTCACGTTTAGTAAAGGTTTGTACTCCGTGACTTGTCTCAGCGCTCAAGTTTACGAGGTCAACAGAATATTCATCGTTTAATTTGATAACTTGCGTTTGACTTGTTTCAGGCATCGTTCGTTTGAGAACCGCTTTAATGCGCAAAATCAGCTGGGTAATTGAAAAGGGTTTAGCGACATAATCATCGGCACCTAACTGCAGCCCTGTGATGATATCTTCATCGGAGGACTTTGCTGTTAGCATGATGATGGCTTGTGATTTATCAGTTTCTCTAATTTTTCCACAAATATCGAAACCATTGATGCCTGGTAACATAACATCAAGGAGTATCAAATCGTATTGACCTGAAAGCGCCTTCTGTAAGCCCGTTTCGCCTTCATCGGCATAATCTACTTGAAAACCGTGATAAATAAGCACGTCAATCAAACCAACACGAATGGCTTCTTCATCTTCGACAATAAGAATTGAGGGGACTTTATTCATACGGCGCTGTTAGCTTCCAAGCTGTGTGTCTTAATTTACTCACTATAACCTTATTTAAATTTCTGTTAGGTAACAAGTTTGTAAACTCTGAGTGGGCAAAAGTTTACAAAACCTTGCCTAATTGTTCAGACAAGCAGGCGCTAAGCTAAACAAACTGTTTAAACATTACTACTAAATATGAATAAGAGGTTTGTTATGAAAGAAGCGTCATCATTAAAACGTTTATTGTCGGTATGGATAATTATTTTCCCCGCTACTCTATGTAGCATTGCCAACGCAGATTCCCTCGCGCATTTATCCGACAATTTGCCTGCTAAAGAGCTAGTACAGAAAAAAATTGTTAAGTCCCTTAAAGTCGCAGAACAAGTGAAAACAGCACGTCCTGATAGGAAAGAAAAAGTCACACTTCCTAATAAGCCTTCTATTTCTGTCGCATTAGCTCAACAAGAAGGAGCTTAGTGATGAAGTACCTTTATTGGACGATTTGTTTACTTACGTTTTGTTGTTCACCGTGGGCAAGCGAAAGTGACTCGTTAGATCCTGATGTAAAAAACATTATTGATGTTTGGTTAGAAGCACAACTTGATTATGAAAAGATTCCCTATCTTTCTGCTAGTTACACAAACGACCAAGCTATTATGTGGCATGGAATTTATGGTCATATAGATCAAGAACAGATGATTGCGGCAACAGAAAAAACGAATGCGAGTATCTGTTCTACGACCAAAGTATTTACTGCTACAGCGGTGATGAAACTCATTGATCAAGGCAAGCTGAGTTTGGACGACAAACTATCTGATATTTTGCCAACATTTTCTATTCAAGGAAAAAGCATTGCTGATATTACCGTAAGAACGCTGTTAACCCATACCTCCGGATTGCCGAGAGATACAGAACACGCCTATTGGAGTGGGCCTAGCCATGATTTCCCAGCAAAAGAAGATTTCTATCAAAGTGTCGCAGGGCAGACGCGCCTGGGGGGGATAGATACTAAGGTTCAATACAGTAATATTGGCTATGCGTTGTTAGGCTTGATAATAGAAGAAGTCGCTAAAACTTCTTACAAACAATATATTGAAGATGAAATATTCACACCATTGGCAATGAATAACTCAGTGGTGGAAATGCCTAGGTCTCAGTACGGGACGACCCATGCTATTGGTTATTCAGCGCAAAAGCGTGATGGTAATAGAACTCCTGCTAGCTTTTATCAAACGCGAGTTATGCAGCCTGCAGCAGGGATCTCTAGCAACGCATTTGATTTAGCAAAATATGCAACCTGGCACTTTCGGGCATCTGAAAGTAAGTTAACCGATGTTATTAGCGCATCGACACTCAATAAAATGTATCAACTTGGCCACCATGAACTTGTCACTAATCGCGGTATTGGTTTTATGATTAACAAAGATAAGCAAGGTGATACGTGGGCAATGCACGGCGGCATATGTCCGGGTTATACGTCTTTCATGTCAATGAACGTTTCGAAAAAAGAAGCGTATTCATTTGTTGTATCAGCAAATAAAGTGAGAGCTATCGCATATATAAATAACCTAAAAGCAATTATCTCGCGCGCTAAAGCAATTGAGGAAGACCCAGCCGTAGATGTTGACTTAATGCAATATCAAGGTTTTTATGATTTACATCCATGGAACAGTGAGTACTACATTGGCAAATGGGGTAGTGGACTGGTGTTATTGTATTTACCTGTGGATTCGATTAAGTACGCGATGCATCAATATCGCAACACAGGTGTAGATACTTTTCAGCGTATTGAAAATGGTGTTTTGACCAATGAAACTATCGTGTTTCAACGAGATGAAAACGGTAAGATAGTTGCAGTTAACAACGAAGGTGGGCTTCACCTTAAGAAGAGCTAAGGGACGTTGTCGATTAAAGGATAAAAAAATGCCCGATTGAGAAGTCGGGCAAGGGTGGCATAACTGATGGGGAGGTTATGCCTTGGTTGGAAACCAAACTTGTTTAGAACCTATGAATATTGGTTATTTTTCTTTCATGTTCCATAAAATGCCTTGGTCGCTTCCCATAACGGTAGTTGGCATTTTGCCATCCCACTGCTGAGCTTTTACGTATTCAACTAGCACCTTACTTTCTTGAATAGCCTGAGCTTTACTCTTCATCGCTTCTGCTTCGGCTAAACCTTTTAAACGTATTGCTTCTGCTTCTGCTCTTGCTTCTGTTAGTGTCGCGTAGGCTGAACCATCTGCACGGGCTTTTTCAGCGTCACGTTGGGCTTCTGCTGTGTTAACTTCACGTTGTGCTTCTAGCTTTTGACGCTCTAATCTATGCTCTTCAGCAGCGGCTAAATTCTTTTCTGTCTGTTTTGTTTCGATACTTTGTAAGTACTTAGGCGGCAACACTAAATTTTCTATTTGAACACTGTCTAGCTTCACTGGAAACTCTGTCATTTCAGCCAGAAGTGTTTCTTCAATTTTTTGAATCACTTGACCACGGTTTTGTACGATTTGTTCTGCTTTAAAGCGCGCTAAGGCGTCTTTTGTCGCAGAGCGCAATCTAGGGTCCAAAATACGGTTTTCAAATTGATCTAAGCCACCGTAGTTTTTGTAAAGGTTGAACGCATCTGAGCGAATAACGGTCCAGTTCACTGATACATCAGCATTTACTGGCATTTGCTCGAAGGTAGAGGCTTTTAATGATTCAGCATTTTTACGTGTACGAATTTCCAATTCTTCAACGCTATCTGCTAAAGGAACTTTTGTGTGTAAGCCTGGATTAACTTGTGTTGTTGCTTCACCGAAACGTTTGACAATGCCTACATGGCCTTCGTCTATGGTGTAAAAAGTATTCCATAGTGTAATAGCGACAACAGCACCGATACCAACTTTGGTAAATAGCTTTCCTATCGTCTTGCTGTCTAACTCAGGGGTTTCATTTGACGTGCTTAATCCGTTCTTGATCATATTCTCTCCGTCACTGGCTTTATCATTATTGTAAGACATAATATGTCACTGTTTGACATTTTATGTCAATAACTAATTTTCATTAGATATAAAAAAAGCCGCTATTGATAAGCGGCTCTTCATCCTGTTATTGGTTAAGGCTATGCTAAAAAGCTTTGATAGGCTTGGTTTGTTGTTTCTTCGTGCCATTCATAGCCTAAGTCTTTTAGGTGACTAAAAAAGCTGAGTTCGTCTTGCTCGCCCACTTCAAAGCCCGCTAACACTTGGCCAAATGCTGCACCATGGTTACGATAGTGGAATAGACTGATATTCCAGCGCTCGCCTAACGTATCTAAAAATCGCTCTAATGCCCCCGGATATTCAGGAAATTGGAAACGGAAAATACGCTCTTGATGCTTCGACTTGTTTTGCCCGCCTATCATGTAGCGCACATGAAGTTTTGCCAGCTCATTATCGGTAAAATCTTCCACTTGAAAGCCCTGGCTTTCTAAGTGAGCTTTTACGCTGGCTCGCTCTTCATCACCCGTTAAGCGAATACCAACAAACACAGTGGCTTGTTGGCCGTCTTTATGTGTTGCTTGACGATAGTTGAACTCGGTAATTGCACGACCTTGTAAGGTGTGACAAAAACGGCGGAAACTACCTTTTTCTTCCGGAATAGAAACTGCAAATACTGCTTCTTTACGCTCGCCTAATTCACAGCGCTCTGAAACATAACGCAACGTATGAAAATTCATGTTAGCGCCTGATAATACCGCCGCTAATGTTTCATCACCTTTACTGGTTTGACAATATTTTTGAAGGCCAGCTAATGACAGAGCACCAGCGGGCTCAGCGATAACACGAGTATGCTCAAAAATATCTTTTATCGACGCGCAAATCTCGTCTGTAGTTACGGTTATAACGTCATCGCAGTACTGTTTGATAAGATCAAAAGTGTGTTCGCCAATACGCTTGACAGCGACACCGTCAGCAAATAACCCCACCTGATCTAAATCGACAGGCGTGCCAGCGTCCATTGCTACTTTTAAACAGGCAGAGTCTTCTGCTTCTACACCGATTACACGGATGCTTGGTTGCAGCTGCTTAAGGTAAACCGCCATACCGGCTAATAGGCCACCGCCACCGACAGGAATAAACACTGCATCGCAGTTAGCTTGCTGTTGTAATAACTCTTTCGCTACTGTGCCTTGACCTGCGATAACGTCGATATCATCAAAAGGATGAATTAGCGTTTTATTTTGCTCTTTGGCAAACTCGATCGACGCTGAGGCTGCTTCGTTGAAGCTTTTACCCACTAAGCGTACTTCAGCGCCTAAGCGTTTTACGTTGTCGACTTTTATATCAGGTGTGGTAATCGGCATAAAAATCGTCGCCGCAATGTTTAAGCGATTTGCGGCAAGCGCTAACCCTTGTGCATGATTACCAGCCGATGCTGCGACAACACCATTGTCACTTTGATCTTTTGGCAAGTTGGCGAGCTTGTTATAAGCGCCGCGTAACTTAAATGAATGCACAGGTTGTTGATCTTCACGTTTGAGTAAAACGTTATTGCCCAAACGTGCCGATAGCTTTTTCAATGGCGTTAATTCTGTCTCTCGTGCCACTTCATAAACAGGCGCGAGCAATATTCGACGTAAATAGTCTAATGCCTGCCCTTGAGTTGCTTGAGAAAGCAATAGCTCTTGTTGCTCTGCATTAGTCATCACTTTCACCATCTAACAAGGCGCGATTACGCACTGCGCCTTTGTCTGCACTAGTTGCCAACATGGCGTAGTTTTTCAGTGCGTAGCTGATTGGACGCACACGATCTTTTGGTTGCCATTTGTTTGGCTTGGCGTTCATTGCTGCTTTACGTGCTGCTAATTCTTCGTCAGAAATTCTTAGCTCGATAGAGCGGTTTGGAATATCGATATCGATAATATCGCCTTGTTCAACAAGGCCGATAACGCCGCCACTTGCTGCTTCTGGAGAAACGTGACCGATTGATAAGCCTGATGTTCCACCTGAGAATCGACCATCAGTTAACAACGCACACGCCTTACCTAACCCCATAGATTTTAGGTACGTAGTCGGGTAAAGCATTTCTTGCATACCTGGACCACCTTTAGGCCCTTCGTAGCGAATAACCACTACTTCACCTGCAACGACAGAGCCGTTAAGAATGCCTTCAACAGCGTCATCTTGGCTTTCAAAAACGTGAGCTGGACCACTAAAGGTTAAGTTGTCGTCGGCAACACCTGCCGTTTTTACAACACAACCGTCCGCAGCAATGTTACCTGATAATACCGCTAAGCCACCTTCCGTTGAAAAGGCGTTGTCGATTGAGCGAATACACCCTTCTGCTCTGTCATCATCTAAGGTGTCCCAACGACAATCTTGGCTAAAGGCTTTTGTCGTGCGAATGCCAGCAGGACCCGCGCGATAAAACTTCTTAACGTCCTCGTCTTCTGTCACTTTAATATCGTATTGAGCGATATGCTCAGCCAACGAAGTACCCAATACGTTGGTAACATCGGTATGAAGTAAATTAGCACGTGCTAACTCGCCTAAAATACCGATTACACCGCCCGCTCGGTGAACATCTTCCATGTGATATTTTTGTGTTGATGGTGCCACTTTACAAAGCTGTGGCACTTCACGAGAAAGTTTATCCATATCTGCCATGGTGTAATCAATTTCGGCTTCTTGTGCCATGGCTAACAAATGTAAGATGGTATTAGTAGAGCCACCCATTGCGATATCCAAACACATAGCATTGTGGATCGCTTTTTTATTGGCGATATTGCGAGGTAGAGCACTTTCATCATCGTTTTGGTAATAGCGCTTGGTTAAATCGACAATTTCTTTACCGGCTTTTAAGAATAATTGTTCACGGTCAGCGTGAGTTGCTAGCATTGAACCATTACCAGGTAAGGCTAAACCTAAAGCTTCTGCAAGACAGTTCATCGAATTAGCGGTGAACATACCAGAACATGAGCCACAAGTAGGGCAAGCTGAACGTTCAACTTGTTTGCTTTGCTCGTCTGAAACCGTTGGATCGGCACCTTGGATCATGGCATCAACTAAATCAAGTTTGATGATTTGATCTGAAAGCTTAGTTTTACCGGCTTCCATTGGGCCGCCAGAAACAAAAATAACAGGGATGTTAAGGCGCATTGCTGCCATTAACATGCCTGGAGTGATTTTGTCACAGTTTGAGATACACACCATAGCATCAGCACAGTGAGCATTAACCATGTATTCAACAGAGTCGGCGATTAAATCACGCGATGGCAGGCTGTAAAGCATACCGCTATGACCCATAGCGATACCATCATCAACGGCGATAGTATTGAATTCTTTGGCAACACCACCCGCTTCTTCAATCGCACCAGCAACCAATTGACCCATGTCTTTAAGGTGAACGTGACCAGGAACAAATTGGGTGAAAGAGTTCACTACGGCAATAATAGGTTTGCCAAAATCTCCGTCGGTCATTCCTGTTGCACGCCAAAGGGCACGTGCGCCCGCCATGTTACGGCCTTGAGTTGAAGTTGCTGAGCGAAGTTTAGGCATAGTATTTTCCGTCTATGAATAATTGAATTTCTTTGTCATAGCAGGCGTTTTCACCTGCTATAGCCTAGAAACTCAGTTAGCAAAGAATCAGCCTTTGCTAACCGTTAGCTAATAGTTACTCTACTGGCTCTAACCAGTTGTCATCGATTTCAGTATTACCATTGAACATACCGAAGAATGCTTCTTGTAATGCTTTAGTAATTGGGCCTCTAGAACCTGTACCTACAGGTAAGCCGTCTACTGTACGAACAGGAACAACTTCTGTTGCGGTACCTGTCATGAAGAATTCATCAGCAAGGTATAAAGACTCACGAGAAATTGGCTCTTCACGTACTTCATAGCCTAAGTTACGCGCTAACTTGATTACGGTATCGCGTGTTAAGCCCGGTAAAATAGACGCTGTGCTAAATGGTGTGTAGATCACGCCTTTACGTACTAAGAATAAGTTCTGGCCTGCACCTTCACTTACCATGTTGTTAACGTCTAACGCGATACCTTCAGTGTAACCATGGCGACCTGCTTCCATTGAAATTAACTGTGAAGACAAGTAGTTACCACCAGCTTTAGCTGCTGTAGGCATAGTATTTGGTGCTAAACGGTTCCAGCTAGAAACACCTACTTCAACACCATTTTCAATCGCTTCCGCGCCTAAGTATGCTTCCCAAGAGAAAGCGGCAACCATTAGATCAGCATCTGCATCTGCAGGTGGACGAAGACCCATACCGACATCACCTAAAAACGCTAGTGGACGAAGGTATGCTGCTTTTAGACCGTTTTTCGCAACTGCGTCTTTACATGCTTGCATGACTTCCTCACGTGTATAAGGGATATTCATGCGATAAACTTTTGCTGAATCGAATAAGCGATCAATGTGTTCTTCTAGGCGGAAGATACACGTTCCTTTATGCGTTTCGTAGGCGCGAATGCCTTCGAAAACAGATGAACCGTAATGCAACGCGTGGCTCATCACATGTACGGTAGCGTCTTTCCAAGGGATTAGACTACCGTTAAACCAAATGAGTTCTGCACTTACTTTTGCCATGATTTTTTCCTAGTTAGTTTTCAGTATTGAGTCTTGGTCAATACCTTAGTTATTGGGTGCTTAATGCAAATAAATTCGCGCTTTCATGTCGCGTCTTACTATTGTCTACTTTGACACCTTTAATGTCGATGAGTTTGTTGATCTGATCGACCAGTAATTCAATAGGTCGATCACTACTAACTTGTAGTACAATTGTCGCAATTTGCGTACCTGTATTTACTTCAGCGGTTAAGCCGTTAATTAAGAAGCCGCGATAGCGAGTCACTTGCAAAATACGCTCTAAGACAACTTGTTTGTCATCAGTTGTGATAACTAGTTGATAATAATTCATTATTTTGTACTCTCCATCATTTTGTCGTTAGCAGTTTCTGGTGGAACTAACGGCCATACATTGTCTAAAGCGTCGATGCATACATGTAATAAATAGGCACCGTCGTGATCTAACATTTCGTCGATTGCTTCACTTACTTGTGACTTCTCAACAATCTGCTTTGCTTTGATGTTGAATGAGCGAGCCAACATTAAGAAGTCTGGGTTATCGGATAAGTCGGTTTCGCTTAAGCGACCATCAAAGAATAAGTCTTGCCATTGCCTTACCATGCCTAGCTTCTCGTTATCGATCAGCAAGATTTTAACAGGCAAGTTGAAGCGCTTAATTGTGCCTAGTTCCTGAATGTTCATCATGAAAGAACCGTCGCCTGTTACTGCGATAACCATGTCATGAGGTCGACTTACTTGCGCACCGATTGCTGCTGGTAAGCCAAAGCCCATAGTACCCATTCCGCCGCTAGTTAAGAAGTTACAAGGATCGGCAAATTCCATGTGTTGAGCAGCCCACATTTGGTGTTGGCCGACATCTGTCGTTACACAAGTGTTATCAGGCATTTTGTCGCTAATTTCTTTAAGCACGGCTGGCGCGTATATACCTTTACCTGGGTGGTTATATTGCCAACCAAATTCATGTTTCATACCAGCTACTTTTTCTTGCCATTGAGCAATATCTAGTTCACGTGAAAGTAGCGGTACGTTAACCTTTAAATCACCTAGAATGGCGGCGTCAGCAAAACGGCGCTTGTTTATTTCAGCGGTGTCAATGTCAAAATGAATAACTTTCGCGTGCGGGGCAAATTCGTTTAGCTTGCCTGTTACACGGTCATCAAAACGAGCACCTACCGCAACTAACAAATCACATTCCTGGACTGCTAAATTGGCAGCCTTTGTGCCGTGCATTCCTAGCATGCCTAAGTAAAAATCATCGTCTGGATTAATCGCACCTAAGCCTTTTAATGTTGAAACACTTGGCATCCCTGTTTGCTTGGCGAAATCACGTACTTCATCGATGGCGTTTGCCATACCCACGCCACCACCAACGTATAAAATTGGCTTTTTGGCACCCTTAAGGACATCAATTGCTTTCGTCACGTCTGCTGGCGGCAGCACAACTTTGTTGGTGATGTTGTCGTAAGTTATTCCTTGTTTTTCAACCGCGGCAAGTTGAACGTCTTTTGGAATATCTACCAATACTGGGCCTTGGCGTCCTTCTAAGGCGATAGCGAATGCTTTGTGTAGCACCTTTTCTAGCTCTTCAACATCACGCACTTGAAATGAATGCTTGGTACACGCTAACGACAAGCCAAATACATCGATTTCTTGGAACGCGTCAGAGCCCATCGCTTTTGTTGGTACTTGACCGGTAATGGCAACCATTGGAATGGAGTCGGCAAGTGCATCAGCAAGCCCTGTGATCAGGTTGGTTGCACCTGGACCAGAAGTCGCCATACAGACACCAATTTTGCCTGTTGCACGAGCGTAACCGATAGCTGAAAATGCTGCGCCTTGTTCGTGTCGAACTAAATAGTGGTTGATGTCGCTATCATACAAGGCGTCATAGATGGGCATAATTGCGCCACCTGGATAACCAAATACGTGTTCAACGCCGTGCTGTTTAAGTACATCGAACAATAAAGAACCGCCAGTATATAAATTGTCACTTGCCATGATTTTTTCTTTAAGATTCCGCTAGTTACGCAGTATCTTTACTCCTTAAGTTAATGATTACCTTTACGTTTAGGTAAGCTTGCCGCCATATACGAAAAACCCCCCGGTCCTTTCGGAGCGGGGGGTTTGTATATTGTATTCGAGTTTAAATTTAGCTCAACAAACGCCCCCGCGATGATTTAATAATCACCACGACGAGAATGTTAATAATCACTAAGCTAAATTGACGCATGTATTTCGTTAAACTCAAAATGTTAATTTTTTGTTAGGCATTTGCCTGTCTTATTAAATTAGTATCATAGCTCTAATTCTTAGTGCAAGCTTTTTTATTAGAGTTTTTTTAGGCTACGGATAGCATTTGGTTATATCACTAAAACTAAACTACCGACGCTATTGATTTTTAACGGTATTTTAAAAAAGTAAATATGATTAGATTGGCAAGTTGTAGATTCAGTGACTACACTGAGAAACAATCAGACTATTTGAAATGGATTTTAATGATGTCTTTAGCCACAGTGTATAGCCGTGCCCGCATTGGGCTCGAAGCTCCGTTAGTCACCGTAGAGGTGCATTTAGCCAATGGCCTTCCCGCCTTTAATATCGTTGGTTTACCAGAAACAAGTGTACGCGAATCTAAAGATCGCGTGCGAAGTGCGATTATTAATTGCGGATTTGAATTTCCGGCAAAACGTATCACGATAAATTTAGGGCCAGCAGATTTACCGAAAGAAGGTGGTCGATTTGACTTGCCGATTGCTGTTGGCATTCTCGCCGCATCAGGACAGATTCCTACAGAAGATTTGAACAAATATGAGCTGGCTGGAGAGCTTGCTTTATCTGGTGAACTAAGGCCGATATTAGGTGAAATCCCTTTAGCAATTGCTTGCCAAAATGCACAACGGACGTTACTTGTGCCAGAGAAAAATGGCCGCTTGGCAAGTTGGGTTGAAGGCGCAAAAGTCATAGGTATGGCGCACTTAGCACAATTGTATCCTCATCTAATGAAGCAAAATACCCTAAGTTTTGTTGAGCAAGTTGACCATATTTCTTTAGCGCAGAATGCTTACCCAGATATGCAGGATGTTGTTGGTCAACCACTGGCAAAACGAGCATTAGAAATAGCGGCTAGTGGTGGTCACAATATATTAATGGTGGGGCCGCCAGGCACGGGAAAAACCATGTTAGCCAGCCGGTTGCCAGGTATCTTACCTAGGCTTACGGAGCAAGAAGCCATCAAGGTTGCAGCGGTGCAGTCTATCTGCCCTCAAGCTGAACAAGAGCTATCCGGCTTAACTCGACCATTTCGCGCGCCTCATCACACTGCTTCGGCAGCTGCGCTAGTAGGTGGTGGTACTGTCCCTAAACCTGGTGAAGTATCACTTGCTCATCACGGTGTGCTTTTCCTCGATGAACTCCCAGAGTTTGATCGTAAAGTATTAGATGTATTGCGTGAACCGATGGAAGCCGGCGAGGTGACGATTTCTCGAGCGCAAAGCAAACAAACCTACCCTGCTAACTTTCAGTTGGTGGCAGCGATGAACCCTTCGCCCACTGGATATTACAATGATAACCGCAGTACGCCAGAGCAAGTGCTTAAATACTTAAATCGCTTGTCTGGGCCTTTTTTGGATCGTATTGATATTCAAATTGAAGTGGCAAGACTACCTCGAGGAGCTTGGAGCCATGCGGATGCGTCAAGTGAGTCAACGCAGCAAGTGAGAGAAAGAGTAGAAGCGTGTCGACAAATGCAATATCAACGACAAGGGAAACCTAATGCGGAGTTAACCAGTGCTGAGGTTAGAGAATTCTGCTCGATGACCAACGAGGACAACGAGTTTCTTGAACTTGCGATTGAGAAACTTGGCATGTCCACTAGAGCGCATCATAAAATGATAAAAATTGCGCGTACTATAGCAGACATGGCGGGTAACAAGTCGATTGAGCATCATCATTTAATTGAAGCCTTGTCATATCGTGCCATGGACAGAATTCTTAGGCATTTAACTGAATCGGTCGCAGTTTAGTGAGATAGAATCTCAACGACTTTATCTTGAAAAGGATGATGTAAACGAAAAAGAGCTTGAGCATGGCGGTTGCTTAACGTCAGTGTTTCAAGCGCTAAATTAAGAAAATTATCAGGCAATTTTGGCTAATCCCGAACTCGAATGTTTTATTGCGTCAGGTAGTTCAAGTATCTGATCTGCTATAGTTTTCATTTCTTCGTTGTGAGAAATAAGAATGATGGTTTTATGGCCTTTGAGTTTGCCAATCAAATCGAAAATGTATTGTTCATTGTTAGTATCTAAGGCAGATGTTGCTTCATCTAACACTAAAATCGGAGCATCGCATAATAACGCTCGCGCAATAGCGATGCGTTGCTTTTGTCCGCCACTTAGTGTCGCTCCTGCTCGGCCAACTTTTGTGTCAAACCCTTCTGGAAAATCTGAAATAAATTGGTATGCGCCGGCAAGTCTACATACTTGTTCAATTTGCTCATCGCTGGCGTCCAGCTTGGCAAACTTTATATTGTCTTTGATCGATCCTGCTAAAAGCTGAATCTCTTGTGGAACAAAAGAAAACAGGCCTCGTTGTTCCGATAAAGATAAGTTATTACTGGGAAGCCCGCTAAATTGAATATCGCCTTTATCTGGCTTTAACAAGCCTGATAATAGTTTTACTACCGTTGATTTTCCGGCGCCACTTTGGCCTGAAATAGCAAAAGTGGAACCTGGTGAAATATCGAAATTGAGTGAATCGATGACCGTATCGCCTGTTTCATAAGTAAAGGTTAAGTCTGTCACGCGAATGCCTACAGGTTTTGACGACGTAACAGGAGCAACAGGAGTGTGCTGTTCTGTGTCTAAATCTAGAATCTCGAACACACGTTCTGTTGAGCCTTTCGCACGAATATAACTGTTGTAACCACTTGATAAGCCGTCAATGCTTTGAGTAAGAAACTGAGAATACATTAAAAATGCCACTAACGTGCCTGCGGTGACTTCACCATGAGTAATTAATGTTGCAGCAAACCAAACGACGATAACACTGGAAATTGAGGTGATATAAGCGATAACTGAGCTAAAGGCTGCGTCTTTGTGGCGCGCTTCTTTCGCCGCATCTAAAAACTTATTAATGTCTTTTTGATATAACGCATTTTGATGAGACTCTCTGGAAAACAATTTGATGGTTTCAATCGAATGTAATGTTTCTTGCAATGTCGCATTACTTTTAGCAATTGTGTCTTGTACACGTTTCGATATTTGATAAAAGGTATTGGAAAATGCGCCAGTGATAAGCGCAGATAATGGCGCTAATACCAGCACCACTAGTGCTAACTTCCAGTTCATGTAAGCCATTACCGTGATAGCTCCAATAAATTGAATAACACTTATAATGGAGGACGTTAACACTGACGTTAGTATGTTACGGATCGCTGAAATATCGTTATTGCAGCGAGACATAAGTTCGCCTATCGAGGTGTCATTGAAAAAACTTAGCGGCAGTTTTTGGAAGTGATTAAATACTTGAACATTGGTCTTAGCAACAATTTTATCGCCGGTCATTTGCAGCAGTAATTGCCCAGCCAAACCAATGACGACCTTCAGTAGATAAACAAATAATAGCAACCCAGCAACAAAAGATATCGACCAAGACAACTCGATACCGGAAGCGATATCTATCATGGTTTTAATACCATAAGGCAATAACATTTGCATCGCACTGGATACTATTAGCACGATTGTACTGAGTAAAATTGCAGGTAGAAATTCTCTACCTGCAAAGTTGATCATCTTTATCATAATGCGCTCGTTATTCTGATAAAGGAATTAGGTCATCTAACATAAATGGCGCTGGTGTATCATTGATATACCTGTGCATCATCCATGCAACCCCCGCACTACCCGTGCCGTAATCACAACTTATACGACTGGCAGACTCGCCAGGGAAAGCGATCCCCTGTTCACGCTCTAATGCGAACAACATAGTGCCAGAGAATAAACGGTTGATGGCTTTGTCAGCAATAACTTCCCAGCGATCGTGCTTACGCAAATCCATGTAAAAATCGGTAATACCACTACAGCCAAAGAAATATCCTGAGAAAATCGTGTACTTACGATTGCAATCGATATGAATTGAGTCGATCAGATCAGCGTATTTTTCGTTATGGGTAACTTCCCAATAACGTAAAAGCACCTTACCAATTCCCGAGCTACCCCAACTCCAATATGGTGTGTAGCTTGGCGTGGTATCACGAGCAACCCAAGTTAAACCGTCTTCTTCGTTGTAATAGCCGTTATCGATAACCCAATCTAGTGCTTTTTCACCTGTGGTTAAATAGGTTTTATCGCCTGTTGCTTTGTATAGGTAAAGTAAGAACATGGCGATACCGGCAATACCATGGCCATACGAGCTAGATTTTCTAGCTTGCGATACCCAATAAAAGCCTGCGTCATCCTCTTGTTTCGCTGCTAGTAGTGTTTGCCCGATATTTACGGCAGCATCTAAGTATTTGTCTTGGTTGAGTGTTTTCCAAAACTTCAAGAAAGTTAGACCAACACCTGACAACCCGTTATAGACGCTGTAAGAACTTGTAGGTAAATCAATTTCCATCAGATAATCGATAACCCGAGTTGCTAGCTTCTCATTACCTAGTTCTAACCAACCCCAAGCGATGCCGGCAAAGCCGTCAAATAAGCCAATAGTCAAGGTGTCTCTTGGCGCTAATGTCTGGGTTTCCATCCAATCTAATGCTGCATAATTGTCATACTTACCAGTAATTTGTTTAATGGTTAAAGCGACACCCATAGCGCCATAGCCAATACTTACTGGGTTTGATTCGAATATTTCTGGATCAGAAGGAAACAGCCTGTCTTCTCTATCAAGAGAAATGTTCGCTTCTGTGTAAGAGACAACCTTCTCGAGGATTTGCGGAATGGTGTTTTTATCAAAGTTACCCGTTTGAATAGCAAAAGGCAAAGCTGTAATGTCGTTTGATAGCAAGGCTTTAGCTTCAGCCATCGAAGGTCTATTTTCGGGCTCTTTGGACATAAGTTTAGCGATTAAGCTAGAAATTTCGTCTGGTGTACCTATATCGCTTTTTAGTTCTTGTAAGTATCTTTCGTGAGCAGCTCTATCTAAGCTCAGAATATTATTCATTGGGAACAAGCCAGACATTAATAGTGCACCAATTGCATAGGCGTCATCAGCGTAATCAGCGGCATTCATGCCTTGATAAGATTCAGAGGCGAAACCTGGCGTATGAATACTTGTTGGTAGGTCAATTCCTTTTTGGTATGCAGACTCAAAATCGATCAGTTTTACGTCCATCTCTTCGATGGATTCGCCAATGATCATTACATTGCCGGCAGACAAATCACCGAAAATGATATTGTGCTCATGAACGGTAGCAATTCGGTCGATAAGAAGCTTGGCGACCTTGATATAAATATCCCAGAACTTTTGCCAATCTTCTTCGCTTGGTTGGGTTTTCAACGTTAAATAAATATTTGCAAAAAAAGAGCGAAAATCGATGCTATCGCCTAGGAACTCCTGCACCATGTAGGCATGCTCCCAGTCTAAAAAGAAGTCGACAGGCTTGGCAGTCACTTCCGTATCTTTCAACATGTTTAATAAACGGTGTTCTTTTTTCACTAACTGCACGGCATCTAAACCCGTTAACGTGATATTGGTATAAGGCCTACCTTCCTTAATAACCACTTCTTTGTTGGTACCCCTTTGGGTCGCTTTGTACACACCACCTGCATTACTAAACGTTAATGCACTTTCGATAACATATTCACCATCTTTTAGTGAGAGCTCATCACCTTCCTGTGCTGTGTCATCGTCTTCAAATGGGTCTTCTATGCCTTCAGGAAGATTAAATACTGCCTCTCGTTTGTCTTCAACAAAGTCACCGTCTGGGCCTTGAATTACATGTTTCGCTTCTCCATCACCAAGGTCTTTCTTTATGGCAATAATGCCGCCGTAGCGATAGTAAATGATCTTGCTATTCTTATAGCGTTTATCAGATAGAATATAAGGGCCCCAGTAGCCAAGTGTTGCACAATAGAGCTCTTCAATAATCTCTTTAAACTCAGCTTCATTTTCGGGGTATATGGTAAAAAATTTACCAGCAGAGCCACGATCAAAGCTCTTACCATTAAACAAGCCAAACAAGTTATGATCAGCAACAAACTTGAATGCTACTTTGTGCTTTATCAATACTCGAGCAACTGTATCGGCAATTGCCGCGGCATGTGCTGGCGTAGCAGAGACGTGAATTTTCCATCCTTGAATAGGTAGTTCTTTGTTTTTAAAAGTACAGCGCCACCAATAACGATACCTTTCCAGCACTGTATCTTCCGTTGCTAATTTCTCGACGACATTATAAAAATCTTCTTTGTTTGGTTGGTATTTCTCAATATCATCATAAAACTCGCGATCAGCTATGGTGAATAGAGTTTTATCTTTTATCACTAATTCAGACATTTCTAGATATCCTTATTGTTTGAAAGTTGATTAAAAGTGAGTTGTTGGTAAACGCTTACTTTTAATCAACCTTAAATTATTCGCTTTACTTCGCCTCAAATATTGGCTTGCGACACTAAGTTATTAAAATAGAGCGCCACTTTAGTAGCGCTATACAGATACTGAAAAGTTACTGCACAGCATCAGGAGTTTGTATATTGCCTTGTCAAATGCATTAACAAGCTTTGAAATCTGCACCTAACACCGGCTTATCAGGTGCAGACTCAGAGCTTTGTACAATCATTAAACTGCCACAATGTCTCTGCCAGGTTGGCCACCTGAACAGCCTGAGAAGCTAGCGGAAGAGCAGCCGCCACAGCCTGCCCAGCTACATGAACTCGTACCTGGAGCGCCTTGAAGCTCATCGCTACTTGCTAACGATTGTAAATTTAGAACGCGATTCATGACTTATACCGCCACAATGTTTTGGCCAGGTTGACCACCTGAACAGCCAGAGAAGCTTGCTGATGAACAGCCGCCACAACCTGCCCAGCTGCATGAACTCGCACCACCGGCACCTTCAACCCCATCGCTTTTATCTAAAGCTTGTAAATTTAATACGCGATTCATGATTTATACCGCCACAATGTTTTGGCCAGGCTGGCCAATTGAACAACCAGTTGCACTTGCAGAAGAACAACCACCACAGCCAGCATAGCTACAAGAACTACCGCCACGAACGCCTTCTAGGCCATCTCTATTTTCTAGAGCTTGTAAATTTAATACGCGATTCATGATTTATACCGCCACAATGTTTTGGCCAGGTTGGCCGATTGAACAACCAGTTGCACTTGCAGAAGAACAACCACCACAACCAGCATAGCTACAAGAACTGCCGCCACGAACGCCTTCTAGCGCATCACCAAACTCTAAAGATTGTAAATTTAATACTCGATTCATTATTCTCTCCTTGTTGAATAATTGTTTTTTAAATGTAAACGCCATGTATATTTCATGGCTGATTACAGAGCAGCGAGAACTGTACCAATCTGAGATTTTTATCTGAAAAAATGTTGCAAAGTGAGAAAAATAGAGGGCGGTAGCGAAGTGGGGGAATAAAATATACACTTGAATTGTGTTGTAAAACTGATCTGTTAGTGTTGCAAAAATGATAATAAAGGTGTCGCAAAATGCATCCATGTCTCATTTTGAAACACATAAATGGAGCGCAAAACTGCAAAAGTGAAAAACTAACGTGATTGGCTGCCTTAATACCAAGTTGCCAATACGTTTTCAGAAACTGTTGCAAAATTGAATAAGTAGGTTTGTCTCAAATAAGCACCAGTAGGCTCATTGTTTAGCTATATAGGCAGAATGGAAGCCAATTTCATCGGTACCTCTTTAGTGTGGTAATGATGATGAGTCTTTATAGGGATAGTTTTGGCTAACTAGAAGCTGTTAATAGAACAAACAAGTATAGCTAATTAACAATAAGGGACAAATGCCAATAAGAAACAAGCTGTGCATATCTGAGGTATTTTGAACTGTCGCAAAATGCGACAAGTTGCATTTTTGCGACACTTTTTTCGTTCACTTGTGCGAATCGCAATAGGGGTAATGAGCTATTTTGGGTGCTAACTTTCTGATTTTAAATGAATTGATGGTGATGGCATCATCCATGCTTTATTCCAATACAGTTTGTTAGATTAAGCAGATGTGAACTATGGATAGAGTAAAAACAAAAAAAGAAATTTTGGCAGCGAAAGGTGCCATTATCGGCAAATACTTATTCGTGCCAGTCGCTTTATTTTCTATTGGATATTGGTTTGTTAATAAGGGGCCAGTAGCCAATGATGTTACTTTTGAGCAGTTAAAAGTGGTTCAGCCTAAGCAAGCAGCGATAAATGAAAACATTTCAATTAGAGCTGTTGTTGAAGCGATGGACTCTTATTACGTTGACACCACAGAAGCAGGTAAGGTTGAGCAAGTTTTTGCAGAAGAAGGTGACTTTGTGAAAAAAGGGCAAAAGTTAATAGGCTTGACCAATACGGCACTGATGCTAAACGTTATTTCAAGAGAAGCTTTAGTAACAGAACAGCTTAACAACTTACGCAATACTCGCATATTAATTGATGAAGGCCGTCTCAATATAAAAAGGGAAATTAGTGAGCTTAATTACCAAAAAAATGATTTGCAAAGCAATATAAAGCGCCTCAAAGCACTGGTTCCTGAGGGTTACGTTTCCGATAAAGACATTGAAGACTTAACGAACAAATTAACCTACACAGAAGAAAGAATAGCGATTAGTAAAGAAAGAGAAAAAAGTATCAATTTACTACGCGATTCCCAGCTTGAGCAATTAGAGGCAAACACTAAGCGATTGAAAAGTAACTTAGAAGTCGTAAAACAGTCGTTGCAAGCGATGACTATTAAAGCACCGCAAAGTGGTTACTTAACAAATTTTAAAGTGATGCAAGGTGAATTTGTTAATAGAGGGACGCGCGTTGGCAAAATTGATGATTTTAGCTTAGTGAAATTAAAGTCATCGATTGATGAATTTTATTTAAGTGATATTAAGGTTGGTAACCCTGCAACGATCAACATTGACGGTCTGCAGTATAAGCTCAAAGTGAGCAAAGTTTACCCCAATGTTATCAATGGGCAGTTTGAAGCCGACCTTAAATTCGCTGAAGAGTTACCAGAGAACTTATTACCAGGGCAATCCTTTGTCACCAACATAGTATTAGGAACGAGTGAGCCGGTAATGACGATACCAAATGACAAATATCTACAAGATTCATTTGGTAAATGGGTGTTTGTTATGGATGCAGAACAAGACATCACCAAGAAAAATATCGTTGTAGGCCGCAAGTCGTCAACATTAGTAGAAGTCGTTCGTGGACTGTCACCACATGACAACATTATTACCAATCACTATGAGTATTTAACTGAATATCAAAAGGGAGTGAACTAATCATGCTTATTTTAAAAAACGTTTCCAGATCTTTTTCAACGCTAGAAACTGAGACAACAGCATTGCAAGATGTTTCACTCACGATCAATGCAGGTGAATTCGTAGCAATCACAGGACCTTCAGGCTGCGGTAAATCAACTTTACTGAATATTATTGGCTTACTTGATAGACCTAGTAGTGGTGATTTATGCATTAAAGGCGACGTTATCCACACGAAAAAATCGTCGGAAATTACTAAGCTTCGTCAACAGCATTTTGGCTATATTTTTCAGAGCTTTAACTTAATAGACGAGATCTCAGTATATAAAAATGTTGAGTTACCTTTGATTTATTTAAATATAAATAAAAAGGAGCGACAGCAACGCGTCGAGAAGGTTTTGCAGCAGACTAATATGCTAGCAAGGCAACACCATTACCCTAAACAATTATCTGGAGGCCAACAGCAACGTGTCGCCGTTGCTCGAGCGTTGGTGGCACAACCGTCTATTATTTTGGCTGATGAGCCGACAGGTAATCTGGATTCTCAAAATGGCTACGAAATCATGGATTTATTATGTGACTTAAACGAACAAGGCGCGACCATCATTATGGTGACCCACTCTGAAAGTCACGCTTCTTATGCCGATAGGATCATTCAAGTAAATGACGGTAGGATTATTCAAGTAAATGCCGGCAGAAACTTTGAAGAAAACGTTATTCTAAAGGAAGCCGTCAATGTTTAACTTAGCTCTTTTACAAAATTATTTATCGGTGCTGGGGTCGAATACAAGAAAGTACTACTTTCAATTTATGTTGGTAGTGATTGGCTTAGCTACTGGTATTTTTTCTGCAGCCACCATCTTGTATTACACCTTGCATGAGCTTAGTTATGATAAGCAATTTAATGATACTCAAAGCATTTTCAGGGTTGCTATTGATTTACCTGAGATAGACTTGGGCAGAGAAGGTATCGCGTTAACTCCGGCGGGGTTAAAGCCATTTATAAATGACATAACAGGATCACAGCATACCATTGCTCGTGCTTTACCGATTAATTCTTTTATCCGACTTTATCATGGGCAGAATAGATTAACTTTCCCTAAGGTAGTTGCCGCAGATCAAGAATTTACCGAGATTTTTGAACTACCCATCATTAAAGGAGAGTTTAAACTTTCATCGCCCGGCACTATGGTGATTTCAGAATCTCTCGCTAATAAAATCTTTAATAGTACTGATGTCCTAGGTAAAACTTTTACTTTAGAAAGCGAAGTAGTGGTAACTGTTACCGGAGTCATGGCAGACCTGCCAAATAATACCCATTTAAGCTTCGACGCTATTATCTCAATGATAACCGTGAAAAGCGTTGTTCCTAATATGCTAGACGGCTTTAGAGGAGGTAATTTTTACACTTACGTAAAAACCAATGGCGATATCGATTTACCTGATTTTGTTGAGCGAGTTAATGAACGCTTAACTGATGCTATGCAGGTAAAAGTCGACACCATTATTCAACCTTTATCAAGCATTCACTTAAATTCACATATGCTCGGTGAAATGAAAACGAATGGCGATAAAAGACTACTGTATTTGCTAAATTTGATCACGATAATGCTATTAGTTATTACCACTGTTAACTTCTACAACACTAATTCTGCCTTTTATTCTTCTAGGCTAAAAGAGTTGTCGGTAAGGAAGGCTATTGGCGCTTCAGATGCACAAATATTTATTCAGTTATTAGTAGAGTCTGTTTGCATTATTACCGTCGCGGTTTTAGTGTCAGCGGTGGTTTTTGAAATGCTAGCCGGTAAATTAGAGAGCCTATTAAATATATCGTTAGTGATTAACTTACAGCTAGTAGCTTCGGTGGTCATTATTGCTACCCTTCTTAATGTACTTGGTAATTTAGTCCCTATGTATAAAGCGTCTAAAACTGACGTTCATTTAGGATTAAAAGGTATTCTAGATAGCCGGTTTAGAAGACAGGACTTTTCAAGAATACTGTTAGTGTGTTTGCAAAGCTTTTTTACCGTAATTTTATTGGTATTGAGTTTTGTAATGTATGAACAGAGCAATTTACTAGCAAATAAAAACTTAGGCTACGATAAATCAGGCGTACTTATCACGCCAGATATCACCGCAGACGAGTATCAGCAACGTTTTTTGTCTTTTAAAACGCGCGCCATGCAACTGCCAAATGTTGAGCATGTTGCAGTAGCTGAGCAATTTCCTACCATGCCATTTAACAACAGCACTTCTGCGATCAGTATTTCAGGCTTACCGAATACTAATTTAGACAAAGTACCTATGGTGGGCATTGGTGTTGATTTTATTGAAACGCTAAATATCAATATTGTTGCTGGACGCTCATTTTCTGATATGTATGTCGCCGATGAATACAGAGAAGATGACCTTGGACAAGCTCATTTTGGTGTCTTGGTTTCCAGTGCCTTTGTTGAACAAGCCGGTTGGTTAATGCCAAGTGAAGCACTTAACAAAACGCTCACTTGGAATGGTGTTGTTGCTCGAGTGGTAGGCGTGTTTGATTATGTTGAATTTAACAACAGTGTTACCGCGAAAACGCCTATTATTTTAGGTCATTCATACAATGTGTTGGCGCGTTGGTCAGTGGGTATTAAGTTGTCTCCAGAAGCCTCTGATCACGAAGTAAAACAACTACAATCCTTGTTTAATGAAACGTTTGAATACCCAAATGCAAATTTTCAGTCGCTTGAATCTTTACATGCAAGTCAGTATCAGAATTTTTTCAGACAATTAGATGCAACGCTAATGTTAACGCTGCTTGTTATCGTGTTGACCTTCTTCGGCATGTTTAGCTTAGCCAAATTTGCCTGCGAAAAAAGTGTGAAAGAAATTGCTGTAAGGCAAATTCTAGGCGCGAAACTATTCAATATTATTGGCTTACTTTCTTTTCGATATTTTTTTCCTGTCGTTATCTCAGCATTTATTGCTTTACCAATTGCTTGGCAAGCAGGCGGTACCTGGTTAAAAGCCTTTGATTTCGGAGGAAGGGTTAGTGGAGGGCAGCTTTTTCTCGCTTTGTTCTCTACCTTATTCATCACAGTAGTGACCGTGTGTTGGGTGATTATTAACGCAAATAATAAGCAACCGGTTGATGTGTTGAAAAACGATTAGGAGTAAAAGAAATGACAGAACTACTCGAATTTATCAAAGCTGAGCCGTGGTTATTAGTGGCAATGCCATTAGTTCAGTTGCTAACACTAGCGGTTTTGTTATATCTTTTGGTTATAGTTCTAAGGGAAATTTGTGGTGTTTTGAAATACATAACGGCGCACTTATTCCGTTTCTTAGGGCGTCGACGTAGGGATAATAACATAAGCAATAAGGATCAACTTTGTGAGAAGTGCTAGTAAAAACTCTCGTATTTTAGTTGCAGATGATAACGAAGATATATTAATTGCGACTCAAGTATTATTAACCAACCACTTTAAAGAAGTAACTACGGTTAACGAAGCGAGCGATATTATGAAGCAGCTTCACAAAGATGCTTATGCCATTGTGTTGCTTGATATGAACTTTGCGCAAGGTGCTGTCGATGGCGAAGAAGGCTTAAATTTGTTAAGGCAAATTAAAGCTTCTTTTCCTCAAGTGCAAGTTGTCTTAATGACAGCTTACGCCGGTGTGAATATTGCGGTAGAAGCAATGAAGCTAGGCGCGTCTGACTTTATTGTAAAGCCTTGGCATAACGAACGCCTTCTTGCGACCTTGTTTTCGGCATTAGAGTCACATCAGCAAAATCAGAAAATCCAAATACTAAAAGAAACCCAAAAAACCTTAATGTCGGACGCTAGAAAAGGATTTGATTTGCTGATTGGTGAAAGTCAGTCGATGCTTGAGCTTAAAGACATGATTGCCGATTGTGCTAATACTGACGCGAGCATTTTAATTACTGGTGAAAGCGGCACAGGTAAAGAGGTTGTGGCAAATTGTGTTCATGAAGAATCGCTGCGCTCTGCTGAATCCTTTATTAGCGTCGATATGGGGGCGATCACCGACTCTTTATTTGAAAGCGAGATGTTTGGCCATGTAAAAGGTGCGTTTAGTGGCGCATACGCCAACAAGGTGGGGCGGTTCGTCTCGGCTAATCACGGCACACTATTTTTAGATGAATTAGGCAATTTGCCTTATGCTTCGCAAGTAAAATTACTACGTGTTCTGCAGGAGCGCACGGTAACTCCAGTAGGTGGTAAGGAAAGCTATGATATCGATATTCGCCTGATATCGGCCACTAATGAAAATTTACAACAAGCCATTAATGGCGGTGAGTTTCGACAAGATTTACTCTATAGAATTAATACCATAGAACTACACTTACCTCCTCTTCGAGAAAGAAAAGAAGATATTCCGCTGCTAGCAGAGCATTTCCTTAATCTATACGCACAGAAATATAAAAAGCCGACTTTGTCGTTAAGTAATGAAGCTAAATATCAGCTACACGATTGGCGCTGGCCGGGTAATGTGAGGGAATTACAGCATATGCTCGAAAGAGCAGTCATCTTATCGAAAAATGAGTTAATGGACTTTTCTCGTATGCTCGCTTTAAGTGAAGGTAGTGATTATGAATCGTCAGAAACCGCAGATATGGTGATGCCAGCAGCTGAATTTACTTCGTTACAAGAAGCGGAAAAACAAACGATTATAAATGCACTTAATCAAACAAATAGCAATATTTGTAAGGCAGCAAAAATGCTAGGTATTAATCGCTCCTCACTTTATCGAAAGAAATTAAAGCATGGCATTGAGTAAATCATTTTCTTGTATCGTTTTTTTTAGTCTGGCTTGTTTTACAGCGAGCTTTTTTGAATATCAAGTGACTGAGTACATCGCCTATTTGGGCTTGTTCCTTACTTTGTTATATACAGCTAGTATTATGAATCAACCACATCTCAGGTTACCGCAGCCGGCAATCGCTAACGAAGTAAATCTTGCGGTTAGAACACATATGCCAGACGGCGCATTATCGGTGCAATCGTTAAATGAAATTTACGCAACGCTGGCGAACAAATTTAAATTTGCTTTTCTGGTGGTGGATGAAGCCGGTCGAGTCGTTCAGTCGAATAAAATGTGTACCACTTTATTTTCCATAGCAAAAATCACCCGAATTAGACAGTTTAATCATGTCAGCCAAGATGTTTTAGCGCTGATTAATGAAGGCAAAGAGCAAGCGAAAATATGCTCTATTCACGCCAATAACGTTACGAGCCAAGCCCTCGTTCAGTTAGTTAATCTGACCATGGAAGGGCAAGCGTATCGCATTGTCATTGTTAGTGATATTCATCAGTTTATCGAGCAGCGACAACATGACTCTTGGGAAAGAGTTATCAAAATTATTGCTCATGAAGTGATGAATAGCCTCGGGCCAATGATTTCGTTAGCTCAATCGGCACAACAATCATTTGATAGTGAAAAAGGCGAAGAAAAAAGTACGGCAGAAATAGCCATTGAAGTGATCAAACGTCGTGCAGAAGGCTTACAGCTTTTCGTCGAAGGTTTTAGAGGGCTCACTCAATTGCCTGAGCCTAAAATTGCATCGGTTGATTTATACCAATTGCTTTCGGAGCTAGCAGACAACAGAACGACTGCAATTGACGTTATTAAAGAACGAAATGTTAAATCAGCAATGGTACACACTGATGCTAGCATGTTGGAGCAGGTGCTAATAAACCTGATAAAAAATGCCGAAGATGCTACCAGTGAATGTGAAAACCCCACAATTAAACTGGTGCTTTATCGCCCCAGCTTAAAACAACTAAATATTGATGTAATCGATAACGGTATTGGTATTCGGCCAGATGTAATCGACAATTTGTTTATTCCTTTTTATACCTCAAAAAAAGAAGGCTCTGGCATAGGTTTAGCGTTATCCAAGCAAATTTGTTACTTGCTAGGGGTTAATTTGAGTGTGACATCATTATTGAAAGAACAAACTACATTTACGTTAAGTTTTGAATACGTGACCCATTAACTTGCGTCATTACTAAGGTTATTAACACAACAAGGAGAAAGTCGTGAAAATACTGAGAGCTTCTAAAGTGTTAGCGTTGTTAGCTGTCTGCGCTAGTGTTTTACTCTTGAATTCAGCCAATGCTACTTCAGAGTATCAAGAAGGAGTACATTTCAAACAAATTCCAGGTGCTAAATTTCAGCAAGATACTGTAGAAGAGTTCTTTTCATTCTACTGTCCAGCCTGTTTTCGTGCTGAAGGGGCAGTAAAAGAAATTAAAGCTAACTTACCCGCCAACCTTACTTTTGTCAGAAGACATGTCAATGGTATGCCTGGTATCCCTATTGCGATGCAAAATGATTTGTCTAAGTTTTTAATTGCCTCTAGAGCGATTAACCAAGAAGAAGCTTTTGTTAAGTCGATTTTTACGCAAATTCACGTTCAAAAAGACAAAGACTTTTCTGGTGAAAAATTGCAGCAGTTATTGAAGGTTAATGCCATCGATACTGAGTCATTTAATAAAGCATTAGTTGAGCAGGGAGTGGAGTCAACACACGATAATCAATTAAAGCGCTTAAAGCAGATGCGCGAAGGCGGCTTTGGCGGTGTACCCGCATTTGTTGTTAATGGTAAATATCAGCTACTGACACATAACATTGCTGGCTTGGAAGATTTTACGGCATTAATTAGCTATCTATCTAAAAAAGACAGCTAATCGTCAGCAATGGCATGGAAAAAGGCGTCTACCAGGGGTTGAGACTTTTGTTGATTTAGGCAAATAATACCTAGCTCAAAAGGCTCTATTTCCCCTACGCCAGTTAAATACTGTACGCGATCTTTTACTGGGCTATTCTCTACCACTACTTTTGGTGCAATTCCTACACCACAGCCCAAGGCAACCATACTGACCAAAGCTTCGTGACCCGAAACACTAGCATAAATATTAGCTTTGCCTTGTTGTCTGCGGCGAAACCAATAGTCAAAGCGTTTTCGCGCAACGCCATGTTCAGGCAAAATCATGGGAACATTGGACCAATTAATCACTGGCTCGTTAACCAATTCTTTTACATGGCATGGGCGGCTTGGGGCGATCACGGCAAGTGGTATATTGGCAATAGGCTGGAAAAAAATTTGTCTTGATAAAGCATCAGGCTTAACGGCGATAGCTAAGTCAGCACCTTGTTCACTCACGTGAGTGATGGCGTCTGCGGCATCGCCTGTACTTAAGACGATTTCCACTAATGGATGCTGCTGACGAAAAGCATCGAGCAATGGCGGAAGGTGACTGTAGGCCGCGGTAACCGAGCAAAAAATCGTTAGCTTACCTTGCAATTGCTCTTGTTTATCATTCAAGCTCACTTGCAGCTGCTGCCAATTTGATAACTGTTGCTCAGCATATAGTTGGAACTTCTTACCAGCTTCCGTTAACACCACCGAGCGATTATCTCGCACCAATAGCTTACAACCGACTTCATCTTCTAAACGTTGTATAGCTCGACTTAACGTAGAGGTACTCACGTAATGCAAATCAGCACACTTACCAAAGTGAAGTTGCTCAGCAAGGGTTAAAAACATCTTTAGTGATTTATGGTCCACGAGAAACTCCTGTCAGTTAAGGTTAATGAATGTGTGTTGCATAATTTGCAATATTATGATGCAAATATATCATTTTAAGCAATAGGACTTTTCTATTATCATGCCTTCATCAAAAATTCACGATACTTGATTAGAGTGTCAGGTATCGATTGCTTGAGGAAAAACAAATGGCAAATTACTTTAATACATTAAGTTTGCGCGAAAAGTTAGCGCAATTAGGCAAGTGTCGCTTCATGAAGCGTGAAGAGTTCAGCGATGGCTGTAACTTCATCAAAGATTGGAACATTGTTATCGTTGGTTGTGGTGCTCAAGGCCTTAACCAAGGTTTAAACATGCGTGATTCTGGCCTAAACATTTCTTATGCATTACGTGATTCTGCTATCGCTGAAAAGCGTCAATCTTGGCAGTGGGCAACTGAAAATGGTTTTACTGTTGGTAACTATCAAGAGCTTATTCCTCAAGCTGACTTAGTACTAAACTTAACGCCAGACAAGCAACACACGTCAGCAGTTAATGCTGTAATGCCATTAATGAAGCACGGCGCAACGTTAGCATACTCTCACGGTTTCAATATCGTTGAAGAAGGCATGCAGATTCGCCCAGACATCACAGTTGTTATGGTTGCGCCTAAGTGTCCAGGTACTGAAGTACGTGAAGAGTACAAGCGTGGCTTTGGTGTTCCAACTCTTATCGCGGTTCACCCAGAAAATGATCCTCAAGGCAATGGTTTAGCGATTGCAAAAGCATACGCTTCAGCTACTGGTGGCGATCGTGCCGGTGTACTTGAGTCATCGTTTATTGCTGAAGTTAAGTCTGACCTAATGGGTGAGCAAACTATTCTTTGCGGTATGTTACAAACAGCCGCGGTACTTGGTCACAAGCACTTAGTTGCTCAAGGCATTGATGCGGCATATGCACGTAAGCTTCTTCAGTACGGCATCGAAGTTGTCACTGAAGGTTTGAAGCACGGTGGCATCACTAACATGATGGACCGTTTATCAAACCCTGCAAAAATCCGTGCCTTTGATATGGCTGAAGAATTAAAAGACATTTTACGTCCTTTATTTGAAAAGCACATGGATGACATCATCGATGGCGTTTTCTCTTCAACTATGATGGAAGATTGGGCTAACGGCGACGCTAACTTATACAAATGGCGTGAACAAACGGCTGAAACAAGCTTCGAAAAAGCACCAGATTGCGACACTGAAATCACAGAGCAAGAGTACTACGACAAAGGTATTTTCGTTGTAGCCATGGTGAAATCAGGTGTTGAATTAGCGTTCGAATCTATGGTTGCTGCTGGTATTATCGAAGAGTCGGCTTACTACGAGTCACTTCATGAGACACCACTAATTGCTAACTGTATTGCACGTAATAAGCTTTATGAAATGAACGTAGTAATTTCAGATACAGCGGAATACGGTAACTACTTATTTACTCACGCTGCACAGCCTATGCTAGAAGAGTTTGTTAGCAAGCTTAGCTTAGAAGACTTAGGTGAAGGCTTAAAAGATACTGCTAATGGCGTAGATAACGTTCGTTTAATCGAAGTGAATGAAGCCATTCGTAGCCACAGTGTAGAAGCGGTAGGTAAAGAGCTTCGTGGTTACATGACTGACATGAAACGTATTGTTGAGTCAGAACTATAACAAATTATCTCTCATATCTTTCT
This sequence comes from Thalassotalea coralli, assembly GCF_055786205.1. Taxonomy (NCBI): domain Bacteria; kingdom Pseudomonadati; phylum Pseudomonadota; class Gammaproteobacteria; order Alteromonadales; family Colwelliaceae; genus Thalassotalea; species Thalassotalea coralli. The sequence continues at coordinate 404,504 of NZ_JBVVBK010000003.1, read as the reverse complement.
GAAATTAAAAAGCCGATTCGATGAATCGGCTTTTTTTATTGGTTTTGTAGTGTTACTTATTCGCTTTGTTAGGCTTAGCAACAAAGGTTTTGTTAACTATTTTCCATTCACCGTTAAGTTGATGCATCACTAAATAGTCAATGTAATGGGTTTTTGGCGTATAAAAATTTAATTTAACCATCGCCATATTATCGTCAACGATATCAACGGAAATGATATCTGCTTTCCATTCGTCCTTAGTTGCTTGTTTGAAGTAACCAGCAAACTCTTTAAGTGGTACCACTTTCAGTATTTGTTCGCCTGTTTCCTTGTCCTTTCTGAGCATTTTGATGTGACCATGCTTAAAATCGAATGCTTTCTCTAGTAATGCTTGATCAGCATTAGCTGCTCCTTTGAAATAGCTGTAAGCAGTATCAACTACGCGTTGATATTGATCGCTAGTGGTTGCTTTAGCAAAGGCAAATGGTGTGGATAAACAACACATCAAGGTAGCTACTACGCTCAGTTTGCTGAATTTTCTCATGGTATTTTCCTGTTAGATTTATTATCGCCTAATAGCATTAGATAAAATTTAAGAAAACTCAAAGGAATGAACAAATTGATTTGTAAGCAGCTTTGTCAGAAGCAGTGTGAAAAAAACCGATACCACAGGGTAGTATGATATCGGTTAAGGGGTGCTAAGGGTGCCTTAGCGAAACAGGAGTGTTTATAAGTTAGAAAGCTATTTGGTAACCGACAGTTAGCATACTGTCCATTTCCATCTGAACACCATTGGCATCTTGATCAATAGGCACAAGGTATTCAAGCGCTAAGCGATGTTTGCCAGCAACGACGGTATTCACGCCTACTGCGGCGTTTAGCAGGGTGCCACCATAGTTGTCTGGATTTGCAGTAGTGACGGGAGCCATAATATGCTTATCTATACCGTCGATACTGTCTTTGTCTTGATATTGAATACGGCCAGAAAGGCTGAAAGCATCAGAGATGCGATGAGAGTACCAAGCGGTAGCTGCCAAGGTGTCGCCAAGTGTATAGTCATGGTTGTTTTCACCTAAGTAATGGCTATACATAACTTGTGCACCAGCATTGTTATTACTGCCATAGTAGTTGTATGTTAGGCCTAGTTCTAGACCATTAGAGCCACTGCCTAGTTGCATACCGTAAGGCAGGCGCATTTCCATCTGCATATTCATTGGTGTTAATGCGGTACCTTTCTCGTCGGTAGAGCCTGTCGGTATAATCCAGTTGGCATTTAAATGCCATATGTTTTTACCGTCGTCTGAAAGGCGATACAGCAGACCTAGCTTGGTATCTGCTAAACCTGAACTACTCGTTGAAAACTCGCCAAGTGTTTCCGTGCCCATACCGCCTTTGTATGTTAATAAATCCATATCTTTATCAAGAAAATTAACCATCGCCATTAAGGTAATATCATTGGTTGGCGCATACATCATGCCGAACATGTGCATGTTAGTGGTCATATCTTGAGGAACTACGCGCACTGTTGGTGGCGACATAGGTGGATTAGCAAAAGGGTTGGCTACAGTAGTGGCAATTTCATTGTTAGTGATACTGTCGCTACCTTGAAGATTACCTGACATGTTCATATGCATCCAGCGATAAGAAAACATCATTTCGCCTTGCTTGTGCATATGGTCGCCCATCACGCCAATAGGGGCATGTTTTTCTGGCGCTACATAACTGTGGTTACTATCAGCTGAAGCTGAGAACGTACAAGCTAAAGTGATGAGAGATAAGGCTGCGCTGGTAATACGTGTATTCATTATTAATCCCGATTCGTTTAATTGTTTACAAGCTAGAGGCCGTTTTTTTTGTACCAATTTGCTTGCAATACCCACAGACAAATAAGTGCCCGTAAGACAGATGTAGTGTTAAAAAATAGTGTTAACTGTGGAAACTAAACGGTTAATGGAGGTGCACGTGCAGAGCAGCTTGATAGCTTGAGTCTGGTATGATTTTCAGCGAGCGAAAATAAAGCGTTTTGAGTAAATTCTGGGGAAGTAATTGATGATGAAAAGGCAATGTGAGTGTCTTGAGGAGAATCGTTAAGCACACATAAAGTACATTGCATTTGTACTTTAATTTCTTGCTGAGAATCATCTTCAGGTGGTTCAACAAAAATAACCTTGCCAGTTTGATAAAACTGAGACATGGAAACCCATTTAACACCATTTCCGGTACAAACAGGGGCTAAATCAGGGTTACTTAGGCTGGAATGACCTACCATTTGCCAAGCGTTCGCTGGCGCCATCACTGTAAATAAGTGAGCGACAAGAAGCCAAATAAGGGCAATGATATGACTAGGTTTCGTATTGCGCATTTAGGTTTGCGTCATTCCATGAACGTTATTATTCGCATATATACAGTGACAAAAATTTCTAGTTTGCGCAACGGTTTTAGTAACGCATCAAAAGAAAGCGCGTCGTTAATTGTTCTAAATCAAACGACGCGGTATTGCATAAGAGAGTTAGTCTCTTATTTGTCCATCACCGATAACAATAAACTTTTCAGTGGTAAGTGACGCTAATCCCATAGGTCCGTAGGCGTGCAGTTTACTAGTAGAAATACCTATTTCAGAGCCTAAGCCTAACTGTCCGCCATCAGAAAAGCGAGAAGAGGCGTTTGTCATGACCACAGAGGCATTAATTTGGCGCAAGAATGCCTGACAACGACTGGTGTCTTGACTAACAATAACTTCTGTATGATCTGAGGTATATTGATGAATATGAGCCACAGCATCATCAAAGCCTTCCACAACTTTCACAGCAATTTCTTGGGCTAAATATTCGGCATGGTAATCTTCGTCACTAGCTAAGCTCGCTGAATCAAAAAACGGCAAGCTCTTTTCACAAGCATGCACGGTGACTTTTTCCGGTGCAATCTCAGTGGAAAATGCTTGGTTAATTTTAGGCAGTATTTGCTTAGCAATATCTTGATGTATTAGTACAGTTTCCAGCGCATTACAGGCACTTGGTCGTTGCGTTTTACCGTTTAGTAAAATGGCGAGCGCTTTCTCTTCATCGGCAAACTTATCGATAAACAGATGGCAAACCCCTTTAAAGTGTTGAATAACAGGAATACGGCTGTTATTGGTCACATAGCGAATAAGGCCTTCCCCACCGCGAGGAATAACAAGATCTATGCTGTCGTTTAAGGTCAGCATATTTTCAATCACTTCACGACTGGTGTCAGGGACAATACACACCATGTTTGGATTTAAACCTTTATGCTCTATGGCGTCGTGTAAACACTGCGCGATAGCTCGGTTACTGTGAATAGCTTCAGAGCCGCCACGCAAAATAACGCCGTTTCCAGACTTTAAACACAAGGCAGCAGCTTCAGCGGTAACGTTTGGTCTTGCTTCGTAAATCATGGCAACAACACCTAGTGGAATGCGCATTTTTCCCACTTGAATACCGTTAGGTCGGGTAGCGATATTTGCTATGTCGCCAACAGGGTCTGTTAGTCCCGCAATTTCTCTAATGGCATTGGCAATATCTTGAATTCGCTGAGGATTAAGTAATAAGCGATCAACCATCGCATTGGCCAATTGCTTTTCTTTGGCAGATTGAATATCCATAGCGTTGGCGCTGAGAATAGCGTCAACCTGGTTATCGATACGATCAGCGATGGCGTGTAATAAGTCGTTTTTCTGAGCACTGTTAAGTTGTGCTGTTTGTCGTGCAGCGATTTTGGTATTGACGGCTGCTTGGGCAATATTAAATGAAGACATGTCTAATCCTTTTTACTAAATAACGACTAAGTCGTCTCGATGCACAATGACTTTGCTAGGGCAATATCCCAGCTTAAGAGTAATTTCATCGCTTTTAAGGCCTTTGATGCGATCTAACTCGCTAGCACCATATTGACTGATGCCTTTGGCAATAACCTGATTTGTTAGTTGCGAAACAATGTCAATAGATTCACCTGCCGCGAATTTACCGTTAACTGACACTATTCCTGAAGGCAGTAATGAAGCACCTTGTTGGCAAAGTGCGGACTCTGCGCCTTTATCCACGGAAATACTGCCGTGGCTTTTTAAGGTGTGCTTGAGCCAATGCTTTTTCGCTCGAGTTTTGCCTTGTTTGGCGACGAAATAAGTTCCGGGATTTTCACTTCTTAATAGTGCATCAAATCCTTCGCTTTTTGTGCCATTGATAATGTAGGTATCTATGCCATTTTCTGTCGCCTTTTGCGCAGCCTGTAATTTAGTGGTCATGCCGCCAGTGGCAATGTGATTTTTAGTTGCACCTGCCATGGCGAAAATATCATCATTAATCTCACTAATTTCAGGCACAAGCTTAGCATCTGGGTTTTCGCGAGGATCTTGTTCGTAAACGCCGTCGACATCACTCAAGATAAACAAACAGTCAGCTTCACTCACCATGGCAACTAGTGCCGCAAGGTTGTCGTTGTCACCTACTTTTAGCTCTTCTGTTGCAACGGTATCGTTTTCATTAACGATAGGTAAGATGTTGTTATCTAGCAAAATACGCAATGTATTTTTAATATTGATGTAGCGTTGTCTATCCTTTAAATCGCCATGAGTAATTAACAATTGACTACATGGTGCATCAAAGAATCGCTGCCAATTGGCCATCATTTTCATTTGGCCGACAGAGGCCATCGCTTGTTTAGTGGGGATTGAGGGATTGGGAGAGCCATGTTTAACGAGTTGTCGTCCTGCAGCAACACTGCCTGAAGAGACAAGGATGATATCTTTGCCAGCAAGCTGACACTCAGTAATAAACCGTGCAATGGCTAAAATATATTTACCACTACACCCTTTGGCATCTGGTGAAACCAGTGCGCTGCCAATTTTAATTACAGCACGTGAAAAGTTCATTTTTTCCCCCTAATTAATCCTCCACCAGAATGCCTTGAAAACGATAGATAACGCAACATTTATATAACAATTCCTTAGACAAGATCGCTATTTTTATACGTTTTAAGCAATAAGGCGCGCTAAATAGCATTTAGCAAGCGCTAAAAAGTGCGTGTTTGACCTCTATTATCGGGAGAAAAATGAAAATGGTGGCAAAGTAACCACAAATAAAAAGTTGCTGAAAGCCTGAGCAATTCCCTTTATTATAGAGACAAGAACAACACAACTTGATTATTGGTCATGCTCAGTTTTTTGCCAGCGCCTTTGCTGGGGTTTTTATCTTTTTTAATTTATACCGTTAATACCTTGTTTTGGATTATTCCAATTATTATCTTTTCTTTACTAAAGGCTTTGGTGCCATTGGACGGTTGGCGAAAAGTTTTTAGCTATTTACTTGATAGAATGGCCAGCAATTGGGTAGCAATTAATACGGTTAATCAGAAGATTTTCTACAAAACGAAAATTAAGGTAACGGGCCTTGAAAAGCTTGAGAAAAAGCAATGGTATTTAGTTGTTGCTAATCATCAATCTTGGGTTGATATTTTGGTTTTACAGCGAGTATTACGTGGAAAAATACCTTTCTTAAAGTTCTTTTTAAAGAAAGAGCTCATTTATGTACCTTTTCTTGGTATCGCTTGGTGGGCACTCGATTTCCCCTTTATGAAGCGCTACAGTCAAGCATATTTAAAGAAAAATCCTCACTTAAAAGGTAAGGATATGGAAACAACGCGTAAGGCGTGTGAAAAGTTTAAACACAAGCCTGTCAGCATTATGAACTTTATTGAAGGTACGCGTTTTACTGACGAAAAGCACAGTAAACAAAACTCACCTTTTAAGCACCTGTTGAAACCTAAAGCAGGTGGTATTGGTTTTGTTATGACGGCAATGGGCGATCAACTAAATAAGGTACTTGATGTAACGATCTACTATCCTGACACGACACCAAGCTTTCTAGATTTTATTTGTGGCCGAACAGCACAAATCGAGGTTATTATCGACATTAAAGACATAGACGATAGCCTTAAAGGTGACTACATGTCAGATCGAAACTTCAAGATTAGTTTTCAAAAGTGGGTTAATCAACTGTGGCTAGATAAAGACACCTTGCTAGAAGAACTAAAAACTAACAGCAAAGATTAACACGAAAGCGCACAGAGCAATAACATGGAAAACAGATAAGGAATACTTATGATAGCGTGGATAAAAGAGTTCTTAGTCAATTATGGCGTTGGTGCTCAATATTTGGACTTAGCTACGCTATCGATAGGCTTTCTTATTATTTTGTTGGCTGCACTAACCAGCTTTATTATTGTTAATCGTTATGTACTCACTCAAGTTGAAAACTTGGTGAAGTTATCTAGAAATACCTTAGATGACATGATCTTAGATCATAAAGTATTTAGCCGTTTATCCAGTTTAGTTCCTTTGTTGGTGATATGGTTTTTATTGCCTCACCTACTGCTAGATAACACCATAACCCACACTTTAACCATTGTACTGGTCAAAATCGCAATTACCTTTCAAGTCGCGAGAGTATTAGATGCGCTATTGAATGTGATCAAAGCTGCGTATCGACAGCAAGCACGAGAGCGGTACCTGCCATTAAACTCTGCCATTCAAGTCATCAAGTTAATGATTTACTTGGTTGCTAGCATTCTCGCGATTTCTTACGTACTCGATAAGTCACCTATATATTTGCTTAGTGGTTTAGGTGCATTAACTGCCGTTTTATTATTGGTATTTCAAGATACCATCAAAGGGTTTGTCGCCAGTATTCAAATATCCGTTAATCGCATGGTAGCTCCTGGAGACTGGATCGAAATACCACAATACGGCGCTGATGGAGATGTGATGGAGATCGGTCTTACCACTGTTAAAGTTCAAAACTTCGACCGCACTATTACTACTGTGCCTACCTATGCACTTATTAGTGGCTCGTTTCGCAATTGGCGTGGTATGTATGCGTCAGGCGCAAGGCGCATTAAGCGTTGTATGACCGTTGATGTTGCCAGTATTCGCTTCTACAGCGCTCAGGATGTTCAAGCGTTAAGCCACGTAAAATTAATTTCTGGCTATTTATCCGGTAAACAGGCCGATATCGAAAGCTTCCATCAGCAACATGCTATCGATAGTGAAGATCAGCTAAATAGTCGTCAGCTTACTAATATTGGAACGTTTCGCGCCTATATTGAAGCGTATTTGCGCCAACATCCAGATGTAAATCAAGAGATGACTTGTATGGTTCGTCAGTTAAAAGCCACTGCGACAGGCTTACCTTTAGAGTTATACTTCTTCTCAAGAGTGCAGGATTGGGTGCAATATGAAGGCATACAAGCGGATATTTTCGATCACTTATATGCCATGGCGAAAGTTTTCGATGTACGTATTTTTCAGCACCCAAGTGGTGAAGATTGGCGACATAGAAACTAGAGTTACTTATTCACTAAAACTTAGCCGCTTTTACATTAGTCGTTTTTCTCAATCGGAATTGGTTAGCGCTGGCGAATTACACCTTCCTGCATAGTGCTAGCCACTAAATTGCCTTCTCTATCAAATATTTGTCCTTTCACTAGGCCGCGGCCACTTGTGGTGGTTGGACTGTCCATGACGTAAAGTAGCCAATCATCAAACCTAAAGGGACGGTGGAACCACATGGCATGGTCAATCGTGGCAATTTGAAAATTCGGTTGCCAATGGCTGACACCATGACTAAACAACGCAGTCGGCAAAAAGTGAAAATCTGAGGTGTAGGCCAGCATATATTGATGAATACCGGTATCATCCGGTAAATCGCCATTAGCTTTGATCCACATGTGGCAAATTGGCTCTGATTGTTCCGGCTTGATCCAGTTGTATTGTTCCACAGGTCTTAATTCAATAGGCTTTTCAGCCAAGAATTTCCCACGAACGTTCTCGGGAATGTATTGCTGATTGTCGAAGATAAAATCAGTAAATGAGGGAATACCGTCAGGTCCGGCAACTTCAGGCATAGTTGGCTGGTGTTCAAAGCCTTCTTCAGCTTGTTGAAAAGATGCTGTCATGTAAAAAATGGATTTACCATGTTGTATGGCTTTTACACGGCGGGTACTAAAGCTTTTACCATCACGAATGTTTTCAACTTCATATACTACGGGGTGTGTCGCATCACCTGGTCGTAAAAAATAAGAGTGTAAGGAATGTACATGGCGTAAGGGATCAACAGTTTCTTGTGCCGCAGATAAGGCTTGTCCCATTACTTGGCCGCCAAACAAAGCGCGAAAACCTAAGTCTTGGCTTTGACCACGAAACAGTCCTTGCTCTATCTTTTCTAACGTAAGTAGGCTGAGTAAATCATCGAGAACTTGACTCATATTGTTGTGATCTCTTTGTAGAATAATGGCGTAAGTATAATAGATGAGAGCAGTTGTTAAAAGGAACTGGATCTACCAGTTATTTTTACTGAGAATTACTCAGACAATGTGTTGAATTATTAACCTTATTCATATATCTTCGAGTGTGGTTACGTAATTTGATTTAATAACTCATTAACAAAACAAGGAGTCCATGTGTACGCAGTATCTGAAAGAGAAGTATTGCTAGAGCGACGTCATTATGATGCAGAGCAAGAAGCCTTGTGGGACAAATTGTCGTTGGCTCAAAAGTTTGCTGCTAGTAGTTTAAATCAATTCGGTTATGATTTAGCGTTTATTCGTAACAGTAAAGCAGGAAGCATCGCTGTGCTTATTTGTAATGGCAGTGCAGCAACCATATCGGAAGATGGCGAAATAGATACATCACCAGAATTAAAAGTGCGCGTTATGTAGTGCTTAAAAGAATCCAATAAAAAACCCGGCTAATGCCGGGTTTTTTAATTCGAGAAGAAAAATTACTTAATTTTTGCTTCTTTGTACATTACATGCTTGCGAGCTTTTGGATCAAATTTTTTGATTTCCATCTTCTCAGGCATTGTCTTTTTATTCTTGTCAGTAGTATAAAAATGACCAGTGCCAGCACTTGAAACTAAACGAATTTTATCACGCATGATTTATTCCTTAGATTTTTTCGCCACGGGCACGAATATCAGCTAATACTGCATCAATGCCTTTCTTATCGATAATACGCATTCCTTTCGGAGTTAAGCGTAATTTTACGAAACGGTTTTCGCTCTCAACCCAAAAACGGTGAGATTGTAAGTTTGGTAAGAAACGACGACGTGTCGCGTTTCTTGCGTGAGAACGGTTGTTCCCAACTACTGGTTTCTTGCCGGTTACTTGGCAAACTCTAGACATGTGAGTCACTCCAAAATTAATTTCAGCTCGAGCTATGTTTCCCCAAAGGCCGTCGCCATGGGATCCTGAAAAAGGTGGCATATTATAGAGAAACTGCTTAATGAAATCTAGCTTTAATATTAAACAAGTGGATTTTAGTTGAAAAAATCTAGTAAATCATACGCTTAAACTAGCTTTTGTCGCAAAGGATCCGTTTGATCTTTGTCTAACTCTCGAACGTTTTGTCGCCGTAATGGCGTAAAATCGAACAGCTTTAGTTAGTTTTTGACTCTAATAACTTCGTCAATTTAGCTTGTTGCTCTTCGGCACATAACTCGTTAATTAAGATGCGAATAATATGCGATTTTGCTAGTTGGGTCTCTTGCGCTAATTCTTGCAATTGTGCAATTGCCGTTTCACTTAACGTAAAGGTTGCGTGGCGGAAAGGCTTAGTTTGCTTGTCTTTCTGCTCACTTAACTCTTTTGCTGCAGCTAGTGCTTGAGGTAATTCGACAGATTTGCCTCGTTCTTGACTTACTAACTGCGGCGATCCTTTAGCGTAGTTCTCTGCGTCACTGATAAAGTCATCAACACTAAACGCTTTCTTTTTCTTTTTGTTATTGTCGTCCTTGGATTTTTTAAGATCAGTTAAACTCATGAGAGTTATCCGGTTTCATTGCTAATAATTCTTCTGCAATATTAATAATTTCTTGTGCGGCTTTGCCATCAGGCTCAATTTCTAATACAGAAGAGCCTTTTTCTTCACTGTCATCGTAAATATTGCGGTTGTAGGTCACGGAATTTAACACATTGATACCGTATGAGCTACACACGTCTTTGGCTTCTAATATACGGTTTGCTTGCGTTGGCAGTGCAGGACATTGGGTAACAACAAATGAAGCAAGCATTTTTGGGTTGACCATTTTACAGGTGCTTAGCATGTCTTCCATATGAGGAACGGTTTTCAAATCGCGGCGTTTTGGGCGTAGCGGAATCACTACATGGTCAGCAACAGACATGGCTGCGCGTAGCGCTAAGTTATCCTGACCACCACAATCAACAATAACGTAATCGTAGTGCTGATTTAAGCTCAATAAATCATTTCTAATTTTGCCATAGAGTTGAATGCAATTTATTGCGGGTAACGAGGGGTCCGTGTTGCGTGCTTGAATCCAATCGGAGGTGGTACGTTGTGGATCACAGTCAACCATCAACACAATTGCTTGTTTGTGTTTTGCAAAATAAACGGCAAGATTTTGTGCTAAACAGCTTTTACCGCTGCCACCTTTCTCACCACCAACCAAAATCATCATACTGCCAATTCCTTCTATATACTGCTAAAAGTGACGTTTAAAAATTGTACGATCTTTAAGTATAGATTAATTTTAATATTTTACTCGTCGAGTCTCAGCGCAATTTCAAACCAACCATTTTCTTGTTTGAGACAACGAATCACCTGCCCACGTAAAGTACGGCTTTTGGGCTCTGCTGCCTTGAAAATAATTTCTGCTTTCGTGTGTAAAGGAATAGCGTGATCACAATCTAAGCGAACGCCTCCTTTGGAGAAATCTAAACAGGCAATTTTCTTCTTTAAGACATTACCTGAATCGTCTTGCCATTGAATATCGATTAATTCCTTTTCCATATCCAACCGCATTGATTGTCGTCTATCTTCATGTTGCTCAGCATTTGACGTCATGGCTGTTACCTCAAATTCCATGTAATAAGAATAAAATTAACCGTCAAACCTAATAGTTGCAAGAAATTAGTCAAAATTTAATCAGCATTGGTTTGTTTAATGAACGCCATGTATGGTTAGATAAGGCCATGTTCGGCGAAGGAATAACAGTGACTGCCAGCAACAATGATGTGATCGAGTATGGTGACATCTATTAACGCTAAAGCAGATACCAGCTGTTGAGTAATTTGTTTGTCAGCGTTACTGGGCTCGCAAATACCAGAAGGGTGGTTGTGGGTTAGAATGACGCTATTAGCTTGAACAGCTATCACCTTTTCAACAACCACTCTAGGGTAAACAGATGCAGCGTTAATCGTGCCATAAAATAATGGGGCATATTCAATAATATGGTGCTGATTATTAAGTAATAATAGCGCAAAAACTTCGCGAGTTTCTTGGCGAAGTTGTCCGGTTAAATAGGCTTTGCAAGCATTGGAACTGGTTAATTCGTGCCCCTTAGGCAACTCTTCACTAAGATATCGCTTGGTCATTTCTAAACATGCTTGTAGCTGAACATATTTGGCTTGGCCTAAGCCCTTTATTTGACAAATTTGTTGTTGATTGGCTTGGTAAATACCAACGATGCCGCCAAACTCGTTTAAGAGCTTTCGAGCCAGTTCTATAGCACTACAACCGGGTATGCCTGTTCGTAAAAAAATGGCTAATAGCTCTGCATCGCTAAGACTGGCTGCACCTTTATCAATAAGTTTTTCTCGTGGGCGTTCCGATAGTGGGATATTTGCTAGCATGTTCGCATTCCTTGCGTAATGTTGTCCTAAATCCGGCAATAGTGATATTCTTTGCCTCAGACTACTAAAGATAGACAGACTTAATTGTTATGCCAAAACTTGTCGGTAAAAATATTGTGCTGGGTGTTACAGGCGGGATCGCCGCATATAAAACACCTGAGCTTGTTCGACGTTTAAAAGATCAGGGTGCCAATATTCGTGTGGTGATGACATCTGGCGCTCAAGCGTTTGTTACACCGTTAAGTTTACAAGCGGTTTCTGGCAATAGTGTATCGGATGATTTATTAGATCGAGACGCAGAGCTAGCCATGGGGCATATCGAATTAGCAAAGTGGGCTGACCTTTTGTTAATCGCTCCGGCAAGTGCTAATACCATGGTAAAACTTGCCCACGGTATGGCCAATGATCTGTTATCCACTATCGCTTTAGCCACGGCTGCTCCGATTGCAGTCGCACCTGCAATGAACCAACAAATGTGGCACGCAAAGCCAACGCAAGCCAATCTCGGCATACTAAAATCTTTTGGTATGCATATCTGGGGACCTGGTGCAGGTGAACAGGCGTGTGGAGATGTGGGCTTAGGGCGCATGTTAGATGTAGACGATCTGGTTACCTTAACGACAGAGTTTTTTAGCGGCAGTGTTCAAGAATCTCATCCATTATCTTCTTCACTAAAAGGGCAAAAGTGGGTAATTACCGCTGGACCTACACGTGAAGCTATCGATCCTGTTCGCTATATTTCTAATCATAGCTCAGGAAAAATGGGCTACGCTATTGCTGAGCAGGCGTCACTTATGGGGGCTGATGTCACTATTGTTTCTGGCCCAGTATCACTGCCGACACCGCAGGGTTGTGCACGCATCGATGTGGATAGTGCCGAAAATATGCACCGACAGGCTTTAACAAAAGCTGAAGAGGCAACGGTATTTGTCGCTTGTGCTGCGGTTGCCGATTTTAGGCCTGCAACAGTTGCCGAGCAGAAAATGAAGAAACAATCGGGTGAAGATGAAATGACCATCACTTTGGTTAAAAACCCCGATATCGTTGCCGATGTTGCGCGTATGGCCAATAAGCCATTTACTGTTGGCTTTGCTGCTGAAACGCAAGACGTTGAGCAATATGCCAAAGCAAAACTAGCGCGAAAAGGCTTAGATCTCATTGCCGCAAATGATGTGGCTAAACCGGGTCAAGGCTTTAATAGTGACGAGAATGCGTTAACTGTTTTTTCCGCGACAAAGGCTATGCCAATTAGCTTAGCGAGTAAGTCTGAGGTTGCGAAAAAGCTCATTGATATTATCTCGTCGCAATATGATGAAAGTCGTGGTGAATAACGTTACAATCATTGCCCATTCGTTGTCTATTTCAATAAAACAATAATCAGAGAAAGTCATATATGTCTGCAAATGGAAAACCTAATCGTAAGCAACAAATTCTTGAATGTTTAGCATTAATGCTGCAATCAAGCCCTGGTCAGCGCATAACTACCGCTAAATTAGCTGAACAAGTAGGTGTTTCAGAAGCGGCGCTTTATCGCCACTTCCCTTCAAAAGCACGAATGTTTGAAGGATTAATTGAGTTTATTGAAGAGTCTATTTTTTCTCGCGTTAACCTCATTCTCACTGATCACAAAGAAGCATTAGTGCGTTGCCACCATATTCTTCACGTTTTATTGGTATTTGCAGAGCGCAATCCCGGTATGTGTCGTATTCTTTCAGGTGACGCGTTAATGGGTGAAAATGAACGATTACGTGCGCGTGTTAATCAGTTCTTTGAAAAGTTAGAGTCGCAATTTAAGCAAGTACTTAGAGAGCGTAAATTGCGAGAAGGTAAGGGCTTTGAAATCAACGAGCAAGCGCTTGCCAATATTCTTGTTGCCTTTGCTGAAGGAAAAATTAGCCAATATGTGCGCTCTGGTTTTGAGAAAAAGCCAAGTGACGCGTTCAACGAGCAATGGCAATTTTTAATGGCGAGTAAGTAACGCTATTTAGCTAAATATACGGGCTCTTTCATTCCTCTCTAGAGATGCTGAGCTCGTTAAACCCATTTCTAAAGGCCATTAGGTCATTGTTAAATTAACCATTTCACAGAGTTTCTCATGTCTCAATTAAATCAACTTACACCACAACCATTATGGCAATTATTTGGACAAATTTGTTCAATTCCGCACCCCTCTAAACACGAACAACAGTTATCTGAGTGGGTACAAGCGTGGGCGAAAGAATTAGGCTTATATGTTGATGAAGACGATGTCGGTAATCTACTGATTAGAAAGCCAGCAACAAAAGGCATGGAAAACCGCAAAGGCGTTGTATTACAAGCACATTTAGACATGGTGCCGCAAAAGAATAATGACAAAGACCATGACTTTACTAAGGACCCAATTGAAGCTTATGTTGATGGAAAGTGGGTGACAGCCAATGGTACAACTTTAGGTGCAGATAATGGTATTGGCATGGCGTCTGCGTTAGCGGTTTTAGCGAGTGATGATGTGGCTCATGGGCCGTTAGAAGTATTGCTGACTATCGATGAAGAAGCGGGCATGACAGGCGCTTTTGGCCTTAAACCTGATTGGTTTGAAGGTGAGTTGCTGATTAACACGGATTCAGAGCAAGAAGGCGAAGTGTATATGGGTTGTGCTGGCGGTATTGACGGCAGCGCAAAGTTTGCACTTGAGTTAGAAGAAGTACCAGCTGATTACCAATCGCTATTTTTAACGGTTTCTGGGCTTAAAGGCGGTCACTCTGGCGTTGATATCCATACCGGCCGTGCAAACGCGAATAAGCTATTGATTCGTTTTCTTTTTGAAGCAAACCAACAATATGCTTTCAACCTAACAGAGCTTAATGGTGGCAGTTTACGCAATGCTATTCCGCGTGATGCAAGTGCTTGCCTTGTGATTGCTGCTGATAAAGTAGAAGCGTTTAAACAAGATTTTTCTGATTATTTAGCACAAGTTCGCGCTAACTTACATGCTATCGAAACTGACATTGTTATGGAATGTATTCCAGCAGAAACATTCGAAATGTGTTGGTCTAAAGACAGTCAAACAAATGTGCTAAGCGGTTTGCAGGCATGTCCAAACGGTGTTATTCGCATGAGTGACGATATCGAAGGCGTGGTTGAAACGTCTTTGAACTTAGGTGTTATGCGTACTAAAGGAAATAAGTTTGAAGCACTTACTTTGATCCGAAGCTTGCACGACGATGGTCGTAAAGAGACTGAATCTTCTGTGTTGGCGGCGTTTTCATTAGCAGGCGCAAATGTCACGTTTAGTGGTGCTTACCCTGGTTGGAAACCAGATCCAGATTCGAAACTAATGCAAACCGTCCGTGATACTTACCAGTCACTGTTTGGCAAGATTCCTGAAATCATGGTGATTCATGCCGGTTTAGAGTGCGGACTATTTAAAACAGCTTACCCAAACTGGGATATGGTCTCTTTTGGTCCTACGATCAAATTCCCACACTCGCCAGATGAAAAGGTAGAAATCGCTACTGTAGATATGTATTGGCAGCTACTTGTTGGTGTATTGGCGGCAATACCTGAAAAATAAAAGCTCGAATGGATCAAATAAATGGAGATTAGACCTTAGTCTAATCTCCATTTATTATTTTAGGGCGTATACTTAAATTGGGGAAAGTTTAGGAAACCTGATTATGATCCAGCCACAACAAATTATAATAGCTGATGATCACCCGTTATTTAGGCAAGCGTTGCTAGATACGCTGAAAGTTCAATTAACGCACACTGATTGGCGAGAAGCGGAAACCATAGAAGCGCTAGAGCAACAGTTACATCAATGTCCTGAGGCAGACTTGTTGTTACTGGACCTTCATATACCGGGAGCTCACGGCTTTAATACTTTAATCCATGTGAGAAATCATTATCCACAGATTCCTGTGGTAGTGGTATCAGCGCATGAAGACAATGAAACTATCGGTAAAGCGATGGAGTATGGCGCGTCTGGTTTTGTGCCTAAATCGACACCGGTAAAAGAAATCTTTAGTGCTATTCAGCATGTTCTAGGCGGCGAAGTTTGGTTGCCTTCAAGCTACACACCAAGCACAACTCCATCAGAAAGTGACGGTGATATTGGCGAACGTGTCGCAAGTTTAACCCAGCAGCAATATCGAATATTGATGATGTTTGCCCAAGGTATGTTAAACAAGCAAATCGCTTATGATTTAAATGTGTCAGAGGCGACAATAAAAGCGCACGCTACGGCGATTTTTAGAAAACTGAACGTTCGTAACCGCACGCAAGCGGTTATCGCGATTAGTCAGTTAGATTTGGCAGAGTTGCAAATCGCTTGAAAGGAACAAGAGTAAAACAATATAAAAAGGCGAAGTAATGACTTCGCCTTTTTTGTGTTCATGTCACTAATCATCTAATGAATAGTTAGCTTGAAGTTTTTGGGCTAAAAGTGCGCTCATCATGGCTCGCAGCGCAGCAGGTTTAACAAGCTTTCGCAAATAACCGACATCGGCATCATCGGTTTTTTGTTCCATATTCTCGTCAGTTGTGGCGGTGATCAAAATAGCAGGCAAGTAGCGGTTGCTTTGCTCGCGTAAGTTGGCGATTAAATCTAGCCCGTTTAGATTATCTTCCAGCTGATAATCCACTAACAAAATCTCAATATCAGCTTGATGTTGTTCAAACATGACCAACGCTTCTTTGTATGAATCAGCTGCGATGACATTACAGTGCCACGCCGTTAGCAGCTCGATCATGCCATGTAATACATCAGGGTCGTTATCTATGCACATCACGGTAATATCGTGAAAACCAATTGCTTTAGGCGCTGCAGCAATCGCTTGGTTTTGATGTGGCGCAACACGAGGTAACTCAATGGAAAATTTACAACCTCTGTTAGGTTCAGATTCAAGGTGTAATGGATGCGCGAGTATTTGGCTTAGGCTTTGAGTAATACTTAAACCAAGGCCTAACCCTCGGCCGCTATTAGACGATTGAGGAGCACTCAATTGGGTAAACTGTTCAAAGACAAAATCCTGCTTTTCTTGTGGAATACCCGGACCATTGTCTAACACTTGTATTTGAATAGTGTCCTTTTTGCTTCTTGCACCCAGCAGAACAATCCCTGGGCTTGCGTAACGAAACGCATTGCCAACTAGGTTTTGCAAGATCCTGTGGAGCATATGGCGATCAGATTTTACCCACACATGGGTATCGACAACGCGAAAATCGACGCCGCGTTCTTTGGCCATTTCTGAAAATTCATTGGCAAGTTCATTAAAGAGTGCTTGAAGCGGGAATTCACTTTGTTGTGCACGTAAATTACCACTTTCTATGCGGGCAATTTCGCCTAAATCAGATAGTAAGTCGTTAGCAACTTTCAATGAGTGATCGATGTTCGCCACTTGTCGTTGTTGATCAGCCGTTAAATTATTTTGACTCGATAGCGCCGAGGTAAACAGACGTGCCGCTTCTAATGGTTGCATCAGGTCATGACTACACGCTTTTAAATACTGACTTTTCTTGATATGCGCTTGCTCTGCCTTTTCACGAGCTAAGGCCAAAGCATCGTTAGTTTGCGCTAGTTTTTGCGTCCGCTCTCGAATGATGGCTTCTAAATCGACGTTTTCGGCTTTTAATACTTGCTCTGCTTGACGATACGCGGTGATATCCGAAAAAACCATGACAAAGCCGCCATCAGGTAATGGGTTGCCCTCTATGCGAATTACACGCCCGTCTTGATGCACTCGTTCTGAACTGTGAGGGCTACCTTTTCTCAGGTAGTCAATGCGCTTTTGCACTTGCTGTTCAATATCTCCGTCACCAATAAGCCCTCTATCGATGTTGTAGCGGATTAAGCTTTCAATAGGTGCGCCTTTGTAGAGAATACGTTCGGGGTAGCGAAATATATCGACGTATTTGTTGTTCCACGCCACGAGGTTTAGGTCTTTATCGACAATGGATATACCTTCACTGGCGTTTTCAATCGCGCTTTGTAATAGGTTTTCGATATCTTGTTGGCGTTGATTCGACGCGTCTTCTACTAATACTGCGAGCTGATCAAATGCGATATCTTTGCCATCGAGGGCGGAAGACAGCACTAGTTGAGCAGAAGAGCTGCCCATGACACTGGTTAAGGTATTTTCGGTGTGAAGCAAGAGTTGTTGGTTGTGTTCCTCAACAGAAATTTGTTCAAATTCATTGTTGTTAGTAAATGAGTTGAAGCTATCTTTCGCCTTGTTTGCGCCGATAAAACGCGATACTAGTAATTCAAGCTCACGCACTTGGATTTTTCGAGAGCGTTTTGTTTGTTTAAAAGAGGCTTTTGATTCTTGCTCAGCAAAAAGTGATGCCTGCACACGCTCTTGCACACTTTGACGACTAATTAAGGATACAGTCCATAGAACAAAAATGTTGATGGCTAAACTAAGCAAGTTTACTGTACTGGTAGATGGTAAGTAGCCATCAATAAATGGCTGATTGTAAGCAGAAAATTGCGGTAAGAAGTTTAAAACTAACCACAAGGAAAAGCCTACCAGTATACCGGCATATACGCCCGTTAAGCTGGCTTTTCGCCAGTAAAAAGCTGCTACTAATGCTGGCGTTAATTGGGCAAAAGCACCAAATGCTACTTCCCCTAATGAGGCTAAAGTATCTGGAGAGGCTAATAAAAATACGCTATAGCCCAACAAAATTACAAATAACACCAGTATCTTACGTATATTTAGTAAACTATGGCGGAATCCCGCATAGTCTGTTTGTGCCTTGTTTGATGATTTAAATAGCCAAGGGAAGACAATTTCATTACTAAGCATTGTGCTTAAGGCGATAGCTGAGATGATAACCATCGAACTTGCCGCCGAGATCGCCCCTAAAAAGGCAATGAGTGTTAGCCAAGTTTGTTGTTCTACCCAAGGTAAAAAGAGTACGTAGGTGTCGGCTGGTACAGTATCGCCCAATAACAAGTGGCCTGCTAATCCTAAAGGCACAGCAAACAGCGCAAATACTAAAAGGTATAAAGGAAATATGCGGCGACTAAGTTTGGCATCTTTTTCATCTTGTAGCTCAACAACCATCACTTGAAATTGGCGTGGTAACGCTAAGAATGCCGCCATCACAATAATCAACATCGCTAGCATTGAAAGCAAACTTGGCGTCGTAAAGTTCTCATAAAGGGTGATGTTGGCGTCAGATTGTTGCCAAATTTGTTGTGGCGAATCAAACAGCACAAAACAAACAAATAAACCGACTGCCAAGAAAGCGATAAGCTTCACTAAACTTTCAAAGGCAATGGCTAATACCACCCCTGGGTGTCTTTCTGTTACGTCGATATTGCGAATGCCAAACATAATAGTAAACACCGCAAGAGCAATACTGACGATAAGGCCAAAGCCCCAAGTGCTAACCACATGCATAGATTGTAACTGCTGAAATGAATAGACAATGGCTTTTAGTTGCAGCGCTATGTATGGCATGGTGCCAACTAAGGCCACAATGGTAACCACCACCGCAAGACTATGTGATTTACCGTATCGAGCGGCCAGCAAATCAGCAATAGACGTTAAATTAAGGCGCAAGCTCGTGCGAATTATTCGCGTGATAAAGGGCCAGAAAAATATGAACAGGATCATTGGCCCCAAATAAATGGGCAGATGAGAAAGAAAGTTACTGGCAGCTTGGCCTGTGGTCCCCAAAAAACTCCACGACGTACAATACACGCCCAAGGACAAAGCATAGATGATACTTTGCCCTTTCTTGGCGATACGATGGCGGTATTTATCTCCCAAATAAGCGATAAGGAAAAGTATGCCAATATAACCAACGCTTATTAGAGTGAGTTGCCAATTTGGAAACATAGAATGTGACGCGCTTTTTTGCTTAACCTAGGTCATACGGTTTCAAAATTCGATAGTAAAATCAATTAGATTTTTGTCTAATATTGATGGTATTGCGCTATAGTTAATAAACTCAGGATAATTCAGGGATGGTCGCCATGATCCGCAAAGCAAAAAAAGAAGATATGACCGCGATTAGCGAGATATATAACTACTATGTCGCTACGTCTATTGCCACTTTTGATACTAAGCCGAGTCCCCCACAAAAGTTGCTGCTTAAATATGCCAATATTATCGAACATGGCTTGCCTTGGTTGGTGGTTGAAGAGCATGGAAAAATTCTTGGATATTGCTATGCCTCTCCTTGGAAAGAGCGACCTGCTTATCAGTATTCAGTCGAAGTAAGTGTTTACATTGCCCCTCATTCTGAACGACAAGGGTGGGCATCTCGTTTGTATACGGAAATGTTTGCGTTACTGAGTGAAACGTCAATTCATACGGTTATTGCGGGCATTTCATTACCCAATGAAGCCAGCGTAAAACTACATGAAGGCTTTGGTATGAAAAAAGTGGCGCATTTTGAGCAGGTAGGGTTTAAGTTTAGTGAGTGGGTAGATGTAGGCTATTGGCAAAAGATACTTCCCCAATAACCTACGCCTTTGTAGGTATAGATAATCGACAACCGCAAGCGCTAGTCTTCATACATGTTTCTCTCATGAGGAATGTCGCTTAGGTATTGCACAAATTCTACTTCGAAACCATTTGGGTCGATAAAATAGAGATTGTTTCTAAACTTGGCGTCGCTTCCTGTTTGGCTAGGCGTAAAACCAGCATTGTGCATTCTTGTAGCTAAGCCGTCTAAGTCGTTAATCACGAAAGCAAAATGGGATAAGCCAAGTTGGTTACTTTGTAAATCCCGGATTTTATCTTGCCCGCTATCGTTAAAGGTTAAATAGTGCTTATCATCACCAAAATGAACCCATTTTCTTGGGATGCCATACCAGTTGCTATCGCCGCCACCGCGAACCTGCCAATGTGGAAAGGCAGCTTGATAAAACGCTAATGTTTCGTCTAAGTCTTTTACTACTAAATTAAGATGTTCTAAGTACATAATATTCTCCTTTTATGAATTTGGGTTAATCTGTATAAGCCGTCCTATTTCATGGTCATGGCTTGATTAAACAAAGCTAAATACTTGGCAAAAAAGTCACTTAAGTCTTGGTTATTTTCAGTGTTTGTTGATTGATTGTTCATGGTTAACTCTCCTTTTTGTTAGTATGTGAAAACTATAAAACCTCAAGTTCACTTGAGGTAAAGAGTTTTTTTCAATTTATCTAAATTAATTTTTATCTCTATGTATTTATTAGGAAAATATTAGAAAGTTAGCGTTTTAGGCGTTGTGGATAATAAGATAGCCAAAGAAAGTCGTAGATAAAAAAACATAAAAAAAGCATAAAAAAAACCTGCGCTCGATAGTGAGGATAAGCGCAGGTTTGGAAGAAAACTGTGTTTAAAATGGAATGAAAAACTCGTTATTGAATGACCTGAGCGTGATGACACGCAGTGCTAGTTAATAGCGGAATATATTCCATTTCAATTGAATCGACATCGATAGACAAACCAATGGTTTTACAAAGTTGAGTTTCATAAAAAGCTTGTTGTGCTTTTTGCGCACTGGCTAAATTATTCCAGTGAACAATATCAATAAAACTTCCGTCTTCCTGCTGGCACAAGGAGCGGTGAATCATGCCTTCTTGGTTTGATAAAAACTGGTTCATGTCAGGACCGGAAGCCATAAACTCTTCAACCGACGCATCTTTGTCTAAATGAAAACGCACTATTTCTATTACTTTTTCCATGTTTTACTCTCTCGCGAATCAAAAATAAAAACAGCTTAAAACCTCAACCTATATTGAGGTAAAGCACTTTTTTACCTAAACTAAAAAAACTTATTTTTGATGTTACTCAAGGTCAAAAGACGCTATGTCGAAAACGATTGAAGATGCCAAGTTAAGTGTTGGACAAGTTGCTAAACGTGCCGGAGTGAAGGTTTCTACTTTGCACTTTTACGAGGATAAAGGCTTGATTCGAAGCTGGCGTAACAGTGGCAACCAAAGGCGCTACAAACCGGAAGTATTAAGACGTATCGCGGTGATAAAAGCGGCGCAAAAAATGGGCATTAGTTTAGAAGAAGTTAAACAAGCCTTTGCCAGTTTACCTAATAATCGCACCCCAACCACTGACGACTGGGATATGTTAGCAAAAGGCTGGCGTACTCTACTTGAAAAGCGCATTGCTTACCTAGAAAGGCTTAATGGCTTAATCACTGGCTGTATCGGCTGCGGCTGTTTGTCGATGAAAAGCTGCCCTATGTACAACCCAGAAGATGAACTTGCAAAACAAGGTGATGGCGCAGTTATATTAGAAAGGCAGTAGTTTGGGTTTATTTTAACTGCTCATAGTTTTGATTAATGTTGTGGGAGGATTTAGGCTTCTTTCGATAGGCGGATATGAGCTGTTGATTTCTCGGCGAGAAGCTAATTAATCGGGGTCTGTCCCCTTGGACTCGGTAAAGCAGTCATAGAAGGAGAATCAGCTGGAAGAAGGTTATATTGGCTGACGAGGTAAATTATGATTTATGACATATTAAGCCAAGAAGAAAGCTCATGGAGCTTTCTTCTTGTAGGAGGAATGGTTCTTCTATTTATTTCCCTTACGCTCTTTTCAAGATTTAAAAAACCAAATACTTCTGACAAGCTTCGTAATCTGGCTCCAGTAAGTGCTATTTGGGCAGTAATTTTTATAGGCGGATACTTTTTAAATGAACTTGGTAACGGAGAATTAAATGCCTTAAAAAAATTGTTTAATTCAGGCCAACACGAAACTATGCAAGGTGAGGTAAGTTTTTTAACAACTGAGGAAGACGAGAAAAGTAAACTTGATATCTTTCAAATAGGGAAGGATAAAATAATTAGAATTAGTCCTAACCGAGCAGTTCCTAAGAAGGGCTGTTGGAAAGGATTTATAACAGAAAATAAAGAGTTAAAGAACAGAGTTGTGAAAATTGACTTTATTAATTTTCCTAAATGGGATTCACTTCCTTACAGGCTTGGTGGAGAGAAAATCGATCAGCCCTGCATATTGCGCATTGAATTAGTAAAATAAAAAGTAAAAAGGAACGGGACAATTAAAAAGTTTCCGAAACATTTGGCAATGCGATAGGAAACTAGCTTAAACTTCCGCTTCTGGCACTTATGCGACACTCAAATCAGCGTTAATCCAAATTCACCTAACAAGTAGAGCACATTGAAATAATTTAATTGCAGTTTATCGCCACATGGCTTTATTCATACCGACTTAAATAGTGTTTCAGTGACTTTTCGTCAGTGACTTCAAAGTGAATATCCGTGGTAGCAAATTCAGAGATGCGATCTAAGCGAAATTGTCTATAATCTTGGCGCAATAAGCAAAAAGCTACTAGCGTCCATTTACCACCCCAATACACTAATCCTAATGGTTCCAGGTCTCTATCGGTAATATCGTCGTTAGCATCCGAGTAACCGATCTTAATTTGGCGCTTCGTTTCGATGGCATTACGTACTTGATACGCTCGGTTGGCAATGAATTCATCGCGAAAATAATCGGGTACCAGCAATACTTCATCGTTACTTTTTGCCTTTACTCGTTCAGGCAAAACAGACGTAATTTTTTCTAAGGCGGATACAGCGCTTTTCGATAACATGGAATCGCCCCAACCGTGCACCATTTTAGAACCTAGCATTAAGGCGAGTAGTTCTTCTTCGGTAAACATCAGTGGGGGCAATTCAAACGATTTATCTAAGCGATAGCCTATGCCAGCTTCCCCTTCAATAGGAACCCCCGACAATATTAAGGCTTGTACATCGCGATAAACCGTGCGTTCGGAAACTTCCAATGCTTCAGCGAGCTGTTTTGCAGTAAAAGCAAGGCGACGACCTCGTAATAAAGTAATTATTTGAAATAATCGCTCTGCTTTTCGCATGTTTTAATCCTAGCGTTTATGCCGTAGTCACTGTTAGTGGTTAGCTGTTATTTTCAGATTCAGTGCAACTGCTTGTTAATACATTAACGTGTTCTAATTTTACTGAGTTAGCGTCAATGTATTGTCCGAATGTTTTGCAAATGGCTGACTCATAAAAAGCTTTTTGTCCGGCTTTTGCTTTATCCATATCTTCCCAATAAACGATATCAATAAAACTGCCATCTTCTTGCTGGCACAATGAACGATATAGCATGCCTTCTTGCTCGGAAAGGAAAGCCATCATTTCAGGGTTAGTTGTTAGAAAGTCTTCTTTGGTCACGCCTTTTTCTAGGGTAAAGTGTACTAGTTCAACTACGTTTGTCATCTTAATTCTCCTTAATCATATTATTGCTATCGATTGATAGCGGTTTTTATTCGTTGCCTTGCAACGTGGAGAACATCATAAAGTGGGGCTACTGACAGCATAGTGTCAGTAGTGTTTGCTTTTCTTGAAAAAATTATTCAGATAAACCAGCAAACTGGCTTATCTGAATGTGAAAAATTGCTATTCTTTCAATGCTCCTTTAAGCGGCTGCCAAGGTTCACCGTTAAAAAAGTGACGAAGCAATTCTTTTTGGCTTGGGGTCATGGAGCGTGTGATTGGCATATAAAGAGTTGTTGCTAAATACGTGTCATTTATCCGCGTTTCTATTGCTTGCGAAGTCGCTCTGATAGTGCCTTCGTCATTCAACGGGATACGCATATTCATGGCTGGAAAGGTGACGTAATAATATCGCAACGCATACTCGTATGCTTGTGACCAGTTAATCGTTGACCCTGCAGGTATGCCAAAATCTGTTTTAGGGTATTTACGAACATTCAAAAAATATGATCCGCCTTGACTACTCGTTAATAGTAGCGTCGTAAAGCCAAACTTGGACGCGTCACCGTTGTCTTTTATTGTAAAGCTAAATGACGAAGCTTGTTGAGCGACAACTACCGTTTCTGGAAAGTTTAGGAATTCTCCATCGGGAAGCGAGCCAGTTTGTGTCGGCGTAACAGATAACTCAATGTTTCCTCCAGGTTCATCAAATAGCGGAGTGGGTTTGCCAAGCACCGCTATTTGTAAGTCTACGTTGTAGCTACCATTGTGGTTATCAATGTAGATATTTCTTGCATCACCAAAAATTCGTATTAAGTTTTCCTTTGCAGAAAATTGTGTTTCGTTATTTGGCAACAGTGGTGGAATTGTCAGTTGATTGCCTTGAGCTGGGAGGGTTACCGAGTTTTCTCCTGTGATGGTTACCAAGTTGGATGAAACCTCGTCCGTATTTACACCTAGCGGAATATCGAGAATACCGCCATACAAATAGTAATCACTAGGTCTCGCGTCAAATGTAATCGAGGCGCTGCCAGCAGATAACGTGTTAACACCATAATCTACGTTAGCTTCAATAGGGTAATCAGAATTAAACTGCTTACGGTCTTCTCTAAAATAAGCCTTAGGATAAAGTTGCAGTGCGTCTAACGACATCATTTGATTATCATAATCGACGTCAAAATACCCAACTAAGCCAGTCGTCGCCATGACTAATTCTCTGCCAGTAGCATCTGTTTCAGGTTCACCAGGAAAGTGAGGCGCTAACGTGCCAACTACGCGGCCAACACTGGGGTTTGAAGGGTTTTGGTTATCTTTGTATGCTGCAACTAACTCATCTGTGGTTAGCATAGGAAACATTTCAAACATTTGAAAACGTAACGTAATACCATCCATATTATCAGCATCTAGCAGCGCAGCGATTGACGGATCGGAGCGATCTGCTGCAATGACGCTATCTTTACTAAAGGTAACTTGAAATGTGCCACTTGCCCACGCCGATCCTGGACCGTCGGGATCGCGGTAATACTGTCGCATAATTAAGTTTTGATTTACTTCTTCAGAACCACCACTTGATTCTTTGCTCAGTGAAAATACCGAACGACTAAAGGCAACCACATCTTGAACTATGTGTAGTTTTGGGTTGCTGGGCGAGCCAATCATAATACCGCCAATAAATATTTGCGTAGAAATAGAAGCGGTTGGATCAAGATCTACCATAACAGAGCTCATGTAAGGGCCTGCGCCACTTACTGGATCAACAGAACCTAGTAAATAGATAGGTTGTTCAACGATATCTGCGTTGGTGGTTACTGCACCAGGAGCGCCGCTACTAGAGACAACTGTTTTGTCAAAGGTTACTTGATGGTCTCCATAATAATTCCAACCGCCACCCGTGTAATATTCAGGGCGACTTGAAGTTTTTGATGGCGACTTCATTAGCGCGATAATTTGGTCATCTGTTAGGTTTTTACCGCCTTTTCCTACTTCTGCTCGTGCCACGTCGATTAAGTCGCTAGTTTCTCCATTTGCTATTGTCGTGACACTGTCAGAATTGTTCGCGACACAAACGTTGGTTTGAATGCCACCCCAAAAATTTATTCGTGGTCCATTTAAAATACTCATTTTGCGTTTCCTTACTCAGTATCACTAGTTGCTGTTGTTTGGTTTTTGTTCGATGCGTGCTTTTTCGGCGATTGAGCGTGTAAAAATAGGTATGAATAGTCTGAACGAGCATTTGTACCAATGCCACTTGCTATTTGATGGCACGCCATGCAGCTGCTCGTCGTTTGGATATAGCTTTCCATGGTGGTATTTGCAGATATGTTAGGTGTTGGTGTGCCCAATGGGTTGCCAGGGTTGTTAGGATCATTGGCGCGCTGAGTCGTTACTAACTGATAATATTTAGGAAACTCACTGCTAAACTTCGATTGAAATTTGGTATTGATCTGGGCGGTACTCGTAGATATAGGGGTTAACCGCGTGAGGGGATCAGGTGTTTTAAACGTTGAGTTTGGTTTTGGAGTACAAGGCAAGCCGTGGTTTGCGCATGGTGATTGGTTGGGGTTAGAGGCTTTATCATCATAGTAAGATGCAAATGGAGCGTTTGGATCGACATTATCGATTTGTTCAAATGTCGCCCAAACCCATTGCGGAAAGTTTTGAGCTTTATTGATAATGTGTAAGCCAACTAGACCAAGTGTTGCTGCCTTATAGGTACCAAGTGGACGGCCATTATCATCAAATTGTTCTACTTGGGCAGCCATTGTCAGGTATCGGCTACTGTCATCTTCAGGCTCTAAAATTCGCCAACTTGCTTTGATTTCAGCAGATTGCCAAGGGAAACTCATTTGTCCAAAAGATTTCACCGTATCGGCATTGTAAAGGCCATTGGTAACAATGTAGTCATATGATATTTCGTTAGAGGCGATTTGGTAGTAAGTTGGGTTTTTTCGTTGGTCTATAAGCCAGCCACCTACCGGTTGAAGAATAGTAGATTCTTCGGGGTCGGCCGCTAGCGCTTGTTGTGCTTGAAGAGCAAGTTTACTATTAGCTGCTATCTTTATTTGCGCATTTGGTGCCCATCCGCTATTCCAGTTTCCTGGATTTTGAGCGTTTGGCAGAAAAACTTGCTCGGTTGTTTTCCATGATTGCCACACCCTAGGACCGCTGCTAGCTAAATCCTGATTGCAATTAGCTTTACCTCGTTCAGCTGTGCTTGCGACCCAATTAAGCGCTAAAAACATATGCCAACTATAGTCGTCAAATTGACTTTGACTTGAGCCTGCATTTGGCGCTTGTTGTGGAAAGTTACAATACTGCGAATTAGCTACTTTATGCGCTTTACCTTTCTGATTATCTGTTGATTTTTTTGGGGGGGTAGCTTGGCTACAAGCAGCCAAAAACAAACAAATTATCCCTAATTTCTTTTGCATACGATTGTCCTTATCTACGTGTATGTTCAGTACATGAATGATTATTATGTGTGTACCTCCTAAAAAGGTTAGTTTCAATTGTATAATTAGTAAACAATAATTTAACAATTATTATAAGTTGTTAAACCCATGGGCTTAGATCCCATAATGCAGGGCTCTACTTTTATTGCTAAAGTGTTGGCTCATTAAGATATTATTTACCATTGCGATGACAAAAGAAGAAGCAGTTTTAATAGGGAAATGGCAGGTTGATGTTGAAAACTTGCGCTTAAAAAGTCAGCAACAATATCAACATTTAGATATTAAATTGATGCAGCTACTGTTGTTTTTGTTTGCAAACCGAGATCGAGTAGTATCGCGCAATGAATTACTTGATGAGCTTTGGCAAAATCAAATTGTCGCTGACGATGTTCTTAATGTAGCGATTAGTAGTTTGCGTAAGGCGTTAGGTGATGATGCTAGAGCACCTACTTATATTAAAACCGTGCCAAGAAAAGGTTATCAGCTGATAGCACCGATTGAAGCAGTGCCCCCGAAACATCAACCTTTTGCCGTTAATTGGTATGTTGTGCTTGCATTATTCTTCGCTTTTTTAATCGTTTTTTGGGTAACGTTCGATAGTGAAAGTAGTGGTGAACTTGTCGCTTCCGAAACGATTGTGCCTCAACGAATAGCAGTGTTACCGTTTGACTATTATGCAGTAGATAAAGAACGAGAATATATTGCCGAAGGTGTTACACAAACTCTAATTAATCGCCTAGCTCAGTTTGCCAATTTACACGTAGTTTCTCATGCATCTAGCATGCAATTGAAAGCGTCTGAGAAATCAATTGCAGATATCGCTCAAGAACTTAATGTTGATTTAGTTTTAAAGGGGAGTGTGCAATTAGAGGGCGATCAAGTCCAACTATCGGCACAACTGATTAGCACTGAAAATAATGTTCAACTTTGGAGTGAAGCAAAGCAATTCAAACTGCATGATTTATTTGTCAGTCAAAACGTTTTCTCTGCCACGATTGCGAACACGTTGCAAGATGTCTCCAACGGCAGCTCTAAACTCGTTAGAGAAAAAAGCGACCCGATCCCTGTCGCCGCTTATGATAGCTTCTTACGCGGACAGTATTATCATTATCAGGGCGATAGTGATCTGGCCATTGCCGCTTTTGAAAAAGCAATCAAGTTACACCCTAATTACGCATTAGCGTATGCACACTTGTCTCACAACTATTTTCTACGAGCGTATCAACATCGCGAACAAGCGAACCAGATAATTGAAAAAGCAAGCATGTTAGCTGCGAAAGCGCGCCAAATCGACGAATACCCTGCCTATGTACAACTTGTGTCGGCGCTCAGCTATCAATATCTAGAGATGAATTACCAACTAGCTGGGCAATATTTTCAGCGAGCCTTTCAACGAAATAATCAAGATTTACTCTTGTTAGAGTGGTACGTAGATTATCTATTGATGACCACACAGTTTGATCAGGCTGAAGAAATTGCCAAACATATGGTGGCGGTTAGTCCTCTGGCATACAATAAAGTGCGAGCCTTTGAAGTCTTTTATTACCGCGGAGACTATGTAGGTGCTGAGAAAGAGCTTGCCAAAAAAGCGGCTTTGTTACCTGTAAAGCGTGCTCAGGATTTGTATGTTTGGCTAGCGCTAGCAAGCGGCAATGAGAAAGCATTAGGCGAACATATGCCTAAGTTATTAGTCGCGCTTGAAAGGCAAGAGCTGAGTGAGGGGTTTGTTGAAAAACTAAATGCCGATGGACAACAGCAAGCGCTGGGCTTTGTTTTAGAATCGGTTTCTTCTTTTACTCGCTATGACAAAGCGAAATTGTATGCATGGGCTGGCGACAAGGAAAAAGCGATTGCTTTATTGCAAGCGTTAGTGGAAGAAGGAGATTTTACGGTGAGACATTTGGCGGTTGAGCCTGCCTTTGTCGGGTTAGCCGAACACCCAGACTTTGTCACACTAACAGAAAGCTTGAATCTTTAAATTCCATATTTTTCAAAATATTACATCTTAATTAGAAGTTTTTAGATCTAATTAAGGACTTTTTATTGCTGACTTCATTAGTGTTGAGCAAGCGCTAAAGCGTATCAATTACTAAAAACACTTTTTTGAAAATACTGTAAAAAGGACGATGCAATGAAAACACTTCTTTTATCTATTTTACCTTTTGTCGTAACTATGGTTACGGCAACGAATGTTAATGCTCAAAACTATGGTAGTAATCAATTAACAGCACAAGCTGGTGTGGCAGTTAATATTCAGCCATTTAAGTTAGTGTTACCTGCTAGCTGTGAAGTGCAAGTAAAGTTAATGCGGTTAGAATTAAACCCTGAAAAATTCTCTGTGGGTTACTCATGTAAAAATGCGAAAAATGGTAGCTACTATATGGACTTTCGTTTGAATAATTCTGATATAGAGGCTGATTTTGCTAAAAACGGCGACAAGGTAAAAATCAGCAAAACACACTTCAATGGATATACCCTGTTTGACATTGAAGATAACAGTATGGGGGATAAACCTTTTTTCTTCTCGTCGTTTTGTACAGAGAATATTTGCTTAGATTTAGTGGGCGATTACGAACCCTATGTAAAAGCGTCTATTATCGCGCAATTAAAGGGAGCGCAGTAAGGGCAGCTTAGGTTAATTAACTGTCTGGCTATAAAACTCAGCAATATATTTCCCACCCTTTATTTCACCGATAAAACGTAGTTTGTATTTATCGCCTTTCGTTGATAAAAATTCAGCGAGAGGTGTTTCTCGGTGCCAATAATACGGGCTATCTTTCATACCTAATCGATAGGCTGTCGGGTTGTTTTGCTTGTCCACTAAGAATAGCGTGGCAGTATCGAGAGGGAAGGTAGAGTTTACCGTAGAAATGCCATTTTTATGGCTAACATTAATTTCAAAATCGCCCGATCTTAACACGCACTTTTCACGCATGACATCGCAATGGCCATATGGCGAAAGCTCAAATAAACGCATTTCGTTAGCCTGATCTTCGATATAGAAATCAGACAGTATGTAGCCACCCAAAATAAGGAAAGGGGCAAGGAAGAAAGCGAGTTTTGTATGGCGATTCATAAGCGTCCTATTTCTTTAATATGGTTAGAGTTTTAATAAGTTTTAGGATAATAAAGGCTCTAATAGATACTATTAGAGCCTTTAGATTCACCCGTTTACGAGACTCAATTAGTGGTCATGTGCTGCCGCAATTTCACCGTGAGGTGTACGGAAGTTTGTAACCAAATCTTGAATTTCTTGTGGTGCTGGTTCTGTTAATTTCAGTACGATGAACGCGACACCGAAGTTAACTAATGCACCCACTGCACCGAAGGCGTTTGGTGAAATACCTAGGAACCAGTTTGCTTCCATACCGCCTAAGAACGATGTACCAGGGATAAACATAATACCTTTGTGTTGGAATACGTATAACATGGTTACACCAATACCAGAACACATCCCCCAGATAGCCGCCTTGCTATTCATCTTCTTAGAGAAGATACCCATCATTAACACAGGGAAGATACTCGATGCTGCTAAACCAAAGGCCAACGCAACGGTTCCTGCGGCAAAGTCTGGTGGGTTCAAGCCTAAGTAACCTGCCATTAATATCGACAATGTCATAACCACCCTACTGGCGAGCAATTCATTTTTCTCCGACATGTCTGGCATTAATACCCCTTTCATTAAGTCATGGGAAACAGCGGATGAAATTGCTAGTAATAAACCGGCCGCCGTTGATAATGCTGCGGCTAAACCACCTGCTGCCACTAATGCGATTACCCAGTTAGGTAAGTTAGCAATTGAAGGGTTCGCTAATACCATGATATCGCGGTCAACTTTTACCATTTCATTGGTTTCAGCATCTGCAGTGTATTGTACTTTGCCGTCGCCATTTTTATCTTCAAACTTCAATAAGCCTGTGTTTTCCCAATCTTTAAACCATTGAGGACGCTCAGCATATTCAAGGTTTTGACCAGCAACAGGTTCAATGGTGTTCATCAAGTTAAAGCGAGCCATAGCGCCAACTGCCGGAGCTACTGTGTAAAGTAACGCAATAAACACTAATGCATACCCAGCAGACTGACGAGCAGCTTTTACTGAAGGTACAGTAAAGAAACGCATAATTACGTGTGGTAAACCAGCTGTACCAATCATTAATGACATGGTATAGGCAAACATTTCGACGCCGCCGAGGGTGGATGTTGTGTATTCCTTAAAGCCTAAGTCTGTTACTACCATATCTAATTTATCTAGTAGATAAACGCCGCTACCATCAGCTAAGGTAGAACCTAAACCTAATTGTGGAATTGGGTTACCTGTTAATTGTAGTGAGATGAAAATTGCTGGAATTGTGTAAGCGGTAATTAATACCACGTATTGAGCGATTTGCGTGTAAGTAATACCTTTCATGCCACCTAAGGTTGCATAGAAAAATACAACGGCCATACCCCAGTACAAACCTGTGTCATATTCAACTTCTAAGAAGCGAGAGAATGCAACACCAACACCTTTCATTTGACCGATGATGTAAGTGACTGACGCAATAATTAAACATACCACGGCAATAATACGAGCCGTTCTTGAATAGAATCGGTCACCAATAAACTCAGGCACAGTAAATTTACCGTGCTTACGCATGTATGGCGCTAAACACATGGCAAGTAATACGTAACCGCCTGTCCAACCCATAAGGAAAACCGAGCCGCCGTATCCTAAAAAGGCAATTAAACCCGCCATAGAAAGGAAAGAAGCTGCACTCATCCAGTCGGCACCGATGGCCATACCGTTTTGCAATGGCGTAATACCACCACCTGCAGCGTAGA
Source organism: Thalassotalea coralli (assembly GCF_055786205.1). Classification (NCBI taxonomy): domain Bacteria; kingdom Pseudomonadati; phylum Pseudomonadota; class Gammaproteobacteria; order Alteromonadales; family Colwelliaceae; genus Thalassotalea; species Thalassotalea coralli. The sequence continues at coordinate 372,401 of NZ_JBVVBK010000003.1, read as the reverse complement.
ATTCACTTGTTGAGCCAGCGCGCGCCCACCAAGCTAAAAAGAAATATAATCCGAAGGTACCGCCAACGGCGATATAGGTATAGAGTTTTAACTCATCCATTATTCGTCCTCCACATTATATTTTTTGTCTAAGTCGTTCATTTTCTTGCCGTACCAGAAAATTAAAGCAACGAACGTATAAATAGAGCCTTGTTGTGCAAACCAGAAACCTAGTTTGTACCCACCTAGACGTATTTCATTTAACGGTTCTACGAGTAATAGCCCGAAACCAAATGACACCACGAACCAGATAGCAAGACAGATCATAATAAGGCGAAGATTTTCTTGCCAATAATTCAGCTTGTCTTCCATTATATTCTCCTAGCATTGAGCCTTTAGCTCACTCATGCGCTTTTAATAGCGCTTAATGTTTACCTGTTGTTTATCGGGCTAGCCCCTAATTAGGTCGCCTGTTTTGTACGCTGTTCTTGTACAGTGTGGCTTGTACTTTTTTGGTTTTGCCACATAGGAAACTCTAACTAATTACCACACTAGCAAGTAAATTCTGTTCAAGGTATTACACTTTAGTCTAGAGGGGCGGTTTTATGCTTGACCTAAAATGGCAAAGTCTTCTACAGTCAGCATAGACACACAGATTGAGAGATATCTATGGACAACGAACTCGCTGATATTATTAGTTTTATTGGAAGTATCCCGCCTTTTGATCACCTGCCCCAAGAACGGGTAATTCAGCTAACACGTGCCATCGAAATTTGTTATCTCAATGTTGGTACTAAGCTCCCCCCCGACATGCACGATAATTTTATTTATATTGTGAGAAAGGGCGTATTGGTATATCACAATCAGCACGGCGGCTTGATAGGAAAATATGGAGAAGGTGACATATGTACCGTTTTTTGCTCTGCCTACCAAGATGAACCTATAAGTGTTGAAACAGGCGAAGATACCCTACTTTATGCAATTAATTACCTCGAACTTGTCGCGATCACGAAAAGTGATGTTGTAAGCAATTTCTTCGAACAAAGTGCCGAACAACGTTTGCAACAAAAGGTGAGTAAGGTAAACGAAGAAGCGGTTTTAGCCTCTTCATTAATGAATACTGATATTAGTCAGTTTTACCATTCGCCTGTTGCTACTATTGAGCAAGCTGCCAGTATTCAACAAGCTGCACAGCAAATGACAGAGTTAGGTCATTCAAGTTTAGTGGTGGTAGACAAGCCACAAAAAACAGAGCCTGTAGGCATTATTACCGATAAAGACATTAGACGTCGCTGCGTCGCAAAAGGGTTAAGTTTCGATAGCCCAGTAAGTGACATTATGACGGCCAATATGCTGTCAATTGCCAGTGATGCTCGTGCCTATGATGCGCTAATGTTGATGACAGCCAAACGCATTCATCACTTACCAGTTTTGAAACATGGGCAGTTACATGCCATGGTAACTATCACGGATTTGATGAATCACGAAAGTCAAAATGCGGTAAATATTACCCACTTGATTCGCAAAGCTTCAGATATAGCGGCGCTTAAAGATATCAGTGGTATGTTGCCTAAACTACAAATGCGTATGGCAAAAATTGGTACTACTGCCGATCATGTCGGTAAAAGTATCAGCGCCATTACTAGCGCCTTTACTATTCGGCTGATCGAACTTGCAGAGGATAAACTTGGGCAAGCACCGGTACCTTATGCGTGGCTAGCAGCAGGCTCGCAAGCAAGACAGGAGCAATTTGCCCACTCAGATCAAGACAACGCATTAATTATTAGCGACTCAATGAAACCAGAAGATGACACATGGTTTGCTGAGTTAGCCAAATTTGTTAGTGATGGTTTGGCGGAGTGTGGGTTTATCTATTGCCCAGGCGATATTATGGCTACCAATAAGCAGTGGCGACAGCCCCAGAAAATGTGGCATCAGTATTTTGCCACTTGGATAGATACCCCAAGCCCGCAAGCGCTGCTCAATGCCAGTGTTTTTTTCGATTTAACGACAGTTCACGGTGATGAATCTTTGTTGAACGAGGTGCGCACTAAAATGCTCGCGAAAACCAAAGGCAACACGCTGTTTTTGGCGCATCTTTCTAAAAATGCGCTGCTCAATAGGCCGCCATTAGGTTTCTTCCGAGATTTTGTACTAAGTAAGAACGGTGAGAATGAAAAAATACTAAATATTAAAGAAAATGGCATAGCGCTTATTGTCGATCTTGCCCGTATTTACGCGTTAGCAGAGGGCATAAATTCGGTAAATACCTTAGAGCGTTTAACACAAGTTGCGGGTACAAGGTCGCTTACTAAAGCTTCTGCGAATAGCTTAACTGACGCGTTGGCGTTTTTATCGTTACTTCGCATGAATCATCAGGCAAGCCGGATTAAGAGCCAGCAAGCGCCTAATAATGAATTACCCATTACCTCTATTTCTCGTTTAGAGCGAGAGCATTTAAAAGATGCATTTAAAGTAATTAAAACGCTACAAGATGCACGACAAACTAGCTATTCCTAATGTCTTTTTTTAACCACTTAAAACACAAGTTCAAAGGTGTAGAGCGAGAGAAACAAAAGCTATTGTCGAGCATTCAAGCACAATCAATTCAACAAAATCAGCACCCGCATCACGTAGATAAAAGCTGTCTGATCGAGTATTTATCTGCACCTTTACCAAACTTAGACACGCCAATAAATGAAATCCCTTTACTGGCATTAGATTTTGAAACCACAGGGTTGGACGCCAAAGGCGATAAATTACTGAGTGTTGGTTTTTGCCAACTTGATCACCGAAGTATTAAGCTGGCAACTTCATATCATCAAGTAATCAACACTCAAGCTAAGCTTAAAGCTGACAATGTTGCTATTCATCAAATTACTGACGATCAACGCGAACAAGGCGAGCCATTACAAACAGTAGTGGAGCACTTGCTTTCATATTTTGCAGGCAGAGTAGCACTGGTTCATTACCATCATATTGAGGTGCAATTTTTAGCTGAAGCCTGCCAATTACTATATGGTGTTCAACCACCATTTATGTGGATTGATACCATGCTAATTGCTAAGCGAAAGTTAGATAACCGAGATGTCGGTTACGACCCGTCACAACTCAGGCTCGCGGCACAGCGCCAAGCCTTTGATTTACCCCCATATGCTGGGCACAATGCCTTGAACGATGCCATTGCCACTGCTGAGCTATATTTAGCTCAAACTAACAAAGAGATTAGCCAGTTAGTATTGGCGGATTTGTTGGTTTAGTTTATTTTCCTCACATATTTTTATATGTTCGATGCTTTTATCTTTAGGGCATATTTATTACTTATAGTCGATTTCTTAGATAGAAAAAAATCGAGAAATTTGATACAAATAGAGCAACTTGCAAACTTAGCTTGCTCACTGTTCGCCTACTTTTTACTAAGGGAGTTGTTTAAAGTCTGATGGAAATTCGTAATATTTCTTGGGAGCAAACGATCTCACTTCGACAACGTGTATTATGGCCTACCAAGCCACCTCAATTTTGTCATGTTGAAGGTGATCAAGAAGCACTGCATTTTGGTGCTTATATTAATAATGAACTCGTTTGTGTTGCTTCGGTATATTTAAAGTTGGGTAAAGCTCGACTGCGTAAATTTGCGACTAATCCTGAATATCAGGGTCAAGGGATAGGTTCGAAAGTACTGGAGTATATTCTTAGCTCGCTTAAAGATACTGGCGTAGAAACTTTCTGGTGTGATGCTAGAGAGTCAGCTTTAGGGTTCTATCAACGTTTTGGCATGCAAGCAGATGGCGATCGTTTTTATAAATCAGAAGTTGCTTATTTTAAAATGGAACTTTCTTTATAGTAAATTTAGACACGCATATAACAAGCCAATACAGTAATGGGACTGCTAACGCTTTGCTCATGCCCGGCTCTGTCACACAAGTTTAGCTAAGCATTTATTAGCCCTTATTGGGGCGTTATACGGGGTTGGAATAGTCGGTGAATATCGAAGTAAATTTGGTTAGCTCGTTTACAGTTAATGAAAAGGGAGGAAACCCTGCAGGAGTTGTCTTAAATGCTGATAAGCTTTCGGAAAGTCAAAAATTAAAAATCGCGCAAACTGTAGGCTACTCGGAAACGGCTTTTGTTTCGAGCGACAAGGACGCGGACTTCGAAGTTTCTTTTTACACAACAACTGAAGAAGTCGATTTTTGTGGTCATGCCACTTTAGCTACATTTTCTACATTGTTTGAAAAGCATATTTTAACCGCGGGCTCTTATATTCAAAAAACGAAAGCAGGAATGCTTTCAGTACACATAGAGCCAAATGGCAAAGTCGTTATGGAGCAACAATTGCCTCAAAAAATAAAGTGTTTTTCCTATCAAGAAGTCGCAAATGTTATTGGCTTAGAAAGTCATGTATTAGAAAACACTAAGCTGCCTATTGAAGTTATTTCAACGGGTCTTCCTGATGTGATTATTCCTGTTTCAAAGGGGTATTTAGATCTAATAGAACCAGATGATGAACTAATTGCAGCCTTCTGCAAAAAGCATAACGTTATAGGTTTTCATGTTTTTGAGCTTTGTGAGTCTGACAAAAAGCTTACAGCCAGCTGTCGTAATTTTGCTCCATTGTTTGGTATATCAGAAGAAGCAGCTACGGGTAGCTCAAGTGGCGCTTTAGCATGTTATCTTACAGAGCATCTAGCTTTAGGTGGTGATTATATTTTTGAACAAGGTAGAGCTATGAATTCCACTTCCATAATTACAGCAGCTGTTAGCTCTAATAATTCTATGGTGACGAAAGTAAAAGTCGGCGGTTTTGCAACTAACATAGGTAAGATGCAAGTTCCTGTATAACAAAGCAATTATGTGAATGGAGTCACCTTTGGCATCAGTCCCCACAAATAAAGAAGAATTGGAACAAGCCATACAACTAGCGTTTGACAAAATTCTTGTCGACTATTGGAGTATTCCTGAGGAGCTAACTAGAACTATCGGAGTAGAAGGCAATATCAAAGGAACAAAAATAAGTGTTAGTGACACACTTGCCTATCTAATTGGTTGGGGAAAGCTAGTCCTTAAATGGAATAAACTTACAGCAACTAACCAAGCTGTAGACTTTCCAGAGACTGGTTATAAATGGAATGAATTAGGGAAATTGGCGCAAAGTTTCCACTTAGAATATCACGACTGGAACTACAATGATTTAATCTCCGAGTTTAAAGTAACAACAAATGATGTCTTGTCGCTGATTGGCTCATTAAGTGAGCATGAACTCTACGGTGTCGCTTGGTATGAAAAGTATACACTGGGCAAGATGATCCAATTTAATACTTCATCGCCAATGAAAAACATGCGTGCTAAAGTAAGAAAGTTTAAGAAGAGCTATGGCATAAAGTAAAAACTCATATAACAAGCCATTGCAGTAACGTTACAGCTGACAGTTTACTCCGCTTCACAACGCTAGCAAACTGTTTTCAGCTCCTTGAATGTGGCGTTATATTACTCGTCTAACATTGTGCTCTATAAGGAATTAGTAAATGGATTTTGAAGAATTAAGTAATGATGAAAGAACTTGGGGGGCGTTTTGCCATTTAGCAGGATTCCTTTGTTTTGTTTTTCCTTTTGGTAATATTATTGGCACAATAAGTTTGTGGCTGTTAAAAAGGAAAGAGTCTGATTTTATTAATCAGGTGGGTAAGGAAGCTGTAAACTTTCAAATTTTCTGCGCTGTCATTGTGATTATTTGCACTCTTTCATGGCAATTTGTTATTGGTATGGTGATAGCAATTTTCTTCTTAATTTTTGCTGTATTTGAGATTGTAATAGCGGCTCTTAAAGCCAACCAAGGTCAAGTTTATCGTTACAAATACTCACTAAGACTTATAAAGTAATATAACAAGCCAATTAAGTGCGGGACTGCTAACGCTTGATTCGGCTCCGCTTCGCATTTAGCCAAGCAATATCCGCCCTGTATAGCGGCGTTAAGCATTAAGGAAGAATATGTTCAAGTTTAAGGAATTGAGCTTAATTACGGCGTTAATAGCTTTTATATTATGTCTCACTTTATTGTTTATTCCCGAAGTGATTTTCAGTTTATTTAACATTCAAGAGCATAGCTCTGCATTTTTTATCGGCAGAAGAGCTGCAATGCTATTTTTGGGGATTTCAATCATTGCTTGGCTTGGTCGCAATGCCTTACATTCTGAATCAAGACAGGCGATTAGTTTAGGAATGGCTGTCTCAATGTTTGCTCTAGCTCTTTTAGGCGCGCTGGAATATTTTCGTGGTTTTGCGGGCTTGGGGATATCATTAGCCATTGTTACAGAAATTGCACTTGGTGCTGCATATTTTAATGTATGGGTTAGTCATAAAAACGTCTAATAAGAGACTATAAAGAGCTAAAACTATTGGCTTTTTCTCCATCGTCGCTAAAATTAGGTAAGCATTTTATGCCCTTTAATATGGGATTACACAAGGAGTATGGTGTTGATTGAAAGTATTCTAGCTTTATCTGGTTTCGTTGCTACGGTTTGGATTTCGTTAGGTGTTTTTATTGCCGCTAAATACTACCCTAACTACAGTCATTCAAATCAATTTTGCAGTGAGTTGGGTGCAGCAGGAAGTCCTACTGAAAAGTTATCTCCAAGAATAAATAACTATCCTTTAGGTTTTATCTTTTGCTTGTTTGGCTGGTATGTTACGCAACTACCTAATTCTAATACAATTTTAGTGATTGTTGGCTGGTTGGTTGTTCTTCATGGTGTTGGCACTTGGGTAGCAGGTTATTTTCCTATGGATAAAGACCCATATACCACAACGCCTAGCTTTAGTTGCAATGTGCACTCTTGGGCGGGTCTTATCATGTTGCTTTCACTTCTTGTTGCCCCTGTGCTTGTGGCTTTTAGCCCTGATTCTTCATTTATTCCATTTTGGTTCAGAATGTTTTCCTTGCTAACGGTTATAGCGTCAGTTTTTTATTTAGTGAAGTTAGCCAAAGCCTATAAGGCAAGAGAAAATGCAGGTTTATATCAACGTATTTCTTATTGGATAAAGCTTGTTTGGTTAAGTGTGTTTTCTTTTCTATTGGTTCAAATGTAAACCGAAATCTTTGATAGGAAGGCCTTTATGTGCCTTCTTCTCTTCTACAACTGCTCTATTGAAGACATTGTCGACCCAAGCCATTTCTATATGGTGATAAAGCTTGGTGATCTTTTCTCTTTTAGCTTTTAAAAATCTATAGCAGCCAACTCAGAATAATTGCAGTTTATAATTGATGTGCTACATTATGTAGCATATTGTATGTTTGTTGCTGACGTAGGTTTATGGGTATTGTAAAAATTTCAGATGAATTGCATGAAGAAGTGCGTAAAAACAGTGCGGTAATGGAGCGTTCCATTAATTCTCAGGCAGAGTTTTGGATGAAAATTGGCAGAATTGCTGAGCAAAACCCTACCTTGACTTATGAACAGATTATTGAGCGTGAAAAGAAGAAGCAAAATATTGACGTTATACAGTTAGTAAATGACTAACTTTCGATTTGAAGCAAATCTGGGGATGTGAGGCTATGGAAGAAATTCACATAAAAAATACCGAAGAAATCGCGTTAATGCGTGAATCTGGGCGTTTACTTGCTGAGGTATTTCACCGATTAGACGCTTTTGTTGAAGCAGGTGTTTCTACATTAGCGATAAACGATTTTGTTGATAACGTTATTGTAAACGAGCTACATGCGCGGCCAGCTAGTTTAGGCCAATACGATTATCAATACGTTTTAAATTCATCTATTAATGAGGTGGTGTGCCATGGCGTACCAACACCTGCTCGAAAGCTAAAACAAGGCGATATCGTTAATATTGATATTACGCTAGAGAAAAATGGTTTTATTGCAGACAGTAGTAAAATGTATTGCGTTGGAAAAGTAACGCCACTTGCGCAAAAGCTAGTCGATGTCACCTATGAAGCCATGTTTAAAGGTATCGCTGTTGTTAAACCGAATGTCACGTTGGGTGATATTGGCTATGCGATTCAGCAACACGCTGAAAAACATGGTTATAGTGTCGTTCGAGAATATTGTGGTCATGGTATTGGTAGGGAAATGCACGAAGCCCCGCAAGTGTTGCATTACGGCCAGCCAAATACCGGTCTAAAGTTGAAAGAGGGCATGGTTTTCACCATTGAGCCTATGATCAACCAGGGTACACATAAAACAAAAACCAAAAAGGATGGCTGGACAGTAGTTACACGCGACAAAAAGCTTTCCGCGCAGTGGGAACATACTGTTTTAGTAACCGCTGATGGCTTTGAAGTGTTAACGCTAAGGCAGGAAGAGCTAAATCCAACAAAGTAGCCTTTTATAAATTATTTACTCCTCTTTTTGTACTTTGGTGCTGGTTTTACTAATAAAACAGCCACACCAAACAATCTCTGACTATACTTAGCTTTAGTGTAGAAGTTAAAGGCGGTTTTGAGCGAATGGAAGCAAATTATGAGGCGGTTACTAAAGGGCCAATTTCAACCTTAAATGTCGAGTCAGCACGATTCGCTTTAGACCAGCATTCTCTTGTCTCTGTTGCTGATATTGACGGCACAATTGTTTACGCTAATGACAAGTTCTGTGAAGTTAGTGGCTATTCATTACATGAACTACTTGGTCGAAAGCACAATATTCTCAATTCTGGCGAACAAGATAAAAGCTATTGGAAAAATATGCATGATACAGTGCTGTCGGGCGCTGTGTGGCATGATGAAGTGAGAAACAGGGCGAAAGATGGTAGTTTTTATTGGGTTGATACGACTGTTGTACCCAATTATAACGAAAACAAGGTTGTCATTGGCTTTACTTCAATCAGAACTGATATTACAAAACAGAAAAAAACAATTGAGCAATTAGCATTCGCTAACCAGCAAGTTGAGTCAGCAAAATTCGCGTTAGATCAGCACTCACTTGTGTCGATAACTGATTTGGAAGGCAATATTCAATATGTTAATGATAAGTTCGTCAAAGTAAGTGGCTACGCAAAAGAAGAATTAATTGGCCGAAAACACAATATTCTTAATTCAGGAAATAAACCTAAGTCTTACTGGCAGCATATGCACGGTACTGTTTTGTCGGGAAATGTTTGGCATGATGAAGTGAGAAACCGAGCAAAAGACGGCAGCTATTATTGGGTCGATACAACCATAGTACCTAACTACAATTCAAAAAGTGAGATCATCGGGTTTACCTCTATTCGTACGGATATTACCGAGCAAAAAGAGCACTTAAATCAAATAGCAATTGCTAAACAACAAGCGGAAGCCGCCAAGTTTGCGCTTGATCAGCACTCTTTAGTTTCTATTACGGATCTTGAGGGCAAGATACTTTACGTAAACGATTTGTTTGTGAAAATTAGTGGTTATTCAGAACAAGAGTTACTAGGCCGAAAACACAATATCCTCAATTCAGGCAATCAATCAAAAGCATACTGGCAGAAAATGCACGGTACTGTTTTGTCAGGAAAAGTTTGGCGAGATGAAGTGCGAAATCGCGCCAAAGACGGCAGTTATTATTGGGTGGACACCACCATAGTCCCTAACTTCAATACGAAGAACGAGATAACTGGTTTTACCTCAATAAGAACCGACATAACTGAGCAGAAAGAAAATATTGAGCAAATAGGTATTGCTAAGAAGCAAGCGGAATCGGCAAATCAAGCCAAAGAAGAATTTTTGGCTAATATGAGTCATGAGATCAGAACACCGATGAATGGTGTTTATGCTTCTCTGCAGTTGTTAAATCGTTATGAACTTAGCTCAGAGCAAAAAGAGTTGGTAGAACAGTCGCTATTCTCTACAGAATGTTTGTTAACTATTATTAATGACATTTTAGATTTCTCGAAAATTGAATCGGGCAAACTGACATTGGAAAATGTTAGCTTTAGCATCCGCAATACCGTTGAATCTGTGATGAGCGACTTAATGCCAACTATCGACGAAGATAACGTAACGCTATCTTATAACTGTGAAAAGCAAGTTGCAGACTGCTGGCAGGGAGATCCCGTTAGAACAAAGCAGATTTTATTAAATTTGTTGTCTAATGCTGCCAAGTTTACAGAACGAGGGAAGATTTCAGTCGTTGTCTCTCCACTGTGTAATCAACAACCAGAAAGTGGATTGTCTATCCAAGTTACAGATACTGGCATAGGCATGTCTCGTGAAGTAATAGAAGATGTTTTTAAGCGCTTTTCACAAGCTGATATGTCGACAACGCGTAAATACGGTGGTACTGGTCTAGGAATGGCAATAACACTGTCACTAATTAAGCTAATGGAAGGTGATATATCGGTTAAAAGTGAAGAAGGCATTGGCACTCAATTTACGGTTTGTTTACCATTAAAACTTGGTAATGAACAAGAACTGTCTCAATTCAGCAGCGAGTTAGTTTTGTGTCCTGTATTGAAAGGTGTAACAGTGATGGTTGCAGATGATAATCGTATCAACAGGGCAATTATCAAAAAAGCATTAATGCCAACCCAAGCCTCGTTAGTAGAAGTGGAAAATGGTCAACAAGCGTTGGAGAAAGGGTTAGAGTTAAGACCAGCAATAATACTTATGGATATTCAAATGCCTGTTATGGATGGCATAACCGCTTTTCAATTATTAAGACAGAATGGGTTTACCGGAACCGTTATTGCTTTTACGGCGAATGTCTTAAAGCGTGATATTGAAATATACCTTGAGCAAGGCTTCGATAGCTGTATTTCGAAGCCAATTAATATAGATCACTTATATCAATTGTTGAGCAAAATAACTGACCTTTAACCACTTTTTAATGAATCAATTAGTTTTAATGATCGTTTGACACTAACTTTAAGGTTTGATTGATATCACTGACTTGGTTGGCAACGTCTTTTGAGATGTTATCTGCTAAATCACGCGATTGACCCACTTCACTGTTTACGCTTTCCATTGCTTGTTCAAACTCAGCAAAGTGGCGGCGTTGTTGATTGATTTGCTCAAGGGATTCTTCAGCAACATTCGCGGACGTGATGGCTTTGTCTACAACGCTCTCTGCGTTTTCTTTTAGCAAGCCTGCAATTTCTTTTTGCTGGCTAGACGCTTTTTCGATACCAAAAATGTTTTCTTCTAGTGTTTGGCTAGCTTGGTTAAGCTGCTCTAAGCGACTGCTCACTTGATTTAGTGATTCTTGGGTTTTACCGGCTAGTTGGCGAACTTCGTCCGCAACAACTGAGAAGCCTCGACCATGCTCTCCGGCACGCGCAGCTTCAATTGCTGCATTCAATGCCAACAAATTAGTTTGGTCGGCTATCGAGCTTATTACGTCAACAATAGAGCCAACACTTTCTACAGATTGCGCTAAAGAAGAAATCGCTTCTTTACCTGCGTTGGCAGCAACATTCGTTTGCTCACTGGCTTGCAGCACTTCGGTCACTTGATACTGGCTGTCGTTCATCGCTTGTTGTGTGGCTTGCGCATTCTCAACCACCTGATGCGATAAGGTATTTACGTTATCAGTGACTTGCGAAAGTGCCGCCATTATTTCATCAACCACCACTAAATGGTCGCTGGTTGAAGACGATGAATTTAGAATGTTTTTTGCTTGGCTTTCCATGGTTTGCATGGCGTTTGAAACCAAGTTTAGCTGCGTGGCTTTTTCTTTATCTTCTTCAGCAAGTTTGTTTACCATTTGGTTAAAGCTGTGAGAAATTTCACCAAGTTCTGTTTTTAGTGGAATACCGGTAATGTTATCTACTCGGCCCTCGTTTACTAAGGTAACGAAACTATCTCTAAGCTTGCGTAACGGGTTAAGTACGACACTGCGCGTTAGCCAGTAATTTGCGGCTAAAAATATTATGAGAAAAGCAAGTAAGCCGACTACAACCCATTTGAGCTGAGAGTTCACTTTATCTTGCTCGTCAGCGATAGCTTGTTCGCCTGACATAATAATACTCTCGAGGTCGTCGACTTGATTAGTGAGTAGCGAAAGCCCTTGTTGGCGCTGGCGCTGCAGTTTTAACGTATTGTTTAACTCGCCTTGGTAGCGATTAATTAATGATTGCAGATCAGATAAAGCTTCAGCACTAATATCTTCTTTATCGTCTTCGTCATCGAAGAAGTCATCTTCGTCATCCTCAGATGCTAAGAAAATTGCTAATTCTGGAAATGAGTCAAACTGACGAGACAGGCTAGAGAGCTCACGAACGGCTAGGTTTAACGAATCGCTGCCTAGCTGTTGTCGGGCAAACATGGTTTCGCGTGCATCAACCAGATCAGCTAAGGCTTTAGCCACTTGGCTGGTTAATAATAAATACTGTACGCGCTGTTGGTCATTGAGCTCGGTGCTTTGACCTGCATATTTTGCTAAATCTTTGTTGATCGCCGCGATTTCGCGTTCACCATTTCGAAGTAAGGCTAACGGGTCGCCACTGAGTTTACCCATAGCGCGATATTTGGTTTGAATATCGCCTTTTAATTGTGTTGCCTGTACTTCTATCGCCTCCGTTAAAGAAGCAATACCAAGTAGCTTAGCGTGATTAATAATGTCGTCGAGCATGGCTTCAGCTTCATTTAATAAGCTGGCATCACCCGTTCGTAAGTATTGACCCACAGTACGGTTGAATTTAACTGAGGTAAGTGATTTTAGCTGTTGATATTCATTGTACTGAGCACGGCTAGTGGTAAGGGAGTCGCCTACCTTATACATGGTGGCAAGGAAAATAGCTGCAAAAGCACTAATGGCAATTACTGAACCACGGGAGAAACTCGATACACGCACAAATACACCTTATTTTAATTATCATTTAGCTGGCGTGCATTTTGGTGAGCTAATGTGACAGTCTCGTGAAGCTAATGTTACAGTTTTGTGTCAACTTGGACTGATGTGTTAGAAACAAGAATAAGTTCAATAACTAATAGAAGTGTAAAGTCAGACTAGCTGGTAAAGCTATGTTGTCTGACTTTACGGTTGGGACATTACAGTTTAATGAAGGTATTTTGACAAAAAGCTGTTGTTATCGAGCGCAATGTGTTTTTTTACAAAGCGATACAAGCTTTTATCTTGATCTTGTTTAATCGGTTCAATGCCGCCCCCTAAATAGTGTCCTAAGCTTGCTTCCATGAGAAACATATAAGCTTCTACTGTCATTTTAGATTCAGGAGAGTGCATCGCTAGCGGGTCAACAAACAAGGTAATAGGTTTGTTTTGTTGCTTTGCTTTGATGGCATAGTTTTTTACATCGGCAATAAATACGCGTCGGTCGTAATACCCCGCCCACATCAGTAAAGGCGTCTTTAACTGATCAATATGTGCCTCCGGCGACTGCTCAAATGTGTTGGCATAAGCTTCTTTGTCATTCCAATCGACAACTAACTCTTTCATAAAGTGATCTTTAAACTCACCGAACACTTTCTTTTTAAAGCGATAGAAATACTTAGCAGAGCGACCAACATGGCTGGGAGGTGCGCCGGCAAAACCTACCTTAAACACGTCAGGCTCAAAGGTTAACGCTGTTAATGTGCTAAACCCGCCAAATGAATGCCCAGCAATACCTAATTTGTCTTTATCGCCTATACCGTTATTAAGTAAGAAATAAACGGAGTCCATAATGTCAAAGTGCGTGGTGCCGTAACCAAAGTCGTTTTTGGTACCTGCCATAAGGGATTTACCAAACCCGGTTGACGCTCGAAAATTTGGTTGGAAAACGACATAGCCCCGATTAGCTAGAAAAATGGCATGGAGGTTTAACTCTGCGTCGTCCCTAGACCACGGTCCGCCATGAGGAAATACCACTAGAGGCGAGTTTTTAATGTTTTGTCCTCTAGGTAAAGTTAAATAGCCTTGCAACATAAACCCATCTCTTGCTGGGTAGTGTACGGCAAATCGAGGTGCTAAATAATTATCATCAATGATTGGGCGTTTACTATTCGCGGCTTTTGTTTCTTCCTGCAGAATTGGCGTAAGCGTTTGGCTTTTAAGCTCGTATAGGTAATAGTTGCTAACCACACTGTGCTGATGGGTGCTCACAAGCCAGTAGCCATTTTCTTGCTGTTCTTTAACTGTTAGGTGTGAAGGTATTTGCACAAAGTAAGAGTTGTCGTTAAACAGTGTTTTAAGCTTTTTAGCATGATCCTGTGCATATGGTTGGATAGCCTCTGGTCGATTAACATCATCATAATAATTCGCTAGCACCGGCAACCATTTAGCGTTTTGCCAAGAAAACTGAATGGTCGTTAAATCGGAAACATTTTTAGGGTCTTGATGAATGACCTGATGCCCGCCTTCTAAATTAACGTTTACTAATTGATATTTATCAGACCAACGGTTGGTTATCATTAGTAAGGATTGCTGTTGTCGATCATAATTAATGATCTGACAACCGTCATCCCAGTCACATTGCCATATACGCTTTTTATTGCCTTTGGCAATATCATAAATGAATTGTTCGCCTTTGTGATTTTCAGCTTGGTTGTAGATACGCATCAAAGAAGGCTTGCCTTGTTTATCTACCTCGAACCAGTTAAAGGTGTCTTTAGTACGGTAAATTTCGTTAGATTCACCTGAGAACGTTAAACGTTCGACGTAAAATGACTCGTCAATTTCATCCCAGCGTTTTAAAAGCACAGCGTTTTCTTGGCTATCGTCCATACCAAGCCATTTTTCATGTTTGGTGCGGTTAATGCTGCCAATAATAATAGGAGGCTGTTTTTTTGAAATGTCGCTAACGGCTATTTGGTTTCCAGCTTCTAAAAGCAACATCTTGCTATCGTTTGACCAACCAGTGTTTCGAATATCACGATAGGTAAATAACTTTTCATGGCTATGTTCTTTAATCTTGTATAGCCAAATACTATTGATTTTTTTGTCTCGACTGCCTTCCTTTACACGGTATATTAGCTTAGTGCCGTCAGGTGATAGCTGGACACCAAAAACGGCAGACGAATATAAGTATTGGTTGCGACTAATTAAAGGTGCAGGGCTTAACTTCTCGGCTTTTTCAACTTGTGTTTTTAGCCAAGCAGCAGGAGTTTCTTGCATTTCAGCAAAGGCGCTGTTTGTCAAAAACAGGGTGCAAAATGCTAGCCTTAGTAAAAAGGAGTGCTTCATTGCGGTTATCCTTAGTTTGTCTTACTAGGCAGTTTCCTGCCTAGAAGAATACAAATCGTATGTGTTGGGTTACGGAGTTAGCTTATGTTGTAGACTCTGCCAACGTGGGTGAACTTGAACCATTGGCTTGCTGTGTCAGTTTCTTAGGCTTGATGATTAAATGTCGCCAAGGCACTAGCATCAGGAAGCTGACTAAGCCAATAAAACTGAACAGCAATATCATGGTAAGCCAAAACAGCTTGTCACTAGCAGATGCTTTGCGTTTAGTTTGTATCCAGAAAACCGTCACTAAGCTAATGAGCATTAAAATAGCCATACCAATGTAAACGTCTTGATGGAATCTGTGTTGAAGCAGTTCATTCACAGTATAATGTTCACGATCTTCAGGGTGCTTAGACAGACCATCAATCCAGGTAAAAATTAGTCCCATACCAATTGGCGATGCAGCAATTTCTTGATTAGACACGAATGGTGGCAGAGGTCGATATTGCTTAAACGATTTTTCTGTGACGAGAATTTGTTCGCCACTGTGTTTTGCATAGACAAGACCTATCCCTGGCTTTTCTCTACCAAAATAGTCCGCGCTGGGAAACGTCACTAAATAACCGTCTAATAAATCGAAATATGATAAATACTGAAGATTATTCAACGCCCTTGGCGCCTGGATACGCATTTGTGGTTCAATTTCGATATTAAGTTGCTCAAAGGCCTGACGGTTGAATAAATAAATTGCTTTGTTTGACGTCATTGCAACCAGCCCTGAATGTTCTGAATACTGAGCGTATTGAGTATAAAACTCACCTTCAGGAAGTTGGTGCTTTAATTCGAAGTATTTGTCGTCAAAATCAACCGTGTAAAGCTTAGTAAAGGTACGAACATATTTATTTCCCCATTGGATCGGAACTTCATTAAACCTTTGCTTATCGCTAAGTTGGGCAAGTGACGTTGCTGTTTCAATAAATCCTTCAGGTGTTAAGTACCCTACAACTTCCCCTGTACGTTGGTGCTTGCCGATATATACACCTTCATTGTGTGAGAAAAACCATTTGGTTTTGTTTTTCTTGTCCACAATAGCGTAGCTTTCATACCCTTCATCCATATGAAAGATTTGGCCTTTCGTTTTTGGGAAATCAAAACGAGCTTTTACTGAATCTTCTTGCGCATTTTTCACTTGCTTTAACAACATTGCTTTATCAGGGTAGTTATTCTCGTCAACGACAAGTTCGACTAATTCTTCACCGTCAACGTGCCATAAAATTGAGTAATAATCTGTCAATTGCTCTTTTGGGTAGCTATCAGGGTGTTTATCGACGATAAATAGCGGAATATGGTAAAAAATCATTTGGCTAAATAGCGCAAGGAAGCACAAGAATGTGTGGCTAGCTATCACTGCGACAAATAGTGTTTTCTTATCGGTAAAATCTTTCGATAAGTTCACTTTGAAAGATTCTTTTGCCAAGTACCAAACAATAGCTAAGCAAATGACATCTTTAAATAGGGTAGTTTCCGGCAAGACTGGATCTGTGGCAATCATGAAGTACAGTAAACCAATTGCGGCGAATGCGATCCAGCTTGGGTTTAAAATGGTGTAAACACCAATAAAATAGCTCACTAGCGCTAACATAGTGATGTGAATAACAAACAAATAATGCCTGCCTTCGACTATATCGACATTACCGAGATCTAAGCCAACAAATAACGCTAAGAACGGCAAGGTGATTGCTATGGTGATTACGGCAATAGCCGCGCCAGTAATTGAGTAAAATATCTTTTTGGGTTCAATTGGTCGATGGATCAAAAAGGTCCATTGGCTTGGCTTTTTATATAAGTACATTTGATAAATGCCAAAGCTCAATCCTAATAATATGGAAAGTAAGATAAATATATCTACTTCCATCTGTTTCGCCATGATAGGCGTAATACTTGAATAGTAAGCCAGAATTACCAGCACTAAAAAGCCGATAAACATTGCTGGTTTACGAAATCGTGCTAATTCATTTGAGAATAAATCAGACATTAGCATGCTCCTTGGTCACCACTTGGTGACGTTGAGAAGATTTGTTCGCTGGAACAAAAGATAAAACCATTTGTTTTGTCGCATTCCAATTAAGTAGCATTAGCGCTAGTAAGCCAGGAATACCACAAATTAATCCTAATATTGCCCACAAGGTTTGCTGTTTGCTTGAAAGCTGGATATGTCGCGCGACGATAAAACTTAATAGCGCTGACGCTAACAACAAAGATATAGCCAGTGTTTGTACACTACTCGGAATGTCGCGCTGCCAAAAGAATTGATACGGCGCGTAAGGTTCACCTTGTACATGCAAGTTAGAAGTAAATATGCCAGCGAAAACATTCATCACAATTGGCGACAATAACCATGATTGATACGTAATAGGCATGGCGACGTGTGGTTCAGTAAAGGCATACTCTACTAAAGATTCACCTGACTTTTCGTCGCGGTCAGCGAAAATTACGCTAGCACCTGGTTGGTTATAGCCAAAGTAATGGTTATCGAAATAGCCAAGAATGTAGCCACTCATGACTTCTGAAATGACAACTTGTTCATAACGCATTAAATCGTTTGGGTGTTGGATAACATGTTCAGGAACAATGGTTTTCGAACTGAGATTAAAATCTATGGTGTCGAAAAAGTAGGTTGCTTTATTTGACTGAATCACGACTTTATCAAACATAGTTTTCATGTTTTTAACGAAAAATTCGCCCGCTGGCAGTGCAAACTTAGTTACTACCTTTTCGTGTTCAAAATCTATGGTGTAAAGAGTGTCAGCACTTTGAATAAACTTGTTACTCAAAATAGCAGGTACTTGCGTAAATTTGTCTGACGCTTTTACAGTTTGCTCTGGATTAAAGAAGCCATTTGCACCTATGTATTTTTCTATGGTATCTGCTTGGTTATTGCGGCCGACAAACACCATATCTTTGTGAGAGAACACCCATAGTCGATTGTTCGTTTCATCTACCATGGCATAACGTTGAGGCTTCTCTTTAAAAAATAGTTGTTGGCGAGTTGGTGCGTTAAATGTGTGTTTGCGAGTAAAGTTGTACTTCGATAGCGCAAGTTCTTGGGTTATGGTGGTTGCTTTAGGATTTGTACTTTGCTCAAGCAATTGTTCGAAGGCATCGGGTAAGTCTTTACTTCTAAAATTCTGGTAACTGTTAAGCTCGAAGTTCTTACTCGGATGAGTAGAAAATATTGCTAAACCCGTATGATATATAGTGCCTTGTACCATTAATAAGACTATTAATAACGCAGGCTGCAAGGCGAGTACACTTGCCACGGTAAAAACGCTGGTTTGGCTAACGTTTTCAGGATTTACTTTAAAGCAATAGCGTGACAACGCAAACGACGAGATAACAAAGAATAAGTCTACGCTAAGTTCAATTTCTAATGGCAGTGGTGTTTCATGGGTCACGTAAAACATTAACCACAAAGCGGCAAAGCTTGCTTTTGCTGGCGAAAAAACGCCGTAACTGCCTAAGAAATAACCCGTTAGCGCGATGCAAGTTATGTGAACTACTGTCCAATAGTATCTGGCATCAACGACGCTAGTGGTAAACACATCATAAAAGCCAAATATTAAAAATATAGGTAATGCGACTACAAAGATAAGAGCCATAACGTGAGCACCGCTAATTGCTAAATGAATATTACCAGTTGAAATAGGGCGATGGACTAGATACATCCAATGATTTTTGCGACGAATGAGTGAGTTGGCGACAACGCCAAAAGCTGCACCAGCAAGAGTCGCTAATCCAACAAGCACCAAAAATTTAATAGGATGTGGAGCAAGTGCTGGAAATACTTTGGTCATCACAGCCCAAACGATCATATGAGCAAGAAATCCTAGTATAGTGACCTTGCGATAACGTTTTAATTCGTTGATAAATAGATCAAACATCATCAGCTCCTTAGGCCGCTTTGCCTGCGCCACGATGATTTTGTGCAAGCACAGAGCTGATCGCTTTATCTAGGCTAATAGGCGCGAGAATAGGATCGTCTGCACCAAGTGTTGATAAGAACTGACGAAAATCTTGTTCGTTCGCATCTGCTGTGATGATGTGATACTGGTCTTCAATGTATTTAATAGACAACACGCTTGGCAATTTTTCCAGCTCTGCAGTCGAGCCCGGAATATCGCAAATCCAATAACTGATGCGCTGACAAAAATCATCAGGGCTAGCCATGTATTTCACTTGTCCTGCTTCAACGATTATTAAGTTATCAGCAACACGCTCAATCTCTTCCATTTGATGTGAACAGTAGATGATTGTCATGTTTTCATCGGTTTCAGTGTGCATTAATGCTTCTAAGAAAGCCTGTTTTGCAACAACGTCTAAACCCAGGGTTGGTTCATCAAGGATCAATACGTCAGGTGCTTGTGCTAATGCCATTGATAGGTTTAAGCCAGCACGTTCGCCGCGCGAAAGTTCAGAGACCTTTTGAAAGGGTTGAACATCGAAATTTGCAATAACATTTTCGTAAATATCTTGTCGCCATTTCGGGTACAAGTTACGTTGCATGTTAGTCACTTGCTCAGCTGTCATCCAAGTAGGTAAGGTATGTTCTTCGTTAACAAAGCCTATACGTCCTCTGTGCTCTGGCGTTAATGTTTGGCTATCTGTATCGAGAATTTTACTCGAGCCGGAGGTTGGCGCATCTAAGCCAAGCAGTAATCTAAACAGCGTAGATTTACCGGCACCATTAGCACCAATAAACGCGTGTATACCACCTCTAGGAATGGATAGCGTTAAATCGAGCAACGCGGTTTTGCGTCCAAAACACTTGGTCAGGTTTTGTGTCTCAATGATATAATCCGTCATGGTTATCTCTCACATTATTTATGTGGCAACTTGGTCAATTCGCTTACCAAGTGCTGGGTCAATTGCTCTGTTGAATAATCGAGATACATCACATCGTTGATAAAACGGGCCGTTGCCTCATTTAAACGACTCTTTTGTTCTTCTTCACTCAACATTTGTTTGGGCTCTGACACAAAAATCCCAAGACCTTTGCGCGACTCTAATAGCCCTTGAACTGTTAATTCGCCATAAGCTTTTGCAACCGTATTAGCGTTAATTCCCAACTGCATTGCTAAAGCACGCACGCTCGGTAATTTCGCTTCTGGTTGTAAACTGCCTGTGGCAATTTCTTTGCGAATACCATCGACAATTTGTCGAAAAATAGGTCGGGCGTCCCCGGTCACTATTTGGATCGCAATAGCAGATGTTTTTGCCATTATATTAAATCACTAGTGTACTATCTGTACTAGTACACTAGATACAGTGGTACACAAAGTCAAGCATTAGATCTGAGTAGATCACCAAGGTTGTTTGTAAGTTGTTGAATATTAAGGATTTAAAATTTTTTGTTTTTGGTGTTAATTTTTGGAATTAGGGTAGTACACCCCTAGTGTACTAGTTAGGTGTACTAGTTAGGTGTACTAGTTAGGTGTACTAGTTAGGTGTACTAGTTAATGACAGCAGGCTTTGTTGTGTTTTTGTAATCGCCAATAGTTATAAGGCCAAGGGGTTAAAAAACCTGCGAGTAACATAAGGGGAATGGCAGTCCACGTAAGCATAGCCCCGCCAGTGAGCAAGTAATCGGTAATATTCATGGCGAGTTCCATTGCTAGCATCGAAATAAAGCTCATGCCCATTGCGGTTTTTAAAGCTGCTGAGAACATAAAGCCACCTCGCATTAAGATGATGGTTTCTAAAATAATACTGGTTAGCAAGCCATTAAACATCGCTAATGCCATTACTTGCCAGGTCGTCAGTGAATGCTCAATCATCTGAAAGTAGCCAATTGTGCCAAAGTCACCGATTGCACACCCTAACAAGCACCATTTAGTGTTATTGGCACTTTTTAGCCAATTGATTTTGTTAGTCCAAAAACTCATGTTATCTCCTTGTTTGAAGCTAACACGATCATAGGGTTAAGTAACTTAGAAGCCGTTATACAATTTTGGTTGTTTGTTACAGTGTTTTGACTTTGTCTAACGACATTCTGGGTAGATTGGCAAAATCGTGCCTAAACTGGGACAAAGTGAGACCAGTGTGCTTTTTAAATTGAGCGCTTAAATGAGCGACGCTACTAAAACCTAAATCGTAAGCAATTTCTGAAAAAGCGAGTTGCTGATACGCGACCAATTCTTTCACTTTTTCTATTCGAACTGATAAATAGTATTGCTCGATAGATATGCTTTCAACACTAGAAAAGAGTCTACTTAAGTGATGGTAATCTTTGGCAACATGCAGTGAAATATGTTGAGAAAGCGTTCTGTTTTCATTGAAAACTCGTCGGTCAAGGTAAGCTAAACAGGCTTGTTTAATCGCTTCAATCAGCTTTAATTTATTGTCATCTAACAAAGCTAATCCGGTTTCATTTAGCGCTTTACTCAAACTTGCGGTTTGCTCTTTGGTAAGAGGATGTTCTAAGGCGACTTCGCCAAGATTTATCGCTAAAGGATTAAGGTTTAACTGCTTAAAAATGCCTTGAACAACCAAGGTACATCGATGGCAAACCATGTTTTTAATCATCAGTTTAATCATACGTAATAACCTTGGTTTTTATTCAGAACTACCTATTCATGAAGCCCATTTAGTTTTTCGGTATTCCCTGATTTACATAAACATCAAAGCGATTTTTCTTCATTTTGATTTGCGTTGATGGTTTTTTATCAGCTAGAAACTCAGCATAATTGGGGCGCTTTACTACTACACGATATTTAGCCAAATTCAGTGCTGGTGCTAACAGTTGGTCACTGTCGTTATCTTCACCCACCAACGATTGAAAAACGCGCATTTCTTTTTTAACGGCGGCAGACTTTTCACGGTGAGGGTACATAGGATCTAAGTAAACTACATCCGCATCACCTTCGATACAGGCTGTCATATCATCAATACTTGAGATATGTTTTACGGACATATGACGAGTGATTTCGCTTACTTCGGTATGTAACTGAGCACGTTCCAAGCCATCCGTTAAAAGCGCAGCGACAACAGGGTGGCGCTCTAACAGGGTGACTTCGCAGCCCAAACTCGCTAAGACAAATGCGTCTCGGCCTAGCCCAGCAGTACCGTCAACGACACTTGGGGTAAATCCATGCTTTAAACCGACTGCTTTTGCAATGTCTTGTCCTCTGCCACCACCAAATTTTCGGCGATGCGCGACAGCACCTTCAACAAAGTCGACTTTAATTGCCCCTAATTTGGGTTCATCGACTTTAATGAGTTCTAGCACTTGCATGTTTACTTGCAGCACAAACTTAAGTTCTGGATGACTAGACAAAGACGCAATGTCACCAATATAGGTAAATTGCCATTTTTGTGCGATTGCCCTAGCCTTATCAACATCTGAATTGTCGACGTAAGCAACGGCTATATGGTGTAAGTTCGAGGCGGTGGTTTGCGTCATCTTGTAAAGGTTTCCGATTAAAATGTCGTTATTACGTCACTTGAATGTGATTATCACCCGTTGCAAAGGCAATGAGTCGGCTCAATTGCCCTAACGACATACCTGAATCTTGCTGCCAATGATTAAAGCAATTTTGAATGGTCGATAAGCTCGCTTTTGTTTGCAAACCACCTTGAATTAATTCGTGGGCGCGGAAGTAGCCTTCGACATCACGAGATAACAAAAAGGTATCTTTTCCAAGTGTACGTAATGCGTATGGGCCGGTGTTACCACCTAAGCGTTGACCATTTTTTTTCAGCCATTGCCAAAGACCGATAATATCGTTTGACGGCCAATTAGCAATAAACTCAGCGAAGGTTTGACTGTCACTTTGCTGCTCGAAAATCATCTGTGCGTTAGCTTTAATGGTTTTTACTTTATTAAAGTTGCGAATAATCTTTGGATCGGCCGCTTTTCGTTCGAGCATTTCCTCTGGCATCATCAGAATTTTTTCAATATCGAAGTTGAAAAAGGTTTCCTCAAAATCAGGCCACTTTTGCTCGACAACACGCCAAACAAAACCAGATTGGAAAATTTTCTTGGTGAACGCTGACAAAATCCTATCGTCAGTGAGCTCAGCAACCAAGGCGTCAGTTTCCTTTCCACCAAGCAAAAGATTTAGCGCATCAACGCCGCCCTTACGTTTGGCAGCACGTTGATATATGGCGTCAAAAGTTTCCATCTAAATTCGTCGTCTCATTCAATATGTGTCTATCTCCAATATAGTAACCTATATCAACTGCATCCTCTATGCTCACTACTAAGCAACATAAGAGAAAGCTAAACTGGATACATGACGTTTATTTTCCAACTTGTTACGATCTGTCAACCTTGTGAGAGATCACAATCAATATTTACTTAACTTTTTTAATGCTTTTTGGGCTTTTCTTTTCATGCTCTTACTGGTTGCCAACACCAACAGCTCGTTAAAAGCGTTAATTGCATCGGTTGTTTGTTTTGCTTTCACGAGTAATTGAGCATAAAGCTCTAAGCTTTCTAGATATTCATTATCCTTAACACTACTGTGTGCAAGCAATCGTTTACCCGCGGTAATTCCTTGTTCTAATGACAATTCACCATTGTCACTAAATAGAACACTATACCAACAGGCAGCATCCCACTTCAGATAGGCTTCCATTATCGGGGTGGGTAACATGCAGGTTTGATAAAACAATTCTCCTGCCTTATTTTTATCCCCAAATGTCCATAATAGTTGTGCTGCTCGCTCAACTATCTCTGGATTATTTTTGTATTGTTGAGCAATATCAACCGCATAACCAAGCGCTTCTTTCTCTTTTTTGGTGTTTTGCAGTAAGTCCATATAGGCGATTCGAGCAAACTGAGAATCACCTTTTAAAAGCCTTGCTACAATAGGTGCTTGTTTATCGCTATCACCGCCCATCATACTGGGCTGCCCATAGGCTTTGGCTGCTTCCATTTGATATCTAGCATTGTCAGGTGCGAGTTTAGCCGCTTGAGTCATCGCTTTAACATAATGGCTATATATCGACATTTTGGAAAACATCGAACTGTTTTTTGCGATGGTTTGCCATAAGTTTCCCGCCCAATATTGCACTTTCGCATTGTTCGGATGTGCTTTTGTTAAAGCCTCTAAAGTATCAGATGCATCATCTTCATCATGTTGAACTTTCATCGCGACCACTAATAATTGTTCGTCTGCATTGAGGGGTCTGCTGAGCTGTTCTAGTGAAGCTTTTACGGATTGATAATCTCGCTGATAGTACAGTTCCTCTAATACTTGTTGATCAGTGATTCGATGTTCTTTGGAGGTTGCCCATACTGGTTGCGACATAAAAAAGGTGGAAAAGCCAACGGTGAAAAAAGCGAGTGTAAACCCATGAATAAGTTTCATCATGTGCTCCTGTGTATTCAATGAGTGAATGATTAAATGTTTTTGTAGCGGGAGCTAGAATACTCCCGCTGGTGTTTTCAAAGGGACTAGTTGATAGTGAAAATGTTGTCTGACAAGTTCCTGTCTATTCTGCGCAATTTCGGATCAATCTGAACATGCGTAGGTTGTTTGTCAGAGTAAATCGTGACTTCACTGCGATTTTGGTTGAACTTCACTTTTTCAATGATTAATGCGTTGCTATCGTCATACATTGGGTAGCCGTCATAAAGGGCAACATCGATATATTCATTGATGGATGTTGTTTGCTCTTCGTTAGTTTTCAAGTCTAATTCGAATTTCAACGTACTGACATCAATAGTGGTCATAAACTTGCTATTCGCTTTGTTTGACACCTGCTGTGATTTTGCATCATGTATCTCAAAGCTATGGAATATCACTCGCTTAAACAAATCATCTATATATTCTAGTTGCTCATTAGTTGCTTGCTGATTAAAGGCTGCTAATACATCTAATGTTGTCGCTTTGTAAGGGTATCCTTTATCAGTTAACAGTTGCTTTAACGCTTTGTTAATCTTGTCTTCACCTAAGATGTCCAATAAAGCATACATACTGTGTTGACCTTTACCGTAAAATAAGTGAGCGTCGTGCCCCATGCTATATAACGGTTGTTCGATGTCAGACATGTATGGACGAACTTTCAAATAGAAATCCAACGATTGGTTCACCAGATCGAAAGCGGCTGTTTCTCCATAAACATGATTCAACATAACAAGCTCGGTATATTTAGCTAAGGTTTCTGTCACCATTGGAGCACCAGCAATGTAATGTGGCTCTAAATAATCGCCCCAGTATTGATGAGCAAATTCATGTGAAATTCCGCGTAATTGAGGGTTAAATTCCGCAATATCTACATGTCTGCTATCTAGGTTAAACATTCTATTTTCTACACCCACGTACATTCCTGGTTGTGAACTGCCGAATGATTGCATTGCTGAAAAATAGGGAATTTCCACAACAGCATAACGTTTACCCTTATAAGGCATATAATGTTCAGCGAAATAGTCCATTGACTGCATTAAGGCGGCTAAAATCATTTCGTTGTCTTGATTATGCTCAGGCGCATGATACACCGTTAATTCAACACCATTATAACTTTTCGTTTCGGTGATAAATTCAGCTGAAACGACAGCTAACTGTGCTTGAATTGGCTCATCAGACTGATAGTGAAAGAACTGACGTCCTTTATTAACCCAGGTCTTTTTAGGCGTTCCAACTGTGACTACCGTTTGCGGTATTGTGGTTGAAATGACAGCATCAAACATCAACTTATCGTGTGCTTCAACGTGCATATGTTTTTCTGGCATAGTGCGCGTTAATGTTGGTAAATCATGCTCTTTACGATGTTCTGCATCTGTTAATACATAGCTTTCGTTAAAGCCAAATTGTGGTATCACATCTTCAACTTCAATATAACTGCCGCCTTCTGTTACATAGTGTTCACCATCTAAGTCGCCAAACGCGTTATGTGTTGCTGTCACAGAATATTCAACAGAGGTTTTTTTCTGAGGCGCTAAAGGTGTTGTAAACGTAAACAACATGGTTTGATGTTCATGATCATGGTTGGTTAATTTCGCACCTGCTAACGTTACATGGTATTTCACATGGCTTTGACGTAACACCGATACCAATACTTCACTAATCGGCTGATCAGACTGGTTTTCAATGGTGTAGCTACCTCGTATTTCATAGCTTCGGCTCTCAGGAAAAATATCCATTGCTAGCTTAACGTCAATAATTGTAGGGGCTGATTTACCTTGATATGACTGGTATTGTTTTTCGTAGTCTGCCATTAATGCAATCTTCTGTTCCTCAGTCATAAAGATATTAAAAACATTTTTCTGGTAAAAAATATAACCAGCACTCGTGATAAAAACCATCGTTAAGCTTGCTAAAAGAACGCGAGACTTTGTTGTTAAAGTTTCTGCTGTAACTGTACTTCCACGCTGCCAGTATTTAACGGTGATAACACCTAAAATGCCTGTCAATGAAAGCCAGTAGATATTGTACCAATGAGCAGCTTGTGCATGATAAATCGTGTCAGCCATGTCCGAGAACATGAAATAAGGCTGATAAGCAAATACTGTTAATGGATGGTCAAGTAACAAGCCTTTAGCTACGCCATTTAGTACAAATACACCAACACCTAATAACAAGCCAATTGCTTTTACCTTGGCAAAACGTTGCAAAAATAGCGTTAATAAAGCTGCCATTAGCATAGGAACGCCACTATAGTAGAACAATAATAGATACTGTTGAGGTTTAATATCTAAGTAACCTTGAGATAATTGGAATGCAATCGCTGAGATGATGCTTACCAATATTAAAGTAAAACCTATAGCAAGCACGGCTGCTAATTTTGCAATATAAAACGTAAAGTTTTGCGTGGGTGTGCAATCAACTAATGGTGCGATTTTTACTAAGCGTTCGTTCCAATAAAGTTCGACAGTAAAGAAAATCACCACTAACATGCCAATCTTGGCTAATGGTTCTTGTAACCAACCTAAAATCAAAGCCGTTTGAGGCAAGAATGCTTGACCTCCAGCGATTGGGCCATCAAATACACTGTTAATTAAATTGCCCAAAGTAAAGGCGATAGTAGTGATTAACAGCACAATGAATACCTTGCCACGTGTGGCAGTTATGTACTCTATATTGAATTTTGACCAGGTTACGGACCAATTGATTTGGCTAAAATCAATCACAGATTTTAGGCTGGTATAGGACGAAAAACGCTTATTTTTAGGCTCAGGTGCAACAGGTAAATCTCGGTCTTTCTTTTTCGTCTTTATTTTATGTTCAGCTCTAAAACTGAATACTCTATAAGTAAAAACAAATAAACTCAGGCTTATTGCTAGCCATAAAATGCGGTTGAACAACAATGTGCCTGTTAGCGATGGCATAAATGTATTGCGTTGTTCAGCACTCCAATAAGCAGATTGTTCTGCAAAAGCGATAAGACCATAAGGTTCAATTAATGAAGCAAAGCCATATCCCTCTGACAATACGGATGATGTTGCCATTAAAGGGGAATTGCCAAATATCGATCCCACAATGTATATCACGTACAGTACGATGCCAGATACAAATACCGTGATCATACTTTTACTTAACATTGCTGCGGCAAATACTATCGATGTACATAAAAATACGGAAGGTACGATAAACAGCAAATAATTGCTGATGTAGTAATTTAATTGAAATGGACCTACCAATTCAGCCTCTAAAAACAAAGGCGTAATCATCATGCCGATAAGTGCCATGAACAATATCGCACATGTAGCAATAGCAATGCTGAAGTATCTACTTGCTAAGTACTTAAATTTGTCAATTGGTGTGGTGAAAATTAGTGGCTCCATTTTGTATTGATTGTCTCGCAAAACGGTAGCCGACGCTAAGACACAAGTAACAAAAATGATATTAGGTGCAATAAACAATAATGTTTGGCTTATAGCGTGTGCTGAATTTGCAAAAACTAAAGCAGAGCCACGCTGCGTAGTGATCAACACGGCCATCCATATCATGGCAATTGAAGCTGCCCAAAAGCCGCCTTGCTTGATTTGTTGTTTTAATTCAAAGGGTAATAACTTAAGCAACATTTTGGTCTCCTTGATTTACAGGGCCAATTCCACGAGCTTTATTTAATGTAGAAAAGTAAACATCTTCTAAATCTGGAGTAATGGGTTTGAATCCAATTTCTGGTTGGAATTCACTTTCAACGATTAATTGCGTTTTGCCTGTAATTAATCGCTCAGATAAAACGTTGAATTTAGTACGGTATTCTTTTGCTTCCGCTCTATTAACCATTTTTGACCAAACACGACCATCTAATGAGCGTATTAACGTTGCAGGCTTTCCGTGCAATTGAATTTGACCATCGATTAGAATTGCCATGTTTGGACAAAGTTGACTAACATCTTCAACAATATGTGTTGATAAAATAACTACAATGTTTTCGCTGATCTCACACAATAAATTATGAAAACGGTTTCGCTCTTGCGGGTCTAATCCTGCGGTTGGTTCATCAACAATGATAAGTTTTGGGTCACCCAGAAGGGCTTGTGCAATACCAAAGCGCTGTTTCATACCGCCTGAATACGTTGCAACGTCATTGTGACGTTTGTCGTATAGATTGGTTAAATGCAACAGACTTTCTATTTGTGCTTTACGTTGCTCTTTATCAACGATACCTTTTAATAATGCTAAATGATTTAACAATTCGTAGCAGCTAGCTTTCGGGTATACACCAAATTCCTGCGGTAAATAGCCTAAACACTCACGTAATATATTGGGATTTTTAATAATGTCTTTATTATCGAAACTAATTTGCCCGTGAGAAGGTTGTTGTAACGTTGCAATCGTGCGCATCAGAGATGATTTTCCAGCCCCATTTGGACCAAGTAAACCGAATAAACCCGGCTCTATGTCCAATGAAACTGATTTTAGCGCTTGAACTCCATTGTCATAAGTCTTTGATAAATTTCTAATAGTTAACATACATCCTTCCAAGGTGTTTTCTGTTTTTCTGTATAGTACAATCGCTAAAAATTAAATAAATAATGAAATGACGAACGACGTTTAAACATTGTCGAACGACGAATTTCGTTAAAAAGAAGGCTATTTTGAACGTTTGGTTAAAGAGTATTGCGCTAGTTTTTGGTTATGGCGTTAGCCTATATCTTATTTACCTTGTTACAAATCCAGAGGTACTGATTGTATTTTTAACCATTAGCTTGATGTTACCGCTCATTTATTTGATACAAGATAGAGCAAAGCAAAAACAATACATTGATCATTTACATCAAGAAACACTCAAAGCTGAACTTAGTTTACTAAAAAGCCAAATTAATCCACACTTTTTCTTTAATACTTTGAATAACTTATATGGCCTAGCAATTGAAAAGTCAGATTTGACTGAAGAGGTCATTTATCGCTTGTCTCAAATGATGCGCTTTACCATTTATGATGGCCGAAAACATACCGTTTTGGTGGAAGATGAAATCGCATATTTGGAAAACTTCATTGAATTAAACCAATTGCGCCACCAACACAGATTGGATATCCAGTTTAAACGAAATATCACCAATGCTCAGCAACGTATTCCACCATTGTTATTCATTAATTTGCTGGAAAACGCCTTCAAACATGGTGTTGATACCTTAACTGATGGTCAGTATATTCATTTTTGTCTTACGACTAAGCCGGAATTGATAGAATTTACTATTGAAAATAACTTCGATAAAACGGTATTAGAGAAAAATAAAAAGCAACGAATAAGTGGTGGCCTGGGTTTAGATAATTTAAAACGTAGACTTTTTTTACTTTTTCCCGACAAACACCATATTGAAACAAGTGTTACCGATAGCACTTATAAAACGACGGTTTCGATAGACTTAACATAAGTGGATTACCTAAACGGAATATCTAAATGGACAAGATAGACGGATAAATTTGATGAATTATTTGATCATCGACGATGAGCCAGCCGCACATAAATTGATCACTCGATTTGCCCAAGCCCATTCGACATTAAACTTGGTAGGGTCGTGTTTTAATGCCATGCAAGCTGAACAATTGGTGCAATCGAATCAGGTAGATGTGATTTTTCTAGATATCAATATGCCGAAAATGACAGGTTTTGAATTTCTAACTGCACTAAAACAACCACCACAAATTGTTGTTATTTCAGCACACCAAGAGTATGCATTGGAAAGCTATGAATATGAAATAACTGATTATTTACTTAAACCATTTAATGCTGAACGGTTTGCAAAAACGGTTCAAAAGGTAACCGATAAACAAGCCTTGATTGAAAGTCACATACAAAGCGAGAGCGGTAGCAATGCTTTGCAAGAAAGTATCTTTATTAAGGATGATAAAAAACATCATCAAGTGGCATTAAATGAATTGCTTTACGTCAAAGCAAATGGAAATTACACCTCTGTGTATTTAAAAGGCACTCAGTTACTAAGCCAAATGAAAATCTCTGATTTTGAGCAATTATTACCTGAGGAACATTTTTCTCGCGTACATCGTTCATACATAGTTGCCCATCATGCATTGACATTAATCAAGGCCAGTGAAGTTCATATTAATGACGTTGTTGTACCGGTAGGGCGGGTATACAAAGAAAAAGTATCTCAATTAGTTAACAAGTGATAAAGCTCGATTGAATCCTGAGGGTTTTATATTGCACGAATAACTCTTGCTAACTAAGCCAAAAGCCTCTGTTTCTCTGTCGATTGAGCATTTAACCTTAGCCCAATCGACTTTGAATTCATTACAAATCCTAGGCGTTAATACCGCTATGGCGAAGCAAGGCATCTATCTGAGGTTCACGTCCTCTAAAGGCTGCGAATAATTCACTTGGCTCTTGTGAACCACCCTTTTCGAGAATGTTTTCTAAGAAAGATTTACCTGTTTCTTCATTGAAAACACCTTCTTCTTCAAAGCGAGAAAATGCATCTGACGAAAGTACTTCTGCCCATTTGTAGCTGTAGTAACCAGCTGCATAACCACCAGCGAAAATGTGGCCAAAGCTGTGTTGGAAACGGTTAAATGGTACGGTTTCAACTACAGCGTAATCGTCGCGTACTTTGTTTAGAATTTGCTGCACGTAGTCTTTGTTTTCAGCGCCTTCTTGATAGGCTAAATGCATGTTAAAGTCGAATAAACCGAACTCAAGTTGACGCAGCATTTGCATTGCCGATTGAAAGTTCTTGGCGGCTAGCATTTTGTTGAGCATTTCTTCCGGTAATGGTTCACCCGTTTCGTAATGACTGGATAAAAATGCTAACGCTTCAGGTTGGTAACACCAGTTTTCTAAAAACTGGCTTGGTAATTCAACCGCGTCCCACGGCACGCCATCGATACCAGAAACACCTGAAACATCAATTTGCGTAAGCATATGATGAATGCCGTGACCAAACTCATGGAATAAGGTGACAACTTCATCATGGGTAAATAGTGCAGGCTTGTCGCCCACAGGTCCGTTGAAATTACAAGTTAAGTAAGCCACTGGATTTTGCAGCTCGCCGTTTGCACGAATACGACGGCCTTGGCAATCGTCCATCCAAGCACCACCACGCTTTTTGGCGCGTGCGTATAAGTCTAAGAAGAAGCTACCGCGTAATTCACCATTTTTGTCGTGAATTTCGTAGAAATGAACATCTTCGTGCCATGTATCGATATCTTTTACTTCAGACACTGTCATGCCGAATAAACGCTGAACTACTTCAAATAGCCCCTCAACGGCTTTGTCTTTAGGAAAGTACGGACGTAGTTCTTCATCTGAAATTGCATAGCGGTTTTGTTTAAGCTTTTCGCTGTAATAAGGTAAATCCCATGGCTTAAGGTTTTCAGCTTGAAATTCTTCTTTAGCAAAAGCTTTTACTTCGTCTAAATCTTGTTGGCCTTGTGCCTTAGATTTTTGTGCGAGATCTTTTAAGAAGCCCGTTACTTGGTCAGTTGAATCTGCCATTTTTGTAGCTAGAGATTTTTCAGCATAGTTAGCAAAATCTAATAGCTGAGCTAGTTCGTGGCGAAGAGCTAGTGTCTCATTGATAATGTCGCTGTTATCGAATTCACCTGCGTTAGGTCCTTGATCAGACGCACGGGTTACGTAACCGCGATAAAGCTTTTCTCTTAGTTCGCGGTTATCGCAATAAGTCATTACCGGTAAGTAGCTTGGAATATCTAAGGTAAACAACCAACCTTGTTTTTCCTGTGCTTCTGCTTGCTGTTTTGCCGCAGCAATGGCTGATTCAGGAAGGCCTGAAAGTTCGCTTTCTTCTTTAATTAATACGGTATAAGCGTGAGTTGCATCTAATACATTGTTACTAAACTTAGAGGCTAGCTCAGAAAGGCGGCTAACAATTTCACCGTAGCGCGCTTTTTTATCATCTGCCAATGCGATACCACATAGTTTAAAGTCGCGTAGCGCATTAGTGATGAGCTTTTGTTGGCCAGTATTTAACGTTGTAAACTCTTCACTTTCAGAAAGGGCAACATAGGCCTTGTATAAGCCTTCGTGTTGACCGACAAAGGTGCTGTATTCTGACAAAATAGGAAGGCATGCATCATGGGCATCACGTAACTCATCGTTACTGACCACGGAGTTCATGTGAGAAACCGGAGACCATAGTTTACCGAGTTTATCTTCGGCTTCCTCAACAGGCGTTATTAAACCTTGCCAACTAAAGTCGCCAGCAGCCAAGACTTTCTCGATAGTGTCTTTACAGTGGGCAATAGCTTCTTCTACAGCAGGCTTTACATGCTCAGGTTTGATTTTTGAAAACTGGGGTAACGTGGATTCTTGTAATAGTGGATTTTCACTCATGGCGTCTTGCTACTTTCCTTATTAGAGATGATAGTAGATGTATGGTTAAGCTAAGCTTATTCAAGGTTAGTATGCAGGAAAGATCGCACTTTTGCTTGAAAGCTTAAGAAATAATCCGCATATCGTAGTGAAACAACGGGCAAAAATAGGGTAAAGCTCATGACTCAACATTTTGATTTTATTGCCATTGGTGGTGGTAGTGGCGGTATCGCTTCAGCTAATCGCGCGGCAAAGTTAGGTAAAAAAGCGGCGGTAGTAGAAGCGAAATACATTGGCGGCACCTGTGTTAACGTGGGTTGTGTTCCGAAAAAAGCCATGTGGTATGCAGGACAAATTGCTGATGCTGTGCATTACAGTCATGACTACGGGTTTAACCTTTCTGCCGGAGAATTTGATTGGTCACGATTGGTGAAAAATCGCGAGGCATATATAGAGCGCATTCATGCTGCTTATGGTCGTGGCTTTGAGTCAAACGGTGTTACTGTGATCAATGGTTTTGCTAAATTCGTTAACCGCAATACGATTGAAGTGAATGGCGAGCAATACACTGCAGATCACATTGTTATCGCTACAGGTGGTCGCCCGAGTGTTCCTAGTATCCCTGGTGCAGAATACGGCATTGATTCAGATGGTTTTTTTGCCTTAGAAGCACAACCAAAATCAGTGGCTGTTATTGGCGCAGGTTATATTGCCGTTGAACTTGCTGGCGTGTTACATGCCCTAGGAAGTGAATCTCACTTGCTTGTCCGTAAAGAAAAGCCACTGCGCAATTTCGATGAAATGCTGTCAGATACGTTAGTGGAACAAATGGCTAAGCATGGTCCGACTTTACACAACAACAGTGTACCAACGTCTATTGAAAAACACAGTGATGGCAGTTTAACGGTGCATTTAGAAAACGGTAATTCTGTTGGCCCTGTCGAATCTGTTATTTGGGCGATTGGTCGAGCTCCGGCTACAGACAATATTAATATTGAAGCAACGGGTATTGAGTTAGATGAGCGTGGCTATATTCCAACGGATAAATACCAAAATACTGATGTAGAGGGTGTTTACGCGGTAGGTGATAATACTGGTCGTGTACAGCTAACGCCTGTAGCAGTCGCTGCCGGAAGAAGATTGTGTGAGCGCTTATTTAATAACAAACCGTATGAACATTTAGATTATGAAAATGTGGCTACAGTGGTTTTCAGCCACCCTGTTATTGGCACGATTGGCTTAACTGAAAAAGAAGCGATTGAGCAATACGGTGAAGATCAAGTGAAAGTCTATACCTCACAATTTACCGCGCTATACCAAGCAATGACCGAAGACTATCGTGACCCTACGCGCATGAAATTAATCTGTGTCGGTAAAGAAGAAAAGATTGTTGGTTTGCACTCTATTGGTTTTGGTAGTGACGAGTTACTTCAAGGTTTCTCTGTGGCAATGAAGATGGGGGCAACCAAAGCAGACTTTGATAATACGGTGGCGATCCACCCGACATCTGCTGAAGAATTTGTAACTATGACCTAGTTCATAAATATCATTGTGTTAAGCGCCATATCAAAGAGTATGGCGCACCTGTTTTACTACTTAATACTTCCTCGCTTTCTCAAATTTAATCTACTTTCTACGACCTGCCGTTAACTAAATGGTCAATGTTACGTTTGTAAAAAAAATATAAATAAATAACGATTTATTAACACTGTTCAAACAATGTAAATTTTTATCAACCATATAGTCAAAAATATATTGATAATGAGAATTGTTTTCATTAAGATCCGCGCAAAATTAAAAGGATACATGATGAAAACTAACAAAGTCACCCTCTTGCTTTCGGCAGCGATCCTCGTCGGTTGTGGAGGAAGCTCAAATTCGAATACTGCACCGGTATTTAACAATTCTAATTATCAGATTCAATTAGATGAAGATAACAGCACAACCCTTCAAGTAAGCGCTAACGATAAAGATTCAGGTGATACTGTTTCTTATAGCTTAGCTAACGCGTCGGCGAATGCTGTTGTTGAAATCAACACATCGACGGGTTTAATCAGCTACACACCTCATGCAAATTTCAATGGCTCTGATAGCTTTGAAATCAGTGCGTCTGATGGTGAAGCTAATGCTTCAACAACGATAAATGTGACGGTAAATGCCGTAAACGACGCGCCAACGTTAACTGTTAACGAAATTATTGTTTCTGGTGGTGAGATTAAAAAAGGCACAATTCAAGCACAAGACGTGGAAGACGACACGCTAACGTATAGCATTGAAGAAACGACTGAAAATGGTCAGTTAGACATTGACGCAGCAACAGGTGAGGTTACGTATACGCCTACTGGTCTAGTAAATTTAAATGATACTTTTACTCTAAAAGTTACTGATGGCCAAGGCGGAGAATTAGTTAAAGCGTTAGCTATTAAAGCGAGTTTAGCGACGAATACCGACCGTGCTTACTACTATTATGCGAGTGAAGATTCACGCTTGAAACAAGCTGAAAATCTTATTCGAACGGTTAGCGATGACGTTAATCAAGGCTTAATCTTTGGCAATTTGGCGACTGGTTATGCAGAAGCTGGTTTAGTAAATGAAGTGGCTAAATTAGTGACTGAAGAACAGATTGTTCGCGCCGAGCAACGAGCACGCGCTTTATTGGGCGTTTCGCTGATCTATAACCAATTAGGCCTTGTCGA
This sequence comes from Thalassotalea coralli, assembly GCF_055786205.1. Taxonomy (NCBI): domain Bacteria; kingdom Pseudomonadati; phylum Pseudomonadota; class Gammaproteobacteria; order Alteromonadales; family Colwelliaceae; genus Thalassotalea; species Thalassotalea coralli. The sequence goes on along the minus strand of NZ_JBVVBK010000003.1, from coordinate 336,908 downwards.
TACAGGGGATGAATATAGAGCGTTAGCCAGTAACTTATATGCCGAATATGTTGCATCAAAGGGTATTAATGCATTTGATGCTGCCGACGCGACTTTCTTCACCAACTTAGCTGGTAGTTATAGCCAAGTAGACAACACTGAACAAGCCAACCAAACTTTAGCTATTTTAGACACTTTATTTGCTTCGGCACTTGATGGCAACGCGACAACAGCTGCATTAAGAACCTTCTTTGCTTATAGCGGTTTGGTAGAGTCGGCTATTGAAAACTGGCAAGAGTCACTCACCCAAGCTGATTATGACTTAGCACATAGCATGACAGTGCGATTGTACGGTTACGCAAATTTAATCAGCCATCGTTATGTTAGTAATGATCGAAATGGTAACGAAGGCAAGGAATACCACAGTACACGCCAAGTCGCGTTATCTGAAGTTGTTAATGCATTCATGGAGCTAAACGACTTTGATAATGCAAAAGAAGCATTACACGACGTTTTTGCTTTACATGGCGTTGTTGGAGTAGATGAAGATTATCCAAGAACACCTAGTCCTTATGCGGAAGTAACTAAAGTTGAGTATGAGTATGGCTTATATGGTGTCATTGAAGAATTCGTTGTACTTTATCCTGACACGACATTGGATAAGTATTTAACAGGTTTTCCGGAAGGTAGCTTTTGGGCGTTGTTTGCTGAAGAAGATGCGGCAGATGCTCGCTTGATGGCAAATGTTCGTAACATGGACGATAAAGACGCGGCACTTGAATTGGTAATTGCGGAAAAAGATCCTGAAAACTTAAGAAATCATTTTACTAATCTAGTCGCTTTCAATTCTGCTAATCCAGGTGGCGCTATCCATTTGCGTAAGCAAGGTGAGTACGAGGCTGCAGGAAAGTTTTTAGCAGAAGCACTTAACTTGCTAAAAACAGATGAATACGTTGCAGAAAACTTATCTATAGAACCATTCGTAACTGGTCAAACTGGTTGTCAAATCGTTGTAGAAGAATACTTAGCACTTTATAACATTACGCAAAATGATGCGTTTAAAACGCAAGCGCAATCCTCAGTTGACACTTGTATCGAAATTGCTGCGTCACATTACGGCGATGGTGTAGACGGTACAGACGTTTCTATTGAGGAGGCTATTCACGCAAATTCAAGGTTCTTAGCGTTTGCCAATCAATTAAATATCGAAGATAAAATTGAATCGATTTTATCTGTAGTCGAAGAAAACGTTAAAAAAATCAATGAAAATGATTTTGAAGAGATTTTTACCAAACTTCGAGGCACAGGTATTGCGTTGGCTAACGGTCATAAATTCACGCAAGCCCAAGGCTACTACAACCGTGCGATTGAGCAACTAAACAAGTTTGAAGCAATACTTCCAGTTGAAGAACAAGGTCAGGAAACAAATGCATTTTTTGACAGTGGTCAAAGCTCGTCGAGCGATTACAGTGACTTCTTAACTATTATTGAAAGAAACGCGGGTACTTTGGATAACTATGTTGAAATAAAAGCTACTGCCTATCAGACATGGCTTGACGTTATTGAAAGTAGAACAGCTACTTTAGCAACTCAAGCAGAGCAACAAAAACTCACTTTTTTACCGTTCTACGCAAGTCAGTATATTCGTCTTGGAAAATTTGACGAAGCGTTAGCTATTTCAAATGACTCGGTCTTTGGCGTAGTCGAAAAAGACGCAATAATAACAGCTGTTGCTACTGGCTTAAGTTCGCATGATGATTTTAAACAAACCTTAGTTGCATCAGTAGATACTGACGGTGACGGAAAAGCTAACTTCTTTTTAGAAGCTGCTAGTGACCAAGCTATAGCTAACTCAGGGATAATGTTAGACGAAGATAGTGATAATGATGGCGTGAATGATGCGGAAGACGCATTCCCGCTAGATGCTACGAAACAGTAATATGAATCGTACTTTCATTACGAGCGTGGTCAGCCTAGCGCTGGCTGCGCCGATACTTTTTGCCCAAGAATCTGACATTAATCAAGCGCAGAAACGCGCAGATAAACCTGTTAAATGTACAGACAAATCAGAAGAAAACTGCAAAGATAACATTGAGCATATTGAAGTACTCGGTCGTTATATAACACCAATTTCCTCTAGCGCTGAAGGGGTGTATACCCTAGATAAAGATTTGCTAGAAGCCTATCGCTATGGCAATGGTAACTTGAATGACATTATTGCTATATTACCGGGTGTGCAATTTGGTGAATCAGCGTATGCCGCCAATCAAGTTTCAAACATTAAGCCAAGCGAAGTGTCTATTTCTGGCGCGCAAGGTTTTCAATCTGGTTACCAAGTCGATGGCGTTGGGAATAACAGTAAACTAAACTCGCAAACAGGTAATATTGATAGAAATTTAGCATTGGATGTCTCTGGTCACAGCCAAGAGTCGTTTGTTAATGTGAAGATTCTCGATCAAATTGCTGTTTACGACAGTAATATTCCTGCCAAATACGGCCAGTTCTCAGGCGGTCTTGTTCTTGCCGAAACTAAAAACGCTGGCAATAAAACGCGTTTTGGATTGAGTTACCGGCAAACTGCTGATGACTTCGTGCAGTACCATACCTTCTATAGCCCTAAATTTAGCGGTGATGACATATTAGATACTGCGACTTTCACTAAAAAAGACTTCAGTGCTTACATTGAGATACCCATTACAGATAGCAGTGGTTTAATTGCTCAAGTACAAGCATTAACGTCGTCTGAGTCGTTGAATCAATTGGGCACTATCAGAGAGCAAGAGCAAACAAATTACAATGGATTGATAAAGTACCACATTGATATTTCACCTAACGATGAGCTGAGCTTTCGTTATTTGAACGCACCGTACAAAGGTAACTACTTTAACGTTGATGCTATCGATAGTGACTATGAAATTACCGGTGGTGGACAATCGTTTATGTCGAATTGGCTCGCCTCGCGAGACTGGGGAGATTTCGCCACACAAATTGCTTGGCGTGCGAGTGAAAATTCTAAATCGACTAGCAACACCTGGTATGTATGGGCTAACGTTCCTGGAAAGTCTTGGGGAAGTTATGATGGCTCTGCAACCAGCTTATCTGGTGGCTATGGCGATATAGAGAAAACACAAGATACTTTCAGCTTAACTCAAGACGTTGATTTTACTCCTTGGTCGTTAAAGTCTATTGAGCACAATGTTTCAGTGGGCTATCAAATTGAAAAGCAAACCACTGTTTTTGACCGCTTAGAAGACGCTATTTTTTACAATGGTGCCGTAATATCGCCACAAGTTAACTGTGGGGGCTACATACTTGATTGTATTGAGACGAGCTTTCTTCGCTCAATAGAGGAAATTGAAGCTGAACTTGGCCGACCTTTAGATTTAACTCAGGCTGAGGATTTTCAGCTATACCAAGCAAACTTAATCTCAACGGGTCAGTATTTTCAGTCTCGCCAAGTATCTCCAAAAGCAAGAGTAGAAGCGGAAATTACTTATTTCTCAGTTTACGCAGAAGATGTAATGGACATCGACGACCTACAGCTAACGGTAGGGTTGAGATACGATTACAATGATTTTTTTAAAAACCATAACGTTGCACCTAGAATTCGGGCAAGTTACGAACTTTTTGATCAACACCAGATAATCGCTGGAGCTAACAGGTATTACGAAAGTGATATGGCTAACTACAAGTTAAATCAAGCCATGCAACCTGTTCAAAATGAAGTGCGCTCATCATGGAATAACACGCCGCAGAAGTGGCAAGCTGCCTTGGTGACGTCTGGGTATCGCTACGAATACCAGGATACAAAAACGCCGTTTAGCGATGAATTTGTCGCTGCTTATAGACTGCCTTTATTAGGAGGTATGCTCGAAGCTAAGTGGATACAAAGAGAAAGCAAAGACAGCATTAACAGAATAAAGGGCTATAACGAAGCTGGTGAAGCTATTCTTTATGCCGGTAACGATGGTAGCAGTCAATATCGGCGCTGGTCTTTGTCATGGATGGCGCAATTTGCCAATCAACACGTTGAATTCAACATATCCAAGGCGAGTAATAAAACCAATCGCAGAAGCTTTGACGGTAATACAACGATCGAAAGCAGTGATGATCATACAAACGATGAAACACTCAATTATAGCTACAATGATGACGAATTAGTTTATCTTCGAGTTGACGCGAATGACGAAAAAGGTGAGCTTAAATCGACATATTCACTAGTGACTCGACACGATATCAACCTAGAAAAGCAAGACGCGAATCGCCCTATTGTTGCCAATCTTAGTTGGGGGGGAGATTGGGGAAACTGGCATTTATCTGCTTATGCTCGCTTCAATGGTAAGCAAGACGCTATTTACCCTACTGGACAAACACAAAGTTTAAATGAAGCTGACAGCATCTGTACCGGATGCTTAACAGCTAAACGCGAATATCCTGTCTACCGTCTTGCTGAACGGCCAAGTTTTTGGCTATTAAGCGGCAGTGTTAAATACGATTGGCACTTCACAAGTCAATCTAAAATCACCTTGAGTTTTGACGGTGAAAATTTATTAAATAAACGTACCTATCAAGTGAGCCCTTTTACCACAGGTTTAGAGCTGGGGAGACGGTTTTGGTTAGGTATTCATTATGATTATTAGGAGATAAACATGAGTATAGTTTTAGCAGCATCTATTGGCCTAGGCCAATTGTGTTATGACGCAAAAAAAGACATTCACGCCGATGATTTTATAAAAGAAGCAAATTATTACTCTGCGCCTTTGATGGCTGCTAGAGAAGACAAATCGTCAATTTGCTTACCAATAAAGTCTGAAAAACAATTAGAAGAAGCAAAGAAAATGGTACTAATGGATTCTACGCAAGAAACCTTAACCATTATTGCTGGTTAGGCTTTGTTTGTACAAATGAAACAGCTAGTACACTGTTCATTTGCGATTATTCTATCGCTATTTTTTATAAGTTGTCACAGCAGTGCCCAAAGCGCTGCTGAACTTCGCAAAATATACAGCCAACCTCAAGATAAGTGGCCTAAAGCTAACTTCGAAAAAGATATCGAGGTAAGAGAAATTGGCTTGTTGGATTCAGTTGAATTTCCAACAAATAATCCTTTTAGTTTTGAAAAACTCGATTTAGGTGAGAAGCTATTTCACGATGGTAATTTGTCTCGAACCAAGCAAATTGCTTGTGCTTCTTGTCACGAACCTGAGTTAGGCTGGGGTGATGGTAGACGTACATCTTTTGGTCATGATCGACAGCGTGGTAAGAGAAATGCCCCCACCATTGAAAATATTGCCTTTAGCACACATTTCTTTTGGGATGGCAGAGCGAAAACGCTTGAGCAACAGGCGTTAATGCCCATTCAAGACCCGCTAGAAATGAACTTTACGCTTCCTGAATTGGTGAAGAGGTTGGGTAACAGTGCAGCTTATCGCGAGGCGTTCAAAAAGGCTTTTGGTGATGAAACAATAACACCTAAACGTATCGCTATGGCACTAGCAACCTATCAGCGCACAATTACTTCTAGACTGAGTGCTTTTGACAGGTTTTTACTGGCATCTGAGCAAAAAGATGAGCGGTTTAAACGGATTTACGCCAATGCCATGTCGGATAAAGCGATAACGGGCATGCACCTGTTTCGAACCAAAGCGGGATGTATGAATTGTCATCATGGCCCCACCTTTTCCGATAACAAATTTCACAATATTGGGTTGACCTACTATCAACGAGAATATGAAGACTTAGGCCAATACAATGTAACGAAAAATACCGACGATGTTGGTAAGTTTAAAACGCCTAGTTTAAGAGGGGTAATGAACAGTAAGCCGTGGATGCATAACGGTCTATTTTCCGAAATGCGCGGTATATTGAATTTCTACAATGCTGGAGGAGCAAAATATATCAAGAAAGAGGAAGACCCTATGTCGCCTCATACGTCTGAGTTATTGAAGCCTTTAGCCCTTAATCAACAAGAAATTGATGCGCTTGTAGCATTTCTTGAAGCTATTTCAGGGCCACCGTCAGCGGGGCCTAATCGCGAATTCTTAAGAAGATAATTCTTTGTACTCAAAAAGAAACGAAGTCACTTACATGACTTCGTTTTGCTTACAAGGGATTGTCATTAAATTTTGAATCGATTCAATTTATCGATTAACTCTTGAGATTCGTGCTCAATATCGTTGTTTAGTTTAGAAGTAGATGTTGCCAATTGTGCTGAGTTGTCGGAAATATCAGAAATATTAATGACGTTTTGCGCCACTTCTTGTGCCATAACCGATTGTTCTTCTACCGATGCTGCTATTTGGATGGTTAACTCGGTAATACTGTTTGCAGCATCGTTTGCTTGCTCAAACAAATTGGCAGTTTCTAAGCTTTTCTCTAAGCAGGTTGATGCTAAGTCTTTCCCTTTATCCATAGTGTTCACGGCATTTTTAGCTTCAGCTTGTAACCTGTGAACCAACTCTTGAATATCGACAGTTGAGGTTTGTGTACGCTGTGCTAATGATCTGACTTCATCGGCTACAACGGCAAACCCTCGGCCACTTTCACCGGCACGAGCCGCCTCAATTGCGGCGTTTAAAGCAAGTAAATTAGTTTGTTCTGCAATGCTTTGAATGGTTTCTAACACAGAATCAATACTGTTTGTTTCAATGACTAAGCTTTCAATAACTTTCGATGCATCGTGAATCTGTTGAGTAAGTTGAGAAATATCGTCTTTTGTTGCTAATGCACCTTGGGTACCGTCAGTAACTTTGGATTTTACGTTATCGGTAAACGTTGATGCTTGCTGCGCATTTTGGCTAATTTCTTTAGTGGCTATGCTGAGTTGTTCTATGGCGCTAGCAACAGTGTCGGTTTCTGCTTGCTGAGTTTTAAAGTTATCTACCGTTTCATGCACCGCGATACTCGCAGATTTAGAAGATTCAGATAATTGATTTCCTTGATCGATAATGCTCTTGATCAGGCTTTGTTGTGTTGAAAGATAATGGTTAAAAGCCCTTGCTGCATCGCCCGTTTCGTCGCGATTCTTGTCATCAAGCCTAAATGTTAAGTCGCCGTCACCTTGTGAAGCTTGCTCTAAACCTTGCTGAAGCTTCACTATTGGTTGAGTAATAGCTCTTGCGATTATTAGCGGTAAAATCGCACCTATTAATACCGCAATAATAAACAAATACATGATAGTTTTGGTAGCATCAAGTTCGTGTTCTTCTGCTTTTAATGCGGAATCCAGTGTGAAATTGTGAATTTCTGAAAGGAGTTTAATTAAGTCCGATTCAATTTCTTTTTCATGAGCTTCAACTCTAGAAATTTCGTCTGAAATAGCGCTGACAGATTGAGTATTTACTTTGGATAATGCGCTATCCATTTCATCGCTGAGGCCGAGATAGTTACGTTCAATGTTTGTTAGTAGTCTAAGGTTTTCAAGCAATTTTTCTTTGGTTGCTGGATCTGAAATTTTATTGGTGATATCGCCAATAAAGCGTTTAGTGTCGTTAAAATGCTGCGTTATTTTTTTCGTTTTGTCAGTAACAGCCGAATTTAATTGATTGAATTCTGCTTTGGCTGTATCGCCTTTTAATTCAGCCAATGCAGCCTTGAACAACGCTTTTTCAAAAAGTATGGCCTGTTGTAGCTGTAACTCAGTTATTTCCGTTATTTTGCCTGTTGATGGTATATCGGCTTCTGCAATAGCCACCAATTCTTGACCTATATTATTCATCTGGATAGACGCGTATAGGCCAGTAATTAGCATTAAACTAAGCTGTATTAAGCCTAAACAATAGACTTTATGAGAAATTTTTAATTTACTTAACATGCGATCCTCAAAGGAATAAACCAATAAAACGAGCTTAAATACCTATGCATTCCGTGCAGATTCTTAAACCGAAATAAATTACTACGGTAAAAGGTGAGAAAAAACCGAGAGTTATGTGAACTTTGAAAGGTTTCTATTTCCGAAAACTCAACAAACAATTAACAATTATAGTCATAAAGCGTTAAGTTAATATGAAAAAGAGTAAAATTTTAGAAATATTTTAATAATTTTCTGTAGTTAGCGCTGAATGATTACGCTCAAAAACTAAAACTTGCCTTGATTTAGGCTTTCTTTGAAATAGAACTCTTACTCTTCCTGTCTTATTCAGACGCGCTTATTCATTTCAAATCAATCTAGCAGAGAATTAAGTGGTATCTATGCGATTAACTATAATATTGAAATTTTGCCTGATAGTGGGCTTAAGTCTTTCACTGAGTGAAGGGTATGCTTCGTCTTTGAAGTCAAATTATCAGAGGCCAGCTTCTATCCCTTTTCCCGCTGATAACCCCTATACAGTGGAAAAAGCGGCATTAGGTAAGATGTTGTTTTTTGACCCGCGTTTAAGTAAAAATCGCAATATGACTTGTGCAACTTGCCATAATCCAAGCTTTGGTTGGGAAGATGCAACAAAAACGTCGGTTGGTGCACAAAACTCAGCCTTAGATCGCCATTCTCCTACCATTCTTAATCAAGCATGGGGCAAGTCGTTCTTTTGGGATGGGCGCGCAGCAACGTTAGAAGAGCAAGCAAAAGGGCCTATTGAAAGTAACGTGGAAATGAATCTGCCAATAGGCGAAGCCGTTACTAGGTTAAAGCAAGTTGAAAGCTACCAAAAATGGTTCCGTCGAGTGTTCGGCGATTCGGGCATAAACGCAGACAATATTACTAAAGCAATTGCTACTTTTGAACGTACGGTAGTATCTGGTCAAGCACCTTTTGATTTGTGGGTTGAGGGTGACGAGTCTGCTATTTCAGCATCCGCTAAGAGAGGGTTTGATTTATTTAACGGTAAGGCGCAATGCTCTACTTGTCATTCAGGTTGGAACTTTACCGATCATAAGTTTCACGATATCGGCTTGAATAGCCCAGATAAGGGCCTAGCGGCACGTACGGGAAATTCTCGTGATGATTTTGCCTTTAAAACGCCGAGCTTACGCAACATAAAGCAACGTGCACCCTACATGCATGACGGCTCTATGGAGACATTGACTCAAGTTATTGTTCACTATGTTGGTGGTGGCATTCAACGAAAAAGTTTATCACCTCTGATTAATCCTGTGCCTTTGAATAGTCAGGAAATTCGTGATCTTGAAGCATTCTTGTTAACTCTTACCGGTAAAGATACTGCGGTAAGTTTACCGACCTTACCTTACTAGGAGAAATGACGATGACCATTAAGCAAAAGTTGCTGTTTAGCTTCATTCTTTTAGTGAGTGTGTTTTCTGCAGTCAGTTTATATCTTACCTTTGCTTTAAAAGCGCAAGGTGAGCAAACTATATACGCTTTCAATCAGCCTTTAGAAGCGGTAAATGACAGTAGAGCCGCCGCAGAAACGTTTCGCATGGCGACTAATTTTGCCGATGAAGTGTTAGCTTTTACTTACCCACAAGACAGTAGTCAGGTTTCTCAACAGTTTGCGGAGTTTGAACAAAATTTTGAGCAACAAATTCAGTCTGCGAAAAATAACAAACTCACCAGTGATGCAACAGAACAAACGACGGCTATTATGGAAAACGGTTTAGATTGGTTTTCAAAAGTAAGTGCTCACTTGACAGGAAGTTCTAAGAATAACCTGGTTGATTTGCGCATTCTTAAACGACAAGGTGACGATATTCAGCATCAGTTGGTGACGTTAGCGCAAAATACTCGAGATACAGCACGTCGTATGGCTGAAGAAGTCACCGCTGATATTCAAAAACAAATGGCGGCAGTTTTTAGTCTACTCGCTATTATCGCCATTGGTTCGATCGTCGCTGTATTTTTCTTAACCTCGAATTTGCTAAAACCCGTTAAAGGATTAAAAGAGGCTGTTGTTGAATTATCTCGTGGCGATGGTGACTTAACGCGTCGATTAGATGTGAGCAGAAACGATGAAATTGGTCAGCTGTCTAATGAGTTCAATCAGTTTATTGAAAAGGTGCATCATACCGTTGACGAAATTGCTGGTTCTGTGAATGAATCTACCGCTCATATCGCTCAATTTTCGGAAATTTCTGAACAAACACAGAAAGGCACTGCGCAGCAAAAAACTGAAATTGAAAGTATTAGCTCAGCAATGGAGCAAGTGGTTTTATCTGTGGCATCTGTGAATGAATCAACTAATCAAGCAGAAGGCCAAGCAAATAGTATTTATGATGACACCCAAAGTGGCGTTGAATTGGTTCGTACCAGTTTTGATGAAATGACCCACTTAAATACGCTGATAGATCAAACCAGCCACGCAATCAATGAGCTGAGTCAATCATGTAATGAAATCGGCTCAGTATTAGACGTGATCGAATCTATTACCGAGCAAACGAATCTTCTTGCCCTTAACGCTGCCATCGAGGCGGCTCGAGCGGGTGAAGCGGGTCGAGGCTTTTCAGTTGTTGCTGACGAAGTGAGAAGCTTAGCGATGAAAACACAAGAGTCGACGCTAAACATTCAAGCCACCATTACCCAAGTGCAGCAACAAGCAGTAGACGCTAAAGAACTCATGGATAAAGGACAAGCAGGCGCAAGATCGTGTGCTGATAATAATCATGAGCTCAGTAATGCCCTTGAGCAGATCTTGGCAAGCGCTAGCCAAATTCGTGAAACTAACCAACTGGTTGTCGATCACACACAACAGCAAGACTGTGCTATTACTCATATGAATGAATCGTTGCGAAGCATTGTTTCTATTGCAGATAATACCGCACAAGGCAGTATTCAGCTGCAAGACAATAGCCTTGCTGCTATTTCTTCTATGGAGAAAGTTGAACGTACTGTTGCGGGCTTTAAGGTTTAGGTGTGCATCGGTTACTAAATTAGGGGGAATTCTTGCTCATTCATTTGCAGGATCAGGAATCGCTACTTTTGTGATGGAAAACTTAAAACTTACCCCTTCTTTTTCATTGGAAAAGCACTGGATTGAACCTCGGTGTTTTTCCACGATTCTTTTTGCTGTCGAAAGGCCAAGCCCCGTTCCTTTAATGGTGTCATTGGAATGCAATCTTACTAAAGGATCAAACACTCGGTGTTGTTCTTTGTCAGGAATGCCAATGCCATTGTCTTTAACGCAAAATTGCCAATAACCTTCGAAGGACTTGGCGGTAATAGTAATAACTGGTGCCTGTTCGCAATAGGTCATGGCGTTATCGATCAGTATTTGAAATAGCTGAATAACAAAGCTCGGAATTGCATGGATGACAGGCATGGACTCTACAGAAATCTGCGCATTTTTTTGTTCAATTTTATTGTTTAAGGTTGCTTGGACAATAGCGATGCACTTTTGCACGTCAGTTGATTCAAATACGGGAAGAATCAATTCGAGCTTAGTGTAAGCAACCAGTGCTTTAATGAGTTCGCTCATTTGTGTCGCGGTATCTCGCATTAACTTAACTTTTAGCTGCGCGTCTTGTGGAAGTTCAGTTTGGTATTTCTTTATTAAGATGTCAGCCATCGAGCGAATCGCATTGGCTGGTTGCTTTAGATCGTGAGCGAGTACCCGGGCAAATTGTTCTAATTCATGCTTTTGTGTCGCTATTCTTTGCTCGAGGCTCGCTGAGTTGATGGCGCTATCAACAGCTTTCTCCAACGAGAATGCAGTTAAATCGCCTTTAATTAGATAGTCTGATGCGCCCTGTTTTAAAGATTCAACGGCAATTCGTTCGTTCCCTTGCCCAGTTAACATGATGACAGGGATAAAAGGGTACATTTCTTTAATAACAGATAATGTACTTACCCCATCAGAGCCAGGTAATGAATAATCGAGCAAGATGGCATCGGGTGAAAGCGATTGCAGAAGTGCCAAACCCGATTCTCCGCAGCTTGCTTCGCTAATGTGCCATTTAGACTCGCTTTTGTTTAGTAACCGTTTGTAAAAATATCTATCGTCTTCTGAGTCATCAATCAGTAATACGCTTCGTTCAAACATTACCTAGTCTTCCTTAGGTAAAACAGCAATTTGAAACCAGTATTCTTTCAATTTTTGAATAGCATTGAAAAATGCTTCTAAACGAACAGGTTTTTGAATATAAGTGTTAGCGCCTAGTTCATAACAGGACTCAATATCTTTGGTGTCGTTAGAAGTCGTTAATACGATGACTGGTATATTGATTAATCTAGGGTTTGACTTAATTTCCTGTAAAACCTGGCGACCGTCGATTCCTGGTAAATTAAGATCAAGTAAGATAATGGCGGGTTTTAAATGTTCAGCCCCCCAAGGTTGATTTAAATAGCTCAGCGCCTCTTGACCATCTTCACAGCGTTTAATGGGATTACTCAGATTACCGTCTTTCTTGAAGGCTCGCATGGTGGCGTAGAAGTCATCATCGCTGTCTTCGACGATTAAAATTAATTTATCATTCATTGTTATTGTCGCTCCTTATTGACAGTAAAATAAAAACAGGTTCCCTTGTTTAGTTCAGATTCAAACCATATTTCACCGTGATGCTGTTCCACTATTTTCTTGGCAAACGTCAAACCAGCTCCCGTACCCTCACCGAACTTTTTGCTGCTATTGAGTCGCTTAAATATTCGATATACGTCCGTTTTAAATTGTTCATGAATACCTATACCGTTGTCTTTGACGAAGAAAGCACCATTTTTTGTGTATTCATCAAAACCGATATGAATCTGTTTATTGCTTGATGTGTTGTATTTATAGGCATTGGTAATTAAGTTATAGAAGAGTTCTTCTAAGCGCACTTTGTCACCGTAAATAGTAGGGAGAGTGTTTAAAGTAACAGTTACATGCTGTGCAACAATCGCTTCATTTAACCTGTTTAAAACTTGAGATACCAAATCATTCATATTGACCTCAACGTAGGCATGTTTTTCTCTTCCTAATCTGGAGTAATACATGAGTTCTGAAATAAGTTGTTCCATTCGGCCACTTAAATAAACTAGGCGATTAAGTTTATAAATACCTTCTTCATCAAGTAGAGAAGTATAGTCTTCTAGTAGAAATTGTGCGTGGTTTTGAATGGCTCTAAGTGGCTCCTTTAAGTCGTGAGAAGCGATATAGGCAAAACTATCCAGTTCCTCATTCGAGCGTTTGAGATCAGTGATTAGTTTTTCTTTCTCCTGCTCCAGCGTTAATTGCAAGGTTATGTCGCGAATGACACCACAGAAATACTCTTGATCGTTGATATGAAAACTACTGACACCAAGATCCATAGGGAAAATTTCACCAGACATTCGTTTTCCTTCAACCCTACGTCCTTTTCCTATGATTTTTGCTTCGCGCGTCGACAAAAAATTCAACAGATAATCATCGTGTTCGCTTTGATAGGGTTCAGGCATTAGTATTTTAATGTTCTCGCCAATAAGCTCTTCTCGCTGATAGCCAAAAATAACTAACACTGCGTCATTAATGGTGCGAATGACCCCTTGCGTATCAATGGTAATAATGCCGTCAATCGCATTATTTAAAGTCGCCCTATACTCGGCTTCTTTAATACGCAGGCTTCTCTCTGAGTATGAATATCTCAAGGCAAAAAATAGCGAGAGACCCGCCAGAGCTGAAATTGAAATAGCTAGAATTAAAGAGGCAGTAGGAATAATAGAATTCTCGGCAAAGGCAGTATTTGACTTTGGCCACACCAACAACTCCCACGCGACACCGTATTGAATAAAATGTGAACGAGCTCCTGTTTTTTCATTGTAGGGGACATTGTGTTGAGCTTTCTCAAACATTAGTGCTTCATTTGAATAGACACGAATATTGAAGTTATCGGTGAGTTTAGTGGGTAACAAACTCTCCATCATTTCTTCGATACCAAAAACGCCAAGAATAAAGCCTTCGAATTTATCGTCATAAACGATCGGAAAGTAAGCCAAAAACCCTTTACCACCTTGTACGAGGTCTATGGGTTTCGATATGGTGTGTGTGTTAGTTAAACGAGCTTTATCTAAAGCCTCTTTTCTGTGTTTTTCGAAGGTTAGATTGAGATCAACCGCGGCTTCATTGCCACGAAGTGGCACCACCCATTTTACAATGTACTGTGTATTTACCCATTCAACGGCTCGCAGTCCTGCATTGTCATTTACATAATTTTGCGCATCGAGTTTCCACTCTTCAAATGGCGGGCCTTGGCGTGCTATCCAACGATTTCGCATGCGCTCTAGCGCTTTTAGAATACTTGGTAGTGAATTGAGAAATTGGTGGCGAATAAGCTCAGATTTGGCGGCGGCGGTGTTTTGAATGAGCTTTTGTTCTTGTTGTTGGGATAATTGCCAAAGCCATATGGATGCGCTTATAGCGCAGAGTATAGAGATAAAAACAAAGATCACAGAAACAATAAATTGTCGATTATTGCTGTTCTTAGTTTTATCTGCCACGTTTAATTCCCTTTAAATCAGCCAGTTACTTTTTTCTTATATTGTTACAATAGACAATGTCAGTTATGCCTACTGTTTTTCTCTCCATGTACTACTCTTAATATAAGCAATTGAAGGTGTGATATGTCAAGAAATCGCCTTCACATGTTTATACTGAAAGGGAGTTTGGAAGATATGAATGTCTTACTCGTTGACGATAAACAAATGGACAGAGAGTTGGTCAAAGAGGCTTTATATTCCTCTGGCCGTTCATTTGACATTACCGAAGTAAGTAACGCACAGGATGGCCTTTCTTGTTTAAATTCTGAAGACTTCGATGTTGTTTTGCTCGACTACCAAATGCCGTATATGACTGGTTTAGAGTTGCTGAGTAAAATAAAGAACACAGAGGCAAGCAGAAGAGCTACCGTTGTGGTTATCAGTAACAATCGCGATGAAGAGTTAATGATTTCCTGCATTAACGAAGGAGCGCAAGACTTTTTGTTGAAAGATGAGATCTCTTCTTCTCATTTAGTGCGCTGTATCAAGCAATCTCAAAGGCGCTTAGCACTAGAAAACAAACTCACAGAAAGTTATCACCAAGTAAAAACCTTGGCCGAGAAAGATCAGCTGACGGGTTTGTCTAATCGGCATTACTTTGAACAAGTGCTTTCGTCTTTACTGGCAAACCCTAGAGGCATTAATGGCTTTATTGTCGTCATGCTACTCGATCTAGATGGTTTTAAGATGATTAATGATAGCCTTGGTCATTGTGCGGGAGACGAAATTTTAAAAGAGTTTGCCGACAGGATCAGGCACAGATTTAGAGAAAGCAGACTGTTTGCTCGGTTAGGTGGCGATGAATTCGCTTTTGTTTTCACTGGTATCAGCGAGCCTTTTGGTGCATTCAAAATAGCAAATCGCATTCTAGATAGCTTCGAAAAACCGTTTCTCATAGATGATCACCATATTCCTTGCTCAGCAAGTATTGGCATTACAGTAACCTCTGCCAATGATGGCAATGTTCATGATTTAATTAAACGTGCAGATATTGCCATGTATCACGCCAAAGGTTCGGGGAAAAACAAAGCGTGTTTATATGAAGAATGCTTAGAGAATGAATTTTTAAAAAGCTATAACATAGAAAACGAGTTAAGAAGCGCGATTAAAGAGCAAGAATTTGAATTGCATTATCAACCGATTTTTGAGTGTGACACTCGTCAATTGCAAGGATTAGAAGCACTGGTACGCTGGCCTAGTGCTAAAACATCGAAAAACCCTGAAGAGTTTATTCAAGTGGCGGAAAAAACGCGATTGATTGAGCCATTAGGAAGGTGGATTGTGACTCAAGCTTTTCGTCAGTTTGCGCAGTTAAGAACACAAATCGAGATCACCGATATTCATTTGTCGATAAATTTGTCCCCACTACAAATTCACGATTTGAACTTACCCACTTATATCAAAGAACAAGCTGAATTAAACAAAATTCCTTTGTCGCAAGTGATAGTCGAAGTGACCGAAACTGCGTTGCTCGAGAACAACGATGGCACGCTAGAAACGCTAAAAGCTATTAAGGCAATGAATTGTCATATTGCATTAGATGATTTTGGCACAGGCTTTTCGTCAATATCTCACTTACTCAATTATCCTATCGATATTGTTAAGTTCGATAAATCATTAGTGGAGAGAATTTTAGAAGATGATAAAGCCAAGTTAATGTTAAAAGGGTTAGCGCAGATGTTACATTCTCTTGAAATTACAACAGTTGCAGAGGGCGTGGAGCTTATTGACCATATACAAATTTGTGAAGAGATAAATATTTCTCGATTGCAAGGGTATTACCTCGGTATGCCAATGTCGTATGAGAAATGCTTAACCGAACTAACGAAGAAAAAGAAAGCGCATTGATTTTCATAAAGTAATCAAAAAAAACGCCGCATTATTCGCGGCGTTTTAACAGGCAGAGTTAATTGCCTACATTTCTATTTCCCTACCCCTGAGTTACCTTCAGACATTTTCTCCATGACCTGATCTATGCTGAAACTCGCAGGTTTTTGTCTTGGCGGGAATTCTCTGAATGTCGTTAAAAATTGACCAACATACTGCTGTGCGGGTACTAATAAGAACACTCTATCGATCATCCAGTCGTAATAGGTATTTGAGGTGACGTGCGCACGCTCGTAAGGATCGCGACGCAGATTAAAAATAAGTGGAACACGCAAAGGAGTCCAAGGCTCAATCCAAGCGCGTAATGTATCTGGGCGCTCTTGTTCCATAAATATCATTTTCCAGTCTTGATAACGCAGTGCGGTTAGTTCACCTGTATCAGAAAAATAGAAAATTTCATTACGAGGCCCTTTGTCTGTCTTACCGGTTAAAAACGGTAAAAAGTTATAACCATCTAAATGTACTTTATAAGAGCGATTAATAGAACGTACACCACCTTTTTTAAGGCGCTCCTTAATGTCAGGCGCACCAGCAGCAGCTAAATAGGTTGGAAGCCAGTCCATGTGATGCATAATTTCGTTTGAAACACTTCCTGCTTTGATTTTTCCTGGCCAGCGCACCATTGATGGAACTCGCCATCCACCTTCCCAGTTTGTATTCTTTTCGCCAAAGAAAGGAGTGCTAGCAGCGTCAGGCCAAGTATTCATATGAGGGCCATTGTCAGTTGAATAATGAACAATGGTGTTGTCAGCAATACCTAACTCATCTAGCTTCGCAAGTAACTGGCCTACATGGCGATCATGTTCAACCATACCGTCACCATATTCGTCCTGACCAGAAATGCCTCTTAGTTCAGGCTTAACATGGGTACGAAAATGCATACGCGTGCCATTCCACCAAACGTAAAAAGGTTTCTTAGCTTTATGAGCTTTATCAATGAACTTTAAAGCTTTGGCAATTGATTCATCATCAACGATTTCCATTCTTTTTTTCGTCAATGGTCCAGTGTCTTTGATCGTGCCATCTGAAAAAGAGTTAATAACGCCACGCGGCCCATACTTCTTACGAAATGCTGGGTTTTTAGGGTAATCTTCATTTTCTGGTTCTTCTTCAGCATTTAAATGGTAAAGGTTGCCAAAAAACTCATCAAACCCATGATTAGTCGGAAGGTGTTCATCTTTGTCACCTAAATGATTTTTACCAAATTGCCCTGTCGAATAGCCATAAGCTTTAAGTAAGCCAGCAATAGTCGGGTCTTCAATTTGTAGCCCCAAATCAGCACCGGGTAAGCCAACTTTACTTAAGCCGGTTCGATATACTGATTGACCTGTAATATAAGATGATCGACCAGCAGTACAAGATTGCTCGCCATAATAATCGGTGAATATCATGCCTTCATTGGCAATGCGATCGATATTGGGTGTTCGGTACCCCATTAAGCCCATGGTATAGGCACTAATATTTGATTGCCCTATATCATCCCCCCAGATGACCAATATATTTGGTTTGTCAGTAGCAAATGCACTACTACTAATGAGCAATAAACTAACGGTAAACCAACTCAGTAAAGATTGGATTTTCATTGTTTTCTCCATGTTATGAAAGGACGTCGAATGACCGTTTAAGTATTAGTAGTAAAATAGAGAGATCGCAAACAATAGATAATTAGAAGAGGATTTGTACTGTAACATCGAGGCTTTTTAAGGTTTGAACAACCCGTAACAAATAATTGAACGAGAATCTTGCGCTATTGTCGAAAAAGAATAATATACAGTTATTAACAGATATTAATGCTGAAAAAGCAATGCATTAAGCGATGTAGATTATGACAGATATCCGCTCATTTTTAATAAGCAATGACGTTGGTGACGAAGTATGTATTTCCAACTTTGGTGCGAGAATTATTCAGTGGTATACCGAAGTTGCTGGCGACGAACGTAACATAGTACTTGGCTATTCTTCGTTAGCTGATTATCAAGAAGACCCTTTCTACTTGGGGGCAATTGTTGGGCCTTATGCGAATCGAATCGCGAAGGCTAAAATCAATATTCATGGTGAAGAAATCGAGCTGACTGCCAACGAAGGGAGCAATCAACTCCACGGTGGTCCAAATGCACTCAGTCACATGTTGTGGGATTTAGTTGAGCAGCAAGAAAATTCAATTGCCTTAAGTTGCACGCTAGAGGATGGCCACAATGGCTATCCAGGCGCTGTTACTTTTAATGTCACATACTTGCTATCAAATGATAGTGAATTACAAATTCACATGAATGCGACAACGGAAAAAGCAACCGTTATCGGCCCAACTTCGCATCCGTACTTTAATCTTGCTGGCGTAGAGCAAGATGCTGCCAATCATTTACTCAATCTAAATGCCGACTACTATACAGAGGTTGATGAACGCAACATTCCAACGGGTAATATATTACCTGTAGAGGAAACTCGTTTTGATTTTCGAAAGCCGCGCATTTTAGGGGACGAAGAGCGAGACAAAATAGATCACAACTTCGTTATTAACCAACGAGACGGCTGGCAAGGTATTCTTATTAGCCCAGATAAGCAATTGCAACTTCATGTCAGTAGTAATTACCCAGGTTTGCAAGTGTATACCGGTGATTACTTAGATGGGCGATTTTCGCCGAGACAGGGTATTTGTTTAGAACCGCAATATTATCCAAATAGCCCTAATCAAGATGGCTTTCCTTTTGTATTAACTACGCCAGAGCAACCGTTTTCAGCGCGAATTCATTATCGCTTAGTTAAGCCTCATGACAAATCGACAGAGGCTAAAGATGAATCGGACGTTGATACTACAGAGCTTCAAGACTAAAAAGATAAACAATCTTTTAGCTCGCCACCAAACCTCAAAAAACGGCAATGGTTAGTTGAACATTGCCGTTTTTATTGTGCTTTAAGTCTTTACATAACTTTTCACTTGATGACGTTAGCTTACTTTCTGTTCGCTACAATTAATCTCACTTAAAAAACTGAATTCATTTTGGTTAAAACGAAAAGTGAGGAAATACCATGACTAAAATTACATTACCGTTCTGCTTCGCTATGTTGGCTTTAGTTACCTTTGTGTCTGCGCCTATCAAAGTGTTAGCAAAAGATCAGGGTACAAATTATCAAGAACGAATTGAGCAAGCCAAACAACGACTTAATCTGACTAGTGAACAAGAAAGCGACATTGCACCAATCCTAGAACAAAGTGGCAAACAACGAATCGCTTTGTTAGAGCAACATGGCCTAACACGCTCAGCCAAAGGTGAAAAAAAGCGTCCATCTTTTAGCCAGATGATGGCAATGAAAGAAGATATGGAAAAATTAAATGCAGAAACGAGGGAGCAGCTTGCTTCCATTTTAACTGACGAGCAACTGGAAGAGTGGGACAAAATTCAGCAGGAAAACAAAGAAAAAATGCGTAAAAAAATGCGAAACCGTTAGTGAGAATCTACGATGGAAATGGCTAGTGAACTTGGAAATTTTATCTTCCTCATCGGCTTATTATTGTTAGTTATCCTTGAGGCTATTTGGTTAATCTTGCTGAAAAAACAAAGCTTTCCTTGGCAAGAAGCTAGCGCTAACTTCGGTGTTGCCGTGCTTAAGCGACTAGTGGATTTAGCGACTTATGGAGCGGCTGCGGGTGTATTGTTTTGGGCTTATGAATATCGTCTCTTTACCATTGAAATAAACAGCGTATTTGTTGGTGTAATTTACTTTTTCTTCTTTGAGTTGGTTTATTATTGGCACCATAGGTGGGCACACGAAATCAGATGGATGTGGGCAACGCATAGTGTTCATCACTCCTCAGAGCATATGAATTTATCCGTTTCTGCTCGACTTGGCTTTACCGGACTTATTTCGGGTAGCGTGTTGGTGTTTTTGCCGCTTGTGTTTGTAGGCTTTCATCCATTGTTGGTGATGTTAACCTTGGCGGTAAGCTTGTTTTATCAGGTCTTTTTACATACGGAACTTGTCGGAAAACTTGGTCCATTAGAATGGCTGTTAAATACACCGTCGCATCACAGAGTGCACCATGGTTCGAATAGACAATATTTAAACAAAAACTATGGTGGTGTGTTAATTATATTTGATCGACTATTTGGTACCTTTGCTGAAGAGCAAGAATCGGTAGTATACGGCTTAACCGTGCCGATAAACACGCAAAACCCATTAAAAATTTCACTAAGTGAATGGTTGAATATTTTTAAAGATGTCAGACAAGCAGCAACGATTTCACATGCTGTTGGTTATATGTTTGCACAACCAGGCTGGCGCCCTAAAAAGGGGGATAATGAGCATAAGTCCTAACCCTCCATTTCAATATGTCTGGATGTAGCAGCATTGCGAATCAAAATCGCTCTGGGTAGACTAGGGCGATTATTTTTCGCTGTATCCTGTGAGCCTTTCTTGCTGCCGCTTATTTATCACGACAATTACTCATGCCCGTTCCCTGAAAATCACCGCTTTGTGATGTCAAAATTCGTGCGCTTGTATCAATATCTACAAAAAAATGGCTACGTAAAAAGTAACATCGTAAGGCCGAAGAAAGCATCGATTGATTGTTTAGCAACAACGCATGATAAAGCGTACTTGCAAGCAATGTTTTCAGATTCACTCGATGCTAAAGTTTGGCGTCGTGTAGGGCTGCCTTGGAGTGAAGGGCTCATTGAGCGTACGATGACAGCACCTAATGGTACGTTGTTAACTGCCAGAGCTGCGTTAAAGAAGGGGCTTGCTTGCCATTTGGCTGGCGGAACTCATCACGCCCATTATGATTTTGGCTCAGGCTTTTGCATGGTTAATGATCTTGCTTATGCGGCCAAACAGCTGCTTGATGAAGGGCGGGTGAATAAAGTGCTTATATTTGATTTAGATGTTCATCAAGGGGACGGAACGGCAAGTATTCTTGCTGATGAACCTCGCGCTTACACTTGCTCTATTCATTGCCAGAAAAACTTTCCATTTC
Organism: Thalassotalea coralli; assembly: GCF_055786205.1. Classification (NCBI taxonomy): domain Bacteria; kingdom Pseudomonadati; phylum Pseudomonadota; class Gammaproteobacteria; order Alteromonadales; family Colwelliaceae; genus Thalassotalea; species Thalassotalea coralli. Next base: position 315,693 of record NZ_JBVVBK010000003.1, on the reverse strand, counting down.
GAAAAAGCGATAGTGATCTTGACGTGGGTTTGCCCATTGGTATGCAAGATCAAGAATACTTGGCGGTAGTTAACGATACTTTAGCTCAGCTTATTAGTGAGCAGAAGCCAGACATAGTGTTATATGACGCCGGCGCCGATGTTTGGCAACATGATGAACTTGGTCATTTAGACATTAGCTGGCAAGGTGTTAAAGCGCGAGATGAGCAAGTTATTGCTCAATGTATTAACGCCAATACTCCTGTGGCAACGGTTATTGGTGGCGGTTATGACAAAGATCATAATCGCTTGGCTGAACGTCATGCGATTGTCGTTGAAGCGGCGTATGCCATGTGGAAAAAATACGCTTAATGAAGCAAATTACTGAAAGTAAAATTTGAAACTTTCATTGTTACTTTAGAGTAAAAAGTCAAAAATAGCCGCTAACAAAGACAGAATCACGCTTATGATTTTTAGTTATTTGAACCTTTAATATTTCTTTAAAAATATTTTAATATTCCGCTGGTAATGGCAGAAAATTCTGGTAATCTCTTTTACCCCCAATGAGGAAATTAGATGCTTTTTTGTTCAGCTTTCGGATGCTGTTTAATCATTTATCCACATTGGCCAAAATTAATAATAAAAACAATATTTAAAGGATTAATTCTTACCTTTTTGTATATAAAACAATAGTTTGTGTATTTGTATTTACCATAATTTCGTTTTGGGATTTGTGGGGTTTTTTGATGTTTTTAACAAACTTATCCACAGGTTGACCTTCGCTAAGTTACTCAATATCAGGTAAAAAATTAAGGTACAACGACTTACTCACCAAATGCTGTGCTCAGCTAGACCATTTAAGAGAAAACATCTCGTCATATACTTTTAGGGCGCTAGTTTGTGTTAGTCGCCGTTTTGGCCTTGAGCCTGCTCAATGTCGCACATAATTGCAACAAGCTGTTTAAAAGATATTTAAATCGCGCTAATTCTTTTATTCAACGCTAGAGTGTCTTTGCTGAATATGTCATCCTTAGCAAAATTTTAAATAACAACCTAAAGTGTCATGACTAGCTCTACTCTCTCACCTCTAATTCTCGTTGACGGCTCATCATATTTGTTTCGTGCTTATCATGTGCCTTACCTTCAGGCATTGTCGACAGCAGATGGCCAACCAACAGGGGCTATTACTGGCGTGCTAAATATGATTCGTAGTCTTAAAAAAGATTACCCTAACGGCAATATTGTTGTGGTTTTTGATGCGAAAGGAAAAACCTTTAGAAACGATATGTACCCTGAGTACAAAGCCAATCGACCACCAATGCCTGATGATTTGCGCACACAAATTGCACCACTTCATGAAATAATTGCAGCCATGGGTTTACCATTGCTCGTAATCGAAGGTGTAGAGGCCGATGATGTGATCGGCACCTTGTCAGAACAGGCTTCAAAGTTAGGCATTGAAACGGTAATCTCAACGGGTGATAAAGATATGGCGCAGCTGGTAAATCCTCATGTGCGCTTAATTAACACCATGACCAATGTCGAAATGGATGAAGCCGGTGTTATCGAAAAATTTGGTGTTCGCGCAGATCAGATCATTGATTATCTTGCCTTGATGGGAGACAAGGTTGATAACATTCCTGGTGTTGAGAAGTGTGGACCAAAAACTGCGGTAAAATGGTTAACGCAACACGAAACCCTAGAGCAAGTTATCGCTACCGCTGATCAAGTAAAAGGTAAGATCGGTGAAAACCTAAGAAATGCCTTAGAGCAATTACCGCTTTCTAAGGAGCTTGCCACGATTAAGTTAGATGTAGAACTTGATGAGCCTGTTGAGGCGCTTCAGCCGAAGGAAGCCGATAAAGAAAAGCTGACTGAGTTGTACACTAAATTTGAATTACGTCGATTGTTGCAGGACCTAAATAAAGGCGAGCAAAGCCAAGAACAAGCTTCGGACGCTTCAGAAGATACTACACCAACAGTTGCTGCACCTGAAAAGTGTGAATATCACACTGTGTTTACTAAAGAAGAATTTGCAGCGCTTAAAGCCAAATTAACCGAAGCAGATTATTTTGCCTTTGATACGGAAACCACCAGTATTGACTACATGCAAGCTGAGCTCGTTGGTATGTCATTTGCGGTAGAAGCCGGTCAAGCATACTACATTCCACTTACCCATGATTATGAAGGTGCGCCAGAGCAGTTAGATCGCGATTGGGTCTTGGCTGAACTTAAACCATTATTAGAAAGTACAGAGGTAGTAAAGGTCGGTCAAAATCTTAAATACGATGCTAACGTACTGAGTCATTATGATGTAGAAGTAAAGGGTATCGGCTTCGACACCATGATTGAATCATACTGTTTTAACAGCGTTGCCACACGCCACAATATGGATGCTTTGGCTGAAAAATACTTAGACTACAAAACCGTACATTTTGAAGATATTGCAGGCAAAGGTAAGAAGCAGTTAACCTTTAATCAAATCGATATTGAAAAAGCAGCTCATTACGCGGCAGAAGATGCCGATATTACCTTGCGCTTGCATCAGGCAATTTTTCCACAACTAGAGAAGTTGAAAGGTCAACTATCGGTCTTTCATGAAATAGAGATGCCATTACTACCCGTGTTAGCGCGCATGGAACAACATGGTGTATTGGTAGATAGCGACTTATTAAATGAACAAAGTCATGCCATTGGTATGCGTTTACAAGAATTAGAAGTAGAAGCTCATAATATTGCTGGGCAAAGCTTTAATTTAAGTTCACCTAAACAGCTTCAACAAATTCTATTTGAAGACCTTAAAATTCCGGTTATCAAGAAAACGCCAAAAGGTGCGCCTTCTACAGCAGAAGAAGTGTTGCAGGAGTTAGCGTTAGACTACCCACTTCCAAAAGTGATTTTGGAAAACCGTGGCCTAAGTAAATTAAAGTCTACTTATACAGACAAATTACCGTTAATGGTGTCGCCGAAAACCGGTCGTGTCCATACTTCTTACAATCAAACGGTTGCTGCGACAGGTCGATTATCGTCAACCGATCCTAACTTACAGAATATTCCAATTCGCAGCGAAGAGGGTCGTAAGATTCGCCAAGCCTTTATTGCTCCAGAAAACCACAAAGTTGTTGCCATTGATTACTCGCAAATCGAACTGCGCATTATGGCGCATTTATCAGCTGATCCCGGTTTAGTGGCGGCATTTAGCGAAGGTAAAGACGTTCATAGAGCAACGGCAGCAGAGATTTTTGCAGTAGACCTTGATGATGTCACCAGCGATCAACGTCGCAGTGCTAAAGCGATTAATTTCGGTTTAATTTATGGCATGTCAGCTTTTGGCTTATCAAAGCAACTGGGCATTATGCGTAATCAAGCGCAAGAATATATGGATAAGTACTTTGAACGTTACCCTGGTGTACTAAAGTACATGGAAGAAACGCGTGAGCAGGCAAGCAGCCAAGGTTACGTTGAAACCTTATTTGGCCGTCGATTGTATTTACCAGATATTAAATCTAAAAATGCGATGCGTCGTAAAGGTGCAGAACGCGCTGCTATAAACGCACCGATGCAAGGTACAGCTGCCGATATTATTAAGAAAGCTATGTTAGCTGTTGATGCCTGGATTGAAGAGCAAGGCGATGCTCGTGTCAAAATGACGATGCAAGTACACGATGAGCTTATCTTTGAAATTCATGAAGACATTGTTGATAGCACAGTAGAAAAGCTGGTCGATATTATGAATAAAGCGGTTGAGCTTGATGTGCCGTTAATTGCCGAAGCGGGTTTAGGTGAAAACTGGCAACAGGCGCATTAGAGTTAAACAAAAATTGTTCAATTTAATTGAAAGTTTTTTGAACAATTCCCTGTCTCATTAAATAGCATTACTACACAGCGTAGTATTTGTTCCCTTTACTGTAATGCTTCCGGTTGTTTGGCCTCTTCGTAAGTAGAGGCCATTTTTTTCTCTTTTGTTTACACGCTTTGCTATTTTATGAAATTTTATTACAAAAAACTTGTGTAACTAGAGTTATTACTCTATACTGCTCGCATTCGTTGGAGACAACGTTTTTAAAAGTTTTAGATTCTAGCTTTCCTCAATAGCTGACGAGCCGACACTAAGTTGTCGGCTTTTTTTTACCCTAAAAATGTAATTTAATTACACACATCAATATAAGGTCATTTATTCCTAGGATAGCGAATAAAATAAAAACCCACTGGTGTGCAGTGGGCTTTCAGCATCTAGTTGGCGGCTATTCATCTACCGGGTCGATAATTGGCGTTATCGGTTTAGGCTTACTCCTGCCCGATTTACGTAACGCGTCTCGTAGCACATATTCGATTTGTGCATTCAAGCTTCTTAATTCATCGTCAGCCCATTGTTGCATAGCGCCCAGAATCTCTTCATTGATCCGTAAAGGGTATGCTTTTTTAGCCATGATATTCTCTCAAAAATTCGTTGATAACCTGAATAGAAACGCAAAAGAGAGCCAAAGGCTCTCTTTTGTCATTAGTATAAGCTACCAGTGTTAACAACAGGTTGTGCAGCTTCATCACTACATAATACTACAAGTAGATTACTGACCATAGCGGCTTTACGTTCGCTGTCTAATTCGACAATGTCACGTTCAGATAAATTATGTAGCGCCATTTCTACCATGCCAACGGCACCTTCTACCACTTTTTGTCTTGCCGCGATAATTGCCATTGCTTGTTGGCGTCTTAGCATAGCATTGGCAATTTCCGGCGCATAAGCTAAGTGACTGATACGTGCTTCAATAACTTTTACACCAGCTTTGTCTAAACGTTCTTGTACTTCATTTTTCAACGCTTCACTGATTTCCACTGGGCTACTTCTCAATGAAATCTCTTCGTCTTCATGATTATCATAAGCATAGCTAGTGGCCAAATTACGCAATGCAGACTCACTTTGAATGGAAACGAAGTCTTCGTAATCATCAACTTGGAAAATAGCTTCTGCTGTATCAACCACTTCCCATACGATAACCGCAGCAATTTCTATCGGGTTACCTGATTTATCATTGACTTTAAGCTTGCCACTTTCAAAGTTACGAACACGCATAGATACGTTTGATTTACTGTAAAATGGGTTTGCCCAACGAAGTCCTGGACTGTGTACTGTACCGACATATTTACCAAATAACTGCAGTACTTTTGCTTCTTTTGGATTGACCATAAAAAAACCAAACCAGCAAATAAATACCACGATGAAAACCAATACACCTAGGGCAACCATCAAACCAGAGCTAGCTTTTATGCTCATGATCGTGCCATAACCACTAAGTGCTTGAAGAAACAATAAAACAAAGATAAATCCAATCCCATTAGGGGCTTTTACTTCTTTTTCAGTAAACATAATACTCTCCATGAATATCAATCAGTGTGATATCACTATGATATCATTTTGTGGTTTTTGCAAGCTTTTTTGTCAACCTTGTTGAACAATCATTCGATAAACTAACGTAAATGAGAGGTTAAGTAGCGTTTAAATTTAGTGGTGTTTTGTCTATGCTAATTTGAACAAAAATAAAAATTTATGAGGCATACATGAGAATCAAATCGCCGCTTTTGGCAAGTTTAGTTTTTGCGGGAGGAGCGCTAGTGCAAGCCAGCACATTTGCGAGCACACCTGATACCGAAAAAGGTCATCAATATCCAAAAACAGAAAAAGGCTCAACAATTGATATTTACTTTGGTAACAAAGTTGCTGACCCTTACCGCTGGCTTGAAGATGACATGAGTGATGAAACCGCTAAGTGGGTTAAAGATCAAAATAAAGTGACTTTTGATTACTTAGACAACATTCCATATCGTGAGCAATTAAAAGATCGTTTAGCTGAAATGTGGAACTACGAAAAAGTAGGGGCCCCATTTACACGTGGCAAATACACTTACTTTTATCGCAATAACGGCCTACAAAACCAATACGTGGTTTATCGTCAATTAGGCAATGGTGAGCCAGAAGTTTTCTTAGATCCAAACACTTTCAGTGAAGACGGTACGACGTCATTGTCTACGTTATCGTTTTCAAAAGATGGCTCGATCGCTGCATATGCCATTTCTGAAGGTGGTAGTGATTGGCGAAAAGTGATGGTGATGGACGTTGAAACCAAGAAAATCATCGAAGAGCCATTAGTTGATGTTAAATTCTCTGGTATTTCTTGGTTTGGTAACGAAGGCTTCTATTATTCAAGCTATGACAAACCAAAAGGCAGCGAGCTTTCTGCTAAAACCGATCAGCATAAACTCTACTACCATAAGCTAGGTACTAAACAATCAGAAGATACTCTAGTTTTCGGTGGCACAGCAGCTGAAAAGCATCGTTATGTTGGCGGTCGTGTAACAGAAGATGATAAATACCTATTAATCAGTGGCTCCGTTTCCACCTCTGGTAACCGTTTGTTCATCAAGGATTTAACCAAGAAAGATGCCAAGTTAGTGACCATTTTAGATGACACCAACTCTGATACTTACTTGTTAGATAACCTTGATAGCAAACTATATTTTGTTACCAACTTAAATGCGCCTAACAAGAAAATTGTTACGGTAGACGCAAAAGATCCTAAACCTGCCAACTGGCAAGACTTTATCGCGGAAACTGAACATGTACTATCGCCGAGTAAAGGTGGTGGCTACATATTCGCAGAATACATGGTTGATGCCATTTCAAAGGTGAGTCAGTACGATTACCAGGGTAAAAAAGTACGTGACGTAAAACTGCCGGGCGTTGGCAGCTCAAGCGGTTTTTCTGGCCGTAAAGAAGACAAAACTTTGTTCTATAGCTTCACTAATTACAAAACGCCTTCAACGATTTACTCGTTTGAAGTAGATAATGGTAAAGCGGATGTCTTTAGAAAATCTGGCGCAAAGTTCGACAGCGATCTATATGAATCAAAGCAGGTTTTTTACACTTCGAAAGACGGTACGAAAGTACCTATGATTATTACGTATAAAAAAGGCATTAAGCTTAACGGCAAGAACCCAACTATTTTGTATGGTTACGGTGGCTTTAACGTGAGCTTAACGCCAAGCTTTAGTGTGACTCGTGCAGTTTGGTTAGAGCAAGGTGGCGTTTACGCTGTGGCTAACTTACGTGGTGGCGGTGAATACGGTAAAAAATGGCACAAAGCGGGTACTCAAATGCAAAAACAAAATGTATTTGACGACTTCATTGCTGCTGCAGAGTATCTCATTGATGAAAAATACACGTCTTCTGATTACTTAGCGATTAATGGCGGCTCTAATGGCGGTTTATTAGTTGGTGCGGTAATGACGCAGCGTCCAGAGTTAGTGCGTGTTGCGCTGCCTGCTGTAGGTGTTTTAGATATGTTGAGATATCACACTTTCACAGCTGGAGCGGGTTGGGCGTACGACTATGGCACAGCAGAACAAAGTGAAGAGATGTTCAATTACCTCAAAGGTTACTCGCCAATTCACAACGTGAAAAAAGGGGTAAAATACCCTGCGACTTTGATTACCACAGGCGATCATGACGACCGCGTTGTTCCTGCACATTCCTTTAAATTTGCCGCTGAGTTGCAAGACAAACAGTCAGGTGAATTACCAACGATGATCCGTATTGAAACTAATGCCGGTCATGGTGCAGGTACGCCAGTTGCTAAAACTATCGAGCAATATGCAGACATTTTTGGCTTTACGTTATTCAACATGGGCTTTGAAGCCTTACCTAATTCACAGTAATTACGGTTGAATGAAAACTGGTCGGCACAACTTGCTGGCCAGTTTTTTCACAATACCTTTCCACATTTAGCCCATTTATCCTACTTTCTAGCGCAACTACTAGAAAATGTATGTCATATCCGTTAAATTTTTGTAACAAAAAATAGCAGCTAGTGATGTTTGCTTCGCAAAATAAGCGCTACTATTTCACGTTGGGAGATCGTTCTTAGAACGAAATTAAAAATACATAATTTGCCTCATGGGAACGCAAATTACTTGTTGGAGAAAAATAATGAAGTTACTCAAGGCACTGGTTGCTTGTAGCGCCTTGCTTTTGGCAAGTCATGCGTCTGCTACCAAAGTCGACGACGTTAAAAGCTTCACCCTGAAAAATGGGATGAAGATCATGGTATTGGAAGATCACTCTATTCCAAATGCCAATATGTACTTATTTTGGAAAGTTGGTTCACGCAACGAGTACCCTGGCATAACTGGCTTAGCACACTTTTTTGAACACATGATGTTTAACGGTGCGAAAAAATACGGCCCGAAAATGTTCGACAGAACCATGGAAGCAGCTGGTGGCGCAAACAACGCTTACGCGACTGAGAACTTAACGGTTTACACAGATTGGTTCCCTGCATCTGCCATTGAAACTATGTTCGACCTAGAAGCTGATCGTATTGCTCATTTGGCCATTGACGAGTCTATGGTTGAAAGTGAGCGCGGAGTCGTCATGTCTGAGCGCAGCACTGGCTTAGAAAACTCGAATTACCGTACTATTTCTGAAGAAGTAAAAAATGCGGCATTTCGTGCACATCCATACAGCTGGTCAGTTATTGGTCACGAATCAGATATTGAAAACTGGACCATGGATGATTTGCGTAAATTCCACAAAACGTATTATGCGCCAAATAATGCTGTTGTTGTTATTGCCGGTGATGTAACCGTTGAACAAGTAAAGAAATTAGCGAAGAAGTACTTCGAACCAATTCCAGCACAGCCTGAGCCACGCAAAGTTCATACTATTGAGCCAGAGCAAAAAGGTGAGCGTCGTGTTTACGTAAGAAAAGAATCTGTTACTACGCCTAATATTTTAATGGGCTTTCACATTCCTGAAAACAGACACCCTGACTACTATGCGTTAGATATTTTGTCAGATATTTTAACGTCAGGTAACAGTTCTCGTATGGAGTCTAGCCTAGTAAACGGTGAGCAAATCGCGAGTACGGTATTTAGTTACGTGCCTGAAACGATAGATCCTAACCTTTTCTACATCTACGGCGTTGCCGCGAAAGATGTTTCAGCGCAGCAATTAGAAAAAGGTATTATCAAGCAAATCAACAAAGTCATTAAAGAAGGTGTTACTGAGCGTGAATTACAAAAAGTGAAAAACGCTAAGCTAGTAAACTTCTATCGCACCATGTCTACCATCAACGGTAAAGCCAACACTATTGGCAGTTATGAAATGTACTTCGGCGATTATAAAAAACTATTTAATGCGCCTGAGTATTACAGCAAAGTAACCGCAGCCGATGTACAGGAAGTTGCGAAAAAATACTTAAGAAAAGCAAACCGCACTGTTGGTGTTTTATCATCTGAAGAGGACTCTACTGATGAAGATCTTTAATGTTTTAGCTGCATGTTGTTTATTAGCTACAAGTAGTGCTTCTTGGGCAGGTTATAAGCTGCCAACATATGAAAAAGTAACGTTAGACAATGGTTTAACTTTGTATTTAATGGAGCAAAATGAAGTTCCATTGATAGATGTAAACGTGGTAATCAAAGTTGGCGCTATCGACGATGGTACAGCAGCTGGTCTTAGCTACTTTACTGCACGTAATTTATCGTTAGGGACAAAATCTTTAGATAAAGCTACCTTTGACGAAACTGTCGATTTTGTTGGTGCCGATATTTCTACATCAGCCAACTATGAATTTAGTAGCGTTTCAGCATCATTTGCAAAAAAAGACAGTGATGAAATTCTACCAATCCTGCGTGATGTGGTATTGAACCCTCGCTTTGACGAAACCGAATTTGGTAAGTTGAAAACGCGTCACTTACTTAATTTAACGCAAAGTAAAGAGAGCCCACGTGCGGTTATCAACAATTACTATAACCGTTTGTTGTTCGGTAATGCAGGCTACGGTGTTGCGCCTCAAGGTAATCAAGATTCAATCGAGAAACTCACGTTAGATCAAGTAAAAGCACATCATGCAAAATGGTATGCAGCAAACAACGCCGCGGTTATCGTGGTGGGTGACTTTGATGCCGCTAACATGAAAAAGCGTATGGAAAAGCTATTTGGTAGCTGGAAAGCAAGTAAAGCACCATTAAAACAAGCGACGTTAACTAAAGCCAAACCGGCGAAAAAATCTAACCTAGTATTAGTTGATAAAGGCGATGCGCGCGAATCAACTTTCTTAATCGGCGGCAAAGGCATTACCCGTAGTAACCCTGATAGCGTTGGTATTTCGGTAATCAACACCATTTTAGGTGGTCGTTTCACTTCATGGTTAAATGATGAATTACGCGTAAATGCTGGTTTAACTTATGGGGCTCGTAGTCGCTTCAACTCGTTCAGTAAAGACGGTACTTTCTCTGTTTACTCGTACACGAAAACTTCAACCACCATTGAAACAATTGACCTAGCGTTAGAGACGTATCAGCGTTTATGGAACAAAGGTATTGATGAAAAAACATTAGCTTCAGCAAAAGCCTATGTAAAAGGTCAATTCCCACCAAAGTATGAAACATCTGGCGCGTTAGCTAATTTGCTATCAAACATGTATGGCTACGACTTCGATGAAGCGTATATCAATACCTTTGAACAGCAAGTGGATTCGTTAACGGTAGAAAAAACTAAATCGCTGATTAAAAAATATTTCCCTAAAGAAAACTTACAATTTGTTGTGGTAGGCAATGCCAATGACATTCGCGATCAAGTGAAAAAGTATGGTGATATTTCGGAAGTTAACATTAAAGATGTTGGCTTTAATATTAAATAAATAGAAGGAAGCATAAACGTTGAAAAATTGGACTTTACCGGTGTTACTGGCATGCGCTACGGCTGCGTGTCAGCAAACCTCCACAGATTCGACTACGTCAGCAGCAAGTAAGACAGAACAGTCTGCAATTGCTGGTGTAAACTTGGTTGAGCAAGTAAAAGCGCAGCCGGGTAAAACGGTTATTCCTTATCGTAAGTATGAGTTAGATAACGGGTTAACGGTTATTCTTCATGAAGATAATTCAGACCCGCTAGTGCATGTTGATGTTACTTATCATGTCGGCTCAGGTAGAGAAGATATTGGCAAGTCAGGTTTTGCTCACTTTTTTGAACACATGATGTTCCAAGGCTCAGAAAACGTAGCAGACGAACAACACTTTAAATTAGTGACTGAAGCAGGTGGTACCATGAACGGTACCACTAACTCAGACCGTACTAACTACTTCCAAACAGTACCGGCAAACCAACTTGAGAAAATGCTTTGGCTAGAAGCCGATCGCATGGGCTTTTTGGTAGATGCTGTTACGCAGGAAAAGTTTGAAGTACAACGTGAAACAGTGAAGAACGAACGTGGACAACGTATTGATAACCGCCCTTATGGTCGTTTAAATGAGCGTGTTTCTGAAGCGCTTTATCCAGTAAACCATCCATATTCTTGGCCGGTTATTGGTTACATGGAAGATTTAAATCGTGTAGATGTTAACGATCTTAAAGCTTTCTTCTTGCGCTGGTACGGTCCAAACAATGCTACTGTTACTATTGGTGGTGATATTGACGTTGAACAAACACTGACACTAGTGAAAAAGTACTTCGGCTCTATCCCTCGTGGTCCAGAAGTTGGTATGCCTGAGAAAACAGCAGTAACGCTTGATGCCGACCGCTATATTTCGATGGAAGATAATGTTCACTTACCATTAGTTTACATGTCTTACCCAACAGTATCAGTTCGTCATGAAGACGAAGCGCCATTAGATGTGCTTTCAAGTATTTTAGGTGGCGGTAAAACCTCATTGCTCTATAAGAACTTGGTGAAAAACCAATTAGCAGTACAAGCGTCAGTAAGCCACCCGTGTGCTGAGCTTGCTTGTACGTTTAACTTGTTAGCTTTACCTCATCCAGCGTCAGGTAAGAACTTAGCCGATATCGAGAAGATTATTCGCGATACCTTGGTAGAGTTTGAAACTCGTGGCGTACAAGATGATGATTTAGCGCAAGTAAAAGCAGATATGGAAGCTGGTTTTATCTTTGGCTTACAAAGTGTTTCAGGAAAAGTTAGTGCATTAGCAGCCAATGAAACTTTTACTGGTAACCCTAATTACATTGAGCAAGATATCGCACGTTATAACAATGTAACTAAAGCCGATGTTATGCGTGTTTATAATCAATACATCAAAGATAAGCACGCGGTTATCATGAGTGTTGTTCCTAAAGGTAAGTTAGATCTTATCGCTGCCAAAGATAATTTCACACCACCGAAGCGCGATCTTGATTCTGTTGTTAAGGTAACGGCAAACGATCTTAAAGTGCGTAAAGCAACAGATAACTTTGACCGCAGCGTAATCCCTACAGCAGGCGCCAACAAGGCGGTTGGTGTGCCAGATATGTGGCGCAAGTCGCTTGGTAACGGTATTAAAGTGTTAGCTGCACAGAGCACAGAAACACCAACAACTTCTATGTTGCTCAAGATCCCAGCCGGTAACTACTATGTTGATAAAGATAAAGCAGGTTTAGTGAGTTTATTGGCGCGTACGCTAAATGAGTCAACAACTAAACGTAGCGCAGAAGATATGAGTAAAGAGCTAGACAAACTAGGTGCGTCTGTTTATATCTCTGCAAGCGACAAATACCTTAACGTTAGCATTAATACCCTAACGAAAAACATTGATGCGACATTAGCCTTGGTGAATGAGAAATTGATGTCTCCTGCCTTTGTTGAGTCTGAATTTGCGCGTAACAAAAGTAATGCTATTCAAGGCGCTATTAATGGTAAAAAAGATGCTGGCTACTTAGCTTCAACGGCTTACTATCAATTGCTTCACGCCGATAACATTGCCGCTAAGCCAAGTGGTGGTAGCGAAGAAACACTAGCCAATATTACCCTTGAAGACGTTAAAGCTTTCTACAATGCGCAAGTTAAGCCTGCCAATAGTCAGCTAATTGTTGTGTCTGATATGGATCAAGCACAGGTTGAAAAAACCATTAGTGTTTTTGAACCGTGGAAAGGTAAAGGTAAAGCGTTAGATCTTGAGCTAGCCATGCCTGAAACCAAAATGGGTGTTATTTACTTAGTGAATAAAGATGACGCGGCACAGTCTGCTATTCGTATTGGTAAGCGCTCGATGACTCGTGATATTACAGGTGAGTTCTATAAGTCTTACTTAATGAACTTCCCGTTAGGTGGCGCATTTAACAGCCGAATTAACCTTAATCTACGTGAAGACAAAGGTTATACCTACGGTGCTCGTTCATACTTTAGTGCTGATAAGCTAGCAGGATTCTACACGGCGTCTGCAGAAGTTCGCGCTGATGCTACTGATAAATCAATTGTTGAGTTTGTTAAAGAAATTGAGAACTACAGCAAAAATGGTATCACAGCAGAAGAGTTAGCTTTCATGCGTAACGCGATTAATCAAAAAGATGCGTTAAAGTATGAAACACCTCGCGCTAAATTGAGCTTCTTAGCGCAGATTTTAGAGCATGATTTATCGCCAAGCTTTGTTAAAGAGCGCAGTGACATCGTTGCTAGTATTTCTGCTGACGAGATTAATGCACTAGCTAAGAAACACTTAAACTTAGACGAGATGTTGATGGTAGTTGTTGGCGACGCCAAAACACTTAAACCTCAGTTAGAAGAGCTAGGTTATAAAGTTATTAATCACGAAATTTAAACATTTGTGATAAAAAGCCCCGCCTTTTGGTGGGGCTTTTTTTATGAGCAAAGGAAATTATTAGGAAATAGACCATTACTCTTGTAAGACATTTGCCATTATAACTCCGTGTTAACGATGAATTAACTGGTAATACCTCTGAAAATAGTCAAGAGTTACAGATTGTTACATTTACTAATCAATAATTGTACGATAAGTGTGCAAAATTTTGCTTGTCCTCCCCTCTGAGTCAGGTAAAGTATATGCAGCTGTTAACACTACAGCGCTAAAAAAAGGACAGTAATATTCAGGTATGGAAGCTGATTATTCTATTTTTCTTTTTTAATATGGATGGTTTACTTAGCATCAGGATGATGACTAAAAGAGTCCGGGAGGACGTTAAAGGATAGCTCAAGAAAGTGTCAGGAAGACCGAGAAATACAAAGTAAAGGGAAGCTAGAAACAAAAATCGGGAACATTTGTCAGACAACAGGGACTGTAATTTAGGTTAGGATAACCAGATAAGATTAGGAACATAATATACTTGCTGAGAACAGCAACTATCATTTCCGGAAACGGTGGCATTGCCACCGTTTTTTCTTTTTGGCGATTTAAAAATAATTTCGCTAACTAAAAACCTTCAACTAAAGTAAAATACACATCATTGTTAGTAATTGAGTATTGCGTTTATGACCCGCAAGAAAAAATCCAGAAATCCAAATAGTGCTCCTATTACGCTTTCTAAGGCAGAGCGTAAAAAGCTGGCAGAAATGAAAGAAAAGCGCGTAAGAAAGCCTACCGGTAAAAAGCCAGGTAATCGCCAACAAGAAGGTGCCCAGAAAAAATCGACGACAAATACGTCGAATAAAGCAAAAGATCCAAGAATTGGCAGTAAAAAGCCAATTGAATTAGGCGCACCAATCAAAGCTCAAGCACAGCAGAAGAAAAAGCCAGTTAAACAAGCTGAAAAATCGTCACCGATAGCGAAAATTCGCGTTGTGGAAACCACGCAAAGTGTTGATGCTATTAGCGAGCAAATAGAGGCTATTGAAAACAATGCCGAGTTACAGGCGGTTGTAGAAAAGCAAGAAGCTGGACAAGCGTTAACAGAAGCGGAAGTGGACGTGTTCAACGAATTGATGGAGCAGTATCATCAGTTGCAAGAACAGCTGCTTGAGCTTCAAAGCGATGAAGAAGGTGAAGACGAATATCCAGCAGGCGATTTAGACGATGACGCCTTGTGGGATAAACTAGACGCAGACTTTGACGTATTTGACCCTGATAAAGAGTAAATCCCATCATGAGTACAACTTGGATGATGCTTATCATCGCTGGCGCACTAATTATTGCCGGCTTAGCTTTTTACGCAGGGCGTTTATTGTTTCAAGTAAAAGCTCAACAAAAAAAACGTGAACAAGCCCAACAAGAACATCAAAAAAAACTAGCGGCGCACGACGTTAAGGTGCTCGATAGTGTGGTGATTATCGTGCGTGCAATGAAAGAAGAGCAATGTGATATTTCAGAGGGCTGTTGGCGTTTAAGTGTGTTATTAGATTCATTGAAAACTAGCGAAAATTTGAGTCTTGAATTTCCTGCAATTTTTGAGCTATATCAGCGTATTAGTCATATGCCGATATTAGAGGAGCGTAAAAAGCTCGCTAAAAAAGAGCGAATGAAATTAGATTTAGAGCGCACTAAAATCGAAAACGAATTGTACAGCGATGTTTTTGCTAATTTAGACTTGCTGCACAACTATGCTGAAGAGAGACTAACTGCGTTAAAGCAGTAACCTCTTTTCTCTTCTTAGGTTACAAATAAATACCAAAAGGTTGCGTTTGATCAACAAAGAGCTGACGCAAATGTAATAAAATTGTTCGGTGATTGATGACTAGGAAATTTCATGCAAGCCGAACAGTTTTTTGACCCTACACTTCTGAGCAAATACAACACCAGTGGCCCACGGTATACCTCTTACCCTACTGCGTTAGAGTTTCAGTCGGGTTTTACTAGTGCTGCTTTGGCGTCGGCGATTCAAGCGTCACCCAACCGTGAACTGTCGCTATATGTTCACATTCCGTTTTGTCATTCGCTTTGCTATTACTGCGGCTGTAATAAAGTGGTCACTCGTCATCGTGACAAAGCCGATATCTATCTAGATTATCTAGAAAAAGAAGTATTATCGCGTGCTTCGCTTTTTAAAGATTACACCGTTAAACAGCTGCATTGGGGCGGCGGGACACCAAGTTTCTTAACCAAAGAACAAATTACCCATTTAACTCAGTTGTTAAAAAGCCATTTTAACTTTGCCGAAGATGCTGAGATGGGTATCGAAATAGACCCTAGAGAAATTGAGTTAGACTTGGCAGATCACTTATGGAGTTTGGGTTTCAATCGTTTGAGCTTAGGCGTTCAAGATATCGACGAGAAAGTTCAAGAAGCGATAAACCGCGTACAATCGACCGAATTCTTAGCTGAATTTATCGCTCATGCTAAAACCGTGGGTTTTAATTCTATCAATGTCGACTTAATTTACGGCTTACCGCATCAAACACAGGAAACTTTTGGCAGAACCTTAGCACAAGCGAAAGCAATGGATGTCGATAGAATTTCGCTGTTTAGTTATGCTCACTTGCCGTCTCGCTTTGCCGCTCAGCGTAAACTGAGAGATGAGTGGTTGCCAAATGCCGCACAAAAATTTGCGTTAATGAAGCAAGCGATAGAAACGTTATGTGACTATGGTTACGACTTTATCGGTATGGATCATTTCGCTAAACCAACGGATGAACTAGCCATTGCTCAGAAAAATGGAACGCTACATAGAAATTTCCAAGGATATACCACTCACGGAAACTGCGACTTACTAGGCTTAGGTGTATCTTCTATTAGCGCTATTGGTAATTGCTACAGCCAGAACGAAAAAGACCTAAAAACCTATTATCAAGCCATCGACGATAAAGCACATGCAATCGACAAAGGCGTAACGTTAAGTGAAGATGATTTAATTCGTGGCGATGTTATTCGCGAACTTATGTGTAACATGCATCTAAACAAAGCTGAGATTGAAACTAGGTACGGTATTCAATTTGACCAGTACTTTAGCGAAGAGCTGGAGATGCTAAGGTGTTTTGTTGAAGATGGTATCGTAACCTTAACTGAAGACACTATTCACGTCTCGCAGCGCGCCCGTTTGTTAATTCGCATCATTTGCATGACGTTTGATGCTTATATGAAGCAGCACTTAAATCAGCAGCGTTTTTCACGCGTTATTTAGCTTAAGGCTCGATACTCATTAGATGCTGTGAGCTATAACGCTAGATAAAACCAAGGTTAATAGTTTGCTCGCCACTGGTAAACGTCATGGCGGGCTTACCGTTTACAGCATTTTCTTTCGCTAAATCAACCCACTGATAATAAACATTGCGGTGTACTTTTGCCGTTAAATTGCGCCTTACAGTCACTTCTAACGTACCATCATCATTTAAGATGACCGGGTGCTGTAAATCGAGTAAAAAAGCATCATCTAAATTAGTGGCCACCGCCATGGTTGTATTTGTATCGTCACTCCACTCCCATTGTGAGAGGACAAAAGGGCAGTCATCTACCTGTATTTTTACTTTCTCTACAGGGGTTACTAAAAAGTATTCATCCCCTTCGCGTTTCAAAACAGAGGCAAACAACTTTACCAAAGCAATTCGTTTAAATGGCGTGCCATTATAAAACCAACTGCCATCACTTTTTATTTGCAGGTCAATCTCACCGCAATATGCCGGATCCCATAAGTCAACAGGAGGTAAGGCTGGCTTCCCCTCTTTGTTTAACGAAGAAAGTTGCTCCATTAATTTGTCTAAAGCCATGACGGATCCTCGTAAATATCAATTGCTCTAATTCTAACAAATATTTTCACTTTTTTGATGATAATCCTTGTCAGCATTTCCAATGTGCATTAGAATTCGCGCACTTCGTTGGTATTACTAACGAACGTTTCTCAGTGGTGGCATTAGCTCAGTTGGTAGAGCCCTGGATTGTGATTCCAGTTGTCGTGGGTTCAAGTCCCATATGCCACCCCACTTTTCTCTCTGAAATTCTTATGTTCACGGATTAACATAGCTTTGGTGGCACCACGGCAGGAATCACTGTGTGATTCTGCAAATACCCGTTAGCGCGCGTTCAAGACCCAAGTGCCACCGCGTTTTTCTATCTAAAAATCATTATATGCATAGCGAGCCATTTTCATCTTCGTTAAATAAAACTCTTGGTTTCTCCGAGCCAATATTACGTTGAAGATTGTATAAATTGTTGCTAACGTACTAAAAATATTAAATAAAAATTAGCGTGAAGTGACTAGGTACAAAATATTTTATTTGGTGTTAATGAGAATTCACGCTAATACGCTGTTATACGTTTCTATTGAATGGTGTAAGTTCGGTGTCTGAAGAAGCAATTGAAATAGCGAAGAAGTTGCTGAAAAGCGATGACGATTACTTAAATAATGTAATTAAACTTTTGCGTATTGGTAATAATAAATATGGTCAATGCTGGGATACGGAATATCATATCTTTGGTGAAATAGCTTCTGAAACAGATCATTTGCCGCTAAATCATGTTAGGTCAAAATGTTCAAAAGAGTTTCTAGTTAGAGCTGACAAAGAGTTAGTTGAAACTATCGAATATTATCGAGATTATGTTTTCAAAGCCTGTAACATCATAATAAGTAGCAAAAACGTATAACAAGTCGCTCAATGGGACAAATATCAGTTGGCTTTTGTTCCTGCGTCACTTATTTTAGCCAACTAATATTTGCCCCTTAGCGGGGCGTTATATGAATCTTGGTATGGTTGAAGTCATCATCGTAATTTTCGTTGGTTTTATCTTGATAAAAGCGGTTCGTCATTCGCGAAAAGTTAACAAAGATTTCTCTCAACTTGATAAACAGCAAAAAGATGAGTTGGTTGAATTAGTCAATTCCAATCCAAAAAAGTATTTCCTGTCAGGTGGTTCATATACGAAACTACCTAAGCCGTTAGCAATCATCGGAAATATTCTAGCTATTTGTGTAATTTTGTTTTTTGTGGTCTTATTTATCGCATCACTTTCATAGCGTTATTGGTTTAAATTCATATAACAAGTCAATTAAGTGCGGGACTGCTAAAGCTTGGCTCAGTTCCGCTACGCTACACAAGTATAGCCAAGCGTAATCAGCCCCTTATTGGGGCGTTAGTTGCCTATGGAGAGTCATGAGAAATTTTATAATCTGTGTGCTTTTATTTTTTTGTTCTTCAGTCGCTTTAAGCGACATTGAGTTACTTGCTAAGGCCGCACAAACGACAGATTATTTGAATTTCAATCCTGATTCCAAAGAAGAATTCAATACAAAATCAGAATATCTGGGTGAGTTAAGCGGAAAATTTAAACTCTATAATCATACGTATTACTTTAATAATAATTCTAGAGCTGGTCATAGGTTAGTAATTCTGTCGAAATCTGGTGAACTGATAGGTATGTATGCAGTTAATGACTGGGCTACTTCTGTAAAAGACAAGTGTGTATATTTCCCATTTGAGGAAGACTCTGGAAATAAGATTTGCTTAAACAATGGCTCTTTTCCCGAACAGGCTTGGATCGATGGTGAGCTGCCGCTACTGTTTAAATAGGCAACTAACAAGTCAATCAAGTGAGCGACAAAAATCAATTGGCTTGTAGCTCGTTCCTCGCTAAAGTATAACCAATTGATTTTATGCCTCTTATTGAGGCGTTATGTTTTTTGGATAGTTATGACTCAAATCAATAGTAATGGAATGGTTAAAAAGCAAAGTAGATTAGAAGTAATTCTCAATATTTTAGGCTTTCTTTGCTTTATAGTAATAGCCAACCTTTTTCCTTCTGGCTATCCAATTATCCAAGAGGATAGCTTGGTAGGATTTTGGCTTATTCCTGCGGCTTTTTTATTCGCTTTAAGAAATATTGAAATTTTTATAGAAGACGGAAAAAATGTGCCTCAATATTTAATTATTTTTATAGTTAAAATAGGACATGGTGTATGGATCGGCTTGTCTTTTGGCACAGTATTAATCTTAAATGCTTGGTACGCTAATCCGAATGGTGAAACATTTGAACCATTATTAATAGCTGTAACATTAAGCGCTGGTTCTACATCTTATGTTATTAACGAATTAAGAAAATTAATAAAAAAAACATAACAAGCCAATCAAGCACGGGACTGCTAACAGCTTGCTCGGTTCCGCTTCGCTTCACAGTTTAGCAAGCTATTACCATCCCCTTATTGGGGCGTTAGCTAGCACATGAGACCTCTATATAAATTCTTGATCATTGTTGAGGCCATAATTGGGTTTGGTCCTCTAGTCTTATTGTTAGGGTTTGGCTTGATCACTATTCCCATTTCAATCATGGGTATTTTAGATGGTTATTATGGCGCACTGATTATGCTACTAATAGAGGTCGGCGGCTTTTTAGGTATGTTCGCGTTTATCTCCGTTTTGATGCATATATTAGAGCCTAATAAGTATTTTTTATCTTTTATTAAATTACGTTTATTTATAATTTGCGGCTTTTGCTCAATTTTGGGATTTGTGTTTATGTCAGGTATAAATATAGAGCTTATTTGGCTTTTAATACCTGTAGTTGTAGCCGCACATTTTATTTATTTAGGCCGCAAATATGTGTTTTCTGCTAGCTAACAAGTTACTCAAAAGGACGCAAAACGCTTGGCTTGCGCTCCTTCGTCGCTAATTTTAGCCAAGCATTTATGCGCCCATTGGTAAGGCGTTAGCTGTACAAGGAAATCATGAGTAACATCAAGTTTCACTCAAAATGGGAAGCAGAAATTGAAACCGAAGAAGTGGTCAATTCAGGAACTTGGTATTACCAAAACGAAATCCCATATACTGCGAAATTGATTAAGCAAAAATGGAACTATAAAAGTACTGATTTGCCAATTCTGGATGAAATACTTGAAGCACCATTTTGTGACTACATTGATTACTCTATTAGTGATGAAGGTGTTTTGTACTTTTGGCGTTTTGAAACTAATGGAAATAAGAGTTCTAGCCCTGTTTTTCCAACGTATTTCCTAGCAAGAGACTATATAAATACTTATGGTTATAAATACGAATTGGATAAGAGTTAAGTACAGCTAACAAGCAACTTAAGCGGGACAAATAAAGCTTGGCTTTTGTCACTGCGTTCCAAATTATAGCCAAGCATTAATTTGCCCCTTAGTGGGGCGTTGTATTGCAGGAGAGTTATGCGAAGCCTTTTAATCTTGTTGCTTTTTCCCTTTCTAAGTTTGGCTTCTTCGGTTTCAATTTCGTCCAAAACTTTAACCCCTGAACAAGCAAATGAGTTGGGTATATATAGGTTAACGTCGGAAAATGTTCAAAGTAATTGGATCGTTTTAGTTTATCCAAACAAAACAATGAAAGCTGAATTATCGGAAGTCATTGTTACATTGAGTGAGGATGGGAAGCTTATAACCACTTTTCCTGTCCAAGTTAGAAATTTTGAAATTTCTCCATTAAAAAGGCTTGATGTGGTTCTAGAGGAAAAAACTAAGCGTAATATGGAAGTTTCATTTACTTATGGCGCAATCAACTATGTCATTGAAAATGTAATGGAATTAAAGGGTATTGAATACAATGAGTTTGTTAAGCAATATAACAAGCGCATTAAGTGAAGGGACTGCTAAAGCTTGGCTCGGTTCCGCTCCGCTACACAGTTTAGCCAAGCATTATCAGCCCCTTATTGGGGCGTTAGGTGCCTAGAGTATTTATGATGCTTGACCAGTTAAAGACTAGATATAAGTTGCTTACTCACATGATTTCCTTATTTTGTGTTTTACCTAGTTTTTATGGGATGTATAAGCTACAACCACTTTGGGAGTATTTAGAATCTGAATACTCGAGAGGTGTAGTTGGAATCGTTTTTCTGGTATGTATAATCTTTCTTTTTATCGTAAATACCATTGCTGTGTTTTTTTGCTACAGGGAAATATTGAAGTTTTTCTACCCATTATCTAATAAGCAGTTTTGGGATTTAGCCTGGTGTAGATGGTATCCTAGTAATTGGTTTCAATAAGCACCTAACAAGCGCATTAAGCACGGGACTGCTAACAGTTTGCTCGGTTTCGCTCCGCTTCACATTTTAGCAAACTATTAACCAGCCCCTTATGCGGGCGTTAGGTAGTTACTGGTGTTCGAGTTCTGTATTCAAAAATCCTATACGAGTGATGAGTTGCTTGTATCATTCTTTTCAGACTCAAAAGATAATGAGTTTAGAGAAGCTCTAAAAATGATTATGGAACCGCACGGATTTAGTTGTAGGTTTGATGAATATCATATCTACATTGATATGTGCCGTGGCGACAGAAAGTTAAAGCATTTAACTATTTCATCTGATGAATGGTGTGTTTTTGGTGAAACTAATACATGGGGCAACAATGTAGAGTTGAACCATGAATTAATAAATTGGCTGAAAGCGAAACTACTTAATAGTGGTTATTTCAAGCTTAGAGATAAAACTACCTAACAAGCTGTTAAAGTGCGGGACTGCTAACGTTTGGCTCGGTTTCGCTTCGCTACACATTGCAGCCAAACATTACTTAGCCCCTTATGCGGGCGTTAGGTGCTATGAGCAAGGAAGCCGATGACTGATAACTCGCAAAGCTTAAAACCACTTTTAGATTTGATGCAATGCAGAAAATTAAAAGAAGTAAAAAAGCTAGCTAAAAAAATTGAAATATCTAGTGATGGTCTTTTTAAACTCATATTGTTAGCGCAAGCAGAAAAGCTTGATGTTTTCCCATACTTACACCAAATTCATTGTAGAGAGCATCAACCAGAACACCTTCATTTAACAGATAAAGATTTAAAAGGCATTGCAAATAACGGTGTCGGTAAATTAGAAGGTGGTGCAATCAAAGCCATGTCAAAAGTTAACCAAATGTTCAGAGAGAGAAAGTGGACTGTTGGTCATATGTTTTACACACCAGACTTTAAATTCTGGCATTTTTTCTACTTTGATCTCAAAGATATGGCAACTGAAAATAACCATTGGAAATTTGGCGGGAGCCACGTACATTATATTTCGGACTTAAATCCACAATACACAGCGGAGTCGGCTTGGGAGCAGTTTACTAGTGGTTCAAAGTCTTTCGGTGGTGATGTACATTTAAAATATAGGAAATAGCACCTAATAAGCCAATCAAGTGACGGGACTGCTAAAGCTTGGCTCAGTTTCGCTTCGCTACAGAGTTTAGCCAAGCATTTATCTGCCCCTTATTGGGGCGTTAGGTACACGGGGTTAGTCTTGTATAAATTTTTAACTTTCATCTTGATTCTATTTCTTCAAGGATGCCTGCCAAAGAGTGATACTGAATTGGCTGAATTAATTGTTGGAACATGGTCATACAACTACGAATCTGGTTCATACGGATTTATCGAATACACCAATAGCGGTGATAAATGTGAAATGAACTTCTCTTTTAGTGAAAGTGGTAGATTATCGATAGATTTTTACTGGAATAAATGGCGAATTGAAGATTCAATTATTAAATCAAAAATGCATGCTAGTACTGCAACCTTTATGGAAAAGGGGTATGTCATTCACGACAAAATAATTGAACTCAATAGAAATATATTAACTGTTGATATGATTGTTCCCGAAGGTGACTTCAAAACAGAGTACCATCAGAAAAGCAAAGGCTCTGAAGCAGGTAAGGTATGCTCTATCGTGCAAATGCATCTTACAAGTGCATAAAGTACCGGGACACAAAACAGTTGGTTTTTTGCTTGTCCCTCGCTAGATTATAACCAACTGTTTTTAGCCACTTATGCGGGCGTTAGGTTTCATAGGGAATATTGATGGATTTCTCCATATTTTTGAGTGTCATTATTGTCGCTGTAGTGATCGGTGTATTTATATATCTAAAAAAACGAAGCACCCCCACTGAAAAGAAACTTGACCCAAATAAGTTATATACATTCACTTATGTCTTTGTCTTTGATTCTAAAGCGCAAGCTGAAGCACTTGTATCTTCTCTACAATTGGAAAACGTTGAAGTTGAAGTTACTCAATCACAAAACAAAGCTAAATGGTGGGCAAGGTTTTCAATGAAAGATAGACCTGTTTCTAATTATTACATTGATTTAGAAACTAAATTGATAAATGCAGCAGATAAGTATGAGGGTAAGTACGGCTGGATTGATATCCTTGATCCTGATGAACCAATGGTAGAAATAGTATAAAACCTAAGAAGGCAATTATGCGTGGAAGGCCTAAAGCTTGGCTGGCGCTCATTCTTCGCTAATTTTAGCCAAGCATTACCAGCTCTTTATTGGGGCGTTAGCAGTAAATGAATGTATGGAGTGAAAATGAAGTTTAATGCGATAAACTTTGAAGATAAGTTCTCGAAATTTACTGAGCACTGGTCTCCTCGTGTTGTTGCGGAGATGAATGACTATCAATTTAAGTTAGTTAAAGTTGAAGGTGAATTTGTTTGGCATGACCATCCTAATACAGATGAAGTATTTATCGTTATTGAAGGCACTCTTAATATTGAATTCCGTGATGGGGTTGTTAGTCTTGATTCAGGTGAAATGTTTGTAATCCCTAAAGGTGTAGAACATAAGCCTGTTGCACACAGTGAATGCAAAATTTTGATTGTTGAACCTAAAGGTGTTGTTAATACGGGTGATTCAGGTGGTGAGCTAACAGCCGAAAATGATGTTTGGGTGTAAAGTACTGCTAACAAGAATTCAAAGCGGTACTGCTAAAGTTTGGCTCGGTTCCGCTTCGCTACACAAGTTTAGCCAAGCATTTATCAGTCCCTAATTGGGGCGTTAGCTTTAAAGGGAGTGTCATCAACGATGATGTTTAATCATAAGTTAGTTATTTGTATTGTCGTTTTATTTTTGAGTGCATGTGCTAGTTCTACAAAAAATATGAATGCTAACCAAAGCATTGAAACAAACCAAGGGATTGTGGTAACCAAAATCCATTCAAATTGGGATGGGTATGACAACCCGTTGTTGGCTGATTTGGAATTTGTGTTTAGTCAAAAAGGTGGGAAGAAAAAAAGTTCTAAGTTTGTTCTTTCTAAAGCCGATGATTTGAAAGTTGTTGCGTTACCGGCAGGTGACTATCAATGGTTCCGTATACTTTTCGGAAACTACTATATGGATTTGAATGGTGGATTTACTATTAGGCCAAATGAAATTACTTATATTGGGGATATTCATTCTCAACTGGATCTAGGTGCGTTTAGTATGTCAGGTCAGTCAAAAATTACTGATGAAACAGAAATAATTAAAAATGACTTAAAGACACATTTTCCTAAACTTTTAGATAAACACAAGTTTACTACTGAACTGTCGACTTTAAGGTAAAGCTAACAAGCCAATAAAGTGGCGGTACTGCTAAAGTTTGGCTCGGTTCCGCTTCGCTACACAAGTTTAGCCAAGCATTTATCAGTCCCTAATTGGGGCGTTATATGTATTAGTCGTCAACAAAATATGGAGATTTAAAATGGTTAGGATATTTGTTAGCACTTCACCAAAAGCATTATCAGATCTAGAGCTCGCTAAACATGCAAATGAAATAAGTGGATATATCAACGGTAATAAAATAGTTGGGGCACTAATGCTTGTTTCTGGTGGAGTATTAGCTTATCAAACAGGCTCAATTAGTTACTATTCTTGCCTGTTTGGTTTGGGTGGTGGTTTCTTTATGGCTCAAGGTCGCTTATCTGTTTTAGCTGAACGTATTAAAAGATTAGAAAAGCAATTAGAATTGTGAAATACATATGACATGCCAATAAAGTGACGGGACTGCTAACGCTTGGCTCAATTCCGCTTCGCTATACTAGTTTAGCCAAGCTTTATACGCCCTATTTTTAGGCGTTATGTCTGCCTTAGATTCTGGAGTCTCTATTGAAAACTTTAACTACAGACGAACTTTCTAAAGTTCTTGCCGGTGGCGATTCTTATATTCGAACCAAGAATGGCGAAGTCAAAGGCTTAGCGGTAACTACTGATAAAAACCCTGAGGCTCCAGATATAATAATTGTTGGGAAAGGCCCGAGAAAAATAAGTAATGCTAAGTTGTTCTTAGAATCTGGCTTATTTGTACCTGTTTATGTAAAACAAACTGTCAATTCTTGGAAGTATTTGGGAAATTACAAAGCTGATAAATATCTTCAAGACAAAAGCACTATTGAAAAGTACCGTAAGAATAGGAAAGCGGAAAATATAGATGGTATCTTGTTTCTAACTCAGGAAGATGATGTTGAAGTAACAGTGACTTCTAAAAAGAGTCCTGACGTAAAAGCTAAAAATAGAACAGAAATAGCTGCGATTAATTTTGTTACTGATTTCTATGAAAAATCCCAATATATAGTCACAGATAAACAAAAAGATAATTGTGGTTATGATCTACTGGTCGAGAAAGATAAAGAAGTATTAAAGGTTGAAGTTAAAGGAACTACTTCTCCAGAACAAAGGTTTTTTCTTTCTAGAAGAGAACGGGCAAAATCAGCTGATCCACTTTGGAGGTTGGCTATTGTTACACAAGCAGTAAAAGATCCTGTTCTGGAAGTATTTTCACCTCTAGAAATGGAAGAGAAATTCGATTTTGATGCCTTGTGTTGGGAGTGTAATATAGCGCAAACATAACAAGCCTTTGCAGTAACGGGACTGTTAACAGCTTGCTCGGTTCCGCTTCGCTACGCATTATAGCCAAACATTATCCGCCCCTCATTGGGGCGTTATGCTTATTTCAAGTATTGAGTTAAATGGAAATTATGGATACAAAGCTAAATGTCTTAAATGCTTCTTCAAAATTTGACAATGTATTGGACCTGTTAGAGAAAAAGGGGCAAGAGGCTCTAGGTGAAATAAATACTTATCTTAAATTACCTCAAGTAGATATTGTTTTAAGCCCAGCGCCAAAAGAGTATAAAACTGATAGTGGTATTTTAGGGTGTGTAACAAGCCCTTATGTAATAGACATATTACTAGATACTGACAGGAAAGATCTTCCAGAGATAATCAGGAACGAATTAGCTTCCGTTATTGCTCACGAGATTCATCACTTAGTGAGATCCTCCTACGGTGTTAAAGAAGAAACATTATATCAGGTACTAATTTCTGAAGGTCTTGCTTGTCACTTTGAAACCTACTTCAATGGAAAAAAATTACCTAATATCTTTGAAGAACTTAAAGGGGTCGAGTGGCTCAAGTTATATAAATTAATGGTAAGTGATTTAGGTAATAGTAATTTTGATTATCCGTTATATTTTGGCGGAAAAGATAAGACCAAATTACCTAACCGCGCGGGCTATTGGGTAGGCTATAATTTAGTGTCTACTTACATTAAAAAATATGGTGGTTGTGCGGTTACTCTGGTAGGTAACCCCGCTGAAGATTTTGAGTAATATAAGCATAACAAGGCAATCAATAAGGACATAAAGTCATAGGCTTGCCGCAGGGCGGGAGTGTAGCCTATAACTTTCTGCCTATTATTAAAGCGTTATGTTACAGGTGAGAGTATTTGAGTCAGCAGTGTAAAAAGTGTGGAAGCATAATTAAGCCATTAGAGATAAAAGTGCCTGGTCACTACTCTAGCTTCAAATGTCCTGTTTGCGGTACAGATGTTTCCACTTATAGAGGAAAAGGCATTTTAGCATTAATTGCTTTAGGCTTAGTAGCCTGGGTTCTAGCTTTTGCTTACCATCATTTTATCAATTAGTTTAATCGTTGTAGCTACACTGCAACATAATAAGCCTATTAAGTGCGGGACTGTTAAAGCTTGGCTCGGTTTCGCTTCACCACACGGTTTAGCCAAGCGTACCAGCCCCTGATTGGGGCGCTAGATTAAAGCCAGTCCAAACTATTGTGTTCTAGATTGCTAAATAGTGCTTGTGAATACTGTTCTTTGCTCATTGCTGAAGAACTGGGTAACGTAAGCAAAGTATTGTCATCGTAATTATCGGAAATAAAGTAGCGATGATTTCTCTCATCACTTTCTTCATAATTGACTATTATCTAACCTAAAATGCGCGCTGTCGGGTTAATGTCGGGGTGCTTTCGTACCTGACAGTGGTAAAAATAGGCAATTCTTCTTATCGAGAACCCAGGAGTCATCAGTGATTTTAAAAGAACTACGTATTAGCCGTCGCCTATCCCAAGAGCAACTCGCGCAAATGTCAGGCTTAAATGTCAGAACCATCCAGCGCATAGAAAGTGGTGCGAATGCTAGTTTAGAGTCACAAAAATGTCTCGCTGCAGCTCTCGATGTCAATCTCGAAACATTGAATCAGGAGAATATAGTGATGGATAAAAGCTCTGAAAATTGGAAAAACTTACCTATTTTATTGAAGGTTTGGTTTATCTTTAACTTTCTTCAAATGCGGCCGACCAGACAAACAGCTAAAAGGATGGAAGTCTATTGCCACCCTTTAGGCTTTCTTCTTTGTTGCTTAGGCCTCATTGATGAAGCATCGCTAGTGGGTGGTTTATTAATTTTGGCGACAGGCTATTTGTTTACCTTGTTAAAATGGCAAGGAGATAAGTATCAAATATGGTATGAATCTGAAGCAGAAAGCCAAAGCTAGCAAATATTTATAACGTATTTGAGCTGAAACTCTAAGACGAGCCACTCTTTGCTTTATTGTTTAACACGCTGTTTTTAAAGGCTTCACTTGTGCTGTCGTACTTTTGTCATGCCTTAGTCGTTACTGACAGGTCGAGATTCGGTTATAGTATTTGGGTGAACAGCACTTAGGAGTACTCGCTATGTTGGTGAAATCGTTAAGACAACAAAACAATTGGTCTCAAGAACATCTTGCCCAACTAACAGGTTTAAATATCCGCACTATACAGCGTGCCGAAAAAGGTGAGTCAGTTGGCCTTGAAACCCTAAAGGCGCTAGCATCAGTATTTGAAGTGGATGTGAATGAACTAAAAGACAACTACAGCAAAACCCAAGTTGAGTCTCAAATTCCATCAAATAACGAACTTGAGCAAAGAGAGCAAAGAGCGAAAGCTGAAGTACAAGCTAAAAAGGAGTTTTATTTACTTTCGCTGCTACTGGTAGGCATTTATGTTTTCTTTCTTTTGCCAAATTATAATGGAGGTGAAAACCTCGGGGCTCTGATTGCTTGTGCAGTATCTTTCGGGTTAATCATAGTCGCTCATGCTTGTGTTGTTTATCAACCATTTGGTGAAAAATGGGAAAAGCGAAAGATGAAGCAAGTGATGAAAAGCTACGACGAGGAGTAGTATTTTACGTTAACTGAATTAGCACTCTCTTCCTACATCTTCAAAGAGTAATCTACGCCGCTGTTAACAGCAGAAGAAGTCTTCTTTAATCGTTATTAGGGTAAACGTTTTATTCTATTGATTGCTTTAAAGTTAATGCCTATTTATGTAGTCTATTTGCATTCTAAAATAAGGAGGCATGTCGCAATGTTGCGAAACTTTTTGATTGCAGGCGTAGGACTAACGCTAACTATGGGTGTAGCCGCTAATGAAGTGATGACACCAGAAAAACTTTGGCAGGTAAAACGTGTCAGTGCATTGGGTTTAAATAAAGAAAAGACGCATGTTGTTTATAAAGTGATAACGCCAAGTGTTGAGAAAAACAACTTTAGTAGTAAGGTGTATCAAGTGCCGTTAAAAGGTGGCACATCTCAGCTTATCAGCAGTTCGCATGGCATTGTCCCTGACAGCAATATTTCTCCTGACGGCAAAAAAAAGCTGTTTCATAAAGCGGTGCAAATCGAACAGGTATTAGCAACAGATAAACACAAAGATTTGGCGCAGGCGAATGCCTATGTTTATGACGATCTCAACTATCGCCATTGGGATACATGGAATGACGGTACCTTCAAACATGTTTTCTACCAAGATCTTGAAACGGAAGAAACCGTTGATATTTTAGCTGGCAAACCTTTCGATAGCCCTACTTCGCCTTTTGGCGGCTCTAAAGATTATATTTGGGGACCTAAAGGTGAAAATATCTATTACGTGAGTAAAAAGTTAACCGGTGCAGAATATGCTTCTAGCACCAACACAGATATTTATCGTTATAATTTAGCCTCTAAGAAAACATCGAATCTTACTGCAAGTAACTTAGGTTATGACAAATACCCCGCGTTTTCATCTAAAGGTACTTTTGCTTGGTTACGTATGGACAAGCCAGGTTATGAATCAGATAAAAACGATATCATGATCAAGCTAGGCGATAGTGAAATAAACTTAACTAAGCACTGGGATGGCACAGTAAGTAGCTTTAAATGGAGTCATGACGGCAAACGTATTTACTTTGTCGCACCAACTAAAGGGACGATTCAACTGTTTCAAGTGTCAGTGGTTAATAGCGTAAATTCAACACCTGAAATTAAGCAGCTCACACAAGGTCAATTTGACGTAAATGGCATTGTCGCAGCGCTAGATGGTAAGTTGGTAGTCACGCGCAACAGCATGAATAAAGCGAAAGAAATTTATCGCTTTGATTTAGCTAGCCAAAAGCTTGTCGCTTTAACAAATGTAAATGAAGCCTTGTATGCTGATTTAGATTTACCAACAGTAAAAGAACGTACTGTTAAAACGAAAGACGGTAAAGACATGCTAGTGTGGGTGATTTATCCGCCTAACTTTGATGCGAGCAAGAAATATCCTGCTTTGCTTTACTTGCAAGGTGGCCCGCAATCTCCACTGTCACAGTTTTATTCATTCCGTTGGAACTTCCAAGTGATGGCATCACAAGGCTACATAGTAGTTGCACCTAACCGTCGTGGCATGCCAGGACACGGTGTTAAGTGGAACGAAGCTATTAGTGGAGATTGGGGTGGCAAAGCAATGCAAGATTACCTCGATGCCATTGACGACGTTGCTAAAGAGTCTTACGTCGATAAAGACCGCTTAGGCGCAATAGGCGCTAGTTTCGGTGGTTACTCTGCTTTCTATTTAGCAGGAAATCATGACGGTCGATTCAAGTCCTTTATCTCTCATTGTGGTATTTTTGATAATCGCAGCATGTATGGCACTACGGAAGAAATGTTCTTTGTAAACCAAGATCTTGGCGGTGCGTATTGGGATAAAGATAACAAAGCTGCAAGTAAAGCTTACGGTGAATTCAACCCAGTTAACTTTGTTGATAAGTGGGATGCTCCTATGTTTGTTATTCATGGCGGCAAAGATTATCGCGTACCGTTAAGCCAAGGGATGCAAGCATTCCAAGCGGCGAAATTACGTGGCCTAAAAAGTCGATTTTTATACTTCCCTGAAGAGAACCACTGGGTACTTAATCCACAAAACGGCATCGTGTGGCAGCGTGAATTCTTTAAGTGGTTGGATGAAACCTTATAAAAATTTGATGTAATAGTTTTACATTCATTGATACAAATGCCAGATAGCTTTTGCTTTCTGGCATTTTTTATAAGTACTCACTGATATTGTTCCAGCTAAGTGTGCATTTGCTTTTCTGCTGTTTCTTTTTTAACCTTATGGTCTTTAGAGGCTTTGTTCAAAGGAGGTATTTATGGCACTAAATATCGATTTTGATCCTCTTCAAGGAAGAGTGGCGCTTGATAATGCGTTTCAAAGCTGGCGACCTTCCTCTCCTCTTAATCGTTGGGTACAAAGTTATTGGCAATTGGCGGTACCTAAAGGCACTTTTTCTTACCATAGTATTCCTGATAATTGCGTTGACTGGATTATTAACACCGAAAATTTTGAAGACAATTTCATTGTCGCGCCATTTTTATCCGCTAAGACTTTTGAGTTAGAGGGACCTGTAACATATTTTGGCATTCGCTTTCAGTTGATGGGGCATCTTGGGGTAATTTCCGCACCTATTGGAGAGTGGCGATGGTATGAAACCATAGCTGCGAGTGAAGTTTTATCCACAGAAGTATTGCACTTGGTTTATGATGCCGTAGTACATAGTCACTCTTTTGCAGAGCGCAGCCATAAGGCGTCTCGAGCGCTTTTGTCTAAGGTTAAGCAAATTGATATTGATTCAAGAATTGTGAGATATGTACGTTATTGTCATAAGAATCTAACCTCAAACATTAACCTTTCTGAAAAGCAGTGTGCTGAATTTGGCGTGTCGGCTAGGCAACTTCGCAGATTAACCAAGTTACATCTAGGTCACAGCCCTAAAGACTTTGCCAGAATATTAAGATTTCAATCAGCGTTAAAGTCACTATCACGTTATGAAGATACAGATTGCTGGGCTGATCATTATTATGACCAACCTCACTTTATTCGTGAGTTTAAACGTCTTGCAGGCTATACCCCGAAAGAATTTGCTAACGTGTCCGTTTTGTCCAATCTTTAGTTAGTACCCTAACTCATACTACTCCTGAACATATGATTTATTACGGGAGTCCAACAATGATAGCAATTGATGCAATGTTTCCAGTGATGGTGGCATCAGATTTAGCCGCTTTAAAACAATTTTATGAATCGGTATTTGGCTTTAATGCGGTATTTTATGATCAGAACTTTTACCTGCATTTAGTTTCACCAGACTCTGGTGTTCAGCTCGGCTTTTTAGTACCAGGGCATGCGAGCCAACCTGACTTTCTTCATCCAAAAATGGCAACCGATGGCTATGTTATTTCTTTCGAAGTAAAAGATGCTTTGAGTGCTTTTTCGCAAGCACAAAAAATGAATCTAACTTTAGCAATGGAACTAAAAGAAGAGGCTTGGGGGCAAATTCATTTTATGCTGCAAGACCCAGCAGGTTTTCGCATTGATGTAGTGCAACATGTTGAAGTTGCAGATAAGTAGATGCCCTAAAATAAAACAGCCAAAGCTAGGTCACTTTGGCTGTTGTTAATATGAGCAAGGTGAAAATTAGCCGTTTATCGGATGATATGCCACTTTGTTTGACGGCCCGCTAAATACCAAACATGCTTGCCATCAAATACTGCGTCTTGCTCCAGCTTTATTTGCACCCACTCGTTGTTCCACTCAGGTAATTGCATTCTCACATTACCTTCAATGGCATAGGCGGTATTAGGGAAGAGCTTCCAATCGCCACGAACGGGAGTTGGCCCTTGGTTATCCCACATACCAATTGTTGGGCCAACTGCGTGGCCGACAAAGCCAATCGGGTGAGTATAGGTATTACTGATAATGTTTTCGGCATTACTTTGCTTAATCGTGTTAGCCAAAATTTGATTGCCCGTTAAACCAGTTTTAAAGTTGCTGGTAAGAATATCTTGCCAGCGATTACCCATAGCTAGTGCTTTTTTAAGGCCCACGGGTACGTCAGTTTCACCCATTTTTAATACGTAGGCCATTTCTTGGGTGTCGGTACATTGATTTAAATAACAGATGCCAACATCAGTGTGAACAACATCACCTGGCAAAATGGTGCGACTGTATTTCCCCATAAAGGCCGCATCTTTTTCATTTTTGTCCCCTTTACGTTGAATATTAACGTAAGGTTGAAACCATGGACGAAGTTGTAATTGCTCAAATCGTTCGCGCAAGTACCATGCAACATCGTCAGTAGTCGTAACACCAGGCGTGATAACTTTATTAGAAAAGGCTTCAGCGATGACACCTCTAGCAATCGCGACTGCTTGTGGATATACCTGCAGTTCTTTTTCGCTTCTTGTTTCTAACCAGCGAACGACAAGGCTTTCTGAACTCACTAAACGATCTTGGTACTTTTTCGGTAGGTAGTTTAAAAGCTGCTTATGTAAGCCGATACTTAAACCGTCGGCAAGTGCCCAATCTTCACTAATATTGATACCAATGCGTTTCGGATCGCGCTCGGCAATGACTTCAGCTAAACGCTGCCATTGTTGCTCTTTAGTGCCGCCTTGCCACACCGTTGGGTATAGCGTACCCATAGGGTAACGGCTTACGCTGAAGCGTTCAACGCTACCGTCAGCTTGCTTAGAAAAAACCAGTAACGTGGTGCGTCTAGCGGCAAACGTTGGTTGAGGAACTAGTGTGTAAAACAGTTTATCTTCACCATATTCACGATTAATCACTAGCCACATATCAAGGTCAGCTTCTTCCATCAATTTAGGTAGTAAGTTATCTAGCCTGTCGGTGACCATGTCGTTTACGGGTTTCACTCTCTCCTTGAAAGAAAGCACGTTAGGAAGTTCGGAAATGATACGTCCTTGAGAGAATTCTTCAGCTGTGAGCTGAGTAGATAGACCGGCTAAGGTTAAAAGAATCGCGAAGCGTTTAAACATATTTGCCAACTTTTTTTATTGTGTTTTTTACCCATCATAGGGTACTGACGAAATGGCATCAACTAGTCAAAAAGCATGAAAAATACTATCAATAGATTTTGGGTAATTTTAAGCATTTTTGTAAACTAATCGTGACTAATTTTCGTAGTAGATATCTTTGAGAATCAATAACAACGTATCGTATGTTTAGTAGCGAATCAGAATCTAGAATTATTGAAATGGCATGGGAGGATAGAACGCCTTTTGAAGCAATTGAACGCCAGTTTGGCTTGTCTGAAAAAGCTGTCATTCAATTTATGAGAAGTCGATTAAAGTCGAGTAGTTTTAAATTGTGGCGTACGCGAGTTTCCGGTCGCAATACTAAACATTTGAAACTAAGACATAGCGGTGTATCAAGGGGCTATTGCCCTACACAGTATAAACACCGTTAATTGAATAGCTCACAAAGAAGATGAGTAATCTAGATTAGGCTGTTAAGGATTCGCCTTAATTAATTGGCACTGTTTAATACCATCAAGATCGAGACATTTGCAGAATTGTATACATTTATCTTTAGACAAATCATATTGCTGAAGGTAAAGTATTTCCCTCGAATTTTTCCAGGAGTTCAAATGGATATTGAAGTTATTCGACCCAAGCAATATCAAGATTTAGCTAGAAACTACCAGTTAGAAATAGACGGAGAATATGTTGCTGAACTTGAGCCTAATACAACCACTATTGTCACCATTCCAGATAACGCAAAAATAATTCAGGCCAGAATTGATTGGTGCTGTAGTCCTGAGTTTGCCGTAAAAGATATAAGTTCGAACAAGATTTTGATCAAAAATACGTCGGGTGGAAATTTTTTCAAAGCACTATTTGGCCCCCTGTATTATATTACGCTTGGGCGCAATAACTACCTTACCATCGAAAACAGTCGCCATTAGAGAGTCCTTAGATGAAAAAAACAGTTTGCGCCCTAATAAGCCTTGTCTCTTTGTCTGCTTGCCAAACAACACAAACACCACCTGAAAATTTAGACAATTTTAGTTCGTCGGTAAAAGCTGCGTTTGTCAGTTATAAACATGGTGCGAAAACACATAAGGCCTTTGCTGTAGCTAAGTATCGTCAGCGTAGTTTCTTCGGGTATGGTGCTTCATATCCCAGTGTTGAACAAGCAGAGCAGCGAGCGCTTGCTGAGTGTCAAAATCAAGCTCAACAATATAATGCAGATATTCAGTGTTTTATTTATCACAGCGAATAAGTGTGAAATCTTTACTATAAAAACGCTATATTTATGCTTTATAAGCAACATCGATTACGTAAAGAGTAATGACGCGTCTTGACTATATAAATCAATTTCTTACTGAAGTAGATGGAAGAAGACCTGATCAGGGCTTGGCAAAGCATGTAAAAATGGCAAGCAACCCGTTTGTCTTTTTTCGAGGGTCATCCCAGCTTTTTTATGCCGACATTAAAAATAATGTTTTGCGTTTACCAGAAGCGTTATATCAAGTACCTAATACACTGATTATGGGCGATTGCCATTTGTCGAATTTTGGTTTTTTTACCGAAGAAGGTTCTCATGGTGATCGCGTAATATTTGCCCCTAACGATTTTGACGATGCGTGCGTTGGTCCAGCAATATGGGACATTAGCAGGTATCTTATTAGTCTAATTTTGGCGGCTGACTACGGACATTGGCTTGTTAACAATGAAGAGTTACCTAATAACAAATATTTAGGTAAGCGCGTTGTGAGTAGAGAACAAGCTAAAGAGGCGATGACGCAATTTATTGATGCTTATATCGATACTTGTCAGCAAAGTATTCAGTCTGCTGATGTATTAGCAACGGCGGTGGACTTTTTTAAGGAAGATCATCTTTTAAGTAAACTATATAAAAAGGCCGTTTGTCGTAGCGCTGGTGGCGAAGAGTTTACGACTAAAAGTCGGTTGGCTAAAGCGGTGCAATGGTCTGAGAAAGAGATAGCGTTCAAGGCTGATCCAGAAAAATTTGCGATCCTGCCTGATTCTTTATATCAAGATATCAAAAGTTTTTTTGCACCTTACGTGGATGATGCCATTGTCGATATAGTTGCGCGCAAAGGCGCTGGCACTGGGTCACTTAATCTATCGCGTTATTATTTACTCGTCGGGCCGACAAATTTTGGCGGCGAAACTGAATTATCTCTTTATCACATTGTCGAAATAAAACAGCAAAGAAAAGCGGCGCCTTTGTACTCCTTTGATAAGCTGAGCGAAGTTAACCGACTTAACCCCGCTCATTTAACCATTAATTGTCAAAGACGAATGCAGCGAAGCCCTGACCTAGTGTTAGATGAAGTGAAATGGCAAAACGCGTATTGGTTGGTGAGATCTCGTCATCATGCAAAGGTTGGTGTTGACCCTGAAGATGTTGTGATCGGCAAAAAAGCGACTCAAAAAAATGGCTATATTCAGTTTGCTCAATCATGCGGAAAGGCACTGGCGTTAGGCCATTGCCGTGGTGACAGGCGATCAACTCGGTTTGAGGCTGCCATAGCCTATACATTATTTTTGCATAAAAAAGAGGTGATTAATGCCTGTTTAGACTATGCTTTGCAAGTGAATGCAGATACGGATATTTTAAAGCAGCTTTTGAAGCGTGAATAAAGACGTTAACATTTTTGACGAAACTAAATTTACAATTCGTTCAATGAGTTGCCCAAAAGCCCAGTTTGTTACAAAAATTAAATATTTTGTTGTAAAGATTAGATGGTAGTATTTCACTTGAAGAACTCTAGTGAAGTAGTTAGTACTTGAGGTAATGAAAATGATGAATGAGTGGCTAAAGGAAGCGAAAGAAGCACTCGCAACGGCATTGTCGGTAACAGACGATCGTCAGCCAGCAGATATAGCATTGTATCGACTTGCGCCTGAAATTTTTGCTAATAAGCATCAGGAATTAAATGGTACTTCGTTGCAAGATATGCGCGCCGCAAATGAAGAGCAAATCAAACAAGATTGTTTAACGGATTCTACTGCGATAGAACATTACCGTTTTAACTTTGTTTCTTCTTACCTTTATTGTTTTGTACTGTCGAAAATGATCGACCGATTCAAATATGATGAAGTGATGGAGTATGTAAACGATCACATGGACTTATTTGCTGATAGGTAAACTAAGTTCTTAAATTGATAAAAAACGCTTGAGTTGATTAGTATGTCTAATCGGTTCGAGCGTTTTTTATTTTAATTGGTATAGTCATTATTCGATGTTGATACTTGAGAAAGCGACGAATACGTGGCTACAATGTCGCCTTTTGCATATGAAGTGTTGCTGATGAAAGGCCGTAAGTTCTCACAAGAAGAGCAAGCATTATTCACTGAATTGTTAATGCATCGTCGTGATGTTAGAGGTAATAACTTTTTACCTGATGATATATCTACAGCTGATATTGATGAAATTCTCTATGCCGCATCGTTAGCACCTTCTGTTGGCTTATCTCAGCCTTGGGAATTTGTCGTTATTCGCGATCAAAGTATCAAACAGGCGGTATATAACGACTTTTTAGTCGTAAACGAGCAAGCACAACAAACTTTTTCTGGTGAACAACAGCATCAATATAGTCAGTTAAAGTTGGAAGGAATTCTCGAAGCGCCCGTTAATATTGCCGTTTTTTATAAACCGTCTTCAGAGCCTGTGTTAGGTCAACATTCAATGGAGCAAATGGGTGAGTATAGTGTGGTCTGTGCTGTGCAAAACATTTGGTTGAAAGCAAGAGCGATGAATATAGGCGTTGGGTGGGTGAGCATTATTAATCCTGCTCAAGTAAGCCAGCTAGTAAAAGCGCCAGCCGACCGAAAACTAGTTGCTTATTTATGCGTTGGCCGAGTGAAAGAGTTTTATCAAAGTCCTGAACTAGAAATGCTGCAATGGAATAAGCGAAAAGCCGTAAAATCCGTTACCTTTGATGACAACTTCCCCTCATAAGAAATGTTATCTGTATCACAATGTTACATTTTATTTTCAGTGAATATCTAAGCAACTTTATTCTAATGATAGTATAGGGTTAATCAAAGTAGAGCTTGTAACAATAACCTGAAAATGAAGGAACACAACCCAACATGCAGCGACATATTTTACTGACTTTACTTGCTTTATTGTTTGCGAACTTGAGCTTTGCACAAGAAAAGCTACCCGAACCCGTGATAGAGAAAATCTATCACAATGTTTATTTACATAAATCCTATCAAAAGGTGAAAGGCTTTGGCCTAGTTAGCTCTAATGGCTTAGTTGTTGTTGATGGCGACAACGCGTTTATTATTGACACGCCGTGGTCAGCTAAAGACACCAAAACGTTAGTTAATTGGATTAAGACCAATGGCTATAACGTGGCTGGTAGTGTATCAACCCATTCTCATGATGATACGAGTGCTGGCATCGGTTGGTTAAACGAACATGGCTTTAGCACTTACGCCTCACAACAAACGAATAGGCTATTAAAGCAAGCGGGCAAAGCCCAAGCTAATCATAGCTTTAATGAATCGATATTTACTTTGCCACAGACGGATATTGAAGTTTTCTACCCAGGAGAAGGCCATGCTCCGGACAACGTTGTCGTGTGGTTGCCCAAGCAAAAGCTGTTATTTGGTGGCTGTTTAGTCAAAAGTCTAGCGAGTAAAACCTTAGGGTATGTTGGCGATGCTAATATTCCGCAATGGCCTAAAACTATCAAGAATGTACTAGCTCAGTATCCTAATGTGCTTATGGTGGTGCCAGGTCATGGCCGAGTAGGTGATATCTCTTTGTTAGACAATACTCACCGACTAGCAATGGATAATCAAAAATAATGTAGTAAACGCAATTAACACTGGTTGAAGGATGACAATATGTTAACGCAAGAAATAAAAAATTCGATTGATGAAAGCATTTTAGGCTGGCTTGCTACGGCAAGTGCAACAGGTGAACCTAATTGCTCACCGAAAGAAGTGTTTACTTATCTAGGTGATAGTCATATTTTGGTGGCACATATTGCATCGCCAATCAGTGTTCGTAATGTTAAAGAAAACGCAAACGTTTGCTTGAGCTTTGTCCATGTATATAAACAAAAAGGCTTTAAAGTAACTGGTATAGCTGAGTATATCGCCGAAAGTGATGGTGAGTTTGACGCTCTGTACCAGACAATAAATCCAATCTCTGGAGGTTTCCCAGTAAAAGGTATTATTCGAATTTCGGTGACAAAAGCACAACCAATTATTGCGCCTAGCTACTTTCTAGTAGCGGGCACCACAGAAGAGAGTCAAATAGAAAGCGCTAAACAAGCTTATAATGCTGTTTAGCGATAAAAATGGAGTAAAAATGAAGGTCTTGATCGTTAGTGCCAGCCAAAGAAAGAATTCAATGAGCATGGCACTTTCTCAGTATATTAATCAAAACGCTTTCCAAAAAAAGCCACAGGTAGACACAGATATTATTGAGCTAAGCCAATTTCCGGTTTTACTGGATCATTACGGTGAAAGCCAAGGTAGAGATGACGAATTACAGCAACAAAAAGAATATCTACTAACAAAATTATACGCGTGTGACGCAATCGTTTTTGTGGTACCTGAGTGGGGCGGAATGGTGCCACCAGCTTTAGTGAATTTACTGTTGTTAACGGCAAATGGCTCAGCAGGAGGCTTACCATTAGGCCATAAGCCGGCTTTTGCCATTGGTGTTTCTGCATCAGGTGGTGGAGCAAACCCTATCTCGTTACTTAAGGCTTATGCGGCGAAAAACAGTCATGTAACTTGGTTGCCGTTGCATGCGGTGGTGCAAAACGTTGAGGACTTTATTAACACTCCCTGGCAACCAGATGCATCTGGATCACGCATTTATAATGTACAATCGAGAATTGACGTAGGATTGAAAGCGCTCGCTATTTATGCCGAGCAACTAAAACCAGCGA
Organism: Thalassotalea coralli; assembly: GCF_055786205.1. NCBI lineage: Bacteria > Pseudomonadati > Pseudomonadota > Gammaproteobacteria > Alteromonadales > Colwelliaceae > Thalassotalea > Thalassotalea coralli. The sequence goes on along the minus strand of NZ_JBVVBK010000003.1, from coordinate 276,001 downwards.
GAGAGCAGTTGGTTACTTTATCTAAAGTTAACCCTTTTGGGCAGTAAATGAGGATTCACTGATGGGCCAATATGTCCGTAGTTATGTAATTATCGCATTTGCGTTTTTTGCCAGTCTGCCTAACTCAACTTGTGCCGCTCAACATGATAAACAAGCGGCGTTATCTTGCGACATTAACGGCATTTGGCAACATGCAGATAAAGACGCCGCTTTGGATATTAGTTTAGCCGAGGGGACTATTAGTGTTAATCGTCATGCTTCAAACAAAAATGCAGTAGGCCAAGTGGTGTTAAAAGACCTTAAGCATATCCATGCTGGTAATTGGTCTGGACAAATGTACGCCGCAGCAACTGATGGATATGTGGGTGTTGATATAACGAGTAGTGACTGTCAATCGCTTACAGTGACGCACCAAGGACAAACAATTCTTACTTTGTTGCGCACTAAATAGCATAACAGGTGAAGATTAGTTATTTAGAAAAGCACTAGTCAGTGCCGACGGTTATGTAATAAACTTGTTAATATTACAAGATAACTTTCAGATTTGAATAAATTTATTGTGTCAAACCTTACCACTACCGATTATCAGGCCTTTATCGAGCAAGCCGTAGAAAGTAGCAGCCAACTGCCACTTGTTGGTGACGTTGCTTCATACATTCCTCAACTGGTTGAAGTTGATCCTTCATGCTTTGGTGTTCACCTGCGTACAGTGGATGGTAGACAATTCGGTTATGGCGACTCTGAACAATTATTTTCTATTCAAAGTATTACTAAGGTCCTTTCGCTAACCTTAGCCTTTAAGCATTTAGGGGCAAAGCTATGGGAAAGAGTCAGCGTTGAACCATCAGGTTCGCCCTTTAATTCACTTGGGCAGCTGCAATATGAAAAGGGCATTCCCCGAAACCCTTTTATTAATTCAGGTGCCATTGTTGTTTGTGATGTTTTGGTGGGGCTATATGACGATCCATTGGCAGCATTGCTCACCTTTGTACGCCAATTGTCAGGCAACGAATCACTTAGCGTAAATCAGGCAGTGGCTGCGTCAGAAAAAGCACACGCTTATCGCAATTTAGCCTTGGCTAATTTAATGAAAGACTTGGGTAATATCGATAATGATATAGACAAGGTGCTTGATTTGTACTTTAACCTTTGTGCGATAGAAATGAGTTGCAAAGATCTAGCGCAAACATTTGCATTTTTAGCGCATCACGGAACTAACCCTCTGAACCAAGAACAAATATTATCGACAAGTGAAGCCAAGCGTATTAATGCCATCATGCAAACGTGTGGTTTCTATGATGAAGCAGGAGAGTTTTCATACCGTGTTGGCCTGCCAGGTAAAAGTGGTGTAGGCGGAGGAATTATTGCTGTGCACCCTGGGCAGTTTTCGGTAGCTGTTTGGAGCCCCCCCCTAAATAAAAAAGGGAACTCTGAACGAGGTATGAAATTCCTAGAAGCCTTTACCACAGTATCTCAGTCGTCGATTTTCTAGTATTTCCTCTTTTATTTTTTGGGTTTTATCTATAGGGAATATTGGCTAAACAAACCTATTGTTTTCGGGTATGCTAGCGGTAAATAATACCAAAGCGCATACTGGATAAATGTCTCGTCTTGAATTAAAAGTACCCCCTTTACTGTTATTATTTATATTTATGGCATTGGCCTATTTCACGCCCGTTTTGTTGCCTTATGAACTCACAGGCACTTTTAAATATATAATGGTTGGAGCAATAAGTGGTTTAGGCTTAGGGGTGATATTGGCTGGCGTTATTGCCTTTAAGCGACATCAAACTACCGTAAACCCTGTGTCACCGCAGGATAGTAGTTCGCTAGTAACTTCAAGTATTTATCGCTTTACTCGCAACCCTATGTACTTAGGCTTTGCGCTCTTATTACTTGCGTGGACGATTTGGTTACAAGACTTGTTTTTATTAATTTGGGTTGGTGTTTTTATTCAGTACTTAACACACCTACAAATTATTCCAGAAGAGCGTATGCTAAATCAATTGTTTGGCCAGCCATTTCAAGCGTATTGTCACAAGGTTAGAAGATGGATTTAAAGAAGATGAAAAACATCGTTTCGATAGCTTTACTGTCGCTATTAGCTGGATGTTTTAATGGCGGAGAGCCTCATTCGCAAGCCAGCAAAACGCTTGTCTTGACAGATCAAATAGTAAAAGCTGCTGATATCAGTGATGATGGAAAATATTCCCTTATTAGCGATAACAAACAAGTTTGTCTTTGGGATAATATTCAAGAAAAACAAAACTACTGTATAACCACCCCAGATGCGCAGTTAATAGAGTTACTGGGATTCTATTCTACAGGTCGTTACTTTTACACCTCAAACCGCGTTAATGTTCATGTTTACCGAGTAGATACCGGTAGGTTGATGAGTGTTTGGTCTGCTGGCGACAACATCATAAACGATATTGCGGTGTCTGATGACGAGCGTGTGTTGGTGTTTGGTTTTAGAACAGGCCAAGCAAGTGTTGTACAAACCTTTGGAAAGACTGTAAACACTTACACACCTCACAGGCTAGATATTAACAGCGTTAGTATTTCAGCAGACGGTCAATGGGTCTTGTCTGGCTCTAGCGATAAAAACGCAACGCTGTGGCACAGTAGCAACGGTGAAATTAAACGTGAGATTAAGCAAACAACACGTATTAATTTTGTCGCCATGTCTAAAGATGCGAAGTCGGCATTTACTTTAGACGCCGTGAAAGACAGAAATTTTTGGCAATTAGATCAGCAAGAGCCTGCCGCCGAGTTACAAGACATGGTCAACTTTATGGAAGTAAACCAAGCGGGCTTTTCTAAAGACAATAAACGAATGTTAACAGGTTCGCCAAAGCAAAAGCTTCAGCTTTGGGACACAACCACAGGGGAGCGCATTGCGTTTTGGCTAACAGATAGAGCACCAGACAGAATGAGAAGCTCGGTACTGGCTGTTGGCTATCTTAATAACAATAAAGTTGCTAGCCTAACCAGTGACGGTATTTACCAAGAATGGCCTGTTAATCTTTAAAGGTGCTTTTTAGCTCACTAACGTTGCGCTGTTGGTCAAGTCTGATGACAACATCAGCAAGCTTAGGCATTTGTTCTAACGCAGCATTTGTGAGTCGTTCAAAGTAGCAAATAAATTGAGCAACTTCTTCTGGTGACATAATTTTATGGTTAGTCGTTTTAACTCTATTGGCCAGTTTGTTTTCTTGCTCTAATCGCCACTGATACACACAGTCAAAGCTGGGGGCAAGTATAGCAACCCAAGTATTCATCAGAGTATATAAAGGTTGATAGTGCTTGGTCAGTTGCTGATTAACATAGTGTCGCCACTGACCACTTTCATCTTGCTTCTCCTCTAAGGCGTTTATCGGATGAACAAGTGTTTCAGGTGATTGTGGCTCTACACCCCAGCACCAGCCTTCAACAATAACAATATCAACAGGGTCTGTAATTCGCTGCCATTGCGACTTGTCTGCCACATCATCAATCGCCTTATTAAAGCGAGGAATGTCGATGGGCGTTTGTTGCTGGTTGAGCAATTGAAGTACAGAATTTAGCTGTTGGACATTATGAGTACCGGGTACACCGCGTGTTTTTAAAAGCGGATGTATCTCTTTGCTTAAGTTTAAGCGCTCTTTGTGACTAAGGTAAAAGTCATCGAGAGAGAAACTACACACTTTGAGTTGATATTGATCCCTTAAATAACGGGTGAGAAATGCGGTAAGCGTCGTTTTCCCACTTCCTTGACAGCCGTTAAGGCCGATGAAAAAAGGTGCTATTTGTTGCTTGGTAGTGTGTTGTTCGGCTTTGTATTGCTCAGAGCGAGTTGCTATTGCGCTAGCAAGTGGGGCAAAAAACTGCTCTGCAGTGTGCACAAATGATTTGGTCAACTGATGTTTGTCTGCAAAGCCTTTAACATAGGAATTATTCATAACGTATGCGTTTAAGTGGCGAGCTTATAAACCAAATAAGCCCGCCTTAACCATTCTTTAAACTGCGCTGAGTCAAGCTAAGTAAGCAAAACTAAGCCGTTAAAAATTGGTGGTGAAAAGCCAAATGTTCGTCGATAAAGCTGCTAATGAAATAGTAACTATGATCGTAGCCTTCGCGCATATTTAAGGTAAGTGGCGACTGACTTAATTCTGCTGCTGCCACTAATGCGTCAGGCATTAGCTGTTCTTCAAGGAAGTTATCAGCATCACCTTGATCCACTAATATTGGTAAGGAAGACTGTTGATGTGTTAACAGGTAAGTCGCATCGTAATGCATCCAATCGGTTACCGTATCACCTAAATAAGCACTAAATGCTTTTCTACCCCAAGGGCAACGAATAGGGTTAGCTATTGGACTAAATGCAGAAATACTGGTGTATCTATCTGAATTTTTAAGACCGATTGTTAGCGCGCCGTGTCCGCCCATGCTGTGACCTGAAATGGCACGCTTTTGAGAGACCGGAAAATTAGCTTCTACAAGCTGTGGCAATTCATTGACGACATAATCGTACATGTGAAAATGCTTGTTCCACGGCGCTTGCGTCGCATTTAGATAAAAGCCTGCGCCTTGACCAAGATCGTATCCTTCGTCATTAGCGACACCGTCACCACGCGGGCTTGTATCCGGAGCAACAATCGCTATGCCTAACTCTGCAGCTTTACGAAACGCACCTGCCTTTTGCATAAAGTTTTCATCTGTACAGGTTAAGCCTGACAACCAGTAAAGCACTGGCACCGGCTGACCGCTATTAGCATTTGGCGGCAAAAAAATAGCAAAACGCATCGAACAATTAACAGTTTCACTCTGGTGGCTAAACTGCTGATGAGTACCACCAAATACTTTGGTTTCTGACACTTTTTCTAACATGGTTATTTATCCATATGAACAACAGAACGAATACTTTTGCCTTCGTGCATTAAATCAAAAGCGTCATTAATGCCGTTGAGGTCCATGGTATGGGTAATGAATTCCTGAAGGCCAAACTCGCCAGCTAAGTACTGTTCTACAATGCCTGGAAGTTCACTTCTACCCTTTACGCCGCCAAATGCGGTACCGCGCCATACTCGGCCTGTAACCAGCTGGAATGGGCGAGTTGAAATTTCTTGTCCAGCACCCGCTACACCAATAATGACAGACTCACCCCAACCTTTGTGACAACACTCAAGTGCTTGTCGCATCACGTTGACGTTACCAATACACTCGAAGGAGTAATCAACACCGCCGTCTGTAATATCAACGATGTGTTCTTGAATCGGTTTATCCACATGTTGAGGGTTAATCACATCTGTCGCGCCTAACTGCTTGGCTAAATCGAATTTACTTTCGTTAATATCGACTCCGATTATACGGCTAGCGCCTGCCATCCTGGCGCCAATAACCGCTGAAAGGCCGATGCCACCTAAACCGAAAATAGCTACTGTGTCACCTTTTTCGACTTTTGCCGTGTTTAAAACCGCGCCCATGCCGGTGGTAACACCACAACCGAGCAAACAAACTTCTTCTAAAGGTGCTTCTTTACTTACTTTTGCCAGAGAAATTTCAGGTAAGACTGTGTATTCAGAAAATGTAGAACAACCCATGTAATGGTAAATAGTTTTACCGTCTTTTGAAAAACGTGATGTACCATCTGGCATTAAGCCTTTACCTTGAGTTTCTCGAACGGCTTGGCACAAGTTAGTTTTACCTGACTTACAGAATTTACACTCGCCACATTCTGCGGTGTAAAGCGGAATAACGTGGTCGCCAACTTCGACACTAGTAACGCCTTCGCCAACCATTTCTACAATACCGCCGCCTTCATGTCCAAGAATGGAAGGGAAAACGCCTTCAGGATCATCACCTGACAGTGTAAATGCGTCGGTATGACATACGCCAGTCGCAACGATGCGAATAAGAACCTCACCTGCTTTTGGTAGTTCAACATCGACTTCTTCGATTGAAAGGGGCTCACCAGCGGCCCAGGCTACTGCTGCTTTGCTTTTTATACTTGTTTGTCCAGGTTGCAGAGCTAATGCCATGTTTATCTCCTTTGGGGGGTGCATTAATTTTTCCGTGGATCTTACTGTAGCACACTAGGGCGTGTCGATCTTTCAGGGTTAAATTTTGTTCGAATTAAATGCATTTAAACGAATCCTGAGGACAGCATTTATCTTCCCTTTCTAGTGCGTTATCGCTTATTTATGTGGAATAACCACATGAGATAAGATCTGTCTTGTATAAAAACATGATAAATTGCTGCAAAAATAGCCTCGAAAGATCAACACGCCCTAGATAAATAAATGACGGCGACCTAAATCTCAATAAATTGGTAACACTTTAATCTGGTTTAGTTTTATTTTCGTACAAAAATTGAACTACACTTTTAAACAGTAGCCTGTGTTAATCAGATCAGTTAGGTGGTGTTATGGAATATCCTTGGACAACCAAAGCTAATAGCGTGTTTCGTGGCGTTCTTATTGGACAATTTATCTTAACGCTAATCATCGCATTTTTTACTGGAACTTGGGTCATCGGCATAGTACTTGGGTTATTAACAATTGCTTTGCCAATAGGCTTGATTCACTCAATGCCTCACGCACCCATTACTCGTCATGTGGTTGGCATTGCAGTGCAACTTATGACGGCACTACATATTCAGCAAGCCATGGGTCTAACTGAAATGCACTTTGAAATCTTTGTCATGCTCGCGTTTTTAAGCTTTTATCGAGATTGGCGAGTTATTTTAAGCAGTGTTGTTTTTGTTGCTGTGCATCACGTACTGTTTTTCATTACCCAAAGCCAAGGAATGCCCACCTATATTTTTGAGCCTGAACAAGTATTCTTTTACTTGTTGTCGCTCCATGCATTATTCGCCATTACAGAAGCCGGGCTTCTAATGGTGGTCGCAAAAGGTAGCTTTGCCGAGGCGCAAGCAGCGTATACCTTGTCTTCTTCTGTGAAAGAAATTTTGGCTTCGGATGGTCACTTCAAGCTTAATGTCGAGCTAAATAAGGAGAATAAAGAGCTAAGGGAATTTAACGACTTAATTACTTCTTTTTCAGGCTTTATTGGACAGGCAAAGGGCGTTAGTGGTGATGTCATGAATTTGTCTCACGATGTTGCTAAATTAACTGGCAGCGTAAATGACGCCAGTGACGAAAATGCCACACAAATAGATATGATCGCCACCGCGACGGAAGAAATGACTGCTGCTAATGCCGAAGTGGCAACGTTAGCGAATAATGTTAATGAATTAATTAGTAACGCGTTTAATCGTTCAGGTGAGGCCAAAGGTATTATTACAGCTTCAAGTGGCGATATTACGCAATTGAAAGCAGACTTATCGGATACCGCTACCGGCATTGGAGAGCTTGCTGACAAGTGCGATAAAATTGAAGAAGTGATGTCTGCGATTAAAGCAATTTCTGATCAAACCAATCTATTGGCATTAAATGCCGCCATTGAGTCGGCACGAGCGGGTGATCATGGTCGAGGCTTTGCGGTTGTTGCTGATGAGGTGAGACAGTTAGCGCTGAGAACGAGAGAAAACGCTGAGCAAATTAGCGATATAACCGCTTCGTTGATCAGTGACGCATCTCGCTCGGTGGATCAAATGACGAATTGCTTAACAAAGGTGGATACTGCTGTGGATTCTTCAGAGCAAGCATGTCATGTTATCGATAACGTCGTAGAAGATATTGAAAACGTTACTGAAAATGTTGCCTCCGTGGCCGCAGCAGCTGAAGAGCAATCGTCGGTTTCTTCAAGTATTTCTCAGTCAACACAAGAGTTGTCGACTATTGTTGAGCAATTAAAAGGCTATGCCAACGATGCGGGTGAGAACTTTGAACAGTTATATCACCAAATAGAAATTTTAAATAAAGAGCTAGGTCGATTTGATGCTTAGCATTTAATACTATGGTTATGGGTTAATTTTCGAAGAGTGTTAACAACTGAATAAATTATATTTATTGGTGGCAGTGTGGTTAGTGTTAATGCTCGCTGGCATCTTGTATACCACGAATACTAATTTAAAGGTGTTCGACCCTAATGCTGAGCTGATTGATCGGATGCGTCACTTGTCTTTTGATCGTGACGTAGCGCAATTACTACAACAACAAGGAATTGATACGGTAAACACCGTTGTTCATTTTCGCGATGATAACTGTATTTGCAATTTCATTGCTAAGCCCCATATCAACTCAGTAAAAGCTTTAGCGGAAAATTCCGCGAAGAAAAATGTTGTTGTGGCATTTAATGAAATAGCAGACATCGCCAACATCATACCTTCAGTCCCTGCTGTCGCTGTATTTGATGAATTGGGCGCACTATCTTATTTAGGCCCTTATTCGACCGGTATGTATTGTTCGCCTAACCAAGGAATTGTCGAGCCTTTTATTCGAGCGCAAGAACAGGCTTTTCGTCCTGACAGTGCAACGATTATTGCCGAAGCAAAAGGTTGCTACTGTTTGTTAACACCCAGCGAAACATAACCTGTAATTTTTATGATGAACAACCAAGCACTCGTAGATATTTGGGCGGAGTACCGCCATAGCCTAAAACGATTTTTACACAGTAAGATTGCTCAAGAGCAAGATGCAGAAGACTTATTACAAGATATTTTAATGAAGTCTTTTCAACACCACGACTCCTTGCAACAACCTGAAAAGGCTAAGTCTTGGCTATTTCAAATTGCTAACAATGCAGTTATTGATTACTACCGAAAGAAAGGGCGGTATGTCACTGTGGAAGACCATCCTTTGTGGCATACGCAAGAAGAACAACACAACGTAATAACAGAGCTTAATGGCTGTCTACTTCCATTTATTCAATCTTTGCCACCAGAGCAAGCGGAACTGCTTATTGAAAGTGATATTCATGGTCAATCACAAAAAGATTTAGCTAAATCGCTGCAAGTTAATTATTCGACCGTAAAATCGAGAGTACAAGTTGCTAGAAATTCTTTGCGTGAACTATTTGATGCCTGCTGTGGCTTTACGTTAGATGCGCAAGGTAACTTATTGGAAATTAAACCAAAAAAAGAAAGTTGTAAAAAATGCTAATTTATTTTCGTCTTTTCTAATGGTGCTGCGTCTTATAGGGCACATACACCAAGAGGATATTATGATGAAAATTATTAGCTTTAAAATTTGCCCATTTGTTCAACGTGTTACTGCAGCATTGGCGGCGAAAGGTATTGATTACGACATTGAGTACATTAGTTTAAAAGACAAGCCACAATGGTTTCTAGATATTTCACCTAACGGTCAAGTACCTGTACTCATTGCAGATAATGGTGAAGTGTTGTTTGAGTCTGACGCTATTATTGAATATTTAGATGAAGTAACGCCTCTTTTAGAAGAAGGCGTGTCGCCAGAGCAACGCGCTAAAGATCGCGCTTGGAGTTATCTCGCGGCAAAAAATTACTTAGTTCAGTGTAGTGCTATGCGCAGCGCAACTGCAGAAATACTAAGCGAACGCGGCAATAAACTGAGAACAGCGTTTGCGAAAGTGGAACAAGTGTTAGGTGAAGGCCCTTATTTTAAAGGAGAAGTATTGAGCAATGTCGATATAGCTTGGCTTACATTGCTACATCGCGCCGATATTATTGAACGCCATACTGGTTATGACTTTTTACAGGGTTTGCCAAAAGTGAAAAAGTGGCAAGCAGCGTTGATGAAAACTGGCTTAGCTGAACAGTCTGTAGCAGAAGATTTTGAGCAAAAATTCACAGACTTCTATTTATCAAAAGATACGTTTCTAGGCAATGGTTGCCAACCTTGTTCACCAAGTAACGATGTTTGTAAATCAGGTAGCTGCTGCTAACAATTTGCGTGGATAAAATGCCCGAGTGTCAGTTGACGCTTGGGCATTTATTAGGTTAACGCAATGTTGTTTGATTCAGACCAAACTCGCAATTGTTCTAAAATGGAAAGTGCGGAACGACCAAACTCTGTTAACTCATAAGTAACTGCGATGGGCCTGTCGTTGATTACGGTTCTTAGTACCATACCTTCGAGCTCTAATTCCTTTAAACGTTGATCGACCATTTTCTTACTAGCGCCACCTAACATTCGTACTAAATCATTAAATCGAACAGGATCATCTTTCAAATGATAAATAATTGATCCCTTCCATTTTCCGCCGATTAATCGCATACCTTTTTCGATGGCGCATGGCTCCAAGCATGCGTTTTTAACTGTTTTTCGACCGTTATTGTCAGTTTCTACTAGACTGTGCATATCAGTTTTTTATCTCAAAATGGGTGGAGTAAAAAGTAGGTTACTAAAAGTTAACTAATTGAATAAGTAAATTAGGTTACTAAAATAGACCGGTATTCAAAAGCGAGTTTACAGAAAAAAAGGAAAATTAGCGAATGAGTAAAGTTCTTATTATTAATGGTCATCAATACTACCCTTTTTCTGAAGGGCGTTTAAACGCTACCCTAGTGGACAAAGCGGTGAATATTCTTACTCAAAAGGGTCATGAAACACGCGTGGTAACTATGTCCGAAGAGGTAAATGTTGATAGGGAGCTCGAAAATCATCTTTGGGCAGACTATGTCTTGCTACAAACACCAGTAAATTGGATGGGCGTTACTTGGTCATTTAAAAAATATATGGATCATGTCTATTCCGCTGGTATGGCAGGGGCTTTGTGTAATGGTGATGGACGCACAGCTGAACAGCCTAAAAAAAACTACGGTACAGGTGGCACGCTAGCGGGCAAAAAGTACATGTTGTCTCTGACCTTTAATGCGCCGAGTGAATCCTTTGGTGATCCAAATGAATTCTTTGAAGGTAAATCTGTAGATGATTTGCTTTTGCCAATGCATATGAATTTTAAATTTTTTAGTATGTCGGCATTACCTACGTTTGCAGCTTACGATGTAATGAAAAATGCAGATATAGACAGTGATTTAGCCCGTTTCACTCGACACATCCAAGATAATTTCTAAAGGGGATAATGGCCATGTCGTCAAATTATACAGATAAACTTCACGCAGGTGCTGCGTTTCCCTCAATAAACGTGGCATTGTCGAAAGATGAGTCCATTCCTTTGGGAGTACCCGTAAAACAAGGGGATTGGCAGTTAGTACTGGTATATCGAGGGAGACATTGCCCATTATGTACTAAGTATTTGAATCAATTACAAACTTACAAAGAACAATTTAGTGCTTTAGGCGTAGATATTTTAGCAGTTTCTGGTGACAGTGAAGCGCAACTTAGAGAGCACAGATCGCGATTAGACGTCGACTTTCCAATTGCATATGGATTGAGCTTAGAGCAAATGAAAACACTGGGGTTATATATTTCAGATCCTAGATCTGAACAAGAGACGGATCATCCATTTGCCGAACCTGGGCTTTTCATTGTCAATGAACATGGCACTATCCAAGTAGTCGATATTTCGAATAATCCCTTTGTAAGGCCAGAGCTTCAAGCCCTAGTCAATGGTATCGCTTGGATCAGAAATCCTGACAATAATTACCCAATAAGAGGAATGCATCGATAAATTTCGTTTTATTTACTTACATCTTACTTATATTTTTACGTACTTTTCCCTGTAATAATAAACGCAATTCATACATGTGTTTAAATTACAGGGAAGATGATGACGCAGCCTTTGTATTCTATTGAAAATATAGAAAAACCTGCCCTTTCTTCAAATATGAATTGGCCTTTATTTGGGTTAATTCTGCTCGCTACTATTAGTTCAAATTTAGCAAGCCTTGCTTATAATCAGTGGCAACAAGCTGAACCGGTTTTTCCTGTGTTGGTGCCCAGTACGCTATTTCTTACCTTATTAAGTGCACCGTGTATTTATTTTGGTTTAAAGTTTAAGGCGTCGTTAGGCTTAGCGCCGCAAAGTTTCTATCACGTACTTACCAATAAAGCTAACGATGATGAACGGATACTAATTTGGCGTAATATTATTCGTGCCGCCATTTTAGGGGTAATCGTCGGTACTTTTGTTGTATCGCTGCACCTCTTTTTGAAGCCTGATATATCAGGCGGCTTACCTACTTTTGGCTCTCGTGGGCCAATAGGTGGTTTCTTGGTAGCTTTGCGAGCAGGCATTGGTGAGGAAGTATGGTTTCGCTTAGGCGTTATGACCGCAGCAGTGTGGGCGGCTACTCGGTTGGTGAATCAGAAAAAGCCAAGTGATGGCGTAATTTGGGTCGTTATCTTGGTAGCTGCGCTTTTGTTTGCGCTGTCTCATATACCTCAGCTAAACGAGTATGACTCGATAACCCCTGTAGCTATTTTGGGGACGATCATTGGTAACTGCGTTGTCGGCACCTTATTTGGTTGGTGTTATTGGCGCTATAGCTTATTTGCCGCAATAATTGCCCACTTTTCTGTTGATATTGTGATTCATTTTATTCCAGCGTTTTTTCTCTAGGGGGTAAATACCTGTTAATAATTTGCTGAATTTCATTGTTATTCTTCATTGCGGTTAATTGGCTATTGAAGGCGTCGCGTAATGCTCGCTGATGAAACCCGACTGCAGCAGGTACTTCAGGGATAACATAATGCTCTTGAACCGATGAAGGCTCATAGCCTGGTACATGAAGCGCTGCGAAGTAATGGAAAATGTAGTAATCGAGAACTATGGCGTCGACTCTATTACTGAGCAATAGTTTGGGAAAAACAGACATATCATACATCTCTCGATAGTCGTTTTGGGCACTCATTTTGATAAAATCATCGCCAAAATATCCTTGTGCACCTTGAAAAGTCGCGATTTTTAACCCTTTAATCTCACTGAGAGAAGCAAAACTAACTTTTTTATTGCTTAGCGTAAAAACGGTAGGCTTGTAGTTAATTACCGGATCGGACACAAAGAAACTCTTGGTGTCTTGCTGAAAAAAGGTCGGTACGGTGGCGTCTGCTCTTCCTTGCTCAACCATTAGTTTTGCGCGAGCTAACGGCGCATATTGTAGATGTGTATCGACTCCCATTTTAGCGAAAACGGCTTTGACGATATCAATATCAATACCCGCATCCGTTTCTTTTATCATGTGAGGCGGGCCATCATCTGACACTAATGAAACGGTGCGACTATCTGTTAATTTAGCATTGGTAGCAGAAAGCTGAAATGCGCAAACTAGCAGTGTTAAGGTAAGTGCGACTTGTTTAATCGTATCCATGAATAACAATAAGCGAATAAAGCATATTATTTAGCTTATATCATGGATGCTAAGACGCAATGTAAAGTCGGATTTTTCTTGCGTTAAAACAAAAAATGCCAGCGGAAAGCTGGCATTTTACTTTTTATTGAATTGCTAGGGCGTGTTGAACTTTCAGGGTTAAATTTTGTTCGAATTAAATGCATTTTTATCGCGGCACTTGTGATACGCATAGTTATTCTACGCACAGAGCAAGTAACAATGAGAAAAGTGCATTTAAACGAATCCAAAGGACAGCATTTATCATGCTTTTCTACTGCGTTATCGCTTATTTATGTGGAATAACCACATGACATAAGCTCTGTCTTGTATAAAAACATGATAAATTGCTGCAAAAATAGCCTCGAAAGATCAACACGCCCTAAATATTAACGATTAAATTTAGCAGGAATAAATGGTAAACGTTTGCGTAGTGTCACAGGTTCACCATCAACTTCAGCAACAACAGTTACTTCATACCATGCATCGTGGTCGAGTTCTTTCTCTTCTACCGCGAATGAGTGACTTAGCGCCATTTCTTGATATGGTTTAATTTCCAATTCTTCAGTGACGGTTTCTTTTTTACCACTGTGATAGAAATCGTAAGTCACCATGCCTTTGGTTTTGCCGGCAAATGGACCGTGTAGCATCGCGTTGATTACCAGTTTGCCATCAACATATTCCGCCGACAAACTTGGTAATTCGTAGCCGTTATACTTCTTAGTTTTTTGTTCCATTGACTGAGTAATATCGGCACCGTGCCAGTTGTGAGCTAGCTCCGTAGTCACCATTTTTCCTTTATCAAGTAAATCTTGTGGAATGAGTACGGTAACTTTTTCACCTGGTGCTGCGGCAACATCTGCTTTGTGAGAGCTGCCATTTACTGTGAAAGTTAATTGTCCTTTCATTGGCTGCTTACCATGGTTGGTAATGATGGCGTATTCTTTTAAGCCTTTTAAGCTAGTACCTAACCAATCAACTTGTAATTGCACGCCTGAAAGCTCTGCAAGACCTTCGTTTAGGCCTTGACCGTCTTTAACTAAAGCTGGAAGCATAGCTTCGATGGCTTTAATTTCGGCATCAGCAGTATTCGGGTTTAATGGCGCTTTGTTTAAGCGATCAAATGCTTTTCGCCATGAGTCCGGCGTTGATTTACCTGCTTTCCAATTTGCGCGAGCGAAACGTTGTGCAAGTTTGTCACCAGCAAAACCCCAGTAGTTAGTCGCAGTTTGTTTATTGTAATCAGGTTTATTTGGATTTAAATCACGACCATCGTCAATATAAGGTGTAATACCATGTTGGTTGCCATCGGCAACTAAACCAAAATCGCGGTTCACTAATTGTTCATGTTGAGCTGATGAAATGGCTTGCGAGTGAGTAAAAGTGTCAGCATTTTTCGCTTTAACAGTGACGACAAGTGCAGACTTAGTGAATTGCACAGAAACACCCAGTTCAGCGCGATCTTGTGCGCGAATACTTGAGGTTATGTCAGCAGGTAGTGGGATTTCCACTAGCTCGCCGTCTAATGTGCGAGCATCAAGAACAAGTGTTTTACCTTCTTTGATTTCAACACGATATTGCGCATCTAAGTTAGTATCTGCACCTTTCCAACTGCGGTAAGACTCTTCAATAGCTTTGGCATTTTCTTCAGTTTGCTTAACACCAAACGCCATGCCGATTGAACCGTCGTTAATTTCGTCTTTTTTGAATTCAAGTAAGTAAGCAAGTGTTGGCTCTGCGACGCCACGTTTTGCTTTTAACACTAAATCACTGTCATCTTGTACAGGAAAATCTAGCTTTAACAAACCGCCGTAGCTAGGTTTATCTGCTGGTTTCATGGAAAAGCCTACACGTTGAGGTGCGTAATCGTAGCTAGATTTACGCTTGTAGAACATGTTGCCATCAATTTCCCAAGGGCCACGCGTTGCAACAACGTGAGTTTGATCGATTTGAGCAACCCAAGCTTTAAAGTCTGCTTCTAGTTTGTCCCAATCAGGCACTACACTTTGTAAAATTTCTAATGACTCTTTACGACTCGCTGTTTGGCGACGCGTAACTTCTTGCGAGTATATTTTCATGTACTGTGAAAATTCAGGATTGCTATACATGAACTGTACGAATAATACGTTCAAACCACGGTCGAAACGCGGGCGATCATGAATCTCAACAATAGTTGGTTGTTCTTTTTTGTAAGTATCTAAAGACCAACTCATCATATCGAAAATTGGTACATCGTGACCGAACACGGTTAACTGTTTTTTATCTTTATCAAAGATGTGGTTTGATAACGAGTCACCCAATCCTTCGCCATGCCATGAAGGCGTCCATGGGTAATTACCTAACGCCATTTGATACGAGTGCATGGTTTCGTGAATAGAAATATAACGCTGATGCTGATGACGCTCAGTTGGGAAGCTATAACCTACCCAGTTATAGTACATAGCTTCACCACCAGCTGTATGATGAATACCACGGTTAAAACCATCGTCAAACATTGCCATACGTAACTTGTCGTTACTTGTTGCGTAAGTTGACGCAATACGCTGGTTATCAATGTTTGGTGGCTCCATACCAAAATATTCTACGTAGTATGGATAAGAAAGCTCTAATAGCTCTAGAAAGAACTCCGCGCGCTCTGCAGGGTAATCTGTTTTTAAGGCAAAGTGCTTACTCACGTACCATTCAAACCCCTCAGTATTAGCCACTTTTCCTTCACTGTAAGTGAACGGAATTTGTTTACCAACATAAGCCACATCAATATCGACTAAGGTTGAAACACGAGCGTTGGTTATAACATTCGCTTTCATTTCAGACGGCTTAGGAATCGCTTGCACAACTGACAGTGAATAAGAGGATTGTTGCGCTGTGTTGGCTGTATTAGGGGACTTTACTTCTTGAGCGGTTTGGTTACAGGCTGTTAAAAACATTGCTGCAAATAGAACGTTGAGTTTTTTATTCACCATACTTATTCTCTTTTTGTATACAATCTTGTTGAGCCTAGCATAGGCAATAACTTGGTGAATGACAACGAAAAAAAGAAGCGTTGATAGATTGTTGATACTGAATTAACAGATTGGTTACAGATTCAACAATTCACTCACTTTACACGCATTTTCACTAGCACTACAAAGGGATTGGGAATACTGAATTTGCGTATTTTTACCTTACGCGCAAACACGAACGGAGGTTAATAGTTCGTGTTTGCTAGGCTAGTTAGTACAGTGAAAGTATGTTTAAAGTGTTTTACTAAACCACGTGACAACGGCATCTAGTGCTTCTTGACGGTTTGGTCGCATACCGTGATCAGCGCCCTCGAATATCTTCAATTCAACGGAACGGTTGTTGGCTTCTAGCGCGTTAGCTAGTCGCTTACTTTGATTTACATGAACACGCTTATCGCTATCGCCATGCAGTAAGAAAATAGGCAGCTTAGCAGGCAGTTGATCTAGCCAATGGATAACTGAACGCATTTGTAATTGTTGCTGCTTTTGTGTGGCGTACTGAGGAATTCTTGCTTTGTAGACACGTTCCATTTCAGGTCGCTCTTCAATGCTAGCCTCTAAATCACTTACACCTGCCCATACGGCAATAGACTTGATTTGAGGAAGTTGCTTTACTGCCATGTAAGTCATGTGCCCACCGCGACTAACACCAAACATGCCGATTTTGTTTTTATCCACTTGAGGTAATTGCTCTGCGATGTTGACCAACGCGACGACATCGTTCACGTCTTTGCCACCAAACTCGTCTTGTTTGCGATAGTTACTGGCTAAAACGATAAAGCCTTTTTTTGCCAAGGCTAGCTGACCGCCTATTATGGAAAACCTTGTGTTTTCGCCAAAACGACCGTTACCGCCTCGGTTAAAAATGATGGTAGGTGATGCCTTGTTTTCCGCTTGTTTTTTGGCGAAATAAAAGCCATCTACCTCTGTTCCTTTCACGATATAGGTGTATTTATAGCAGTGGTAATTAGTTTTAATTTCTTGAAAAAGTGATGGCGAGAAGCCTTTTTTAAGTTTAGTGGCAAACTTTTCCACAAAGGCTTTTTGCGGCTTTTTACCGCGAGCCCTTATTAATTCAGTTGCGCTTGTTTGTAAAAATTGTTCATAGCTATCCGTCTCTTGAATGCATTGTTGTTGCTCGTTAACTAAGTGCTCGGGCAAAATATTTGCATTCGTTGAACTCGCAACGATAACGAATAAAAATATAACTAGTAGATTCTTATGTAAGTAATTCATTTGTAATGTGCTTTTTGTTAATGACTGTTAGGTGAAAAGTAACAATTGCTACATGCTTATGGTAATCTAATCGACCAAGGTTACAATTCTTTCGGTCAAGGATTCATTATTCCCGATGAACGACATTAGTGCGGCATTAAGCAAATCTCCTTCTACCAGGTCGGTTGCCGCTGCAGTTACCTTTTTCATTATTATTACTTGCGCAATTACGTGGTTTTTTTCGCAACAAATATCGCCGCCTGATCCTAGGTTTACTCACTATTTTAAAGAGATGTATTGGCTTCATTTAACGGGAAATTGGTGCGTTTTATTATTGGGAAGTTTTTATATCACCCGAAAGTCCGCAGACACTAAGGTAGCAATTAGAGTGATCGCTTGTTGTTTTGTCGTTATTGCCGCTACTGCTTTTGATAACGCTATCGATAAGTTATTTTTCTTTGACCAATTATCCGATAAGTCACCTCATTGGTTTTTCGTGTCCATCACTAATGCTACAGCTAACACTTTTTATTTAGTGCTAGGCGTAGTAGCAAGACTAATTTACGACGGCGTATGTCAGCGTAAAGTATTAGTTGCTTTGGAAGTCGCAAAGCTTCAAGCTGAAGTTGCGTTACTTAAAACGCAAACCGCTCCTCACTTTTTGTTTAATGTGCTTAATGCGCTATATAACAAAGCGAGTAACGAGCAGGCACTTGAAACCGCTCAAGGCTTGTTACTGATATCGAATTTGTTGCGCTATTCACTCTATAAAGACATGGATGAGCGTGTTTCATTGCAGCATGAAGTTAAGGCAATAAACGACTATTTATCTTTGGAGCAATTGAGGTTCAATCAAGCGCTGCCTGTTGTTTTTATGACGGATATCGCTGATGAAAACTATCAACTATACCCAATGTTATTGATGCCTTTGATTGAAAATGCCATCAAGTATGGGTCGATGGCATCGACCGACGAGGACATTGTCATTTCTATTGTGCAAAAAGCTGATGGTATTGAGTTGGTCACTTCAAATTTAATACCGGTAACCAAAAGTACAGAGGGGGACGCTGGTGGCCTTGGTCTTACAAATTTAAAACAGCGACTGGAAATGCTGTATCCTAATAATTATGTATTAGCTATTGAACAAGAAAATGGCGTTTTTCACACAAGATTAGAGGTTCGCGGTAATGAACATAGTGATCATTGATGATGAGCAAGCATCTCTTGAGATTATTAAAGGGTACTGCGAGCAGTTAGCGTATGTAGAGAATATTCACTGTTTTGAAAAGCCGCTAGAAGCACTTACTTTTACTAAAGAGCAGCAGGTTGATTTAGTAATATCAGATATTAATATGCCGTTACTTGCAGGTACTGAGTTAATTACCTTGGTACCGCATTCAACCGACGTAATATTTATGAGTGCTCATTCTTCGTTTGCTGTTGATGCCTTTGAATTGAACGCACTTGATTACTTGTTAAAACCGATATCTTTTGCTCGTTTTGTTAAAGCCATGGAGAAAAAAGGCAAGCCACAAGTCGCCACAGAAAACAATCTAGATTCATTTCTGTTTGTTAAAATTGATGGTATAAAAAAACGTATCAACATAGAAGACATACAGTATGTTCAAGCGAATGGTGATTACGTAAATATTGTCACAACTGAACAGAAAACGCCTTTTCTCGCCCTGATGAGCATGAATAAAATTCAATCTTTGTTGCCGAGTAAACAGTTTATTCGGGTCCACCGCTCGAGTATCGTTAATCTTGCTTGTGTAGATGTGATAGATACAGACCACCTATACATTGGTGATAAAGACATAACTATCGGTAAAACTTACCGAAAAGTGGTAGAAGACAAAATAAATTTAGCGACTTAATTAGGAGACATATCTTTTCTAGGGCTGAGTTTTTCTAAAGGGCTTAAAGTCGCTATAGCACCTGTTTTATATCTAGTTAAATAAACCTCCGTAATTAGCTTGCGCCCCTCAAATAAATGTTAACATTTTATTAAATTAATTTGACAGCGTTGTCATAATTATCTACAAATATAAATTAGAGCGCTGCTTTTTTGTTCATCTCTGCGGATTTTGATGCCGTTTATCAATGTTTCACCTCTCGTTTTACAAACGCTTTTTGCTGCGCTAATGACACCTAAATTAGGTAAATAAGTACTTTTCCTCATGACTGCCTTCCTATGTGTATAGGGTAACGCATTGAGTAAGGCAAAGGCGAAAGAACTAATAAACAACTAACAATAATTAAGGAATTTACAATGAAATTCGCGATGTTAAAGACAACATTGATCGCGAGCTTATTTATTAGTGGTATGGCTCAAGCTGTCGATTGTAGTGGCCTGAATGAGTGGAATAGCTCTACGGCGTATCAAGGTGGTAGTGAAGTAAAACAAAACAATAAGGCGTACAAGGCTAATTGGTGGACACAAAACCAAAGTCCGGCTGATTTCTCTGGTCAATGGCAAGAATGGTCGCTTTTAGGAACTTGTGATGGCGGCGGTAACAATAATCAAGCACCTAGTGCCAATGCCAATGGGCCATATAGCGGTCAAGTTAATGCGAATATTGCTTTTGACAGCACAGGATCGAACGACCCTGATGGCAATATCGCTAGCTATTCTTGGGATTTTGGCGATGGCAATAGCAGTAATCAAGCAAGTCCTATTCACAGTTATGTAAGTGCTGGCACGTATTCTGTGACACTTTCGGTAACCGATAATCAAGGTGCTACTGATGCTAGTAATACTACTGCGACAATTACTGATGATAACGGTGGCGGTAATTGTTCTGTGCCTCAATACAATGCAGGCACGGCTTATGCGGCTAATGATGAAGTGAGCAATAACGGCAGAAAATACTCCTGTAAAATTGCTGGCTGGTGCTCCTCATCTGCAGCTTGGGCTTACGAGCCGGGTGTTGGAGCGCATTGGCAAGATGCGTGGACGGACAGCGGGGCATGTTCTGGCGGTGAAAATCAGCAACCAATAGCCAACGCCAATGGCCCTTATTCCGGTAGTGAGAACCAAGCGATTGCTTTTAGCAGCGCAGGCTCGAGCGACCCTGATGGCAGCATAGCGCAGTATTTGTGGGACTTTGGTGATGGCAATACCAGCACAGATCCAAATCCAAACCACACTTACGCTTCTGCTGGTAATTTCACCGTAAGCTTAACCGTTACTGATAACCAAGGTGCCGCAAGCACATCCACTACAGCGGTAACGGTAACAGCCGGTGGTAATTTACCGCCAATTGCTAACGTTAATGGCCCATATTCGGCACAGCAAAATACGCCTATTGTGTTTTCAAGCGCCGGTTCTAGTGATGCCGACGGTAATATCGTTAGTTACCAATGGAACTTTGGTAATGGCGCATCGAGCAATCAGGAAAACCCAACCTATAGCTACCCACAAGCTGGAAACTACACAGTATCGCTAACGGTAACAGATAATGACGGAGCGTCTTCTACCTCAACGGTATCAGCGATAATTACGGGCACTGGCGGTGGTAATGGTGGCGATAAACTGATCGGCTATTTTGTCGAGTGGGGCGTTTATGATCGCAACTATCATGTGAAAAATATTCACACGAGTGGCTCAGCGCAAAAACTAACACATATCATGTATGCCTTTGGCAATGTAACTAATGGTCAATGTGTGATTGGTGACAGTTATGCTGCTTACGATAAGTTCTATGGGGCTAATGATAGTGTTGATGGTGTGGCAGATACCTGGGATGCAGGTGCATTGCGCGGCAACTTTGGCCAGTTGCGTCGCTTGAAACAAATGTACCCTAATTTAAAAGTTGTCTGGTCGTTTGGTGGCTGGACTTGGTCTGGTGGTTTCGGGCAGGCAGCTCAGAATGCGACAGCATTCGCTGACTCATGTTACAACCTAGTGTTTGATCCGCGTTGGGCAGATGTATTTGATGGCATCGATATTGATTGGGAATACCCAAATGAGTGTGGCTTAAACTGTGACACTAGTGGTTTTGATTCTTATCGCGTATTGATGAAAGCACTACGCGATAGATTTGGTAGCGATAAGTTAGTTACTGCAGCGATTAGCGCAGGCAACGCGAAACATAATGCCGCTGATTATGGTGGCGCTTCACAGTACGTCGACTTTTACATGTTGATGACGTACGACTTCTTTGGAGCATGGGACAAAACAGGACCAACAGCGCCACATTCACCTCTTTATAGTTACCAAGGGATTCCTATCAGCGACTTTAATACTGATAGCGGATTGCAAAGCATTAAGAGTAAAGGCGTTCCAGCCAGTAAAATTCTGCTTGGTATTGGCTTTTATGGCAGGGGTTGGACAGGTGTGACGCAAAGTGCACCTGGCGGAAGCGCGACTGCTGCGGCAACAGGTCAATATGAAGCAGGCATAAATGACTACAAAGTATTGAAAAACTCTTGTCCAGCAACAGGAACAATTGCGGGAACTGCCTATGCACACTGCGGTAACAACTGGTGGAGTTACGATACGCCAGCAACCATTGGTACGAAGATGAACTACATGAACCAACAAGGCTTAGGCGGAGCATTCTTCTGGGAGTTAAGTGGTGACACCACGAATGGTGAACTAATTCAGGCTATTAACAATGGCTTGTAGCGTTAACCGACAACTTATCTAGCGCAGTGAATTGGGGCGACCATTTAATTTAAAGAAGCGGTCGCCTCTTCTTCGCTTTTCTTTTCGATCAATGTAGGGAATTGAAATGAATAA
Source organism: Thalassotalea coralli (assembly GCF_055786205.1). Lineage (NCBI taxonomy): Bacteria > Pseudomonadati > Pseudomonadota > Gammaproteobacteria > Alteromonadales > Colwelliaceae > Thalassotalea > Thalassotalea coralli. Next base: position 253,887 of record NZ_JBVVBK010000003.1, on the reverse strand, counting down.
AGTTTTTAAGCAAATAACTATGGCTGCAGTCACTTTTTATAGTGTTGAGGCATTGGCAGTTGATTGCTCAAATTTAAGTGTTTGGTCATCGAGCCAAGCTTACTCTGGTGGTGCGGAAGTTCAGCACAATAACGTCGCTTATCGTGCAAACTGGTGGACACAAAACCACAATCCTGCGCAATATTCTGGGCAGTGGCAGGAGTGGACAAATTTAGGTACGTGTAACGGCGGAGGAGGTGGAAACCTTAGCCCTGTTGCGCAAATTAATGGTCCTTATCAAGCTTTGCTAGGTGATGCGATTAGCTTCTCTAGCCAAGGTAGTAACGATCCGGATGGTAATATTGCGAGTTATGCTTGGTCATTTGGCGACAATGGCACAAGTAACCAACCAAACCCTGTCTATACGTATTCGGCGATCGGTGCTTACACCGTGTCACTTACTGTGACAGATAACCAAGGAGCGACATCGATAGCAACCACCACCGCCACTATTTCCAGTGTGGGTAATGGCAATGATTGTAGTGGCGTGACTCAATATGTTGTAGGCAATAGCTATGCAGTGGGAGACATAGTTGCCAACAATAATCATAAGTATCAATGTAAAATTGCCGGTTGGTGTTCCTCGAATGCCGCTTGGGCTTATGCGCCTGGAACTGGCAGCCATTGGCAATCAGCATGGCAAGATGCAGGTGCTTGTGACACTGGGCCGCTGGCGCCTATCGCTAATGCTAATGGTCCTTATATTGGCAATGTAAATGTCCCCATTAACTTTAGTAGTTCAGGTTCCAATGATCCTGATGGCAGTATTGTCACCTACGATTGGAGCTTTGGCGATGGCGCTAGTAGTAATCAGGTAAACCCAAGCCATAGTTACAGTGCTAATGGCAATTATGTTGCTTCGCTTACGGTAACTGACAACGATGGGATGACAGATTCCAGTAGTGCTAGCGTGACCATTTCTGATACTACAACGCCTGATCCACTACCTAAACGTTTGTTAATTGGTTACTGGCATAACTTTGACAATGGGTCTACTACTACCAAGATAAAAGACGTTGATAATGCTTGGGACTTTATCAACGTATCTTTTGCTGAAAATAAACCAGGTGGCGCTGAAGGCGAAGTAGCTTTTTCACCATTTAACGACACAGATGCAGACTTTATCGCTGGCGTTAAAGCCCAACAAGCGAAAGGTAAAAAAGTACTCATTTCTTTAGGTGGAGCTAACGCGCATTTGCAGCTTAAAACCATTACTGCGCGAGATAACTATGTTCGAACCATGGGTGAAATAATCGCTAAATACGGGTTTGATGGTTTAGACATTGATCTAGAAGGTGGCTCCTTAAGTATGGATGCTGGCGATACGATTACTAATGTTCAAACACCAGCAATTGTTAACTTGATCGATGCAACACGTACGTTGAAACAGCGATTCGGTAGTCGTTTTATATTAACAATGGCGCCTGAAACTGCTTATGTACAAGGTGGACTCAATAATTTTGGTGGCATATGGGGAGCGTATTTACCGCTTATTCACGCGCTACGGAATGATTTAACTGTTCTGCATGTACAGCATTACAATACTGGTTCCATGTATGGTAACGACGGCAATATTTATAACGCCGCGACCGTCGATTTTCATGTAGCGTTAATTGATATGCTTATCACTGGGTTTAATGCAGCTAGCCCAAGTAATTCGTTTGTTGGATTAAAGGCCAGCCAAGTTGCCATTGGATTGCCTTCTGGCACTAGCTCGGCAAGTTCTGGCTACACGGTGCCTGCCGATGTGCATAAAGCCATGGACTGTTTGATTAAGAAAAGCCAGTGTGGCAACTATGTACCGGCACAGGCTCACCCAAATTTACGCGGTTTGATGACTTGGTCGATTAACTGGGATGAAGCTAACGGCAAGAATTTTTCTACGCCGCATCGCAGTTATTTAGACCAAAACCCCTAATTGGAAATGTTTAAAAAGGCTAAGGAAATTTGGTTTAGGTTTCCTTAGCCTGTTGTTTAAATGTGGCAAGCTTTTAACAATCAGCAAAGAACTAGGCTTCTTGTTCCTTATTTTGTGCTTTTACAAATTTTTGATTGTCGAGGTTTTCTTTTAACATCTCTTCTTTCATTTGTTGAAGTTGCTCGATCATTTTTTCTTTTTCTTCAGGGCTTAAATTTTCATCTTTGGCGATTTGTTCGATCATGGCGTCTAGTTCTTTAAGCTTATCGCGATCGATACCCATACGCTTATCTAGTATTCCTTGCATCACTTCGGCAAATTTTTCACCACTGCTTTGTGCTTTCACTTCCTCGCCATCTTCGGTGTTTTGATTGGCGCTCAACAATGAAGCTGCTGTTTCGGGCTTAACATAAATCGGTGATATTTTTTCTACTGGCTTTCCTTCGTATAGTGCCTTCGCTTCTGCAGATAAAGTGACTGTATCTTGCATATTGACGACAGTTTGATAGCTTTCTTGACGCTTTGTTTGGCTAAAATCGACATGACTTTTTCCTTGAATCTTTGCCGACTCGACAAGTGAAGAATAATTGATATTGCTTAGCACCGAACTGTCCTTATGTGTTAACTGCTTCATCGTGTTTGTTTGCTAGCTGGTTATAGCAGGTTTTGTACCAAGGCTATAAAGTAAAGAAAGTTAAGTGTTCTGTGCTTTTCTCGTCCGTTTTTTACTAATTTTATGGAAAAAGTTGTCAAATTTTCGGTAAGCATTGAGGAAGAAGTGGCAATCACTTGCCACTGGTAAGGATTTAATTCTATTTAGCGAATTTCATTCACTAAAAGGTTTATACTGTTAACTAGCAAAAATACCTTGATGAAATAGTTTGTTCGACCATGTTACAAATCTCAAATACAGTCACCCTTTCAGAGTGGGAAATAGAGCTTAACGCTATTCGCTCTCAAGGCAGCGGGGGGCAGCGAGTGAACAAAGTTGCTACAGCTATCCACTTGCGTTTTGATATTAAGCGTTCGTCGTTGCCTGTTATTTACAAAGAAAGATTGTTGAAATTGTCGGATAGCCGAATTTCTAGTGACGGGGTGATAGTCATTAAATCGCAATCTCACCGCACTCAAGATATGAACAAGCAAGACGCTTTAGACCGCTTAAAAGCGCTGATACTGTCGGCAATGGTCGTGCAAAAAAAGCGTAAAGCCACCAAGCCGACAAGAAGCTCTCAAGTTAAGCGTGTGGATGCAAAAAAAAGAAAATCAGCAACTAAGTCTTTAAGAGGAAAAGTTTCTTACTAATACGGACTTTCTCGCTTTAGCTAACTACTCTTTGCTCTTTTTCAATGATGAATAAAACGCCGCAGCAATCGCAATTGCTAAGGCAAAGCCTACAGGCAAATTATTCATGGCTACCCCGCAACTAACGCCTATGGCTGTACCTATACCAATGCTGTATGCTAGAGGGGATTTTATTTGCTCAGACTGCTTGCTGCCGCTCATTGTCTCTCCTTAAACGTTGTACTTTTACGTTTTCATACCTACTAATCGCATAGTCTTAGCATGATTCAAAAAATTACAGTGGACATTGCATTTAGTGCAAATGTTAACAGAATGTAAAAATTATTAGTTATAACAATGGATTATCGAGATTTAGTGTGGAATTTGCTATGCTTTGCTTTAGTACTGCAATGTTCAACTTAATATGCTCCAGCTATTCTTTACTTCTTTTTTGTTACGCAAAAATCGATTGCGTTTGCCTTCATTTCTTAGTCTTTTAGGCGTGTTAAGTATAGTAAGCGCAATCCTATCGTTTAGCGCTGCCGCTCATGTAAACACCATTGATTTAACGTCCTTTAACAGTGGTACCTTAGGAAAATACACCGAGTATTTTCAGGAAACTTCTAAGAAGCTAACGTTACAACAAGCGTTAAAAAGATTTGAGCGTGGTGAAATAAAGGTTGGAAGTAGCAACTCTATCTCGCTTGGTATTGACGTAGCACCGGTCTGGATGCTTATCAAAGTTAACAATTCTTCCCGAAACCTAATTAACTATCGCTTAGCGTTGGAGACGCCATGGATTGATTTTATAGATACTTGGCTGATATATGACGGACAAACCATCGATATGATCTCCGGGGGGGATGGTTATCCGTTCGAACAACGGCCAATGCCTTATCGGTATTACGCCTTTGAACATGCGTTTACACCTGGCACTACTCATATTGTAATGCGTATTGAAACTAAAGGACCTATGGCATTACCTGTACAATTTAGTACCCGCGATGCAGCTATTCAACGAGATATCTCAGGTGGTTACCAATACGGCATTCTGTACGGAATTATGGGGGCGTTAGCCCTATATAATCTCGTTTTATTTGTATTTATAAGACAAAGGGAATATGGCTTATATAGTTTGTATTTGATGGGCTTTATTCTTAATAGTTTATCTTATACGGGTCAACTTCATACGATTTTTACCCCAGATTTTGGGCCTTACTTTCAGGATTGGCTCGATATATTTTTAATGATCACTTACAGCATTGCTGGGCTGCACTTTGCGCGAACATTACTTGATACAAGAAGCTATGCACCGAATTTAGATAAATTTGTGATATTAGTAACCGTGCTTTTTCCGTTGGGAATGTTAGTCGGTTTTGTTTTAAATAACCTGTTTCTTTCGATGGCATTGGCGTTTGTCTTAAATACCTGTTTTGTTCTTTTGTTCGTTGTTATGGGGTTAAAAGCATTATCCGAAAGACGTAAATTTGCAAAAGTGTTTTTAGTTTCTTCGGTAACGGCTGCTGTTTGTATCACTATTTCAACGTTAGCCGTAGCAGGTGTTTTGGTCCCTTATAACGACTTTACTTTTAAGCTTATAGAAATAGGGATGACCTTTGAGGCTATTCTACTAGCAGTGATATTGGCGCAACAGTTTCGCTCTGCAAGGCTCGATAAGATGATTGCTCAAAAATATGCGCGAACCGATGTACTTACTCAAATCAATAATCGCCGAGGCTTTCTTGATCTGAGTGAACCTGTTTGGCAAAGCTTAGTGCGTGAAAATCGTGATGTTTCGGTTGTCTTGATCGATGTTGATAACTTTAAGCGTTTTAACGATAAATATGGTCATGATGTGGGAGATGAAGTGCTTAAAATCATTGCTAAAACAATACTTTCTACCTGCCGAAGGGGGGACATTTGTGCTAGGTGGGGAGGTGAAGAATTCATTATCATGTTACCTGAAACGCCGTTGCCCCAAGCAGACAAACAGGCAGAGCGCATAAGAGCGGCAATAGAAAAAACATCGTTTAATATTTTAGACAATTTAATCCCACTTACCGCGAGTTTGGGTATCGCTGGGACTACCAACGGTATTAACGAAAAGACTTCTTCGAAGAGTTTTACGCTAGAGGCGTTGATCAATCATGCTGACCAAGGGCTTTATTTTGCAAAAACACGTGGCAAAAATCAGGTCATTGATATCGATAATGTTACTGTAATAAAGTAAGAAAACCGCGTTACCAAGGTAAATGCCCTGTTTTTACCCAAATGATGGTTTCTTGTTCTACAAAAGGGTGATGTTGGCTTAAATGCGGGCTCCTAATCCAAGTGCCTGCTGGATAGCTACCATATTCATCTTTAAATTCGCCTGATAATACGAATATTTCTTCGCCACCAAAGTGCTTGTGTGGCTTAAATTCTTCGCCTTTAGGCCATTTAACAAGCGCGACATGTTCGCCGAGATGTTCGTGCAAAGGCATAACAGATAAGCCGCCTTGTCCAGGCAGCCAAGGTGAGTTTGCGGTATCGAGTCGAACCTGAGCAAGATCACTTTCTTGAAACTGATGCAACTTAACTAACAACACGCATCCTTTTTCAGAATATGGGGCGTGGATAAAGCCTTTTGGGTTTCGAAAGTAAGTACCCGCGGGGTAGTCTCCGGTATGATCTGAAAACACCCCTTCGAGTACTAAAATTTCTTCACCTAAAGGGTGGTTGTGCTCTGAAAAAGAGGCTCCAGCGTCATACTTAACGACGCTAGTAGCATGGCCTTGTTCAGCGTCCTCTCGTGCTAAAGGTTTACGCCAAACGCCTTGTTTGGGACTTGGCAACCAAGATTGTTCATTCGTATTCACAACGACGCGTTGAGAAAAATCCATGTTCAGATTGGTAATGATACTCATCGCAATTTTACTCGTTCAAGTTTGTTTGGAAAGCTACACAATACGGTACTCGTTCAGATAGGTTTTATCACATTTTCAAAAAAATTTATAAATAGTAGACATCGCGTGCATCCATTCCTTCGTTTTCAACATCTTGTAAATAAGGAATTAATAACAATAGGGTAAATATATGGGTGCAACAATTCAAAAGTGGCTAAGAAATAGTGAAGGGAAGATAAGAAACGGTTGGTGGATGTTATTGTTTGCCTTATTCGTTGTGATTAGTCGACCCATCTTCTTCTTCGTCAATGGCTCACTGAAAGATTTAGGTATCGATGAGCTATGGCTAAAACCGATTCCTTTTATTTTTATATTGGTTATTACTTGGCTGTGTTTAAAACTTAGAAAAGAAAGGTTGGCGGATGTTGGTCTTAGCGTTAATGGGCAGTGGTTTAAACAAGTTTTTGCTGGCCTAGTTATCGGTTCGTTACAAATTGGTATCGTTGTGTTATTCATTGCCTTAGTGGGCGGTGTAGAGCTAAAAATTAAAGAAAATATTGCTTTTAACGTCGTCCTTATTGGCTTTTATAGCATGTTGTTTGCGTCGCTTTTAGAGGAGCTTTTGTTTAGAGGGTTCTTATTTCAGCGATTGATCGCTGGTTTAGGCTTTGTATGGGCGCAAGTCATTTTAGGCGGTTTGTTTGCCTTTGGGCATGTAACGGATCCAGAGCTGAGTCTATCTGCACAAATATGGGGAGGCTTGGATTTAGTTCTTGGGGCGATGGTATTTGGCTTAGCTTACTATCGAACGCAAAGTTTAGCTTTACCTGTTGGGTTGCATTTAGGCTGGAATTGGTTTCAAGGTCATGTTTTAGGCTTTGCGGTTAGCAGCCATGATCAACAAGGCATATTTGAACCTGTTATCACCAATATGCCTGAATGGTTAACGGGCGGCAGCTTTGGGCCTGAAGCGACAGTATTTGCGGTAGCGTCAGAAATTATAATGTTGGTAATTTTATGGCGTTGGAAAGGGATAGCTAAAACGCAGGCGCCGCAAATTGAAAGCAAACTAGAAGTAAGCACCGCAAGTTAAGGGCAATTAGCTAAACAAATGGAGAATACGCTTCTTAATGTGCTTGATCTGTATCATGAAGAAGCGTGTTGTTCTGTGAGGTGCTAAACAATCGCTAGTAACTTTGCTACCAACTGGTAAAATACATGGAAATTTATTCTCTGATCAAAATAACCCTATGAGTGATTCATTACCTCCTTGTCCTAAGTGTCAATCTGAATATGTATATCAAGACCAGTCGCTTCTTATTTGCCCTGAATGTGGGCACGAATGGGACCCAACGGAGCCAGATGAAGATCAGGTTATCGTCAAAGACTTTAACGGCACTATCTTAGCGGATGGCGATAAAGTGACTGTCGTAAAAGACCTTAAAATAAAAGGCAGCTCACAAGTGATCAAGATTGGCACTAAAGCCGTGGTGCGTCGTGTACTTGATAAAAAAGATCATGAACTAGACTGTAAAGTAGACGGTGTTGGTGAAATGATGGTAACCGCAAAGTTTGTTAAAAAAGCGTAGTGTAAAACCCCCTAAGCTGTTTTTTAAAAAGTTAGAAAGCTTTTGCTTTCTAACTTTCCTTCCTCAGAATTGAGCTTTTAAGCCAGCGAAAATTGCTAATAGTTACTAAATGTTTATGTTCAATTACTACGAACCTATTCGTTGCATACGGCTGAAATGCAGTGTATAAAATATACTTAAAATAACTATATTAAAATCAAAAGGATGTTGTTTATATGAAGTATGCATTGTGCGCCTTACTTTTCTCTTTCACTTTGCCAGGGATAGCAGAATCTAACGTTTCTGATGTTAAGCCTGATACACAAAAGCAGCCAATCTCCTTGGCATCTCAAGACAAAAGTTTCGATAACGGTTCTCAGATAACGCTTGAAGACCTAAATAAGGTGTCGATAGAAGATCTGGCCTTGTTAGGCCGAATTTGGGGTTTTCTAAAATACCACCACCCAAAAGTAGGAAGCGGCGATATTCATTGGGATTATGAGTTGTTTAGAATTCTGCCAAAATATACGCAAAGCAAAGATTCAAAACAACGAGATGCACTTCTTCTCGAATGGATAAACAACCTAGGTGAAGTGGCAGCTTGTTCAGAGTGCAAAGAAACTAGTGCTGACGCCTTGTTGAAACCCAATTTAGCTTGGTTAAAGGTACATAAAGTCAGCGATTTACTCGTTGACAAAATTAACGCCATCTATAACAACCGAATTCAAGGTATGCATTATTACTTAGATGCAACACAAAGCGGTAACGCCATTTTTAAAAACGAAGAGAGTTATTCTTCGATGAAACTTCCCGATGCAGGTTTTAGGTTGTTAACGATTTTCCGTTACTGGAATATGATCGAATACTATTTTCCTTACAAGTATCTAACGGGCAATTCTTGGGATACTGTGCTTAATGAATACATAGCTAAATTTATTAATGCACGAAGTAAATGGGATTTTGAGCAGGCGTTGTTAGGCGTTATTGGTGAAGTAAAAGATACGCATGCAGGTCTGTGGTCAGGTAGGGACAAGTTTGCTGAAATGTTAGGGCTAAACTTTCCTCCTGTCGTTACCCATATAGTTGAAGACAAGCTAATTGTTACTGATTTTTACACAGAGTCGAAAGATGAAAACGCAGCCATGTCGGAAGCTGTGGGTTTGAAAATTGGTGATGTCATAACGCATGTTAAAGGTGAGGCGGTTGAAGATATCGTTAACGAAAGACTAGCGTTTTACCCTGCTTCAAATACAGCCGCAAAATTAAGGAATCTTGCACCAGATCTATTGCGTTCTAACGAAAAAGCGATAGAAATTACCTTTGTAAGAGACGGAAAATCCAGTAAGAAAAATTTAAAACTATATCGTCCCAACGAAATCCACCTATTTTTCTTTGACGGTCGAGCAAACTCTACCGAGCCTAGCCATCAATTGCTAGACGACAATATTGGTTATATCACGTTAAAAACCATCAAACAGGGTGACCCAAAGAAAATAATGGATAAATTTGCCAAGACCAAAGGCATTATTATTGATATTCGCAACTATCCTGCGACTTTTGTTCCTTATTCGCTAGGCACTTATTTTGTCAAGGAGAAAACGCCTTTCGTAAAATTCACCGTGCCTAACTATCAAAATCCAGGCGAATTTAACATGATGCCACCAATTGACATACCTAACATTGAAAATCGATATCAAGGTAAAGTGGTGGTTTTAGTCAATGAAAAAACCCAAAGTCAGGGCGAGTTCACAGCTATGGCTTTTCAAGCAGGCGAAAATACTCAGGTGCTTGGCAGTACAACCGCTGGGGCAGATGGCAACGTAACATCAATACCATTACCAGGTGGCGTATTTACTACTATTTCGGGGCTAGGTGTTTACTACCCTGACGGCAGTGAAACGCAGCAAGTGGGTGTATCAATTGATAAGGAAGTAAAGCCAACAATCGCAGGTATTAAAGCGGGTCGTGATGAGTTGTTAGAAGCCGCTATTGAACTCATTAAAGGTGAATAGCGTATACTGATAATAGGCAAAGTTAACGCATTGGATTTAGGGTGTTAGAGCAAGAAATTAACAGCAATAAAAACCTGTATCGAATTACACAATTACCCTTGGTAACTGTTTATGACGATAACTTATTTATTCGCAACGACTATGACGTATTGTCTCCTGGTCAACGTAACTACTTGCTTGCCTTTTTTTCAAAACATGGCTTTAAGCAAAAGTCTGGCAAACTCATGACCGATGCAACGGTGAATATTCACTTCCCGAAACCTCAGTCAAATCTCGCGGTTTCTGCCTTTGAGCCTTGCTTTATAGAAGCATCGAAAACTGATTTATATTGTGTTACTCCAACGCAATTTGCCGAAGCGCTGTTTTACTCTTGTGTTGATGGCGGTGTATCTCAAGATCAGCTTTTAGATGAACTTAAATGTTTAATTAACAAGTGTCCTTTCAATATTGAGTGGTTGCGCGATATTAGCTATCACTCTCCCATCGAATCATTAACACTGCGCACCTTCAATGAACTTAGTGATTATCAAAGTGCCATCATTGAAGAAAAATTTAAGAAGAAAAGAGCGCTATAGTGGAGAACTAGCGCTCTTTGAATTTATTTAACTATTTATTGGTTATTGGCGTTATAGCTCTTTGAATCTCGCGTATTAGGGATTGCGACATAAGCGTCAAAGGCGACGATAAGGTGCTTATCATCCTCCGTCAGAAAATCAAAACGATGTATTTGATCTCTTAATGGGCGTAAGTCGACAACAAAGGTTTGATTCGCTTTGTTTTGAATATATTTGCCAAACATATGCGCGTCTTCATCTGTTTTACCTTGTGCGTTTATCTTACCAAAATAGCTACCACACCCTTTTTTAACATCTGTTTTAGCACCAGTATCTTGGCCACTGGTTTTGTATTCACCGCTAGAGCACTCCATAAAGACATTGAAGGTATATTTGTTATCGAATTTAGCGAATTCTTCAACGAAATTACCCAACATTGTGCGACCCAGATCGGTATCTACGCTCGTTGCGGAATGATACCCACCAAATTTAAAGAATACTTTAGGGTCATGGCTAGTTTCCTTGCGCTTGCGCTTAATGTTTTTGATCAAGGTTTGTTTGATCAATTCTTCTCGCATGATATTGGATTTTGCTAATGGAAACCTCGATGGTGAAGCCCATGGGCCATAAATAATGTTACTTGCTACCATGCCGTCTAGCAGCTCGTTCGCATCTTCTGTGGTGTTGTTACGAAACAGTGAAGTAAAAGTGTTCATTTCATTTGGAAGTAAGTTACCGAATAGCATTTTGTCGTTTGCTAGCCTTTTTTGCATATCTGCTATTGCTTGGTGTTGCTCATTAGTTTTGGCGATGGTTTTTAAGTAAGCAAGCTGCGGCCCTAAGCCAAAAATAAACTCCTGATCTAAGCCCCAAATAACGTCTTTAGCCTTTCCTGTTGCTTGATACATATCAGCCACCATTTGCGCTTCTTCTTGCCAGCGCATAAAAGCGATTGAGTCTTTGCCTAGATCTGATGATAAGTATTTGTTCAAAGCAGGAAACCCACCTTTTGCCAAAATGTTCTCCATTTTTTGGGCGCCAAAAGGTGAAAACTCTAACGCAGCGTGATCAAAGCCATGGTGTTTCGTCAGCCCTTTGTATATATCAGCCGAAAGTTGAGGCACCTGCGCTAATCCGTGGCGCTCTCCAATCATGTAATATTGCGTACCTTGACCTTGGTCGATTAACCAAGCAAGTCCTTGCCCTGAAGCTTTGCCATCTTTAATGGTTAAGTAACTATGGTGTTTAGTGACCAGTTCATCAAATAGTGCCTTGTCTTTGTCTACGCTATTTGCCGAAACGTTAGCAACAACAAAAAGTGTGGTTAGTGCCGTGACCATGCTAGTAATAATGCGTCGTTTCATTTTTATCTCCTTCTTTGAACTTACCACTCTAGTTTTAGTTATGGTTGAGCGATAAAGCTTTAAAGAAACCAGTGAAACGGAGAAAAACACCGGTGAAACGGAAATATTATCTTTTGACCTAGATTAAAGTCTTAATTTGATAGAGATATAAATAGAAAGTTAGCTACCAAACCACTGCTTGAATACTTTGGCTCGCTCTCGACTAACATGAACAGAAAACTCTGGCATGTGTTGTAAGTTGATATTTACTTTGCCGCCAAGGCCGGTTTTGGCACTAACGATAGCGCCGCGGTTGATAATGATTTTACGATTGACGCGAAAGAAGCTGTCGTTATCTAATTCAGATTCTATTTGAGCCAAGGTGCCTTTAATACTGTAGGTTCTACCATTATCGGCAACACAAAAGGTGCTTTCATCAGAATACATATACAAGATGTTATTGGTAGGCAAACTAACGAAGTCATTGCCTGACTTTGCTAACAGCTTCTTTGGGCTTTTCAAACGACTTAGCTCTTGCACTAACTGTTTGTATTGCGATTGAAGGTGGGAATTGTCTTGATACTTTTGATGGTTTTGCAGAAATTTGTTTAGCCCTTTGGCGACCTTTTCAAAGGATAAAGGTTTAAGTAAATAATCAACGCTGTTGAGTTCAAATGCTTTCAGTGCGTATTGATCAAACGCTGTGGTAAAAATGATAGGGCAATTAATATCAGACTCGTTAAAAATAGCGAAAGATTGCCCATCTTGTAGCTGAATATCTAAAAACAATAAATCTGGCATAGAGTGGCTGTTAAACCAGGCTTTACTTTGTTCAACAGACGTAAGCCACTGAACAATATTTAGCTCTATGTTAGCTTCTGCTGCAAAGCGCAAAACAAGGTGTTTTAGGTTTTCATACGCGAGCTTTTCATCTTCGATGATCACGATATTAATCATAATGCTGCACCTTGATTAAAGGCGCTTTCACTATAAAAAGCTCAGGGGTTTCCTCAGTCACTAATTGGCGTTCTGTTAATAATAAAAAGCGCTCATCTAAGTTAGCTAATCCAACTTTTGTGCTGTCTACAGGGGTTGTTACTGTCCGTTTTTCATTGCGAACAATTAAGGTGTCGTCGTCGATACTGACATAGACCTCAAGCGGCGTTTCATTGTCGAGTCGATTGTGTTTAACGACATTTTCCAAGAGTAATTGCAAAGTAAAAGGCGGCAAGTGCCAGTTGTTGGCATTTGGCGTGTCTAAGTTAAGTGTTATGCCATTCTCGAAGCGAATGTTGATTAACGACAAGTATAGGTTGGCGCACTCAATATCTTCTTTTAGTGAGAATAACGGAAATTCGTGACTGGTTAACATCGTGCGTAATAAGTCAGATAAGTTAGCTAAATATGATTGCGCAGCTTTGTTCTCTGGCGTTATTAAGGCTTGTAATGTGTTTAAATTGTTGAATAAAAAGTGTGGGTTAATTTGTGTTTGTAATGCAGACAGCCTAGCTTCGGAGGCTTGTTTTTCTAACTCTTTTTGTTTGAGTAACAACGCTTGTTGGCGTTTTTGAGACAGCACAACAATTGCAAGAAAAGTCACGGCAAAACCAACGACAAACCCTTCTACGATATAGTTGATGTAATGAAGCCCTTTTAATGAATCATTTTGGCCATAGAAGGTAATAAAAATCTGTTTTATCATCGAGTTGATAAAAAGGTTAGCGAGAATGACCCCTGCCACCGAAAAACAAAAATAACGCTTTGAGAAATCTTCTGTTTTACTCATAAAGAAGAGAGCGATTAAACCATAGAGGTACAATTGAGAGATTTCGATAACAATAGCGGTAACGCTAAAAACCTCCGCCCCTGCAAACTGGCTGCCGTAATAGGTGCTTAAATACGTGAATAAACCAACAATGGCAGGTAAAAACCACAGGATCCTATTGTTATTGATGGTTTGAATAAGGCCTGAAAACATCTGTTTTTATAATTTTTGATGAATGAATACAGTAGCTTAAAGTGACCAATTTTCGTTTAAAAAGCAACAAATGAATTGCTTGTGGCGTCTTAGGAATGTCCTAGATCTGCTATTGGGAGCTTTAGCATTAGCCTGAAAGTTACGCATTAATCTAAAAGTTAATGAGCTACGAAAAATTTCGTTGAATAAGTCGTTTATTTGTGAGAGATTGTTTTGTATACAAAATTATCAGCTCTTAAAATTCACTTATAAACTAATAAAAATTAAAGGATTAATATGGCTTTTTCTTTTAAACGTATCACGAAAAATAAGCTTACTTTTGTCGTAACAGTTCTAGCAACTGTATATTTATTGTTGCGCGCTATAGCGGCATTCCAATACGAAACCACGTCGTTTGAAGGGAGTTATTTCAACTTTGAAGGGAAAAATGTGGGATACGTTTGTAAAGGAAATGGTAACCCTTTAGTTTTTCTTGAATCTGGCTTTGGCTCCGATTCGGAAGAAACTTGGTCCGCTATTCTTGAACAGTTACCAGAATCTTTCACTGCATGCTATTACGACAGATTAGGGCATGGGGGCAGCGACGACGTTCCACGCACATTTACCACTGACCAAAAATCTCAAGTTCAAGAAGCACTAATAAAACATATTGCAGGCGAAAATCCCGTCATTTTAGTGGCGAAATCTTATGGAGGGATCATTGCTAGAAGAACTGTTGCCAGAGAAAACATTAATGTGGCGGCCTTAATATTTCTAGACTCTGCACACGAAAATCAACACGAAATCATGCGTGGTAAATTCGACCCGATTCCTGAGTATGTAAAAATTTGGCACTATGTGGATCCAGTGTTAGGACTATCTGCCATTAAAAATATCTTCAAGGACTACGACTCTAAGATTTCTAAACGATTAGACCAGTACTACGGTAGTTTTAGATACGCCCATGTACTTTCGACGTACCGAAATGAGAAAGGCCTTTACACGCCCTTGGAAGACTTTAACTATGATTTTGGCGACCTAAAAATGGTGGTGATGAGTCATGACAAAGAAGCCTACGCACATAGCCCTCGCTTTTCTCAACTAGCAGATTACTGGCCTGATATGCAAAAAAGCATTGCTGCTCTGTCGAATAACTCAGAGCACATTATTGTCAAGGGTGCTACTCATAACATTACTGCCGATGCGCCACAGGCGGTTATCGCCAAAATTACAGAAACTGTAGCGCTTGTCTCAAACGAGGCGGGCAGAAGTAATTCTGATCAAACAGCAAGCGTTGAACTATAACTAGCAGCTGTTTATTTCGAAGTGAGACAGATCATGATTAATGGGCTTTCTCACTGTACTTAGATTACTCACCCACTTATCAATTATTGTCTTATCTAGCAAAAGCTTAGTAATTTTGTTAAAAATGGAATAATAGGAAAAGTGAGCGAGAGCGCAGCAGAAAACATGAAGTTTGCGCACTGTTAAATTGTTATAAGTACTAAGGAGAGTTCATGCATCCGAATAGGAATGCGATCGCATTTGGCGGCCTAATTGGTCTAGTTTTATTTTTTGTTTTATTAATTGTTGCAGCCTTATGGGCTTGGCCAAAATACAAAGTATATAAACTAGAAATGAATGGTATTGCTGCTTTAAAGGAAGCGGAATGGAGCAAACAGATACTTATCGAAGAAGCAAAGGCTCGTGAAGCTGCTGCTCTTATGCAAGCAAAAGCAAGAGTAACTCTAGCCGAGGCCGACGGAAAAGCTAAAATTGTTCAAGCAAAAGCTGAAGGCTTGGCTGATATTGAACGAGCTAAAGCCGCTGCTGAAGCTAACAAAATTATTGGTGAATCATTAAAAAATAATGAAGAATATCTGCGCTACATATGGATCAAAGGGCTACAAGAAGGTAAAGGGGAACGCATTTATATTCCAACAGAAGCAGGTTTGCCTATCCTAGAAGCCGGAAAAGCAGGTAAATAGTAAAGTACTTATAACAAGCGCATTAATCACGGGACTGCTAACAGTTTGCTCGGTTCCGCTGCGCTACACAGTTTAGCTAAGCATTATCAGCCACTTTTATTGGGGCGTTATATTTTTCTATGGATAGATCATTGAGAGCTATTTTTGCATTGTGTTTTTTTAGTTGTTTCGCTAATTCAACAACTTGCTTTCATACAGAAGCGCAAGCGGAAGAGTGGAATAGAAAATACGGTAATCTCTTCAAGGTAGAAACTGCTTTGAACAGCGGTGCATACGACGTAACTGCAGAGTTGCCAAAAAGTATTGATGGTCAACGCTTTGATTCAGTCTCACTATTCGTGAGCAACCTTGAACAACCAACATTTTTTGCTACGTTAAGCACATACGAAGATGATGGTGTTACTAAAGTATGGTTCGTTACAGATCATAGAAACTCTCAAAAGCATTATTTGAGTTTTAGCTACGGTACTGGGTGTGGCATGTATGTGACACTAGAGGTAGATTTTGAGTAAAAATATAACAAACACATTATATTCATTCGCTTCGCTCATTGGGGCGTTATGTTGAAAGGTGATCTGTGAAATACATATTGTTTTTAATGTCTTTATCAAGTTTCTATGCAAGTGCATGCATACCATGCGATAAAGAATTAGCTTTAAAGGTTTCTCATCAGGCGAATCCCAAATTTCAAAAATCATTTTCTAGCACATTAATGACAGGAGAAGTCTCATTCGAAATTGATGTCGACTATAACGGTAAAATTGAAAATGTTGTGATTATAGATATTCAGCCTGAGAACATACCAAAACAGGTTGTCTTGGATATGATAAAACGTTCCAAGTATACGCCTCTATTACCTAGAGATGGCTTTGCCCAGTGCGGGGTAAAAAATTATGCTCTAACAATGGAGTTTTTATTACCTCAAAAAATGGAACTAGAGTTGTAGTTAAGAAGCTAAACATAACAAGTCAATTAAGTGCGGGACTACTAAAAGCTTGCTTGGTTCCGTTTCGCTACGCAATTTTAGCAAGCTTTTAAAAGCCACTGAATGGGGCGTTAATTTTTAAAGGGAATTTCAAATGAATCGGTCTGGTTGGTTGTTTTTGATGGTTATTTTGGTTGTGGGGTGTAGCTCGAAAAATAAAGAGCTACTTAATGAACCTGCAATAACAATAAAAATGCATGAGCTATACAAGTATTGGACCCCGAAACAAAATAGTATTTCGTTTAGCAACGACTTTATACCACCGCAAGAATCGGGTTTTGTTAAAGTAAAAATTTTAATTGATTCAAATGGTAAAGTCTTCAATCCGGTAATCATTGAATCTATTGGGGGTTGGGACAAATTTGCGTTACGTGCAGTAAAAGAAACTGATTACGTTAATACTGAATTCAACACCAAAAAAACTCCTGTTTATGTCATTAAAGAGTATAGATTTTCGGCACCTATAAAAATATAACAAGTCACTACAGTAATGGGGCTGCTCAAGCTTGGCTCAGTTCCTATTCGCTTCACAGTTTAACCAAGCTACTACCAGCTCCCCATGCGAGCCTCACTTACCACAAGGAATGTTCAGTGAAACTTTCAAGTTTAGTATTTTTATTTACATTAGCCTTTATTTCTATTTGTCCTTGTTTGGCTAGCTCCCCTTTAAAGTCCAACTTAACTGAACCTGAAAAGTTGAGCGCGCTTGAGAACAAAATTGAAGAACTGAGTAGAAATAATCAAGTGAGTGGTAGTTTTCTGTTCTATCGCAAAGGGGAAGTTTTATTGAGGAAGGTCGTAGGCAAGGTTCATCCTGATAAGAATGAGCTTATTACCTTCAATTCTTCATTTAATTTAGGATCGGTATCTAAACAGTTTACTGCAATGGCTGTTGTTTTACTTAAACACCAAGGCAAGTTGGAGTTTGATAAGCAAGTAACATCCTATCTGCCTGATTTTCCTTATAAGAATATTACCGTTCGACACTTACTTACGCATACTTCAGGCATGGTAGATTACGAAGAATTAACGGATAAATATTGGAATAAAAGGGATTTTACCAATCAAGATATGATGACTCTCTACCGAGAACATCAACCTGCTTTAGCGTTCACACCTGGAAGTAAATTTGAATACAGCAATACAGGGTATGTTGTTTTAGCGCATCTAGTAGAAACAATCACTAATCAATCCCTTGAAGCTTACTCTGCTCTGCACATATTCAAACCATTAGGTATGAGTAATACACGAATATTTACCATTCTTTCGAAAGATAATCAGTTCAAATCACGTGTTTATGGTCAAGATGGTAACGATATTAACGACTTGTATTACCTTGAAGGGGTGACAGGTGACGGCGCCGTATATTCAACCGTTGATGATTTATTGAAATGGCACAAGGGCTTGTTAGAGAACAAATTAATACCAGCTTCCTTAAAAGCCGAAGCATTTTCGCCGACTACTTTAAACGACGGCTCACTGTCGTACTATGGATTTGGTTGGTCAATAGATGCAGAGTCGCCGTCAATAATCGCCCACTCTGGCAGTTGGGTTGGTTTTAGAGCTTATTTGATCAGGAATATTGAAAAAGATGAAGTGCTAATATTCTTAACAAATAACACTGGAGGAATGAGTTTTACGGAGCTAAGAGAGCTAATTTATTCTGCATTAGATACCGAGTTTAGCTATTTATTGTAGGCTAAAGTAAATACGTGGCACTTGAGCGATTGTCAGGTTTGCTTGATTACTTTTAGTCAAACCCGACAACTCAAAGTTAAGGTTTATATTACTTAACGGATAAACCCTTCTAACGCTTGTTTTGCGTTGTTTTGAAACTGTTCATTTTTTAAATCAGCAAATAATGTGCTTTGTTCGCTTATAGGCCCAGTTAACCCTTTTTTGCTGGCGTAAAAGTGGCCGCTTTTGTACGTGTCATCTGTTAACGCATCAACAAAACGTTTAGCGCCAACTTCGACTCGGTGCACTTTATTAAGCATTAGCATGACTTTCATCATGCTTTTCATGACGACGCGTTTAACCGTGGATAAAGAATTAAAGCCTTCTGTACCTGTGGTTGCACCAGGGCTCATGGTAACAAACTTAACATTAGGGTAATCGCGAGAAATTGAGGCCATCCACAAGGCTGCCATGTATTTGATCGGGCCATAAGGAATAGTCGCGTCTTTTTGGCTGGCAAATAACTCACCGCGGCAAAGGGCTTCAAAATCTTCGACAGAAGAATTAGCAAACTCTGGGCGTTTCATTCCCATTTCTCTTACTCCACGTGCCGCTTCTGAGCCGGCATAGATAGCTGCTTGAGTAAGCTTGTTTGCTGCTAAAAGTTCTTTTGTTAGTAATACGTGCCCAAGTAAATTTACCGCGACTATTTGGGTTACGCCTTCTTTGGTTTTTTGATAAAACGCTTTTCCGCCAGTACCTCCAGCGTTCATAACAAGGGCATCAACAGGCTCTGGTAAGTTTTTTACGGCTTTTCGCACGGAATCTAGGCTAGAAACGTCAATCAGTAAGACTTCAAAGATTTTTCTGCCGGTAACTTTTTCTAATTCATGTTTAGCTGTTTCAGCTTTTGCTTTATTTCGGCAACCTAAATAAATCTTCTCGATGCCGTGAGTTAATGCTAATTGTCTTGCACTTTCTTTGCCTAAACCTGCGTTTGCGCCAGTAATCAATACACTTTTAATCATAACTGTACTCCTGATGGAATGAATCTGTGGTCAATGTGCAACGATTAAGTTGCATCGCTTGGTAGCTACTTTAGGTGATCGCGTTTTTTCGTTTTTGATATTTCTTGCTGTGTTTCTTTTATTCAATGTTTGTTTGAAAAGGTCGCTTATACGTTACTTGTTTAGTGGATAGAGGAGAGGGAAAGTGTAAAAGAGCAAGAAATATCAAAAAACGAGGTGTCGATTTTTCTACCATGTGCTTCAACAATTATTGAACATGAGAGTAAAAAAATGCACAAATCAAACACGATGGAAATTAACGCTATGCCAAGTAAGCCAATCGAGAGAAAGGTATTTCAATTCTTGGTGTTGGTACTCGCAGTGATATGCTTTATTCCAGGTGGCGTCAGTACGTTTGCTGGGATGAATGGCAGTTCGTTATTGGGTGGAGGGCCACTCATATTTTCAGAAGACAGCGTATTGAGAGGTTTTGCTGACAATCAATACCGATTTGGCTTTGGTGTCTTTTTCGCACAAGGCATAGCTCTTTTGTATTTTCTTTCCAATATTGAAAAGCACGCTATTGTTTTTCGTTTTGTTGTCCTAGCGCTATTTATTGGTGGACTGGGTAGGCTTTCCAATATTGTAGAATTTGGCTTAGTAGATCAACAAGTTGTAGGACCTACAGTGATTGAGTTAGTGATTGTTCCTTTACTATTGTTATGGCATCGCAGAGTGCTTAAAGCATCAAACAATATCTCGGTAAAATAACATGGGACATATAAGAAGCAATGACATGACCTTACCCGTATTTTTGCATATTGAAGCGACGCCAGATCCGCAAGAGCGACAAGCAATGTCAGCATATTACGCCAAAGTGCCCAGTTTGATGCGTGCCCATGGTGGTATCCCGATTGCAAATTACGATGTAGAAATGGCGCTTGATGAGTTAGATAGCCCAGCGATGTTTAGCGTAGTGTCGTTTCCAACACGAGAATCCATCCAGCAATTCTTCGACGACGTTACTTATAAGTCGATGATTCCGGTGCGCGATAAGGCCTTTAAACATTTACGTTTTTTTGTCACTAGCGAGCGAATTTAGCTAACGAATAGATACAAAAGATTACTTGAGTTAAGCTTTAATTGAATAGAATTTTTAGGTTTATTTATGCAACGATTTTTTAAAAGTATCGATTTTATTGAACAACACCTTTACGACAAGATATCTGTTCATGAAGTCGCAGCAGCATCACATTATTCAACCTATCACTTTAGCCGAATATTTAAAGCCTTGGTGGGCGATACGCCTAAAGAGTATCTTCGAAAGCGCAGGCTTACTGTCGCCGCTAAACGATTGCTGACGGAAGATATAGCTATATTAGACTTAGCTTTAGATTGCCAATTTGATTCGCAAGAAGCATTTACCCGTGCGTTTAAAGATTTGTTTAACATAACGCCTGCACAATATCGAAAGCAAAACGACCCATTTAGATTGTTATACAAAGACCAATTCAGTCCGCATATGCTTCATTTTTTGCAAAATGAATTGTCGATGGAGCCAGAAATTATTACTCGCCCTGCAGTTAAGCTAGTGGGCATAGCAAATCATTACGACAACAGTGATTTAAGTTTGCCTAAGCTGTGGTCAGGGTTTAGACCTTATCGCGACCTTGTTCAAAATCGTACTGGTGACGAATCGTTTGGCTTATACGAAGCTTATGAAGAAGATGGTGAGGATGTGAAATTCACTTATATTTGCTGTGCACCAGTGGTCAATTGGGACCATGTACCAGAAGGGATGATCACACGAGAATTACCAGAGCAGTTATACGCAAAGTTTGTTCATAAAGGGTCGATTGCAGATCTCGATAAAACCTTGAAATATATTTGGGGTAGCTGGCTACCTAAGTCTAAGTACCTTTATGAAGAAAAGCCTGACTTTGAGTTGTATCCACCGAATTATAATGTGATGGATCCCCATTGTGAAATGGCCATTCACATCCCAATTATCGCAAAATAATCGACAAGATAAACGGTGGAAACAAGCGGTATAAAATATAAATGGCGTTTGTTAACTTATTGATAACGAAAGATATGTGAGTTGGTAACAACTCACTGTTCATCCCTCTTGATTAGTTATTGTTCTATGGACTAAGCTGTTACTTTGTAACATATTCACTAAGGGATAATAATGAAAATAAACGCCTTATTCGCTGCACTCTCACTAAGTCTACCGCTATCATTACAAGCGACTGAATTATCAACGCTTGCTGATTGGATGACAGGCTCTTTCAATAGCAAAGCACAATCTGAAACCAATGAAGCTTATTTTGATATCAACTTAGAAATGGCGCAAATTTGGGTCGAACGCACGGACGCCACTTGGTTATACGTTGAGCAGGCAGTTTCGAAAAGCTTGGATAAGCCGTACCGTCAGCGTGTTTATAAGCTTGAAAAGGTTGGTGACAATCAATTTGTCAGTACTGTTTATTCACTTCCTGAACCAAAGGCTGTTGTTGGTGCCTGGAAAACTCCTGCCAGTTTAAACAGCTTAACACCTGATAACTTGTTATTACGTGAAGGCTGCCATATTAATATCGACGCCAAACAAAAAGGTGGGAAACTCATTTTCACTGGTTCTACCGAAGAAAAAATGTGTTCAAGTAAGTTGCGTGGCGCGAGCTATGCCACGTCACATGTGGATATTCGTGACGATGTGCTAACAAGCTGGGATCAAGGATTTGATGGCGCAGACAAACAAGTTTGGGGAGCTGAGCAAGGCCCTTACGTATTTGATAAAGTGAAAAATTACTCGATCAAGTAAGTTATATAAATGGGCGGGTTTCAAACTAATTGTTGTTCGCCCTCGCTAGCTTTTCCAGAATAAAGCAATTCATATCAACATTTGATCATCAGCACTTCACGAAAAATACTCTATTTGTTTTAACTAGATAAAATCTCGCGATTTACGCTTGATTAACTTGAATAAAAAGACAAACTACTCATACCTTGAAGTTAAATGTTCGATAGATGATAGATAAAGAAGTAACTCCCTCTTTTTTGGGAACCGTTAAAGCGATACTCAGTCGTTCGTCCATTTTCGAGTTGCCACAGCACTTAATGATTAAGGTGTTCTTGGCGAATAGCTTCGTTACTTCTCTGTTTCTATTACTTTTTCAACCGTTTCAGCTATACCGGTCATCGTTTCTTGATTTACTCGGTGTGTCGATGATGACTGCGCTGGCCATTTTTACTTCAGCGACCTTAGTTCATTTGGTTTTTCGAAAAGCTGTTGTTGAGAAGCTCATCGATTACAAATCAACACTATTTTATGAATTATTAGCGTCTTTACTTGTGATGTCCTTAGCGGTTGCATTAATTTATGCTGCAAGGGTTTATCAAGGACAAGTGCCAGCGTCCTACCAGCACTTATTATTGTTTTTTTACTATGGATTATTAGTCGCGCCTTTTCTCATCATAATGAATCGTTTCATTATTGTGTTACGTGTTTTGTTTAGCTTAGCTGTAAGAAAGTCTACTTCTGAACAGCTACCCAATGCGCGAGAAAAGCGAGAGAAAATGGTGATTACCTGTCCAAGCGGTGAAGCGGTCGAATTGACGCCTTCTCTTTTGCTTTTTGTGAAGGCTGAAGGAAATTATTTACAACTCACCATCGAACATGAGGGAAAGTTAACAACCCGCCTAATACGTTGCACGTTAAGTGCTTTTATCTCTCAACTCCAAGAGCATACTTTTCTTTTACAGTGTCATCGTTCGTATGTGGTGAACCTTAAAAAGGTGTCGAAAATGGTGAAAGAACAAAATAATAATTACCTTCAATTGATCGATTCCGACTTCTATGTGCCAGTTTCTAGAGCAAAAACAGCATCCATTAAGATTCAACTAGAAGCAGTTAAAACCTCTCAATAGAAACTTATTTCATTGTTTACATGTTATATGTCTACCACTGGTCACAAAGGCTAACCATTGGTCACAAACGCATTTTAATTTGTCATCAGCGCTTCAATATATGGCTTTAGATATCAACTTGTCATTTGAGGTTTTAATTATCTAATGAAAAAATATATTAAGAGCACAGCAATTTTTGTTGTGTTTACCGCGTTACTTTGTGGCTGCTCGTCTTACAAATATTTACTACCTAAAGGTCCAGATTTAACCAATCCTAAGCCTATAAATTCAGGAAAAGATTTTTTTACCATAAAAGCTTATAAACATAGTGACTTAAAACATGTTCGAGTGTGGACGTATAAACCGCTTGGTTGGAAAGCAACGGATCAAGTGTTGTTTGTGATGCATGGTATGTCGCGAAACGCTGAAGATTATCTCAACGCATGGGTTGAGATTGCCAATCAAAAGAAGATTTTGTTGATAGCGCCAGAGTTTCATAATAGGTTTTATCAATATACAACCAATGACTATCAAGACGGGAACTTATATAACTTCTTTGGCATAGAAAACCCTAGAGAAGAGTGGGCTTTTAGTGTCATAGATAACATTATTGATCACATCAACGATACCAATTCATTTGATATCGATAGCTACAATATTTTTGGGCACTCAGCAGGAAGTCAATTTGTCCACAGGATGGTGTTATTGTATCCAAGTGATAAATTAAATGTAGCCATTGCCGCTAATGCAGGGGTTTACACAGTACCGAATGAACAGGGCGACTACCCTTACCATTTACCACCTAATCATCCGCCGCTTAATCAAGCGTTTACCAAGACGTTAATTGTTCTTGTGGGAGACAACGACACTCTAACCACATCTGGGCGATTAGATGAGTCCTCTGGCGCTCTAGAACAAGGAATGAATCGAAAGCAAAGAGCGAAACATTTCTTCGAGATAAGTCAAAAGCAATCCAAAGCGATTGGCGCTGACTTTAATTGGCAACTGCACACTGTCCCTGATGCAGGGCACAATAAACACCTGATGATTGAAGCGGCTGCTGAATTTCTTAAGTAAAAATAATTAGGCGTGAGAGCGAAGTAAAGTAACCTTGTTTAACTTCGCTCTAGCGGCTCGCAACCGGCTATTTTGTGTCTTCTAACACTACCATGCGAACAATTTTAATCATCTTTTTGGGCACCGTAGGGTAACCTAGCTTATCGTTAAAGCCTACTTCTACTTCAGACATAGCTTCGAGTACTTCATAACCTTCCACTACTTCACCAAATACGGCGTAGCCCCAATCACGGCCAGGGTCTAGGTTAAAATTGTCGTTAAGATTAAAAAAGAATTGTGTGGTTGCTGAGTGAGCGTCTTTTAACTGTTTTGCCATGGCGATCGTACGCTCTTTATTTTTTAAACCGTTCCCTGATTCGTTAAAAATAGGTTTTGCCGGCGTAACTTCTGAGTAGTCGATATTAAACCCGCCACCTTGCACTAAATAGTCTTGTTCTACTCTATGGATTAAGGTGTTGTCATACTCTTTTTTGGCAACATAACTAAGAAAGTTATCTGTTGTGATTCTTGCCTTATGGCGATCTAGCTCGACCACGATATTTCCCATTGAAGTTTCAATACGCACTTTGGGGTACAGATTATTTGGCTGAATATATTGCCCTTGGTTTTGCGTGGCAAAAGAAGAATAAGAAATGAATAACGTTGCGATTAAAAGTAATGCTCTGAACACGAAAACTCTCAACAAAAAGTAAAGTATAAACTTGACGATATCATAACAGCATTTATATCAATTTAATGTAATTGGTATTAAATATTCCGTTGAAGTTTTTAGTGATGAAATTTAAAGGGGAATTTGTCTGTAAAATAACTTCTACTTTGTCCATTTTGTTATTTTTATTCTGGTCTTTGCTCTAGCAGTTTGGCCTTTTTTCTAAGCTGAGCTAACTCTTCTTTGTTTTCTTGGATGAGAGTGAAAATTTTTGAGGTAAACTCATTCGCTTCAAGTGCCATTAAATGAAAAGTCGTTAAGGTAAATGGAAGGTTGTCTGCTAACGCTAGTGGTGGGAGGTTGTGTTTTTTCATTATATGTTGAGCGACGTTGTACTCAATGTCGCCGCCAGTAGCACGCTTGCTAAGTACCATCATATAAACCGCATAGGCGTCGGACACTTCTATAAAATCGATATAGTGTTTCTTTCTTAGTGGATAAAAGGCAATTGGCGTGAACCCTCGAGGAAAAGCGAGACTGGAAAAACTGGAAGGGGTCATTTTTTGATTTGAAGGCAGAACCATGGTTCCGCCCAAGCCGAATGCGAGTGGAGGGCTAAACCAATATTTATTGCTATTATTTTTTGAGTTTTCTGGGTGCCAATCTGGATTTCCGGGATAGATGAAATCAATAGTTTTTCGATCAAGTCTACCTGATAACCGTTTTACTGGAAGCGGTACTAGCTCAAACTGACAATTGGTTTTCTCTGATAACCATTGAATAAATTCATTAAAGAACGTGGGTTTGGATATATCATTGCCATTGTAATGTGGACTATAGTCCATTGCTTGAATGCCAACAGTATATGGCTTTTTCGGGCAACTTTGTGCAGGAAAGCTGGTTGCTAACAAGCTTAAAGTGATGATGATTACCGCTGTTTGATACATCTAATTCTCTTGTGATTCCTGTACTTCCAGTTCAATTATGGGTTAATAAAAAACTATCAATTTACATCTGCTCAACATTAACTTTATCAAAGGGACGTCGTATTTACGATATGTAGTGAATAAACTTAGTTCAATCTTTAGTGTTACCCCTGCGCCACGATGGATACAGTGATAATAAAAAAGCGAACACTGACATTGTGTTCGCTTTCTACTTATTTATTTAAAAGAGCAGGCAGTTATAGCTTTTTAAGAAGTACTTCTACTGCTTTTTCAATTTGCTTATCACGACCTTTTGCAGAAGATTCTGGGTCGTTTTTCACCATATGTGTTGGCATAGTTTGGTTGTTTTCTAGGTATTCACCTTTGGTATTTTTCATACCCACTTGTGGAACACCTGCACGGAAATCACCTGAGATACCAGTTTCCCACCAAACGGCAGTCATAGTACCTGGTACCGGCATACCAACCATTTCACCAAGCTTAAGTTGTTCATATGTATAAGCAAATGCATGGGCATCACTGTAGTTACCTTCATTGATAACTAATACCGACGGCTTATTCCATTGGTCTAACGGATCGCCGTGGTACTGACGACCGCGTACGTGCATAGTGAAGTACTCATTACCGCTTAATAGTTTAGCTAGATCGTTGTGTAACCAGCCGCCGCCATTAAAGCGTGTATCTACTACCACAGCTTCTTTATCAAAGTGCTTACCTAGTAGTCTTGAGTATACTGCTCTAAAGCTTGGATCGTTCATGCCACGAACGTGTACATAGCCTAAACGGCCACCTGAAAGTTCTTCAACTAGCTTCTCGCGTGAAGATACCCAGCGATCGTACATTAAGTTGCTTACTGTGCGCGCCGACGCAGGTTTTACGACTTCATCAAAACGCTCGCCATCAGCTTCGAAAGTAAAGCGAACGCGCTTACCTGTGGTATGGTTTAATAGCTTATGCATGTTTTGGCGTGCCGTTAATTCAACACCATTAATGGCTTTTAGAGTAACACCCGCTTTCACTTTGCTACTTGCCGTATCAAACGGACCTTTAGCGAGTACTTCACTAACGGTAAATGAGTTATCGTTAAAGAATAAGCCTAAACGACCTGTATTGTCGTCACTAGAACTTCTACTTGGACGATATGAAGAACCAATGTGAGAAGCATTAAGCTCACCTGTCATTTCGGCAAACATATTGGCGAAATCACGGCCATGGCCAATTGAATCAAGCTTCTGACGATATTCTTCACCCATTGCATCCCAATCGATACCGTGGAAGTCGTCGCGGTAGAATTTGTCTTTAATAATTCTCCAGCTGTGATCGAACATGAAAGCACGTTCTTGTTTTGCTTTTAATTCGATGACAGGTTGTACGCTGATCGGTTTAAGCGAGATTTTCTTACCAACTTTACCTTGTCTTAAACTACCGTTGGCCAGAATAAAGACGTTTTTCTCGTCTGGACTAAATGACATAGTTGCCCATGGTGCGTTTAACTTAGCGACAAGCTCAGTTTTACGCTCGCGAATATTGTGACGCCACAAGTCATAGCCTTTTTCAAAACGAGCTAAGTAGTATAACTCTTTAGTGTCTTTTGTTAGATAAGCATCACCTAAAGAAGAAGCATGCAAGGTTAAACGTGCAGTGCGTTGCTCGATGTTATCCCACTCAATCTTAAGTGGCTCAACGGCTTCTTCTTTCTTCTCATCGTCTTTTTTCTTGTCGTCAGCAGTCTCTTCTTTTTTATCTTTGTCGGCTTTTTTCTTATCGTCTTTCTTCTTTTTGTCTTCAAGTTCTTTATGAAGCGCATATTCTTCTTTGCTCATGCGGAACTTATCGTAACTGTCTTGCGTTAAGAAAGCGGCCATAACATCGGCTTTACGACCCCAGCTACCGTGGTCACGCATACCGAAACGTGTGCTTCGCCATAAAACGGCTGCGCCGTCAGTGTGCCACGTAGGTGAGCCATCGCTGTAACCTGAAAGGCTAATATCGACTGGCTCTTTTGAGCCGTCAGCAGGGAAAACGCCGACATTAGTGATAAATAAACGGCTACGTGGGGCAAAATCTGCTGTCATCCAGTAACTGTCAGGTGCCCAAGCAAAACTAATATCGCCGTCAGCGTATGAGTAGTTGTGTTGTTTGCCTAATGCAACATTGACCTTTTTTGACTCTCTGTCGATTACTTGAATTTCGTCTCTAGCAGACAAGAAAGCTACTTTCTTGCCGTCAGGTGAGTACACAGGTTGGAAGCTATCGGTATCAGCTTTGTGAAGCACTTCTTCTTTTAACAAAGTCGATGCAAAGAAATATGGCTCGTCTTCATCAACGATTGAGGTTTCGTATAAGCCCCAAACACCATCACGTTCTGCTGTGTAAAGCAGCGTGCGGCCATCTTTGTGGAAGGATACTGAACGCTCTTGCTCTGGTGTATTAGTGATAGCGCGAGTTGTTTTAAACTCTGTGCTAGCAACGAACACTTCACCACGGGCAACGAAAGCAACTTCTTTACCATCAGGAGATACAGAGTATTCAGTGACTTTTCCACCTAATGAAACAGGAAGTAGCTCGTTTTCTTGTCCATCGTTGGCAATGTTAATATTAACGCGTTTAGCCGATTTGCCTTTTTGTGTGAAAATACTGCCGTGGTGAACAAAGGCTAGTGTGCCATTGTCAGCGATAGATAAACTTCTTACTGGATGTTGCTTGAAGTTGGTCATTTGCTTCTTGTTACCGCCGTCTAAATCGGCACGCCACACGTTAAAGGCACCAGATTTTTCTTCTGAGGTGTAAAAGAAGGTATCGTTGTCTTGCCAAACAGGGTTGTGATCCGCGCCTTTAAACGTGGTCAGTTGCGTGTGCTTACCTGTCGTTAAATCGTGTAACCAAACATCACGTGCAAACGCTGAAACGTCATGTTTTCTGAATTGGTTTTCATAGGCTTTTTCATCGCGATACAAGATTTTTTTACCATCAGGCGATAGTTGAATTTCTGAGCCAGGGGTGGTTGTTACCATTGAAGGCGTGCCACCTGCGATGGACACTTTATAGGTTTCAGAAAGACGAGAAGTAGGGAAATACGTTGAGTCTTTTGAATCTTGGCGAGAAGAAGTAAATAGTACTTCGTTGCCATTTTTACTGAAATCTTGCGGAATATCAGACGCTGAATGGTAGGTCAATCGTGTTGCCTTTCCACCGTTACTCGGCATAACGTACACATCTAAATTACCATTACGATCGCTAGCAAAGGCAATTTGTTTACCATCGCGAGACCAGATTGGATGACCGTCCCAGTCGTTATGAATTGTTAGTGGACGCGCTGTTCCACCTTTAGATGAAACTGTGTAGATATCACCCTTGTAAGAAAAAGCAATTTGCTTTCCATCGGGCGAAATACTGCTGTGTAAAAACCATTCTTCATTCGCATTAGCTGTTGCGCTTATCGACGCGAGAGCTAAAGCAGAAATGGTATGCTTAACTAATGACATGTATTTTTCCTTAACTATGAAGTGGTCTTCGCCACCTGAATAATTTTTATAATTGTTAAAGCACGGGTTAAATGCTTTTAGCACTAGAAACACTAGTACAAACTGTTTGTTTGAACAAAGGGGAAGTTCAAGTTTAATACAAAATGACAATTTGGATAGAGAAGGTTAACGCTGTTAACAAAGCGAATCTACCAATATTGACAGCTCATTATCTCAGTTAATCATCAAATTACAAAGGTGTTACATTATAACAATGCCTGTGTTTAAACTAGTGCTATTAATAGGAAAGTGTAAGAAATATTAACAAGGCTTTTACAGGGTGATCATTTAGAGGCGGGTACGGCGAAAAAAGCTAACCGTAATGCAGTAAAACATATGGTAACGGTTAGCTTTGAGTTGAGTCGAACAGGTGTTAAGTTTATACCTGAGTCACATGATACTTTGTTATTTGAATGCCTTTGTCAGTGGTATTGTGCAACTGCCATTTCTCATTAACCACTAGACTTATAGACTCACCGCTAAAGTTAGAGTCTGGAAGAGTTTCTGTTGTGACTTGAACGGTAAGATCTACCTCAAAACCTTGCTCGGTTTGCTTGACGTTCATCGCTTGAATTTGGTGGTCACAACCTGGTTTAAATTGGGTTTTAACAAACGCAAACCAATCGCGAAAACCTTCATGACCATAAAAATCACCCTCTGGCATTAGCCATTTCACATCAGCAGACAGATAATTAGTAAAAACGCTAGTATCTTCTGGAAGTCGATCCATGTTCTTGAACCATTTACGGACAAAATTTTCTACGAACTTCTCGTCCACATGCGATAACGAAGTAAGCTTTTCGATGAGTTCGTTTCCGTGAAATTTTGCTTTGCGTTCAACATCTGCAAGTTCATTGTAAACACCGGGAATATACACCATACCATGCGAATAAATAGGCTTGTGGAAATTCATTCCTGCTAGGTAAGCGGTTTGCTGGAGCGGTTGAATCAGTTGTTCGATGGTAAAATGGTTATAGCCAAGAGGGTCATAAGACTCTTCTGGTCCACCTATAGTAAATGACAATATCAATTCTTTGTTTTGCAGCTTGTCGCCTTGGGTTCCATAAGCAAAATTATAGGCGAAGACATCATCAATCCACTTTTTAAGTAGAGCAGGAACGGAGTACCAATAAAAGGGAAATTGCAGCACAACAATATCAGCGTCTATTAATGCCTGTTGCTCTGCATCTATATCGATATTGTAGTCTGGATAAAGGCTATCTAAGCGTCTGATCGAAACAGAAAGCTCTGAGTTTTCTAAGGTCTGAAGAATAACCTGATTGGTGTTTGATTCAGATAAATTTGGGTGACCTGAAATAACTAATACTTTACTCATTTGTATGCTCCCGCAATGTGTTCTGATATTTACGGGAGAAAGTGTATTCTAGATTATTATTTATTTTTAGATGACAATAAGCTAAAGGATTGTTAGCTTTTGCCTAATAATCGGTGGCGAATTTGTCAGTGAATTAGGTGGTGACGAAAAATGAATGGTAGTACTTATAATCAACTTCGAGTATTTCATGCCATTGCCAAAGAAGGCAGTGTTAGTGGTGCAGCTCGTTCGTTAGAAATGGCACCCCCATCTGTTAGTCAATCTCTTAAAAACTTAGAGCAAGAATTAGGCTTGCCTTTGTTTACGCGCACCACCAGAAAGGTAGAGCTAACAGAGGCAGGACAAATGCTATTTCAACGCACTTTTCAATCTGCTAATGCGCTAGATTTAGCGGTTGAAACTGTCGCTGATTTGAGTCGAGAGCCACGGGGTAAAGTTAGAATTACCTTGCCTCGATTTGTTTATCAGCAAGTACTCGCGCCTATTTATGTCGAGTTTTGCCAGCGCTACCCAGAAATAGAACTAGAAATTTCTTTGTTTGACGGTACGGTTGATATTATCGAACAAGGCTTTGATTTAGGTATTCGTTTTGGCGACAAAATTGCTGAAGGCATGGTAGCTAAGTTTTTATTACCATCAAGAAAGGATGCCTTGTTTGCCTCACCTAGTTACCTGGAGAAATACGGTTACCCCAACAGCATTCGAGAATTAGAAGGCCACAAACTGATTTACTACCGCTTTATCAGTGGCAATCAATTACTGCCTCTCACTTTAGAAGAAAATGGTGAACAAATAACGATAGACCTTGAGCCTGCTTTGGTAACTAACGATACAGATTTAATTAAGGATGCTGCTATTCAAGGACTAGGAATTGGGCGGCTTTTAGTGTCGATGGTAGAAGAGGAGCTAGCTTCCGGTACCCTAGTTCCTATTCTTGAAAACCATTGGCTCGACGTTGCTGGTTTATACCTTTACTTTCATCAGAATGCACAAAAAGCCAAACGAGTGCGTGCACTTATTGATTTCCTGATGGAAAAGCTCGGCTAAGTTTGTCATTCATCTTAACGAAAGTTGGTTCAGTTTATATTCAGCTAAGCTGGTTTATTTTTGTTCAAAATTTGATGGACAAAGGACGCTAACAGATGAAACTTGGGACACTTCTTCAAAGCCTATTGATTATAGGCCTAATGTTAATAACCGCTTGTAACAGTACTGATCACAAAACCATTAAAACGGGGCCGAAAGCGACCCTCAAGGAAACGTTAGACACAGCCATAGACGCTAATATATCGAGTAATGAAGCTGGAATGATTATGAGTGTCTGGCAAGACGGCGAAGTACTGTACACAGGACAAAAAGGCTTAGCGAAATCAGGAACGGAAATTAACAGCCATACAGGCTTTAGGTTAGCATCGGTCAGTAAAACGTTTACGGCAACAGCCATACTCAAGCTTTACGAGCAAGGCTTAATTGACTTACAAGACTCTGTACTTGAATACCTACCTCAGTTAGATACCTCTTGGCGTGATATTACGATTCACCATTTGCTAAGCCATCAGTCAGGAATTCCTGATTTTGCTAATGACTTTGACGATAAGAAGATCCTGCCTAATGGATTGACCAACGCTAATGTCGTTGATTACTTTGTCAGAAACCCTCGATTAGAGTTTTCACCTGGCAGTAGCAGTGATTACAGCAACACAGGCTATGTTTTACTGGCTGAAATTGTTGCCGAAGTCAGCCAGGGGACGTTTTCTGACTTTATGGATAATGAGATATTTCACTTGTACTCGATGGAAGAAAGCTATGTGATTGATGAAGATAGCGATATTTTGGCTACTGCTGCCATGAATCATGCCTACACACATGACCTATTTAACCGCGGTTTTTATGCTACTGGAACGGCGGGGCAAGTAAGCTCTATGGCCGATATGTTGACCTTCTTTTCTGCGTTTGTTCAGGGAGAAGTACTGCATCCTGAAACCCAACAGTTAATGATGACTCAATACGCTATTCCAGTTTTTCGTGGGTATGGCTATGGTGTGGGCTTTTTCAATGATGAGTTAACTGTATATGGCCACACAGGTGGCAATGACGGCTTTAGAACCATGTATGTCGTTAATAAAAACAAAAATGCGATAGTTATTCTACTAGGCAATGGCGGAAACAAGCTGCCTGACTTTAACTATTTAGTGGAATTAGCAGGTGAGTTTATTCAGTAAGTGAATATGTTTGGTGTAGTCAGACATGAAGAAGGGCAATGAGGATTTACTCAATGCCCTTGTTACTTGGTCGCGAATTTTTATCGCTTACTCGACGATTTGAATCACTATATGAGAAGGGTAATCTTTCGAAGTATGAACTTTGTTAGTCGCCACAAACGTTTCTTTGGTGGTGAAGTTGTTCTTACCGGTATTTAAATTACGTTGGAATCGAGGGAAGTTACTTGAAGAGACTTCAATACGTAATTGATGACCTTTCTTGAACACGTTACTGGTAGTAATTGAGCTAACATCTAGCTCATAAACGTTACCTTGTTCCATGAATACCTCTTTGTCGTAGCCTTCACGATAGCGAACACGTTGAATCGTTTCATCTAAGTTCATTGCTTTACCATCAGGGTAAACGTCAAGAAGTTTTACTGTAAAGTCAGTGTCTTTAGCGTTTGAAGAAACATACAGCTTAATTTTGATCTTACCCGTTACTTCGGTGTCTTTTTCAAAAGGTGCTGTTGAGTAAACTAAAACGTCTTCACGCTCTTCGATTTTGCTGTTGTCGTATGAACCTGCTTCGCTTCCCCATAAGTTACCGCCTAATGACGGCACTGGATTTTTAGGGTCATAGTCAAACTGATCGAAACTTGTTTTACCTGACTTAGCGCTCTTAGCTGTTGTTAATAAGCCATCGCCAAAGCGTGTGTTCGCGCCTTTGTTGCTCGACAAGTAGTAAGTTTTGTTTTGTGCTTTCTTTGGTGGCCATTGAGCGGCTTCATTCCATTTGTTATCACCGAGAGAGAAGTATTTTACTTTTGGATAATTATTTTCAAAGCCGTTGTTCTCGTCTTTTGCGAAACGGTCAATAAAATCCCAAAGTTGCTGAGCAAAGTTAAAGCGCACGTCTCCAAGGTTCATATCACCGACCATGTGAGGTGTTTCTAAACGGTATTGTGCACAGTGTTCTGTTGGTGCGATAACGTGATATTGGTTGTCACGAATGCGCTTTTCCGATGCATTTTCAATGATGTGGTTAACAAGTTCTAAGTTTGGTGCTGTTGATAAATCAAACCAAGAGCTAACCCATAATGTAGGTACTTTATAGTCTGAGCCTTCGTGATATAGGCCTCCGTTGCGATCCCACCAAAGAGGATCTGCTGGGCTCATATTGCCCCATGTATTCCATACACCTTTAGGGCCGTTAAATTTCTCATACATTTCTGACATGGGTAAGTGCCATACCATTTCAGCTGGGTAATCGTGCGGCTCAGCCGTTAAGTCAGTGTATGTTGCAAGGCGAATAAGATCTTCACGAGACGTATCTTTTGGAAACCTTGGACGTTGAGTGTTTTGGTATGAATACATCCAAGTTAACAGTGATTTTTGCAATACACCACCACGATACAAGTTACCTTGCTCGTAAAACTCACCTACTTGACCAACACCAGCGCCATAAGCCATTGGAACGGCTGCTGCATGAGCAGGGTGACCCATTTCAGCTAAGGCCATTTGCCACTCTGCTGTTGACGAACAACCTAAAGTCGCCACTTTACCTGCAGACCATTTTTGTTGTTGAATCCAGTCAAGTGCATCCCAGCCATCAGTGCGAGGAAAGCCTAAAATTTCCCATTCACCGTCAGAAAAGTACTTACCGCGTTCATTTTGAATGACAAATACGTAGCCCTTACGCACTGCCTCAAGGGCATAATACAAATAAGCCGATGGACGGTTGGCATTGCCAGGTATCTGTTCGTTAAAGTTGTACGGTGTACGCCAGAATATGGCTGGCATCTTTTCTTTAATGTTTTTAGGAATATAAATTCTTGTTGCTAATCTTTCACCATCGCGCATTGGCATCATAACCATGCGTTCGATATGAGCCTCTTTTTCCAAAGCTTCACGGCGCTGTTCGTCCGTCATATCTTTGATGCTTGATTCCTTGGCACTCAAAGGAATAGAAAGTACTAATGTAAGTGCTAGTACAAACTGAATAAATTTATGCATTGTTAGGCCTTAGTATGCTTTTTATTTTTTGATAGAAACCAAAAATAATAAGTTATTTTTCGGTATACAATATATTTTAATTGAAGAGCATATCATGAGCAGTTCTTGCTCGCTAGTGTCCAGTTAATACTAGCGCATACTTCGATAAACCTCTATTTTTGTTAACTTAATGTAAAGCCACTCAAGCGCTGGGTAATAAAAATATTGGGACGTGTGCATCTTTTTTCTTCCATAGAGCATCTATCTATCGATTTTTCATACTTATAGAGAAGGAAATTTATGAAGTCGGTGATCAAATTGATATGTTGGGGTGTAGTCCTAGTTGTTACATTAGTGTGTGTGAGTGGCATCATTTATGAACAAATTTCACGAGAAAGTGCAGAAAAAAATTTGTCGCCTATCGGGCAATTTGCCGATTTAGGAAGTCACCGCTTGCATTATGTAAAAGTAGGGAAGAACAAATCAACCGTGGTTTTTGAATCTGCTTTTGACCCTGCCGGTCATTTGCAATGGCTTAATATTCAGCACGCTTTAAAGGATAACGCAACCACGATTTCTTATGATAGAGCTGGCTTAATGTGGAGTGAACGCGGTAGTAATCCGAAATCGAATGAAGCCATGGCGAAAGAGCTTTATCAATTATTGCAGCAATCAGGCGCAGCGAAACCTTACATTCTGGTTGGGCACTCTTTTGG
The DNA here is from genome assembly GCF_055786205.1 of Thalassotalea coralli. NCBI lineage: Bacteria > Pseudomonadati > Pseudomonadota > Gammaproteobacteria > Alteromonadales > Colwelliaceae > Thalassotalea > Thalassotalea coralli. The sequence goes on along the minus strand of NZ_JBVVBK010000003.1, from coordinate 218,316 downwards.
TGGCATTTTGCTGAGGAAGTTTGTTGCTAGCTACCCAAACGATGTGGCTGGCGTTGTTCTTATTGACAGTGCTCACCCTAATAGTGAGCTGTTTATGTCGAGTGAGCTTTTTCAAATAACACAAGAAGCTCTGCCTTCAGCGTTCCTCAAGTTCGCTAATCAAGTGGGGTTACTGAGGTTGTTGTTTCAAAACGCATTTCCGCAGGAACCTGAATTTGATTACCACAACAAAATGTACCCGGCGCTGTTATACAAAAGTGCTAATGCAATTCTTGAAGAACAAGAAAACATGACAGCGATTAACAAACACGCTGCGCAAATAACGTCTTTTGGTGATATTCCAGTCACGGTTGTCACTGCATCTGATCCAACAAGATACGATAACCTTTTTGGAGACGAAGCAATGAAGCAGGAAATGCTTTTGGCGTGGCAAAATATGCAACATGATCTACTGAGCTTGTCGACCCAAAGTGAACAAATTTTGGTGGACAAGTCAGGCCATTATATAAATGAAGACAAACCTGAGGTGTTGGTAGAAGTAATCCAAAATATGATAGTTAAAACAGGGGGCGCTAATTAGCGGTTAGTTGAGATAATAATACCGGATCAATTGACTTTGGTGCTGCCATGTAAATATCCGTTTGGCTAATTTTAAATAATGGGATGTAATCGTCTGGCATTAGGTCGCGGCTTTGATCGTAATATGCTTTATCTGCAATAAAAAAGTCGCCACGACCACTTTTAACTATCTCGTAAGCAATTTTGGTTGAGCTGCTTGATACAAATAGCCCTGTGCTGGCATCTTTAAAACCTATTTTCCTAAATAGTTCGCATTGGGCTGAGCCCCGCACACAAACGGCGACTCCACGACTTCTTTTGAGTGTGCGAGGAGTGGCGAATTTCTTGAGGAGTCTAACTGGGCCGAATACGTAATCTTTCTTTGAGCCTAATTTTACCAACCAATGATAGTCATTTTCTCGTTCAGGTGTTCGGTCTAAATAGACTATAAGGGCGTGAGAGCTTTTATTGGTTTTTTCCAAAGCTCTTATCCAAGGCAAAGAGTGAAGATTATAAGCTACCCCTGATTTCTTAAGGAATTGGGTTATTTTTTGATAGTCGGCAGCTTTTCGATGTTTATTACTCTTGGTGTTTTCTAGGTCAGCAAAACCTGGGTAGTAAATATCAATTGCTTGCTGTGTTTGGGCAACGGCAGCACCAGACAACAACAAACTAAATATTAACAACAAAAAAACAGGTTTCACTCAACATCCTTTAAACAGATACTACAAAAGGCCCTTGTACAAGAAACAAAATAATAACATAAATCGCGATACGAGAAAAAGCGTTCTATATTGTCATTCTAGACAATAACTTACTAATAAACCTAATAAAACATGTGAAAGTATACAGCATTCACTAATGAGATATGTTGTACAAAGGTCTAATTGTTAAAATTATTGTTTGTAAAACATAGCGCTAAGCTAAGCTAAGGTGGTTTTATTGTGGTGAATGCAATACATTTATTAAAACTTACCGCTCATTAACGTTAATAAGTTTGTTTTTAAAATAGTCATTTGTGGTTAAACTCGAATCGCTTTCTTTTCCTCTGCTTTAGCAATAGCATTCATGGTTTATATTATTCGTGCTAAATTAATATGAATTTTCTCTCATCTTAAGACTTTGTATTTCATGATCACACTAGAACGGTTAACGTCGTTACAAAATCCTTATTGGCAACAAGTAATTTCGCTATACATAGATAGCTTTCCCGAGTGGGAAAGGGAGCCTATTAACGCGATTGAAACACATATAGCTGAAGATGATAGTTTTTGTGTTGTCGCAATTGAAAATGAGCGCGTTGTCGGTGCTTATATTTGTGATGTGGATCGTGATCTCAAATTTTTGCTGTTGTCTTACGTTTTTGTCGACGAAAAGCACCGTGGAAAAGGTATAGGGAAATTACTTTGCGCCCACCTTAAAACGTTTCAAGAGGAGCATAGTGCAAGCTTTAATTGGCTTCTGTTAGAAACGGAAGACTTTAATATGAGTTTCTACTTTAATTTGGGGTACAGAAAAGTTGCATTAGAGTACCTTTCACCTCACTATGACAGTGAAGAGTCTACTCCGATGAGTCTAATGCTGGCACACCAAGAAGATAAAATCCCGTTAACCCAATCGACTTTAAGACAAATCATCACCAGCATGTTTATTGAGGGCTACGGTTTGACTGAGCATAGTCAGCGATTGGTGGCTCAGTTAGAAAAAGTTCCAGAAAACATCAAGCTGTTAACAGAATAATAAGATAAAAGAATAGGGTTGAAATGGCGCTAGAAAATAAAAATGATCTGCTGATCACCTTTTGTGAATACATTCACAACGAAGCATTTGGTGATGGTTTAATTTGGGCGAAAAGTCGATTAGAGAAGCTTTACAACGGGCAGTTACCATTTGAATTAAATGTGGAAAAAGAACCACAATTTCAAAATCAAGCACAATTAGAACAGAGCCCTGAAGGTATTCTCCTGTATTACTGTGGCTGTTACTTAGCTGCGCGTGTATTGGTTGAAAACAGTTATCTGTATGTAAGAGCCCAAGCCTTTATCAACTGTGCGCAAGGCCTGCTCAATTTGCTGAAACCATCAGACACAATTACTGTTTTATATCACTTTGCTGATATTCAAAATGCTGTTTGTGACGTTGATCGCGCGGTTTATACCAGCCAAGAATTGATGATGTTACAGGCCGTCCAAAACATTAAAGGTAATTTGGCAGAAGTTGATGCTATTAATTGCACTGATCTAGGCTTACCCTATTTTGACCAAGTATTTCATTCTTACGCCCTTTATACCCAAGCGATAGATATTATCGCGCGTTTAAATAGTGAACGCTGGCAGCCAGTGAGTTACTTTAAGCAACTGGTTGAGCAAGAACGTCAACAATTTAAAGACATTATTGCGGCGCTAGAAAATAACAACGACTACATTTTATCTACCGATTTAGCCGCTCAATGGCCAGCGCTTGAACAATTTGCCAATAGGCCAGAAAACCTAAGTGGTGAACTTATTGTTGAAAACGGAACGGTATCTATTAGTTACTTTGCTACTTTGAACCATCACTTGATGGATCAATTTAAACGTCGTCTTGAAGAAAATGTGCAATGTGAAACTGATTGCCCTTTGAACTTAAAGTCATGGGGCTCTGCGCCGCCACAACCGAGTGAGATGTCAGATATTTGGTCGGGTCTTGCCGATTATGAATTTATCGATACTTATTTCTGGCAACTTCCCGAATTAACGATTCCGTTCAGAGTAGAACAAACGCAAATATGCAACTTGGTGTTTGACGTTGAGTTGACGTATTACTCCATGGGGGTTTTTGCTCTTAACTTGCGTAGCCCTATAGAGAATTTTTCTGCAAGTGCTGTACGACATGCGATAACCATTGGTACTCCGTTTGCGACAGAACAAAAGATCTCTTGGAATAAGCAAAAGTTTGGTTTGCTATCTAGCTTTGTCGACGCCCAATTTGATGCCCTTAATAAAATTTTGTCGAGTGTATTAGATTGGAGTAATGAGCGTGAACATGACCCTATTCGTTATCAAATACACGATAATCGTTTTGTCATGTTGCGAACCGACAAAGTAAAAGTAAAGGAAGGGCAAAGCGAGCGAGTACTCAATGCTCAGGAGTTAAGAGAGCATTACGCGTTTTCCGCGTTTTCAATTCCACAACGTGAAGCGCGCTGTGCTATTGATGACTGGTGTTTACGAGACAGGAAGCAAAACTCGTTGCCTGAACTCACCGGTTACTATAATAAAAATGAAGTGTTAATGGTAAGTCAGCACGAAGCTTTACTAGCCTTGACTGAGCAGCCGAACTGGTCACGAGAAACCGCAGAAGAGGTGGTATTAACAGCGGCCATCATTACCAATCTATTCCAGCTTTCAAATATTGTTTTATCGCAAATGCTTAAATCAAGCATCAAAGATGAAGTTGCCAATTTAAATGGCGAAGAACTCAAAACTAAAGCGTTGAAAAAGCGTATTGCTGAATATGAAAAAGAAAAGGAAAGCTTAGAAAAATTTTCGCAAGATGCCCAATGGTTGTTGGATGTTATAGAAGCGGGTGGGATGACCACTTATCCAGATCATACCAAGATGATGGATGAAATATTTACACATCTCAATTTTGAGAATCAATATTACCGAACCAAGCAAACACTGCTACAAATCAACAAGCTGCAAGATAATATTATCCACGAAATTTCAAAGATTTATAATCGAATGAGCAGCCGAATATCAAAGCACGTTAACCGAATTTTGTCGGCAGCAATGGCATTAATATCGATCGGGGCATTAAAAGATGTTTTCGATATTTTTAATGATGCTGACTTTGGCATGACCATTTCCGGTAAAACTCAATTAGGGGTTATCGGCGGCATTGGTTTAGTACTGATTTTAGTCTTTATCTTTAATAAAGAATCTAATTCATAGCCAAATTTCCCCCTATTTTTGAAGCAGTTGAAAGGTTTAGTTGATTGTGGAATATGCGCATCTGTCTGCTTAGCCTTTCAATTTGTGAACCCTTTAATTGTTGCATGTTTGACACACTTTTCATTTACCTCAAAAAAGTGGTTGTTGGTCTTGTTTGTTGAAATATTGACCATGTTTTCTCTGTCTTCGTGAATGTAAGCCATACTTGGTGCATACATTTAGTGTTAAGGAAAAAACAATGACTAATTCGAGGACAAAGACATGTTTCGTAAACGCCTGATTTCATCAATGATGATTACAGTAAGCGTATTATCTTCGTTTAACTCTGCAGCCTTTGCTCAAGGTGGCAATGCAGCAGATAACCAATCATTAACTGAGGTAATAGCTAGTCGAACTCAAGAAGACAAAGCGCGTGATAAATTTCGCCATCCACAAGAAACCCTGGCGTTTTTTAAAGTAGCGCCAGGTATGACTGTTACTGAGGTGTTACCCGGCGGTGGATGGTATAGCAAGATTTTAGCGAATTACTTAGGCTCAAATGGTGCGTTATACGGCCTTAACTACAATGACGATATGTGGGCGCGCTTTGGTTTTTTTGGTCAAGACGTTATCAAGCAGCGCATTGCTGCCACTAAGCAATTTCCAGAGAAAGTTAGTTCCTTTACCAATAACAAGATTAAAAGCGATGGCTACACATTTGCAACCGTGCCCGAATCTTTAAACAACAGCGTTGATCGTGTCTTATTTATTCGAGCATTACACAACTTAAAGCGTTTTGAAAATGAAGCGGGGACATTAACTGAAGCGCTAAAGGTAGCTCATCGCATGTTAAAGGATGATGGCTATGTTGGCGTTGTTCAGCATCAACTTTACGAGTCAGCATCAGAAGAAGGGGCTGATGGTACTAGAGGTTATTTGAAGCTAAGCATGGTCACCAAAGCGTTTGAGCAAGCGGGCTTTACTTTGGTTGCAACTAGCAATATCAATGAAAATCCAAAAGATAAGCCTTCAAATACTGATATTGTATGGCGATTGCCACCAACTTACTTTGGAACAGGAGAGGACGTTAAGAAAAAAAAGCAAGTAGACGCTATAGGCGAATCTAATCGCATGACCCTGTTATTCAAAAAAGCTAAGTGAAAGGGTTAAACAGATTATTCGTAAATAAAAAGGGCAGGAGGAAATTGAAGAAAATTCTCTTGCCCATTAACTAATTATGTGAAGGCGTTTAGATATCGTTTTAGTGAATAGGTATAAACCGTTACTTTGTAATATCGTTAAGCTTTTTTAAAAGGATGTAAACCAAGTAGGCGTTTACGCCAATAATAGTTACTAACAACTTGATTGCGGTGAAAGTATCAGGAGAATTGGCGTAAACTAAGCCGGCCGCAAAAAATGATAATGCCGCCAGAACCATTGAGAGTACTAATCCCAATTTAAAATCACTCTTTTTATCGTTTAGCTCGATTGTTTTTATTGCCTTAAGCATGCCCAATTCCTATTTTCTGTAATACTGTTTGATTTTCAATAAATCAATTGTTTCAAGCAAGTAGTCTGTAGTTAAAAGGATTTATTACACTAAGGGCTAGAAAATTTAACGCTGCCTGCGGTCTTTAATTTTCTCAATATTACTCAAGGTGTTTGACGAACACATCGTAAATCGCTTTATCCACTTCTGTGCCATAACATCTGGTGTGTTTAAACTCACCATCAACTTCATACACGCTGGAGTTATAGATAATGTATTTAATCTCGTGTTTTCCTTTAACACGTGCAGGGTAGTTTTTCAGTGTTTCAAATTTACTAAGTTTATCCATCATGTCAGCTAGGCAGTCAGCATCTAACTGGAACTCTTCTACATGACGACCTACATATTCAGAGTGCTTGTAACCTAGCACATCAAGCTCACACATATTTGCGTAAAGAATAATACCGTCGGAAGATACCGCATGAATTCCAATAGAGGAGTTATCAATAAATTCAGTAGGGTTTTCAATTAACATTTATGATACTTGCTAACTTTTGGTGAATGTCTTTAGTATAGGTCATTTTATTGTATTGGAGTCCAATTATTGGCCTGATGTCTCAAAATAGAAGTAAATTATTAATGTTTATTTGTTCTGTATTAACACTTTGTTGGTTTTCATGTTTAGTGCTTGGGGAAATAGAAAATCAACGCTAGAATTAACTATACACCCTGTCATTTTCTACCTATTACATGTTTCGTAAACTGCTCAGTAAAATCTTTTCTAAGAAAGATAGTAATGCGTCTACCAATTACTTTTATTTTGAAGAATCACGAAGTGAAAGCGCAGAAAGCGAACAAGATATTCAAGAGTCGGTTCAAACCTTTTCTTTTTCTGAGCAATCGACAGAAAGTCATCAGGTAAATGAATCTCTACCTAGTGCGTTTTTTACTTTAATTATGGACCCACCTTCGCAGGGTCCGTCTAATTCCAATATTGCACGTGTTATTGAAAGCAATATCGTTCGCCTTCTGCAACACCCAAAGTACATAGTCAATTCATTACCAATTGTTCCTGCGGCCCTTAGCCAGATCATTGAAAAGTCGCAATCAGATGATTTTGACGTGGACGAACTAATTACTTTGATAGAGCAAGACGCGATTATCGCCGCTAAGGTCATAGAACTCGCCAACTCTGCTATTTATAACCGCTCAGGTAAAGATGTTGTCGATTTACACAATGCTTTCATGCTGCTCGGACAAAAAGGGTTAACGGAAGGTGTTATTAACGGCTTTATCAGTAAAATGGTTCCCACCAAACAAGTCTACTATAAAAGCTACGGCAAACTTATTTGGCAACATAGTCAAATGACAGGGCTAATTGCAAAAGACCTAGCGACAAGCCAGCAGCTTAATCAAAGCGAAGCTTACCTATTAGGGTTACTTACCAACCTAGGAAACATGGTTATCTTTCATTTGTTAGTAGACGCATTTGCTATTGTGAGCCCAGACGATCAGCCAAACAGTGAAGACTTTAAGCGTTTAGTTTTAAAGTATGGCCCAGAGTTAACGTTAAACATTGCAAAACTTTGGGGCTTTCCACGAAACATTCTCAAGCCATTAGTTGCGCAAACCAAAATTATAGATACCGCAAGTTTCAAGGCATATGGTGAAAAGTACCCTATGGCACTAGCAGTATTTGAAGCAAGACAGTTGGCGATGGCGCAATTATTGATAGACCATAAGAAGCTTAAGCTGGATGAGTTGGACACCAACAAGGAGCTTTTGTTACTCAGCGAGAAGGCCAAAGTTTACACGTTTAGTGAAAACTAATTTTAAGCTTGGCGATATTACTCTTTAGGTCTAAGCCTTTCTATTGCTTCGGTACTTACCCAATAAAAGTTTGATAGCATGCCGCCTTCTTCATTATAGCGGCTAAAGAACAGGTATTTGCCGTCAGGTGTCACGCTAGGTACTGTTTCATAGTAAGAAGAGTTTACTGCTTCACCTAGGTTTATTGGAGCTGACCAAGAACCATCGCTCATCTTAAAATAAACATAAATATCTTTGTCTTTCCTGTTTTGATCTTTTGCAACTGCATCAACCAGCAAATAGTCTTGATTAGGTGAAATAAAAGGGTGTAGGCCAAAGGCAATATCTGCGGGGTTAGGTTTCGCGTACTTTCCACCTTTAATTGAAGAATAATACGTTTTAGATTTGAAAATATCGGTGTAGAACAAATCTCCGTTGTTAGCTATGGAGGAATAGAACACTTCTTCATTGTTAACAGGAGAATCTAGTTTAGACGGGCTAGACCAACCTTTATCCTGACGAGCAGCTACCCAAATCTTAGTGTCGGTAAAGTCTGCGTTATATGCGGTGAAATAGATTTTGTTATTGTCTTTACTGACAAAAGGGTGCATTTCACCGGCTTTCTGCCCTTTGGTAAGCGACAATTTCTTAATGGGTTGCCATACACCATTTTTAATCTTAGACGTATAAATAGCCGCAACATCATCTGGCTTCTGAGTTGAGTAATAGATTTCGTCTAATGCAGGAGAAAAAGCCATTCCGTACTCATGACGACCAGTTAATGAAACAATATCAAGAGCGAAAGGCTGTGCAGTTAATCCAGGTGGTTTTTGCCCAAAGTATGCTCCTGTTAATTGAGAAAGTTTGTTTTCTGCATAGCTGTAGCTAGCAAATAGCAAACAAGACAAAGAGACTGAAATTAAACTACGGGATAGATTAGTTGGCATAAAAACCTTCCTTATACGTTAGTGCGGTTAGCAGGCATTTAGTATAAGGAGCGCTGTCAGCAAAAGTAGCTAAACTAGCTTATTAAATAAGCACTTTATCTCATAAATTTTGTAGGAAATGTTTCAGAAAATTTCTAAAGTTTGTCGCCATATTAACAAATTACAACTTTTTTAGAGTAAAGACTTTACTTTTGTAGAGTCTATACTCTATAATTGAATTCGTTCCTAGCGGACGCCTGTTGTAATAATTTTTCTAGCTTTCCCCAAAGCTATCAAACCGGAGATGATTCATCTTCGGTTTTTTTTCGTCTTTAAAAAGGGGGAGGTGATTACTTTAAAAGGATGGCAGCCACTTTTTATCTGCGATTTTAAGTGACTGCTAAAAAATTTATTCTTCGATAATTAGGCTTTCGTCGTCTTCGCTGTTAGCAGAGGCTAACCAGCCACAAATGACTTGATTTGCTTGCGGTAATCCGGTTTTTTTCAGTGAAGAAAATGCTTGGACTTTAACGTCTCCACCTAAAGGTTTTAATGCTTTCTTCACCTTTAACACTTCGGCGCTAGCTTTACCTTGGGATAACTTATCAGCTTTAGTTAATAAAGCGAGAACGGGAAGTTCGCTGTCAATCGCCCATTCGATTAAGTCTTGGTCTAAATCTTTTAGTGGGTGACGAATGTCCATTAACACCACAAGACCTTTTAGTGATTCACGTTTTTCGAGGTATTCACCCAATGCGCGTTGCCATTTTTTCTTCATTTCAAGTGGAACTTTAGCAAAACCATAACCCGGTAAATCGACTAAGCGTTGTTCTGGTGAAACTTCAAATACATTGATCAACTGAGTTCGACCTGGTGTTTTACTGGTACGAGCTAAGCTTTTTTGTTGCGTTAAGGTATTTAGCGCACTTGATTTACCAGCGTTAGAGCGACCTGCGAACGCAACTTCAATACCTGTGTCGGCAGGCAGTTTACGAATATCAGGGGCACTGATGACAAATTTGGCTTTTGATAAATGGATTGCTAATTCAGACAAGCTAAATAACCTCGTTGCTGTTTCTTGGGGCGTCATTATATCTGTTTTTGGAAAAAATTCGTCAAAACCTTACTTTTTTTGCTGTTTTTTTTAACCTCCCACTTAAAAAATCTGTGGTTTCGTGTAAAATGCCGCGATAATTAAAAACTTTAGACTATGCTTGATTGGCTATGAATCAAGCGCAATAAAACAGAGAGCAATCCATGAAAAAAGTCTTATTTTCACTGGTCATCGGGTTGGGTATGGTATCTCAAGCCAATGCCTTTGCTGGTGACGCCGAAGCGGGCAAATCAAAAGCTGTAGTTTGTGCTGCTTGTCATGGTAATAACGGTATCGGTACTACACCTACTTACCCTAACATTGCTGGCCAACACGCTGATTACATTGTTAAGCAATTAAAAGCGTTTAAATCGGGCGAGCGTAAAGACCCTGTAATGGCGCCAATGGCAGTGAACTTAAGCGACCAAGACATGGCTGACGTAGCAGCTTACTTCGCGGCATTTAACCGCGATGGTTCTGCAAACGAATCAGCTTCTACTGGTGGCGGTGCTTCAGCGGCAACTCCTGCAGCTGCAGCAACTCCTGCTTATGTAGCAGACGCTGGTAAAGGTAAAGCTCTTTATGAACACGGTGACAAAGCGCGCGGCATTACAGCGTGTAAAGACTGTCACGGTAAAGACGGTAACAGTGATGTATTAATTAATCCTAACCTGTCTAACCAACACCCGGAATATATTGAAAAGCAACTTAGAAACTTTAAAGACAACGCACGTCATAACGCTGCGATGAACCAAGTTTCAGCAAACCTTTCAGATGAAGATATCGCTAACTTAGGTGCTTACTTTAAAGATCCAGCAGCCGTTGGTGAAGTTAAAGCGTCAGTTGCTAAAGTTGCTGTTAAATCATTTGTTGGCGATGTTGCTTTAGGTAAAGCTAAATCTGCAACATGTATCGCTTGTCACAATGCAGACGGTAACTCGTCAATTGCTATGTACCCGTCTATCGCTGGTCAAAGTGAAGCATACATTGTTAAGCAATTAAAAGAATTTAAATCAGGTGTTCGTGATAACGCAGTAATGGCTGGCATGGTTGCTGGTTTGAATGAAGAAGACATGCAAAACTTAGCGGCATACTACTCTTCTCAAACATTAAAGCCTGCAGCAGCGACAACTAGCGAAGAAGGTCGTAAACTTTTCGTTAGCGGTGATGCTCAACGCGGTATTACAGCATGTATTGCTTGTCACAGTGTAAACGGTGGCGGCATGGACAAAGCTGGTTTCCCTGCAGTTGCTGGTCAGCATGCTGATTACTTAAAAGCGCAACTTGAGTTATTCCGTGCTGGCGGTCGTGCTAATGACTTAAACGCTATGATGCAAGACGTTGCAAGCAAGCTTACTGATGAAGACATTAAGGCGCTAGCTAACTACATGGCCGCTCTTAAGTAAGTTATTCAACTTACATCAATTCTCTTCTAAAAATGCAGCCGATTGGCTGCATTTTTTTATCCCTAAATCATTTGGCTATTAGTTTCTATTCACCTAAACTAAATGTAATACTAGCAAGTATAAATCGCTCTTTTACAATAGCTTATGTAATTGAGGGGAAACGGTTTAGGGAGTAAGCGTGAGTTTAGATCTAGACAAGTTAATAGCGTGCCAGCATTGCGATGCCTTGGTAAAGCTTCCAGTGATTGCACCGGGAGAGAATGCGCTATGTCCTAGATGCGGCTCAAAACTGTTTTCTCGTAAGAAAAATACCGTCAATCGCACATTGGCAATTGCTTTAGCCGGCATGGTGTTATTTTTGCCTGCCATTATGCTGCCAATAATCGGTGTTGGTGCGGCTGGTCAATATAGCGAAGCATCGCTTATCCAATGTATTGCTACTATGATTAACGATGGCTATCCCATCATCGCGATGTGCGTGTTTATGTTTACTATCGCCATTCCTATTATTCGATTAGTTTCAGCGTTTTACGTCGCATTATCTTTAAAATTTAAACGTATCCGTCCTGGGCTTTTGGTTTTCTTTCGTTCTTATCACTTGTTAGATAGTTGGGCTATGGTGCATGTGTTCTTCCTCGGCGTCGTTGTTTCTATATATAAACTTGTTGATATGGCAGATGTAACTGCGGGTACAGGGTTAATAAGCTTCATTGCTTTATTGTTTTGTTCCACTTTAGTGTCGATTACGCTAGATCATCATTATGCGTGGGAGCAGATGGAGAAGGCTATTGAATCTTAGCGCTAAAGAGCTTGGCTTAGTATGTTGCCCGTATTGCCACAAAATGAATTATCTCGAGGGCGAGACGCAACGTTGTACGCGTTGCCATGCCAAGTTTCGTTCGAGAAAAGCAAAAAGTTTGCAATGGACGTTGGCTTGGACGATAGCCGCTATGGTCATGTTCATCCCTGCTAATGTCTATCCAATGATGCGCTTTTATACATTAGGAGTACAAGAGTCCTCCACCATACTTGAAGGCATCATGAGTTTTATTCAGTACGGTATGTACCCTATAGCGCTGATTATCTTTGCCGCCAGTTTTGTTATTCCCTTAGGGAAAATCGTCGGTTTAGGTATTCTCATGCATCATGTACAAAGCCCATGGGCAAAGAATGAAGTAAGAAAAACCAAAATGTACCACTTTGTTGAGTACTTAGGGCCTTGGTCTATGCTCGATGTTTTTGTGGTAACGGTAATGGCTGCCGTTGTGAACTTGGGCTTTATTACCACGATAGAAGCGGCATCAGGTATTACCTATTTTGCTTTAACCGTTATTTTTACTATGTTTGCCGCAGCCAGTTTTGATCCCCGCCTACTATGGGACAAAGATTAAGAAATAAAGATTAGATAACAGAGAAAAAGAACAATATGACATTAGATGCATCGCCACCAGAAGCTGTTGTTAAACCAAGAGAAGGCCTCTCTGCTATCTGGTTAATACCGTTTATCGCCATAGCCTTTGGTGCCTGGCTAATCGTAAAAGCGATTTCTGAGCGTGGTGTATTTATTGATATTCGCTTTGATAATGCTAGCGGTATAGTCGTTGGAAAAACAGAAGTTAGATACAAAGGATTACCCGTTGGGGTCGTCAGTGGCGTTGACGTTACCCAAGATTTAAAAGGGGTGCAGGTTGAAGTAGAAATGGTCGCCAGTACAGAAGCTTTGTTAACAGACAAAACTCAGTTTTGGTACGTAACAGCCGACGTTTCTTTTCAAGGCGTTACCGGGTTAGACACTTTGCTTTCTGGTAGCTATATCAATATGCAGCCAGATATTGACAGTGAAGGCGAATCACAGCGCTCTTTTGTTGCTCTAGGCGAAGAGCCGATTGTCGATCAAGATATTCCTGGGCTACATGTTAGCTTACAAACTGATACTCTTGGCTCGATTCGTAAGAGTTCTCCGGTGAGTTATAAACAAATGATCGTCGGTCATGTGTCTGGTTATAGATACGATGATAATTCCGGCTTAGTGGATATTTTGGTATTTATCGAGCCTGAACATGCCCATCTTGTAAAGGAAAACTCTCGCTTTTGGGATGCTAGTGGCTTTGAATTTACTGGCTCGCTTACCTCTGGGGTCAAACTAAAAACCGAATCGTTAGCCTCTATTTTTGCTGGTGGTATCGCCTTTGGTGACCCTATTTTTGAAGCGGTATTACCGCCAGCAGAAAATGGTCAGCAGTTTACTTTGTTTGCTGATTACCAGTCTGCAGAAATGGGTCACGAAATTACCTTAATATTGAATTGGGATGCCGGTATAGATAGAGGCGCAGCAATTGAATATCAGGGGATCACACTAGGTGTTATTGAAGATTATGAAAAAATTGATCCGCAGGCTCGCCAAATTACCGCTAAAGCGAAAGTGAACCCTAGAGTCGTTCCCTATTTGACGACCAAGAGCCAGTTTTACGTCTCTGCGCCCACCATAGATTTATCTGGTGTTACCAATTTACATAATGTTTTAAAGGGGGCGCATATTAGTCTACGACCATCGTTAGACGGTGAGCCACAGGATGAATTTAACGTTTATAGTTATAAACCTGCTTACAGCTACGACGAGCCAGGTCTTCATTTGGTGTTAGAGGCTAGTGATGTTGAATCATTGCGCATAGGAACGAAAATCTTTTATAAGAAGCAGGCTGTGGGCTCCGTGCAGTCAATTGAAAATGTTGCCATGGACAAGTTTCTCATTCATATCTACATCGAACCCGATTATCAAAATTACGTGAACGAAAAAACACGCTTTTGGAATACCAGTGGCTTTTCAGTCACGGGGGGCTTGCAAAATTTTGAGGTTCAAGCGCACTCAATGCAATCAATTTTGGCTGGCGGTATAGGATTTAGCCACTTTAATGAAGCTGGAAAAGATAGCGTTAATGGCGACAAGTTTCGCTTATTTACTAGTAAATCTATGGCGCAAGAGCAGGTAAATGTCAGTTTGTTGTCAACAACGGCAACAGACTTAGTTGTGGGAACACGTGTTATGTATCGCGGTGAACTCGTTGGCTCTATTCATGACTTACATCGGGATCAAGAAACAGTGAAAGTTTCTCTCGGTATCTTGCCTGAATTTCGTTTTCTATTGAAAGAAAAGTCACAGTTTTGGGTGGTTCGCCCTGACGTCTCTTTAACTGGCTTAAGTGATACTGATGCGTTGTTTGGCGGAGCCTATATCAATATTAATAGCGGCATTGGTGAAGCGCAGAGCCATTTTATGTTGTCTCAGTCGCCACCGGCAAAACACAGTTCATCAGCAGGCCTGCAACTTAGCCTCACTGCATTTTCTGGTAACGTGGTAAATCCTGGCTCACCTATAAGTTATCGTGGCATCTTAGTAGGGCAGGTCGACAATGTTGCTTTGGACAGTAAAGAAGACAAAGTGCTAATTAATGTCACTATTGATGAAGAATATCGTCACCTCATTACAAATTTTACCCGCTTTTATAACGCCAGCGGTATTACCATTAGCGGCGGTATTGGCAACTTTATTGTTAAATCTGAATCTACAGACGCTATTTTACGTGGTGGCATTAGTTTCTATAACCCAGAGAGTAGCAAAGAAGATAAGGTTGAAGAGCTTGCTGAATTTCCACTCTACCAGAATCTGGAATATGCGAGATTAGCGGGAATAGGTATTAAAATCCATTTTAACAATGCCGAAAGTTTAACAACTAATTTAAAGCTCAAATACCAAGATCACGAAGTAGGTGTTGTATCTCGTGTCGTGTTTAATGCCGACAACTTTGGCGCTACTGTGTATGCCTTTTTAAATGATAATGGTCGTAAATTTGCGGTAAAAGGCTCCAAGTTTTGGATGGCGAAAACCGAACTTGGCTTAGTTGGCTCTACCAATGTTGGCTCTTTATTAGAAGGTGGCTTTATTGGCGTTTTACCAGGCAATGGTGAACTCGCTAAAGAGTTTCATGCTGAAGACATTCCGCCCGTTACTAAGCGTAAACCTATTGGTCTTAATATCGCACTTAACTCAGATAAACTAGGCTCTGTGCGTGTTGGTAATCCTGTACTTTATCGCCAAGTAAAAGTCGGTGAAGTTATTGGCGTTGACTTATCGCCAACCGCTGACCAAGTGCAAATCTATATTAATATCGCTCAGCGCTACGCACCGCTGGTTAAAAACAACAGCAAGTTTTGGAATGCAAGTGGCTTGTCGGTAAATGGTGGCTTGTTTTCTGGGGTTAATATCGATACTGAATCGATTGAAACTATTTTGTCAGGTGGCGTAGCCTTCGCTACACCGGACTCTGGCCTAGCAGAGGGAAAAGCGTCAGGTCTGCAAAGAGATAGTTTTATACTTCATGAAAATGCAGATGACGAGTGGCTACAATGGCAACCTAAAATTTATTTAAACGCTGATAACTAACAAGTGAGTTAAGTTAGGGCGTGTTGCTCTTTCGAGGCTACTTTTACAGCAATTTATCATGTTTTTATACAAGACAGAGCTTATGCCATGTGGTTATTCCACATAAATAAGTGATAACGCAGTAGAAAGGCATGATAAATGCTGTCCTTTGGATTCGTTTACATGCACTTTTCTCATTGTTACTTGCTCTGTGCGAAAAATAACTATGCGTATCACAAGTGCCGCGATAAAAATGCATTTAATTCGAACAAAATTAAACCCTGAAAGATCAACACGCCCTAGTCAATTTGCTCGATTTGTGGCGGTTTTGACACATTTGTAAACACTTTGTATGGCTAACTAGTTGGCAAAATCTATATCTATCAATAAGATAAAGTAATGGCATGGTAAATGCTGTTTTGTTTTATCTTGGAACAACTATAAAAGTAGATTTAGTCATGGAAACAAATTTAGCCCCCGTAAGTGGCCAACAACGAATTCAGGTGATGGATTTGTTACGTGGTCTCGCCTTGATTGGCATTCTGTTTATGAATATAGAATGGTTTAATCGCCCTGATGTTAACTTACTTCAATTCGATTACTCACAAACCGGCGGCGATTGGGCCTCTAGTTGGCTAGTTAAAGTTTTTATTGAAGGTAAATTTTATAAACTGTTTTCTCTGTTATTTGGCATGGGCTTTGCCGTTATGCTGCTCAGGGCGCAAGAAGTTGGTAGGCCATTTGGTTGGTGGTTTACCCGCCGAATGGTAGTGCTATTTGTCATTGGCATGGCTCACATGATTTTCTTCTGGGGCGGCGATATCCTGCATGACTACGCCGTTGGTGGTATGTACCTTCTTGGCTTTGTCTATTTACTACGCTGGAAGAAACTAAGCAAATACAATAGTCCTACCGCTTTTGCTAAAACAGGCTTTACTTTACTACTAGTGCCATTCGTTTTCGCTATTTTGGGCGGGATTTTCTTCGGTGTTACACAAGATCATAATGAAACCAAAGAAGTATGGCAGGAATCATATGAAGTTAGAGCATTACGCGATACCTTAATTGATGACGCAAAAGCAGCTGGGACATTTGAGCTAACAGAAGAGCAGTATTTAGCGCGTGAAGCTGAAAAGGAAGCAGAAGCTGCTAAAGAAGATAATGTAAAAGTAGTGACCAAAACTTCGTCTCCAGAAATAGCTGAAGCCAAAACGGCAACAAGTGAGGCGCTAGATAATGCTCAGTTAAACACGGAAGACTCTGCTGGTAGTGAAAGCGCTGTATCGGGAGACGTTAGCACCGACAATACTGAAGTGGAAAAAGAACAAACACGTGAAGAGCGCATAGCAGAGCAAGCTCAAACACGTTTTGAAAATCGCCAAATGCAAGATTATCGCACTCGTGAAGAAGCCGCTGCCTTTACTAGCGATTCTTACGCCACCGCAACTGAACACCGTATTGATAAGGCGATTAATGCACTTGGGAAAACACCCTTCTTTAGTTTCTTTATTTGTTTGCCTTTATTTATGGTGGGCTATTGGTTAGTTGCTAGTAATCGCATTAGACGCCCAGAAGAGCATACCAGCTTCTTTAACGTACTTTGTTATGGCGGACTATTTATCGGCTTAAGCTTAAATATTACTGGCGTATATATTGCGCTTCATCCAGCAGCAAAAGCTGCGCGAGAGCTACAAGCTGTTGGTGGTAACATATTCTTTTTAGGACATTATATCTTGTGTGCCGGCTACATAGGCTTGATTGTGAAACTATCGGCTAAAGCTTGGTTTAATAAAATGTTTGCGTGGTTAGCGCCACTTGGCAAAATGGCACTAACCAATTACTTAATGCACTCTGTTGTATTTACTACAGTATTCTATGGCTACGGTATGGGCTTGTTTGGTCAGGTATCTCGCAGCGAACAGATGTTGTTTGTTGTCGGCATGATTGCCTTCCAAGCTGTGCTTAGCACACTGTGGTTGCGCTTCTTTAAGTTTGGTCCAATGGAATGGTTATGGCGTTGCTTAACTTACGCGTCTTGGCAGCCAATTAAACGTGATCGAGTGCCAGGTGAATTAGCGCACGCTAAATAAAAAGATAATAACTTTAAAAGAGAAAAACCACGCATTGCGTGGTTTTTTCTTTTTTCAGAAAGCTATCGAGCTTTAAAACTAATTCTCTATTGGTTTCAAGATGTCTTTAAATTGATGCACTGAGCTTTGGTAGTCCTCTGCCTTAGTAATGGCAGTAACAACAGCAATTGAATCTACACCTGTCGCCCATACTTGCTTTGCTCTTTCATGGTTAATGCCGCCAATAGCAACAACAGGAATTTCAGTGGTTAACTTTAATAACTGGGCTAAATTGTCGACACCTTGAATTTGTCCTGTCATGTCCTTGGTATTGGTTGGAAAAATAGCACCAACAGCAAGGTAGGAGGGGTTAAGTTGTTGAGCTAACAAAAACTCATAACAACCATGCGTGCTAATACCTAAGCGAAGGCCTGACGCTTGAATCGCTTCAAGATCAGCATCGAGTAAATCTTCTTGGCCTATATGCACACCATAAGCGCCGTGTTTAATAGCGAGTTGCCAATAATCGTTGATAAACAGGCGTGCTTTATACTTTTTACCTAACGCTACTGCTTGACCAATCATGTCATCTAAAACATCTTCCGTTTTATTCTTCACTCTTAATTGAATAATTTCGATGCCAAGTGGCAATAACTTTTCAAGCCATTCGATGGAATCAACAACAGGGTATAATCCGAGCCCTTGTTCGCCTCTAGCACTATTGATAGGTGCAAATGCCGGTAAAGAGTGATATCTCTGGTTAATTTCTCCTTCAACATGCGGGAAAAATTCCGCTAGTTCAGGCCAACAAGTTTGCTCGAATGCGCCGTAGTAGTCGTTTTTTCCGTGTTGTGCTTTTAAGCCACTTTGTATGAAGGCTTTCGTTAGGGTTAGAGCGTCTCTAAGCAAGTAACCATGGGCTATGAAACTTGCGATAGCGCTGGCAAAGCTACAGCCACCACCGTGACTATAGCTAGTTTCTACACGCGAGCTGCTAACTCGGTAAGTCATGGCTGAATCAGCTTGGTAGGCAACGTCTTTTGAAACAGCAGTGCCTTGTGAAATGCCACTTTCCTGACTGCCTTTGCTGTGACCACCTTTAACCACGCAAGCTTTAGCACCTTTGCTGCAAACAAGCTTAGCAAGCTGTTCGGTGCTTTCTGTATCGTTTGAGCAAATAGCTTGTGCTTCTAATAAGTTAGGCGTGGCAACGTCAATAAGTGGCCATACATTTGCTAAAGCGGCTAATTCGAAATCGTTAAATTTACCGCCAACACTGGCTGAGCCCACTGGATCGAAAACCACTTTTAATAAGGGATACTGCTGTTTTAGCTCAGATAGCAAAGTTGTTAGCCACGTAATTTGGGCGCGAGAGGCGACAAGACCAATTTTAATAACATTGGGCACTTTATCTTCTAACAGGGCTTGGGCTTGCTGGCGCAAAATGCCTATCTCGACAGGATTAACCGATACTAATTTATGGGCATTTTGCACTGTATTTGCCGTGATCAAGTGACACATTTCCACATTAAGCGCGTGACCGGTTTTAATGTCTGCAGCGATGCCAGCACCACCAGAGCAATCAGCACCTGAAATACTCCAAACAATGGGTTTGGTTTTAACTGATTTCATCGTGAGTTTACGCTCCTGGGTGATGCCAAAAAGGCGTGTCTAATGTTGGCGTGCTTGGGTGAGCGGTTTGTCTTTCCTGCATAACCCCAGCGACATAACCTTGTTCGCCTGCTTCTAGCGCAAGAGCAAAGGCTTTCGCCATGGCAACGGGGTTATCTGCTAGTGCTACCGCAGAATTTAATAAAATACCGTCATAGCCCATTTCCATGGCGAGGCAAGCATCGGAGGGTTTGCCAATACCAGCATCTAATATCAAGGTAGCGTCTGGCAGGCGCAAACGAATGGTTTCTAAGTTATACGGATTCATTAACCCTTTGCCTGTGCCTATTGGTGAAGCCCAAGGCATGATCACCTCACAACCTAGATCATACAAACGTTGACATAGCACTAAGTCATCGGTGCAGTAGGGAAGTACTTTAAAGCCTTCGGCAATTAAGGTTTCAGTTGCTTGTAATAGCTCAATGGGATCAGGCTGTAAGTTGTAATCGTCGCCAATAACCTCGAGTTTTACCCAGTCAGTTTGGAAGATTTCTCGGCTCATTTGTGCCAAGGTTACCGCTTCTTTTGCTGATTTACAGCCAGCGGTATTGGGTAACAAATATCCGTCTTTTTGCGTCACTACTTCTTGCAGGTATTGCCAAATTTCTTGGCCGCCTTGCGATTGTGGATTTTGCCTTTTTAACGACAATGTCACCACTTGTGAGCCACTAGCTAAAATCGCATTTTTCATAATTTCAGGGGATGGGTATAACGCCGAACCAATTAACATGCGACTTGATAAGGTTTTTCCGTAAATGGAGAGTGGCATTTTTTATCCCCCTTGGATTGGAAACAAAACGTCGAGTGAATCTTGCTCGGTTAACTCAACTGTTTCGTATTGGCCTTTAGCGACAAAGTTTTGATTTAACGCTACTGCAAAGCTCAGTTGTTTTTGCTCTTCCGACAAAAATAAAGCTAATGCGTCGGCAATGTTACTGCTTGCCGCCAGCTCAAATGTCTGGCCATTAATAAATATATTCATGACTAACTTGTATAGGTAGTAAATGTTGAAAGCGAGACTCGCTCGTTTCACCAAAATGGGTGTTCACTGCATGTAACAGCTGTTCTAATACGACAGGGGCAATTAAAAATCCGTGTCGATATAAACCGTTAACTTGAATTAGCCCGCGATTAACTGATACTCGTGGTTGGTTATCGCTAAATGCAGGTCTAAGTTGGCTATTGTGCTGACGAATATTTGCTTCAGCAAAGCCTGGGTGAACACTGTACGCGGCACTTAATAGTTCCATGGCAGAGCGCACCGTCATCGGTGAGGTATCGTCACTTTCAATTTCCGTTGCGCCAACGACATAAAAGCCTTTCGTTTTCGGTGCAATATAAAGTTGATACCTAGGGTGCATTAAGCGCACGGGTCGATTCAAGTGAACATCTGGTGCGAATAACTGAAATACTTCGCCGCGAACCGCACGTAAATCTTTTAGTGGCGCATTGCTTTGGCTTGCTTCATTCGCCCTTGCGCCTGAGCCTCTAGTGTCGATAACTAAGTCGAAATCACGCGTTTGATGATTAAAGGCGACCCGATAGCCTTCGCTATCATTGGATTCCTTTCTCATTGCCTCGACGCGAGTGTTGGTTAACCACTCAATATCAAGAGATCGAATTTCTTCAGTTAAGGCCACCAGCAGTTTACGATTTCCCAGCTGACCTTCTTGCGGTAGAAACATGCCTTGTGAAAAGCTTCGGCCTAATTCAGGCTCTAGCGCTAGCATTTGCTGGCGATTTAAGTGTTGAACTTCATATTCACTAAAGTGATTTTTTAGAAACCTTGCATAGCGCAGGTAATCCCCTTGATCTTGTTCATGACTAACCATTAACGCACCTTCTTGTTGAAAGTAGGTATAGCCAGAAAGTGAGTCTAAGATCTGAGGCCACATTTCAATGGATGCAAAGCCCATTTCAACAATATTGGCTTCACTGTGCATGGCTTCGCCAAGAGGCGTAAGTAGGCCTGCCGCAGCATAAGCAGCACTTTGGTGTGCGTGTTGGTCGTCTTTATCGAACAAGGTAACGGCGTAGCCTTGGCGAGACAAAGTCACCGCAGCTAACCGCCCCATTAAACCAGCACCGACGATAGCGATACTGGTGTTTTGTTTACTCACGTGTGAATAACCTCGTCGTTATTTTGCTACGTGATAAATTTCGCTGCCTGAATCTTTAAACTCTTGCGACTTTTCAGCCATACCTTGTTGCGCCGCTTCTAATGCAGCGGCATCAGCACTTACTGTTTCGTCAAGGAGTTTAATTTCAATAGATTGCCCATCAGCTTCTAATTTAGCCGCGTAATCGCGAACGTCTTGGGTGATCTTCATTGAGCAGAATTTTGGACCACACATAGAGCAGAAGTGAGCAATTTTTCCTGATTCTTGCGGTAAGGTTTCGTCGTGATATTCACGTGCGCGCTCAGGGTCTAAACCAAGGTTGAATTGATCGTGCCATCTAAACTCGAAACGTGCTTTTGACAGGGCATTATCGCGAATTTGCGCACCTGGGTGACCTTTCGCTAAATCGCCAGCGTGAGCGGCAATTTTATATGTAATTAAACCTTCTTTTACGTCTTCTTTATTTGGTAAGCCTAAGTGCTCTTTTGGTGTTACGTAACAAAGCATGGCACAGCCGTACCAACCGATGTTTGCCGCACCAATACCTGAGGTAATGTGGTCATAACCCGGTGCAATGTCAGTGGTAAGTGGGCCTAAGGTATAAAATGGCGCTTCATGACAGTGCTCTAATTGCTCTTCCATGTTCGCTTTTACCATGTGAAGTGGTACGTGACCAGGGCCTTCGATCATAACTTGTACGTCGTGTTCCCATGCAATCTTAGTTAATTCACCTAAGGTATGAAGTTCAGCAAATTGTGCTTCATCGTTAGCATCAGCAATAGAGCCAGGGCGCAAGCCGTCACCTAGTGAGAATGACACATCGTAGGCTTTACAGATTTCACAAATTTCTTCGAAGTGGGTGTATAGGAAGTTTTCTTTATGGTGTGATAAACACCATTTCGCCATGATAGAGCCACCGCGAGAAACGATGCCCGTTACGCGTTTCGCTGTCATTGGTACGTAGCGTAACAAGACACCAGCATGAATAGTGAAGTAGTCAACACCTTGTTCTGCTTGTTCGATTAATGTATCTCTAAATACTTCCCATGTTAGGTCTTCAGCAACGCCGTTTACTTTTTCTAGCGCTTGGTAAATTGGTACTGTGCCAATTGGTACTGGTGAGTTACGAATGATCCACTCGCGCGTTTCGTGGATGTAACGGCCTGTTGAAAGGTCCATTACTGTGTCAGCGCCCCATTTTGTTGACCAAACCAGCTTTTCTACTTCTTCTTCAATAGACGAGCTAACGGCTGAGTTACCAATGTTTGAGTTAACTTTAATTAAGAAGTTACGGCCAATAATCATCGGCTCAGACTCAGGGTGGTTTATGTTCGCTGGAATAATGGCGCGGCCTTCAGCAACTTCTTTACGCACGAATTCAGGCGTAATTTGTTCTGGAATATTGGCACCGAAGCTTTCGCCTTTATGCTGATGCTTTAAAATTTCATCTTTCATTTCAGCGCGCTTGGTATTTTCACGAATGGCAATGTATTCCATTTCTGGCGTTATAATACCTTGGCGTGCATAGTGCATTTGTGTCACGTTTTTACCGACTTTCGCGCGAAGTACTTTAGGTAAGTTTTCAAAACGAATGTGGTCTAAGCCTTCGTCTGCTAAACGCTGTTGGCTGTATCCAGATGACGCTCCAGTCAGCATTTCTGTATCTTGGCGTGCAGCAATCCACTCGCTACGTAATTTCGGTAATCCTTCGTGTACATCAACCGTTACTGATGGGTCAGTGTAAACACCAGAAGTGTCGTAAACGCGTACTGGCTCATTTGGTTCAAATACTGGGTTTTCTTCTGTGCCCCCCACAAAAGTATCGCCAACGGTGATTTCACGCATACCCACTTCGATATCGTGAATGGTGCCTTTTACATAGATTTTTTCGGAATTAGGGTAGCTTTGGCCTGAAACGTTTTTTAAAAACTCTTCAGCCTGTTGACGACGCTCGCGTCTGGATAATGAACTCATGTTCTCTCACCTTGTTATTTTCTTACAGCACGACGTTCAGGTTTGAAACCTAAAAACCATACAAAATGTAAGTGATTGACTAAAAAATAAGGCGGAGTTATTGCGTAGATGAAGCACGATATGACATGTGATTCTTGTTCCCTTCGCTGATATTAATCAGAACAGGTTCTACGGATCCCGCATAAAGCGATCTCAGCTCTAACTCAAGTCAATTGAATTAGTGCACTCCGACAAGTTGCGAGGCTAAGTGTAATGAACCTAAACACCGCCTGCAAGTTAATTTGGTTGGACCTCTATTGTCGACTTTTCTAAATAATCGTAATAACACGGCATATTGTCGATTCTAAGTTGCCTTATTTAGGTAAGTCGGCATACAGTATGTAATAGCTAAAAATACTCATGAGAAAGTAGAAGATATTACAATGAAAATAAAATCACTGTCGTTATTATTAGGCGCTGTGTTAGCGACAACAGCCGCCACCTCTGTGATCGCCGATAGCTTGTTAGGCACATCTAATCAAGGTAGTCGCCAAGACGTACTGCGCGGCTCAATTACACCCGAACGTGCGTGGTGGGATTTGAGTCATTATCACTTAGATATTGAAGTAAATACTGCAGATCGTACTATTGCTGGTACCAATACCATGCGCTACCGTGTGTTGGGTGAAACAAATCGCTTGCAAGTAGAATTGCAAGAGCCGCTTAAACTCACCAAAGTTACCCAAAATGATAAGTCATTAGACATTGAAAAAGATGGCTACACTTACTTCATTACCTTGCAAGACGAGCAGCCAGTAGGCTCTGAACAGTCAGTGGTATTGCATTATTCTGGTACGCCTCATGCGGCAAAACGCGCGCCTTGGGATGGCGGTATTACCTGGACAAAAGACAGTAACGGTATAGATTTTATTGCCTCAAGCAACCAAGGCATAGGCGCTAGTATTTGGTGGCCGAACAAAGACCATGGTTACGACGAACCAGATCAAGGCATTGATATGAGCGTTAAAGTACCAGAGCATTTGGTCAACGTTTCTAACGGTCGCTTAGTGGGAATAGACCATGATCAACAAGCCAAAACCAAAACCTATCACTGGCGCGTGGTAAACCCGATTAATAACTATGGTGTAAATATCAACATCGCCGATTACGTTCACTTTGGGGAAAAGTTTCAAGGTGAGAAAGGTGAACTTGATATGGATTACTGGGTACTTAGAGAAAACCTAGAAAAAGCCAAAGAGCAATTTAAACAAGCGCCTATGACGATTGAAGCGTTAGAGCATTGGTTTGGTCCTTACCCATTTTATGAAGACAGTTTCAAACTTGTGGAAGCACCTTACTTAGGGATGGAGCACCAAAGTTCTGTTACGTACGGTAATGGCTATCAACAAGGCTATTTAGGGCGTGACCGCTCTCTTACTGGCAACGGCTTATTATTCGACTTTATTATTATCCATGAAATGGGGCATGAGTGGTTTGCCAATAATGTTACGGCGAAAGACATTGCTGATATGTGGATTCATGAAAGCTTTACTAACTACTCCGAAAGCTTGTATTTGGAATATCACTTCGGTAAAGAAAAAGCGTTTGAGTACATTCGTGGCCAACGCATTAATATAGGCAATAGAGCACCTATTATTGGCACTTATCACATTCATAGTGCGGGCTCTGGAGACATGTACGATAAAGGTGGCAACATGCTACACACCATTCGTATGATTGTTGATAACGACGAGCTTTGGCGCAAGACCTTACGCGGCTTAGGCGAGAAATTTTATCACCAAACGGTAACCACTGAGCAAGTTGAAAACTTCATCAATAAAACAACAGGCAAAGATTTTTCACTTATCTTTGATCAATACTTACGTGATCATAGAGTGCCTGTGCTTGAATACTTAATAAAAGACGACTTAGTACAAGTAAGATGGAGTAATGTAAACGGTAAATTTACTATGCCGATCCGCGTTGAGATTGCTGGTGAAACGCGCTGGATTGAACCAACGACTCGTTGGCAAAAGCTAGAAGTAAATACCAAGAACCCAAGCTTTAAGGTCGATGCCAACTTTTATGTGAATACCTTAAATCTTTTGGGTGAGTAGGCACAAAAATTTGCACTCGTTTTTTAAAAAAGCCAGCAACAGCTGGCTTTTTTGTCAGTGTTAATTGGCTTGTCCGGAAAACCCCGTTTTACCACTTTTATCTAAAAAGGGCAGGTAGTAAACCGACATATTTTGCACAACATCCTTTTTGTTGCTGTAAGAAATAAAGTGAAGTGAATTATTGGCTTTGTTATTTTTATAAACGGTTAAACCGACGCCATTTTTACTCTCTTCTTTTCTAACAATTTTTTTCTGATTATTGATCAGCATAATGTCAACCTCGCCCTTATTTTGCGGGACGCTAACAAAGGCATAGTAGCCTGGCTTTGCCAAGGTGTAGTTAAACCCTGTTAAATAATACTGCTTTACTTGTTTAGCCATGGCTAATTTATTCGCTTGCTTTACCAGCTTAAACTTCTCGGCGTCTTCACTAAATAACTGTCCTAATGACTCTGTATAAGCACCTACTAATGGGTTAATTTTTCCAGCCCAATAATGTTGGGAAATCTTATAATTTAACTTTCTGGCTTGTCTCGGTGCTTTTTTAAAAGCGACTTTTATTTCTAACTCTCCAGGCTCATTCACTAAGATAAGGCCGTAGCGCACGTAGTTACTGTATTTAATCGGGTAGTTAAGCACGGTGAGGTTTTTATTCCCTTTGGCGATAACATTAAATTTCGTTACTTGATTATCTGTCGATAAAACAACTGCATGTAGCCCAGGGTCTTTGACATAGAGTTTCTCTATATAAGTGGCGAGCTTGGATGTGTCTGATTTCGTTGTTTTATTGCGACTCACAGAATCAACTTGCTTGCCCCCTTTGATAGAAAAAACGTTTTCAATTTTGTCTAACACTGATTTATAAGATTGGCTTCTACCGGCATAGTAGTTGGACATACTGGCTTGCCATTCTTTATCCAGTCTAGCTAGCGCTTGATCTGGATCTGCCATTAAGTCATACAGGAAATCGATGCGCTGGCACATATTAACGTCAGCAGCATTGGGCGCTCTACCGTTGGCGTCATAGGTAATATTCATCGAGCTTATTAAGCCAATGACTTGCCCTTTCGCGTTAAACATTGGGCTACCACTTGCGCCTCCTGTTAATGGTAAACCATGATGGATAAGGCGATTGTTGTTTTGCCTAGTTAAGAAAAAATCTGTTACGCGAATAACTTCATCTTGTTGAGCGACAGGTGCCGGCCTTTTGTAGCTTCCCGGCAATAATCGTTCACCTGGATAGCCAACGTAAGCCACTTTTATTCCCGATTTAATCGAAGCTAGTTGCGAGGTTGGAAGCAGTTTTAAAGGCGGGTTTAAACCCGTAGCATCCACGAGCGATAATACAGCAACATCGGCTGGAGAAGCCGTATGCATGGGTGATAACTTATCGCCCACTTTCTGGGTAGGTAAATATTGTTGCCACAACTTTTGATAGTGTTTATAGCCTGGGTGCAGCAATGCTGATTTCACCACATGTGTTTTGTAAGGCGAGGTTGGCGCACGAACAATGAGTTGTTCATTGGCTTTTAGTTGATAAAAAGCTTCTGCAACGTGAGCATTGGTAGCTAATTGTGCGTCGTTAAAAACCCAAGCCGTGCCAGCGGGGCGCTCTCCACCGTCTTTATTCCTCACTAACACTAGATAAACAGATTGCGTTACTTTCTCTATGGTGGCTGGTGAGATGTTTTCATTTTCATCTTGAACACGTTCCAGTTCAGCGGTTAATGCGTCAAATTTTTCAACGGTTTGATCTATGCTTTCCTGCGATACAGCTATATTAGTTTCTACATCTGACAGGTTCTTTTGGATCAAAAAAGTAAATAGTCCAACCGCAAGAATGCCGATAAAAGCGACTTTCAAAAACTTGCTGTGCTTTTGTACTTTCGCGCCAGGCTGAACATGCTTTTTGCCGAGATCTGCTGGTTGAATGCGATTGTCCATTACCTCGACTTCTATAGTCACTTCTTCACCTAGCACTAAGGTAGAAGTGCCGGAAATCTCTTGCTCTTCAAAAGGTACTTTGCCATCAATTAAAACATAGTGGTGGGTGTTTAGGTCTATTTGGTAATGGCCTAGACTTCGCTTAAAGGCGATATGCTCATTGGCTACACCTGATGCTTTATGGCCTTCGTCAAAGGCAACGTCACATGTTTTCGCATCACTGCCAATAACAATATAATCTTTGGTGTGCTCAAAAAAGTATTCTGTTTGCTCGTCTTGGGTTTTACCCTTCTTTATCGTTATTTTAAGGCCAAGCATATTCGTTCCTTGTTTTTTTTAGCATGGGTTGTTTATTTTATAGGCTATGTATAAAAAATAGACAACGATTGTTTCAGTTTTAATAAAGGTTAATTTGTGATCAGGGTTTTGTTTTTGTGAATATTTTAGAAACAATTCCCTGCTAGGATTGTGGGCGTAATTGGTTTACACTGAAATTTAGTGGTAACAATGTACATTTGTACAAATATACAAACATGAAGTTTCAGAACCGTGTTGTTGGTGTTTTTTTAAGGAGAGCATTAGCGATACTGACAGTTTAGGGTATTGAATGGAATCCAATCTCTTTGTGAATAAAAGAATATTAACCTTTGCTTTATTTACTTTTTTCACTTTTTCGATAAAAGCGTTCGCGTTCGATCACTATAAAAAGGAGCGAGGCAAACTTGAAGAGGTTTGTTTAACTTCTCCTATAGAGTGCTTAGAGATTGTCGAGCACGATCTAGACCATGCACGTAGCAAACGAGTGCAGTTAGATTTAATTCAATACAAGCTAGATGCTTTGTTTAACCTACAGCGATGGCAAGAACTAGAACAGACGATAGCGCCATGGCAAGATAATGAAGACGTGCCACCCAGTTTTAGAATTACTATCTTAATTTACTTCGCTAAGCTCAATTCTATTACCCAGCGAAATGATGCAAAGAAAGTACTGAAAAATGCAGTCGACTATTTAGAGCAACTACAAGAAGTTTATCCTTCACCCATTCGTCTTGTTCAATTAGCCAACACACTTATGGTAATGGGAGATTCTCAGCAAGCTTATGCCTTATTGTCTGATTTGCAGAAGCGTCACGGCAACAGTAACAATAGTTATTTTCAACTAGAGCTTAATGGCAATTTGGGTCATGTCACCAGAAACATGGGTGATTTAGGCTTATCTGAAAAACATTGGCAAGAAACTATTCCTTGGGCGATTAAATTAGGAAACAAACAGCAGATATCCACTGTTTATTTTAATACCGCTCGTTTGTTTCAATTGCAAGGTAAACCTAATCAAGCGCAAGCTAACTTAGCGTTAGCGTTAAAGTACGCGGTTGAATCTAAAGATGTTGTTAAGGAAACTCAAATTCGATTAAGAATGGCGGAAAACTTTCACGGCCTAGAGCGATACTGTGATGCTCAAGCGCAGTTGAATTTAGTTAACACTGAGTTATTAACAGGTTCTTATATCGAACTTCATCGTAAGCTTTCTAACGCTAATCGTTGCTAATTCCGCTCAAAAAGATATTCAGCGCCTTTTTTCTACCTTTAGTCTTAGCCTAGCTGACACACTATTCTAAAACACGCTATCTTTGAAGAAAAATGAGGAGATAGTCGATGAAACTTGCTAAGAATATTGCGCTATTGATGGGTTTGATAATAAGCGTGTCATCACTTGCGCAGGAGCACAGCCGAAAGATTGCGATAGATGAAAGTAATACCACTAAGCACACAACTACCATTCAAGATAAAAAGGTAGCTTACACTGCGACAACAGGTACGCAACCCGTGTGGGACAGTCAGGGGAATCCAAGCGCCACTTTATTTTATACGTATTACCAGCGTACAGACGTTAAAGATAAAGCATCTCGCCCGTTACTAATATCATTTAATGGTGGACCAGGCTCTGCTTCTGTGTGGATGCACGTTGCTTATACTGGACCAAAAGTGCTAAATGTCGATAGTGAAGGGTACCCTTTACAACCTTATGGCGTTAAGACTAACCCGCACTCTGTGCTAGACGTAGCTGATATTGTTTTTGTAAACCCTGTAAATACCGGTTATTCCCGTGTGCTGCCAAACAAAGACGGCAAAATGCCTTCTAAAGATAAACAGAAGCAGCAGTTCTTTGGTGTTAATGCTGACGTAAAATATCTTGCAGAATGGATCACAACCTTTGTTTCCCGCAATAACAGATGGCGCTCACCTAAATACCTCATTGGTGAAAGTTACGGAACTACTCGCGTTTCTGGCTTAGCGTTGGAGCTGCAAAATCGCCAATGGATGTACTTAAATGGCGTTATTTTAGTATCACCGACAGATATAGGTATTAAGCGAGAAGGCCCTGTGAAAGCGGCAAATAGATTGCCGTATTTCGCCGCCGCAGCTTGGTATCACAAGGCTTTGGACGCAAGTTTGCAAAACAAAGACTTGTTGGAGATGTTACCTGAAGTTGAGAGCTTTACGGTTAATGAGTACTTACCAGCTTTAGCTAAGGGGGCGTTTATATCGTCAGAAGAAAAGCTCGCTATCGCAGAGAAGGTTTCTTTGTATTCAGGGCTTCCTTTAAAAGAAGTGTTAGATAGTAACTTGGATATTTCAACGTCATACTTTTGGAAAACTTTATTAAAAGATCGTGAGTTAACGCTAGGTCGATTAGATTCACGCTATTTGGGAATAGACAAGAAAGTCGCCGGTAGCCGCCCCGATTATTATGCGGAATTAACTTCGTGGTTGCACAGTTTTACGCCTGCTATTAATTACTATTTACGTGAAGAGTTAAAGTATAAAACTGATATAAAATACAATATGTTTGGCTCTGTGCACCCTTGGGATCGTAGCAATAACAATACGGGTGAAAACCTGCGATTAGCAATGGCGCAAAATCCTTATTTGAATGTGATGATTCAAGCGGGCTATTACGACGGCGCGACTAATTATTTCGATGCGAAATACACCATGTGGCAACTAGATCCTAGTGGCAAAATGAAATCTCGTTTGTCTTTTAAAGGGTATCGAAGTGGGCACATGATGTATCTTCGAGAAGAAGATTTAAAATTGTCTAATGACGATATTCGTCAATTTATGAAGGCAACACTACCTAACAAAAATACTCCGGCAAAATACTGATTTATGTAAGTTGTTGAACCTTATGCGTAGCCAAGCACTTAGTTGCTTGGCTGACAATCAAACGTCTTACACTTAGATAAGATACTAATCTTGTAATTTTACCAAAGAATAAAAAGCGATATTTAATAGATAAATACAATAACAACTCTGATTTTAACTGCGGTTAATCAATTTAAATTTTTGATTTTCGAGTAAAATATTCCGCGTTTTTGCAAGCGTGTAAAACTTTTTCTGCTCTCTCCTAAAACTTCTATCTGACTGTAATATAACTACAAAAAAGTTACTTGCTCGTTTGTGCAACTATCTAATTGTCATAAAAAGTTTTGAAAATTGTAATATTTTTGTTAACAATCTAGGTGTTCAAAAAGTAACCAGAGGTTAGTGTTGTTAGTGATATTGCGTTAATAGTTTAAAGTTGTTTTATCTTTACTTGACTACTTTCATTAAAATGCCTGAATGACTGAGCTGTAGGAGATTACTCTACACATTTCTTCTTGTTAGTTATCACTCTATACCCTGTAACTGAGAACGCTAGGTTTGCAGCTTGCTGCAAATGTACTCACAAAGCACAACACATTACGTGCTTTAGCAACAGGAAATATTAATAATGTCTAACTTAAATAAAGGCAACTGGGGAAGTATATTCGCAGTGTGTGGGGTCTCTTTTATACTGAATTCTCCAAGCAGTTTCGGTCACGGATTCACGGAAATTCCAAAAGCACGGCAAACCATTTGTAAGGAACAAGGAGGGTATTGGTGGCCAGAAGATGGCTCCGGAATTCCGAACCAAGCCTGCCGTGCTTCGTTTCTAATCTCGGGTCACTATCCGTTTACGCAGGATCATGAAGTTGCGGCAAATGTTGAAGACTACCTCAATCTTGATGCTGTAAAAGCTGCAATTCCAGATGGCACACTTTGCGCTGCGGGCTCTGCTCAAAAAGCAGGGCTTAATGTCGCGTCACCTCACTGGCAAAAAACAACCGTGACTCCAGATTCTTCGGGAAAAATACTGGTAAGATTTAATGCTCAGGTTCCGCATAATCCGAGTTTCTGGCGATTTTACCTGTCAAAGCCGACCTTTAATGCTGATACCGATGTATTGAGCTGGGATGACTTACAATTGGTGTCGTCTTTTGACGATACACCTTTTTATACAGCAGCCAATGGCCAGCGGTATTACGACTTTCAAGTTTCTATACCTTCAGAGCGACAAGGGCAGGCGTTGTTGTTTACTCGGTGGCAGCGCTATGATGCAGCAGGTGAAGGTTTTTACAACTGTTCTGACATTATTATTGATGGCGACGCTACAACGCCTGATGTTTGGCACAATCTAGGTTATTTTGTTCGACAAGATCAAACGGCAGATGTTGGTGATAGTGCATGGTTTAGATTGTTTGATGCTAGCGGCAGTGAATTAATCAATGAGTCTTTTGTTATTACTCAGTCTAACGCTTCTAATTGGCAATCAGCGCTTGCTGCCAAAGTAACGTCTATGTACGCAAGCATCGTTAACATTGGTGTGCGCGACAGCGCTGGTAATATTAATTTCGATGAACAGAGTATTGGAAGCAATCAGGTATGGGCAACGAATACTCAGTATTCTTATCAGCTAACTATTGTTCAACAGTCAGAAAACCGAGCTCCGGTGGTTCAACCAATAAGTGATATTACTTTAACTGAGGGAGGCATGGCGAATGTTCACGCGCATGCGTTTGATGACGACCAAGATCCACTCACATACAGCTGGTCAGTAAGCGGTGATGCGACAGTTTCAGGAGCAAGCGCTGATGCGACAGTCACAGCCAATCAAGTGTCTCAAGATTCGTCAGCTGTTGTTACTGTTAGTGTTTCCGATGGTAAACTTTCAACCTATCAGTCTTTTAATGTCAGTATTTTAAATGATACAACTCAGCCAGATGCACCGCTATGGGACCCATTAGTTATTTATTTAGAAGGCGATCGCGTGTCTTACGATTCGAAAGTTTATGTAGCAAAGTGGTGGAGTCAAAATCATCAGCCTGATTTGGGTGACCCTTGGCAACTAGAGGTGAATTCAAACGGAGAATGGCAGGCAGATATCGCGTACAGTCAAGGTGATGAAGTAATGTATCAGGGACTACGCTATCGCGCCAAATGGTGGACAAAGGGGGAAGCACCCGGCAGTGGTAACGCATGGCAAGCACTGTAGCGGGTATAACACGAGTTTGTTAAACGATTGAATTAAAAAAAGGCCGGTATCTCCGGCCTTAGTATTAATAGAGTATCTGATTCAATTAATCTAACTCGTGTAGCCAAGCTGCGTGCTTTGGTGCTCGTTTGGTTTTAGACCATTCTTCGATCATAGCTGGCGCAACTTCGTTTAATTGCTTGTATTGCTCAGGGGTACCAATATCTGCGGCTAGTTCTAGGCGGTGCCCATTTGGATCGAAAAAGTAAATTGACTTAAATACACCGTGATGCACTGGACCTAACACATCGATGCCTTTTTCTTCCAACGATGCTTTAGCGGCGATCAGAGCATCTACATCTGCCACTTTTAATGCTAGGTGCTGTACCCAAGCTGGGGTATTTTCATCACGACCCATTTCATCGCTATTCGGTAGCTCAAAGAAAGCTAAAACATTACCCATCCCTGCATCTAAAAAGATGTGCATGTATGGATCTGGCGCTTTAGTCGATGGCACTTCGTTTTCAGCAATTGCCAAAACTAGGTCCATGTTTAATTTATCTTTGTACCATTCAACCGTCTCTTTAGCGTCTTTACAGCGGTAAGCAACGTGATGCACTTTTTCAATTTTGATCATGGCAGTTCTCTGTCAGTTCGATTTATCGCTAGTCTATAATAAAGTAACAAATGTTACTAATTCTTGGGGGGTTCACGAGAGTAATTAGTGTCTCGAATTATTTACACTAGAGTAAATCTAGTTCAACTACTGAGGTAGAGGCATTGGTTAAAATACCTTTTGCCAATTCTCAGCCTTGCTAGGATCTGACACTTTTAAACAAATACCCGTTATAGGTGAGTCTTCAATAATTAGCTCGTCTTCGAGCAATATATCGTCTCGAAAACTGTGAATACGTACGGTATCGCCTATCGATAAATTGTTAAAAATAGCTTTGATACTGCTATCTGTTGCTTTAATACCGTCAATCGCAACAACGACGTCATTAACAATAATTCCTGCTTTGGCGGCAGGAGAGTCTTCTAATACTTGAGTTATTTTTAAACCCGACTCATTAGCGTTATACATAGCGCCGAAAAATGGTTGTGTTTGGTCGTTGACAATAGTTTCTAAGCTATTGAGTTGTTTGTATTTACTTGGTTGCCAACTTACCCCAAAATCAGACAGTATTTCACTGAGGTCGAATGCTTCTGTGGCATTTAAGCAGCGCTCTAACGCCGGTGCGATATCTTTGTTGCACAACACATTGGCAATCGCGGCAAAATCTTTCATGCTAGTGCCAATTTGAGGTCGACCAAAATGGATCCACAGCTCGCGCATCAGTTGGTCTAGGCTATACTGGCCATTAGATTCTTGGCGTATAGTTAAATCTAACCAAAGTGCGATAAGTGAACCTTTAGTGTAATAACTAACAATGTTATTTACGGCATCTGGCCCTTGTTGGTAGAACTTATTCCAGGTAAAAAAGCTGGAATCACTCACTGATTGCTTGAGTTGCCCTTTTCCTCGGTTGACGCGAGTTGCAGTTTTGCTTAGCAAGGCCAAGTATGCGTCGAAATCTATAATACCAGCACGATACAGTGAAAAGTCGTCGTAGTAGGAGGTAATCCCCTCATAAGCCCACAATTGGCGTGTGTACACTTCTTGGCTTAGGTCGTAAGGCCTAAACTCTTTTGGTTTAATACGGCAAACATTCCATGCATGAAAATATTCATGAGAACATAACGATAAAAAGGTTTTGTAGTTATCAGATAACTCATCAGGCTTGTTAGGGTTTGGCAAATCAAAGCGACTTGCTTGCAATATCGTTGAATTTTTATGTTCTAGACCACCGAAGCCTTTTGCTTGCAAGTGTGTAATAAACCAATACTCTGCAAACGGTGCCTCGCCAAATAGTGATATATGATGCTGACAAAGCTTACCAACATCTTCTGCCAGCCTTTCTGTATCGCCATAATGCTTACTGGTGAAGACCAAATAATGTTTAATACCTTCAACAGAAAACTCAGTAACGTCAAAATCGCCTATGGCGACAGGGCAATCTATCAGTTGGTGATAGTCTTGAGCTAAGTACTCGCCAAATTCAAAAACGTTGGTTCCTCGCCCTCTAGTTAATCCTGTAGCGACTCTCCAGTTGTCTTTACCTGCGGCATTATTGATGGTTAATGTGCATGGTGAACTTTCTAAATCTGATATGGACAAAAATGTTGAGCTGCCGTTAAAAAAGCCGCGTTGGTTATCTAAGTACGCCGTTCGAACTGATAAATCGAAAGCAAACACTTGGTAAGTAATTTTTACCGCGGAAGAGGTTTGTTCAAGCTGCCAGCTTTGTTTATCCACGGGCTTTAATGACAGTGACTGCCCGTTTTCATCAGTCGCTGCTAATTCCACGATATTTTTGGCAAAGTCGCGGATCATATAACTTCCAGGGAGCCAAGCCGGTAAGCTAAGAATATGTTGGGTATTCGGCTTTGGCGTAAAGTGAAGTTCTACCTGAAATAAATGATGGTTCAGGGCAATAGGTGTTATCTGGTAGTTAATAGACATAAAGAAAGATCAACAATGTGTTTTCTTCCTTATACCTTAACGCCCTGAAAAATCAAACCGTAAAGTGTTAGGGCGTGTTGATCTTCACTTACCTATTTAGCGCTGGGCTATTTTAGAATTACGGTTTTATCTTTGTTTAAACAAATGCGTTGCTCGGCATGCATTTTTACCGCATGGCTGAGTGTGGTAGCTTCGATATCGTGGCCTAAGTGCACCATTTGCTCAATGGTAAAGGTATGATTTATAGGTTTTACTTCTTGGGCAATTATTGGGCCTTCGTCTAAATCAGCCGTCACGTAGTGTGCGGTAGCGCCAATAACTTTAACACCTCGTTGGTGTGCCTGATGATAAGGTTTAGCGCCTTTAAAGCTTGGAAGAAATGAATGGTGAATGTTAATCGCTTTGCCTCGTAGCTGGCCGCATAGGTCATCAGACAAAATTTGCATATAACGAGCAAGTACGAGTAAATCAGAGTCATACTCGTTAAATAGCGACATTAACTTCTGTTCCTGCTGCGCTTTCGTTTCTTTAGAAACCGGAAGATGATGAAAGTTAATGCCGTGCCACTCACTAAGCGCTTGGCAATCGGTATGGTTTGAGACAACGGCAACAATGTTAATGGGTAGCACGCCAGCTTTGTGTTTAGTTAATAAAGATACTAAGCAATGGTCATCTTTAGATACTGCGATCATCACATTGGGTACTTCTTCAGCGTTGCGAAGTTGATACTCCATGTTAAGAGGGCTAGCTAGCTCATTAAGACCTTCAGCAAATTCTTCAATAGGAACGGTTAAATGACGGTCATCAAATGCAATTCGAGAGAAAAAGGTGTCTGTATATGGATCACTGTATTGGCAGGTTTCAGTGATAAACGCACCATGCTCAAACAAATTTTGTGTCACTTTCGCTAACACACCAGATGTATCTGGGCATTGCCAGGTGAGTATGTATTTATGCGTCATTTTATCTTCCTTTGCCTAGTCGCGCTAATAATTAAAGTAAATATTCTAAGTATTTTAGTTTGCCACTATTTATTCGAAACTTGGTATTTTTTAGACTATTTTTATAGAAGTATTTGGAATATGTAATCCTATCAAATTCAATATTTATATAACTAAATCAAAGGTATAAAATATACAAATATACTATTTTGTTAAGTTAATTGGTTTATTATGTAAGCGGTGATATGGTTAATCGTTGCAGTAAAATAGAAGAGAGTAAGACACGTGTTGCAGTTAAAGTTCGCACATAAAATTATTATTGTTAGTGTCGCGTTGTTAATTCTGGCATTGTCAGTTTCAACTACCATTAACTACGTTTCTTTAAAAAACAATACCCAAGAAAATTTATCCAATGCTATTGATGAAATTGGTCACTCAGTGGCTGGCACGATAGCCAATTGGCTTTCAAGTAAGCTCCAAATTGTTTCTGCCATCGCACAAAATACTAATGTTAGCGATAGTTCAGAAGAAATGATGACCTCAGTTCAGCAAGCGGTGAAGGCAGGTCAATTAAAAAATACTTACATTGGTGTAGAAAGTAGTGGCCAGTTTATTTTAGACGATCCGAGCATTCAGCTACCTGCTGGGTTCGACGCTAGGCAACGCCCTTGGTATACCTTAGGTAAAAATGAAGGAAAGCCTTCGTTTACTGAAACTTACCTCGATGCAACGATAGATCAACAAGTAATATCTGCGGTAGCGCCTATTTACTCACAAGGTCAATTTGTTGGTGTTGCTGGTGGCGATATTTTCTTAGATGAGATAGCTAAGATCCTTAACATGATAGATTTCCTCGATTTAGGTTATGCTTATCTGGTCACCGCTGATGGAAAGATACTTAGCCATCCACAAAAAGGCATGGTCAATAAAAATGTTAAAGAAGTATTAGGTGTTAGCCCAAATAGAAGTACTGAGTTACTTGATGTTGGCGAACACGTTGTTTCGTTTATTCATATTGACGGCATAGATTCAGTAGATTGGTATGTTGGTGTTGTCTTAGAGAAAGAAAAAGCTTTTCAGCCTTTAGTTGACTCAAGAAACTACGCCATTATCGTTGGAATTATTAGCTTACTGGTGAGTGTGGTTATTCTACATTTTTGGTTCCAGCACTTAATGAAGCCTATTTACCGTTTAAACGATGCAATTAAAGATATTTCTGAAGGTGACGGTGATCTAACACAGCGCTTGACCATTGATAATAAAGATGAAATTGGTGAGCTGTCTGCTAACTTTAATGGCTTTATCGAAACGATGCACGCATCGGTGAGTCAAGTTCAACAATCGGCTTTGGCACTAGAAGGGCATATTGAACAAGTGAGAAATAGTGCTCATAACGGTATGGATATGGCGGAGCAGCAGCTTAGCCGTGGTACTAGCGTTTCAAGTGCGATTACTGAACTCAATAGTTCATCAGATGAAATCTCCGCCAATGCTCACAATGCTTCAGGGTTAACCTCTTCTATGCGTGATCAATCGTTTGAAGGCACGCAAGCGCTTAATGCGAACATTGAGTCAATTCATCAATTGTCTAATACCATGGAAAGCTCAAGTGGTGATATCGAGAAGTTACGTCAAGAGGCACAAAATATTGCGAGCATCTTAGATGTTATTATGGGGGTTAGCTCACAAACGAACTTACTTGCGCTAAATGCAGCAATTGAAGCGGCACGTGCCGGTGAAGCGGGTCGAGGGTTCGCAGTTGTTGCTGATGAAGTGAGACAGTTAGCACAGCGCACGCAAGAGGCGGCAACTGAAATTGAAAATATGATTGAAAACCTACAATCAGGCACAATTTCCGTAGTAAATGCGATGGAGCAAAGCCAGAAAAACAGCGATGCAAGCGTTGAAAAAGCTAACTTAGCTGATGAAAAAATGCAGGCAATTATT
The DNA here is from genome assembly GCF_055786205.1 of Thalassotalea coralli. Lineage (NCBI taxonomy): Bacteria > Pseudomonadati > Pseudomonadota > Gammaproteobacteria > Alteromonadales > Colwelliaceae > Thalassotalea > Thalassotalea coralli. The sequence goes on along the minus strand of NZ_JBVVBK010000003.1, from coordinate 180,041 downwards.
GGCGCGTTGCAAGAAGTTGATAACGAAAACCATGCTGTGGCAGAAGCCACCAGTCAGCAAAGCGATGTTATTAAGTCGATAGACGAAGATATTCTTCAGTTGATGGAGCTAAACGAGCAAGGCGTAACTAATCTGAAACAAACAGAAAACGCTTGCGACAGTTTACAACAAGAGTTCTCAACATTAAGTGGCATCGTTAGCAAGTTTAAGGTGTAACGATTTACGCTAAAAAATGACATGAGCAACTAGCTGATATCTAATTGCTTATAACAAAGAGCAAAAAGCCCGATTTAGTATCGGGCTTTTTGTTGGCGATTAAAAGATGGGGGGTGGCTTAATATCACCCATGATTGAGTGCGTCAGTTGTTGGCTGAAAGTCGTGCTCACTAAGCCACTCCATCACCTCGACAAAAAATAAATCTAAATTAGAGCACAAGGCTAGCACGTTATCTTGAATCGCACCTGAGTCAGCATTGGCAAACTCTAACGTGCAATGATTGACAATTTCTAGCATTTTATCGTGCTCTAAATCTCTAACACTTCGCGCTACTCTTTTTAAGACCTTGGTAAGTTCAAGGGTGTCCATGTTGTCGAGATGGATAAGAAGCTGGCGTTTTTCTTGTGGCCATTCAGCAGAAAATGCTCTGGCTTTTTCTAGCGCAACCGATAATTTATCGCCATTAGCATGCACAAGAATTTCAGGATGAAATATTGCAGGGTGTTCACTTTGTTTAATGGTTTTTAAGATAGTTAAACGACTTTTAAGTAACGCGCGATAGGCATGATTTAATTTATTCGTAATTTCTTCTTGAGGACAAGGTTTTGCCATGTAATCGTCAAATCCTGCGGCTAGGCATTTTTCGGCTGCACCACTTAATGCGTCTGCGGTTACGGCAATAAGCCAAAGCCCAGAATCTTTATCTTTACTTAAGCGTTTTGCCAACTCAAAGCCGTCCATATTAGGCATATGACAATCAGAAATAATAATGTCGTAAGGAAGTTCTAGATGTTTTTCTAGCGCTTGTTGGCCATCGTAAGCAACATCGGCTTTAATGCCTATACGTTCTAGTTGTGCGGTGAGCACTTTAACGTTTACAAGGTTGTCTTCTGCTACCAAGACTCTGATGTCTTTAAACCTATCATCGGGTGGCGGCTGGTTGTGGCGATTACGTTTACGGCGATCGGTTGTTTCTCTCTCAAACCCTGCTTCTTTAAAGGTTAAGTCGAAGAAAAACTCGCTACCTTGGCCAATATCAGAGTTTACTTGAATTTGCCCGCCCATCGCAGAAACGATTTCCTGACAAATACTTAAACCTAAACCCGTGCCACCAAATTTTCGGGTGATATTACTATCGGCTTGGATAAAAGGAGAGAACAGCAACACTTGCTGTTCCGGAGATATGCCGATACCACTGTCTTTCACTGAAATGCGGATCGTATCGTAAATATCAACTTTTTCAGCACGTTGCGCTATGCGTTTAATCGATAAAACAATGCTTCCCTGTTCGGTAAATTTAATAGCGTTGCTGATCAGGTTATTCAATACCTGGTTGAGTCGAGTAGGATCTGTATAGTAGCTGTGGGTGATATTGTTATCTATGTCCAGTTCCAACGCTAACTGGCGTTCGATTTTGACATGATGAAAGCTCTTTATGGCGTTGTTAGCGAGTAAATGCATATTCACAGGCACTGATTCTAAGGTAAGCTTGCCTGCATCCATTTTTGAGAAATCGAGTACGTCATTTAATAAGGCAAGTAAGTGACGTGCCGATCCTTCTAAGGTGTCTAGCAGCTCTTCTTGTTCTTTATTTAACGTGCTGTAAGAGAGTGCTTCAGCCATACCCAAAACACCATTCATTGGGGTTCTAATTTCATGGCTCATTCTCGCTAAAAAGGTAATTTTTGCTTGGGCAGATTTTTCGGCTTCCGAGCGAGCTGCTTCGGCAATAGCTAGCGCATGCTCTATTTTCTTCTGTGCTAGCTTACGGACCTGTAGTTGACGATAGTAAATCCAAAAAACGATCAGGGCGATAAGCAAGATGGTGAGAAATAAGTAACTTGCCTGTCGATAGGCATCTGCGACTTGACCTTGAACATCTGCTTCAGGGAAAGCGGTATGGCTCCATTTAGCATATAAGGCATCCATTTCGTCGTCAGTAAAACTTTTTAACGCTTTGTTGATCATTTCTATCAATGGCTGATTTTCCGGCAATGCAGCAAAAGCAAACTTAGCGTTAGGACGGAAGCTAGAGAGTGGGATAGCGGTTAAGTTAGCAAAGCCTTCTTGTTTTACTATATAGGAAGCGGTAAGAGAGCGACCGATAAACACATCTGCGCCGCCACGGGCAACTTCAGCTAACGCCAACTGTTCGTTGTCAAACGGGAAGAACTGGGCCGAAGGAAATCTTTTTTGTACTAATTGACTAACTTGGTAATTTTTAACTATTGCGATGCGGGCGTTGTCTATATCGGAAACCCGCGCAAAACTGTTTTGATTTGGATTATAAAAAGCACTGTATTTAGCAGGTAAATAAGGCTGGGTAAATCGATACTTAGTTTCACCTAAATTAACCACTTCAGCAAAAGCAAACAGCTCAGCCGTGCCAGAGTTTATTGCGTTTTCAACTTCAGCGATAGAATCAACGCGAAGCGGAACGAACTGTAATCCTAACTTGTCAGAGATTTTATCGAGCAAATCTATGGAAAAGCCTCGATAGGTTACATTGCTATAGTTTTGATCAATGATAAATGGCGGAAAGCCATTAGGACTTATCGGATATTTAATAACATTCGTGTCGATTAGGTAATTTTTCTCTTCTTGGGTAAGGTTTGGCAGAAACTTTCCCAGCGTTAAAACAAAATTGTTGTTTTCACCACTAAAGTATTTGCTACGCCATAGGTTAGCTTGTTCATTGCTAATCAAACGAATGCTGTCGTTGATTAGGGCCATTAACTCTCTACTATCTTTACGTAAGGTAAAGTGAATAGGTAACTCAGGGACTTCTTCTTTGTTAATATGAAATTGCTGACGAATACCTAATTCATCTAGCATTATTTCAAGCTGCCAAGGGCGTATTGCATAGATAGCATTGTAGTCTTTATAGTGCTTTGTTAACTCTTCAACGTCGGAAAAGTATTCTCGTTCAATATGGGTAGGTAAAAATTTTAGTGCCGTTTTAGTTTCATCTAAAATCGCAACTTTGGTTGTGCTGGCTGACGTGGGTAATAGATTTCGATAAATGCGTTGCTCAAATTTCGCATAGGGAATACTGAATAAAAGATCGTTTGCAGCAGGTCTAAATGACGTAATAGCGACAACATCGACTTTTCCTTGCCTTAGCATGTCTAGTGCGTCTGATGTAGAAAGGTAAACAAATCGAATTGATATTTGGTTATCTATTGCCCAAATTTGCCAATATTCTTGTAAAAAATTAACTAATTGCTGAAATCGTTCCGGTGAAGCGGCTTGTACCGACGCCTCGTCTGGTAATGAAATGGTGATAACTTGCGTTTCTGCAGGCCTATCTTGCGTCACAATATTGGGTTGTAAGGAGCTTGGTTGTACATAGTTGGCATGTATTTGGGAAGCAAAAAATAGGTTAAAGGTTAAATACCAGATGCTCAAAACAGCCAGAAGAGTTCTTCGGGAAAATGGGGAAAATTTTAAACGTACAACCTCTTCGAGGCTCAGGCGCATGGAGTAAATAAACATAAATGAATCAGACACTAATATTAACCATATTCGATAACTTAGCTTCCAGCAAATGTTATTTACGAATACTAGGGGCTAAACGCTGCCCTTGTCGCAAGTTTTAAGAATTATGAAAGAAAGTTTAATTGCTCACGGTCACATTTGCCAAGCTCACAACAAAGATAGATAAAATGAAAAAATTTCTTACCATAATAACAGTATTATTCGCCTTTTCTGGATTCGCCAACGCTTATGCAACGAAAGACATTGCTGAAGAAGCAGGATTAGTTTCTCCGTTGCTAAACGGTCAAGAGGTGCCAGATGTTCAAGTTCAAACGATGGAAGGTAAAACGGTTTCTCTTGCCAACATACTAAATGGCGAGAAAACAATATTGTTCTTCTACCGAGGCGGCTGGTGCCCGTTCTGTAATACTCAAATGGGTCAGTTACAGGCGATTAAACCGCAATTAAAGCAGTTAGGTTACCGTTTAGTAGGGATTTCTACAGATTCACCGCAAATGTTACAAGCAAGCCTTAAAGAGCAGAAAGTAGACTATGAACTGTTATCAGATTTTAATTCAGCGGTTAGCCAAGCATTCGGCCTAGCTTTTTTTGCCTCAGAAAAAACCACAAAGCGCTACGTCGCTAAGCTTGATTTGAAGAATCCTCTCAAAACGAATAGCCAAGGACAAGAGCGTTTAGTATTGCCTGTTCCTGCGGTTTACATGATTAATGAAAAAGGGCTGGTCACTTTCAGTTACGTTAACCCGAATTTTAGAGTGCGACTAGATCCACAAGTGTTAATTTCAGCAGCAAAAGTTTATTAAATCAGCTAAGCTGAAACAGACTCTTTAACTTCAGCAGACGGACGATATGAAAACAACGTGGACTAAAGCTTTTTCTTCTTTATGTGTATTAGGTGCATTGTTGCTAACGGGGTGTAAAAGCACCGAGCAACCACCAGAAACTGTGATGGCAAATGATCAGCTGGCGGGCAGTCAATGGCAGCTTGTTACTTTGCACTCAGATGAAAGTATTACGTTACCTGAAGCTAAGCCGATGCTGATGTTTCAGTCTAAAGATCAAGTAGCAGGGTATGATGGCTGTAATCGTTTTCGTGGACCAGTTAAGCTTAAAGAAGATGTTCTAATTTTTGGAATGTTGGCATCAACCAAGCGCTTTTGTCATGATGTTGAAAATGCAGACATGGCATTTATGGCTATGTTGGTGGAGGTACGCTTTGCTAAGGCAACATCGACTTCGTTGACCTTGCTAGATAAAAGCAAGCAACCATTAGCCACGTTTAAGCAAGATAAAAAAACGCCTGCTCAATAAGCAGGCGTTTTTCTTTATATATTTGCTAACTTTAGTAAGCTAAATTAGATACCGTATTGCTCACGGTAGCTTTTAATGCTTTCAAGCGCTTCGCTCATATCACCTTGCTCTTCTAGGTAAGTAATTAAATCACCTAAAGAAACGATAGAAATTACTTGCGTGTTAAAGTCACGTTCTACTTCTTGAATCGCAGACAATTCGCCTTGGCCTTTTTCTTGGCGATCTAATGCGATGAGTACCCCAGACAATTCAGCACCATTCGCTTGGATGATTTCCATCGATTCACGAATTGCAGTACCTGCTGTGATTACGTCGTCAACTAGCATCACTTTACCTTCAAGTGCAGAGCCAACTAAGTTGCCACCTTCACCATGCGTTTTTGCTTCTTTGCGGTTGAAGCAGTAAGGTACGTCGCGATCGTGGTGATCAGCTAGTGCAACAGCCGTTGTTGTCGCAATTGGAATACCTTTGTAAGCAGGGCCAAATAGTAAATCGAATGGCACATTCGCTTCTGCTAAAGCTGCCGCGTAGAAACGACCTAAACGTGCTAGATCTTTACCTGTGTTAAACAAACCTGCGTTGAAAAAATAAGGGCTTGTACGGCCAGATTTCAATGTAAATTCGCCGAAACGAAGAACTTGTTTTTCAATAGCGAAGGCAATAAATTCGCGTTGATATGCTTTCATTTGGGAATCCTTATTAACTTAATGCGCTTTTCTGAGCGTCGAATAATTCGTTAATGGCATTTTTTGCTAACACTAACATTTCTTGCATCTCGTCGAAGCTAAATGGCGCTTCTTCAGCCGTGCCTTGTACTTCGATAAGTTTACCTGTGTCGGTCATGACCACGTTCATATCAGTGTCGGCGGCAGAATCTTCAGGGTAGTCTAAATCTGCTACTGGCTCACCGTTATATACACCCACTGAAATGGCTGCAATCATGTGCTTTAACGGGTTTACTGAAATAATATCTTTAGCGCGCATCATGTTTAATGCATCAACTAATGCTACGCAGGCACCTGTGATTGATGCGGTACGTGTGCCGCCATCAGCTTGGATAACGTCACAGTCGATAGTAATGGTATTTTCACCAAGGGCTTTTAAATCTACTGCAGCACGAAGTGAACGTGCAATTAAGCGAGAAATTTCTAGCGTACGGCCACTTTGCTTACCGCTTGCCGCTTCACGACGCATACGAGTGTGAGTAGAACGTGGCAACATACCGTATTCTGCCGTGATCCAACCTTTACCTTCACCTTTCAAAAAGCGCGGTACACCTTCTTCTACAGATGCCGTACAAATAACTTTGGTATCGCCAAACTCGATTAATACTGAGCCTTCAGCGTGGGCGGTAAATTGACGGGTAATGGTAACCGGACGAATTTGTCCTGGCGTTCTGCCGCTTGGTCGCATAGTGGAAATTTCCTTGGGTCTAAAATTTGCCGCTAATTATATCTGCTTGTTAGTCATTTTTACACCGAAGAATTGAGGCGAATGGCGAGATAGTTGATTTAAATTTTGCTGTTACAGCTTGCTACATTCGATGGACATTTCTTTGACATTGGTCTTGCTACCATGCGCCCATTAATCGTTATAGCTTAAGGTTTTGTCATGAAAAAAATCGGCGCATTGATATTCGTGTCTGTTTCTCTCATCGGTTGCTCTGATAACGGCGGGGGAGATGTTTCCCCTAGGGATTACAGTGCAACCTTCTCTTCTTTACCTAATGAAGTTCCCCATCCACAAGATAACCCGTATTCACAGGAGAAAGAGCGCTTAGGTGAATTTCTTTTTTGGGACCCTGTTTTGTCTGGTGGTGAAAACGTTGCTTGTGCGACTTGCCACCACCCTGATTTTGGCTGGGCTGATGGTAGAGAGTTTTCTATTGGCGTTGATGGTATTGGATTAGGCCCTGATAGATATGGCTCTATAGTAACCCCTATACATTCGCCAACCATTGCCAATACCGCGTTTACCGGAATAGATGTAAATACGGATATAGCTACTTTTACCGCTGGCCCTTATTTTTGGGATTTACGCGCTGATTCACTTGAGGCTCAGAGCTTAGGCCCTATTGCCAATGCGATTGAAATGCGTGGAGAAGAGTACTCTGAAGAAGAGATATTTAGCGTGATTGAACAGCGATTGGCTTTTTATCCAGAATACCAAGCGCTTTTTGCTGAAGCGTTTCCTGAATCTGAAGCCATTACTATGGATTTAGTCGCTAAAGCCTTAGCCACTTATCAACGCACTATTAATGGCACTAACAGTCGATTCGATCAGTTTATGAGTGGCAATACTGCGGTATTTTCTGACGAAGAAGTAGCTGGGCTGAACACCTTTATTGATGCTGGCTGTGCGCGTTGTCACAAGGGGCCATTACTTTCTGATAATTTGATTCATCACGACCAACCTATCTTAGAAAATAGGGCTGCCGTTAGAACGCCAAGTTTACGTAATATCGCTGCAACTGCTCCATATATGCACACCGGTGAGCGCGATACATTACGAAGTGCCATTTCTATTTACGAAGATCGTGGTGACTTAGAAGTAAACCTAGGGGAAGATGCATTTGGCCGAGTTGAAGCCTTTTTACGGACATTAACCACACCTAATGAACCTAAAGAAATTCCTGATTATGTGCCAAGTGGTTTACCTGTCGGAGGCGACTTATAAGGAATTACCCGCTACACTGAAGCTAATAATCATTCACGACTTACATTTGCGTAGGTCGTGAAAGTTTGTATTAAAAGACAGGGTCTTATAGTGCAGATGTACATGACTGGAAGTTCAGTGAATGCGGATAGCGACAATATATTTTTCTTTTTTACTTTTTGTTTTATTTAGCGTTGAAATCAAGGCTGATAGCAAAGCACTTGCCAAAACCCTTAAACACGAATTGCCGGCATACAGCGTCATTTATGATGATAAACGCGATCCCTTCAAAGATGCCACCAACGCTATTGCGTTAGCGCGCGACACTGGCCGTAATATTATTATTGAAATTGGCGGTAATTGGTGTGTTTGGTGTCAAAAAATGGATGTGTTTTTAGAGAAAAACCCTGATATTTATCAAGCACTGCACAATAATTACGTGTTGTTAAAAATTAACGTTAGCGACACTAACGAAAACGAAGCCTTCATGAAGTCTTTGCCTCCAGTGTTAGGTTATCCCCATATCTATGTTTCAACGGGCGCTGGCAAAATGTTACTGTCTAAAGATACTGGAGAATTTCTCGATAATGACGGTGAGCATTCACGTAATGCTTGGCTAACCTTTATTGAGAAATGGCATTTTAATAACAATGCGAAAAATATCGAAAAAGTAGAGGCCAGTGAATGAGCGACTTTATCCGTGATTATCAGCAAATACCTAAATGGTTAGAGAAAAAGCTTCATCGCAGAAAGGTATTAAAAGCTGCCGCTGGCGCGGCAGCCGTTGCTATGTCGCCAGTATGGGCAGTTGCGTCAGAGCAAAGCGCAGAACGTTTTAAAAAAGCGCTAGAAGGTGACGACTGGTCATCTTTAGATGCCTTATTAAACCATTTGCTACCAAGCTCAGATTCTGGCCCAGGCGCGAAAGAGCTTCAAGCGAGTTATTACCTTTATTTATTGGTAAATGAACAACCCACACCTCAGCCTGAAAAAGATTTCATTTTTCGCGGCTTAGGCTGGTTAGAAGGGTATACGCAAAAACGCCATCAAAAGCCGTTTCATCAGCTAAACACTGAGCAAAAACAGGCGACTTTAACTGGTATTAATCGTTCACAAGCGGGCCAAAATTGGCTCAATATGCTGATCATGAATATTTACGAAGCTATGCTGGCACCGCCTTCTTACGGTGGTAATCCTGATGGTATTGGCTGGAAATGGTTAAATCATCCGATGGGCTTTCCTTTGCCACCTAAAGGAAAACGTTATTTTGAACTACCTGCTCGTACAACATACGGCGGCAATACAGAGCAAAGCAAAACGGCCTACATTCAAGAGTTAAACAAAAGTGCTGGTGACCGAATAGGTGAAATTAAGCAGGTACAAGACAAGCAGATACAAGTTAAGCAGGTGAAAGCATGAAGGTAGATATTTGCGTAATTGGCAGTGGCGCAGGGGCATCACCGGTAGCTTACACAATGGCAAAAGCTGGCGCGAAAGTGATAGTGCTGGAAAAAGGGCCTTGGTTAACAGAGAAAGATTTCTATAAAGACGAGTTAGCAGCTAATTATCGCGATAGCTACAATCCAAAGCTTGAGGATGAGCAGCACGTTATCGAAGATTGGCATGAAGATGATGACGGTAAACGTCATTGGACAAAAGAAGCCACATCAGATTCTGGTTGGACATTCTGGAACGGTAATGTCGTAGGTGGCTCATCAAATTTTATGAGTGGCTATTTTCATCGATTAAAACCTGTCGATTTTGCCCTTCGTTCAACCTTTGGCGAGATTAAAGGTGCCAATGTTGTTGACTGGCCGATTAGCTACGACGAACTAGAACCTTATTATGCACAAGTAGAGCGTGAAGTAGGTGTTTCTGGTAAAGTCGTTAAACACCCTCACCTAGAGCCCCGCTCTAGCGATTTTCCATATCCGCCACTGGTGGATCACCCTGTTGCAAGCTGGATTGATAAAGCAGCTAAAGAGATAAACTATCATGCGATACCTGTGCCTAGAGCGATATTGTCTACGCCAGATAAAGGTCGTCGCAGCTGTGAATATTCAGGCTATTGCAGTCGTTATGGTTGTTCATCAGGCGCTAAAGGAAGCGGCAGAGCAGCCTTGTTAAACGACGCTGTTGCCACAGGTAATTTAACCATAGTGGCTAATGCTAAAGCGTATCACCTTGAAAGCGACAATAACGGCAAGGTAACCAAAGCACATTATTATGATGGACAAGGCCGCAAAAAATTCATTGAGGCAGACACTTTTGTGGTGGCATGTCAGGCAGTAGAAACCTGTCGACTATTATTGCAATCTAAGAGTGATTATTTCCCCAATGGCCTTGCCAATAACCAAGGACAAGTGGGTAAGAACCTACTCTTTAGTGGTGGTGGTACAGGAAGAGGTGATTTCTTCTTTGACGATTTAACGAAAGAGCAAGAACAAGCACTTCGTTCCGACGGGCCATTCTTAAACCGCGCGCTTCAAGACTGGTACCAGATAGACGATAAAGATTTTACTGGCGCAAACAAAAACGGCAGAGCCAAAGGCGGCACGGTAGACTTTCTCTTTTATCGCAACCCAATATCTAAAGCTTCAGACAGTCATTGGAACGATGACGGTGAACTTGTTTGGGGTGAAGAGTTAAAAGCGAATTTATACAAAGAATTTAATAGCTATAAAACGCTGCGCTTTGAAGTATTTAACGACTGGCTACCTACAGACGATTGCTTTGTTAGCCTTGATGATGAAGTGACTGATAGATGGGGCGATCCAGTTGCTAAGATCCGCATCGGTGCTCACGAACAAGACTTAGAAGTAGGGCAATACATCGCTGATAAAACGGCAAAACTACTCGAAGCTATGGGCGCTAAAAATGTGTCTACGTCAGTAAGTAGTGCACCTGCCTCTAATTTAATGGCGGGCGGCTGTCGCTTTGGTGACGACCCTAGAACATCAGTGTTAAACAAGTATTGCCAAGCACATGAATCGAACAACTTGTTTGTAACAGACGGCGCCTTTATGCCAACAGGCGGTAGTGTTCCTTACACCTTCACCATTTACGCGAATGCTTTTCGAGTGGCCGATCATATAAAAGCACGTTGGCAGGCTGAACAGAAAGCCTAAATTAGACTTTTTAAACTAGGATATATTAATAATCCTGAGCATTAAAAAAGCCGCTAGTTTTATGATTAACTAGCGGCTTTTTTGAATCTATTTATAAGCTAACGGCGTTTAACTTTCTTGTTCTACCTGTTGAATAGAAGCAGCATCTACAACCTTAGGTTGAACATCTGCGCCGTAATCAAAGGTTACTGCAAGTACTAATACAATAGCTGCCGCCAACATTAACTTACCTAGTAATGGTAAACAGAATCTGAACCAAGTGTGGTAAGGAACACCCGCCATACCGATAATACCCATAAGCACGGCATTGGTAGGAATAATCATGTTAGAGAAGCCGTCACCAAACTGGTAAGCAAGTACCGCGATTTGACGGTTAACACCGATAATGTCGCCTACTGGCGCCATCAATGGCATAGTTACGTATGCTTGACCACTACCTGATGGGATAAATAGGTTCAATAATGTTTGCATAACAAACATACCAACAGATGCTAGCTCAGCACTTAAGTGTGAAAGCGGCATCGACATACCGTGAACTAACGTATGAAGAATTTGACCGTCTTCCATAATTAACGCGATACCACGAGCAACACCAACAAGAACACCTGTCATCGCAAGGTCTTTGACACCCTCGATAAACTCGTCTGCTGCGCGATCAGCACCAATCTTACCTACGATAGTTGTGAAAATACCCCAACAGATAAAGGCAGCACCTAATTCATATAAGTACCAACCCTGCTGAGAGATACCCCAAACCGCTGTCGCGATTGTGGCGACTAGTCCGAATAGAATTAACTGATGACGTTTGTTTAATTTAGGGTAGTTAGCATCTTCTGCATTCGCTAACGGGCAAGGTAGGCCGTAAGTTAAAGACGCTTTCGGGTCTGCATGAACTTTCTTTGCATAGCTCCATACGTGGTGCACACCAATTAATACAAACGGTAGGAAGATCGCTAAACGCACTTCAATACCAGAGTAGACAGGAATGTCGGCAACTTTTTGCGCAACCATTACTGTAAAAGGGTTAAAGGCTGAAACACCGTAACCGATACCGTAACCTGAAATGACCATGCCGACAGCGGTTAGTGCATCTAAGCGCATTGCTTTACACAAGCCCACTAAGATAAGGACAAACGGAATATATTCACCTGCAGTACCAATCGCGCCAGAGGCCATGGCAAAACAGAAAATAACCATGAAAATTAGCATGTTTGGCTTTTCACCAAAGCGCTCAAGTAAGCGGCCAATTAACGCATCAACGGTACCTGTAGCGCGGGCAATTGCTAATACACCACCAACGATAAAGACGAAGAAAATAACGTCTTGCGCTGCAGCAAATGCACGAGGAATGGCGACTAAAAAGTCCATTGGCGATAAACGCGTTTGCTCTTCAGCAAGGGCGTAAGTGCCAGGTACAACGGCTTGACGGCCATTGTCTAAAGTAACTGTTTCGAAAAAACCTTGTGGGACAATCCAAGTTGCGATGTAAGCAACTAGCATCATGCCTAATAACAAGATAAGGGTATGGGGTACTTTGAATCCTTCTTTCACAATTATTCTTATTTATTATTAAAAATTTCACGCATTGTACTAAAAAGCGAAGTTGAAGAGCAATTGAAGAATGAAGAAATTGTATACAATTTTTATAAAGCTATTGAAAATAGGTTAAATTTTAATTGCTGGATTCAGTAAGAAATGAGCAAGTTAGCTAATTGGTGGTGACTCAGGCATAATCCCCCTACCTCATTCTTATAAAACTAGTTAATAGGAAAGATTATGATCCACAGTATGACCGCATTTGCCCGCTTTGAAGTGAAAAAAGACTGGGGCAATGCTATTTGGGAAATTCGCAGCGTAAACCAACGCTTTTTAGAAAACTACTTCCGCTTACCTGAGCAATTTCGTGGCTTAGAGCCAGTACTTCGCGAACGTTTTCGCAAAGCCCTAGCGCGCGGCAAAGTTGAATGTGCACTGCGCTTTAACCCTAACCCTTCTGCCAAAGGCAAGCTGTCGTTAAACAAAGAATTAGCTGAGCAACTACTTGCACACGCTGGCTGGATTAACGAACAAACGTTAAATAGCCAAGTAAACCCAGTTGAAATTATGCGCTGGCCTGGCGTAATGGAAACGGAAGAAGCAGATTTAGATGCGATTCAAACAGATTTACTTGCAGGTTTTGACCAAGCATTAAAAGACTTCATTGCTGCTCGTGCAAGCGAAGGCGCTAACATGAAGGCACTTATCGAACAGCGCTTAGACGCTATTTGCCAACAAGCCGATATCGTAAGCGGTAAAATGCCAGAAGTGGCACAATGGCAACGCGATAAAATCATCGAAAAATTCAAAGACGCTAACCTTGAACTAGACAATCAACGCGTAGAACAAGAGCTAGTAATACTTGCCCAAAAAATGGATGTAGACGAAGAAATCGACCGTTTATATTCACACGTAAAAGAAACTAAAGGCATCTTGAAAAAAGGAGGCCCACAAGGCCGCCGTTTAGACTTCATGATGCAAGAATTTAACCGCGAAGCGAACACCCTAGGCTCAAAATCTATCAATGCTGAAATCACCAATGCAGCCGTTGAATTGAAAGTGTTAATTGAGCAAATGCGCGAGCAGATCCAGAATATTGAGTAGTGTTTATAGGGATTATTTGCTATGAATCGTAATCAAATAATTACATTGTTCTCCTAAGAACGTTCTCTATTCAAAGAGCTATAGTTATTAAGCTATAGCTCTTAGTTGCTTATTTTCAGCTGCTGAATCGGCTTTAACCATTGTCTTTCTCATCTGTTTAGCTACAGCGTCGATGACTTTAGTACAAACTGAATTGCCAAACTGCTTATATATTTGTCCATGGGACACTGCATCGACGATGAAGTCTTTAGGAAAACCTTGAAGATTTGCGCATTCTCTTGGAGTTAATTTTCGAGGATTTTTACCTAAGTCAGATTGGTCTATCAGGATTTCTGACCCATCTTTGTAGTAGCGAGCACTGATAGTATTTGTGTATTCACTGTCTTGATTATAAAGGGTATAACCAAATCCATTTCCTTTAGTTTTATGCTCTGCTTTGCGTCTTTGATGCCCCTGCCACAGCTTGTCTGAAATAGTGTATTTATCGTCTTCATCAGACAAAGAGCTTAGATCCTCTAAAATATCACCAACTCGTGTAGCTTCCATTGTAGGAGTTGGCCAGTCAAAAAGCTTCTCAATATCAAAGTCTTCACCATAGTAATCTTTATCAAAACCAACGATGAAAATTCTTTCTCTATTTTGAGGAATTCCAAAATCTGCAGCGCGTAATACTTTATAGGAAACTGCATAATTTAATTTGTCGGTTAAAGCATGTCTTGCATCTTCACTCATTGGTACATTATCAAGAATAGGCTCTTCATTGTTGCCTTGAAGTATATTCAAGATAGTCTGCAGAGTACGCCCCTTATCGTGCCCTTTAAGTTGTTTTACGTTTTCTAGTAAAAAAGCCTTAGGTCGCTTCTCTACTAATATTCTCTGAATTTCAAAGAACATGGTGCCCCTAGTGTCATTGAAGCCCTGTTTAAGTCCTGCTTGGCTAAAAGCCTGACAAGGAAATCCACCTAGTAATACATCGTGTTCAGGAATACTTGAAGCTTTGATCTGCGTAATATCACCGTTGGGCATTTCTCCAAAGTTTGTTAGATAAGTCTTTTGTGCAAACTTATCCCACTCCGAAGTAAACACACATCGACCTCCCAAACTTTGAAATGGAATTCTTATACCACCAATTCCAGCAAATAAATCTATGAATCGAAACTCAGGGTTGGGATCATTCTGGTAAAAAGGTGCTTTTTCTTTTGCTGAATTTAATTCATCTTCTAAAGCTAAAATTAACTCTACTTTTTTGGCTGTTGGATTATGCTCTCCAGTCTCCCAGCCCCTAACTGTTCTTTCGCCTTGGTTGCCTAAGCCTAGTAGGTTAGCAAACTCAGTTCTTCCTAAACCTAGGTTCTCACGTATACTTTTGATTTCATTCTGATTAATATTAGAAGTATTTTTTTTATTCATGTCCATGGTCAACTTATCCGGTTTTGGTCCTGGATAATTTATCACTGTATGGATGAACAGGCAATAGGAATTTAACAAAATGTCGAATAACACACGGATTGATCTATTTACGGAAGCCTGTCAAGGCCTGAATAGTGCAATGAGAATTCAATATAGAAATGTTAGCCCATCATTTGAATTTTCTAATACGGGAAGGCGAGGGATTAAATATTTCTCCATAACTTTAATCGAACTATTGGCTACTTTGCACGACATTAAAAACAACATCGAAAGATATGAAGCAGCCAATGAATATGTTGAAGAAATAATGAGAGATTTATTCTCTGATACAATTACAACAGGGACAGTTAATGCCCTATCTACAGTGCAGACTTTACCGTTGTTTAGTCTAATTAATAAAGTCATACACACGGCAAATCAGCTAGATACTGAGTTTAATGATAGAACCTTAAATATTAGCGATGAGTATATTGACACAGCAATATCGTATATCGAGTCACAAATTCCTGACAATGAATCTTATTTAGCAAGTATTTCAAATAAACAGAGTTCATCTAATACCTTAGGCGAAAATGTTATTTTTTACGGAGCACCGGGAGTTGGTAAAAGCTATAAGATTAAACAACTGTGTAACTTAGACAACTCCATAAGAACTGTTTTCCACCCTGATTCTCAATATAGTGATTTTACAGGGTGTCTTAAGCCAACTATGTCTGAAGGTGATGTTGTTTACGAATTCAGACCGGGTCCATTAACCTTAGCATTAATAAAAGCATCATCAACGGAAGAGATGATATATCTAGTTATCGAAGAGATTAACCGAGCTTCAGCGGCAGCTGTATTTGGCGAGTTATTTCAACTCTTAGACAGGGATGAGGACGGAAAAAGTGAATATGAGGTAACGCTCTCTGATCCCGATATGATTGCATATTTAAATGAAAAGGCTCCTGATTTATTAGAAGGCAATAATCTAAGAATTCCTAACAACCTTTCTCTTTATGCAACGATGAATAGCAGTGATCAGGCAGTGATGCCTATGGATACAGCCTTTAAAAGGCGCTGGAAGTTTGAGTATGTGCCAATTGATTTTTCAAATTGCCCTATAGGGAGTATTGATATTCCTATAGGCGACAACAAATTTACAGAAAGCTCATGGAAAGACTTAGCTGAGTCTATTAATGACATACTTGAAATCGAAGATATTCCTGAAGATCGACTATTGGGACCTTGGTTCTTGAATGAGAGTGAGCTTCAATCCAAAGAACATAGCTCAAAAGCACTTAAAGGGAAGTTTTTACTTTATCTTTGGGACGATGTTTTAAGGCATGGAGATAAAGGGCTTATTTTTTCTGGTGGCATAAGTACTTACGGCAGTCTAATGAAAAGCTTTAAAGAAGGTGAAAAAATATTCAACGGAGATTTAGAAGCATTACTTTTGAAGAAAGCCTCTTTACTAAAAGAAATAGAAACGAATAACCCTGAAGCAACTGAAACTCAACTTGAATTAGTTAATCCTGAGGAAACCTAATGGACTGGGAAGTTGAATACTTTCATGACCGGTGTGTATTAAGAGATATCCCGACTTCTATCGCGGATGTTTTAAAGCAAAATGGTCTTGTCACCCAATCTGGTGATAAAGTTTCATTTTGCGGCTTGATATCCTCTGGCAAGCGCTTTGCGGTGTTTAATCCACGCAAAACAAAGATGACTCTTCCTAAGTGCAAAGTTTCGACATTTCTTTTTAAAGCTTTGAGAAAGTATGACAAAGAGTTTTCTTCAATAATTAAAAGTGATAGTGATATCTTCGGGCTGATAGGAGGACAAAAGATATCGCTTATTTATAGTCTAATTGAAGACTATAGGAATTATGGAATTTATAGCCAAAGGAATGTTCAGAAAAGGTTTAATTCAGGGAAACCTGACTGGCCGAGAACAATAGCGAAATTCCAACCGCTTTTGTCGAAAAATGGACCTGTATATTGCGATTATGTCGGTGTTAAAAAGAAAGCCTGTGTGGATTCTGAGATTTCAAGAATACATGCTTACATCATTAAGTATCTTGATTCGTTATTTGGGCCAATATTCTTTGGTGAAAGGTCATACAGAGAAGATGGCTTATTAAAGCCCTCCAGTTCTTCACCAGAGCTTTTTAAATCCATAATTAAAAAAGAACTAAGGAACGTTTATTCTGACAGAGATATTCGACTGTTAAAGTTGCTATTAAAGGCCGTTGATAGCGGGGTATGGGAAAATTCAGAGAATATCGTATTGGGAACTCGCAGTTTCCATACTGTTTGGGAGCATATGCTCAAAAAAGTAATCTCAGGTACTGTTGAATTGAACGATAAGCTACCGTTTCCAATTTACAAAGATATTACTGGAAAATCTTTTCCTGCAAAACGAAACAGTCAAAAGACAGATATTGTTGTAGAGAATGCAGACAAGAACTTATATGCTATTGTTGATGCAAAATACTATGACGCGGCAGATTTAAGTAGTTCTCCAAGGTGGCACGACCTCGTTAAGCAGTTTTTCTATGAAAAAGCTATTTCATCCATATATCCCGATAGCACCATCAAAAATTATTTCGTTTTTCCGGGGACTGAACAAGTCTTTAGTAACGCGTATATGGCTGACAGAGATACCTATAATAGGGTCGAAGAATATGCCGAGATCGAATGTTTGTATGTAGACCCTTTGGAGGTTACGCAAGCATATGCCAAAGGTATTAAACTTATAGAACTAAGTATTAAACTAAATACCTGAATTAATGACAGACGTTCATTCTCCTGAAGTGCGCAGCAAAAACATGGCTGCAATAAAGGCTTATGACACAAAGCCAGAAGTACTAATCAGATCAGCTTTACACAATAAAGGTTTCAGATTTAGAAAGAATGTTCAAACACTTCCTGGTAGCCCAGATGTAGTCTTGACGAAGTTCAAAACTTGTATATTCATCAATGGCTGCTTCTGGCACTTCCACGAGGACTGTCATTTATCAAAAATCCCTAAGTCTAGGCGGGCTTTTTGGTCTAAAAAACTTACTCAAAATAAAATAAGAGATCAGAAAAATTACAAATTGCTTCTTGATGATGGATGGAGAGTGTTGCTTATCTGGGAGTGTGCCATTAAAGGAAAAAACAAACTGACTATAGATGAAATTGTGGCGAGAGTTACAAGCCTAATATCTATCCCAATGGTGAAACTTGGAATAGAGGAAATAAGATAACAATTTTCAATTGTTTGCATCTTAAAATTTAGAATGGTGACAAGGCTTGTGATATGATGAAGCCATAACATCGGCACTCGAAAGTAAACTATTGCTTTTAAAGATATTCTGGACATGCTTCGTGAGCAGATCCAAAATATTGAATAACCCCCCCCCAAAAAAAAGCCTGAAAGTTATTCTAAACCTTCAGGCTTTTTATATTTAAACGCTTAATCGAGCTTTATTGATCGGTAATTCTATAGGCTCTTAAGTAATCTGGGCTAGAGTGAATAACAGTTCCGTCGCTTTGGTAACTGCTTTGTGACTCTAGTACATAGTAAATATCACCAATGCCTTTCCCAATTATCTTGTAAACTCTTTCGAAAAATAAATAACAATTATCTTCACTAACATCACAGTAGTGAGTAGGGTTTTCATTTACGCGATAGCGTCTTAATGTATATACGTTGTCGTTCTGTTGCCAAGAGAAGTTAAATGTCGCGTATACTTGGTAGAATATCCAGTCAGCATCAGCACTACGCTCTTCATAAAAGGCAATGCCATCAGAACCAAAGTTAAGTCTCCATTCTGTTTTAGCAACGACATTGTTGATTGGCGGGTTCACGGAAAAGTGGAAGTTTATAGCAGATTTATCCCAGCTAAATGTTTCTTTTTCGAGCAGTTGAAAAACGAAATTATTCTTTAACGTACCGTAATGATAAACATTGCCAAACAATACCGGTTGGTCGTCAAGTGTAGCGACTTGTTGTATATGAATCTCGAGCGCGTCGTCGTTGGTGAGCACTAATCGGTCGTTCACTACTTGCCAGGAGTGTGTTTTCAAATCTTCTCCTTCGATAAGCTCAGTATAAGTGCCTGAACTATTAAAGCGTACAACTCCTGCATGCCATTCAATATCGACTTTTCCTTCGCCAGTAACAGACAATGTATTTGTATAATAGTCTGTATCCAAATCGATTGTGATGGGTTTAGGGTGATATTGGCGAACGGTGTTGTATAGAGTACCTTTAAAGTCGTCATTACACTCATTCGAGTCAAGTGAAGTGGTGTGTATTTTTTGCAAGTACACGTCATACTGGCTCGTTGAATATATTTTGGTTAATTCAAATTTGTCTATATCTATGTCTTCAACATGGTTCCAATAATTTGACTCTTCCAATGAATTACATCTATATTCATGCCTAAAGTTAAATGCTTGTTCCGATGGCTCTATCGTTAAAGCAATGCTTCGTTCTGTGGAATCTATACTTCCTTCAAAGTCCATATCAAAGGCACCGCGATCTCCCATTATTTGGAATGCATACATTCGACCAATTCGACCACTATATCCGGCGAAATGACTAGAGAGCAAAAGGTCATGGTCACCGTCAATTAAGCGTTCAGGGTAGCTGGCGATGTCAGTGTTTTCGAACAAATTATCAAAAGCGGCATGATATTCCGTGTTAAAACCATCTCTAATTTGCGGCAGAAACACCAGTACGTCGTCTACTGAACGCATAAATGCATTGATAGAGTCAAAACCGCTAGGTAGGTTTATCGAGTTTCTGTCGTTAATAAGCTGTGCTGCGATAGCACTGAGAAGTTGAAAGTAATTATCAGCACTTATGCGTGCCGTTTCTAATTCCTCGACTGTGCTTGCGTCACTGCCCTTAAGTACAAAATTAATAACTTCATATTCAGCCGTCGTTAAATAAGAGAAGTTATGAGTAACAATGCCATTGTTTTCTTTGGCTTTTGAGAACAAGTGACCTAATTCGCCTAGGTATGCACGCATACTATAATTGTCTGTTACGTTGTCTACCTTCGCGGTAACGAGTTGGCTTGTATCATCGAAAACAAGGGTGGCTGAGAAATGTCCGTTTTCATCGGTTTCTGCCGTTATCTCATTGTTACCATAGGTAATAGAGACCGTTTTACCCGCTTGCTCAAACCCTACGAGTTTTCCTTGCAGTTGCATAGACTCACCAACGAATACGGTAACGGTTGCCGTTTCAGTTGCGCCTGCCATGTCAGTTACTGTGTATGTGAAGGAGTCTTCACCTGAGAAGCCCGTGCGAGGTGTATAAGTTAATTGAGCGTCGGTGATGCTAACAGTGCCATTTGCTGGTGTGCTATAAGAGTCAATCGCAAGAATGTCACCTTCTACGTCTGTGTCATTAGCTAAAACATTGATGGTTACTGATTTGTTTTGCTCCACATAGGCGCGGTCTGCTAAAGCGGTAGGAGCAATGTTTTCAACCGTTATTGTTAACGTTGCTTCTTGTTTTGCGTCGTAATTATCAACTACTTCATACACAAGGTATTCTGTGCCAGAAAACCCTAGATTAGGAGTGTACACTATCTGGTTATCGTCAATGTTTACCTGTCCTTGTGTGGCACCTGAAACGCTTTCAATTGTTAAAGTATCGCCAAGGGCGTCAGTATCGTTAGCAAGAGGCTCAACGGTTACCGACTTGTTTTGCTCGGTAGTTGCACTATCGTCAATTAAGCTAGGAATAACGTTGTTAACAGTAATGAAAATTGAACCTGTACTTTCGTCGCCAAAACTATCTTGTACTACATACAATAAGCTATCTGAACCAACAAACCCTATCGTCGGGGAGTAAGAGATTGTTTGCCCGTTGTGTGTTGCAATGCCTGATTCTGGTACAGAAATGCTTTTAATGGTTAAGTCGTGCCCACCTACCGATGTATCGTTGGCAAGTGCCGATATATCTAATGCGTCGCTTTGCATTAACTCGACATAATCGTTTTGAGTTGTAGGCGCAATATTAGCGATAGATAGTGTGACAGTGGCCGTAGCTGTCGAGCCATTCGAGTCTTGAATGGTGTAACTGAAGGTATCTGTGCCAGTAAACCCACTAGTTGGTGTGTAAACTAAACTGCTCTGATTATTGATAATCGAGCCATTTTGCGGTGAACTTGTTTCTGAAATATCGAAAGCATCTTGATCGGTGTCATTACTTAGTACTTCCAGAACAGAAGGTACGTTCATGCCGACATCGTAAGAATCATCATTCGCTACTGGTGGGTTATTCACGGCTGGCGTCGGCGTTGTTTTCGTGGGAGTACTTCCACCACCGCCGCCGCCACAGCCAAGTAAAAATAGGGCAACAGCAAAAACAGAATGTCTGTAAAACATCTTTGAAGTTCCTTTTCTTTTTTATTATGAATAAATTAGGAATTATTTAAGTGGACGAGATGTTAAATTAAAGTAATACAAGTGTGAAATAGTAAAAAAGCATATTAAATGAACTATTTGCATCTTTTCGTTGCTATTAGCTAAACAGCAAAGCTAATTTCATCTGATTAAAAATTCTTCGTCGGTTTCTTTTACACATTTTTCAAACCTGTGACGCAACCTTCAAGAAAAGGCATACTGAACAACTGGTTGAACAGTTGGAGTGTTTTTTGCTTAGCCGTGTTATCGAGCGCGTTGCTCATAAACATGATTGTTTTATTTGGAATTTATAAAAGATATGAAGACGTTATCTACATTTTTATTCTTGTTAATACTTACTTTTGCGCAAACAGCTGCAGCTAATCTTATCGTGATTGATTTTGTTGGCGATCCTGAAGGTGAAGGCCAAAACTTGGTTTATCAGGAGTCGGGGATTACGTTGACCGTGTCTGCGTGGACAACCAACGTAAATACTGATCAAGAGCAAGTTCAGCCTTGGACATATATCGACAACGGTTTTGGTGTCTCAGTTCGCGAATTTGGCCTAGGCGTTAAGTCGAGTGCTGGTGATGGCTCTACCTTAGACGGCGGTTATTCTGATGAAGCGGTTGAAGACCCTGATGAAGGGCTATTACTGGTATTTTCTCATCAAGTGACTATATCTGACTTTTTCTTGTCCTCATTGTCGGATAACGACGATGTGAATTTTTCTTATGCTTCACTTCTTTCACCTACTCAAGTAGAAACGACAGATGTATTCCACGATGTTGGCGCTGGCGACGGTCCTTTTGGTATGGTGTCAATGAATGAGCCTGTATCTGGTTATGCGTTCATGCTATGGGTTGACGGTGCCGATGACGACGTAAGACTAGCTGATATCGCATTTACCTACATACCAGAGCCTTCGGCGTTATGGTTGTTTTTATTGGCCGGGTTGATGCTTGGCCGCCGATTTAAATAATCGTTAAGCTTTTCAATTCCTAAAAATTGATGCAGTTCTGGTAAAGCAACTGCATCAACTTCTCTTACTTAGAGGATTATTCTTCTAAGTACGTTATTGTACTGGCGCTTTTTCTTTTTTGGCGTTTAGCCAGTTAAATTTATTGTTGTGCCAGCTTAACAGCACAACGATATAGAACATGCCGACAATAGCAAAATACGGGATCAAATCTTGCTGCGGGATATTAGCTATTTGAGAAAGCGACATCATGCTATTCATGTAGGCGTGCAAACAAACAGCGATAGTCACTGACTTAGTTCGCTCAACGAAGAAACCCATGACGAAGCTGAGTACCAAAGTACCTGCCGAAAGCATTAGCATATTTTCAACAGCTGCGCCGTTAGCTATCGCGCCTAATCGCATGGGTAAATGCCATAACTCCCACAAAATGCCAATTGTTAAAAAGCGCTTAAATGTAGAAAGTGCTGATAAATTAGCTTGCAAAAATCCACGCCAACCTAATTCTTCGCCTAAGGTGTTAAAAAACATCACTAAATTAAACAAAGTTAAGAAAAAGATTATTTGTTGCATGGTTAATACCGACGAAAACATCACGATAAAAAGCAAGCTAGGAACAAGAAAGACAATTAAGTTAGTTGTTACGCCATTTTCAAATAATTTATAGCGTTTAAGAGGGTTTGATTTGCGTTTGTTCAGGGCAAGAACTATTAAAGCTGCTAAGCCCGGCCCCCACATAAATAGCGAAGTTTTTAGTGGTGAGGGCATAGGTATACTGTGCCAGCTTTCACCATAAAATTGCATCCAAATCATAAAAGGCCAAGAAATAATACACGCTAAAAGGTAGAAAAGTGCGAGAGGTTTAAACTGCGTCATAAGGTCACCATGTCGTCCTTGTTTGGGAAAGATATGTTGACTCTAACGAAGGGAGTGGTGCTTGAAAATCACCTTTACGTTTTTTTACACGGTAGTGGAAAAGGCGAGTGACTTAGTTCCACTGATAGCTTATTGAGGCGTAAACACGTCTGTCATAGGCTGGGTAGTCGCCGGAAATAACACCACTTGAGGGTTCAACGTATTGTTTATCTAGTGCGTTCATCGCACCTATTTTCAGGTTAAATGATGCGTTTATTTTGTACAATGCGGCTATATCTAAGGTGTTTATGTTACTAATTGGCTCTCTAGGGTCAGTTAAATCTCTACCAATATCTTTTGCATATAGCCATTGGATATGAAGCGCTAATTTTTCGTTTATCAGCCAGTTAAAGGTAACATCTACTTTATGCTTAGGGACATAAGCTTGTTGATAGTCGTGTTGATTTTTCGTGGATTGATAGCTGTAGTTTGCTACTAATTTGGTATTTTTCGACGGTAAATAGCTTAGTTGATACTCCAAGCCTTTGCCGTCTAATCTCCCCGTATTTTGAGCAACATTTAGCGCATTTTGAGGGTTGATTACGTAGTCGATTAAGTCACTGGCGTGAAATTGGTAAAAATTCAATTGTTGAACAAGTGCATCTGAAAATTGGTGAGTAAAAGAAACCTCCCAAGTTTCTATCTCTTCAGGCATTAATTCACTATTACCCAATTGAATTGGGTTATTTTTCGCGTAAAGTTCGCCAACAGATGGCGCCCGATAAGCCGTGCCGTAGAGTAGTTTCACGGTAAGCGCTTCAGTTGTTTGCCATACTAAACTTACTCGCGGATTAAAGGTGCTACCAAAATCTGAATAATGATCATAACGAAGGCCTGATGTTAGCGTCCAATGTTGATCTAGTTGCCAAATATCTTGAATCAATAGGTGCTTGATATCTCGGGAGGTTGAGTCGGTATAAACATAATCTGTACCGGCAACATCGGTAAGGCTGCCATCAACGACAATGGGGTTAACACCACCAATAGTAATTTTGTCTAAGACACCTGGGCCAAAGTTTTTTTGCTCCGTGGCGTCAAAGGTTTCAGATTTAAAGCCAAAAGAGGTGCGCACTTGATGGTTTTGCCACTTATTTAGCGTGAATGACATCTCGAAACTTGACGATTTATCGGTAGAGCCAGGATTACCGCGCACACCATCGGTAAACTGAGTTAAACAACCAAGGCCAGGAATCACAACTGTTTGGCAGCCCTCGCCATCGTGAGGCTGAAGTAAATTACCATCGTTGCCAATAGGAATTAGTGACCCCGGCGGAAAAATATAAAAGTGAGCGTTAGTATGAGAAACATAGTGGTTAAACTTGGCGTTGAACAAAATGTCTTTCGCTAGCTGTTCTTGATAACTAACCTCGGCTAATATCATGTCGTAATCGTCACCACCCAGGCTATCAAGTGCTTGTGCTGCACCTGCGCCTATCCCCTTATTTCTCGTACTATAGCCATCTATGCTGGCATACCAGTTACCCGCTTGGTAATCCACGCCATAAACAAGAGTGTCTAATTGATCCGACAAATAGGTAGGAGCGAAGCTTGCGTTAGTGCCAAAGCCGCCATCTAAGGTGCTTTGTAAGTCTTGTGTTACCACTCTATCGGTATCATTGTCTTGCTTAAAATACTCGACATAGCCAGACATGCGATGTTGGTTTTCGAATGTATGACTGAAGTTTCCCCAAGCATTATGCGTGTTATTACTGCCAAACTTAGCACCTATTCGATTGTCATTCGTTTCTTCTGAATGAGTAATAATATTCACAACCCCTGCGAAAGCATCTGCACCATAGAGTGCAGAACCTGGGCCACGAATTACTTCAATTCGCTGAATATTATGAATGGGCCAGTGAGATAGTTTATCTAGCCCCATTGAATAGAGTGACCCTTGAATACGGTTACCGTTAAGTAGAAAAAGCACTTGAGCACTGTTACCGGTATAGATGCCTCGAATGGAAAATACAGGGTTCATTCTATTGAGGGTAGAAGAGGTGACATTAAAGCCAGGCAGTGTTTTTAAAATATCGGGTAAGGTGTTAGCTGCCATTAACTCAATATCTTCTTTGGTGATAACGGAAACTATCGATGGTGCTTGAATAATTGAAACTGGTGTTTCTGTGGCAACTTCTACTTGGGTGAGCGCACTTAACGATAAATCAAAAATATCCAATTCCGCTTTTGCTGCGGAAGAAAAACCAAGAGCAATTATGGCACTTATTAGCGCATTGAGCTTCATTGATGGCAAATACTACTACCAGTTTGCGGGTAACTTTTCTAACTTGATTATATTAGTGAACGTGACGAATGCAACAATAATGTAACACCAGTTAATGGAAGCGTTAGTTCCTTTTAGTCTCACGGTTTAGTTTGGCTTCTTCTTGCATCTTCAATTGAGCGACTTTTAATCAGACGTTAACAATATCAACAAAGTGTATCAGCGTAATGACAATTGCAGTTCAATAGTTAATATTTTGTAAATTGTAGACGGTATACCATTGGATGAGTCAAAGTGGTGTGATACTGTTACAGCAATGTATATCCTTCAAGTCACTATATTAGCTATTTAGTAGGAGCTTTTATGAAGAACCTTTCAAGTGTTGTCTTGGCTGGTTTGGCGTTGTCAGCGTGTAATTCGACAACAACCAGTCAGCAAACGCCAAGTACCACAGCACCGCAAGTCACTGTTGCCGATTACCAAAGAGCAGAAGCGTTTTTACCTAACAATGTGAGAAACAAGGTAAGAAATTTAGCGGTTGATCCAAAGTGGATTGGTGAAACCAATAACTTTTGGTTTAGCGAGCAAGATAAGCAGGGCAACAATAGCTACTTCTTGGTTCAGCCTGAATCGGGCAAAGTAAGTCCTTTATTTGATCACGCAAAAATCCAAGCGGCTTTATCCCATGACAGCACCAAGCCGTTCGCGCTAACGATTGATAATGTCGATCTGACGGCAAAACAGGTAACTTTTACCTACAACGACAAAAAGCAGTTGTGTAGCACTGTAGAAAACACCTGTCAGGAACAAGAGACTGAAAAGTCAGAGAATACACCTTGGTATACCTCGCCAGATGGTAAGTACACAGCGTCAGTTAAAGAATGGAACTTGTACTTAACGAATAACGAGACAAAAGAAGTCACTCAGCTAACCTCCGACGGTACCGAAGGTTACCCGTATGCCGTTCAAAACATGAACCCAAGAAACTTTATGGATAAAGAGCCAGGTTCAGTTGCTCAGTGGTTAAGTATTTACTGGTCAAAAGACAGTAAGACGCTTATTACGCATCGCATGAATCGCGAAAAAGTGGGCAAGCTTCACTTACTGCAATCGGTACATGACGGTGGCTTACGCCCAAGGCTTTATAGTTATTACTACCCATTAGCAGGCGACGAACATACCCCTGAAGGTGACATTATTAGCGTTGATGTCGCGAGCAAAAAAGTAACGCACGTTGTAGACGCACCGAAATTATTACAAACCTACTACGGTGGCCCAATTTGGGGTTGGTGGGAAAGTAACAATAAGTTCTACTTCTACGAACAAGCTCGCGCGAAAAAACGCATGGCATTTTTTGAATATAACCCAGAAGACCATAGCGTTCGTAAAATTGTTGAAAATACCACTGACACATTTATCGATCCGTGGACGCAAGATGTTTGGGTGTTGCCAGATTCTGACGAGTTAATTTGGACCAGCCAAAAGTCGGGCAAACAGCAATACTACTTATATGAGTTATCGACAGGTAAGTTTAAAAACAAAATCACCCAATGTGATTGCTTTGTTCGCACTAACCGAGGCTTAGATGCGAAAAACCGTGTACTTTATTATGAAGCGTCAGGCGAGTTTGCTGACCGCGACCCATACTTACGTCACTTGTACCGCGTTAACCTAGATGGCACTGACAACAGACTTTTAACGCCTGAGCCATTAGAGCATTCAGCGACGATATCTCCTGACTTTAAATACTTTGTTGATCTAGCGTCAGATGCGCAAACTGTGCCGACTTCGACAGTACGTAGCACAGAAGATGGTCGCGTTATCACAAAAGTGGGTAACCCAGATATTAGCGATTTAACTGCAGAAGGCTGGAAGCCTCCAACACCATTTGAAGTAACTGCAAACGACGGCAAAACTAAGCTTTATGGTTTAATGTATAAGCCGTCAAATTTTGACGAAACGAAAAAGTACCCTGTGATTGATGCAACTTACACGGGGCCACATAATTTCTTTACCAGAAAGTCATTTTGGACTTACTTTGAACAAGCACAGGCGCTAGCAGAGCTAGGCTTTGTTGTGATTAAAATGGACGGCCGCGGCACCAGTAAGCGCGACCGAGATTTTCACACCGTTGCTTATGAAAACTTAGCTGCTGGTGTTGATGACCACGTACAAGCGATTAAAGATCTTGCAAAGCGTTATAGTTATTTAGATGCAACTCGCGTGGGTATTTATGGATTCTCAGCTGGTGGTTACGATACTGCTCAAGCTATGTTCCGCCATGCAGACTTTTTCAAAGTAGGTGTTTCTGCGTCAGGTAACCATGACTTTAGAACCGATAAAACTGGCTGGAATGAAATCTGGCTAGGCTTCCCGGTACAGCCATTTTGGGATGAGCAATCAAACCTAAATATGGAAAGCGTGAAAAAGCTTAAAGGTAAGTTGTTACTTGCTCATGGTGAATTAGATGACAACGTTAACCCAGCAGCAACGCTTCAGTTAGCCGATAAATTAATTAAAGCGAATAAAGACTTTGATCTAATGATTTATCCAAATGGCGACCATGTACTAAACAAAAACAAGTACTTCATTCGTAAGCGTTGGGATTACTTTGTTGAGCACTTATTAGGTGCAAAACCGGTAAAAGAATACCCAATTGGTGAAGATCCTAAATCAGCGTATTAATCACGCGTTTGATAAGGCTTAACCCTTTAAGTCAATAAGCCCCCTTCAAGGGGGCTGCTTTCTCACACCTTCATGATACCCCGTTGTTAAATACTTTCTAATATCGTTTGCCTTTTGCGTTATATTGTCGGGGTGCCGACAGCACGTTAGAGGGAAAAACCGATTGTTTCCCTCTAACTTTTCGGCAACTGCTCCTGCGTTGCTCTACCACCTACATCCATGTAGGCGCCCTCATCGCCCGACTCAGCGAAAGCCTAACGCCAAATATTTTTGACTGTCCGCCTTCCTGACAAATGCTCATCCATGAGCACGTCAGTGTCAGCCATCCATGGCTGACAGGCGTGAAAGTCTATAAAAATATCTGTCGTTATCGTTTCAACGGGAATAGGTGTTTATTTTACCCACTGTGAAACTAGTGCTGTAAGCCTTAATTGCTTCAAACAATATTTCTAGAATTGGTCTCTACCGGCCAAGCCCCAACAGAGCAATCACTTCATCCAGAGGAAGTGATTTAAATTCATCAATAAAAAAGCCAGCACCTTTGATTAGGGCTGGCTTTTTTAATGAGTAAAGTTAATTCACGCTATGGTGATAAGTTTAACTATTTTGCTCCAACTAAGTCAGGGTCTTGAGCAAATTGTCTTTCTGACTTACCCATCTGCAATAAGCTTGGTAAGAAGATTAAGGTAAATATCGTGCTTACACACATACCACCAACAATTACCGCTGCAATGCCTCGATATAGCTCAGCACCCGCGCCAGGGATAACAAGTAACGGTAACATACCGCAGATACTGGTTAAGGTACTCATTAATATAGGACGAAGCCTCAAGCGCACTGCTTGTTGTACGGCGTCGTGACGTGACAATCCTTCCCCTTCACCAATACGTGTTTGGTAAACCAATAAAATTGCGTTGTTTACTACTAAACCTAACAAGATAACAAAGCCTATCATGGTCAGTAGATCTAACGGTTGGAATATAAACATGTTGGTGACTTGTAATAGTGCGATACCACCAACGGTTGCGAGTGGAATCGTCAGCACAACTAACAAACTGTCTTTAAATGAGCGGAATAACGCCGACATTAATAAATAGAGAATAGCCAGAGCAAGCAAGAAACTTTGACTCATGTTGGCAAGCGCCGTTGTCAACGCTTCTGCTGAGCCTCGATACGAAATTGCACCATCTTCTCCAAGCTGCGACAAGATCGCAGGCTCTGCGTTGGTTTTAATATCGTTAATCGCTTCTTCTAAGCTTATATTTGCAGGCGGCGTAACTTGTAAAGTAATAGTTCGCTTGCGGTCTACGCGGCGAATCGAACTTGGTCCTGCGGTTCTAACAATTTCCACTAGCTCACCAACAGGTTGTACACCTGCACTAGGCGTAAATAGTGGAATAGAGGCTAACTCTTCAGGAGACTCCCAATCGGTTGTGCGTAAGAATACGTCTAATCGTTTTTGGCCATTAAAGTAATCGCCTACGTATAAGCCTGTACCTAATGCACGTGAAATTGACGATACTTGCTGTCTTGTCCAGCCGGCTTCAGCGACACGGCGTTCATCAGGGATCATTCGTAGCTCTGGCTCTGCTAATGAAAGCCCTGGGGTAGGTTGAACTTGCGCGCCTGGTAAAGCTTGACTAACTGCACCAAAACCAACACGAGCAGCAACCAGTAGTTGGTCAACATCGTTACCTTGAATATCAATATCGATTCTACGACCACCACCTAAATTACCGAACAGCTCTTCTTGTGAGGCAAAAGCGATAGTGTCAGGAAAACCCGCTAATACTTCACCATTGATAACATTCACAATGTCTTTGATGTGATCTGAGTTTTCTGCTCGACCGCCCATAAAGCCAAAGTTACCAAAGAAGCCTAGCCAAGTATGCTCAATTTTAGGATCTTTTTCGCCTTGCAGGTATGGCATTAAACGACGGTTAATTTCATCACTCATTTCAAAGCGTGCTGCAGGGTAGCTTTGCCCTGGAGGTGGCAACATAAAGGCATTAAATGAGTTTTGATTGCCTTTTGGCAAATAGTCGACTTTTGGAAATAGCAGGTACGTACCAACAAAGGAGAATAGCATTAAGCCAAATACCCAGCCGTAGCGTTTGGCCGGCGTAGAGGTAATGCGCATAATACCTTTGGTTATGTTTGCCCACCAGTGAGAGTGTGGATCTTCAGACGACACTTCTTTTAATAGTCTTCTTGCCGCAGTAGGAAGTACCGTCACGGCAATAAGTAAGGATGCGACAATAGCTACCGCGATGGTAATTGCTAAATCCGCAAATAATTGCCCCGAAACTTCTTCTAAGAATACGATAGGTAAGAATATGGCAACCGTGGTTGCGGTAGAAGATAACAATGCGCCCCAAACTTGGCCTGTCCCTTTAAAGGAAGCGTCGTGTGGCGTAGCTCCTTTTTCTCGCAGTCGAACAATGTTTTCAAGTACAACAATAGCGGCATCCAATACCATACCTACAGCAAAGGCTAAACCTGCCATGGAAATGATATTAATGGTTCTGCCCGCACTGTACATGATCAATAAAGTCACAATAAGTGAAATTGGAATAGATAAGGCAACAATTAATGTGGCGCGGAATTTTCTTAAGAACCACCAAAGTACGATAACTGCCAAGAAAATACCTAGCATCAAGTTGTTTTGTACTAGGCTCATCGAGCGGCCAATGTAGATGGTTTCGTCATACATTTGGATAAGCTTTAAATTGGCGCGTTTCAGTGGGCCTTCATTAAGCTCCTGCATCGCTTCTTTTAAGCCATCCATTACTTGAATAACATTAACGCCCTGTTCTACCTGAGCGTTCATTGCTATAGCTGGTTCACCGTCTAAGGTTAGGATTCCTGTGCGGTCGGCCAGGGTTAACTCAACATTAGCGACATCTTTCAACAAAATTGGTTTGCCGTCGCGCCAGTCTAAGACCATGTTTTGTAACTCTTCCACGCCATATTTACCAGAAAAGCGAAGAGTGTATTTGCGGCGGCCAACTTCATTAAAACCACCTGAAGTATCAGTATTATTGGTTAATGTGCTGGCAATAAACGGAATGTTTAACCCTAAGTTTGCTGCCTTGTAGGGGTCAAAGGTGATTCTTAATTCTGTGGGTAAACCTCCAAAAGCATTGGTTTGCGATATACCTTCAACGCGTTCTAATCGGGTTTGAACCACTTCTTCTACATAGTCTTGGTAAGAAACGATATCGCGAGTGTTTTCTTTTGTTGGCTTAAGTGCAAACCAAGCGATAGCTTCAAAGGTACTAGCACCGCCTACAGAAATAATAGGTTCGGTCGCATCTGGTGGGTAGTTAGGCACTTGGTTTAGCGCGTTCATTACATCGATAAGTGCGCGCTCTAAATTAACACCGGTTTTATAGCGTAAGGTGATGCTACCACTACTTTGGTTTGAGCTAGATTCTAGTAATTCAAGCCCTTGAAGGCCTTTTAGCACATCTTCCTGTCGTTCGATGATTTCCGCTTCAATTTCTTCTGGCGCAGCTGCACGCCAACTAGTTGAAATAACGATTTGCGGTTTGCTAATTTCAGGGGTTAACTGAACAGGTAATTTAACGATACTGATCACACCAAATAGCGTGATCAGTAGCACCGCCACGATAACGGCGGTTGGGTTTTTAAGTGAAGCTGAAGTTAAGGTCATTGCTAGTTGCTCACTGTTTTATTACCAGAGACTAATGCATCGTTATTGTTTTTGATGGCAACAGCCTGTCCTGGTTGCAAACGCTCAGCACCGCGAATAACCACTAAGTCACCTTCTTTTACATCCCCAATGACTTGCACTAACTCACCTTGGGTAATGCCTACTGACACACTTACTTGACGAGCTTTGTTTTCTTCGCTGATCACAAAGATAGTGGTCGAATTAGGGCGTAATACTAAAGCGTCTCTAGGAATGGCTAATACTCTTTTAGTTTCGCCTGTCGCTACAGCTGCCTTAATATCTAAGCCTATTGGCCAATCAAGTGCAGACATATCTAAACGCACTTCCATTAAGTGAGAGCGAGTATCTGCAACAGGAATAATCGCTTTGATTGGCGCTTGTCCTGCACCTAATGGTGACTTAACAGACAACAAGCTAGTCTCACTTAAAAAGCGGTATGCCGTTAGTGGCGCATGTAACGAAGCCTCTACATTGGCCGTTTCAACTAAGCGAACTATGGCGTTACCGCTGTTGATGAATTCACCTTGGTTACGCAAACGCTCGGCGACTATGCCAGTAAAAGGTGCTTTTAACTGTGTGTACGATAGATCTTGCTCTATTTGATGTAAGCGTGCAGTAGCAGCAGATAAAGAAGCTTGCGCTTTGTTATAGTTGGCTATCGTTTCTTCTAGGCTTTGTTCGGCGATTAATTTTTTCTCCACCAGAGATTTTTTACGCGCAACTTCATTCTTTTCAAAAGACAACTCAGCTTTAGCGTTAGCAACATTAGCCTGTGCCTCTTCTTGCTGAAGCTTTAACGGTCTGTCATCAAGGCGTGCGATAACGTCACCCTTGTTAACTTTTGCACCTAAATCAACGAGGTAAATTAGGCGACCTGATACGTCTGCCGCAATTTGCGAGTTGTTGCGACTGACGACAGTACCTGACACCCAAGCAACGGGTGACAATTGTTGGTGTTTAATGGTGGCGACATTGACATTGGCTGGCGGCATTTGTCTTCCTTGTGCCATAACAGCAGAAGAAATGACAGCAAGACAGCAGATGGAGCTTGTTAGAAGCTTGCGAAAGTATTTATCCATAAGACAGGGCGCTCGTTTCTATGGTTAACATGTTAAGTGTATGCTAACTGGAAAAAAATTCCTGTTTACTTAGCTAATGCGTTTAGCAATATGGGGTCGTTTATTGTGTTCACTTATCGTTGAAGTGTTCTAACACGCGCGTTTTAGCAAAGTAATGCAGGCACAACTAGAGCCACTATAATGAAAAAACGAG
The DNA here is from genome assembly GCF_055786205.1 of Thalassotalea coralli. Lineage (NCBI taxonomy): Bacteria > Pseudomonadati > Pseudomonadota > Gammaproteobacteria > Alteromonadales > Colwelliaceae > Thalassotalea > Thalassotalea coralli. Next base: position 147,024 of record NZ_JBVVBK010000003.1, on the reverse strand, counting down.
TGACCAAAAACAATCTATTTTCGGTAACTCGTCTGGTATGTGAGATGAGTCGCATAAAAGCGAAAATTACTTGTTAACTATCTCTTAGTTAAAGTATTTTTCAGGGTTAGTAAGAAACTTAGAAACCACTTTGACGGTATCGTTTAACTGGCGCTCGACGCGGTTAGGAAACATTTTGTTTAACACGTCTAAACGGTCGAATTCAGTGTGCCAAATTTTGCCCCATTTGCTTTCTTTTTGACGATCGCAAGCGGTTTTTTTCTCTGCATCGTAGCAATCCCAGAACGCTTTATTTGTCGTTTGCGAATATCCGTCATAACCTTCTTCGCCATTAATGGTGAAGTTAGTTGATTCGATATAAGCGATAGGCACGCCTGCGCAAGCAAACGGTGAATGATCAGACCAAGAACCTGTAACACCCTCAGGGTAACCAGGGTAGGCTGGGTGAAGTGTAAACATGTCTGATTCACCTAGTGTTTCTTTAGACAGGTTTAAAATCTTATCTCGCAGGCCTGTCTCAGAATTATAAGGGAAGGCTTCAGAAGCACATCGGTATGGCTTTGTGTGAGCGCTATGAATGTAGGTAATATCGCCACCAGAAATAGTGTCGAAGTTGATCATACCAACAATTGAAGAAAGTAACTCAGGTTGTTTTTTTAATTCAGCGACGTAGTAACGAGAGCCTGCTAACCCTGTTTCTTCCGCGCCAAAAGCGATAAAGCGAACATTGTATTTTTCTGAAATGTTCTGACTCACTTGTTTTGCTATCGATAGCATGGCGGCAAGTCCTGCGCCATTATCTGTTGCCCCTAATGAACCGTGTTTAGCTGCCGTAGAGTCGTAATGCGCAGCTAAAACGATAGTGTTTTTGGCGTTAGGGTTCGAATCAACAATAATATTTTCAGACGCCTGTTGTTTCTTGCCAAAAGTAAACGACTGAACTTGCGGTTTATAACCCATGTTCTTAAATTGAGAGACGATAAAGTTTGCGGTTTCTTTTTCTTTCTCCGTGCCGGCTTCTCGTGCACCTATGCCTTTAGGTGGGGCAACTAACTGCTGTAACAGTTGGTAAGCATCACTTTGACTGGCGTTCGCTGATGAAAATGGTGCAGCCAAGCAAAGAGATGAGACTAAAATAGCAATTTGTTTGTTCACAGACTTTTATCTCCTATGTCATAATCATTTTTCATTGTACTTGATCTATTGGGCAAAACGCAGCGTAATTTGATCAGTAAAATAAAAAGAGAATCTCTAGTATGAATATATCTTGGTTAATCGTTCCAGTATTAATTTTTGTCAGCTTGTATCCTACTGCTCAGGCTGAAGAGGTGGGTGAAGCGCAATGCCCTAGTTATCTGGCAGCAGAATTTAAAAAGTTGCATTCAAGTAAATCAGTTAACCTATGTGAGCTTACACAAGGCAAGCCTGTATTAATTGTTAACACCGCGAGTAACTGTGGTTTTACGCCTCACTTTAAAAAACTGGAAGCTATTCATAAAAAATACAAAGATAAAGGTTTAGTGGTTATTGGCTTTCCATCTGATGACTTTTTTCAAGAAGAAGATGACGAAAAAGACACAGCAAAAGTGTGTTACGTCAATTACGGTGTAACCTTTACTATGCTTTCAACCAGTGCGGTTAGAGGCAGTGACGTTAACTCAGTTTTCAAGTATTTAGCAGATAAATCTACTTCACCAAAATGGAACTTCTACAAGTATTTGGTTGACGGTTCAGGTAAAAATGTTAAAGCCTACAGCCCTAAAGTTGACCCTGAAGATGCAGAGTTTATCGCTGATTTAGAGAGCCTGTTGTAACCGTATATGCGTTCTAAAAAACTATCTATCAGTGCACTTGGTAAAGTGAGTGCACTATTTCTTTTCGTTTCATCTTCTGCTGTTGCTGAATTCGTAAAACAAGAAAGCCCTAACTTTTCAGGTAATTTTCAAGTACCAGTAAGTGATCTTTGTCAGGTTGCAAAAAACACACTTAGTTATATAAAAAAGCACCCACAAGATAAGTTTGCGGTGCATCAGGGCAGTGTGTTACCCAAAGAGATTACCTTGGCAAAAGTCAAAGCGACTTTAGAGGCTGTTTGTACTTTACCTAAACAGCAATTATCCCCTGCTGAGCTAGTAAAAGACTTTGATTTTTATATGTGGCAGCCCGACATAAGCCAAGCAATAGAGTGGGCGAATAAGAGTGACAATGAAGTTAAAAAGCGCTTGCTAACCAGCATTCCCAATGAGCATATTTTTCTGACCAAGTACTATGTGAAACAACTAAATGCAAGCGCTGAAAAAACGGATAGCTTTGCTCATGCGCTATATCAAATCCCTTTTGATGAACAAGCACTGAGTGCAGAACAAGCAGAATTAAAAAAAGACACATTAACGCGGTATCAGTATACGCGGCAACAGGTAATGGCTGGCGTTCTAGATAACAAGCAGCTAGCTAAACCTTTAGTTTGGCTTTCAGAAGAAGCGTTACATGATGTTTTGCTGCAAGGCACAGGTGTGGCCAAAGTTGGTTCAGAATATCGGTACTTTAACGTCCATCGAAACAATGGTATTGCTTATGATTACACCATAGGTAAACGAGAGCAGGCGCGTTACTGGTATTTTGCTCAAGTGGCAGGGATTTTGGGTTACGGCACGGAAATAGAAAATAAAATTCCGTTACTTGCGCAGGTATCTCTGGCAGGTAATGTTAAAGAGTTAGGCTTAGGAAAGCTCTTTTTAATCGAATATAAAAACAATAGCGAAAATGAAATTGCTATGGCAGTGCTGGCTGACCAAGGTGGTGCCTTTGATAACAACCTGTTTCAGTTAGACTGGCTAAAAGGCAGTTACTATGGCTGGAAAGATTATTATCAAGCCAATAAGAGCATAGCTGACTATGCCCGTGTTTGGTTATTAATTAAAAAGTAACGATATTGATATTCTCGTTTACTGTGAACTTGCTTTAGGATACCTGTTCTTCAGCAGTGGAAAGAGAAGGTGCTTCTTCAGTTGAGGCATCTTTTTCTGTTGCCTTCTTAAGCTCATTTAATGATTCTTTGACTTTCAATTCTTCAGGCGCCGAACTTACCGGCTTTTTTTCGTCAGGTCGATACTCTAGTGGCGCTTCTAATAAGATTTTTCTCAGCGTATCAATGTCTTCAGCGCGCATCGCATCATTTAAAGCATTCAATATGCGATTAACTTCAGGCCAACTTAAAGTTCTTTCATTAGCTGTCAGTATACGTCGATGAGAGGTCGGTTGTGCGTGATCATCGATTAGTAACTCTTCATAGAGCTTCTCACCCGGTCTTAAGCCACTGTATTTAATTGCGATGTCGCCATTAGGGTTTTGCTCGTCTTTAATCGTTAAACCCATTAGGTGAGTCATGTTGTAAGCAAGATCGACGATTTTTACCGGTTTGCCCATATCAAGGACAAATACATCGCCACCTTTACCCATTGCACCCGCTTGGATAACCAATTGGGCTGCCTCAGGAATTGTCATAAAGTAGCGAATAATATCGGGGTGAGTAATAGTTATTGGGCCGCCATTGCGGATTTGTTTTTTAAAGAGTGGCACTACAGAGCCTGAAGAACCAAGTACGTTACCAAAGCGCACCATAACAAAGCGAGTGTGATGATCACGTGGTGCTAAAGACTGCAGTACTAATTCAGCTAGGCGCTTGGTTGCACCCATAACATTTGTCGGACGTACCGCTTTATCTGTGGAGATAAGGACAAAGGTTTCAACGTCACAGAATATGGCCGCTTGCGCTATTTCATAAGTACCTAATACATTGTTGGAAATACCCGCCATTACATTGTGCTCAACCAAAGGTACATGCTTATAAGCCGCGGCATGATAGATAGTTTGTACCTTCTGGCTGTGGAAGATGGTGGTCATCAGCATGCCGTTTTGGACATTACCAATAAGTGGTACTATAGGAATATCTAGCTGTTTTTCTTTAACAAAAACACTAAGTTCTTGATGAATTTCGTATAAGAATGCCTCACTAACATCGAGCAAAACAAGCTTGGTTGGCTTGTTCAAGACGATTTGGCGGCATAGTTCTTTACCGATAGAGCCACCAGCACCTGAGACCATCACCACTTTATTTTCGATATTTGCACTGAGTAGTTCAGGAATTGGCGCTACTGCTTCACGTCCAAGTAACTCTTCAACTGATACTTCTCTTAACTGGTCGATGCGTCTTTTACCTGAAACGATATCGGCCATATCAGGCACGGATAGTAGTTCAAGTGCATGAGGTTCAATAGCACCGACGATTTCTTTCATTCGAGACTGACTCACCTGAGAGATAGCAATGAGTACTTTAAAATGGCCAAAGCGAGTGACTAACTTCTCAATACTGTCTAACGAATGAATATTAAGGCCAAGTAATTCGCGGCCATGATAACGGCTTTTTTCGTCGATAAAGGCCAGAGGTTGGTATTCTCGACCTGCCATTAATGTGCTTGCTAACTGGCGGCCGGTTTCCCCTGCGCCGTATATCACGACACCTTGTTTTTCATCAAACCAATGTTGTGAACTAATAATGCCAAAGCCAAGACGAGCACCAGCAATGAGTATACAAGCAAAGGCAAAAAATACGATAGGTACTGAACGAGGAACAAATGCCTCGAAAAATATGCCACTAAAATAAAAAACAAGGGTTGAGGCAATGAGAATAGCGATGACTTTTAGCACCGATTTAGCGGTGAAGTATCGAATGACGGTTCGGTAGATTCCAGCCAGATTGAACATTAACAATGTGCCAAGTGAAACAGTGATAAAAACTGACCACTCAGCCCAATGAATTTCAAAATTGGTGGCACCTAAACGCAAAAAGTAAGCAAGAAAAAATGCAGAGCTTAAGGCAAACAAGTCGTACGACAGCGCCAACAGAAACTTTACATAACCAGGGATCAAATCAATTTTTCTGATCATATCTTGCGTTCACCTTATAACAAAGTGTTAACTAATTTACGCCAATTATGCGTAATAAGACCGCTAAACACGGACATAATTTGTTACTTAATTGTTATCTTACCAGTTTATTTAGCGCTGTCTGCAATTTTATTTAACACCTGTGCTAAAACTGAGGTTGTTTTGTCAACTTCTGCTGACGTTAACGTAGGGTGAACTAAAAACATCAAGCTGATGTCGCCTAACGCTTTAGCATTTGGGAGCGAATTTGCTGGCTTATAGGGTTTGCCATCAAACGCTTTTTCTAGGTAGACCTCAGAACAACTACCGGAATAGCAAGGTACGCCTGCCGAGGTAATTTCATCAATAATTTTATCGCGGCTCCAGCCTTGCGGAAGGGCTGACGGTTCAATCAATACATAACATTTGTATTGAGCGTGTTCGATATAGTCTGGGATCTCTGGCACATGTAGAAATGAGAATTGTCGGCATACTTGAAAAATAGCCTCTGCGTTTTCTCTTCGTTTAGCTGACCATGTTGGCATGCGAGTTAACTGAATGCGGCCGATAGCTGATTGCATTTCGGTTAAGCGCCAGTTGGTGCCGAATGATTCGTGCAACCAACGGTAACCAGGTGGGTGCGATTTCTCATACACGGCGGCATATGATTTTCCGTGGTCTTTAAATGCCCACGCCTTTCGCCATATATCTTCATTATTGGTGGTCAGCATTCCGCCTTCACCGCCCGTCGTCATAATTTTGTCTTGGCAAAACGACCAAGCCGCAACATCGCCAAAGCTACCAACGCTCTTGCCTTTATATTTCGCCCCGTGTGCTTGCGCGCAATCTTCAATGACTTTGAGTTGGTGTTGTTTAGCCAATGCCATAATGTCGTCCATTTCGCAAGGCCAGCCGGCTAAATGAACACAAATAATGGCTTTTGTGTTTGTGGTTAACACTTCACTAATAGATTCTGCTGTAATGTTTTGCGTAATAGGATCGACATCGGCAAATATCGGCGTAGCGCCAGCATTAATGATAGTGCTAATTGAGGCGATAAAAGTTCGGGAAGTAACAATGACTTCATCACCTTTGCCAATATTTAAACTCACTAAAGCCAAATCCAGCGCTAGCGTACCATTGGCAACGGCCACTGCGTATTGGCAGTCGGCAAACTGTGCGAATTCTTTTTCAAACTCTCGTCCTTCTTGACCCGTCCAATAATTCACTTTATTTGACAGTAATACTTGTGACACTTTGTCGGCTTCTTCTTGGGTAAAGTTAGGCCACGGAGTGAAAGGGGTATTTAACACGGTTTACCTCATTGCGTTTTAAAATTAGGTTAATCTATATCTTTTATTCTTTTTGCAGGAACGCCAACATAAAGGCCATTCGCTTCAGTTGACTTGGTAACGGCAGCGCCAGCACCTACTTGGGTGTTTTCTGCAATATCGATTACTTGCACCGTGCAGCTTCCCGCGCCCAACCAACTTCTTTCGCCTACCGTTACTGTACCCGATAAATGTGACCCAGGTGATATGTGGACAGCGTCTGCTAAGCGGCAATCGTGATCAACGGTTGCACTCGTATTGATAATACAGGCGTTGGCAATCGACACGCCAGGGTTGATTACTGCGTTAGCGAAAACGACATTGCCTTGGCCTATAGTCGCGTGCTGACTGATCACCGCTTTTGGATGAACAATGTTTGGTAGTCGAGCAGAGTTAGAATTACTGAGTGCTTTAAAAAGCGCTAGCCGTGCTTTGTTATTGCCAATGGCTAGAGCGAAATCATACTCTTTCTCGTAACATTTCCAAGCAGACGACTTGTCTATAATGGGCCATTCCAAGTTGGTATCACGCTCGGGAAAGCAATCATCTAAAAAAGCGATTTCACTATATACGTTTGTAGCTTGCGCACAATCAGCAATAACTCGGCCGTGCCCGCCTGCACCTATAATTAACAGTTTACTCATGATGATTTCCTGTAAATTTAGTCATTGTTGCTTCACCTTCAGCACTGATGTCTGCCTTAGTGAACACCTTTTTTACTGTAAGAAAGAGTATTTTTATATCAAGCCAAAAGGATTGATTGTCAACGTACCATACATCTAATGAAAATTTCTCTTGCCAGCTAATAGCGTTTCGTCCATTGACCTGAGCCCACCCTGTAATTCCTGGTTTAACATTGTGACGTCTGGCTTGTTCTTTTGAGTATAGCGGTAAATATTCCACTAACAGCGGACGAGGGCCCACCAAACTCATATTTCCAATAAATACATTCCACAGGCCGGGTAATTCGTCTAAACTCGATTCACGCAGCTTTTTGCCAAAAGGTGTAAGTCGTTCACTGTCTGGTAGCGGTTCGCCGTTGCTGTCTATAGCGTCACGCATGGAACGAAACTTTAGCATTTGAAAAACCTGACCATGAAGTCCCGGACGGTCTTGCTTAAATAAAACTGGTGTTCCCAAGTTTTTTGCCACGCGCCAAGCAACTAGCGCGATAATCGGTGACAATAACAACAAAGCCGTGCCAGATACGAGCAAATCAAATAAGCGCTTAAGCATGGCGGCTTCCTACGTGTTCTAAATATTCAACAAATTGTTTTGCTAAGTTAATTCGATCAAAGTTTTGTTGTGCTAATTTTCTAGCGTTCTCTGCCATAGGGATCAGTTGCTCTCTGTTTTCAGCTAATTCAATAAGCGCATTGGCGAAAGCCTTAGGCTGCTCAGGCGGAACGACCACACCACATTGATTATCTTCAATTAATTCCGCCAACCAACCTGGGTAGTTATTAATAACAGGCAACCCAGCTGAAATGTAATCAAAGAATTTATTTGGGGAAGTGCCGTAATAAAATGCGGGTACGTTAGCGAGTATTTGCATGCCGATGTCGGCGCGAACGAAAAGCGCTGATAGTTTCTTTTTATCAACAGGATCTAAAAAGACGATGTTAGACAGTTCATGTGCTATTGCTTTGTCCATTAAGTCGGGCTTGCATTTTCCCTGACCAATGAGGACAAGCTTAATATGTTCAACTTTGCTTTTTCTAAGATGCTTAGCAACTTCGATTAAGCTATCTAGCCCATTTGCCATGCCATGTGTTCCTGAGAATACAGCGACAAAATCTTCATCATTTATTTGTTTAGGTTGCCATGGGCTAGGATGCTGATTAAACAACTCAATATCACAGCCATTTGGGATCATGGCGACTTCTTTATCTTGTTTCAGGTGCTGTTTAATGCCCTTGACTATCCCAGGAGATAGGCCGATATGGCCATGAGCTGAGCGGTATGCCATTTTTTCAAGAACCGCCATACCAAATAAGATAACTGGGTTGGTAATAACGCCCATGGCTTTAGGTAATTCAGGCCATAAGTCACGTACTTCAAAGACAAAGGTTTTGCCCTTTAACCAACGAGCGGCTATGCCTGGCAAAGCTACTGTCAAAGGCGTCGTGGTGGCAAATAACAAATCGTACTTGTGTGTTAATGCGACTTTAATACTGCGGTAAGCAAAGCGTAAAAATGCGATGGCGCGTTGGCTAAACGATTGTACATTCGCATAGGCAAGTTCAAATTCAATCACGTCGATTCCGTCGACGTTGCCTCTACGCTGGCCGTTAACGAAAGGTTGTTTACTTAGCCCCGAATTTCCACCTGCGTATGTTCCACACACCATAGTGACTTGGTGACCTGACTGAACCAGTCTTTTGGCCATTTCGTAGGAACGAATTCCCGTTGAACCTAAAGGTGTAGAAAAATGTTGATGAAAATACAATATTCTCATTAATGCTTACTCACGATGGTCGTTATTGTGCCAGGGTGCTCAATGGTAACTTCTACGACACTAACCGGCTGTTTTTTAAGATAGTAGCGTGACTGCCAGCCCTCAACAAGCCTTATATCTTTAATCTCTACATTTGCGTCAAAGGCTAGTTGCCATTCTTTATTGGTAATCAAAGATTGAGAAACCTGCCAATGTCCTTGAGGTAGGTGCCACCTGAGCGTGGCTTGTCTATCAAAGCCGCTTATCTCGTCAATCACCATTAATTTGTTTTCCTCTATCGCGCACCGTCTCGCATGTTGGTGACCTAGCGTATTTTGGTATGCAGCCTTTATGTTGTTCTTGTCTGTTTCAACTTGGGTTTTTATCCAGTTGGAGAATAGAAAACGAGACAGCCTCGGCATTTGTTCTTTATGGTCAAACTGCACGGTATTTTGCGCGACAACACTAGGGAAATAATCTTGCCATTTAGGCTCGCAGTTATAGCTATAGCTACCTGTACTTAACAGTATATTGTCATTACCACACCATGCATCTAAATGCAGCGCATCACATTGTGCCGGCCTAAAGGTTGCCGTTGGCGTACGCAAATAAAGTTGCCAATTTTTGTTATGCAAAATGTGAAAATCACTAGAAAGTGAAGCAGGATCTTCTGTTTTATTTACCTTTTCAGAAGCAGGAAATAACCAAGCAAGTTGCTGAAATGGCGCTTTTAATTCTCTATCGTGAGTTTTAACGAATAAGCTGTTCGCCCAGTGAACACTGGGTCTAAAGTCAGAGTAATCACAAGAAGTTACTGGAAGAAGCTGAGCACCGTCATTCAAACCAAGGATTGGGACTTCACCGTTTTCTGAGGCAATCATTGCTGCTAACCAGTTCGTTGCTAGTTTCATTTTGTGGTAGAAGCTATGACTAAATTTAGCGTACGCAAATTGTTGGCGAAAAAATTCAGTGAGCGACACTGTGTCTAACATTAATCGATGATAATTCACCGAGTTTTGACTAAAACAACCGTCATTGGCGACCAGCTTATTCACTCGATTCTCTAAAGCAACGCGTCCAACTTTAAGCCATTTCTTTGCTAATTGTTTATCGGTGAAGTGTTCAGACGAAAGTAACAGTAAAGCACCACAGATAAGCGCACATGCTTCACTGGTTCCATGATTGTTATCTTGTGCTTTTGCATAACCAATGGTTGGAGCGATTCGCTTTAAATGCTGCTCAATAGTTTGCGTAAGGGGTAGACTGATATTTTTGTGTTGTGAGAGCAAGTAACTGCATGCTGCCAAGTGTAACACTCGAATAGAGCACTCTTGCCCACATTTCCAGTTAACGCCCTGATTTGCCTTGTTGTGCAAATGCCAATCGATAAGCCAGTTATTTAGCTTGTCTAGGTGCGCTTTATCTTGGCTTTTTAAAAAATCTATCGCGAAAGGGAAGAGCCAGCCAAGTCTAGAGGCTTCCCAAACCGTTTTAATATCACCTAAGCTATTATCGAAGTCGCCAATATTACTCCAGTGCTGCTTATTTTCTCCGATTTTATCGGGCGATAAAATCGAGGCATGCCAGTTAACGGGCGTATCCGCATGCGGCTTATGCCAGCCAAAAGCAAGCCAGGTGACTTCATGCAATTTTTGCTGCTCTTGTGCTCCGGTTTGCTTTTTAGGCTCAACAAAAAACTCATGACTGGAAAAATCTGCGTCTTCAATCGGCATTAAGCGTTTAAAATAGCCAAGTTTTAGCTTAATGCGATATGCAGCGACTGAGGCAACATTAAATAAGCCCAGTCGCCAATATGTTGCTAATTTAGCAATCATTGCCATTGATTAACTGATTGCCTCGTTTAGTTGCTTAGCTGCCGTTAATGTCGCCTGCGATACTTCGAAAATTTCTTCAATGGCGATTGGGCTTGGTTGGCCTTGCTCTATCGCTTGAGTGAAGGTTTTAGCACAGGCTTTTTGGCCTTTGTCTTGTTGCCAAAGATTCATTTTGCTAAAACCTGAAAAGCCATAGCCAGTTAACTTTCTAAAGTTATCGAGTTGCAATACCTTACCATCGGCAAAAACTTCAACTCTTTCTTTTGGAAAATTAGCGGCACCATTAGCAAAATAATGGACGGTGCCGATACTGCCATCTTCAAAGGTTAGCGTGATGGTTGCTTTATCTTCAACGATTCCTTGCTGTTCTTTGTTACCCATACAGCGAGCAACAACGTCAGTAATTTTATAACCGACTAAATGGCGCATTAAATCAATAAAGTGACATGCTTCACCTAAAATTCTGCCACCACCAGCAAACGGATCTTGCGTCCAATGGTCTGCTGGAATATGGCCTGCATTCATGGTCATGATAAGAGACTTTGGTGCGGTAACGCCTTCAAGTAATTGCTTCATTTTGACCACTTGTGGGGCAAAGCGACGATTAAAACCAATCATTAATAGTTGATCAGTTGTTTGGTTATAAGCTTGTTCAACTTTATTAAGTTGTTCAGAGCTAATGGCTAAAGGCTTTTCTACAAAAACATGCTTACCGTGTTCAAGTGCCTGACAGACAAAGCTCGCGTGGCTGTTGTGTTGAGTAACGATAGCTACAGTGTTTATTTCTTCATTCGCTAAAAGCTGTTCAGTATCAGACGTGGCTTGTAGAAAACCATTGTTTTTACCGTGAATAACGCTGGTAACTCCGCTTGAAGTAGCAATGGTGTGAAGTTTAGCTTCAGCCGCTTTAAATGCAGGAATAAGCACCCGAGACGCGTAGTTACCTGCGCCGATAAAACCGATGCTAGCCTTGCTTGAACTGCTCGCTTGCGCATTATCAAAAGTAATGGTTTTAACGGGCTTTGGTTCTGTTTCTTGTGGGTATTGAAGTAAGATGCCAAGAGCAGACTTATTGTCTGAAAGCTCTTGATAAGCAGCCAACGCTTGGTCAAATTCGTATCTATGTGACACTAAGGTGCTGGTATCAAGCTTACCAGACGCCATCATGTCTAAGATAGCAACAAAGTTGCGTTGCTCTGTCCAACGCACAAATCCTAAAGGATAGTCTTGTCCCTTGTTTTCATAATTATCATCATATCGGCCAGGGCCATATGAACAAGAAACTTGAAAGCTTAGTTCTTTTTCATAAAACTCACTGCGATTAAGCTCTAACCCAGTCACGCCAACTAACACGATACGCCCGCGTTTACGCGACATATTAGCCGCTTGTGAAACGGGATCACTCGATGATGTCGACGCAGTAATTAATACGCCATCAACACCTTGGTTGCGACTAAACATCATGCCAGCTTTTACTGGATCTTCACCTTTGGCAGGGTTACAGGTTTGTGCGCCAAACTTTTCGGCAAGTGCTAATTTGTTTTCGTCAAAATCGATGGCAAGGACTCGACAGCCATTGGCGATCAGCAATTGAATACTTAATAAGCCAATCAGCCCCGCACCAACAACGACAATTTGTTCGCCTAAGGTTGGTTGTAAAAGGCGAATACCTTGTAAGCCAATGGATGCTAATACGGTGAATGCAGCACTTTCGTCGTCAACGTTATCAGGAATTTTCGCTACTAGGTTTTTGGGAACGCGAACAATATCAGCATGAGGGCCATTGGAAACGACGCGATCGCCAACCGAAAAGCCTTCTACGCCAGCGCCGACGTGTTCGACGGTACCGACATGGCAGTAACCTAGCGGTATTGGCTGAGCGAGTTTAGATTTAACCGCATCTATCGTAGTAAAAAGGCCATCTGTTTTAACTTTGTCTAGCACCATTTTTACTTTTTCTGGCTGCTGCCGTGCTTTGTCTACCAGCGACGCTTTACCAAAATCGACGAGCATGCGCTCGGTGCCAACGGAAATTAAACTCGTGGAAGAGCGAATAATAAGATGACCAGATTTTTCTTGCGGCTCTGGTGCTTCTACTAGGGAGGTTTCCCCTGAGCCCATATGTTGAAGTATTTGTTTCAAAGTTAGTCTCTCATACGAATAATTTTGGCTGGTGTACCACCAACGATAGCATAGGCAGGCACATCTTTTGTGACGACACTCCCCCCAGCGACTACGGCGCCTTCACCAATAGTAACGCCTGGAAGGATCAGGCAATTTGCCCCTATCCAAACGTCATTTTCAATGGTGACTTTTTTGTGTTGGTGCCCAGACGTGAAAATCATTGCTCTATTGTCAGGGATCTCGTGGTTACTCGATAGGATTTGAGTTCTATACCCGATCAGTGTTCTGTCGCCAATAGAAACGCCACCAGACGTGGTAATAATTACTTGTTTAGCAATATCGACATTGTCGCCAATTTCAACTTTGATGCCTGGAAATATCCAAGCACCGGGATAAAAAATAACGCCTCGGCCAATTTTACTTCTTAATACATGTACGTAAAACAAGCGTTTTAGCCAATTACAAAATGCGAATCTGGGTAAGCTCATCAACAAGGTGATGAAAAACTCTAACCAAATAATACCTATGTTTCTCATTATTTTGTGCCCGAAAAAATAACGTCTTTTACTTTTAACCACCGCTGCTCTAGTGTAGGTAGTAAAGCTAATCTGTCTTTTCCTGCAGCAACTAACTCTGACAATTTTTCAGGATGCTGTGAAAAAGAAACAAGCTGGTTGAAAATATCCTGGGCATTATGTGGTTCACAATAAATGGCCGATTCCTGCAAAATATCGTGCGCAAAATCTCGGTCGCTGGCAATGATTGGTTTAGCCGCTAACCATGACTCCATATAGTTATTACTAAAACTTTCTAAGTCGGCGATATTAATTAAGGCGTCTACGCTGTCATATATTTCTTGAATTTGGCCTTGTGGTATCGAGCCTTTAAATTCAAAACAAGACAGAATATCTTCTGGATATTGACTGATGATATCCTGGTAAGTGCTTCTAAAGAATTCTTCGTTAACAGATATCACGAAAGTAATATCGTGCTCACTTTTATTAATTAGATCTGCTACTTCAATCAAGCGCCAAATATTCTTATGCTCTGCTAAGCCAGACAGCACTAGGAATCGACCGGAGAAAGTTTTTTCTTTATAGGGAACATCTTTTAAGTAAGAAGTCGGCACAGGTGGGATAACGTTGAAACGCTCAATGGGGGCATTTAATCGCTTTGCTAAACGCTTCTGCATCGTCGTGGTTTCAACGATGACAGCGTCTGCTGAATCTATGCGACTTAGTCTGACTTTGTTAAATATGCGTTTTGTAAATTTTACTTTTGGCGCTACATAATTCCAATAAGGAGAATCGTCATAACAAATAATTGGATATGCCACGCTAACAACTTGTCTTACACCACTAATTGGCGGCAAACCTGGACCAAAAAAGGTAAAAATATGAGTAATACCTTTTTCTTTCACGACTTTTTTTAGGGTGACATTTTCTGCGTAGACACGTTTTAGTAATTGCGAAGGAAAAACAACACGCTCGAACTTACTATCAATGTTTTCAACGAGTGGAAACTTATCACTAATTAATACGACTGCATCAGCAAACTCTTCAGACTGGCTAATATAGTCTAAGAAGTTTAATGCTAATTGCACGCCCCCCCCTGCTTTTAATGGGCTAAAGTCGATCAATAGACGATGTTTGCTCAAGATCTTCTCCTTACTATATTGGATATATGTACCCAAATTAAAATAAAAAACATTGGCGTGTTAATCATGATGGTAAACGTGACGAATGACGATAGACCATCCCTGAAAACTTGAATTAAGCAGCCAAATACCATTATCCACATACACATGGATAAGTTGTTTTTGGGATATTGCCTTGCAGTATTAAACCAACGTGACAGTAAAAATGCTAGTAAAGTGGGAACGATTAATAGCCCGAAGTAGCTGAAATTAAAATAAGATTCCCCAATATACGTTATTATTCGCCCCTCAACATCGTATTGCCTAGTACGAGTAGACACTTCAATGGTATGGTCACCCAGCCCCGGCTTTCCGGGCCAAAATAGCCTTGGAATAGGCAGTGTAAACATAGCAATGTAAGTTGATCCGTAATAATACTTATCCTTGTTGTCTCGCATGGTGAGGGCACCAGCATATTGATCTAAGAACTGAATGGATGAGACTTTAGGTTTACTTTCTTCTTGTTCTGAGAAAGGAGACACTAAAATAGTAACTGCTTCTTCATATTCGCCTTTGGACATTGCTTTACCAAAGTACTTTAATTGTGGAAATACCATAGCGCCAACAACGGCGACAATAATCATGTATTTATTTGGCCAGCGTTTGTTTTGTTGGATTAGCAGCAATGAAATCAAAAATAACACCGGTAAAACCAGTTGTGTACGATGATAGCCTTGTATAGCAACCAAAAATAAATAAATTGCAGCTGGAATGGTAAATTTAGGTTTAAATCCGTAGACATAAATTAAAATAAGCAGGCAACAAATAAACCATTGACCAAATGCACCAAAATAGGAGGTGTCGGGCAAAGGAATACCAAGCTTGATGGCGGCAAACAAGACAAAGCCAATAGGCAAACAAAACCAACACACCTTCTTAACGATGTTTGGTTCCATAACATAGTAGTTTTTGGCTTTATTTGGCGGGGTCGGTATTAACGAGAATTGCCCCATCCATGAGCCAATACAAAAGAAGAACATCGCGATGTCAGCCATCCAAATTGCGCGAATAAATTCATTTTCTCTTATATTTTCAAATCGGATATTTTCAGCATACATAGGAGGGCTACCGTAGTACAGTTGCCAACCTCTTAGAGAAACCACTAGAAGGTGAAAGAATAAATACATGGTAAATGGATGAAGAAATACCAACTGCCTTCTCATGATGAGAAACGATATCAAGACAACAAACATGTCTAGCAGTAAGTAAGGGAGTAATCCGTCCATCTAACAAAATCTACAGCAGAAGGTAATCACCAGTGTATAGAAAAATAAAAACAAATACTGATTTATTTTTCAATTACTTCCTTTGTGGCGCGTATTAAATGTATGCTAGTTTAAGTTAATTTTATGATTGCAGTAACAAGGCTATTCTTTTGCGCTTAACTAGCCACTTTAAAAAATTGCTGGGTGCTAACTTTATCGTTGCGTTTTTAGGTGTCGCAACCGGCGTTATTTTAGCACGTAATTTGTCTGTTGAAGACCGAGGGGAACTTGCCGAAATTCTATTGTGGGTGGGCTTTGGTGTAACCGTAGGCTCAGAAAGCGTACGTGAATTCTGCCTGTCCTTTAAATCAAGCGACCAAAATATTAACGCTTCAGTATTAGCGTTAGCGTCAGCTATTTCTTTTATATTGCCTATCGCCTTTTTAATCGATAATAACTTATCGGAGTACATTGGTTACGCGCTTGCATTCAGTGGCGTGAATGTAGTGACTATTTTGTATTTGGCAAAAGTGCAACTACAAGGCGAGTTTGCGCGTTTAAGTTTCTATAAAATGGTGGTGCCTTTAGTTAATTTTGTTTTACTTCTGGCGACCTTTTTCTTTGATTTTGCTATTTGGTTTGCTCTTTTAGCCTTGTTATCTGCCAATTTAGCACTGCTGTGTTTAGTTGTTGTTAAAGAGCCAAGAATAAAAGTCTCTTCGGGCAAGCAATTGGGGAGTTATCTCAATGTATTGTTTTCTATTGTGGTGATAACCGCGATTAGTCAAATGGACAGAATGATCATGGCGAAAGTATCTGACGCAAAGGACATGGCTTATTTTGTTATTGCATTAACCGTTATTGCGACGCCGCTAACGATTATCGGTCAAACAATGTCTAGTTATTTAGTGATAGATATTAAGAATCGTACAGAGAGTATCAATCGGTATATAGAGGTTCGATTGTTAGCTTTATTACTGGTATTAAGTGCCATTGCCATGACGATTTTTTTAGTGGCTGAAGGGTTAATAACACTGGTTTTTGGCGAGAAATATTTGCCAGCAGCAAGCTATGTTGTTTTATGCTCTTGTATCACGTTATTGAACAATACCCGTTCCTTGTACAATTATGCCTTGAGAGGCTTAGGGCTAAATAATTTAGTTAGCGCTTTGCAAATTGGAATGCTATCTACGTTAGTGGTCATTTTTGTCACGTATCTTTATGTCGACTTAAATGTACTTGATACCTTGTGGTTGATGGTAGGCTTACAATTAGTCACTTTCTTATGCTTTTATGGCTACGTACGTGCTAAATACTTAACACGTTATTCAAGTGCTAATCAAAGCAGCTAAAACGATAAAAAAAACAATAGATACGTTTTTCACAGTGGTAAATTTAATATGAAACACGAAGACAGGTTTTTAATTCTTGATTTAATTCGAGGGATTAGCGCGTTAGTGGTCGTTGCAACTCACTTACGAGCAGCAATGTTTGTCAGCTTTTCAGAGCTTGAATCTTCAACTTTGTTTGACAAGGCTTTCTACTTTTTAACCGGTTTTGGTCACCAAGCGGTTATTGTATTCTTCGTATTAAGTGGCTTTTTTGTAGGCGGGTCAATATTGAAGAACCCTCAGCGCTTTTCGTTTATACACTACTTAATTGCAAGGCTTTCACGGCTATGGGTTGTGTTAATTCCTATGTTGGCGATCACTTACTTGATTGATTACATTATTTCAATGAACTTACCTGAGCTGTTGCAAGGCGAACATTTGTCAGCGTTAAATTCGGGTCCAGGGGAAGAGTATTCAACCTCAGGCATTACATTTTTAGCAAATGTATTATTTCTGCAAACTATCTATACACCTGTTTTTGGTTCGAACGGCCCCCTTTGGAGTCTAGCCAATGAATTTTGGTATTACATCTTGTTCCCGTTAATGGCCTTTGCTGTTGGTTATATAAAAATGGCTAAATCGTTGCGTGTGCTAAGTGTTGTCCTAGTTGCTCTTATTTTGTGGCAAGCAACACCTAATATTTTAGAAGGTTATGTCATTTGGTTGTTCGGGGCGGGGGTATTTTATTGGTATGGTCGCTCGGACAAACCAAACCATATATTATTAATACTGGCTGCATGGGGTTTGTTTTTTGTATCGCTTGTCGATAGCAAAGTAAATGTTATTCACCAAGCTTTGCATGTGTCTAGTGACCTGTTAATCGCTTTTTGCTTTAGCGTGTTGCTGATAGCGATAAAAAAATCTGAATTTCCTCATCGCTTTAAAGGACTACTGTCGAAGGTTGGTCACTGGCTTTCAGAAATTTCATTTACTATGTACTTAGCGCATTTTCCGATTGTGATGCTGATCTACAGTTTTGTTTACTCGGATGGGCAAGTAACGCTGAGCGTTAGCAATCTAGCGACTTATTTAGGTTGGATTGTGCTTATTATGGGGTTAAGTTATTTGTTGTGGTTATTATTTGAGAAACAAACGGGCAAGGTTCGCAGGCTCGTTGCTAATAAGTTGATTAAAAAAGTTGAATCTTAATGGAAAACACGCAAGCACCTGCAAACTTGCTGGGCAAGTTTAAACATCGAGAATTTCATGCGACACAAATAGGCTCTCGAGAGTATTATAATTATCCGCGTGTGTTGCACGATTGCGGAAAACTAGCGTCATTTTCTACCGATGTTTGGGTTCCTTGGGCACAGTATTTACCTTTACCTAAGCCCCTTTTAAGACTTAGAGCAAGATATCATTCTGAATTACGCGGTGTGTCCGTGCACTCTCAAAACTTTTTACAGCAATTTTTTGTGGTGAACAAGACCGCAGATTGTCGATTCTCTTTTTGGTTAGAGCAAGGGAAACGCTTTGGTGACTGGGCTGTAAGAAATATTGAACGACAAGGTATCAACGCCTCTCAAGGCACTTTTGGTTTTACTAATGCTAACTATGAAATTATGGCGCTAGCAAAATCACATGGTGCTTTTGCCGTTCATGGCCAAATAGACCCAGGTATTGCTTGGTATAACACTGTTCTTGAAGAGCAAGAGCGTTGGGGGCAAGTGGAAGATAGTATTAAAGAGCCAACAGTAGCTTATGTTCAGCGTTTAAAAGATGAATGGACAATCGCTGATTGCATAATTGCTAATTCTCAACATACTAAAGATTCCATTGTTGCTCATGGTGTTAATGCTGAAAAAGTGATTGTAGTGCCTTTGGCTTATCAGAAAACCCAACTGGAAAAGGTCGAACGCCCACCGCTTGAAAACCGACGGATGCGCGTTCTGTTTGTTGGTAATGTTTCTTTGTCTAAGGGCTTTCAATACTTTGCTCAAGCCGCGGAAAAGTTAAAGAAAGAATTTGAGTTTGCCGCCGCTGGCACAGTTCGAATTAATCAAGATTTTCTTAGCCAAAAGAATTGGCCCATTAAGTATTTACATCATTTAGATAAACGGTCGCTAGCAGAAGAATATAAAAAAGCTGACGTATTTGTTTTTCCGACACTCTCCGATGGTTTTGGCATGGTGCAATTAGAAGCAATGTCATTTGGTTTACCCGTTATTGCAACCGATAGTTGTGCACAAGTCGTGGAAGATGAAAAATCAGGTTTTATTATTCCATCGAGAAATACCGAAGCGATTGTAGAAAAGCTACTGAAACTCAAGCAAGACCAAGCACTATATGATGAACTGTCGGAAAACGCGTTTGCAAGGGCAGATGACTTTTCTTTAGATAATTTGAAGTCATTGTTTCGTTAATAATCAAACGATAACGATCAGCACATGCTAATTATTTATATGGTGTTTGTTTTCGTTTTGCTATTCCTTGCCTACACTTTTCAATAACCATGGTTATTGTTCATTTTTATAAACAGGATTTTTATGTCAGTAAAAGAAACAACAAACTCGTCTGCTAATAGTTCTGATTCAACTTTCAGCTTTAGTACAGAGCAGCTAGAACATTATGCGCAAGTGGTCGGCGAAATGGGGATAAGCTTCGGCTCTAAACTCCTAATGGCGATTATCGTTTTTATCGTAGGTCAATGGCTCATACGCCGGATGATGTCAGTTATCGATAAAGGTATGGAGAAGAAAAAAGTAGAAGTTACTTTAAGGCAATTTCTACACAGTATTTTCAACATTACGTTTACGGCAATTCAGATCATCATATTTGCCTCCATGATAGGCGTTGAAACTGCGTCACTTATTGCTATGTTAGGTGCGGCGGGCTTAGCCGTTGGATTGGCTCTGCAAGGCAGTTTGGCAAATTTTGCTGGCGGTATTCTTATTTTGTTTTTCCGCCCGTTCAAAAATGGCGATTTCATTGATGCGCAAGGATATGCTGGTACTGTTGTTGAAATCCAAATATTCAATACCATTTTGCTGACAGTAGATAATCAAAAAGTGATTATTCCTAATAGTTTGCTATCTAATGGCTGTGTGAAAAACGTATTTTGCGAACCTACCCGTCGCGTTGATATGGTGTTTAGTATTAGCTACGGCGATGATATCGCTAAAGCTAAAGACATTATTGCTCGGGTATTAGCGTCAGATGAGAGAACCAATAAAACTCCTGAGCCCGATATTTATCTGGCAGAGCACGGTTCTAGTTCTATCAACTTTTACGTACGTCCTTGGATTAAATCGGAATTTTATTGGGACTATCGCTTTACCATTACTGAAAAAATGAAAATTGCTTTTGATCAGGAAGG
This sequence comes from Thalassotalea coralli, assembly GCF_055786205.1. NCBI lineage: Bacteria > Pseudomonadati > Pseudomonadota > Gammaproteobacteria > Alteromonadales > Colwelliaceae > Thalassotalea > Thalassotalea coralli. Next base: position 126,763 of record NZ_JBVVBK010000003.1, on the reverse strand, counting down.
CATCACCATCCCTTTCCCACAAAGAGATGTTCATTTATATACGGTTCCTACGAACGACTAACTGGTTTCAATTAAGCTGTTGTTACGGATGAAATATTTCATCCTAAACAACAGCGAATGATTTGATAGTATATCCCTTGAGACAGAATAAGAGGGAATACTATGCAGCGATATCTGGCGCTTGATGCCTTTAGAGGCCTGACCATTGCTTTAATGATTTTAGTCAACACGCCAGGCTCATGGTCGCATGTCTATGCTCCTCTTTTGCACGCCAAGTGGCACGGCTTAACGCCCACTGATTTAGTTTTCCCATTTTTTATGTTTATCGTTGGCTCAGCGATGTTTTTCGCGTTGAGCAAACAAAACTTCCAGCTAAGCCAAGCGAGCGTTATTAAGATTATTCGCCGTGGTGGCACCATATTTTTCATTGGATTATTGCTTAATGCTTACCCTTTTACTGGTGCTTTGGAAACGCTCCGCGTTATGGGCGTGCTGCAGCGTATTGGTATTGCCTACATATTTGCGGCGCTCATTATTTTGAGTTGTGGGCAAAAACAGGGGTTACTCGTTGGCATACTTATCCTTGTTATCTACCCTGTTTTATTGGCTTTGTCTGGCGACGGAGCTTACTCGCTAGAGTCAAACCTTGTGAGAGAATTGGATTTGGTTATTCTTGGTTCGAGTCATATGTATCAAGGATTTGGATTAGCTTTTGATCCTGAAGGCTTACTTAGCACTTTACCCTCTATCGTTAGTATTCTTGCCGGTTTTGAAGTAACGCGCATTGTTAGCCAAACAGAGTCAAAACAGCAATCAATGGGATTTTTAATCAAGTTAGGTGCGGTTTGTCTAGCGCTTGGCTGGGGGCTCAATTATTGGATCCCGATTAACAAAGCTTTGTGGACCAGTTCTTATGTTGTGTACACCACAGGATTTGCCTGTTTAACGTTAGCGTTTTTTGTGTACCTTATTGATTTAAAAAACGTCACTAAACCTATTCAACCTTTGCTAGTTTATGGCACGAACCCTCTGTTTATTTACGTGTTGTCATGGGTATGGGTTGCCAGTTACGGGTTGTTTACTGTCGGAGATGCTGGTCTTCACGCATTTTTGTTTGAATCGTTAACTCAGGTTTTGCCAGCCAAATTTTCGTCATTTGTCTTTGCCTTGGTACATGTCATTTTCTTTTGGTGGTGTTCAAGGTGGCTATACCGTAGAAAAATATTCATCAAAATTTAGCGATTTATTTAGCACTATTTAATTAAAAGGATTGGGACATGGTTCGTCATTTATATTGCCTATTATTTATTGTGTTTTTAACGGCGTGTCAGCCATCAGATATGCAAAAAGGTAATAGTTCTGAGTCAAGCCAAGGGAGTGATGGCGAAATTGTCGAGATGAATCAGCAAATGTTAGACAAGCTGGCTGGAGCATTGAAAGTAAAGTATCAAGTGCTTAGTAACATCGAAACCGATTGTCCTGAGTTTGAAAACAAGCCGGTAGCTTATTGTTTCAGCGCTAAGCTGCACTTTAGTACCGATATAGATATACCCGCTAACACTTGGCAACTTTATTATTCTCAGGTTTATCCAAACTATACAACACAGTCTACATGGTTTGATTTAACCCATCTAAATGGTGATATTCAACAAGTCGTACCTAAACCCGAGTTTATCGGTTTTGTTGCTGGGCAGGTTTACACGCTTCAGGTATGGATGAAAGCAACCTTGCTTACTCAATCTCAGCTAATGCCTAATTACTGGATAACAGCTGATGGCCTTAAACCACGTGTAATAGCCGGTACACGCACAAAAACAGATCCTGAAACAAGCTTGGAACTAGCGCCCTGGGCTATGCCATTTGATCAACCCCATAAACAAATAAAATCGGCACCTAACGATAATAACAAGTACGCCGATGCGACATGGCTGTTTGACCACAACCAAGCGAAAAAACTTGAAAGGCGCTCTTTGGATACTGCTTTAATTCCAACACCTAAAAGCGTTTCCATCGCTGAAGGGAAATCGCCTATCTCTCTAACAAAAGGCGTTAAAGTTTCACTCCACGGTTTTGTAAATAAAGATGTTCAGGCGGCATTGAATCGACTTGAACTGTTAGGCGTTAAGGTGAGTGATGAAGGTGTAAGCCTATCTATTATTCAAGACCAAGCTGTATCCCACCCAGAAGGGTATCAAGTGGTTGTTAATGGCAATGGTGTGTTGATCAAAGCGTCACATAAGGCGGGTGCGTTTTACGGTGTTCAATCTATCGCTGGCCTGTTAAATGTTGACACTTTACAAGTGCCGCAACTGACCATCGAAGACGAGCCTCATTATGCTTATCGTGGTCAGCATATTGATGTTGCCAGAAATTTCTTCGATAAGGCCTTTGTTTTTCAGATGATCGAACAAATGGCGGCCTACAAACTAAATAAACTCCATATGCACCTTGCGGAAGATGAAGCATGGCGTATCGAGTTACCCAGCTTGCCAGAGTTAACGAATGTTGGAAGCAAGCGTTGTATGAGTCTTGCTGACAAAGATTGTTTGCAGCCACAACTAGGTGGTGCCGATAGCCCAGAACGTGATGGCTTTTATTCAAGCCAAGACTATATCGATATCATAAAGTATGCCGCTTTACACCATATTGAAGTTATCCCGTCATTGGATATGCCTGGTCATTCAAGAGCAGCGATAAAAGCTATGGAGGCAAGATACCGATACTACATGGCGCAAGAAAACGAAGTAGAAGCAAAGCGCAATTTACTCAGTGATTTTGCCGATAAAACTCAATATCGTTCTATTCAAAACTATACCGATAATACGATTAACGTTTGTTTAGAGTCTTCCTATGCCTTTGTCGATCGGGTGTTATCGGATCTGATTGAGTTGCACGAAACAGCAGGACAACCTCTGACTACCTATCATATTGGCGCAGACGAAACGGCAGGCGCTTGGTTAGAGTCGCCAGCATGTCAGGCACTTGTCGCAGATACTAGCAACGAGGTTACTGACTTAAAGCACTTAGGGGCACACTTTATTGAACGCGTTTCACACATGGTTGCGAGCAAAGGCATTAATGTTGGAGGCTGGAACGATGGTTTAGGGGAAACTAGAGCGGAAAAAATGCCTAACCAAGTTGCCTCTTATATTTGGGGAGCGTTACCTTGGGGCGCACATCAAATGGTGAGTGAACAGGCGCACCGAAATTGGCAAGTTGTGCTGTCTATTCCTGACGTCTTTTATTTTGATTTCCCTTATGAAGTCGACCCGCTTGAACGAGGTTACCATTGGGCATCGCGCAGAGTAGATAGTCAAAACGTATTCAATTTTATGCCCGATAACTTACCTATTCACGCGGAGTTTCGATTAGACACCTTAGGAAATCCTTATCAAATCGATGACAGAGTGATAACCAATGAATCAGGCACTATTACTCATCGTCCATTACCTAAAGGGTTTAAGGCGTTTGGCATTCAAGGCCAGCTGTGGAGTGAAACTGTTAGAGACTCTTCACAAGCGCAATATATGATCTTTCCGAGAATGTTAGCCTTAGCTGAACGTGCTTGGCATAGTGCTGAGTGGCAAGTCCCTTATAACGAACAAGGCTATTTATATAGTCAATCTTCCAAAGTATTTAATTCCGCATTAAAACAACAGCGGGATGCACAGTGGCAAGTATTTGCTAATACTATGGCGCAAAAAGAGCTAATTAAACTTGATAAGGCAGGGGTGTTCTATCGTATTCCGACGGTGGGGGCTGCGATAAAAGAAGGGAAGTTACTGATGAACGTTTCTCTGCCTGGCTTACCTTTAGAGTATCAACAACGTAATCAGTCTTGGACTCGCTATAAAGGGCCTATATCTATAAAGCTTCCTGTTAAAGTTAGGGCTAGGTCAGCAGACGGTAAACGAGCGGGTAGATCTTGGGTGCTGAATTAAGTTTTACTTCTTATCGCATTTATCTTGAGACTAAACGGCAAAAGGTGGTGATAAATCACGCTCTGCAATTGAAAATTTCTGGTTAAATTTAGCAATTTCCAGCATTTTTGGTACATTACCTTTAGCGACATTGTGCAATTGAAGAACGATGGAGTGGTCATTGCAAAAGTCTTGCAGAATCAACAGCATGGCTAACCCTGAACAATCGATTTTTTCAGTACGGGTAAAATCTACGACAATGCGCTGTGGCAGTGTTTGAAGGGACAAATATTGCGCCTTAAACAGCTGGTAATCTTTAAAAATGAGTGTGTTGTCTACATGCAAAATGAATGTAGACTCATCACTAATTTTACTTTTATTCTCAGAGTACGTTGCAGTCTCTGGCGCGGCATTTAACATTTAAAAATTCACTCAAACTGTCGACAATAATCAATACTTTTAGTGAATTCCTTTCACGTATACTGAGGCTATTATCGCAATATGATACGAACCTTAGAGAGACAAAACTTGATCTAGATCAAGTTTTGGTAAGATGTAACAAAATGTTAATACAATCATAATTTATTTAACGTGCTGATTATCAAGTATAAACAGGCATCCTACTTTTGTATCAAAAACCTGCTCGTTTTAATGCAATAACAACAGGTACCGGAAGTCGTCCAGTTTCAATAAGGTTTAAGTGCTTCTTCAGGTTGTTGAGGCATCAGAATAACAATGTAAAAACAGTGTTAATTAATCAGAAATATTTATATTTTTTGTTATATTTATTGATTTTATTTAACTTAGAGTTGTCAGTAGAGTGAATAGAAGACTTTTTATTTAATTAACTGAGCTTTGTCTTTGAAACCACTTAATAAACTTCATTGCTATATCGATGGGGCTTTCTGTGCTACTGAGAGCTACTTTGACAATATCAACCCAGTCAATGGTAAAAAAATAGCGGATATTGCCGAGGCGTCAAAGGCGCAAATCGATAGGGCTGCGAATGCTGCTAAGCAAGCATTAAGTGGCGAATGGGGGCAATTAAGTGCAGTAAAACGAAGTGAGTATTTACACAAAATTGCAGATGCTATTGAAGCAAGGCTTGACGACTTTATTGCCGCTGAAATGGCCGACACTGGCAAATCTTTACAGCAATTAACGAGCATAGATATTCCGAGGGCAGCCGCCAACTTTCGATTATTTGCGGATCTTATTAAGTTTGAACATGGCGAAAGTTTTGTTAGTGAAAGCCCTGTTGGCAATCAAGTGCTTAATTACTCGGTCAACAAGCCACTGGGCGTCGTCGCAATAATCTCTCCTTGGAACCTGCCGCTTTTACTAACAACGTGGAAGATAGCGCCGGCTCTTGCATGTGGAAATGCGGTTATTGTTAAGCCTTCTGAAGAAACCTCTTCTACAGCCTACCTTCTTGCGGAAGTTATCCACCATGTGGGTTTACCCAAAGGGGCGTTTAATTTGCTTTTAGGCAGGGGACATGTGGTTGGCGATCATATTACGCAGCATGAACATGTCGATGCGGTGACATTTACCGGAGCGTCTGCAACTGGTCAGCACATAATGAAGCAAGTGGCTGACAAGGTGAAACCTATTTCTTTTGAATTAGGAGGAAAAAATGCTGCTGTTGTCTTTAACGATGCTGATTTAGAGCAAGCTATTGCAGGCGTTGCTCGTTCGAGTTTCACCAATTGCGGGCAAGTGTGTTTATGTACTGAACGAGTCTTTGTACACCGAGATGTTTACTCGACTTTTATTAGCGGGTTAGTAGAAAAAGCACAACAAATTAAAATTGGCTATCCAACCGATGAATCGGTTTTTATCGGGCCTTTGATTTCAAAAGCTCATCAATCAAAAGTACTGTCGTATTACCAAAAAGCAAAACAAGACGGTGCCGAGGTTCTTACCGGGGGAGGTGTACCCATATTTGATGATGAGCGAGATAACGGATCTTATATCCAACCAACCGTTATTTCGGGATTAACAGATGAACACGCTGTAAACCAAGAAGAAATCTTTGGCCCGATATGCCATGTCAGTGTTTTTGATGATGAGCAAGAAGTTATTGACCGAGTGAACAATACCCAATATGGGCTCGCTTGTTCCCTGTGGACAACAAATTTATCTCGAGCGCACCGCGTAGCACCCAAAATCGATGTTGGTTTAGTCTGGGTAAATACTTGGTTTTTACGTGATCTTAGAACCCCGTTTGGCGGTGTAAAAATGTCTGGCATTGGCCGCGAAGGTGGTCGCCACTCGCTGTCCTTCTACAGCGAACCAATCAATATATGTATCAATATAGATCCAAAGGAATAATCATGGATGTAACCAGTAAAGTACTTTCCGAAAAAGCTGTGCCTCGAGGCAAGTTTCCTCATGTTAAACGCGCTGGAGACTTTATTTATATCTCTGGCACCAGCTCGAGGCGTCCTGATAATTCGTTCATTGGCGTGGAAGTTGATGAATTTGGCGCAACCAATTTGGATATTCGCGCGCAAACTGCCGCTGTAATCGAAAACATTCAAGATATTCTTCGCTCTGTTGGTGCTGAACTATCTGATCTTGTCGAAGTGACGACATTCCTAGTCAATATGAATGACTTTGCCGGTTATAACCAGGTATACGGTGAGTACTTTGATTTTGATGGCCCAACAAGAACCACGGTAGCGGTACATCAATTGCCACACCCTCATTTACTCATTGAATGTAAAGCGGTTGCATATAAGCCGCTAGTAAAATAAACCTTGGTTGGAGACAGATAATGGCAAACTCAACCGAAGCAACATCTTTAAAAGCCTTTAATTTTCATCGATGGATTGAAGAGCATAAACATTTACTTAAACCACCCGTGGGTAATGTACAGGTTTGGCAAGATACGGACATGATGGTGACTGTGGTTGGCGGCCCTAACCAACGCACCGATTTTCACGATGATCCTGTGGAAGAATTCTTCTATCAACTTAAAGGCGATATGGTGCTTAAAGTGATTGAAGAAGGTGAGTGTAAAGACGTTTTTATTCGTGAAGGTGATATTTTCTTTTTACCAAAACATGTTCGCCACTCTCCTCAGCGACCTATGGAAGGCAGTATTGGCTTAGTGATTGAGCCCAAAAGGCCGGACGGTTTAAAAGATGCCTTTGAATGGTATTGTTTCGCTTGTAATGCGCTGGTGCACCGCACTGAGGTGCAATTGAAGTCGATTGTTGATGACTTACCGCCTCTTTATCAAGCGTTTTATCAGGACGAAAAAGCGAGAACTTGCCCAAGTTGCGGTGAACTTCACCCCGGTAAACAACCACCTGAAGGCTGGGTAACTCTGCCTGAGCCACTAAACGATTAGGACTGCCCTAAAGATGGATATTATTGATATACATTCGCACTTTTTTCCAAAATCTTGGCCTAGTTTGCAAGATAAATTTGGTGGCAATGATTGGCCTTGGTTAAGACATAGTCCTGAACGTAAAAATGCTGATGGCTATGCAACAGCGATGTTAATGAAAGGCAATCAAGAGTTTCGTCCTATTTATGAAGCGTGCTGGGAGCCAAGCGTGCGCCTTGAAGAAATGGACAAACATGGTGTTAGTCAACAAATCATTAGCGCGACTCCTATTCTATTTGCCTATGAAAAGGCGGTAGAGCAGGCCGTTTATTGCGCGCAATTGTTTAATGATGCCGCGATGGAAATGTGTGAGCAAGGACAAGGTCGTTTGTTTGCCCTTGCACAGGTGCCTTTGCAAGATGCCGATGCCGCCTGTAAAGAAGCCTCTCGTGCCAAACAAACAGGGCACTTAGGTGTTCAAATTGGTAACCATGTGGGCCTAAAAAACATGGATGATCCAGTGGTCATTACTTTCCTACAACATTGTGCAGAGGAAGACATTCCTGTGTTTGTTCATCCTTGGGACATGATGGCTGCTGAGCGTACCAAAGATTATATGATGGGCTGGACGGTTGGCATGCCAGCGGAAACTCAGCTTTCTATCGTGTCATTGATGCTTGGCGGCGGCTTCGATCAAGTGAGCGATAAGCTAAAAATTTGCTTTGCTCATGGCGGTGGCTCGTTTGCCTTCTTGCTCGGACGCTTAGAAAACGCATGGCACTTCCGCGATATCGCTCGTGGTAAATCGAAATACCCGCCAAGTCACTACCTCGACAGGTTTTATTTAGATACTGCGGTTTTTGATCATGATTCTTTGGAGCTGCTAGTGAAAAAAATGGGGACCGACCGCTTAATGTTCGGCACAGACTATCCGTTTCCATTAGGGGAACAAAAAATGGGGAAACTCATTCGCACCGCGCCGTTTTTAGATGACCAAGCTAAAGCAAAGTTATTGGCGACTAACGCCAGTCGCTTCTTTTCGATTTAAAGCGATTGAGCATAAAGCACACGATATAGTTAACGATTAATGTAAGAGCATAACACTATGACCTTTGAAAATACCTTGGCTTTTGCGCAACAACAAGACGCCCAAGATCCACTACGCTCTTTTAGAGAGCAATTCCATCATCCAGTTATCGATGGCAAGTCAGTGCTTTATTTCACTGGTAACTCTTTAGGCTTACAACCCAAAGCCGCTGCCGAGCACATTAAACAAGAATTAAATGACTGGGCAACATTAGGTGTAGAAGGGCATTTTCAAGCGAAAAATCCATGGGTGAGTTATCACGAGCTCTTAACGCCAGCAAGTGCACAGCTTGTTGGTGCTAATGAATCTGAAGTGGTGTGCATGAATTCTCTGACCACTAATTTACACCTATTGTTTGTCAGCTTTTATCGTCCCACTAAGCAGCGCTTCAAAATTATCAGTGAAGCTAAGATGTTTCCGTCAGATCGTTACTTATTAGAGACTCAAGTGCAGCATCATGGTTTTGATCCAGATGAAGCTATTATAGAAATAGCGCCACGTGACGGTCAGCACTTAATCGATGAGCAAGATATTTTAGATGCGATTGCTGAGCATGGCGATGAATTAGCCTTGGTGTTTTTTGGTGGCGTTAACTACTTCACTGGCCAGCTTTTTGATATGGCGCGTTTAACGCAAGCGGCGCATGATGTTGGCGCTAAAGCGGGTTTTGACTTAGCCCATGCAGTTGGCAATGTGCCATTATCTTTACACGATTGGAACGTCGATTTTGCTGCTTGGTGTACCTATAAATATCTAAACGGCAGTGCCGGTAATGTTGGTGGGATCTTTGTCCATGATAAGCATGGTTCTGATACCAGCATTCCTCGCTTTGGCGGCTGGTGGGGACACAATAAAGAGCGTCGTTTTTTGATGGAAAATCGCTTTGAGCCTATGACGGGCGCTGAAGGCTGGCAGTTAAGTAATGTACCTATTATGGGCATGTCGGTATTGAAATCATCATTAGATATTTTCCAACAAGCGGGGATGACGGCTTTAAGAAAAAAAAGCTTAAAATTGACTGCATTTCTAGAATTTGTCTTCAATGATATTGTTGCTAAGTGCGCCAATGTTGATTTACAAATTATCACGCCAATCGATGCAAGCCGCCGAGGTTGTCAGTTATCAGTTAAATTGGTTGGCACGGATAAGTCATTCTTTGAATCGCTCACTAAAGCTGGGGTTATCGCTGATTTTCGTGAACCAGATGTAGTTAGATTGGCACCAGTACCTTTGTATAACAGTTTTGAAGATGTCTTTCAGTTCGGGCAAATTTTACAATCTTTGCTAAGCAATAAATCAGAGCTAAAAGGGTAACCTTATGGACAAAGAACGCATTAATATTAACGGTGCTGGTCCTGTTGGCGCGCTGCTGGCGCTGATGTTGGCAAAACGTGGTTATAAAATCGATTTGTTTGAGTCGCGACCCGATTCGAGAAAAACCAACATCTATCAAGGTAAATCTATCAACTTGGCTTTGTCTGACCGAGGTTGGAAAGCGCTGCAGGCAGTTGGTATTGATGAGGATATTCGCCAAGACGCTATTCCTATGTATTCAAGAGTCATGCATGATATCCAAGGTAACTTAACCGAGCAGCCTTATGGTAAAGAAGGGCAAGCGATTTGGTCGGTTTCGCGTGCAGGCATTAACGAGAAGCTTATCGAGTTAGCGGAAGCAGACGAAAACGTTGATATCTATTTTGATCATAGGTTAGTTCAGCTTAACTTTAACGATCAAACGGCCGTATATCACTACGACGGTGGCAAGATTAAAAACCACGAAGCTGATCTTATATTCGGTGCAGATGGTGCTTTTTCCAAAGTTAGACGGTTAATGCAAGAACTGCCACGAGAACGCATTAGCTATAGCTTAGAGTATATGCCGCAAAGCTATATTGAATTAACGATTCCAGCAGGTGAAAACGCAAGCTTTCGCATGGAAAAACATGCGCTACATATCTGGCCGCGTAAGCAGTTTATGTTGATTGCATTACCTAACCCTGATGGCTCGTTTACCTGTACTTTGTTTATGGATTTGCAAGGTGAAGTCTCTTTCGAAGCCTTAGATACGAAAGAAAAAGTGACGCAGTTTTTCGACGAAAACTTTGCCGATGCTATGCCATTACTTGAAAACCCAGTCGAAGAGTTTATGGAAAAATCGCCAGCGCCTCTATGTTTGGTGCATATTTACCCTTGGCTAGTAAATGACAAAGTAGCGCTTATCGGTGATGCTGCGCACGCTATGGTACCGTTTTATGGGCAAGGCATGAATTGCGGATTTGAAGACAGTCGTGTTCTTGCTGAGTTGGTTGATGAGCATCAAGGTGACTGGCCTAAAGTGTTAAACCAGTACCAACAAGAACGTAAAGAAAATGGCGATGCGATTATCGAGCTTGCTAAGCGTAATTTTGTTGAAATGAGTGATTTAGCGGGTGATGCTAACTTTTTGTTGCGTAAGAAAATTGAAGCGGCGTTTCACCAAAAATACCCTGAACTTTGGGTGCCACTTTATTCTATGGTGACCTTCTCTCCAGATATTTCATATTCCTATGCATTAGCGCAAGGCGATCTTCAACGAGAGATCATGGACGAAGTGATGGCGATGGATAATATCGAAAACTGCTGGGACAGCGAAATAGTGTTTAACAAAATTTATGATTTAGCCGTTCAAAAGCTAGCGACAGGTAAGCTCGTCGAGGCCAAATCAAATAGAAGTAAGGAGGCATAATTATGGTATGCCCACACGCCCAAAACAGTAACTACCGAGCTGTTGAAGACTCTATCCACACTGATTTCAAAGACAATATGTCATACGGCGATTACTTGTGCTTAAACCAAGTACTAACGGCACAGAAGCCCGTGTCAGAACAGCATGATGAGATGCTATTTATAACCATTCATCAAAGCAGTGAATTGTGGTTAAAACTTGCTGGATACGAGCTTTCTGCGGCAATTAGCAATATTCACCAAGCCGATTTTGGTCATGCTTTTAAAGTGATTTCTCGCGTAAAACAAATTTTTAATCAACTGACACAATCGTGGCATATATTGTCAACGCTAACACCAGTCGATTACTTAAAATTTCGCGATGCCCTTGGCCATTCCTCAGGCTTTCAATCCTACAGTTATCGCAAACTCGAATTTTTACTCGGTAATAAAAACAAGGCGCTGTTATCGGTACACGAAGCGACACCGGACATTCATCAAGAGCTCACTAGTGTGCTAGAAGCGCCAAGTTTGTACGATGAGGTGATTCGCGTTTTAGCTGAAAAGGGTTTACCGATTGACAAGAGTACCCTAGAAAGAGATTTCTCTGAACCTTATCAAGCAAACAAGTCTGTGCTAAACGCCTGGTTAAAGGTTTATCAAAATGCAGATGAGTATTTTGAGCTATATGAGCTTGCTGAAAAGTTAATTGATATTGAAGATGCCTTTCAGCAATGGCGTTTTAAGCATATGTATACAGTGCAACGTATCATTGGCAATAAGCAGGGGACGGGTGGATCTTCAGGTGTAGGCTTCTTGAAAAAAGCCTTAGATATAAGCTTTTTCCCTGAATTGTTCGAACTGAGAACACATTTATAAAATTTTCACATATTTATAATTAAAAAGGACACCTTACAGTGTCCTTTTTTACTCAAATTACGCTGGTTATTTTGCTGACAACTTTAATACACTGTAATTGCCGTTGCTCAGTTTTAACCAAATAACCGAGTGATCATCTGAGGCTGTAATACCGTCAATGTCAAGCGGGTCTTCGCCTGAAAACTTGCCAAAATCACCAGAAATAGATGAATCGCTAATAAGCTCCATACCTTGTTCTGTGAGGCGATAAATGCTTAACTCTATCGTTGTACTGTCTTTTACGTGAATAAGAGCAAATTCATCATCTTTTACTTTAAATACATCCCTGTAACCATCAGCTTCTATCGATGCTAATGGCTTTGAACTTCCATCAAATCGATAGAAAGATAATTTTTTGTTGCCTTCAACTGCAATAAAACTATCTTTTAAATAGACGAATTTGTTTGCTGACGTTGGAAAGTCAGCTGCTGCTTGACCTACATGTGTTAATGAGTCGCCAAGTGTAAAGTGATCACCCATCCACACCATATGGTCATTTTGTATAAACGGTAAACTGAAATAGTTTTTAAAATATTCCTCGTGCCAATCGTTTTCAAAGCCACCCAAAGGTACAAGTTGCAAGCTTTCTTGGTTTATAGAAAAAACAAAAATACCATAAACTGTGTTATTTGATTCGTTCCACGATGCCGCTGTGACAAAGTACTTTCCAGATGAATCGACATATGCTAGGAAAATTGAAGCATCTTGTTGTGCGCTAAATAGCTCACCATGAGATACCGTTCCTAGAGCATTGTCCACTTCAGTTACTACTGCAAATTGATATTCATCAGCGTCGTTACGGTAATAGTAAATAGAAGCGTCTTTATTGATAGTGGCCACTCTTCGGTAGTAAATTTCTTCTTCACGATTATGTTGAAAATGTAGCTGACTTGCACTTAACTCATTCGACGGGTTAACTGATACGTGGACTTTAGATAAAAGGTCTCTACTGTTAAAATCGAAAAACTTAGAATTTAACACCACGTTGGTGCTTGTTGCCCCTGCAATCCTGGTATCTTTAAAGTAGTTGTAACCCAGCATGTGATTTGTCACTTCTAATGTTGAATTGTCAATTTCTAACAACATATCGTGATAATACCCCGGCATATATATTTTATTGTTCGCTGCCGCCATACTGAAACCTATCTCAGGAATGGTTGTTTGCTGCCTATTAGTTAACTGTCCACCTACAAGGTCAAACTTAATCAATTCGATGGTACCCGTATATTGGTTTGATGCTATATACAGTGCATTATCTGTTAATTGTATTAATTCCGGCGTACCAGAAGTAAACAGGCTTGTAGATTGCAATATACTCGGCACACCTTCGTCACTTATGTCTATGGTATATAGATATAAGTCAGTTGCCATATAAAACTTATTTCCCGTGTGTGCAGGAACTAAAATAGCTGAACGACTATCGTCAACAAAGGCATGTCCACTGGCAGTGTGAGGGACGAATTTTGTTACTGCGGTAAGAGAGCCTGTTTCTTTATTACGCGTATAAATATTCGCAGTTGTACCACTATCACTCCAAATACCAGGCTCACCTAAAAGAACATAATCGCCACTGGCAGTAATATCAAAATTGTCTGCATCATCAACAGGAACCCTCGCTTCGAGAGCTTCTTTAAAAATGAGAACTCCTGTGCTTGGATCTACGGAAAAAATGAGAATTAGGCTGTGGTTGATTGGTGAATATGCGTATAAATGTCGATTGTCAGGTGAAAGTTTGATAATTTGGGATTCGTGCCTTTCAAAGACAGTGCTTTCAGTAAAGCCGATTTCAGTTAATTCCCCTGTACTTGTATTACGACTGAACGATGCAATGCCAGGATATCTATTTCGTATAGTTGTTCTGTAGAAGTAATTGCCGTCACTAGAGATATCAATACTTAAACCTTTACTATCAGGGTTATGTTGGTCGATCCAAGTGCTAGATTGTCCGTCAAGTGCTCCCGTCTCTGACAGTGGCAAAATTTCAATTCGACCTTTACCACTAATATATAAAAATTTGTTATCAGGGCTAATAACGGTATTCATACTATTAGCTAGCTTTCCATCACTAATTTGGCCGATAGACTTGTAATGTGTTGCCCTATTAGCATCATTCGGAAATACATCAGCGTTATCGCCAGTACCGTCATCGTCAGTATCAGCCCATTCACTGCTATCAGTTGGGAAGGCGTCATCGTTATCGCTATAGCCATCGCCATCGAAATCAACAAAAGGCACGAAATTGCTAATGATGATATCGGTTGTATCATTGGCAAATGCCTGAGTGTCGATGTCATCATTGTTTGTTAAAGCTGTTTCTGCAATAAGCGTCGCTTTTAAACCGGCAATGGTCAGATTATCTGTGTTAGGAATAATTGTGGTTGCCATCGTTGCAGTAAATTCTGCAACATGAGCCATTTGGTAACCGGTTAGTGCTTCATCAGCCTGTTTAGCATCAAGTACACCGTCAGTTAAATCGGCAGTAAGGGTCGTGAAAATATCTTGTGAAGGTGATCCTGAAACATCAGCAATGCGATAAACACTTGCGCCTAAAGCTTCAATGGCTTGACGATAGTAAAGTACGGCTTGTTGGTCAGCTAACTCTGCTGTGGAAGCAGTTAAAATAGCTGAAGTATTAAAAAAGTCGATAGTCGTATCGCGCAATCCCACCACAGTTTTCACTTGTTCAGATGCGACAGCTAAAGCGGCTTCTAGCTCAGCGATAGAGGTTGAGCCATCGTTATCACCTTGATAAAAGCTGTTAGTCATATCGGCATTTGCTAACGCAACTTTTAGCGTTAAGTCTGATAAAGGTGTCGCGAAAATTTCTTTGTCATTTTCAATTTCTGCTTTGGACGCCAAAGTAGTAAAAGTCGAAATAACTGGCCTAGTATCTGTTGTTAAGTCGATGCCGTTATCTCCAGCACTGACTTCGATAATATAGTAATCGCTAAGCGGCTCTTTTAATTCAAGGTCAGCAAACTCTGCTTGTGCGTTCGTGGAACCAGAAGTAACCAATTCACCTTTTCCGTCTGCTTTGCCTGTATCTAGGGTATAGATACTAACAAGCCCGTTAGCGATAGGCCCTTTAATGCCGTAACCATTAACATCGTAAGTTACCGTTGGAGTGGGTGGTGGCGTATCGGTGACAGGTGTTTTAGCAGAGCTACTTGAGCCACCGCCACCACAGGCAGATAATAAGACAGAAGTACATAATGCACTTAACATCAAATGAGAAGATTTCATTCTAAGTCCCTTTATTTTATGGTTATTATTATGAGTGTTGCTTTTTGTGCGGCATTCTAACATTAAAATTTTCAATAGTAAGAAAACCGCGTGAAAATTAGCGTTATTTACAATATTGTATCGCTAAAAAGGACACTTTTATGTGTCCTTTTTAAATACATACTATTTTTATTTAGCTGATAGTTTTATCAGGCTGTTATTTCCTGAATCGAGTTTTAGCCAAATCACACTGTTATCGTCTTGAGCAACCATACCATGGATGTCACTTCTTTCATCTTCTGGTATATGACTATAACTGCCAGTAATTATAGATTTTGAAGTCTCTTCAACTGCTTCTTTTGATATACGATAAGTTATTAATTCAATCTCTGTTTCATTGATTAAGGTGAAAGATGCAAATTCGTTGTCACTTATTTTAAGAAGCTCGACATGGTGAGCTTTGTCAATGAAGAACGGGAGTTTGACCAGAGCTTCAGGTTCAGAATCTACAACATGAAAATTCATCGCGTAAAATCCATCATCGCTCGCTTCATCTTCTACACTAACTACAAAGTTACCCACTTGAGTAAACTCAAATGGTAAGTTTCGCCATGACGGGCTAACGTCCTCTTCAATGGTTAGGTTTTGAGCTAGCGTATACTGACTTCCAAGTAAGAATACACTAGAGCCTTTAAAATAAGGCTGAGCTAAGCTTGGTTCAAAATACCAGTCATTTTTGTGCCTACCTAGTTCAGTTAAGGTGTTTTCTTCTACATTGACTTCGAATGCAATTACTCCAAACGCCCAAAACCTGTCGTCAACAAATCTCGCGTTCGCTAAAAGGTATTTTGAGTCAGGTGATAAATAAAAATTATAGAATTCTACCGGATCTTGTGCGGTATACAGTTGGTGGGTAGCTAACTGTGTGTGTTCTTTCGTTTTCTTATCAATAAATGAATATTCTATGGTTCTGTCTAAATTACGAGTTAAAGACAGAGTCTTACTCTCGTTTATTACTGCATAGTGATAGTTATGTAAGTATTTGTCCCTAGCGACTGCAAAAGAAGAATATTGACCGTTAATGACGTTATCATTAGAGGACATTTTTATATCAACATATCCTCTAGTTAATGTGTTGTACTTCATAAGAGCGGTGTCACTAGCTGAAGCATGTGTCATCGTTGCATAGCGAAGGTTGTTAGAACCAAAAGCTAATGTGTCGATTTCAAGAGAATTTTGTTCTACTTGCAAGATTACATCGCTATTGTGTGTCGGCGTAAATATTGTCGAGTCTGTTAAAGACATTGATGCAGCGTACTCTGATAGCGTTACATGCTTAGCTGGTTCAATCGATAAAGATTCTAATGGATATACAGATAGCTGTGCTTTACGCTGCGGTTCCTCTAATCGACTCATTACCGCAACAAATTCATCGGTAGTTTTGATTAAATAAGGTTCGCTATTTTCTGGTAACTCATTGTGGCTAATTACCGCGGGGTTTCCCTGAACATCGATAGATAGACTATATACATAACGCTGCGAACTCATGAAAAAATCATTTCCTGAAGTTGCAGCAGCCACTATAGAAGAGGAATTGTATTTTTCTTCTTCCAAGTTTAATGCTTCGCTTGGAGCGAAAGTCGTATGGCGATTAAGAGCTCCCGTAATATCATCAATTTTGTAAATAACAATTTCAGCCCCTGAATATAGTTCCCAATTTAATACTGACAGCAGGGCATATTCTCCTGTCGAGGTGATATCAAATACGTCCTCTCTAACACTGATTGGGTCTGTGCCTGGGCTAAAACTATGCGTGCTCGAATGGGCTAATGAGCCGTCAGCTTCGGAAATAGAAAATATAAATATATCGCCGTTATAGTTAAATGGAGAGTACACATAAAGGTGCTTACCATTTGGCGACATTTTTATTAAGTCTGGTCCATTGTATTGTCCTGCTGGGCTTTCAACAAAACCTATTTTAGTTAACGCCCCAGTTTCTAAATCTCGCTTTAGTGATGTTATTACATTTATTCCCTCGACTTTTGTCGCGCGATACAGGTATTCACCATTAGGCGAAATTGCCACACCGTAAGTTTGAACGTCTAAGGCCTCACTTTCCCACCAAGTGGTAGAGCTTTCTAGGGCATTGCCACCTTCATCAAGTGGAATTATTTCGATTCGCCCTAGGCCACCAACATACATAAATTTATTGTCAGGGCTGATTACAGAGGAAGAGCTTTGCTTTAGTGTTCCATCACTAATTTGGGCAACAGACGTGTAATGTGTTTTTCTATTGGCATCGTTAGGGAAAACATCTGCATTATCGCCAGTGCCGTCATTGTCACTATCCGCCCATTCATTGCTATCAGTAGGAAAGGCGTCATCGTTATCGCCATAACCGTCACCATCGAAATCAACAAAAGGTACGAAATTACTAATGATGATATCGCTTGTGTCATCAGCGAATGCTTGGGTGTCGATATCTGTATTGTTTGTTAAATTAGTTTCTGCAATAAGCGTCGCTTTTAAGCCGGCAATGGTCAGATTATCTGTGTTAGGAACAACTGTGGTTGCCATAGTCGCAGTAAACTCAGAAACATGAGCGACTTGATAACCTGTTAGTGCTTCATCTGCCTGTTTAGCATCAAGAACACCGTCGGTTAAGTCCGTAGTAAGCGCATGGAAAACATCTTGTGAAGGTGCGCCTGACACCTCAGCAATGCGATACACGCTTGCGCCTAGAGCTTCAATGGCTTGGCGATAGTACAGCACGGCTTGTTGGTCAGCTAACTCTGTTGTGGATGCAGTTAAAATAGCAGGGGTGTTAAAAAAGTCGATAGTCGTATCGCGCAAACCTACAACTGTTTTTACTTGCTCAGAAGCAACGGCCAAAGCCGCTTCTAGCTCAGCAATCGATGTTGAGCCATCATTATCACCTTGATAAAAATTGTTAGTAATATCGGCATTTGCTAACGCAACTTTTAGCGTTAAGTCTGATAAAGGGGTAGCAAAAACCACTTTGTCATTGTCAATTTCCGCTTTGGACGCCAAGGTAGTGAAACTTGAAATAACAGGCGTAGCATCTGTTGTTAAGTCTATGCCATTATCACCGGAACTGACTTCGATAATATAGTAATCGCTAAGTGGCTCTTCTAGTTCAAGGTCAGTAAATTGTGCCTGCGCGCTAGTGGTGCCAGAAGTGATTAGTTCACCTTTACCATCAGGTTTACTGGTATCTAGGGTATAGATACTAACAAGCCCGCTAGCGATAGGACCTTTAATGCCATAACCATTGACATCATGAGTCACAACAGGGGTTGGTGTTGGCGTATCGGTGACAGGTGTTTTGGAAGAGGTACTTGAGCCACCGCCACCACAGGCAGATAATAAGACAGAAGTACATAATGTACTTAACATCAAATGAGATAATTTCATTCTAAGTCCCTTTATTTTATGATAATTATTTTGATAAGTGTGCCGCATTTTATCAGTAAACTTTTACAATCGTTCAATTAAAATGGAATAATGTATGCAATTTTTTTCGTGGTTTTAGAATATAGAATCGTTGTGAGAATTTAATGAAAACATTGCTGCAAGGTAGTATTGCCTTTCATTTAATAGAGTTAGTGTCATTATTACTATCCAGCTCGAATGACACCAAAGTGAACTGTTAATTGTTTGTAAAAATTAATTGTATTATTCTAGAGCGTATCTTTATATTAGGTAGTTTCAAATGGAATTGCAGGAGTAGTTATGCACGTATCAAAATTTCTATCGTTGGTGTTAGTCACAGCATCATCTTTTAGTTTACTTTCCGCATGTGGCGGAGGTGGCGGCGGAGGGTCTTCCACTGGCTCTTCAACTAATAATGGTAATAATAATTCTGGGAACTCTAACAACGGTTCAACGTTTACTTGGGTGGCCGGAGAATATGACGATTATGACGACTTAGCTGGTTTATGTGAAGCAAATGACACTGGCTCAGCACTTACCGAAAAGCTATGGATCCGCTCTTACAGTAACGATACGTATCTTTGGTATGATGAGTTGCCAGACCCAAACCCTGATAGTTACTCTGTGTCAGATTATTTTCAGGTGATGAAAACTCAAGCATTAACCCCTTCAGGTAAACAGAAAGATCAGTTCCATTCTTCTATGCCTACAGAAGAGTGGATCGCACAGTCGCAATCAGGCAGTAGCTTGGGTTATGGTTTGAATATCTCAATTCAACAAGGATTAGGTATTGAGCGCACTATTACGGTTACCTACACAGATGCTAACTCTCCGGCAAGTGCCGCTAATATTAATCGAGGCGCAAAAATTTTAACCATTGATGGTGTAGACGTTGCAACAGCTAACACACAATCTGAAATTAATACGTTAAATAACGGCTTATTTCCGAGCGATTCTGCAAATCATGAATTTGTAGTTTCTCACCAAGGAGAAGAGAGAACGGTCACGTTAACACCAGAAGAGGTTGTGTCAGATCCTGTTCCTATTGTAAAAACAGAAACGGTTGCAGGGCAAAAAATTGGTTACATCGCTTTTCATTCTCACAATGCTATCGCAGAAAGCGGCCTATTCAATGCGTTTACTGAGCTTGCCCAAGAGAATGTTGACGAGCTTGTGATAGATTACCGCTATAATGGTGGTGGTTATTTAACGCTTGCGAGTGAAACGGGGTATATGATTTCGGGCGAGCAAACTGAAGGCGAAGTTTTTGAAGAACTAACCTTTAACGACAAGCATACAACACATGATCCTATTAATGGTACATTGCTATCGCCAACACCTTTTTACAGCACGTCTTACGGCTTCAGCCCAAGTGATCTAGTCGCTGGTGTTAGTTTACCTACACTAAATTTAAATCGCGTTTTTGTTTTAACGTCTGGTAATACGTGTTCAGCTAGTGAGTCATTAATTAATGGCTTACGTGGTATTGGTGTTGAAGTCATTCAGATTGGTACAACAACTTGTGGTAAGCCTTATGGCTTCTACCCAGCTGACAATTGCGGTACTACGTATTTTACGGTGCAGTTTAGTGGTGAAAATGCTGAAGGCTTCGGTGATTATGCTGATGGATTTACGCCAAGCGAAATGCCGAATTTACCTACTGATATTAAGGGATGCCCAGTTGAAGACGACTTCACTCAACCTCTAGGTAACTCTCAAGAGCAGGTATTTGCTAGCGCGTTACACTACATAGAATATGGTGAATGCCCTGAGTTGCCATTGGTTCAACAGGCAGCGCGCAAACAAGTCAGGGGCAGTTCTTTAAAAGTCATTGATAATAGACCTCACAGCCAAGTATTCAACAATACTATCTATCTAAAGTAGTTTTATCATAAACTATTCATACAATTTTGGTTAATAGCGTAAACTCATTCAATTGCTGAATGAGTTTACGTTGAGAGATTATTGTGGATATTACAAAAAGTCAGTTGTCTATTAGCCACCTAAAAATGATCAGCCAGTTAGCGAAAAGTGGCACGGTGAAAGAAGCTGCTGACGCATTATTTATAACTCAGCCTGCATTAACTAACCGTATTCGTGAAGCAGAGCGTCGTTTAAATGCGTCGTTATTTTATCGCCGTGGTCGCAATATAGTGATGACAAATGCTGGTAAGCGTTTACTCGTTTCTGCAACAAAAATTCTTGATGAGTTAAATCGTGCTGAACATGATATTTCTCGCATGAATCAAGGTGTAGAACAGGTATTGCGAGTGAGTTTACCTCACTATGCGTCTTTTGGTTGGTTGCCACAGTTACTTGAAGGATTTAGTGAGAAGTTTCCTGAAATCGAATTGGAGTTTACCTCACAATCGCCAATTAAACCGCTTGCTTCTTTGTACGCGAATGATGTGGATATGGCGTTAACATCCTCGGCAACGAGTATGCTAGTGCCCGAAAGTCAGGCGTTTGTCGCTCGGCGTTTAGTGGAAGATGAATTAGTTGCTTGTTTATCTACTGCTCATGCGAAATGTCAGTACAAATATTTGAAACCAGAAGACTTTCGTGACGAAACCTATGTCACTAACTCGACGGTGCCAGAAAAAGACAGAGAGTTTGAGTTATTTTTTCAGCCCGCAGGCATAGTGCCACGCAAAGTTTTACAAGTTGGCTTTAATGAAGCTATCTTCGAACTAATTAAAGCAAACCAAGGCATTTCTATATTCACACGTCGTCAATTTGAAAAATACCAAGCAACACTTGCCGATAAATCCATTAAGTTATTGCCCTTAAAAGAAAAAGGGTTACCTCTTTATTGGCATTTAGTATATGCCGATCAAGCTAGTAACATAGAAGCAGCGCGGTTGTTTCGCCAACTATTTGCTCAGTATGTAGAAAGCAAAGGGTAGTTGCACAAATCAATGGTGAGATAATTTGTGCATTCAACTCTCTAAATGTTGACCAATTGGTGATAGACTAGCGCTTTCGTAATACCAAAATACAATACTGCTTTGGGTTGATTTGTGCGTAATTTTCTTTTTACTTTTTCACTTTATTTTTTGTGCTTTTTTACTGCTAGTGTTTTTGCATCACCGATGCTTTCAGAAAACAACACTGAAACAAGCACAACTCATAGTGATGCTGAAGTTAGCCTACCTAAAAATTTAACGCTTTCGATAAGCGGAGTTTCAAAAAAACGCAAAGCGTATATTCAACAAACGTTTCAACAAAATATTGAAAGATTAGGCTACACACTTAATTCATCACAACAAGAGGGTGCTTTTCCCGTTCATATTGATGTTCAGGGCTTGATGACCTTTGTGTTTAATGATGCCGATATTGAGCAAGATGAAACGGTTATAATGACGGTTTCCCCTGAAAAGCTATTTATAGAAAGCCAAACCGAAATAGGCGCGTTACGTGGCTTAGCTGAAATTTCCCAGCTGCTTTTTAAAGCATCACCAGCAAACAAGTTGTCCTTAGGTACTTATGTTATTAAACCTCATCTAAAGTTTAGGGGCTTGTCTTTAAATCTTGCTGAATCCTTTCTTCCTTTGCCTGTACTGAAGCAGCAAATTGATCTGATGGCTTTTAGTAAGCTAAACGTTCTACTGTTAACTTTTACCAGTGATGCGACTACACGAATTGATTTATCAGCCGTGAATGGCGACATTAAGCTAAGTTTACAAGAACCGTTTTATTCGAATGAAGACTTAGCTGAGATTATTCGTTATGCCGCGGTAAGAGGCATAGATATTGTGCCTTCACTTTCTTTGTTTAGTAGTAACAAGCAAGAGTTAACTCAACTGTTAATGCATTATAAAGGCTTATTTCCTGGTAGATATTTGCAAGTGGAAGTTGCGAATATAGCAGGGCTATTGAATAAGGCTCCAAGTGAGCAAAAATTGGCGGTTGACTCTTTAACTCTTGAAGAGAATGAATTAGAAGTAGTTGAGAAAGCTAATATAGAGACAAAGAATGCTCCTGAAACAGAGCTTTTACTTTCTCTGTTAACGCAGGCAGAAAGCTACAATCGTAAACTCATTTTGTTAGACAAAGAAAAAAATGAACGCGCCGTCTTAGGCAACGCTATCGATAATGCCGATACTCTTGATAGTAACGGTGGCGAACTTATTACTGAACAGCGATTTCATCATTTATCGTTAACTTCACAACGCCCTATGGCTCTCGCAAGAGAGAGACTTGTTGATCTAGAGCCGAGGCCTTCTCGTGCTATTACAGAAATTGACAACTTTAATCGTTGGCAGTTTACGGTATTTAGCCAGTCTGGGAAGCAGTATCAAGCAGAGCTGTTGGCACATTTTCGTCAGGGCTTAGCATTAGAAATTTACTTAAGGTTAAAATCAGGACAATTGCTTAAAGCACGCATCAAGCAAGCTCGAGCCGTAAAGCAAGGAAATAGTTTATTTGAGCTTGATACGCCTTGGGGTTATGCCAGTGCAAGTGTGTCCTTCAACGCATCGGACTCTTATAATGGTCGAGTAATTATCGCTGGCCAGTCATATAACATCAGTTTATCTGATTCAGCGCCAATTGCTAAAGAAGAATGGCAAGCATTATGGGCAGCGGAGAGTAAGCCAAAAGCCTACTTAGGTGCAGTTGTTTCACCAGCGCCTGATAGCATTCACGCTAACAATATTGATATTATGCTTTGGCCTCATTTGGCGATTTTGGCACAACAATTGTGGCAAGATGACACGCAAAGTATGCCGGCCTTTTGGTCAGAATATCAGTCGACATTTAACTATTACGCTTTCCTCAAGGCGAAAAATAACACCCAGCAACGTGAGGGCTTTCAGGCTTTGGCATTTAAAAACTCACAAGTACAGTCGTTGGTGGAATTAGCACAGCAGCTAACGCCTGCGTGGAATAGCTTTTCAAACGTTGAAGATCAGGTACAGTTTAATCACTTTCTACCGATAATGACCTCTTCACAACTAGCATTCCAAAAAGGACTAAGCAAATTTAAACAAGGCGATATTTCTGGCTTAAGGCATATATTAAAGCAACTGCATCATTGGCACTTCCAATATGAAGCTGTCATCGATTTAATTCAAAGTGCGCCTAAACTGTCTTTTCTAGCGCCGTTGGCAAAAGACGCACGTACCGTTAATTTGTTAGCACTTACTATTGCGCAAAATTGCTATGTTGGCACTCGTTTGTCAAAAGTGCACGCTAATAGAATGGAAGCTCACCTTCATCGATTATACGATAAACATCAAAGTACTTTGCTACATACTGCCTTAATGACAGAGCAACTTCTTAATCAATGTCGCCGATAACATTTAATCTACACGTGAGATAAGTGAGCATACTGCTGCGCCTAATTCAGAGCGCGTGTTTGCAATGTCCATGATAACGTCAAAGTGATTTCTACCGGCAATCTCAATACAAGTATTGGCAATATCATCATTGGTTAACTGTCGGGATAGAGCATTTGTCTGCTCTTTAAATGATTTCGTTTCGTTTTCGCCATAGGCGAGTAACATTAAGCAGTCTTTTAATTTAGAAAAATCCGATATATTTAACAACGGACTGTGTTTTTCTATTTCTGCCTGCGTAAGTGATAGAGCATCGTTAATGTAGGTATGCTGGATTGGGGAAATATCGTAAATACCGCTGACGGCAATAACGCCTTTGACGGTATTATGATGAGGAGCGTCACCCTCGAAGTATCGAGACCAATCAGTTAATGCTGCTTCTAAGGCTAAATGCGCACCAGCAGAACTTCCCGCGAGTATTATTTTGTTTGCATCGTAATCCCACTTTGCACAATGCTGGTATAGAAAAGCGATTGCTTGACGAACTTCGTTAACGATTTCCGACAAACTTGCCACCGGTGCCAATGTATAATCAAGCACCGCGACATGGTAGCCTTGCTGTTGAAAGCTATTACATGAAAAACTAGATTCTTCTTTGCTTAGTTCCTGCCAGTAACCACCATGAATGTAAACTATTAGCGCCTTTGTATTCTTTACCTGTGCTGATGGCAAATACATATCTAAAGTTGTAGTGGCTTTACTTGAGTATGGAATGCTTTCTTCTATGAGTTGGTTAGCTTGTGCCCAAGATTTATTTTCTCGACTTTCTTCTACGTAACGCTGAATATATTCATTGATGTCTGTTACACAGCTACTTGGTGAATACTCTTTTTCTAATGTGGCTTTATCTAACTCACAGTGCATCGGTCATCCTCTATCTTTTTTAATTATTCTGTCATTAGACATGCCAACAAAAATAATGATATTTACTTCATCAAAACATTCAGTAATTGAATGTAACAATTTTTCTCGGCTAAATCGCCAGCGAGTTTAAGTATAAGAAATAGATATATGCTATAACGAGTCGTTCAGCGTTTTTAAAACAAATTTCCAATAATAAAAAAGAAAGGTATTTCTTCATGACCCCCAAGAGAACTTTAATTAACAGTGCGATAACCTTGGCGTTATCGGCAACTGTAGTGACATTAAGTGGATGTGGTAAACAAGAAACAACTGCAACCGAAGCCGCTCAGCCAGCAGTTGTTGAGTCTGCCTTGCCTTCTGTAGAGAGACAATTGAGTGAATCGCTCTATGAAGACTATGCGAAAATGCGTGCAAAACAGGTGAGTAATGTCAGTTACAATTTGCAAGTGACGCTTAACGGAGAGTCAGCTAACTTTTCTGGCGTTACTGATATTACCTTTGACTTGGCGGCTAATAATCAAAATGATTTAACCATCGATTTTGATGAAGGAACTGTTTCAAGTGTCAAAGTAAATGGTAAAGAAGCTAAGTTCAATTATGAGAAGTGGTTCATTACTGTACCTAAATCAGAATTATCTACGGGCAAAAATACGGTAACTGTCGCTTATGAACGCCCTTATTCAACAGACGGCTCAGGTTTACATCGTTTCGTTGATCCTGAAAATGGCGAAGTGTACTTATACACTGATTTTCAGCCATTTGACGCTAATCGATTGTTTCCGCATTTTGACCAGCCAGATCTTAAAGCCACTTATTCGACTCAAGTAACAGCCCCTAAAGATTGGCAGGTTATCACGTCCGTCCGCGAAACAGCCGTAAAAGAAGTGGGTGATAGTAAAGTTTGGGATTTCCCTGAATCAGCTAAATTCTCATCATACATTTATTCATTACATGCAGGTAATTACGCTGTTTGGGAAGATCAGTATGAAGATATTCCACTGAGACTATTTGCTCGCCAGAGTTTGGCCAAGTATGTAAATACAGAAGAGTGGTTTGTCCCAACTAAGCAGAGTTTTAAGTTCTTTAACGACTACTTCGATGTTCGTTACCCGTTCTTAAAGTACGACCAAGTGGTTGCGCCAGATTTTAATGCTGGAGCGATGGAGAATGTTGCCGCGGTTACCTTTAATGAAGGCTATATTTCTCGCGGTGAAAAATCGACACGCGCAAAAATGAGCCTAGCTAATGTAATTGCTCATGAAATGGCACATATGTGGTTTGGTAACTTAGTTACTATGCGTTGGTGGAATGGCCTTTGGTTAAATGAGAGTTTTGCTACTTATATGGCAAACCTTGAAGTTGCGGAAGCGAGCGACTTTAAAAATACCTGGGATGTATTCTATTCAGGCACAAAACAATGGGCTTATAGAAGTGATGATTCTGTTAATACGCACGCAATTGAACTACCTGTTTCATCAACAGGTGATGCACTCACTAATTTCGATGGAATAACCTACGGTAAAGGGGCGTCAGTATTAAAACAGCTTCCTTATTACTTGGGCGAAGAAAACTTTCGCGTCGGTGTCAGCAACTATTTGAAGAAGTTTTCTTATCAAAATACAGAGTTAGATGACTTTATTAATGAGCTAGGAAAAGCCGCAAATAAAGACATGACACAATGGACGCAAGACTGGCTATATAACGCAGGCCTTAACACCATAAAAGTGAATTACCAGTGTAGTGAAGGCAAGGTGTCGCAAATGTCTATTGCGCAAAGTGCACCTGCAGACTACCCAACATTGCGAGAACAACGAGTTCAGGTGGGTATGTATAACCTTAGCGGCGATTCAATGAAGCTTAGCAAAGCGGTACCGGTTATGTATTCTGGTTCAAGTACAGAAGTAAAGGACGCTATCGGCTTACAATGTCCTGAACTTGTGTACCCTAACGAAGGTGATTGGGGTTTTGTCAAAGTCGATCTTGACGACAAGTCTTTAGAATCGGTAGAAAAGCATATAAATCAAGTTGAAAGTGCCACTATGCGCCTAATGCTATGGCAAAGTCTGTCTGACAGTGTTCGAGATGCAAACCTTTCTGCTGACAAATTTGTGCACTTCGCAATAGCTAACATCGAAGGCGAGCAAGATTACAACGTTATTCGAAAAATTGCGTCGAGCTTAACCACTGCACTAGGTTACCTAACTACCGCGACAAGATTGGATGACAGTAAAGATTACAGCGAGCTATATAAAGAAGTAGAAGATTTATATTTACGTCTTTTAGAAAAATCTCCAGCTGGTTCTGATTTACAGAAAATGTGGTATGGACGCTATGTTGGTGTTGCTAAAACACAAAAGCATTTAAAAAACCTATTGGCTATTCTGCAAGGTGAAAAATCTTATGATGGTTTAACCATAGATCAAGATAAGCGCTGGGGCATTGTTGCTAACTTAAATCGCTATCAATATGCCAATTATCAAGCGTTACTTGAAGCAGAAAAAAATGCTGACAGCTCAGATACTGGTGTTAAAAATGCTATTTATGCTGAGGTAGTTCGTCCAGATGAAGCAGTTAAAGCTAAATGGTTTGATGTCGTAATAAACAATCCAGATAACCTCAAACTTTCTACACTACGCTATGTCATGTGGGGGCTATTCCCGTCTGAGCAGGCGCACCTTGAAGCGCCATATAAAGAGCGAGTGTTAGCGCATATCCCTAAACTAAATGAAGGAAGTGATTTAGGATTGCTAAGTGCATTTGCAAGTAGCATGTTACCTGGTGAATGCACAGCAAGCAGTGAAGCTGATCTTGCTAAACTTGTAGAGCAATATAAAGACATGAAGCCGCAAGTGTTAAAAACGGTAAAAGCGCGCCATCAAAATGTTGGTCGTTGTGTTAAAGCACTAAGTCTTTTATAACGTAATAAAAGCGTTGAGTGAAAAAAAGGGCAGTATATTCTGCCCTTTTTAGTTCCAATTTTATGTGTTTGTAAAAAGTTAACTATTAGCTAGCTTTTGCTTAGTAAGGTCAGAATTTCTTCTTGATACTTCAGTTTTTTTTCTGCGTTAAACCCTACATGAGCACTCACTATTTTGCCTTCGCGGTTAATGATAAAGCTGCTTGGCATCCCTTTTAATTTAAAGGTTTTTGTTAGCGCGCCTTTAGGATCATAGAATACGGGAAAGTTAGCCGGTACTTCCGCCAGAAATGCTTGCGCATTTTTTTGTTGTGCATCTAAATTAACACTGATCACAGTAAAGCCTTTCTCTTGATGTTGGCTCTGCATTTCGTTCATCCACGGAAAAGACTGGCGACAAGGCACACACCACGACGCCCAAAAGTCGACATAAATTACTTTTCCGCTGTGATTATTTATCAATTGTTCAAATTGTTCTATGGTGTCACTTTTGTCGTTTGCCGACAGTGAAAGCGATAAAAAAATGACTATTAGCCCAGCGAGTAGACGCATGTTTTCAACCCTTTTTAATTTTTTATTTACGTATATAAAGCTTGGCAAGTTCACGAAAGATCGAAAATAGCGGCTACTGATACAAATGTCGACACGGTACTCTGTAACAAATTATGAATGTCGAGTTGTTAATTTTGCCAATAAAGGCTTTAATCGTCTAGGACTGTAAAAAATTAAAAGACTTATTTAGCAGTATAACTTTGAACAGTTGCAGGAATATTATTTACTGAAATTATAGCACTTTAGGGGTGATGCAGGCTGATACACCAAGGGCAGGTGAGATGAGCAGGCGCAAGTGTTATCTAAATTAATTATGTGGCTATTATGAAAAATACGATAACGATAAATGGCGAAAAGCAGGAAGTATCCGTTGATGGCAATATGCCATTACTGTGGTTTTTGCGTGATACTTTAGAAAAAACCGGAACTAAATTTGGCTGTGGTGCAGGCTTATGTGGCGCTTGCACTGTACATGTTGATGGCGTGGCTACACGCGCCTGCATAACACCTGTAAGTGCTTTATATGGTAGGGAGATTACCACTATTGAAGGTTTATCCGACAATGGTGACCATCCGTTACAAAAGGCATGGGTTAATAATAATGTGCCGCAGTGCGGTTATTGTCAGGCTGGGCAAATCATGAATGCGGCTAGTTTGTTAAAGCAAAACCCTAAACCAAGCAGTGATGATATCGATAACGCTATGCAAGGTAATATTTGTCGCTGCGGTACCTATCAACGCATTAAAAAAGCGATCGCAGAAGCGGCTGATACCTTAGCCAAGGAGGTGTCGTAATGGATAAGTTAGCAATGAATCGACGCGACTTTATCAAAGTATCGACATTAGCGTCTGGTGGCCTAGCCATTGGGGTCAGTATTCCATTTGCAGGGATGGCGCAAGCGAGTGAGAGCAATTCAGCGCAATTTAACCCCAATGCATTTGTTCACTTGCATGAAAGTGGTGAAGTTGAAATTTATTGTGGGCGCTGTGAAATGGGACAGGGCATTAATACTGCGCTACCTGCTGCCGTTGCAGATGAAATGGAAGCTGATTGGCAGCAAGTTACTGTTCGACAAGCTGATGGTGACGAAGAAAAGTATGGCCCACAAGGTACAGGCGGCTCAGCGAGTATACGCATTATGTTTGTACCAATGCGTAAAGCGGGGGCGGCGGCAAAATTAATGCTAATAGCTGCTGCAGCAAAAACATGGCGTGTTGCAGTAGAAGAATGTGAAGCTAAAAACCATTTTGTTTATCATAGACCTAGCGGTAAGAAGCTATCTTACGGGCAATTAGCGAGTTTAGCGGCGCAACAAGCCGTTCCTGAAGAACCTAAATTAAAAGATAAAGGTGAATATAACTATATTGGTAAATTTATTCCTAACCAAAATATCGAGCAAATTGTTCAAGGACAACTCACTTATGGTGTGGATACAAAGTTACCTGGCCTTAAATATGCTGCGATTACTCACTGCCCTGTGTTAGGCGGTTCACTTAAATCGCTTAACAAAGATAAAGCTTTAGCGATGAAAGGTGTTGAGGATGTCGTTGTTATTGACCGATTAGAAATGCCATTCGGCTCTATTGGCGGGGTTGCCGTTGTTGCCAATAACTCTTGGGTTGCTCAGCAAGCGGTAAAATTACTGGAAATAGAGTGGGATAAGGGCGTAAATGGTAGTTATGACACTAAGTCTTACAAAGCCTCGCTAGTTAAAAATGTTGAAAGCCCTGCTCAGTTAGTTACTGAAAGAGGGGATTTGCAAGGCTCGTTAAAGCAGGCACACAAAACATTAAAAGCAACGTATACGGGCGGACATTTAGCGCACGCGCCAATGGAGCCGAATGCTAGTGTTGTTCATGTAACTAATGACAGCTGTGAGGTGTGGGCTGCGACTCAATCGCCGAAAGCGATTCAAGAAACATTGGCTGCTTATTTAAAGCGTGATGTTAAAGATATATTAGTTCACGTGACCATGGCTGGCGGCGCATTTGGCCGCAAATTCAAATGTGATTATGTTCATGAAGCAGCAGTGATTTCACAACACATAAATGCGCCAGTGCAGTTAACTTGGTCACGTGAAGAAGATATGCGCACAGGTTACTATCACTCGATTAGCGCTCAGCATATGGAAGCGGGGATTGATGAAAATGGCGATATATCTGCGCTCTTACATCGCGTTGCTTTCCCTGCCATTGGTTCATTATTTAATCCTCAGCAAACGCGTCCAGCGGATCGAGATTTTTCGGCTGTTGATAACTACCCTTATGGCATTGCTAATTATCGAAGCGAAAGTGGTGAAGCGCCTGCGCATACACGAATAGGATGGTATCGCGCAGTTTACGCTATTTTTTATGGGTTTTCTTATTCATCGTTGACGGATGAATTAGCTTACTTGGCGGGTAAAGATCCGCTTACTTACTTAAATCAGCTTTATGATAACAACCCTAATGCCGAGCAAAAAGAGCAGGTTGAACGCTCTAAAGGTGTATTAAATTTGGCGGCAAAACATGCTGGATGGGCAAAGCGTGATAAGCTACCAAAGAACCAAGCGATTGGTTTAGCTGTTCATTATAGCTTCCAAAGTTATGTTGCTATGGCAGTTAAAGTCGAGGTGAATGGCGACGACATTAAAGTGCTTGAAGTTGATGCAGCAATTGATTGTGGTCAAATCCTCAATACCAATGGCGCTACTGCACAAATGGAAGGTGCTGTTGTGATGGGGATGGGGTTAACGCTTCGTACTGAGATCTCATTTAAAGAAGGCGCTGTCGTTAACTCTAATTTCCATGACTACCCGGTTATTCGAATTAACGAGATGCCGACCGTGCGTGTTCACATTGTTGACTCAGGCCACAACCCAACCGGACTTGGTGAACCAGGTGTTGCGCCTTTTGCCCCTGCGTTAGCTAATGCTGTATTTGCCGCTAGTGGCAAGCGTTATCGAGACTTGCCATTTAAACCTATGTCGATTTAGCTGAAATCGTCTACGTATTAAGGCCAGTTGTTATACTGGCCTTTTTAATTGCAACAATGTGTCACCCAAAGCAAAGATTCGCTATAACGTCTATAGATTTACGATTATACTTAATAAGGAAGATAACACTGCATTGAGTACGTAATTGAATGAAAGTAAATAGACTTTTTATTTTGATAGGGACGTTAGTATCTAGTTCGATATTTGCTGCGCAAGACGTTGCACCTGAGACATACAAAGAACGATTTGCCGACCAACATGAGAAATTGATCCCAATTGTTGCAGTAGCAGATATGTTTTATGGCTGTAATAAAGCTCGAGGTGTAGATAAAAGTTATCCAAGTATTCCTGATTTAGTGACCAAAGTAGATAAAAATAAGTTAGCTGAAAAGCTGAATAACTGTCTTGAGGGGGCATCACCCAATTCAGATGCGGCATTAAATTTTGGCTTAATTGGCTGTTTTGATGAACAGCTAAAAGATTTACCGGAAGCGGATAGAGCGTTGAAACAAAAGTTAGTGCGTCAGGCAATTAAAAAGCTATCTAAAGAAGAGCGCAAAAAATCCTTTACGCACTGTGTGACTGACCAAGCTATTTCCTATTTGCGTTAACTCGAGACTTCTTTGAGCTTTCGTTAAAAGAGCTAGGTAAAATATCCACACCAACCCACTTTCCTACTTTAATCACCACAGGGATGGTAATTGGCGCAAAGGGGAGTATTGCAAACACGCCTATGCCGACTCCTTTAACCACATCGAAAAACTGCTGATTGGCTTGTTTCATTTCTTCGGCTGTTGCTTGGCGTTTAGTATAGCGTTTATAGATGGCAAGCATTTCACGAGTTTCTTGTTTCTCTTGAGCTAGGGCAAATTTCACCAGCACAAGTTGGCGCTTTAATTTGGCGACTTGTCGGCGGCGACTAATAGAAACAACTCGACGAGGTGCTTTGAATACATGGATCCATACTTTCATTGCACTATTGTACACAGCCTTTCGTATATTAGTATAGTGTTTAAAAGTGATGAGAGTCTTCAGGAATCGTTGGATGAAAAATATACGGGTTTCGTCTAGACACTAAATTCAGCCTTGTAAAGTATTGTAATAGACTACAATGTAAGAGAATATTAACAGAATAGTGCAACTAGCTTGTTTAGTGATTACCGCCTAACTATCAATGATTATATTTTATAACTTTCATTTATAAGTGTTTGGTTTATCATAAAAAAATTGTTTAATAATTTGTAACAAATAGCAGTTGTTTGACACATACTTCTTTTGTTAATTCTACGAAAATTCGCTTATAGTAGATATTATACAAAAGAGCAAAAGGTGAGTTATGGGACAAGAAACACCTAAAATTATCGTTGTAGATGACGACATGCGTTTACGCGCGTTGTTGGAACGATACTTAGTTGAGCAGGGCTTTGTCGTTCGTAGTGCTGCTAATTCAGAGCAAATGGATCGACTACTTGAGCGTGAAAACTTTCATCTCCTCGTATTAGATTTAATGTTACCAGGTGAAGATGGCCTATCGATCTGTCGTCGTCTGCGTCAAGCAAGCAACGATATTCCAATTGTTATGTTGACGGCTAAAGGCGATGAAGTTGATAGAATTATCGGCCTTGAATTAGGCGCTGATGATTATATGCCAAAACCATTTAACCCAAGAGAATTACTTGCGCGAATTAAGGCGGTATTGCGTCGTCGTGTTACAGAAGCACCAGGTGCGCCAGCACAAGAAGAAAACGTCGTAGAATTTGGTGAATATTCGTTAAACTTGGCAACAAGAGAAATGACCAAGGGTGACATTAATATGCCGCTAACCAGTGGTGAGTTTGCGGTATTAAAAGCGCTTATTACCCACCCTAGAGAACCGCTTTCTCGCGATAAGTTGATGAACTTGGCCCGCGGACGTGATTATTCTGCATTAGAGAGAAGTATTGATGTACAAGTATCTCGTTTGCGCAGAATGCTTGAAGAAGATCCTGCTAAACCTCGTTATATTCAAACCGTATGGGGTTTAGGATACGTGTTTGTACCTGAAGGCAAAGCGGTGGCATAACATCACTTTATGAAAATTTTGCCACGTAGTGCTTTTGGGCAAACTATCCTATTAATAGGGGTGCTGTTGCTAATTAACCAAGCAGTATCCCTTATTTCTATTCTTATCTACATTGTTCAGCCTAATTCCGAGCAAGTTGATCAGCTGCTAGCAAAACAAATTCGCGTTATTTTTATCGAGGTCGACAAGCCTGTTGTGAGCACGAGCATGGTGGCTGCGTTTCAGCGTGAGACGGGAATAGGCGTATACGAAGAAGATGACGCCCTACCTGAAGGGCTCGCTGACGCAACTTATTATGAATATCGTTCTAAAGTGATGTCTGAGCTGTTAGGGGGCCCGGCTGAAGTTAGAATTACCTTAGGCGATGAATTTCTATTTTGGATTCGCCCACCTCAGGCGCCACAATATTGGGTGAAAATTCCTTTAACAGGTCTTGAACAAGCCAACTATTTGCCATTAATAATTATTCTGATGATCCTTGGTGGTTTAAGTGTCATGGGCGGGTGGCTATTCGTTAGACAGCTTAACCGCCCCTTGCGTGCGCTACAACAAGCGGCTCATCTAGTAGGGCGAGGTGACTTCCCTGAGCCTTTAAAAGAAAGAGGAACGACCGAAATTGTTTCAGTAACGGAAGCGTTTAATCACATGTCTCGTGGTATTAAGCAGCTAGAAGATGATAGAAATTTATTGATGGCGGGTATTTCGCACGACCTAAGAACGCCATTAACGCGAATTCGTTTAGCGACTGAAATGATGTCGAAAGAAGATGAATTCTTAAAAGAAGGTATCGACGCAGATATTGATGATATGAATACTATTATCGATCAGTTTATCGACTACATTCGCCATGATACACAAGACAAACTTGAATTGTCCGACCTTAACGTGCTGATTAATGAAGAAATACAAGCCGAGGCTATATCTGAGCGTACAATTCATTTTGATGCTGGTGATATTCCACAAGTCGCCATTCGCTATGTTGCAATAAAGCGAGTGCTTACTAACTTGCTGCAAAACGCTATTCGTTACACAGATGATGATATTCAGGTTAGCTCTGGCGTAGAACCAGGTAGTTCTTTGGTGTTTTTTCAAGTGTGTGATTCTGGTCCTGGCATTCCTGAATCAGAAATTGAACGCTTGTTTCAACCCTTTACCCAAGGGGATAAAGCGCGCGGCACTGAAGGCAGCGGGCTGGGTTTAGCTATTATCAAACGTATAGTTGATACTCATGGCGGCCGTATTATCCTTAAAAACCGAGAATCAGGTGGCCTTTGTGCTAAGGTCTTTCTACCTATTAATAAATAGTGATTATTCATCGTTAGTGCTATCAAAGGTTAGCTAACTAAAATTTAAATATAAAACAAAGGATAATGTTATGAACTACAAAAGGGTTTGCTGTGCTTCTTTCTTAACGCTATTAGTTGCTTGTGGATCGGATACAGGCTCCGAACAGAAGGTAAATGGAGCTGTTGAAATTAAAACATCCGCTGAGACTGACTTTTTGGTTCTTACTGATCAAAGCAACTCAGTTAATCAATATTTTACTCATAATGACCTCTTTTACTTTAATAGTGATGGTCACCTTGTATCTGAATCTGGATTCCACTTATTAGCATTCCCAGTAAATCAAGACGGTTCATCAGCATCGACCAGCCTTTCAACGACAGATACGGTTAAATTGAACTATCAGTGGGAACAAGCTAACGCCACAGATAACGTTCGTTTGAGCGCTAATTTGCCAAGTGATAATACAGAACTAGACGTAGGTGATTTTAATATTAGTGATCCGTTAACCTATAATCATTCAACATCGGTAACGTTATTCGACTCAACTGGCGAAGAACATACCCTGTCTATCTATTTTATTCGAGAACGAAACGATTCAAATACCTGGTTATTATCTCTATCTACTCATGATCAAATAGTGAGCTTATCAGAAGATATTAGATTAGATTTCAATGAATCTGGTGAATTAGATTTAAACGATAATGATCTTGATGGATTTTATACGTCTGGAAATGGTTTAGTTCAAGAAGTAATAGTCCCACTTCATAACGGCGCAGATGATTTAGTCTTAACTCTTGATTTTAGCAAAGGTATTACGTCTACCGATCAGTTTTATGAAGTGTCTTCTTTGGCTGTAACGGGAAACAAGGAGGATATGTTCGATAAGTTAACAATCGCATCTGATGGTTTAATAACACTGTCTTTTATAAGCGGTCGAGAAACATATATTGGAAGAGTTGCCCTAGCCAAATTTGAAAGTCCCAGTGAGTTAACTTACATTTCGAAATCAATTTGGCAACAGTCTTCGAGCTCTGGCAAGGCTATTTCAGGAGAGCCAGGTCAAGATAATTTTGATGAAATTAATTCTCTAGTCTATAACTTTTAAAAATTAATCGAAAAGGTGTGGTTGGAATAATATGAGCTTTAAAAACATTGTGTTATCTATTGTTGTCGTATTAATGATAGGAGGTGGATTGACAATGTTTAAGCGATATTTATCTGATTACACTTCTGAGTTTATTGATCATTCGATTTATTCTGCCGTGCTAGAAGAAAAAAGAAAAATCTTTGTTCGTCTACCTGACAATTATGACGCGAATAAGTCTTATCCTCTTATCATCAAATCAGATGGAAATTTTAATTTGGATCGCTGGCATCAGACTATTTCCTCGTTATCTGGTGGCGGGGAAATGCAAGATTCAATTCTTGTGGCAATTCCTAACCAGTTCTGGACAGAAACGCGAAACCGCGATCTTGTACCGCCGTATGCGCGTCAAGATGTGCAAATAGAGGCGCGGCCTAAACACGAAAACGACCCAAATATATTTGGCAAGGCTGATAAGTTTTTAGCCTTTATAGAAACGGAACTATTGCCGTTTATAGAAGAGCAATATGCCATTAATGACAACCGCGTACTAAGTGGTTTCTCAGCAGGTGGCAGTTTTGTACTTTATACCATTACTACTAAGCCTGAACTTTTTAATGGATACTTTGCCTTCAGCCCTGCCGCTTGGTATGACGATTCAGTGGTTGTGAAAGAATTTTCAAAACATTTATCTAAGGTAAAAGGGGCACCTAAATTCTTGTATCTGAGTATTGGTGGCGCGGAGAATTCTATCATTACGGGTTCATTTGAAGGCTTGTTAGCAGCTGTTGAAAGCAAAGCTCCGACAAACTTATATTCAGACCATAGTTACAGTGAAGGTGCGAATCATAGTGAAAACCCTTATGTTTCTGTACCTAAGGCTTTAGCGTCTTATTATAAGTTTCGAATTGAACATTTTTAACCACCGGATTTCAATTGTCTTTGACTCTCACAGTTTGTTGTTTGTGTTGCCTTTTATTTAGCTCAACATTAAGCTTAATTAACTTTCTATGACCAAAGCCGTTGTTCATGTCGCGAATTCTTGCTGAACGTTTGCCTAAAATTATCGCTATAAGCGGTGCATCTGGTGCAGGAAAAACAACTCTAGTGAAACGGTTAGCAAGTCACTTTTCAGCCCCTAGTTTGTTTTTTGATGACTTCGTTGAAAAAACAACTTATCCCTCAGATATGAAACAATGGTTTAATCGAGGCGCTAATGTTTCACAAATAACAACGCCCCAATTTACCGACGCCATACTGTGCCTTAAACAATCTACTTCTAGCAAATATATATTTGTTGAAGAGCCATTTGGCTATTTACGTGACGAAATAAAAGACCATATCGATGTGGTTGTATTAGTAGATACACCTTTGGAAATTTGCTTAGCGCGAATTATCAGTCGTCATTTTCAACAGGGTAATGACGTCGATATTAATAATATCGAGAGCTTTCTAACTAAATACTTGGCGTATTTCAGAGATATTTACAAATTCACTGTAGAGCGAGTTCGAGAAACAAGTGATCTCGTGCTAGCTAAAGAACAGTCGCTTGACAGTACCCTTGATACCATATGTTACTGGTTTGAAAACCACGCGAAGCATTGAAGTTATAAAGTCTTAAATCTTCGTGTTTTTGCTTTAAAGAGTAACTGAGTGTGATAAATTGTATACAAAGTGTGGTATTCTGCATTTGTTACATTTGTATAATCTTTTAACCTTTTTGAGGAGCCTATATGGGTTGTTTTAAAGCTTCTTTACTACCACTTGCTATCGCATTATCTGCATGTGGGGGAACACCAGTGAGCGTTGCATCTAATGCTGCGCAAAATAATGCTCAGCCTAGCGTCGTTAAACCAAGTGGTGCCGTTGGGTCAGTGACTAACCCAGCTAAGCTTTCATTAGAAAAAGCCATTCATGATGTAAGTACTAGTGAGCCTTTGTATTACTCTGTCGATGTTCCTGCTGGCAACGCTTCTTTAGTAATAAGCTTTGCGTGGGGTAAA
Source organism: Thalassotalea coralli (assembly GCF_055786205.1). Lineage (NCBI taxonomy): Bacteria > Pseudomonadati > Pseudomonadota > Gammaproteobacteria > Alteromonadales > Colwelliaceae > Thalassotalea > Thalassotalea coralli. The sequence goes on along the minus strand of NZ_JBVVBK010000003.1, from coordinate 89,040 downwards.
GATTACAATGTACTCGGCAACCCAAATATTTACGTTCGTCATCAGGAAATGCCAACGACTGAAGCATTTGATTGCCGTGGTGAATGGAAACCGGGTGATTCAGAAATGTGTATTTTAGATAACCCTAAGCCGGGCAAGTACCATATTTTAATTAACCCGGTAAAAGTAGAGCGAGAAGAAGGTGAAGAAAAGCCAGGTGACCATGAGGTTAATGGCGGAATTCTACTTGCTACCACTAAATTATTTACGGTAAGCGACGTTTGTAAAAATGCTGAAGCTGACATTCGAGCACAATCGTTAACACCTCGCCAACGCGATATAGTGTGTGATCGACTTGAGCTAACACAAAAAAGATTTAAAGAGCAATGGCGTGCTATCGATCCAGAAATTGTGCAGCCTATTGAAAAAGATTTAAACCATCGCGTTGTCGCTGAGCTTTATTCAAATATGAGAAATTTCACCACTTGGATGAAGTATCTTCAAGACAGCAGCAACAGTAGTGGCGTCTTTCATGAAGAGAGCCCAGAAGATCCTAAATCTCCGCGTGCAGCGTTTAGAACATTTAACGGTTTACACTGGACAAACGGCATTACTCACTATTGGAATTTAGAGCATGAATTCGCGCACTATTTAGATGGCCGTTATTTAAAGAAAGGTAATTACATGTCAGCGGTTAACCATAAGATCAGTTGGTGGTCTGAAGGGTTAGCGCAACATTTTGGCTTTTGGAATGGGCCAGAACGACTGTTTACTACCGCTCATGGTTCGCTTTATCCAGATAGTATTTTAAGTTGTGACACGGTTGGACAGGCTTATAGTGACACTAGAGGAAAAGCTACTGTAGAAGGTTTTACACTAGTTAACGATTCTCCTTCCGCGATTACTGTTAAACGCATCAATCATGAAACGGGTGAATTAGCTGAAAACTCAATTGTTATCGAATCAAATGCAAGTAACAATGATTTTGCGGAGAGTAATTGGCATGTAAACGACAGGTTTGTTGTCGTTGATGAGGACAATAACTGTCTAGCTTCCGCTGAACTGCGAAGCAATAAGTCGTTAAGTTATGCCAATAACGGATTAATAGCTAAACACAATACCAAGTCATTAACACAAATATTTGGCAAGCAGGCTAATGCTTATACTTGGGGACACCTTGCCTTTACTTTCTTTTTCCAAGAGCAGCCGACGGAGCTTAAAAAGTTCATTGCCTTAACCAAACAAGGTAAATATGAAGAGTCGGATAACTTACTTAAAGAATGGGCGAAAAAGTACGAAGCAGATTTTCAATCCTGGTTAAATTGGGGCACTAAAAAGGGTTTTGTTGATAGTTTTGAAGCTGATGATGCTAAACTTGAATTGGGCCAGTTTATTACCTTACATGGTGCAGGAGACTGGGGCTTTAAAGTATCACTTTCGCAAGATGTTGATAGTTTAACGATTGGCTCTGGTGGTGGTTACGGTAAGTATGATTTATGGGTAGGTAAGAATAAGCCTGTACATTCAGTTGCTGCGCTGAACAGCGAAGCCGTTGTTTGTAAAACCAATGAAACTAAGAATAGACCTAACCAACAATGTGTTATCGAAAATGCGCAAGCTGGAGATTACTACGTAACTGTCGATAACGAAACGGCTGTTACTATATTAACGGAAACGCATCTTTATGCATGTACAGGTAAAGACTGTCAAGCGACCTTACAATTGCCTGAAACACCTGAGCCGGAAACGGTCGATTTATTAAAAACTCCTCGAATTTTAGATTCAGCAGACTTAAACAGTTGTGAATTAATATCGCCATACGAGCTAGAGCGAGATCCTAAATTAGCATTAGAGAACTTTAAGTTAATTAATCACAGTGCATCTGCAATTTCAGCGCAGCGTGTTGATAATGAAACAGGTGAGTTAACTGGCTCTGCAGTTACAATTGCTTCGGGTGATACTTGGAAACCTACTACTGCCTTGTTCGCAAAAGAGCGTCTGTTAATCAAAGACGCTAAAGGTGATTGTTTAGGTACAGTTGTGGCGAAAGATGCTGTTCACATGAACTATTTTGATAGAACGCCAGTCAACGCAGACTCTTGTTCATTGAAAGAAGACTACAGTGATAGAGATAAAAGTGCGACTAATGCTTCTGTTCGTAACGAAACAAATGAAACAGTTTACGCGTTTTGGGTATTCCCAGATCAAATGGCTAATCAAAAAACCAATGGTTTACTTCGTCGCAAGTCATACGCGACACTAGCACCAGGTGAAACGTGGGACAACATTACATGGCGCAATGGCGATCGAATTATGCTTGGCTCATCAGAAGACCCATTTGAAGCTAAGTGTATGGGTATCTTTAAGGTAACAACAGATACCCATATGGCATTACAAGCTAAGTAGCCTTTTCTTACCTAGTAAAAACATGGAAAGCTAACAGTCTTAGGCTGTTAGCTTTTTTTCGCCCTGTTAAACCTCAGCTTATTTTGGGAAGGAGGGAATTAGTGATTGTCACCTATCAAAGAAAAGCAACCGAGTAAGCGTTGAATATCCTAGTTTTACGATTATAGGTAATCATTATCACGCAATTATTCGTGTAACTCTGAACGCTAGATACAAGTTAAGGTAATAGTAAATATTTAAATAATCGATCCCCATTCTATCTAAGAATAAAAAAGCCGGCGGCTGCCGGCTTTCTTCATTAAAACTTTACGTTATGCGCATCAATTATAAAATTGGACCTGCTTTAACTAATGCTTTACCGTTGTCTGTATCTGTAAACTTATCAAAGTTAGCAACGAAACGATTTGCTAGGTCTACAGCTTTGTTATGCCAGTCAGACGCATCAGTATAAGTATCACGTGGGTCTAAGATACCATCTTCCACACCTTCAACACTTGTAGGTACTGATAAATTAAACAATGGTAGAACTTGAGTTTCTGCATTGTCGATTGAACCATCTAAAATTGAGTCGATGATTGCACGAGTCGCTTTAATAGAAATACGCTTGCCTGTTCCGTTCCAACCAGTGTTTACAAGGTAAGCTTCTGCGCCTACAGCTTGCATACGCTTGCGAAGTACTTCAGCGTATTGCGTTGGGTGTAAGCTTAAGAAAGCTGCACCGAAACAGCTAGAGAAAGTTGGTGTTGGCTCAGTAATACCACGTTCAGTACCAGCTAGCTTCGCAGTGAAACCTGATAAGAAGTAGTATTCAGTTTGCTCTGGCGTTAACTTAGCTACTGGCGGTAAAACACCGAAAGCATCAGCTGTTAAGAAAATAACTTTTTTCGCGTGACCGGCACGAGAAACAGGCTTAACAATGTTGTCAATGTGGTGAATTGGGTAAGAAACACGTGTGTTCTCAGTTTTTGAGTTGTCGTCGTAATCAATCTTACCGTTTTCATCAACCGTAACGTTTTCTAATAAAGCATCACGACGGATAGCATTGTAGATGTCTGGTTCATTTTCTTTGCTAAGGTTGATTGTTTTTGCGTAACAGCCACCTTCAAAGTTGAATACGCCGTTATCGTCCCAGCCATGCTCGTCATCACCAATTAGTTCACGCTTAGGGTCAGTAGAAAGTGTTGTTTTACCTGTACCTGATAAGCCGAAGAAAATAGCAACATCGCCTTCTTTACCAACGTTTGCACTACAGTGCATAGACGCGATGCCTTTAAGAGGTAATAGGTAGTTCATCATTGAGAACATACCTTTTTTCATTTCACCGCCGTACCAAGTACCGCCGATTAGTTGAACACGCTCTGTTAAGTTAAATGCAACAAAGTTTTCTGAGTTTAAGCCTTGCTCTTGCCATTTGTCGTTAGTCGTTTTCGCGCCGTTCATTACGACGAAATCTGGTTCGTAATCTTTCAGCTCTTCATCACTTGGGCGAATAAACATGTTTTTCACAAAGTGAGCTTGCCATGCAACTTGAGTAATGAAACGCACTTTTAAGCGAGTGTCTTCGTTAGCACCACAAAAAGTATCAACAACGAATAAACGCTCGCCTGATAATTGAGTTGTCACTAAGCCTTTTAAATGATCCCAAGTTTCTTGCGTCATTGGCTTATTATCGTTTTTACCTTGATCAGACCACCAAACAGTATCCGCTGTTGTTTCATCTTTAACGATATATTTATCTTTTGGTGAACGGCCTGTGAAAATACCAGTATCTACTGCAACAGCACCTGACTCAGTCACTACGCCTTTATCGTAACCTTGGAGATCTGCTTTAGTTTCTTCTGCGAATAAAACATCGTAAGACGGGTTATAAACAACCTCTGTCGTATCAGTGATGCCGTATTGAGTAAGATCTATGGTTTTTTGCAACGTTGTCATAGCAAACTAGCTCCTAAAGTATGACGATATTTAAAGTAAAAACTTTCAGTGTAAATTTGACGGCGCAATTTTAGGCGATCAGAAAGCAAAACGAAAGTAAAATTTGTTTCGAAATGAAAGTTTTCATTGCTTGTTACAGTGCAAATAAGAATTTAACGGTGAAATTATCTAAACAAAGCTAGCAATTTTCTTCAAAAGCCTAGGAAATAAGGGACGTACGTTTAGCCGTGAATTGTATAAAATGTAGGAAAATCACCAAAAAAATCCTTTTCTGGTGACTAAATTCAATAATTTAGCTGACAAAAACTATCGAAACGAAAGAAAGTTTCATCAGAGCTTGATAGTTCAGTTAAAAGATTTCTTCTTCTTGCTGATTATTTCTATTGTTGCTTTCAAATATTTCTTCACTGGTATCTTTAGAAACATATTCTTGTGGCGCAGTGCCTAATGCAAAATATTCGAATATTGCTGATCGGTCTGTTCTATTCGTTAACTTACCCGAGGTTTTGTCAATACGAACAGAAACAACATCTTCAGGTTGCTCAAATGGTTCTACTGGCAACTCCTTTAGGGCGACGTCCATAAAAGAAATCCAAGCGGGTTGGGCCGATTTTGCACCAAATTCTTTACCGTAAATTTGAGTTTTATCTAAATTGTTGTTGTAGAAAGTCTTACCCAAGTTTCTCGCTGGGTTGTCAAAGCCTATCCAAGCGGTAGTCACTAAACGACGACTATACCCTGAAAACCAGGCATCTTTAGCTTCGTTAGTTGTGCCTGTTTTGCCAGCAATATCGCGGCGTTTTAATGTTCTTGCTCTAAAACCTGTGCCCTGCCAGCCAGGCTTGATTGACCAGTCAGCTCCCCAAATAGCTTCGTTTAATGCTTGAGTAATTAAAAACGCATTTTGTTTACTGATAACGCGTTCGGCTGTTACTAAAGGCAACTCTTGTTTATTTGTGTCATCTTTTAATAATGAAAATTGAGATTCGCTGTCGTCTACTGAATGTAGGGCGTCACAAGTGTCACAAGCAACCTTAGGGTTTGCTTGATAAATAACGTTACCAAAGGAATCTTCTATGCGATCGACAATATAGGGTTCAATTAAATAACCGCCGTTGGCAAAAGTCGCAAAGCCTGTGGCGACTTCTAATGGTGTTAATGAAGCAGAGCCAAGCGCAAGCGATTCGTCTTTGGGCAAGTCATCAGGAGCAAAACCAAAAGAGGCGATATGAGGGATCATTTTAGACAAGCCTACTTCTCTAAAAAGTCGAACGGCGACAACGTTTTTTGATTGTGCCAGCGCACGCTTAACACGTATTTCGCCATTGTATTCTTCAGGTGAGTTTTTCGGGCGCCAAACTACACCCGTACTTTTGTCCCATTGATTAATAGGTACGTCATTTACCAGTGAGGCTAGGGTAAATTCATGATCAAGTGCCGCCGAGTAGACAAAAGGTTTTATGTTTGAGCCCACTTGTCTTTTCGCTTGTGTTACACGATTAAATTGAGATTGCTTGTAGCTAAAGCCACCGACTACTGCTTTTATTTCTCCGTTATCTGGTGAAAGAGATACTAGCGCTGAGCTAGCTTCAGGCAACTGGCTTAGTCGATATTGTTGTTGATGGTTAACGACATAAACGACATCACCATAAAATAAGATCTCAGTTGCTGTTTTCGGCGCTGGTCCTTGTTTATCATCATTAATATATTCTCTTGCCCAAGAAAGTCCGTCCCATAAAATAGTGTGGACAGTACCATCTGCTAATTGCACATCAACAGATTTATCTTCTACGTTAACCACAACGGCTGGGAGCAGTGGGTCGAAAGACTCGATTGTGCCTAAAGCCTGACTAATTTCGTCATCAGTTAGAGGTACAATCTCGTCTAGATTAATAGCATCATCTTGGGATTGGTGAGCGACGAGTTGTTTTAAAGGACCTCTAAAGCCATGACGTTGGTCGTAGGATAACAAATTCTCAACCAGTGCGTTTTGTGCTGCATGTTGCAAGGATTCAGTAACAGTTGTAAATACGCGATAACCCCCGGTATAAGCTTGCTCTTTGCCAAAGCGGTTGATCATATCTTGGTGGGCCATTTCCGCGGCATAAGGGGCATGAAGTTCGATTTCTGCGCCATGCTTCTGTGCTGACAGTGGAGTTGCTAGCGCTTCTCTATATTCTTGTTCCGTAATATAGTTAGTAACTCGCATGCGATGTAATACAACTGCTCGTCTATTTTTTGCTCGCTCTGGTCGGCTAATAGGGTTCATTGTTGAAGGCGCTTTGGGTATACCTGCTAGCATGGCTATTTGTGCTAAGGTTAAATCCTTCACATCTTTGTTGTAGTAGACTTGCGCTGCAGCGCCAAAACCAAAAGCACGGTGGCCTAAAGGTATTTTATTCATATATAAAGCAAGAATTTCATCTTTGCTGAGTAAGTATTCAATATGAAAGGCGGTGAATATTTCAGTGAGCTTTCGCGTGTAGGTAACTTCTCTGGTTAGAAAAAAGTTTCGCGCTACCTGCATGGTAATAGTACTAGCACCGCCTTTATTTTGACCCATAATTTGCCCTAGAACAGCTCGTGCCATACCTATTGGGTCTACACCAAAGTGTTGATAAAAGCGATCGTCCTCTGTGGCTAAAATAGCGTTGATAAGCTGGGGGGGCATATCTGATAATTGCAATGGGACACGCTTTTTTTCGCCAAATTGATTCATTAACTTTCCATCGGCACTATAAATTTGCATAGGCGTTTGCCATTGCACGTTTTTAAGTGAGCTTACGCTAGGAATATCGGCTCTTAAAAACCAATAAAGCGCGGCTAGAGTGCAAGTCCCTAAAATTAAAGAAAAAATAAATAATTTGAAGATTTTTCTTACCGAAAACACAACTAAATACTCTACAAAAAGTTAAAAAATAGCCTAATTATTTCTAGTATATCGTGTAAAAGCATGTAATAAATGTATTTATACGGAAAATGTATCTATATTCTTATAATAAAAAAGATTTAGTAGGAAGTTATGCTTAGTAATCTATGGAAAAAGAAAACTTCTCTTATCGTAGGTATTGATATTGGATCTCATGCTGCGAAAGCTGTTTTGTTGAGTCAAAACAATGATGGCTTTACGCTAGAGTCCTTAGCAATAGAGCCTATGCCTCGAGGGGCGATTATCGATAGAGAGATTCAAGACATAGACGCTGTTGGTAAAGTTATTGCCAAATTGCGTACTAAGGTCTCTTCATCTTCTACATTTGCAGCTGCGGCGGTTTCAGGTCAAACCGTTATTACTAAAATTATTTATATGGATGTAGCTTTGAATGAGCAAGAGTTAGCTAGTCAAATAGAAATTGAAGCAGACAGTTTGATCCCGTATCCACTTGATGAAGTTAGTTTAGACTTCGAACCGCTTGAAGTTAACGAATCCGATCCAACAAAAATTAACGTGCTATTAAGTGCGGCTCGCACTGAATCGGTTGAAGCGAGAGTTTCGGCGTTAGAAGCTGGTGGCTTTACCACAAAAGTTGTCGATGTTGAATCGTATGCCATTAATAGAGGCTATGAGTTGATCTTGCCTCAATTACCAGAAGACGCTAACGAAAAAGTGGTTGCCATGATAGACATAGGTGCATTGATGACGCTAATGTCCGTGACAGATCAAGGCGAGCATGTGTACAGTCGAGATCAGCTTTTTGGTGGCGAGCAGTACACTCGTTCAATTGTTTCTTATTACAACAAATCTTTTGAAGAAGCTGAAAAATCAAAAATAGAAAATGATTTACCCCCTAATTTTACTTTTGAAGTGTTAGCGCCTTTCCACACTATTTTTGTACAGCAAGTAAGACGCGCTATTCAGATGTTTTTAACGACAAGTGGTAAGGAAAAAGTCGATTACCTCGTGCTTTCTGGAGGCTGTGCGCTAGTTGAAGGGCTAGAGCCGTTGTTAAATGATGAATTGGGCATTCACACTATTATAGCTAACCCTTTTGTCGACATGAACGTAGCCGCAGACATTGATAAAGAAGAACTTGCAAAAACAGGTTCTCAATATTTAGTGGCAGCTAGTCTAGCGTTGAGGAGTTTTTCTTCATGGCATATATAAATTTACTTCCGTGGCGAGAAGAGGCTGAAAAAGCAAAACAACGAGAATATTTTTCACTATTGGCAGCTGTTGCGTTAGGCGCGTTAGCCATTGTTTTTCTAGTCGGCCAATTTTACCAGATGCGGATCGATGGCCAAAATGCCCGCAACAGTTATTTGCAGACCGAAATATTTATACTTGATTCGAAGATTCAGGAAATCGAAACGCTTAATCAGAAAAAAAGCGATTTAGAGCAGAGAATATCTGTTATTGAACAACTGCAACGCAGTCGTAATGTTGGTACTCAAGTATTAAGCGAGATCGCTCAGATAGTGCCATCAGGTGTATACTTAACTAAAATGGCTAAACAAGGTAATTTATTGGAATTGGCCGGAAAAAGTGAATCAAACAATCATTTAGCAAACATGATTCGCAATATCGAAAATTCCGACCTGTTTGATGATGCTGTACTTGAATCTATTACCGCTAACGATGCTCAAAGTAAATTGCTAAGTGATTTTAAGATGCGAGTGCGTATCAAGGGACTTATTCAAGAAAATGCCGATACAGCGCAAGGAGCGAGTTAATGAACTTAGATCTTTCGCAATTTGACAACTTAGAGCTTGATAATATTGGGCAATGGCCACCTTTAGCAAAATTGGTTTTTACGATATTTGTAGCGGCGGTAGTGTTAGGATTAGGCTATGTCGCCATCGTAAGCGACAAAATTTCACGATTAGATCGTGTTGTTGCTCAGGAAGCTGAGCTGAAATCACAATATCGACAAAAATATCATGTGGCGGCAAATTTAGAATTGTTTCAGGAGCAAATGGTTCAAGCTGAGTCGCTATTTTCTCGCCAGTTAAAAAGCTTACCCGAAAGTCATGAAACGCCAGGTCTATTAGACGATATTACCTTTGTTGGAACAACGAGCGGCTTAGATTTTGTCAAACTTAATTGGCAACCTGAAATTACGCAGGAAATATATATAGAATTGCCAATAGATATAGAAGTTGTTGGTGACTACCATGAATTTGGTAATTTTGTCAGTGAGATAGCTGGTTTACCGAGAATTGTTACCTTACACGATTTTGATATTAAAAGAGTTAAAGCTGGTGAATCATTGTTAGCCTTGAAACTTCAAGCTAAAACCTACCGTTATAGGGAGGCGTCGACAGAGCAATGAGAAAATACTTGATAACGATTAGTGTAACATTAGTATTAACGGGTTGTTTTGATGATACTAACGATTTACAAGCCTTCACGGAGCAAGTAAAGAGTTCGACTACTCAGCAGATTGATCCTATGCCGGAAGTGCCTAACTTTAATCATGTGGTTTACGCTACAAATGACTTACGCAGCCCATTCGATGCACCAAAACCCGAAGCAATCCAAGAAAAGATTCAGCAAATGTCGGGGTGTTTAAGCCCTGATCCGAGACGAAGAAAGCAACCCTTAGAGAAATTCTCATTAAGCGATTTGGTGATGAGAGGTACCTTAGGCGATGTAGATTCAAATTGGGCGCTTGTAGAAGCCTCAGATTCAACACTACACCGTGTTGCTGTGGGTAGTTATTTAGGCTTATATCACGGTAAAATAACTGAAATAAAACAAAATTTAGTTAAAGTTGTTGAACTAATCCCAGATGGTTCAGGCTGTTGGCAAGAAAGAGAAACAACTGTGACCATGGCAAAAGTGACCGACAAGGGGTAAAGGATATAACGATGTTTATAAAATATATAAGAAAATTTACACGCCAATATCGCAAAGTCATGCTTTGTCTCATGTTGTCATTAACCGCGACCCAAGCTTTTGCGTCGACGCTTGATTCGATTCACTACAATACGCTTCAGAATAACGAAATCGAATTGCTCTTTAAGCTTTCTGAAGATATTTCGCAGCAACCCGAAGTAACGACTTTTATGTCGCCGGCTAAAATTGACATTACTTTTGAGAGCGAATCTTTTGCGCAAACCGTTAAAAATACTGTCATTGATCATGCAGGTGTTAAAAGTGTCACAGTCGCCAAGCTCGGCGGAAAGGTGGTTGCCTCCATTCATTTAGATAAACTTGTTGTGTTTGATGTTAATTCATCAGGAAGTGTTTTTTCGTTAACGTTAAATAATAATACGTCTCCGCAAGTAGCCTCTCTAGCGCCGGTGAGTAGTGAGTTTATTAATGAAGTTAATGCTATTGATTTTAGAAAAACGGTAAAAGGAGACGCTGAGCTTCTCGTCGATTTAGCTGACAGCAAAGTGGCAGTCGATGTACGAGACAATTTAGGCAAAGTTGAGCTGGAGTTTTTTAATACGCGTATTAGTGACGATTTTCTTTATCTACTAGATGTAACTGACTTTGGTACTAATGTTACAACGATAGAAACCTTTAGAGATGGTAATAACGCCAAGTTGACCATTGAAGTTGACGGTAACTTCTTGTTTCAACACAACCAAGATAATAATCGATTCTCTCTCGTTGTGACAAAAGACGAGCAAGTACCTGGCTATTTAGGTGACTCTAAAAACTTTACTGGCCAGGCAATGTCTCTAAATTTCCAAGATATAACTGTTCGTACCGTGTTACAGATCATTGCCGATTATAATGGGTTCAACCTGGTTACCAGTGATACGGTCAGCGGCAATATTACGCTCAGACTTGACGGTGTACCATGGGATCAAGCGCTAGATATTATTCTGAAAGTTAAAGGCTTAGATAAGCGCATGGAGGGCAATATTTTAATGGTTGCTCCAAGTGAAGAATTGGCTGCCAGAGAAGCAAGAGAGCTGCAAGCCCGCCAACAAGTAGCAGATTTAGCCCCTCTTTACTCTGAGTATATTCAAGTGAATTATGCCAAAGCTGCTGAATTTGCTGAACTAGTAAAAAATGAAGAAAACAGCATACTTTCGCCTCGAGGAAGTGTAAGTGTTGATGAGCGTACTAATACTTTGCTAATCCGTGATACTGAACAAAGTATTGAAGATATTAAGCGAATGGTATCTGTGTTAGATATTCCTGTTCGTCAGGTGGTTATCGAATCTCGCATGGTTACTGTTAGTGATAACATCAATGAAGAACTGGGTATTCGCTGGGGCGTAACAGATACTGATGGAGAGTATACTTCGGCTGGTACTTTGGAAGGCGTTAACACGGCGCGTGGTGGCAATATACCGATCTTAGACGATAGGCTAAATGTTAACTTGCCCGTTGCTAACCCTGCAGGAAGCATTGCCTTTCAAGTAGCGCGCCTTTCTGACGGTACTATTTTGGATCTTGAATTAACCGCGCTAGAAAAAGAAAACAAAGGCGAAATAATCGCCAGTCCTCGCATTACTACCGCCAATCAGAAAGAAGCTTATATTGAGCAGGGTGTCGAAATTCCATATCAGGAAGCAGCATCTAGCGGTGCTACCTCAACGCAATTTAAAAAGGCTGTTTTAAGTCTTAAAGTCACGCCGCAAATCACACCAGACGATAGAATAATATTGGACTTAGTGGTAACTCAAGATACGGTATCAGAAATTACCAGTGGCACTGCTCCTGCTATAGATACCCAAAGAATTGGTACACAAGTACTAGTAAACAACGGTGAGACCATCGTACTTGGTGGAATTTATCAACAATCTGTTATTAATAGTGTATCTAAAGTACCTGTTTTAGGCGATATCCCTTATTTTGGCTGGATGTTTAGAAACAGCAACAACTTTAATGAAAAGAAAGAACTGCTGATTTTTGTGACTCCACGCATCGTAACTGAAAGATTTTAGTAGGAAAAGGCAACATTCGTTGCTTTTTCTTGCTCCCTTACTTGCAATCTGTAGCCAACAATTGCGATAATTACGCCCTTAAAATTTTCGAGGGAGGTTCCCTCTTACCCATAAACCCAAATTAATTAACGAGTATTAAGTTAGTCTCATGGCAGAAAAACGTAACATTTTCTTAGTCGGCCCTATGGGCGCCGGTAAAAGTACCATAGGTAGAGAGTTAGCTGACAAACTGCATTTAGAGTTCTATGATTCAGATCAAGAAATCGAACGTCGCACAGGTGCTGACATTTCGTGGGTTTTTGATCTTGAAGGTGAAGAAGGTTTTCGTAAGAGAGAAGAAGACGTCATAGACGATTTGACTGAACTTCAAGGTATTGTCTTAGCAACAGGTGGTGGCTCAGTTATCAGTAGCCATGTGAGAAACAGACTATCTGCTAGAGGTATCGTTGTATACCTAGAAACGACAATCGATAAGCAAGTAGCACGTACACAACGTGATCGTCGTCGTCCTTTATTACAAACTTCAGAAGAACCACGTTCTGTGCTAGAAAAATTAGCAGTAGAACGCAATCCATTATATGAAGACGTTGCCGATGTTATCGTTCAAACTGATGACCAAAGCGCTAAGATTGTCGCCAACAAAATTGTTGAACGCTTAGACTTTTAATCATGGCAACTATCGACCTAGATTTAGGCGAACGCAGCTATCCTATATACATTGATAATGGCTTGCTAAGTGAAAAAGCATTACTTAGCAAGCATATTCGTGCCAAGCGCGTATGTATTATTACTAATGATGTGGTCGCTCCATTATATTTATCTTCTTTAGTTCAATTGCTTGAGGGCGATTTTGAATTAGACACTGTTATTCTTCCTGATGGCGAAGCTGAAAAAAGCTTACACAATTTCGAAGTTATTATGTCTAATTTGCTTGAGAAGACTCACGGTAGAGACACTACGCTTATCGCATTAGGCGGTGGTGTAATTGGTGATATCACTGGATTTGCAGCAGCGTGTTATCAACGAGGCGTTGATTTTATTCAGATACCAACGACATTACTATCACAAGTTGACTCTTCTGTTGGTGGAAAGACCGCGGTAAATCATCCTCTTGGTAAAAACATGATAGGTGCTTTTTACCAACCTAAGGCTGTATTGATTGATATTAATAGCTTGTCAACCTTGCCAGATAGAGAGTTCGCTGCTGGTGTTGCAGAAGTAATTAAATACGGCATTTTGGGCAAAGGCGAATTTTTTGACTGGTTAGAGCAAAATATTGACGCGATTAAGGCTAAGCAATCAGACGTATTGATCGAACTCATCGAAGTTTGTTGTCGATGCAAAGCTGACATTGTTTCTGCTGATGAGAAAGAAGCTGGCTTACGTGCTTTGTTAAACCTAGGACATACATTTGGTCACGCTATTGAAGCAGAGCAAGGCTATGGCGTTTGGCTTCATGGCGAAGCTGTTGCAGCTGGCATGGTGCTTGCAGCAAAGCTAGCAGTTCAAATGAATTTGTTAGAAGTGTCAGAACTTCGACGCATCGAAGCACTCATAAGTGCTTTTGATTTACCTACTGAAGCGCCAAGTGATATGGACCTTGCTTCGTTTGTAAAACACATGAGTCGAGACAAGAAAAATATTGGCGGTAAATTAAGATTTATCGTTCCTACCTCAATAGGTCGCTCAGAAATGCGTGACGACGTTACCGAGGACTTGCTTCAACAAATTCTGTAATTGTTAAATACAGAAGGTGAAACATGTCCGCTTTGGTAAACGAGAATACTGCTTCTTCAGTACAAAGCCCAGTTACTGCAATCAGCGCGTTAGCGCGCGTTGATTATATTCTTCGCTTTTCTAAGCATGCTGTGGTCTTAATAGATGAACAGCCTGAAGTTACTGCTGCTATCGGCACGCAATACCTTGCTAACCTTTCTGCTGAGCACAATGCTGCTTATTTAGCTATGTCGCCGCGTCTTGATGACGTTCAAGTTCGTTGCCGAATTGTCGAGCAGCTTTTTGGACATGTGCTGTTTGACCCTGAGCAATCGGTCGCTGTTAGTTTAGTTAACTTACTTAAGCAAAATAAGCTGCCTATTAGCGTAGTTATTGAGAATGCCGAGCTATTATCAATTCAGCTACTTAGTGAACTTACGCAGTTAGCTGAAATTGGACGAAAAGCTAAATACGCGATTGAAGTTGTTTTACTTGCCAAGCCAGAAGTAGGACAAAAAATGGCTTTACATCCTACCATTTTTAATAAAAAGCTCTCGATAGTTCGAGCGAGCAATGGCCAATTAGTAGCGCTTTCTGCGAAAATGTTTGGTCAGAAAAAGCATTGGTATAATCACCAAATAGCTAGAAATTGGCTTCTCTTTTTTGCCGTACTTATTTTAGGTGCGGTTGCTGCTATTTATAGTCTTTATAAAATGGAGTCCTTTACTTTTAGTCAGGTTGAACAAAAACCTTCAGACTTAGTGGTTGAGCAATCGAAAAGCACTAACGAAAACAGTGTAATTCAGCCTGAAAAAACTCAAGCGACAATATCTGAGCCGTTAGCTGAAGCCGAGTTTGTAGAGAGTTCACCAACTTTACCCAATGATGCCGCTAATGCAAAGCCACAGGATATTTTGCTGGCACTGTCAAACGTTGCTGGTAAAGTAGAAGATGTCGCTGAAACTACCACAGCCACTGAAGTATCAATAGCAACTAGCACTGATGTCAACCAGGCACTAAACCTTTCGTTAAATCTAGTGGAACAACAAGCTGATCCAGAACCCGAACAAACGGTTAGTATACAGCCAACACCTGTAGCTGATACAAAACCTGAAAGTGAAATAGAAGCAAAAGTATCGCCAGAAGAGCAAGGCTCAGGTATCGAATATCAAGGTGATGGCTTTGTGGTTCAGCTGGGTGCTTTTACTCAACAGCCAGTGCTTAATCAATTGAAAGCACAGATTAATTCAGTAGATACATTGCAATATCAACGATTAATGTATGGTAGCAAACAAACGGTTTTAACTAGTGCGGTTTTTGCTTCTCGTGATGAAGCGCAAGCGTTCATTGATGCATTGCCAACAGCTGGTTTAACCTCATCACCGTTCATTAAAACAACAGATGCAATAAAACAAGAAATCAAATCGATTCAAAGCTCCCAATCACAATAGAATCACGTTACAATTCGCCTTTCGGAGTGGTTTGGTGGCTAAATGCCAAAGAAGAAAGTAAATACAATGGCAACAAAAAAGCATCGTGCTTTTTTAAAATGGGCTGGTGGTAAGTACAGTCTGATTGAAGAAATTAATAAACTGTTGCCATCTGGTGAGCGTTTAGTCGAACCTTTTGTTGGTGCTGGATCAGTATTTTTGAATACTGATTATAAAGAATATGTGTTAAACGACATCAACAAAGACTTGATTAACCTTTATCAAACCATTCA
Source organism: Thalassotalea coralli (assembly GCF_055786205.1). Taxonomy (NCBI): domain Bacteria; kingdom Pseudomonadati; phylum Pseudomonadota; class Gammaproteobacteria; order Alteromonadales; family Colwelliaceae; genus Thalassotalea; species Thalassotalea coralli. Next base: position 73,436 of record NZ_JBVVBK010000003.1, on the reverse strand, counting down.
ACAGACGCCTGAAAAGTTTATTGCCGATGCGCGTAAACTGTTTTGTGATCAAAACAATCAAGCGGAAGCTTACTATGAGCTTAGAAAAGAATTTAATGCCACTGTCGATAAGTATTATCGCTCGCTTTTGTTTCTCTACTTAAATCGTCACGGATACAATGGTTTGTGTAGGTACAACCGCTCTGGTGGCTACAATGTGCCATTTGGTAAGTATAAAAAGCCCTATTTTCCTGAAGCCGAACTTGAATTTTTCTCTGAGAAATCACAAAAAGCGATTTTTATTTGTGAAGGTTATCGTCAAACGTTTGAACGAGTTCAAAATAACGATGTCGTCTATTGTGATCCTCCATACGTGCCACTGAGTAAAACAGCGAGTTTTACCAGTTATGCAGGTAATGGTTTTGGTCTAGATGAACAAGCCGACTTAGCCAATGCCGCCGAAGAAACGGTTAGCCGAGTGAAAGCAAGCGTACTGATCAGTAATCACGATACCATTTGGACGCGCAAGATTTACCAAGGTGCGGTAAAACGAAAGTCTATCAAGGTAGCTAGAACCATCAGTCAAAAAGCAACTCAGCGCAAAAAGGTCGGTGAATTACTCGCGCTTTATAAACCTAATAAATAGGAAAATATTGCCTTTTATCCTAGTACGGAAGAGACAATTAGCATTAGTAACGCGACAAATAAGACGACGCCAATAAAGCCAATTATAGCGAAGTGGACGAAATTACCCTGAGTAAAGTCTCGCTCTCGATTTTTAGCACTTTGTACACCTAAAAACGCCCAGCCAACACTTTTGATTGTATCGAGAATAGATTGTTTCTGCTCCATGAGTACGGCCTATTAATGAATCCTATACCACCTTAGCATATTAGATTAAAAAAGGGTAAAAACTGAACAGTTTCTACCCTTAGTACGTTATAAATTTTTGCTGTTGTAAGATTTAGTTTATAAATGTTCTTTTACAGGTTGAAGTCTAAGCTATAGCTAACATAAACCTTTAGATCACCTGCTGCGCCCGACAAGTCCGTTTGTGACGCACCTAATGTAAAGCCCTCATGACTAACACTAACACCATAGTCGATAGAATCTTCAGCTAACCAGTCGCCAGAATATGAGCCAAGGTGGAGAGCCATACTGGTTTTATCAGTTAAGGCAATTTCATAGTCGGCATAGCCATAAATAGTATCGCCAGCGTCGCCACCTTCACCGTCAGCTAATACAGCAACACCTAATGTTAGTGCATCAAAAGAGATTGAAGCGTAAACCTCGGAGAAATCAGCATCACCTGAGGTTTCATCTGGGTAGGCATAGTAAATAAAGCCAACATCGTAAGAAACACTTTCCGATATGCTACCAGTAAATCCACCGTAAAAATCTAGCTCGTATGTCATGCCGTCGGCCCAATCAGCGTTTGACGCCCATGTTCCGACATAAAAGCCACTGTCAGCACTAAAATCGATTCCGCCGGAAATAGCAGCGCTGCCATTGGTTTGTTCCAGACCACGCCATAAATAGTTACTGGTTGCTGCTACATTCGCTGTCCACTCACTTGCGCTTACACTAGGTGCTAGCATCATTGTTGATAGACTGAAAAAAAGTGCGTGTTTAAGGTTTAGTTTGTGTTTCATAGTTCTCTCATTTTTATAAAGGAAAGCTTTTGCTTTTTAGTTTTTCTTTGGACATTGCAATTTGGATGCCCACGGAATTAAAAATACTTTCTTTATAAAAAAACTAATCAAAACAAATGGTAATGTGGTTTTTGAAATGTAATGGTTGGCAGAGAGCATTCTGAATTGACCTAAGCTGGTGCAAAATTAATCTCGATGAGCGAAATATGTGCACGTAGTAAAGGTGATATATAATTGAATTTAGTATAAAGTAGCGCTGATTTTTTTAGAGGTAGCTGAGCATGTCTTCATATTTAATAGCACCATCCATTCTTTCTGCAGATTTCGCCCGTTTAGGCGAAGATGTTGAAAAAGTGCTTAAAGCGGGTGCTGATGTCGTCCATTTTGATGTAATGGATAATCACTTTGTACCTAATTTAACTTTTGGCCCTATGGTATGTCAGTCGCTAAGAGATTATGGGATCACAGCACCGATTGATGTGCATTTAATGGTCAAGCCTGTTGATAGCTTAGTACCTGCTTTTGCTAAAGCGGGTGCAGATATTATCACTTTTCATCCAGAGGCAAGCGACCATATAGATCGCACATTACAACTGATTAAAGATAGCGGTTGTAAAGCAGGTTTAGTGCTTAACCCTGCAACTCCTGTACATATATTAGATTACGTCATGGATAAATTAGATGTAATTTTACTGATGTCGGTCAACCCGGGGTTTGGCGGACAGAGTTTTATTCCGACTACGCTACAAAAGCTACGTGACGTTCGCCAGAAAATTGATGAAAGCGGCTTTGATATTCGACTTGAAGTCGATGGTGGTGTTAAAGCTAGTAATATTGCAGAAATAGCCGAAGCAGGTGCTGATATGTTTGTTGCGGGCTCAGCGATTTTTTCTCAACCAGATTACAAAGTTGCTATTGATGAAATGCGTCAACAATTAGCAAGTGTTAAGAAATAACGAATTAGGTAAACAATAATGACAAAACCAATTGTATTGAGTGGCTGCCAGCCATCTGGTGAGCTTACTATAGGTAACTACTTAGGTGCGTTAAAACAATGGGTTAATATGCAACAGACCCATAATTGCTACTACATGTTAGTAGACCAGCACGCAATTACAGTTCGCCCAGAAGCTGAAGCTTTAAGGAAAGCGACGCTAGACGGTTTAGCGTTATATTTAGCTTGTGGTGTTGACCCAGAGCAAAGTACTATTTTTATCCAGTCTCATGTGCCTGAGCATGCGCAGCTTAGCTGGATACTAAATTGTTATACCCAAATGGGTGAACTTAATCGTATGACGCAGTACAAAGATAAAGCGCAAAAGTCTGAAGCGAATATGAACGCTGGATTGTTTACTTATCCAGTGTTAATGGCGGCAGATATTTTACTTTACGGTGCTAACGAAGTGCCTGTTGGTGACGATCAAAAGCAACATTTAGAATTAGCGCGTGATGTAGCGACTAGATTTAACAACTTATATGGCGAAATATTCGCAATTCCTGAGCCACATATTCCTGAGTTTGGTGCTCGTATCATGAGCCTTCAAGATCCATTGAAGAAAATGTCTAAGTCGGATACCAATGTAGGCAACTTTATCGGCTTATTGGAAGATCCGAAAAAAATTACCAAGAAAATTAAACGAGCAGTTACAGATTCCGACGAACAAGCGCGTATTTATTTTGATGTTGCTGAAAAGCCTGGGGTATCAAATTTACTTTCGTTACTTTCGTGTGCGACAGGTAAATCTGTTGAAAGTTTAGTACCAGACTATGAAGATAAGATGTACGGCCACTTGAAAGGTGATGTTGCTGAAGCTGTTGTCGAGATGTTAACGCCAATTCAAACGCGTTTTAACGAATACCGCAATGACCAAGCCTTTATGGATGAAGTTATGCGTAATGGCGCTGTGAAAGCCTCTGAGCAAGCATCTAAGATTCTAGATAAGGTTTACGATGCTGTTGGTTTTATTAAAAGACCTTAAGCCTCATACCAACATAAAAAAAGCAGCGTCGAGCTGCTTTTTTTATGTTTAGATTATTTTGCGAATTATTAACAATCGTTTGTCATAAAGGAGTCTGGCGTTCTTCTGAAACTGCGATGTTTAACGGGTTTGTTAAAGCCGAAACGCAAAAACATCAGCCCATAGTCGTTTTCACCCACAACTGATTTCATGTTTTCACCGACGGCGTCCATGGCAGGCTGAAGGTTATCTTCTATTTTTAAATGACCGAGAGAAAAAATACCTGGTGCCGCATACGGCTGAACAGCTAAGCCAAGTTGACTTGCTTTAAGCCAAAAGCGTTGGATAGCTCTTCCGCCATTAATCACATCTCGACGACTATTACCTGGAATTTTGATGAGGGCTAAGCCAGGTGATGTCGCAATGGGTAGCCAAACAGAGCGCAAACCTAACATGGATGCCGCACCAAACTTGTTGAATAGGTTCATGGTTTTCCATTTACGCATCATTTTAAAAAATGGCAAGGCTACGGCTTCAATAGCAAGTGTTGAAATAGGCATGCCTTCGAGTGGTTTTTCTTCATCAAATTTAATGGTAGAGAACAACTCTTGATGCAATATTTTGCTTTTAAAGCGAATAGATTCTGCTTGACGAATAATAGGCAATACTTGCTTGCGATTTGTTTTATCGTTAAAGAAGGCTGCACTACAATCTGCTATCTGTGTTGCTGAAGAAAGTTCTTCTAACAAGTTGTTTTCTATCGGGCCTTTAAATGGGAAGCGTCTGTCGGTGCATCTTTTGGGGATCTCATCGGCAAAAAGCTGATCTGCATTATCAACTACTTCTTGTTTCTCAAAAGATATCGTCGCTACATGGTGCGACATAGGGTCTGCATCTGGAAGTAAATCAACATTAGCGAGTAATCTAAGCGCTTTCGCTTGAATCACGATATTTTCGATGACCGTGCCTAAGGCTATATCTGATAGAACAAAGCGTTGGTCAGACGCTTTTCCTGAGCGTGTAGGGTCGATGGCTAAAACCAAATCGCCATTTTCTCTCCAACAGAAGGTGTGAGGCTGACTATTGTCTGCCGATGGCGCTAAGATAGCGGCCTTTAATAAGCTGTCTTTTTCAGTTTCTTGTAATATCAAAAGTTAACCTTTATACCTGTGTTCTAAATGCCGATGAACTAAATGCCCATTTGTTTTTTAGCAATAGAGTACATGATCTTTTGTAAAATATTATTCTTACCACCAGGCCGCCAGGTTTTTTTGTATTGGTTGGTGTAGGCGTCAAAGTGTAACCCCCAAGGAACATTGAGCACTTCGCCACGATTTAAGAAAATTTTCACCACTTGAGCGGCGGCTACACCTGCGGCTAACTGGCAGCCAATAAAAGTTGATGGGCCTTTTTTATTGGCTAAATCGAGTGTACTTGGGTCAACTAAGTATGCGCGTTGCAATGCGGCAGGAGTCAGTCCCAAGAAGAATTTTAAATACTGCTCGTTCTCAGTATGACCTTCCATACCAAAGTACTCTTCAAAGGTCATTTTTCCTGGTAAAAAGTTGAGGTAAGCGGTGCCCATGCCTATAGGCGCAGCCGTTGTTGCTGGAATGCCTTTCTCTGCACATTTACTAAAGACGAGTTTTCGCGCATCTATCGCAAAAAAGTCGAGTGAATCGACATAACAATCTACGCCTTCTAGAAAGTCGTCTATATTGTCGCTGTTAATGCCGTCGGGGTAGGTTTCAATTTCAAGCTCAGGGTTGATCTCTAACGCCATTTTTACCATGGTGTCGAGCTTCTTTTCACCATAAGTGGTAACGTTAGCACCTACTTGTCTATTGGTGTTTTCACAGCCAAATTCGTCGAAATCAGAGACTTTAAATTTGCCGATACCAATGCGAACAAGGGTGAGGAAGTGATCGCCCCCAACTCCGCCCATACCTGCAATACCTATGCACTTGCTTCGTAAAGTTGCTTGTTCGTTTTCAGTAAACCACCCAATATTACGAGAAAACGCTAAGTCGTAGTCAAATTGATTCGACATGTCGGTACCTATCGCTTGTTTTTAATTTAATTTATTTCAGGGATTCTGAAGCTCGTGTTTTCGTCATAGCCTTTGAGCACTATCTGTTCGGCGAGTTCTTTTTCGATAATATCGTATAGTTCGCGCATTTGTTCGTTGAGCTCTACGTAAAAGCTTTCTCTTTTAAGGTAGAACATAGCACGACGACCGTGATAATCCATTTCATCACCGATTTGCTCAAAGGGGAGGCCAAAGCGCTGCAAGCGGCGGTTTAATCGTGGCTCCATCATCACCATGATACCAACATGATCACACATGGCGGCTAGTGCTAGACCACCTAAATACAATCCAATAGCGATATTAGGGAAGTTACGTCGCTCTTCTTCTGAGTACGCTGTCGCGGGATTAACAGAGTTAATGATGAATGGCTGATTTTTTTCTTGTTCACGGCGCCTGAACATTGAAAGAACAGCAAGACGAGAGATTTCACCGAAGCCACCTCGAGGTAGGGTAGTTGTATCTAGCACTTCTTTACGCGCACTCGATAAACAGTTGGCTTCGAAAGGTAGTAGCTTTGATTTGTCATTTGCAGGTGGAATAATAAGTCTTATGCACCCTGCATACACGCCTGTACGTCTATGCTCTAATAAGCAGTGGTAAGCGTAAGGGTCGCATTCGTCGGTTTCTATTTTTTCTTCGTTACTTGGCTCCCAACCCAATTCATCGCTATAGACGCTATACCTAATCTTGTAAGCTTCCTTTTGCAAGTCCTTGGTGCTGGCGAATCTGATCTTAAAATACTGATCAAAATTCTTAGCAATTGAATATTCGCTCATTAGTCCAATAAAGTCTTATAATACCTAATCTTAAATATAACAGTATATCCCGAAAATACATTACTTAATTTATGACATTTTCGTTTACTACAGTAAAATTTCGAATACTTGCGGTTGGCTTAGGAAGTCTTTTGGACTTGCACTAGGCCCGTAAGCCCCCGATTGATATACCACAACATAGTCACCTTCCTCTGCTTTAGGTAAGGTCACGCTATTTGCCAATATGTCTAGAGGGGTACAAAGTGGCCCAACAATATTGACTTTTTCTTCCACACCTGAGGCTTTGTTACCTAATGCTACAGGGTAATTTTTGCGGATAACTTGTCCAAAGTTTCCGGAGTTTGCTAGGTGATGATGCAAACCGCCATCACACACAACGTATGTGGTTTCACGAGATACTTTCTTATCGACAACTTTTGAAACGTATATACCCGCTTCGCCCACTAGATATCGACCTAACTCCATAATGAGCTCAATATTCTCTAATGAAGTATACGATTGGCATAGTGCATTTAGATTACTGCTAACTTCTTCGAGCTCTAACCGTTTGTCACCAGGAAAATACGGGATGCCTAAGCCGCCGCCAATATTGACATAATCTATACTGACTGGGGTTAGCTCAATTAGGCGACTTGCTAAATCGAAGGTTTTGTTATGCATTTCGATGATTGCATCAACGTTTAGGTTTTGAGAGCCTGAAAATATATGAAAGCCTCTAAAATTAATGGCTTCGTAATCAAGCGATGCTAACAAGTCTGGCAATAATTCTTCATCAATACCAAAAGGTTTAGCGCCGCCTGACATTTTCATACCCGAAGCTTTTAATTCAAAGCTAGGATTCACGCGAATCGCAATATTTGGCTTAATCGCCAACGCTTTACCTACTTCAACGGCCTTTGCAATCTCATTGGCTGATTCGGTATGCAAAGTAATACCGGCAATGATTGAAGCTTTTATATCGGCAACAGTTTTTCCGGGCCCAGCAAAACTAATTTCATTAGCTGGCATGCCTGTTTGAATGGCGAGTAGCATTTCTTTTGCTGAAGCAACATCAAAACCGTCAACCAAGTCTTTCATAAAGTGGACAAGAGGAGGGTAAGGGTTTGCTTTAATAGCAAAGTGCAGGCTAATTCGCTCAGGTAATGCCTGTTTCAATTTATCTATTGTCTTGCTAACGACTTTGCGGTCATAAGCATAAAAAGGTGTATTTCCCACCAAGCTTTCTACTTGAGCTAACGTTTTACCACCAACGAGAAGTTGTTCTCCTTCGCGGTTAAATTGATCCATATTTTCGTGAATTGCGGCCATGTTATGCTTGTTCCATAAAGAAATTTTGATAGGTTTTACTTAATAAACTTCGATCTATTTTACCGTTAGCATTGTGCGGAAGCTCATCAAGGATAATGACTTTTAGCGGCACCATGTAGGCAGGCAGTTGACTACGACAAAATTTAGTGACGTCTTGTTCTTCTAGCTGGGTATTAGGTTTTGCCGATGCGACAACAATGATAGCTTGCCCTAAATCTTCGTGCTTAGCGCCGACAACGGCAGCCTCTACGATGCTCTCGTGTTGATATAATGTTTCTTCAATTTCCATTGGGCTCACACGATAGCCAGAAGTTTTGATCATTTCATCTTGACGAGCGATAAAGTAAAGATAGCCTTGTTCATCCTTTCGCACTTTATCACCTGACCAAACGGCAATCTCAGGCAGAATCAAGCCTTTCGTTTTAAATGGTGCAGGTTTAAAGCGCTCATCTGTTTTTTCTTGATTATTCCAATAACCAAGGCTTACCAATGGTCCTAAATGTACTAATTCCCCAGGTTCATTTGCTTGGCATTCTTGTCCATGCTCATTTATTACCAGTACTTCAGCATTAGGTATGGCTTTACCCATCGAGCCTTGTCGGTTATCTACTTCGCTAGGCGGTAAATAGGTTGAACGGAACGCCTCTGTTAGACCATACATTAAATATGGGCTTGCTTGAGGTAATCGTTCGCGTAAAACAGCTAAGTTTGCCAACGTGAGTGCGCCACCTGAATTAGTAAAGTATCGGATGCTACTGGTGTCATAAGCCTGCCAATCTAGCTTACATAATTGCGCCCATAAAGGTGGTACGGCTGCTAAGCCTGTGACTTTATGTTTGTCGATTGTTTTCAACACATCTTGTGGTAATAAGTAATCGAGTAAAACGCAGGTTGCGCCTACAGAGAAGCTAGTCGTTAATTGGCTAAAGCCATAATCGAAACTTAATGGCAAGGCGGCGAGTACTACATCGTCTGCGGTATTTTCTAAATACTCAGCAACCGAGTGGCCACCTAAAACAATATTCTGGTGAGATAATACAACGCCTTTTGGCTTTCCGGTGCTACCTGAAGTATATAAAATCGCAGCCATATCGTGGCTCGTTACTGGAGCAGACGAAATTTTATCCGTGCATCGCTCAGAAAAACTTAACCAACTTAATACCGTTACATGGGCTTCTTGGCTTTCATGAGGCTCGTTAATGTCCACTAAAATGACATGCTCTAACGCCGGCATCTGCTCAATAACATTTTTTAATTGCGCAAAACGAGCTTTATTCGTAATGAGTAACTTAATATCGCAATCAGTCGCAATATGGACAACTTGAGGCGCTTTAAGTATTGGATTAACTGGCACAAAAACACCACCCATCTTACTTGCAGCGAACATGCTAGTGACAGTCGTGAAAGTTTTGTGCAAGTAAACACCAATGCGATCAAATCGAGAAAGCCCAAGCTGGCAATAACCGCTGGCAATTGTGTCAATTTGCTCTGATAACTCTAGATAATTGATAGCATCGCTTTTGTGAACCAATGCAGCTTTGTTGGCAAAATTACGTCGGCCAAAATCGACAAGCTCATGCACAAATTTTGTCATTTTTCTTCCTGAAGTTTACAGCGTATCTAGGCTCTTTTTGTTGATGCTATGTTAATATAAATAAAGAGCCTATGCTAGACGCCCAGCCCATAACAGGATAATAAAATGTACAAACTTAATTATCTATATCTAAAGCAAGTGCATTGACTTTTATTGGTATGATCTTACTCGCTGTGTGATACCCCTTGAAGTATAAGGCCTCTTTTTGTGCGGTGGTCATATTGAAATCAACGGCTGAGGAAAGCCCGGTGTTAACAACAACCGTGTTGTGCCAGAAAGCTTCATTGATATATTCACGTGAAATTGTGGTCATAAAGGTACGAATGAGCAAACTGACGTATTGAACGATCGGAAACATGCCCTTTACCTTGATTTCGTCGTATTCATAGTCGCCCTTTAATCTAAAGCATATGACTGGAGTGCCGTCGTCAGCCCAATCGCGGTGCAAGGCATCTTCGGACAAAATACTACCGTCTACCATTAAGTGCTCTTTAAAGCGCTTAAAGCTAAAAACGAGAGGTATTGACATTGAGAAGCGCACGGCGAGCGACACTTTAACGTCTGGCGTATTCTTTTTGTCAAAAATTACCGGCTTTCCTCGAGCGACATCGGTCGCGACTATATGTAAGTCGTAGTCTAATTCTTTAAAAGTTTTTCCTTGAAGTAGTCGGTCAATCCAGCGCTCAAATACATCACCAGAACTTAACCCGCCATTTCGAATGAGCTTGACCAAAGAAAAACCTCTAAATTGGGTATAGTCAGTATTTAGTGCAATATGTTTGACTTCAGAAAGAGATAACCCTGAAGCAAACAAACTACTAATAATACTGCCACCAGATACACCGACAATATGATCAAATTTTATATCGAACTCTTCTAATGCTTGCAAAATGCCTACGTGAGCAGGCAGTCGAGTTCCTCCCCCTGCTAGGATTGGAACTATTTTCCTTTTTGCCATTGTATAAAACACCTAAACTAACTTATTGTTATCGGTATAATTATGGTAAATAAACTACGATATTGCCTAATTGGGAATAAAAATAGCTTAAAAAAAGGGAAATTACGTGTTTAGCTCTTTGAAATATATACTTATTATCTTTTTTTGTCTTTTGGGTTACAGTGCTTCAGCTCAGGTATTGCCCGAAACTATAAAGAAAGTGAAACCTGCCGTCGTTGGGGTTGGTGTATTTACACCAACGGGGCGCCCTCAAAATAGCTTAAATGGGTCTGGTTTTGTGATTGGCAATGGAGAATATATTGTGACCAATCATCATGTTGTGCCTGAAGAGTTAGATGATGAGCTACTGCAAGAAATTGTGGTTTTTAGCGGTTCTGGAAAAGATGCTGTCGTTCACAAAACTACGCTAGTCGACTCATCGGCTAAATATGATTTAGCGATTTTAAAATTGAAACAAGGAAAGTTACCTGCTTTTACTATGGCTGCCGATTCTTATATAGATGAAGGTCGTGCTATTGCTTTTACTGGTTTTCCAATCGGGTCAGTTTTAGGTTTATATCCAGTGACGCATAGAGGAATTATTGCTAGCGTTACCCCAACAGTGACCCCTGTTATCGATGCCAAGCAAATGAATATTGCGACGTTAAGGAGACTAAGAGATCCGTACCTGGTCTACCAATTAGACGCAACAGCTTATCCTGGTAACAGCGGCAGCGCACTTTATGATGCTGAAACAGGCGAAGCGGTTGGAGTGATAAATAAAGTATTCGTGCAAAAAACGAAAGAAGGAGTTATTACAAACCCTAGTGGTATTACTTACGCTATACCCATCAAGCACGTAAAAGAGCTATTAAAGAAAAACAATATCCGGTTTTAGGTCGTGTATGAGCAGACCTTGTTTAACTGACGTCTGCTCACGTTTACACTTGATAATAATCTTTATACCACTGAACAAATTTAGCGATACCTTCATCGATGTTGACCTTAGGTCTTAATCCCGTCTTTTCAATAAGGGCGCTTGTATCTGCATATGTTTCGTAAACATCACCAGGCTGCATGTCAACGTAGTGCTTAATAGCTGTTTTGCCTGTGTGTTTTTCAATTGAAGAGACAAAATCTTCGAGTCTAACTGGCTGACCATTTCCAATGTTATGTACTTGGTGTAGTTGCTTGCCTGTAGGCGGAAGCGCTAACACTGCTAACACGCCGTCAACGATGTCATCAATGAATGTGAAGTCCCTAGATAATTTGCCATGATTAAAGATATCAATTGGTTTTGCTTGATAAATTGCTTCAGTAAATTTAAACAACGCCATATCCGGTCTTCCCCAAGGACCATATACGGTAAAAAACCGCAGGCCCGTTGCTGGAATCTGATACAAGTGCGCGTAAGTACTCGCCATTAATTCGTTAGACTTTTTAGTCGCAGCATACAGAGATACTGGGTTATCAACTCTTGCATTTGTAGAATAAGGCACTTCGCTATCGTTACCGTATACCGAGCTAGAAGAGGCGTATACTAAATGCTTAACTGGGTAGTGTCGGCAAGCTTCTAATACAGATAAATGACCAGTTAGGTTGCTATGACTGTAAGCAAAGGGGTTGTCTAAGGAATATCTAACACCGGCCTGCGCTGCCAAATGAATGACGTGATCGAAACGGTTACGCTCGAATAGTTCAAGTAACGCTTGATGATCTGCGATATCTTGTTTAACAAAAGTAAAATTATCGAATCGTTCGAGCTGCTTTAAACGGTCATTCTTTAAAGAAACTTGATAATAGTCATTGATGTTATCTAAACCGACAACATCAATGCCTTGCTCGCATAACTTTTGGCTTACATGAAAGCCAATAAAGCCTGCTGCGCCAGTAACTAGTACTCTCACGCGTTAAATTTCTCGACGCTTTCACCTCGGCCAATACCGAAATATTGAATACCTTTGTCTATCATCAATTGTGGATCATACAAGTTGCGACCATCGATGATTACCGAGTGTGTGAGTTGTTGCTTGATGAAATTAAAGTCTGGTGCTCTAAACTGACTCCACTCAGTGCAAATAACAAGAATATCTGCTCCTTTTAGAGCGGCTTCTTTTGTTCCAACGAGTTCAAGTAAAGGTTGATCGCCAAACATACGTTGGCATTCTTCCATAGCTTGGGGATCAAAGGCTTTGACATGTGCGCCAGCATCCCAAAGCGACTTCATTAATTCTATTGAAGAAGCTTCACGCATATCATCAGTGTTTGGCTTAAATGAAAGTCCCCAAACTGCAATTGTTTTTCCAGTCAAATCTTGGTCAAAGTAATTATTAACGTGACTGAACAGTTTTTGTTTTTGTCTAACGTTTACGGATTCAACAGCCTGTAAAAGAGCTGGCTGGTATTCAATTTCTTCGGCGGTTCTTATTAGAGCTTGAACATCTTTAGGGAAACATGAACCACCATAACCACAGCCAGGATAAATAAATTGATAACCAATTCTCGAATCTGAGCCTATACCGTGTCTAACAGCTTCAATATCTGCACCTAAACGCTCTGCTAAATTGGACATCTCGTTCATGAATGAGATTTTTGTTGCTAGCATACAGTTGGCAGCGTATTTGGTTAGCTCTGCAGAACGAACATCCATTATGATCATTTTGTCGTGATTGCGATTGAACGGTGCGTACAGTTCTCGCATCACCGCTTTAGTGTTATCGTTTTCTGTACCGACAATAATGCGATCTGGTTTCAAGCAGTCGTTAACCGCTGCACCTTCTTTTAGAAATTCAGGATTCGACACAACGTCAAAGTCAATCTGTACGTTGCGTTCAGCTAATACTTGATCAATTTTTTCTTTAACCAAATCAGCGGTTCCCACTGGAACGGTTGATTTGTTGATGACGATTTTCTCTTCTTGCATTTCAAGCGCAATAGTTTCAGCCACTTTCAATACATACTTTAGATCAGCTGAGCCATCTTCGTCTGGTGGCGTACCAACGGCAATAAACTGTAATAAGCCATGTTCTACACCCTCTTTCGCACTGGTAGTAAACGAAAGCTGACCATTTTGATAAGTCTGTTCTACGATGGATTGTAATCCCGGTTCGTATATTGGGATGATGCCTTGCTTAAGTTGGTTTACTTTTGCTTCGTCTATGTCGACACAAACAACTTCATGTCCAACCGATGCAAGTACTGCCGCTTGCACTAAACCCACATACCCTGTGCCAAATACCGTAATCTTCATAGAAACTGTCTTTTAATTGAAATTCAGGCGGAATTTTACGTAGGGTAAGGTGTTATATCAAGCGCTTAATCTGTGATTTGTCTATTTATACTAATTATCTCTTGGCGAGGAACTAAATGACTAATACCAACTAGTGAAATCCCTTGCTCTTCTAGCTTAGGGATAAGTTGATGAAGTGCTTGAATTGTTTCGGGATGAGGATGGGCGATTGCCACAACATTTTTATGTTTCTTTGCTAATCGCATCATTTGTAAAAACTGGCCTTCTATGTATTCAGGCGTTAACTGATTATCTAAAAATACGCGACGGCTTAAACTAGGCACGTTTAGAGATTTAGCTATGGTGCTTGCTTTGCTTTTTTGTGTGGTCAAGCTGTCGACAAAAAGTAAGTTTTTATCTTGTAAAAAGCGCATGGTCCACACCATAGGCGAGTATTGAGATGTTAACTTACTGCCCATGTGATTATTAATCCCTTTGGCAAAAGGAAGCTCTTCTAATGCTAATGTTAATGCGTGGCGTACTTCGCTTTCATCCATATCCGACGTTAGTGCGCCTGGTCCCAACAATTTTCCAGACTCTGATTCCATCGGTACGTGAATTAATACGTCCCGATTACTTGCATGTGCTTGAGTCGCTATAGATTTACCAAAAGGTGTTTGTGGTAGAACGGCAAACGTGATCTCGCCTGGCAGTTGTAAAGAAAGGGCGTCGGTTTTTCTGTAGCCAATATCATCGATTATAATGGCGACACGAGCAGTGTCCGCCAGCGCAACAGGTGCGATAAGCATTGAAATCAGAAAACCAATAACTGATGTAAAAACCCTAAACATTATTTATTAGTATTAGTGTTAGGCAAGTAATGTATTGGTCATTATTGATAAGCAATCATGAAGTGTCAACTAGCGGCACCAAAGCTTAGGGTTTACGGCTTGACCATTGTGCCTAATTTCGAAGTAGAGGCCGGATTGAGATTGACCGCCACTTTGCCCAACAAGTGCAATGGGCTCACCAGTTTCTACTCTATCACCAACATTTTTTAACAATGCTTGATTATGACCATATAGGCTCATGTAGCCTTTACCGTGGTCAACAACGATAACTAGGCCATAGCCTTTCAACCAGTCTGAAAACAATACCGTTCCATTGTGTACTGTACTGACAGTACGACCGACAGGGGATTGAATGAGCGCGCCTTTCCATTTTAAGTAACCCTGTTTTCTAGAGCCAAAGGATTTAATGACTTTGCCTTTTACTGGCCAAGACAATTGTCGTTTCAATTTTCCTAACCCGTTGAGCTCAGCAGATTGCCGGCTTAACCTAGCCAAGCGTTCCAACGCTTCGACTAAACTTTGTTCTTCAGCTTCGAGTTTCGCAAGTTGTTGTTCTGCTGTTAGCAGTTTCTGGTTTAGAGCCGCAATGCGTTGCTGGCGCAGTCCTTTGCGTTTTTCAAGTTGGCGTTTGTCGGCTATTTGCTTTTTCTTATTGTTTTCTAATGATGCAACTTGCTCTGCTTGTTCTATCTGCACTTGATTGAGTTCTTCAATAGTGGCTTGAAAGTTTGTGATTTGTTGCTGCCTAGCTTGATTTAAATACTGGTAGTAGCTTAAGTTACGTTGTATTTGATTGGCTTGATCTTGATTTAATAAAAGCTTGAGGTAATCGTGATATCCTGCGCTGTAGGCTGAACGCAGTTGAGCTGCCAGTTGAGATTCTTGTAATCGTTTTTCTTTAGTTAATGTTGCAGAACGTTTTTTCAGGGTAGCGATATTTTGCTCAATTGTGTCGATACGTTTTGCCGTGTCGGCAAGGGATTTAACTGACTGAGCGATAGCGAAATCGTCTTTTTTTATTTCGTTGGTTAGCTGCTCTTTGGTTAGCTTCGTTTGATTGATTTGCTGCTTTTCAGCGGCAATGGCTTTTTTGACTTCTTTAAGTTGCTTAGAGGTGTCTTGTTGAGCGCCTGATTCTTGACCGAAAGCTGCAGTAGCACAAATTAAGCTGACAAAGCATACCTTTGCCAGCTGCCATTTGCTTATGCGTTTAATATCGGTCATAGATTCACAGTAATCGAAAAATTTCGATTATTATGAATCAATTACCATAAGATTAGAACCGGTCATTTCAGCAGGTTGTTCCAAGCCCATTAAGTTTAAAATGGTTGGCGCAAGGTCTTGCAATGATCCTGAAGATGTTGGCGTCGCATGACGACCAACGTATATCAAAGGTACAGGCTCACAAGTATGTGCAGTGTGTGCTTGACCTGTCTCTTCATTGACCATTTGCTCTGCATTACCATGATCTGCCGTAATTAAACATTCACCACCAACCTTGTTTAACGCTTCCACTACACGACCTAAACTAGTATCAACAGCTTCACAGGCTTTTACTGCGGCATCGTAGGAACCTGTGTGACCCACCATATCGCCATTAGGGTAATTGCAAACAATAAAGTCGTAGTCTTGGCTTTCGATTGCCGCAACCAACTTGTCGGTAAGTATTGCTGAGTTCATTTCAGGTTGTAAGTCGTATGTAGCAACTTGTGGAGAAGGTACAAGAATTCTCTCTTCACCTTCAAATGTATCTTCACGACCACCGCTAAAGAAGAAAGTCACGTGAGCATATTTTTCAGTTTCAGAAATACGCAACTGAGTTTTGTTATGCTTTTCTAGCCATTCACCCAATACATTGTTAAGTGGTGCTGGCGGGAATGCACAACTTGTTTTGATGTCGGCTGCATATTCAGTCAACATAACAAAATCAGCTAATTTTACTTCGCGTTGACGGTTAAACCCTGAAAAGTCAGACTCAACGAAAGCACGTGTAAACTGGCGAGCACGGTCAGCTCGGAAATTCATGAAGATCATCGCATCACCATCTTCCATGGCAATTGCTTGGCCATTGTTATCTAAGATAGCGCTTGCTTTAACGAACTCATCTCGTTCATCTCTATCATAAGAAGCGGCTAATGCTTCAACAGCGGAGTCAAATGTAAAATCTGCCTCACCATTTACGATCAAGTTATAAGCAGATTCAACGCGCTCCCAACGCTGATCACGGTCCATTGCGTAGTAGCGACCAATGATTGATGCTACTTGTCCAGTGCCAATAGTAGCGAATAAGTCTTGTGCTTTTTGCAATGAAGGTTCGGCACTTTTCGGTGGTGTATCTCTTCCGTCTAGAAATGCATGTAGATATATCTTTTTCGCACCGCGTTGATGAGCTAGCTCTATCATCGCAAAAATATGATCTTCGTGGCTATGAACACCACCGGGTGACATCAGGCCGCAAATATGTACTGCCTTATCGGCAGCAACAGCTTTATCTACCGCGGCTGTAAGTGCAGCATTTTCTTGAAACTCCTGATCGTCAATGCTTTTGGTAATTCGGGTAAAGTCTTGATAAACAATACGTCCGGCACCTAAATTTACATGACCCACTTCTGAGTTACCCATTTGACCATCAGGAAGGCCTACAGCCATACCTGAAGTACCAATTAACATAGTCGGATATTGTGCATTTAACTTGTCTAATACTGGCGTATTAGCGTGGTAAATTGCGTTGTTCTCTGGGTTTTCTCTGTATCCCCAGCCGTCTAAAATAACTAATACAATAGGCTTTTTACTTGGCATTTTGGCTCTCTGTTGACTTTGGTTACTTCTAATAACTGGTTAGCAATTATACCAATGTATAAGTGCAATTGCTCTAGAAAATTAGCTTCGATGTTAAGGATTTTCTGTTACAAGTAAGATAAAAAAGTAATTTATGTGAAAATCCTCCTAGGTATAGGTATACTGTCGGCAATTTTTAATCAGGAATACTTGACGAAGGTAGTATGGACCAATTTATCGAGTTTTTAGGCAACCACCCAATGTTAACAGCTGCGTGGGTAGGTATATTTGTAGCGGTTATCGTGGTGAGCATTCGTATTAAAATGTCACCGGTAAAACAATTGTCGCCACAAGAACTTACCTTTGTAGTGAACAAAGAGTCTGGCGTTGTTGTTGATATCCGTACAGAGAAAGAGTTTAAAACTAAACATATTCTCGATGCGAAACATGTTGCTAATGAAAAAATCAACAAAGGTGAATTAACAAGCCTTGAAAAATTTAAAGACAAACCCATTATTCTTGTATGCGCTGCTGGTGTTACTGCCTCAGGCGCAGCAGATAAGCTAGTCAAAGCAGGCTTTGCTCAAGTTAACGTGCTAAAAGGTGGCATGAACGCTTGGATTGGGGCTGGGCTTCCTGTAGCTAATAAATAGTTGACATTAAAAGGTAATTGCTAAATATGACTGTTGAAATTTATACGAAAGTCACTTGTGGTTTTTGCATGAGAGCAAAAATGTTACTAGATAAAAAAAATGTCAATTACAAAGAAATCAAAATCGACGGTAATCCTGAGTTGCGCGAGCAAATGATTGAGCGCAGCAATGGTGGCTATACAGTACCGCAGATTTTTTTTGGTGACCGTCATATTGGTGGCTGCGACGATTTATATGCGTTATATGCCCAAGGAAAATTAGACGAGTTACTAGCAAACAGTTAACGAAAAATACCGTAAATTTAAATAAGCATTTAACATGCATCAATAGGATTATAAGACCATGGCTGATGAAAACCAAAGCAGTACAGAAGGTACAGAGCAGCAAGCACCACAATTTGCAATTCAACGTGTTTATATCAAAGACGTTTCTTTTGAAACGCCAAACTCACCAGAAATTTTCCAAACTGAATGGACACCTGAAATTCACTTAGATATCGATACGCGTTCAACCAAGTTAGCTAACGATACTTATGAAGTCGTATTGGCACTAACAGTAACGGCTAAATCAGGTGAAAAAGTTGGTTTCTTAGCGGAAGTTGCACAAGCAGGTATATTTACAATTGGTAATATGCCAGAAGCCCAATTAGCTCACACGATTGGTGCTTTCTGTCCTGCTACTTTATTCCCATATGCTCGAGAAGCAGTGTCTAACTTAGTGATTAAAGGGTCGTTCCCTCAAATCAATCTTGCACCTGTTAATTTTGACGCGTTATTTGCAAATTACATGCAACAACGTGCGGCACAGCAAGGTGCTCCAGAAGGCGCAGAAACACACTAATGGCACTTGAAGGCGCAAAAATAGCAGTATTAGGTGCAGGCTCTTATGGTACTGCACTTGCTATTTGTTTAGCTCGAAATGGGCACGAAACAATACTTTGGGGCAGAGACGCTAGTCATGTAACCCAGATGACGCAAGATAGGGAAAATGCCAAGTATTTGCCAGGCATAACATTTCCTGAAAGCATTGTACTGTCTGATGATCTAGTCGCTGCTGTTCAATCGACTGACACTGTTTTAGTTGTGGTGCCAAGCCATGCTTTTTCTGAAACGTTACGTAAAATTGCGCCTTACTTAACGGCTAATTCCCGCGTTGCTTGGGCGACTAAAGGGCTAGATCCGGATACGGGTAACTTACTTCAGGAAGTTGCACGAGACGTCCTTGGCGAAGATGTTGCTTTAGCAGTATTATCAGGCCCTACGTTTGCTAAAGAAATGGCTGCAGGGTTACCAACTGCTATTTCAGTTTCAGCAACCGAGCAGTCTTTTGTTGATGATTTATCAAAGCTGCTTCACTGTGAAAGAACTTTCCGTGTTTATGCCAACCAAGATTTTGTTGGTGTACAACTTGGCGGTGCGGTTAAGAATGTGATTGCTATCGGTGCAGGTATGGCGGATGGTATCGGTTTTGGTGCAAACGCACGAACAGCCTTAATCACACGTGGCTTAGTTGAAATGACTAGACTAGGTGAAGCATTAAATGCCGAGCCAACCACTTTTATGGGAATGGCCGGATTAGGCGATTTAGTCTTGACCTGTACTGATAACCAATCTAGAAATCGACGTTTTGGTTTAGCGTTAGGCAAAGGTATTGACGTTGAACAAGCGATGAAAGACATTGGTCAAGTTGTTGAGGGCTATCGCAATACCAAAGAGGTACATATGTTGGCGCAGCGTGTCGGTGTAGAAATGCCTATCGTTGAACAAGTTTATCAAGTACTTTATCAAGGCAAAAATGCCAAGCAAGCAGCTTCAGACCTGCTTTCTAGAGATCGAAAATTCGAATAGTCAGCCTTATACCATATAAATTGGTATTAGCGCTTTGTAAGTAAGCTCTTGTGTTTACGCACAGTAAAGGCTGACATTTTATGCTAAACGGCGTTAGGAAAGCCTAGTTGTCGCCACGCTTCATAAATGATAACTGCAGTTGCATTAGATAAATTCATACTGCGGCTATCGGCTAACATTGGAATTCTAATCTTATCTTGGTCAGGAATTTGTGCTCTAACTTCTTCTGTTAAACCAGCAGTTTCTGAACCAAACAATAAATAATCACCTTCGCGAAAATGAACGTCACCGTAATAGTTAGTTGCTTTTGTGGTAATTGCTAGCACTCTATTGGGATTTTCATTGGCGACAAAATCTTCGTAACTTGCATGACGCTTAACAGCGGCAAATTCGTGATAATCTAAACCCGCTCGTTTAAGCTTTTTGTCATCTAGATCAAAGCCTAGCGGTTCAATAAGGTGTAGCCTAAAGCCTGAATTAGCACACAAGCGAATAATATTACCTGTGTTAGGTGGTATTTGAGGTTGGAATAAAACGACGTCCAGCATGCACTTGCCTTGTGAAAATATTATATGAGCGAGATTATACCGATACTCTTAACAAGATAAAATCTTTGCTACCATTGTTATAGTGCAGTTAGGAGAATTTGAAGGTGGAAAACGCAAACCTTTACGCGAATAAAGTAAAGCTTGCTGCTCGTATTGCCGTGCTGGTAGCGGTTATTCAGCTATTAGTAAAAATATACGCTTGGTATAGCACGCAATCGTCAGCAGTATTAGCCTCGGCGACCGACTCTATGCTTGATATATTCTCTTCTGCAGTAAGTTTATTTGTTGTTTCAATAGCAACCCGACCTGCTGATGAAGACCACGCTTTTGGTCATGGTAAAGCAGAAAGTGTCGGTGGTTTGTGTCAAAGCGCTTTTATCCTTGGCTCTGCTTTGCTTTTACTCGTGCATGGTATTGAAAAGCTTGCTTACCCGCAACCGATTAAGCAAGCAAGCGTAGGTATGGCGCTTACCGTATTAACGTTAATAATGACCTTGGGGTTAGTACTTTATCAACGCAGAGTGGTTAAAAAAACGGGCTCGTTAGCAATTGAGGCTGATAGCTTACATTATCAATCAGACGTTCTACTGAATGTGGGCGTTCTTGTTGCTTTGATATTAATGGCTTACGAAATTTATTGGGTTGATGGGGTTTTTACGATTCTCGTAAGTCTATTGCTAGGCTATGGCGCAATTACGGTTACGCGAAAAAGTCTTTCGCAAATATTGGATGAGCAACTTTCCCCTAACGAACTCGATGAGTTAACAAAGATAGTGATGGCAAACGGCAATGTTCGTGGGGTACACGGTATAAAAACCAGAAGAGCTGGGCATCAATGCTTTATTCAACTTCATCTAGAGTTAGATGCAACCCAAACCTTAACAGCCGCACATCAAATTGGTGATGACGTTCAACAGAAGCTGGTTGACAGGTTCGAAAACGCCGAAGTCATCATACATCATGATCCTGTTTAGAAGTGTTAATGGGCTAATCGTAGTAGCTATTCCTCACTTAACCATTTTTCGATGTAGTGAAGTGCCTGATTTCGATAAATATCGAGTTCAAATAGCAGTTCATGGCGTGCATCATCAATAGTAAAAAGTGTTGCCTTTTTGCCATGTTTATTGAGTTGATTAACAAACTTAAATTGTGCGTCATTGTTAACAATAGTATCGGCACCTGCTTGTAGTAATGTTATAGGCTGTTCTATTTTTGCGATTTGTTTAAATATACGATTGTTGCTATCTAATGCTTGGGCTAACCAATTAAAAGTAACGCCACCAAGCTTTAACTGGCTGTGCTTTTCATACAAATTGATAAACCACGCATAACGTTCTCGCGAGTGCATTAATTCATTATCACCAAAGAGTTTTGGTTGATAATCATTTTGTCCGAAAAAATACCAAGGTTCTTTTGCTAACCACTTGTTTATGGCAACTCCGGTATTAGCGACTTTTCTGGCGAGCCATAGTGGAACATTGCCTGTTTCAATCGCGACCATAGGTGAACTTAACAAAACCTTTTCAACTAGCGATGGAAAAAGTTGAAGGGTTCTTATGGCAATAGCGCCTCCCATGGAGTGACCGAGTAGATAGGGTTTACTGTTACTTGGGCAGTATGTTGAAACATGTTCACTAATAAAGGTGTTAAGATCTTCCGCGTAGTCATCAAAATTAACAACAAAACCTTTTTGGCGGTTTTTGGTCATGCGACCAGATAAACCTTGACCACGATGATCTATAACAAAAATGCTGTAACCTAATTGAAATAGCTCAAAAGAAAATTCTTGATACTTTAAATAACCCTCACACCTGCCTGGGGAAATGGCGATGCAAGCTTTTGGTTGTTGATGAATAAATTTAGCAAAGGCAATGTTGACCCCGTCTTTACCTAAGAAGGAAGAAAACTCGCCGGTCTGCCAGAATCGCCTAACGTTTTCAGCTTTGTCTTGTGGAGACTGAAAGTGCTTACTTTCGTTTGCCATTAGCTTACTTACCATCAAATGTACAAGTGAATATGAACGTTAGCTAGAAAAAAGCACTTTGTCACGCCCTAAATTGGCAATTTAATAGTGACAGTTAAACCGCCAGCATTATTGTTAAAAGCAAAAATCTCACCCTGATGAAGATCTACAGCTTGTTTGGCAATGGCTAGCCCAAGTCCTGTGCCACCTGAGCCTCTTTCTCGGGAGTCGCTAACACGATAAAACGCGGTAAATAACTTATCTAGATCTGAGTCATTAACACCTGTGCCAGCATCCGCAATTTCAATGGCCACATGATGTTCGAGCTTGATTAAGTTAACGGTTACTTTATCGCCTTGTTCGCTATACCTAATGGCGTTGTTTAAGATATTAGACACTGCGCTCATTAACAGGTAACTGTCGATATTTAAGATTGGTAGTTGTGCTGATTCAAGGGTGATGGTCACCTCTTTTTCTGTGGCAACAAATTGTGCATCATCACATGCCTGTTGAATTAAAGTTTCTAGCTGGCAAGGAGATTTATTAGCTTCTACGCTGCCGCTTTCGTGACGAGAAAGGCTGAGTACGTTGCCAATCATATCATCTAAAAAGGCGACTTCTTTTTCACCGCGTTGTAGTAATTGCGCAAGTTTTTCCGGATTGTCACTCGATCTTTCAATTAACCCTAAAGTAATTTGTAAACGGGTTAAAGGAGAGCGAAACTCGTGCGATACATCGGCAAGTAAACGCTGGTGAGCATTTATGTGTTTATCTAATTTTTCTGCCATAGTGTTGAAACTACGTGCCATGTCGCCTAATTCGTCTCGACGGGTTGCCGCTTGTAATACTCTTACTTTGTAGTTGCCATCACCTATAGACTCGGTGGCTTTTGTCATCGCTGAAATAGGGCGAGTGAGGTAGCGTGCTAATAACCAACACAAGGCCATACTAATAACAAAAGGTAAGCACAACATAGCCCATCGAGGCAGTGCTATAAGGAACGAAGTGAATTCATGATGCTCTGTTCGTGTAGTAATAAACAGCTGGAACCGTTCGTCGTTAATGTTAACCTCTTTTGGGCCAGTAAGCCGTGCGAAAGGAAACTGGATACTCGTAAGGTTTTCGAAACTGTTTCGGCGTAAATAGCTAGCAACCATGCGAGAATGTCGCTTTTTATGGTAAAACAACTGACCTGTTTTCTCACTTTTTAAAAATAAACTTGACCCAAGTAACTCATGAGAAAACTTTAATATTCTCTTAATATTCGGTTTTTCACGTTTTTCAATCTGGGCTTTTACTCGCTCAAGTATGTTTCTATCGATGTCGTTGACTTCGATAAGCTGGGCTTCTTGGATCAAAAGCGAGCTAATGGCTTGCGATAAAGCGAAAGAGGCAATGGCGATTAACCAGAAGGAGAAGAAAAGTTTAACACCAATAGACGAAAACCAGGTTGTAATACGCTTAAACATCTTATTCTCCAGGCAAAAATAAGTAGCCCGCACCGCGAATGGTCTTGATGGTTTCAAGGTCAGTAAATGGCATCAACTTTTTACGAATGTTACTGACATGCATGTCTATACTTCGATCAAATGTGGTTAATTTACGCTGTAACACTTTTTCCGATATGTCTTGTTTACTAACAATCCCACCAGCGTTTTCCATCAATAACTGCAATACTTGATATTCCGTGCCCGTTAATTCGACATGACTTTGGTTACAAGTAACTTCTCGAGTTGAATGGTTTAAGCATACCTGATTAACATTTAGCTGTTGTGGGTTATTTTGATGATTCTTAACAATGTCGATGCGTCTTAAAATAGCGTTGATTCGCGCCAAAAGCTCTCGATGTTGAAAAGGCTTAGCTAAATAATCATCCGCACCTAACTCTAAACCAAGCACCTTATCAGCTTCGTCTCCTTTGGCTGTTAACATCAATATAGGGGTTGTGTGCTTTCCGCCAAGTGCTTTCAATACTTCAAAGCCATTTAATTGCGGCATCATCACATCAAGTAATATTAAGGCGTATTCAGACTTACGCGCTTCATTCAAGCCAGATAGCCCGTCATGGCATGCTGTTAATTGAAAGCCTTCAAATGATAAATAGTCAGACAACAATTGGGTGAGTTCTTTGTCATCATCTATCATTAATAGTTTAATTTCATTTGCCATTGGGATACCTCAACAATACTGCTCATGGTAATAATATCTAACCTAATCTAGCAAAAGTGTAACTTTACACAACATTTACATTGGTTTGCGTTTCTTTGCACTCAGTTTAGTAGTCTTAATAACGAACTTTGACATAGTTTTGAAAACCTAAGTTGAACCAGGAGACGAATACCATGAAAACTAAATTATTAATAACCTCTATAGTAGTAGCTTCTTCATTATTGCTTGTACAACCAACTATTGCTGCGGTTGATAGTGAGCATAGCGTTGAGCATTCAGGTAAAGATTTTAAGCATAAAGGTATGTTTAAAAAAATGCGTAAGTTAGCTCGTATCTTAGAGTTAGACGACACGCAGAAAGAGAAAATTAAAGCTATTATGGAGCAAGCTCGCGAAGATAGAGGCGAGAACAAAGAATCGCGCAGTGCTTATAGAGAGCAAGTAAAAGCATTAATGGAAGAACCAATATTTGATGACGCAGCGTTCTTAAGCCTTCACGCACAACATCAAAGTGAATTTGCAGATGCTGCGTTACAACGCGCTAAAACTCGCCACGCTATGATGCAAGTGTTAACGCCGGAACAACGCGATAAACTTGCTACGCTTAAACAAGGTAGAAGAGCGGGCCTTTTGAATTAATCGATTTGGTTTTATTGCGTTAAGCTGAAAGAGAAAATCTTCGACATGGTACTTTCAATAGGGCTGCCGTTTTGCATAGCTGGTTGAAAGTGCCATTTTGCCATCGCGTTTCTAATCGCACTTCTAAAATAAACGACTTTATTTTTCTTCTCAAATTCGATGTTTTTAACTCGCCCTTGCTCATCAATAATGAAATTGACTTTTACATCTAATTCGATGCCTTTGCGCTTAGCGGCTGATGGGTAGCGAGGGTCTGGAGAAGAAATTGCTTGAGCAGAGGTTAACATTGGCACTGAATTGGTGAAAACACTTGTATTTTCAGTTTCAGGAATCAATGTAGAAATATCGCTGCGTGCTCTATTGTCAATATTGTTATCTAACGTCAGAGACAGAGCTGTCTCAGGTTCATCTAATAGTGACTTAACCTGTGAAGAGTAAGGGTTATCTAATGCAGGGTGAGCTAGGCTGATTTCAGAATCTAATTTTACAGCCGTTTTGTCGATAGGCTTATCTTCAACGTCTATCGCCGCTAATGTTGTTTGAATAGCTATGTCATTAGCGTCAAGCTCATTGTTGCTGTTGCTGTTGCTGTTGCTGAGCAATTCAGGCTGCATGGTTTGAGTTGTTGCTGCCTTTGAAATCGACGAAACTATAGGTAAGTCGGCTTGTTGAACTGTTTCATTAGCATAAGTACCCGGAACTTCTTCCGATATCGCACCGAAGTTTTCTGGAACATCGTGACTAACATCTGTTGGTGTATTTTTTCGGACTTCGTTGGTATTTGCCGTAAATACCGGAGCCAATTCTTGCTTGCGTAGCAAATTTGCCAAAGATGTTTCAGAGAGGTCTTCTTTTTTCGTCTTAAGCGTATCTGTATATTGTGGAGGTGATTGTAAAAACGATAATTGATCCGCAGAAAAATCAACGACAGGAAAATTAAGTAAAGGCTTCGTTACGATAGCAAGTACGCTAACAATGATAAGCAAAGAAGCGATAAATTTGCCAGACTCTTCTTTGGCGCTGCAATGATGCTGATCTACCAACCTTAAAACGCGTTGTTTGAGGTCTCCTCCAGAAGCTGCCATTGCCATATTTGGAATTGCATGATGCCTATGGTGATTACACAAGCTTGCGGTATCAGCTAATGTATGTGCGTAAGCTAAAGGTTCACCACAAACTTTAATCGCCATGTCATCACTACAGTATTCTCGCTCGACACGCATTTGTTTCGAAATCCAGTGCACGCTCGGATGGAAAAACAACATGGTCTCAACTAGTGTTTGTAAGAAATTGACTAAATAGTCGTGACGCTTAATGTGAGCAAATTCATGGAGAATTAACATATCAAGTTGACTAGGCGTCAACCCTGTAATCATTGACACAGGTAAAAGCACCACAGGCCTTAACCAGCCGATAGCCATAGGAACATTTGCTTTCAAAGATAATACTAAACGAGGTGTCTTTTTGAGCCCTATGTCAGAAGACAGTTGCTTAAAACGGGCTAGTAATTCGTCACTCGGTGTTGCTACATTTGCTGAAGCTAGTTTGTTCACCTGGTAAACTTCAATAAACATTTTACAGGCCAGCAAAGCGACCGCAGAAAGCCAAACAATCGACAAATAAGGTGTTGCAGAGAGCAACTCTACATGCCAAGGCTGGGCTGCAGTAATGTAGGTGGTTTCTAATTGTAATTGTGCGACTGAAGACAGTTGGATGATACTCGAAGCACTAACATTGGGTTCAAAAATGTAGATAAACGTTGCGATTGGGGCTACTAAACAACTCACCATAGCACCGCTTGAAAGTAGATAACGAAGCTGAGCGTTTTTTTGATGAGTGAAGGATAAACAGAGTTTTAAGACGAGCGCAATTACGCCGCCTTGCCAGACAAAGTGAAATAATGTCAGCGCAAGGTGGTACAAAATTGGACTGTCAGTAAAATACTCCATTATTGGCCCTATAAGTACTCAGTGATAAAAAGCTATTATTGGCTTTCTAGCTCATTCAATAGTTTTTTGATATCAGCGATATCTTCTTTAGTTGTTTTCTCGTCTAAAGCTCTCATGACTAACTTCGACGTTGAACCGCCAAAAGCTCGTGTAATTAGGTCTTTAAGAAGAGACGATTGCGTGTAAGTTTCACTATTCGCAGCTGCGTATACGTGTGCACGATTACTTTCGTCACGAATAACTAACGATTTTTCATGCATTATCTGCAATATTTTCAAAACCGTCGTATAACCAGTTTTTTGTGTTTGACTAACTGCTTCATGTACTTGTCTAACAGTTGCAGGGCCTATGCGCCACAATACGTTAAGCAAAGTGAGTTCGGCTTCTGTAGGCTTCACATTTTGGTTGTTTTGAGCCATCGATTTTCCTTAACTCTTTTTATTTATTACTAAGAAATGACAAATCGTTACGATTTTATTACGAACTCAATCGTATCTCTTGTAGAATAAATGAGCAACCAAAAATTACATTTTTTTTTCCAGCAAATTTAAGCTGCTTTAGTTTGTTGCTTATTAATTCTTCAAGTGTGTGTTAATAAATGCAAGCGTGTCGGCAGGTTTATTGGTAATAATAGCGTCAACTTTATTTCGTATGCATCTGACGATATCGTCAGGCTGATCTACGGTATAGACCCATACCTTGATGCCTTGTGCTTTCGCTTCTAAAACTAGCTGAGGATCTAAACAATTAATGTCGATATTTAAATGACTAACACCAAGCTTGTTGAAGTCCAATGCACCAGGTAAAGGGTTGTGCGCGATGAGTGCACCCGTCGAAGCAGGAATGCCTAATTTAGAAAGGTGTGCGACAAGAGGGTGATTAAAAGAAGAAACAAGTAGTTGATTAGGTTTGAATTTTGCACTTTTAAATGCGTGGTCAAAAGCATGTTCTAAGCTGTGGTGCCAAAGTTGGAGTCGTTGCGCATCTGACTGCGCACACTTTAATTCAATATTCACTCGACAGCGACCATTAATCGTCGCCAACACACTGCTTAAGGTTGAAATGTATTGGCCAGATGGCAGCGGTATGGACAATAATTCATCTAAACTAAAGTTGTTAATATGTCCTGAAGCGTTGGCGGTCTTGTCGACATATGCGTCATGGATAACCACCAACTCTTCGCTTTCGCTATGCAATTGAACATCAAGCTCAATGCCATCAGCCTGTTGTGCTATTGCCTGCTCGAACGCTAACAAAGTATTTTCGGGAAAATCTTTGCTGGCGCCTCGATGAGCAATAACTAACATCTTGCTGTTACTTTTTGTCTAATGTTGCGAAAACTTCGCCAAGTCGAGTCACCGTTTCAGGGCCTGCGCTTGGTTCAAAGTCAATCATATTAGGTGAGAAGGTCGCAACCACGGTAGAGCCAAGTTTAAAGCGACCCATTTCATCGCCTTTTTTAAAGACAATAGCGTCTTTTCCTTCTGCAGGGTAATCCCATTGAAAAACATCTTTGCCTGCTGGAGGTGTAATTGTGCCTGCCCAAGTTGTTTCTATGCTCGCGACTATGGTCGCACCAACTAATACCATAGCTAGTTGGCCGTGTTCAGTATCAAAGATTGTCACAACGCGCTCATTTCGAGCAAATAAATCGGGAACATTCTTCGCTGTTAGCGGGTTTACCGAGAATAAATCTCCCGGTACATAAATCATTTTTCTTAAGGTTGCATCCATTGGCATGTGAATGCGATGATAATCTTTTGGCGCTAAGTAAATACAAGAAAATTTGCCGCCCATAAAAGGTTCAGCATCCTTTTCGTTGCCACCTAGTAAACTGGTTAAACGATAGTTAAAGCCTTTAGCTTGTATAAGTTGACCGTCGACAATATCGCCTTGCTGGCTAATAGCACCGTCAACTGGGTAAACAACAACGTTTTCGTCTGAATTAATGGTACGTGCGCCATCTTCTAGTTCGCGTGTGAAAAAGTCATTGAATGTTTTGAAATCTTCAGCGTTTTTTAATTTAGCCTCAGCCATGTTGATATTATAGGCTTTAATAAACCAGCTGATGGCCTTTGTTGTTAACCAGCCTGCTTCTGCCGCGGCAAATTTGCCGACAAAACGAGATAGACCATGCTTTGGCATAGCGTATTGCAGCGCGATTTTAATTTTATCAGTAAGCACTTTAGTTCCTATTAATGAGTTATTCTTAATCTTGAAACCTTGACGTTAAAGTATTTCCGTCAAGGCTTTGTAATATGCGTTGAAAGCTCTCTAATCTTTCTTCGGTAATTTTGCCTTGGTCAGCTGCCTCGATTAGCGCGCAGCCGGGGTCAGTTTGATGTTTGCAATCTCTAAACTTACACAATCCTAAAAAGTCAGCAAATTCTATGAAGCCGTGTGCAACTTCTTCTGGCGATAGGTGCCAAAGACCAAACTCGCGAATACCCGGTGAATCGATCAAATGGCCACCATCTTTGAAGTGATAAAGCCTAGCGACTGTTGTGGTGTGTTGCCCTAATCCAGAGTTTTCCGAAACCTCTTTAGTGAGTGCTCCTATTTCAGGCATCAATGAGTTGGTAAGTGTTGACTTACCTACGCCTGATTGGCCAACAAAGATACTGGTGTGGTTTGCCAATTGTTGTTTTAATACATCAAGACCTTCACCGTCAGCGTTTGAGGCTCTTAAGGTTTGATAGCCAATACTCTGATAAATAGCGAATTGTTCTTCGATAATTTCTTCTAATTCAGGTGACAACAAATCGGTTTTGTTAAGCAAAATAACGGGAGTAATGCCCGTTTGCTCAGCTGCCACAATATATCGGTCAATAATATCTGGATTAAATGCAGGTAATACAGAGCTTACAATAACAATTTGGCTGATGTTAGCAGCGATAGGTTTTACCCCGTCGTATACATCGGGACGAGAGAGTACAGAGTCGCGCTCATGTACAGCCTCAATAACACCGGAAACGCTGTGTTGGGTTTCCTTTCCTTTGCGCCATAATACTTTGTCACCACAGACGAGAGAATCGACAGTACGTCGAATATTACAACGATACACTTCACCCGATTCGTCTTCAATGTCGGCATGTTGGCCAAAACGACTAATAACTGTGCCAGGTTCGATTTCGCCTAACTCGTTATCTTGCCATTGTATAGCTTGCGCTTGAGATTTAAGCTTTTTCGCTTGATTGGCCTTAATTCTGCGCAGTTGGCCCTTTGTTAATTTTTTAGCTTTTGCCACAAGAGTTTTTCATTATCGATACAGTTAATATATAGTGGGTATTAGGATAATTCATTTCATCCGCAGTAATTGTCACGTATTATACTGACAAAATAACTTTTCATCTATGGCTAGTCTGAACAATAACAGACGAAGGGCAATAAGGGATCTGTATGTCAGCAAGTGACACTAATTTAATTTGGCTTGATTTGGAAATGACAGGTTTGGAGCCTGAGCATGATGTTATTTTAGAAATAGCCAGCATAGTTACCGATAGTGATCTAAATATATTGGAAGAAGGCCCTGTGTTTGCCATTCACCAGTCCGATGACGTGTTAGACAATATGAGTCAATGGTGTATTGATACCCATGGGAAATCGGGACTTACTCAACGCTGTAGAGAAAGTCAGATAACACTTAAGGTTGCAGAACAAAAAACTCTGGCATTTTTTGCTAAATGGGTACCTAAAGGGGTATCACCAATGTGCGGCAATAGTATTGGCCAAGATAGACGCTTTATTAATAAATACATGCCTGAATTTGAAGATTATTTTCATTATAGAAACCTGGATGTTAGTACCATTAAAGAGCTTGCTAGGCGATGGAAACCAGAGGTTTTAGCGCAAGTATCTAAAAAGGGAGTGCATTTGGCCTTAGATGATATTCGCGAGTCAATTGACGAGTTAAAAGTATATCGAACGCACTTTTTTAAACTATAAGTTGAATAGATCTTATTATTAAAAAGCACGACAAGTGCTTTTTTCTTTGTTATTGTTTTGTGGTCTGACCAGTTTTCTTGGAGTTTACAAATGACAAATACCGATAACAAGCTAGCAAAATTGATTAAGAAAATTAACTGGCTACCAGTATCGTTGAGGCCTTATTTAATTACTAAAGCTTTTTGTTCAAAAGTGAAGTTTGCTGGTACCAGTAGAATTTGGTTTTCAGCGGTTTCTAAAGATAAAGTTGTTGTCGAACTTAAAAATCGAAAACGCGTGCAAAACCATATTGGTGGTATTCATGCAATTGCCGCTGCGGTAGTTGCAGAATCGGCAACAGGTATGGTTTTTGGCATGAATCTGTCAGATAAATCTTTACCTTTATTAAAGTCTATTTCAATTGATTACAATCAGCGTATGCAAGGCGATATTGTAGCGACGGCGACATTAACAACAGAGCAAAAGCAACAATTACTTGCTGAAGAAAAAGGCAGTATTGAGATCCCCGTTGTTATTGAGGATGAAAGTGGTCAGCAGCCACTTGAATGTTCTCTAGTTTGGGCGTGGGTGCCTAAGAAAAAGTAAATGGTTGTAGATCTGGGGCAAATATCTAAGGTCTAATTTTTAGGCAAAGTAAGCTAATAGCTAATAAACCAATTGATTATTCAGGCAAAATCCATACACTGAGAATAACCGAGCTCTAGCGAGTTTATTGACGGCGTAACAGGTAGTTCGACAAGGTATGGAATCATCACGCTCCTTTAAAGCAAGATTGAGTTGGAAACTCAGTATAGTATTTACGCTTATCGTTATTATTTCGGGTGCGTTTGCTTACTATTTATATCAAAGAGACGCACAACATCACTATTACTCGCAAAAAGTAATCCCTGATTTTCAAACTTATTCGGAATTCTATCGCCAATATACACAGGTTAATGCTGTGTTAGACGGCATTACCCGAGAAACAAATGCTAAAAACCTAGCAAAAGACTATCAACAGCTTATATCCCTGGTTGGAGAATTACATCAGCTTACACTTAACGATAAAAGTCGTTGGCAACGACTAGCCAATAAGCTTAATTCTCAGCAACAGCTTTCTCGCAGAATATCCGAGCCTGCTGAACGAAATGAATTACTACGAAATACCACGCAGTTACAATTACAACTTGTTTTAGATACCTTACGATTGGAAATAGAAAAAACACAGCAAGATATCACAGAGCTACACCTTCAAATAGCACAAGACAATATTAGTGATAAAGTGACGGTTTCTCGCAGCAAAACCTATATTAGAGTGATTCAACTGCTGCACTTTTATCAACAAAGTTATCAAGTATTCGATCAGTATTGGCTCACGGTAAATACGCTAAACATTTATGCCTCAAAAAATGAATTCGAACAAGCGACCGAAGCCATAGAGAGCCTTTTGGTTTTGTGGACAACGGAGCAACATCTAGCAATATCTGGCATTAATGAAAACTCCGAATTATTAATTCAAATAAATAATTTAAATGGCTTGTTATTTGGCGAGCAAAATACTGTTGCTAAATTGCGTGGTCAATTGCGTTTGTCTACGGAGTTCTTTGAACTTATAAAGCAGGATAAAACCGAGCTTATTGCACTAGCTGATCGTTTGGTACCAGCAGCAAACCTTAAAGAGCCTCAATTTGACCTGGTTGCGCAATTAAAAAGCATGGGGATTTCTCATCCCTTGATTAATGGCCAACTTATCGTAGTTTTACTATTTAGCGTTATTTTTCTTGTTTGTTTGATAGGTTATTGGCTGATTCGTCGAGACGTTGCTCGTGAAATAGACGCAACACAAGGTGTTCTGCTTGCTCATACCCAAGGCAAACCTATTGAAAAACGAGATCTGATTTCAGAAGAAACGGTTTGGGTTCACCAGCAAATGACGCAACGTGACGAGTCTGCACTTTCGCCACAAGAGTTGAATGAAGCAATAACCTATTTTCAAGAGCAACTCGATCGTCATCAACAATTCGGTGTTTTTACTTTTGATAAGCAGGTCACCCGAGCAGATTTCTTTCAGTTTTTAGCTGAGCATACTGGCGTAACAGTTGAGCCAACTTGTTCATGGCGATCGATTTTTACTAAAGAGTCGTTACGTCAGACTTTAGCTCTGCTCAAGGAAAGTAAAAATGATGAGACTTCTAAAACTGAAAGTTCTAGTAGATCCTTACGCGCAATATTAGTGCTTACCTCAGGAGAAGAGCTTGAACTCTTGATTAAAATTGTTGATGGCAATTTAATCGGGTCGGTGTTTTACAATAAACCTGTACAAGAACTAGCACGCTCTTTATCTGTGTTAGAAGAAACTACTCAGGTAAATACAGCAAAACTCCACGCACAGTATACAACACAGGTCAATGCTCTTTACTTAACGCTTGAACGCCTATTTATTCAGAACCAGCAAAAAGACAATACGCCTTCATCGATTGCTAATCGTTTTAATACAAAAGCTTGGCACTTGTATTCTTTCTGTCAACAGCAAATAGAGTTATCTGCTAACCAAGCGGATAGACAATCCGAGCCTATGCCTTTTTGCCTTGCCCAGTGTTTGAACGCCATTGTGGCTAATAAAATGGCGCTGTATTTGCGACAAAAGCATCGTATTATTGTCGCTATTGATGCTAGCGTAAAAACAAAAGTTAACAGCTTATATCATGAGCTTGAGCAAGTATTTTCATTAGTCATCGATGCCGCATTGGAAGATCATCTGCAATCGGTGTTAATGATTAGTCTAACAGTAAAAGAAGAAAGTCCGGAACAACAGCAACTCCACGTGACTATTTCGTGTGAACCTGGCGCCAAGGTTGACGAAATACCTACAAAGTTACAATCATTTAGCCTGTTTATTTCCGCGGGTGAAGATGACAATTTGACACCTGAAAGTCGTTACTGGCAAGCGCTACAAAAAGTCTTAAAAATACAGGATGTTGAGGTTGGCATTACTAGTAAGGGATATGAATGCACCTGGTCACTTCCTTTGGTGATTGCTTCAGAAAATGAGAAAGTGCAGTTACAAGAGTTATCGATAAAGTCTGGTGTTGTTGTCGGCGATTGCTCTGTATTTCATCAAGCTGTCGTCGGTGCTGCTGAAGATCTCAACCTTTCTTTCCAAGAAATAACGATGTCTGATGAACAGTCAACGGCTGAACATTTTGCACTGTTAGCTCAATCAAACGATGTAGTCTTTGTCGATGTTGGATCTGATTCTCGAAAGCAAAGGGAGATTATTAGCTGGCTTGAGTCAGCTGAAAAGAGAACCAATGTTATTGTGTTAGTTCCGTTTAAGGGGCTAGCTCAACCGATAAAAGGCGTTGTTTTATCAAATAATTACGGCCTATTTAATCATGTGCAATTGCATAGAATCATTGAACAAGCAAACGCACATAGTGAGATTAAAGCAGAAAATGAGATGCTTTTTACTTCTATACCTAAGCCAAGTTTACCTAGGGTAGAACTGCTGTTTGCTTGTCCTAACGTTGATGAATATCAGGACAAAATAAGACTGCTGCGACTGATTGGGTTAAATGTGACAGTGGTAACAGAAGTCAGCCAAATGCTTGCCTTGTGGAGAACTGGCCGATTCAGCATACTTGCTAATGCATTTCCTTGCTCGCCATTTGTAGAGTTAAATGTGGGAAAAACAGTGGTGAGAGGTTTGATTCCATTGGATGAGAATATTGAATTTCCCAAGTCACCGAAAGAGTTTGCACATTGGCAGATTGTTGATATTTCTGATTGGTTGTCGGTACAGCAAACTCAATTGGCATTGAAAACATGGCTATCAGAACCTAGCGAAGACTTCATTACGCCGAAACCTTTAAGCGGTGCGCCACAGTTTGAATCAACCGATACTCAATCCAATATTGAGTCGAATGATATTAGCGTTGATTTCACGCTTCTGAGCAAGAAATACAAAGCAGAAACACAGAAAATTCATGAATTCGATTATGATGATAATGTGTTTGATATCGTCACATATACTAAACATCAAGGATCTCCTGAGTTAGCGGTGCTAATGCTTGATGAATATTTAGCGGATATTGAGCGCTTGATGGACAATATGTCGACAGCTGTTAGCGTTCGTGAATTTGCAAAACTTGCTGACTTATCTAGAGCGTTACAAGAAACGCTTGTTATTTTGGGTGCTAGAGATTTTATTGCGAAATTAGCCGTATTCATCAAGGTTATTGAGCAAGAGGATGTAAATGAGTTAGACAGTGCTTATTTAACGTTGAGTGAGCAACATCAATGTTTTATCTCTCATAGTATGGCATTATAAAAAGATGAACATAGATCCTAAAACAATGAGCCCATGCGTGAGAAAGTGCTGTTTAGATACTAACGATGTTTGTTTAGGGTGTTTTCGCCACCTAGACGAGATTGTCGGTTGGTCTAAATTAGCTGAGAATGATAAGAAAATCATTTTGAAAAAGTGCGAGCAACGCATGCAATCAAGTAAACAAAGTGGTGTGATAAACACTTAAATTTGGAAGTATTAGATGGAACTGGTGAAGCAACAGTTTTTTGAAGATTTAGATGATCTAAGTGTACTAATTATCGACGATAATACCTTAGTTCACGATACTTTAAAAAAATCGTTATATGACTTGGGTATACGTGAAGTTCGTTGTGCTCAAAATGCGTATTATGGCTTACGCCTCTGTAATGAAACTCAGTTTCAAATCGTTATCTGTGCCTTTAATGTCAATAGTGACAAGGATGGCTTCCACTTATTGGAAGAATTAAAGTTTAAGGCGCATGTTACTCGTAGAACTGTCCTTATTTTTCTCAGCACAGAAACCAAAGAAAGTATTGTTAACTCTATTATTGAGCTACAGCCGGACGATTTTTGGGTAAAACCCTTAGTACCCAAGCAAGTGCAAGAGCGATTGATCCATACTTTAAAGGTTAAAGGTAAAATTTTTAACCTATATCAAGCGATTGATCGCAAACAGTACTCGAAAGTTATTTACTATGCAGATCGTCACCTGTTAAACAAAGAATTAAAGCCGTTTCATGTCAATATATTGCGGATGCGTGGTGAGGCTTTACTGAGTCTATTAGAATTCAAAGAAGCAGAAGCTTTTTACAAAGAGCTACTAAATACCTATAAATTTAGCTGGGTCTATTTAGGGTATGTGAAGTCTTTGTTAAAGCAAGGGAGAATAAGTGAAATTGAAGAGCTTATTGAAACGTTAACAGATAGGCCTGACACACGTTTTGCTATGCATGATTTGCTAGCGCAATATCATATTGAAAAAGAGAAATTTGATTTAGCGTATTTTGAAATTCAAAAAGCGACTGCTTTGTCACCAAGAAACGTAGAAAGAAATAAAAAATCTTGGGACCTTGCTCGATTAAACCACGATCATAAAGGCCAGTATCAAGCAACCTTGAGTATGTTAACTAATGCCAAGAACTCCATTCACGACTCGCCACAGCTAATGTTAAACGTGATACGTGCGGGTATTGATTTGGCACAAACGGTAACAGACGGAAGTGCAGAAAACTTATTGCAAAAAACAGAGCGTTACATCGCGCAGATTAACAGTGAATACAGAGAAGCGGGTGATTTTAAAGAGCAAGTGTTAGTTGCACAGGCTCGATTATATAAAGCTCGAAATCAACCAGCAAAAGCACAACGTATTGTTGATAATCAAATATCTTTGCGTTCTTCAACTGAATTAGAAGACAACTTAGATAAAGTGAAGATTTTTCACGAGTTAGGTATGCGTGAAGAAGCTATGATGCTGCTGGATGTTGTAAAAAACCAAATTTCGGGTGAGTCATTAACCAGTCAAGTTGTTAACAAGTATATTGAACAAGAAATAGATGAGCGAGAGCGTATCCATTTCACTCCTAAGAAGCTCCATGAAATGGCCGTTGAACACTTTGATAAAAAGCGTTATCCGCCAGCCATGGATTCGGTTTTACAAGCAATACAACTTGCGCCAAACAGTGTTCGTTTTTCCATTACGCTGTTGAAAATAATGATCGCCATGAAAGATGCAAATGTGCTTAAGGAAGAAGATTATCCTTTTGCTGATAAAGCTATTGCATTATTTGCGCGTTCAAAATTAGAAAACAAAAACGCTGAAATTGTTGAGCAAGTGGTAACAAAGTGGCAAAGCTTTTTTCGACAAGAAGTGGAATAGCTAACCCTTAGGCCGATCGAAAGACCAACTGGCCCTAATTATGCGTCTCGCGGTAGACCTTTTTCAATTGAGCGCACTAAGCGGGCATTTAAACGCTTTTCTGGTGAGCTATCGGAAAGTTGCAATTGCTGCTCTAACTGTTCAATAGCCCAGTCGATATGAGCCGCAACAAGTTGCGAACATTGCTCACGTTTTTCTTTTAAGGCTGTCAAAATTTGTGGTGTTCTAATACCGTTACCAAGGGCAATGGCGATGTTTCTTTGCCAAGCCTCAAAGCCTATTCTTCTTATAGCTGAACCTTGAGTTTTATTTAAAAACTCTTCTTCAGTCCAATTAAACAGTGTGAGTAAATCACTGCTGTCTAGTTGCTGTCGAGCTTGAAAGTCCACTTCGGCGGAAAGCTCAGCATATTTATTCCAAGGGCAGATAAGCTGGCAATCATCACAACCGTAAATTCGGTTTCCCATTTTAGCTCTATATTCAACAGGGATTTCACCTTTATGTTCTATAGTTAGATAAGAAATACAGCGGCGAGCGTCCACTTCATAGGGGGCTACGATGGCATCTGTTGGACAAATTTTCATACAGGCGACACAAGTGCCGCATTCTTCTTGAACGGGAGTCGATACCGGTAGAGGAATATTCACCAGAAGTTCTCCTAGAAAAAACCAAGAGCCGCCATCGCGATTGATTAATAAGGTATGTTTTCCCGTCCAGCCTAGTCCTGCTTTTTCCGCTAGCGGTCGTTCTAAAATGGGGGCTGAATCAACGAAAGGGCGGTAGGAAAAGTCTTCGCAATATTCACTAATTTTTTCACCCAGACTTTTTAGACGCTTGCGCATAAGCTTATGGTAATCCCGACCAAGCGCATATCGACTAACATATGCTTTCTTTGGGTCTTTTAAGGTTTCGGCGAACTTTGCACTTTGTGGTAGGTAATCCATACGGGCACTGATCACGCGAATAGTGCCTGGGTGCAGCAAATCAACGTTACTGCGCATGTCTCCATGACGAGCCATATATTCCATATCACCATGAAATCCTTTATCCAACCAACCTTGAAAGGCGGCTTTATGGTCGCTCAAATCAATATCAGAGATGCCAATATCAGCAAAACCAAGATCTTTCCCCCAAGACTTGATTTTTTCCGCGAGTTCTAGGTAGTTTATGTCTGACTGAGCCATTTATAAGAGCGAGCGAGATTATGCCGGTTACTGATTATTTGCAAAGTTTACCACAATGCGCTTATCAAGCGACACAAGTGTTGGCGGAGGAAGAGTATGTAGCGACAACACAAGGTATTTCTTTATCAGCGCTTATGGAAAGAGCTGGACAGGCATTTTTTAGTTATTTACAAGAGCAGTGCCCTGATGCACAGCAACTCTTCATTGTCGCAGGCAAGGGAAATAATGGCGGTGACGGTTTTGTCATTGCCCGTCTTGCTCATGAACAAGGCATGCAAGTTACCGTCTATTTTTGCGGTGAAGCTAGCCAACTAAAAGGGGATGCGCTCGCTGCTTTTGAGCAATTGGCTTCTACTCACGTAACTATTATTTATCAAAGCGAACTTACATTAAAAAATGAGTTCTTTACCGAAAACCATTATGACCTGATCGTTGATGCTTTGTTTGGTATTGGTTTTAAAGGGACATTACAAGCGCCGTACATTGAGCTAGTTGAATTATTAAATCACTCAGGTGTTCCTATTATGAGTGTTGATGTGCCCTCTGGCCTTAATGCCTCAACAGGTGGTGTAACTACCGTTGCCATTAAAGCTTGGCAAACTGTCACCTTTATTGTTTTAAAGCAAGGATTACTTACTGGGCAAGCAGCAAAACATGTCGGGCTTTTGAAACTTGCGTCACTCACGCTAAATGACCCCTTTAATGAGCTTATTGACGGGGACGTTTTTATTCAAGGGAAAGCGACTTTACCGCCAAGACCAGCGCGAGATGAAGTAAGCCATAAAGGTGATATTGGGTTACTTTTAACCGTCGGTGGACAAAAAGGCATGCCGGGCGCGATTAGACTTGCCAGTGAAGCTGCTCTTAGGTCTGGTGCTGCGCTGGTTGCAGTTAGTTGTCATCAAGAAAACCACAGTTTAGTGCTGACCGGTAGACCAGAGTTAATGCTTGCCCCTGATAATGCAACGCAATTGGCTGATAGTTTATTTTTTGAAAAAGCTAAGGTGATAATTTTAGGGCCGGGGCTTGGGCAATCTCAATGGTCAGAGTCTTTGTTCAAGCAAGTGGTTGCCTCACCTAAGCCTATGGTGGTTGATGCTGACGGTTTGAATATATTGTCGCGTAATCCAGTAAAGAAAGATAATTGGGTGCTTACGCCTCACCCTGGTGAAGCCGCGAAATTGTTGGGTATAACTGTTGCTGAGGTTGAGTCAGATAGGTTTGCAACGTGTAAAGCCATAGTAAAGCAATATGGTGGAATCTGTGTACTTAAAGGTGCAGGCAGCCTTATATATGACGGTAAAGAAACATGGATAAACACCAGTGGAAATTCAGGTATGGCCTCTGGTGGCATGGGCGATGTATTATCAGGTATAATCGCCGCTATGCTGATGCAAGTACGTAGCCCGTTTGATGCGGTAAGGCTTGCGGTTTATTTTCATGGAAAAGCCGCAGATATTATTGCGCGACAACAGGGTAAAATTGGTATGCTTGCCAGTGATTTATTCCCTGAAGTACAAAGATTATTGAATGAGAAAATATGACACAAGCACGCTTTAGTAAATTGTTAGTGGACGAGACAGCAACAGTTGCCATGGGCGGCCAGCTCGCAAATGCGGTAAAAGACGAGATTAAGTCGGGTATTATTGTCTATTTACACGGAGATTTAGGCGCAGGAAAAACCACATTAACTAGAGGTTTTATCCAAGGGCTTGGTCATAAAGGTGCGGTAAAAAGTCCAACGTATACTTTAGTTGAGCCTTATGAGTTAGCAGATTGGCGAGCATATCACTTTGACTTATATCGTTTAGGCGACCCTGAAGAGCTTGAATTTATGGGAATTCGCGATTATTTCGATCAGCAATCATCTAGTTTTATTGAGTGGCCTGAAAAAGGTCAAGGATTGCTACCAGAAGCGGATATAGACATTTATTTGTCGTATCAGGATGAACAACGAATAATAGAAATTGACGGCAATACTTCCAAAGGTCGTCAGCTTTTGGCACTATTGTCCTAGTGCATTAAAAGAGGTAATCACTATGTTGCGGTGTTTCGCGACTCGCAGTCTGCTGGTTTTGTTATTGTCATTGTTATCTGTTCAGCTACAAGCTGCGCAGAAAAATAGCATTGATGGTGTTCGTATTTGGCCAGCGCCTGAAAATACCCGCATAGTATTTGATCTTAAAAATACCCCAGAATACACCTATTTTAGTTTGAGTGGTCCCAATCGATTGGTGATCGATTTTAAAGACACAAAAAACATCGTCAAACTAAAAGCGCTGGCCTCAAAAGATAAGCGAATCAAACGTATTCGCACCTCTACACCTAAAAGCAAACATGCGACACGCTTAGTGATCGAATTAGAGGACAAATACAAGTTAACGGTATTTGCCCTTGCGCCTGCTGGGCAATATGGTAATCGATTAGTGGTTGATCTGTATGACCAAAATCGCGTTGTGCAAAGTGTGCGAACGCGCAATACCGACAAGCGCGATATTGTGATCGGTATAGACGCAGGCCACGGTGGTGAAGACCCAGGTTCTATTGGTGCTAAAGGTAACTACGAGAAACATGTGACTTTAGCTATAGCCAAACGTTTGAAGCGATTGATAGACAAAGAAAAGGGCCTTCGTGCTGAGCTGATCCGAACGGGAGATTATTACATCACTGTTGGTCGCAGAAGCCAGATCGCACGTAAGAAGCAAGTCGACTTGTTAGTCTCTATTCACGCTGACGCTTTTCGAACACCGCAGCCAAGTGGCGCGTCTGTGTGGGTGGTATCGAACAGTCGAGTAGAAAGTGAATTAGCTAAATGGTTAAAAAATAGAGAGAAAAACTCAGAATTATTGGGTGGCGGTGGTAGCGTTATTAAAAATACCAATGACGATAATTTAGCGATGACTATCGCAGATATGAGTAAAGAACACTCGTTAGAAGTGAGCTTAAGTACCGCTTCTTATATGCTCCGCCAATTAAAAACCGTGACAAAATTACACAAAAAGTCACCTCAACACGGTAATTTCGGTGTTTTAAAATCTTCTGATATTCCTTCAATATTGGTAGAAACTGGTTTTATTTCCAATCACCAAGAAGAAAGAAACTTAACGAATAAAAAACATCAGCAAAAGCTCGCAAATGCAATGTTTAAAGGGATAAAACAATACTTTGCTAATCAACCACCCATGGGATCCTACTACGCTTCTATTGGTTATCGACAGCATAAAATAAGCCGTGGAGAGTCCCTCTCTGTTGTCGCACAACGATACAATGTTTCTGTCAGTAAACTTAAATCTCTAAACAATTTATCTTCCGATGTTGTTCGTATAGGACAAACGTTAAAAATTCCTCGCGCAGACTAGGCAATAATTAATGACCATAGAAATTCTTCCAGCAAGACTTGCCAACCAAATTGCTGCTGGTGAAGTAGTGGAGCGTCCTGCTTCCGTTGTAAAAGAGTTAGTTGAAAATAGTCTTGATGCTGGCGCTACTCAAATAAAAATCGATATTGAAAAAGGTGGCGCAAAGCGCATTCGTATCTCTGATAACGGCAGTGGCATCGTTAAAGATGAATTAACGCTTGCTCTGAGCCGCCACGCAACCAGTAAAATTAAAGATTTAACTGACTTAGAAGGTATAGCCTCTTTAGGGTTTAGAGGAGAGGCACTCGCGAGTATCAGCTCTGTGTCTCGACTAACGTTAACCTCAAAAACCGAGCAACAAGATTCAGCATGGCAAGCGCAGGCACAAGGGCGTGATATGGCCGTAGAGTTAAAGCCTGCTGCCCACGTTAACGGGACAACAATAGATGTTGTAGATTTGTTTTTTAATACACCTGCGCGGCGCAAGTTTTTACGCACAGAAAAAACCGAATTTGGCCATATCGATGAA
Source organism: Thalassotalea coralli (assembly GCF_055786205.1). Lineage (NCBI taxonomy): Bacteria > Pseudomonadati > Pseudomonadota > Gammaproteobacteria > Alteromonadales > Colwelliaceae > Thalassotalea > Thalassotalea coralli. The sequence continues at coordinate 31,316 of NZ_JBVVBK010000003.1, read as the reverse complement.
GTCATCAAGCGTATTGCTCTGGCGAGGTTCGATGTTGGTTTTACCTTGGTACACAACGGTAAAATCATTAGGCAGTACAAGGTAGCAGACACCTATACAAAACAAACTAAACGTGTTGCCATGGTATGCGGACAGGCGTTTATCGATAACGCCATAGAAGTGAGCGTTGAACACGACGGTTTAACGTTAAACGGATGGATAGCTGCCCCTAGTTTTTCGCGAAGTCAAAACGACTTATGCTACAGCTATGTGAATGGTCGCATGATGCGTGACAAGCTGATTAATCACGCCATCAGACAAGCCTATCAAGAGCGGTTACCGCTAGAGCATTACCCCGCATTTGTACTTTTTTTGACCCTTGATGTGCGAGAGGTTGACGTTAATGTTCATCCAGCAAAGCATGAAGTTCGTTTTCATCAAAGTCGTTATGTTCACGACTTTATCTATTCCGCATGTCATAGAAGTTTACAGCAAACACTTAAAACGCAAGAACCAAGTTTTGACCAGAGTGAAGGGCTGCAATCTGAAAGTCTTCACTATGAAAAATCTGGTGTTTTTGCTTCAACTGAGCCGTTAACCGCTTCCGAAGGTTCTTCTCCATATTCAGTTGATTCAAACTATCAAGGAAGTCAGCACGGCAATGCTAATCGTTATAACCGTGATTATGTTCAGCCATTAAGACATGAATCCAATCAACATTCGTACTCCGATAGAGTGTCATCGCAGGCTACCAATATTGGCGAAGCATCACGAAGTTATCAAAACTTGATGACACCGCACCCTAGCTTTAGCGAGCAAGCGCAGCACGAACCATCTAGCAGCAAGCAAGAAAACGTATTGCCGGAAAATCAGGTGAAAGAATGGCACTTCATAGAGCCTAATTACGCGATGATTTTTATTAACGGTCCACGATTGCTTAGCCTTAAAAAACTAGCGAAGGAGTTGGCACTTACTAAATTTGTTAATCGAGGCGCTCAGGGCTTAATTGCGCAGCCATTATTGTTACCAGTAAAGGTTAAAGTAAATGCCGAACAACTTAGCCTTATTAATCTAAGTGAGCAGGGCTTAACTTGGTTAGGTATAAAATTAAACATCTTAAACAAAGATTCTGTTCAGATTAGAGAGTTTCCGACACTGTGGCGCGAGCAAGATGTTACCGCCACGTTCATTGCGCTTATTGAAAATGTGATGGCAATCAACAAAGGTGTTGATTTGACGGTTTGGCAAGAAATGGCAGCAAAAGTAGAAGCAGAGTCGCCTTATTCTCAACAACGGACTGATTTACTACGTATTTCTGCTCAGCAACTACTGCAAGGTAAAATTAATGACAATCTTATCTTGAATTCTGTTGAGGTAGACCTTACATCAGCAATAGAGCGATTAGTATAGGCAATCAACTTGGTAGCGAAAGACAAGCAACCGCCGGTAATCTGTTTAATGGGGCCTACTGCCTCCGGTAAAACAGCATTGGCGTTTGCACTTAAAGATAACTTTCCTTGTGAGATTATCAGTGTAGATTCTGCGTTAGTATATCGTGGAATGGATATTGGTAGCGCTAAACCTACTGCCGATGAGTTGGCAAAGTACCCTCATAGGCTAATAAATATCAGAGATCCTAAAGAAAGTTATTCTGCTGCCGATTTCTGTAAAGACGCGTTAGCTGAAATTGCTGATATTCGCAGCCAAGGAAAAATACCAGTTCTTGTCGGCGGTACTATGATGTACTTTAAAAGCTTAATAGAGGGTATTTCACCGTTACCAGCTGCTAATGCCGATATACGAAAGCAAATAGAACAACAGGCAAAAGAGCATGGTTGGCAGTCGCTACACGATGAGTTGGCAAAAGTAGATCCTGAATCTGCTGAGAGAATTCATCCAAACGACCCACAACGCTTAACACGCGCTATTGAGGTTTTTCGCCTGACTGGAAATACTTTGTCACAATTAACTCAAATTAAAGGTGAAACTGTATCAGGTGATGTTCTACAATTTGCGATAACGCCGAAAAATCGCGCTGATTTGCATGACAGGATTGCGCTTAGGTTTGAGCAAATGCTGTCGCAAGGATTTGAGCAGGAAGTTAAAGCTTTAAAAGCTCGAGGTGATTTACACGAAGATTTACCTTCTATACGGTGCGTTGGCTATCGCCAAATGTGGCAATATTTAGAAGGTGATATAAGCTATGATGATATGGTGTTTAAGGGGATTTGCGCCACGAGACAATTAGCTAAGCGACAATTAACTTGGTTGCGTAGCTGGCAAAATTTAACGTGGCTAGACATGGAAAGTGATAATAATCTTGAACAAATTTCACATGCGCTAAGCAAACTTTAAACATTGATGTATAATTAAATTTGTCTAGGTAGAGTTTATTTGAACATGAAGCTCGCGTTGTTATAAATTTTCACTAGGCATTTTAGTTTTATTTTTCACAACAATAACAAAAGGGGCCAAATAATGGCGAAGGGGCAATCTTTACAAGACCCATTTTTGAATGCGTTGCGACGCGATCGCATTCCAGTAGCAATTTATTTAGTAAATGGTATCAAACTACAAGGACAAGTAGAGTCATTTGATCAGTTCGTAATTTTGTTAAAAAATACGGTAAGTCAAATGGTTTATAAGCATGCCATTTCAACTGTGGTTCCAGCTCGTGCGGTAAACACGGCACCACAAACTAATCAAGGCGGATATAATCAGCCTATGGATGCACCAGAATAATGAAACTGACATGTATTGTTGGGAGTTGCTCATTTGTTTGATCGGTATCAAGCAGGTGAGCAGGCGATACTTGTTCATGTAGACTTTCCAGAAGAAACTGCCCGCGAAGACTTACAAGAATTTGAAATGCTTGTAAGTTCGGCAGGCATTGAATCGCTTTCGGTAATTACCGGCAAGCGAAACTCTCCTCATACCAAATTCTTCGTCGGTAGTGGTAAAGCAGAAGAAATAGCCGAAGCGGTAAAGCTTTATGATGCTAATGTCATTTTGTTTAACCATAGTTTATCGCCGTCTCAAGAAAAAAATATCGAGGCACTATGCCAATGTCGTGTGGTCGATAGAACGACACTGATACTTGATATATTTGCTCAACGTGCGCGTACTCATGAAGGTAAGTTGCAAGTTGAACTTGCCCAATTAAAGCACATTAGTACTCGACTTATTCGTGGTTGGACCCATTTGGAGCGGCAAAAAGGTGGTATTGGCTTAAGAGGACCAGGTGAAACTCAGCTGGAAACTGACCGACGATTATTACGCGAACGTATGGTGAGTATACGTAAACGCCTAGAAAAAGTGGAAAAGCAACGACAACAAGGTCGACGAGCTCGTAGTCGTGCGGAAGTACCTACGGTATCATTGGTAGGTTACACCAATGCCGGTAAGTCGTCTTTATTTAATCGCATTACCCAAGCTGACGTCTATGCAGCTGATCAACTGTTTGCAACGTTAGACCCAACACTTCGCAGAATTGAAGTGGATAATGTTGGCACCACTGTGCTTGCTGATACTGTTGGTTTTATTCGTCATCTTCCTCACGATTTAGTCGCAGCGTTCAAAGCAACCTTAACGGAAACGCGTGAAGCAGAACTACTTTTACATGTTATTGATATTGCAGACGAAAGACGTGCTGAAAATATTGAACAAGTGCAAGAAGTCTTAACTGAAATCGACGCTGGTGAAGTGCCGCAATTATTAGTTTGTAATAAAATCGATAAACTTGAAGACTTTATGCCTCGTATAGACAGTGACGAGAAGGGAAATCCTATCAGGGTTTGGCTTTCTGCACACACTGGTCAGGGAGTAGACATGCTATTTCAGGCGTTGTCGATGCGAATGGCAAGACAAATAGTAAAGCACCAATTAAGAATACCGCCTGCTTATGGCAAATTGCGAGGCAAACTTTACCAGTTAAATTGTATCTCTCAAGAAGATTATGATGAACAAGGTAATTGCCTTTTAAGTATAAAGATGCCACTTCAACAGTGGAATCAATTGATTAAACATGATGAAGCAGCAATAGAACGCTTTATTGAAAATTAACAGCCTGATATATTAAGGCCACTTTTGACTTAATATGTCGCAAATTAACAATTTTGTGTAAATAACGGAGTGCGTTATGGCGTGGAATGAACCAGGGAAAGATGATAAAGATCCCTGGAAAAATAAAGGTGGAAACAATCAAGGTCCACCTGATTTTGATGAGTTATTAAAGGATTTAGGGAATAAATTTGGTGGCGCATTTGGCGGTGGGAAATCGTCGGGTGGCGGCTCTGGAAAAAGCTTCTCTTCTATTGGTATTAGCCTGATCCTTATTATCGCTATTTTGGGTTATGCGTTTACTGGCTTCTATACCATTAAAGAAGCGGAGCAAGGCATTGTGTTGCGCTTTGGCCAATTCGCAGGCACCGTTGAGCCAGGCCTTCGCTGGAAGTGGACGTTTGTTGATAGAATTATTCCTGTTGATATTCAAACAACTCGTGACTTACCTGCGTCAGGGTTTATGTTAACTCAAGACGAAAACGTAGTGCGTGTTGAAATGCAAGTTCAGTATCGAGTTGTAGATCCACGTGCTTATGTATTCAGTGTCACTAATGCTGACGAAAGTTTAAGTGAATCTCTTGATAGTGCACTTCGCTACGTTGTTGGTCATTCTAAAATGGATGACGTTTTAACAAGCGGCCGTGAACAAGTTCGTCAATCTGTATGGGCAGAGCTTGAGAAAATTATCGAACCGTATAATTTAGGTCTTATCATTGTTGACGTTAACTTTAAAGATGCGCGTCCTCCTGAGGAAGTTAAAGATGCATTCGATGATGCTATTGCTGCGCAAGAAGATGAAGTCCGTTTTATTCGTGAAGCTGAAGCCTACGAAAAAAGCATTGAACCACGTGCTCGTGGCCGTGTTAAACGTATGGAGCAAGAAGCGTTAGCGTACAAAGAGCAGACTGTATTAGACGCACAAGGTGCTGTTGCTCGTTTCGAGAAGTTACTTCCTGAGTATCAAGCTGCGCCTGAAGTAACTAGAAAGCGTCTTTACATCTCAACGATGGAAAAAGTTTACAGCAATACCAGTAAAGTGATGGTTGATGTTGATGGTGGCAACAACATGATGTATTTGCCTTTAGACAAGATCATTAACCAACAGCAAACTGTGCCAAGACAGATGAGTCAACAACCTATTACGATTCAATCTAGCCAGCAATCAACGCCGTCAGCGCCTTCGCTTTCAGGTCGTAGTGATAGATTTAACAGTGGGAGAAACTAAGCAATGAAGAACTTTGTAATTGCCTTATTTGCAGTCGTTTTCTTATTAGCTGTTTCGTCTGTATTTGTTGTTTTTGAAGGACAACGCGGTATTGTTTTTCAATTCTCAAAAATTAAGCGTGATGATGCTGGAGAGATGAAAGTGTACGAACCTGGTTTACACTTCAAAGTCCCTTTAATTGAATCTGTACGTAAAATTGACGCACGTATTCAAACACTGGATGAAGCACCTGACCGTTTTGTTACCTCTGAGAAGAAAGATTTGATTGTTGATTCTTACGCTAAATGGCGCATAGTTGACTTCTCAACATACTACTTACGTACATCGGGCTCACTTGAAAATGCGCGCGCCTTATTAAAGCAAAAAGTTAATAATGGCTTGCGTACCGAGTTTGGCTCTAGAACGATTAAAGAAATTGTTTCAGGTACACGTGATGAGTTAATGGATAAAGCGCTACAAAGTGCGAAAAGCAGCCGTGAAGATTTAGGTATTGAGGTTATTGACGTTCGTGTTAAAGCGATTAACTTACCAACTGAGGTAAGTAACTCTATCTATGATCGCATGCGCGCTGAGCGTACTGCTGTAGCGAAAGAGCATAGATCAGAAGGTCAAGAGCAAGCTGAGATTATTCGCGCAACGATTGATGCAAAAGTTACCGTAATGTTAGCTGATGCACAAAAGAGAGCCTTTGAAATCCGAGGTGAAGGCGATGCGCTTGCGGCAAAAGTTTATGCTGACGCTTACCAAAAAGATGCTGAGTTCTATGATTTCTTCAGAAGCTTAGAAGCATACGAAAAAAGCTTTAGCAGCAAAAACGACATCATGGTTGTTAAGCCAGATAACGACTTCTTTAACTACTTGAAAGATAGTACTAAAGCAAAATAGCCTAGGTTGTTTTAATAAGATATGGCCGCGAAGTTCGTTAAGTGCTTCGCGGCTTTTTTATAGGGGATCATATGACATTAGAACTATTCATCACTGCATTTGGCTTGGCGCTTGTTATAGAAGGTTTAGTTCCGGCGCTGTTTCCTAACAAGTGGCGTAACTATGTTTCTAAATTAGCGGCAGAAAGCCCAAGTAATATCCGCTCAATGGGCTTAATCGTTGTCGCGATAGGCGCATTTATTTTACTGGTTAGTTAAACGCGACTTCCCACGATATTATTTCTTTTTGAACTATATAAGTTATTTTCTATTCAATGAATTAGCTCATTTGCTGCAAAATCCATCAAATATTTGCTTGGACTCGTACTGGCTTTTTGATAGAATCCCCGCCTAATTTTCTTTCCACATAGTAAATATGGGTAAAAACGTCGTTGTGCTCGGCACCCAATGGGGTGACGAAGGTAAAGGTAAGGTAGTTGACTTATTAACAGACAAAGCAAAGTTTGTTGTACGCTACCAAGGTGGACATAACGCAGGTCACACTCTTGTGATTAACGGTGAAAAAACCGTTCTCCACTTAATTCCATCAGGTATTCTACGCGATAACGTTAAATGTCTAATCGGCAATGGCGTTGTTCTGTGTCCTAAAGCTTTAATGGCTGAAATCACTATGCTTGAAGAGCGCGGTGTACCAGTACGTGAACGCTTGTTAATAAGTGATGCTTGTCCGTTAATTCTTCCGTATCACAATGCTTTAGATATGGCGCGTGAGAAAGCACGTGGCAGCAAAGCAATTGGTACTACTGGCCGTGGTATTGGTCCAGCATACGAAGATAAAGTTGCTCGTCGTGGTTTACGCGTTGGCGATTTACTTAACACTGAAGCATTTGCAGCTAAGCTAAAAGAAATTGTGGAATACCACAACTTTGCGCTTACGCAATACTACAAAGCTGAAGCGGTTGATTACGATCAAGTATTAGCAGACGCATTAGCGGTAGCAGATATCATTAAGAACATGATCGCAGACATTCCTGAAATGTTAGATCAAGCACGCAAAGCGGGCGATGCAATTATGTTTGAGGGTGCGCAAGGAACCTTGCTAGATATCGATCACGGTACTTACCCATATGTAACGTCTTCAAATACAACAGTTGGTGGTGTTGCTACTGGTTGTGGTTTTGGTCCTCGTTACTTAGATTACGTTTTAGGTATTACCAAAGCTTATACCACACGTGTTGGTTCTGGCCCATTCCCTACTGAATTGGACGATGAAATCGGCAACCACTTAGGTACGGTTGGTCACGAATTTGGCGCGACGACAGGTCGTGAACGTCGTTGTGGCTGGTTCGACGCAGTAGCTATGCACAGAGCGGTTCAAATTAATTCAATTAGCGGTTTTTGTTTAACTAAGTTAGACGTTTTAGACGGCTTATCTACGTTAAAAATCTGCACAGGTTACAAAACAGCTAATGGTGACGTAATTACCGTTCCACCAACGGCGGCTGAAGGTTATGAAGAAGTAACGCCTGTATACGAAGAAATGCCAGGTTGGACTGAGTCAACGGTTGGCGCTACGTCAATTGACCAGCTTCCTGAAAACGCTCGCGCTTATATCAAGCGTATCGAAGAAGTAACAGGCGTTCCTGTAGATATCGTTTCTACTGGACCAGACCGTAATGAAACTATTATCTTGGTTAATCCATTTAGCGAATAGTATTCATTGAAAAATTCTTATATTAAAAACCACCGCAAGGTGGTTTTTTTATACCTTTTTATTGCTACTTATGCCTATTATCGCAACAAGATTTTAACATTTTGCGCATATTCATACAGTTACTGTAGTCCTGATTTTTGTATACTAAATGCGAAATATTGCCGCTAAAAGAAGCGAAAAAGACAAAAGTTATAAGTAAAATCTTTGATATAACAAAAAAGATATATAGAAAGTAACCTATTTATCTCGAATATTCACCCAACTTATTTGTATTAGTTTTCCAAAGATACTAGGTTTTAAGCGGTGTGTAGGCTTATTTTGCCCAACTGGTCAGGGTTGATATTAGGGGGTGAGTTCTCATACCATTAGCGAAAAATAAAACATAATACTTTTTAACGCACTCTAAAGGACACCACTATGACAGATTTGCGCCAGCAAGCATTGGACTATCATCAGTTTCCATCGCCGGGCAAAATTAGTATCGAATTAACAACTCCTGCCGAAACGAGCAAAGACTTAGCTTTAGCTTATAGTCCAGGTGTTGCTGAACCAGTACGCGAAATCGCTGAAAACCCAGATGCAGTTTATCAATACACTGCAAAAGGCAACACTGTTGCAGTTATCACCAATGGCACTGCGATTTTAGGCTTAGGTAACCTTGGCGGTATGGCTTCAAAACCGGTAATGGAAGGAAAGGCTTTACTGTTTAAACGTTTCGCCAACATCGATTCTTTCGATATCGAAGTAAAGCATAAAACTGTTGAAGAATTCGTTAGCACTGTTGCTAATATAGCTGATAGCTTCGGTGGTATTAACCTTGAAGATATTAAAGCGCCAGAGTGTTTTGAAATTGAAAAAGCATTAATTGAGCGTTGTAAAATTCCTGTATTTCATGACGACCAACATGGTACGGCAATCGTAACGGCTGCTGGCATGATAAACGCGTTGGAAATCCAAGGTAAACAATTAAGACACGCTAATATCGTTTGTATGGGCGCAGGTGCAGCCGCTATCGCTTGTATGGAGCTATTAATTAGTTGTGGCGCACAACGTGAAAAGATCTACATGTTAGACACTAAAGGTGTTGTTCATACGCGTCGTGACGATTTAAATGAATATAAAAAGCTTTTTGCTAACAATACTGATAAACGCACTCTTGAAGACGTGATTGATGGCGCAGACGTGTTTGTTGGTGTTTCTGGCCCAGATCTTCTTAGTGAAGAACATGTAAAAATGATGGCGAACAATCCAGTTATCTTTGCTTGTTCTAACCCTGATCCAGAAATAAAGCCAGAAGTTGCCAAGGCTGCTCGTGAAGATGTGATCATCGCAACAGGTCGTTCTGATTACCCGAACCAAGTTAACAACGTATTGTGTTTCCCGTTTATCTTCCGTGGTGCATTAGATGTTCGCGCTCGCACAATTAACGATGCAATGAAAGTTGCTTGTGTGCATGCAATCCGTGAATTGGCGAAAGAGCCTGTGCCACAAGAAGTATTAGCGGCAAGTGGTGAAACTGCATTAGAGTTCGGCAAAGATTATATTATTCCAAAGCCAATGGACTCTCGTTTATGTGGTCGTGTTGCTAAAGCCGTGGCACAAGCCGCGGTTGATTCTGGCGTTGCTGCTTTAGAAATGCCTGAAAACTATATGCAAAACGCATAAAGCTTGATTATTCTATAGTGACACGGCAATGTGTCCTGCCGTTCACTATAGTTTTGTTCAAGTAAGTGATTGTATGGCTAAGCCCAAACTCAAAGCATTTCTATTTAATCTCCTCGTTTATCCTGGCATAGGTCAGCTAACATTAAATCGCCCGAAACGAGGTTGGCTGTTAATCAGCACCTTTACTTTTGCCCTAGTGTTATTCTTTTACGAGGCAGTATCTAAAATTATGCCTTTAGTGGAAAAAGTAAAAACGGGTAAACTTGCGTTAACGCAAACGGCCATAGCGAAGGAAATGCAGTTAAACCCAATTTACTTAGATTGGGAGTTAATTACTTATCTGTTATTGGTATTATTGTTCGGCTGGTTGTTCGGGCTTGTCGATTGCCTAATAACGGCAGAAAGTGATAGCGAAATAAATTGATGGCGACAAAAAAGGAAGCTTAAAGCCTCCTTTTATTACACGGATTTTCGTGAATTGCTACTCGTTTTCGTCAGATTCGTATTGACTAAAATCAGTAATACCTTTTTCTTCAAGAATTTTGCGAACGCTTGCGGGTAACTTTTCTTCGTTATCTTTCGCAAGATCTTCGTCACTCGGAAGTGGTTGACCGGTAAATGCGTGCAAAAACGCTTCACATAGCAACTCACTATTAGTTGCGTGGCGTAAATTATTAACTTGGCGTCTAGTACGCTCGTCAGTTAGTACTTTTAATACTCGTAGTGGAATTGAAACGGTTATTTTCTTAACTTGTTCACTTTTTTTTCCATGTTCAGCATAGGGATTAATATATTCCCCGTTCCACTCTGCCATGCGTACCTCAATGATAAAACCTAATTACAATAAGAGATTTTACCCGTTAGATAGCATGAGTCAATAATGAAAGTGTAGAAGTTTAGAAGTCTAAAGTTGTTGCATGGAAAATTTAAAAGGTTTAGACTTTTGGACGTCCAAACATCTAAAACGGCATTTTTTGGTAAGGTAACGCACATGACAGACAAAAAACTAGCAACAACAGCGGTAAGAGCTGGCATAAATACTGATGAGCATCATGGCGCAGTTATACCTGCGATCCATTTATCTAGCACGTATGCGTTAAAAGGGTTTAACGATAAACGCCAATTCGATTATTCTCGAACGGGTAACCCAACTAGAGCGACTTTTGCTCAAGCTATTGCTGATTTAGAACAAGGTGCTGTTGGTATTGTGACCAGCACCGGAATGTCATCTGTGCATCTTATCTGTCAGTTACTTTCTGTCGACGATACCGTGGTTATCCCACACGATTGTTACGGTGGCAGTTATCGTTTATTTACTCATTTAGCCAAAAGAGGGCAGTTTAAGCTTGTTGTTGTTGACCAATCAGATCAAGATGCATTGGATAAAGCTTTAGCTCAGAAACCTAAGTTAGTGTTAATTGAAACACCGAGTAACCCTTTAATGCGCTTGGTGGATATCAAAGCTATCACAGCGCAAAGCCAAGCAGCTGGGGCGTTAGTTGCGGTAGATAACACCTTTTTATCGCCAGTATTGCAACAGCCGTTGTTACTGGGTGCCGATATTGTTTTCCATTCAACTACAAAATTTATTAATGGTCATAGTGATGTTGTGGGTGGTGTGTTAGTGACACGTGAACAAGCGCTAGGTGAAGAGTTAGCTTGGTGGGCAAATTGTATTGGTATTACAGGCTCTGCGTTTGACAGCTACTTAGCGCTTCGCGGTTTAAAAACATTACCTGTTCGTATGAAACAGCACCAAGAGAACGCTAATCAAGTGGCGTCGTTTTTAAAAGAGCACCCTGCAGTAGAAAAAGTGTATTTCCCTGGATTTGAAGATCATCAAGGTCATGAGTTAGCCAAACAACAACAATACGACTTTGGCTCAATGATGAGTTTTGAAGTAAAAGGCGGTGTCGAGGCTGTTAAGAAGTTATTTGCTAGCGTTCAGTTGTTCACCCTAGCGCAATCCCTAGGTGGCGTAGAGAGCCTAATTAGTCATCCTTCAACAATGACTCATGCAGGCATGGAATTGGAAGCACAAATAGCTGCTGGTATCAGCCAGTCGTTAGTACGATTGTCTGTAGGCATTGAAGACATCGAAGATATAATTGAAGATTTGAATCAAGCTTTGCATGCTAGCCAAGCATAATCTTTTGTAGGTAAACCGAATTAAGTAGTCGTTGGAAGAAAAATGAACAGTCCGTCAAATGCAGAAAATCAGTTAACTGCTCAGCAAAATCAATTGCTTAAACACGCCACTAATGTGCACAAATTTGGTGGAAGTTCCCTCGCAACTGTTCAGTGTATTCAGCGCGTAATTGATATTATTCGACAACATTGTCAGCTACATGACGTAATTGTGGTGTCGGCAAATGGCGATACAACTGATGCGTTATTTGCTTTGTTTCAGTTAGCACTTGAAGAAAGTCATGAGTTGACGGATGCAATATCTGCGCTTGAACAAAGTCAGCTCCTGCTTATTGATGAGTTACTTAATGCAGCAAGTGCTTCTAGATTAGCAGAAGCATTAAAGGCTGATATTTCGCAGCTAGATATTTGGCTGAAACAAAATCCAAAGCAATTCGAATCGGACGTACTGGCTTTTGGTGAAGTCTGGTCAGCTAGATTGCTTTCGGCGGTTTTATCCGAGAGCGTTTGTCCAAGTCAATCAATAGATGCCAGAGATTTTCTTGTCATTGATAGCGAAACAAGCGGCAATGTTGACTATGAGATTAGTAAGCGACAATTTACTCAGCAGCGGTTAAGTAACACCTTAACAATTGTTACGGGCTATATTTGCAAAGACGAAAACGGCTATAGCTGTACTCTAGGCCGCAATGGTAGTGATTATTCTGCAACAATCATGGCTGCTCTTACTAATGCGAGAAATGTCACTTTATGGACTGACGTTGATGGTATTTATAGCGCTGATCCTCGTGTTGTCCCTCATGCGCGCAAATTAAACCGTTTACACAGTGGCGTTGCTCGTGAGCTAGGTAGATTAGGTAACCCGGTTCTTCACGCTAAAACATTAAAGCCGTTGACAAACGTAGCCTCACATTTACATGTGGCAAGCAGCTTTGCTCCTGAAGTTCCAGGTACTGAAATTGGTCAATTTGGTCAAATTGCTAAACAAGAGCTATCAGTTACCTACCTAAATGACCTATTACTTGTAGAGTCGGAAAGTTTGTTAGGTGATGAATGCCTAAAAGCTGCAAAACGATTTGAAGCGATTTGTTTTGATGCTGATCGCGGACAACTTGTTATTAAACAATCGCAACAAAAGCCAATAAGCCAGTGGATTGCAAGCCATGATACTGAAGTTTCTTTTATGCCTGCATCTATCATTGCCGCCGTTGGCCATAAAGTTGTAGAGCAGCGCAAGCTTAAAGCTCGCTTTAAACGAGCTGTTAAGCGCCATGGCTATGTATCAGTAATAGATTCTCCTAGCGGCCATAGCTTAATCGCAATTTTAAAGCAAAGCTGCTCTATCGAGCTTGTCAACAATGTTCATCATCTTATGACCAAAGGCGCAAGACATATAGGGTTAGTTGTTGCTGGGCTTGGCAATATTGGAGAAAGGTTTTTAGAAATGCTGCCTGCTCAGTTAGAGCGAGTGTCAGCATTAGAGAATTTGCATCTTGTTGGCTTAGTGAGTTCGACGCGTGCGCTAATCGATACAGATGGTATAGAAGTAGAGCCTGCATTAGAGCAATTTAACAAGCAAGCGACACCTTATGATCATGATGCATTGTTATCATGGCTCGCTAATCACCCATATGACGAGCTAATTGTCGTTGATATTACGCCTAGCGAAGATTTTAGTCGGTTATATTTACCTCTGTTTGAGCAAGGAATTCATGTGATTGGCGCAAACAAGTGGGCAGCTTCAAGTGATAAACAAACTTTTGCAACCTTGAATGATGCGGCGAATAAATCCAAAAGTTTATGGATGGGAAATACTACAGTAGGCGCAGGCTTGCCGGTAAATTTTGCCATAGACGACTTAATTAAAAGTGGCGATAAAATAACTGAAGTTTCAGGCATATTCTCAGGTACTTTATCTTGGTTGTTTGAAAAATACGATGGAAATGAGCCGTTTTCAGAATTAGTTAAACAAGCGTTAGCCCTTGGATTAACTGAACCAGATCCTCGAGAAGACCTTTCTGGTCGAGATGTACAGCGCAAGCTTTTGATTTTAGCAAGACTCGCTGGTTATGAACTTGCGCTAGAAGATATCGACCGACAAGATCTTGTTCCTGAGCATTTGCAATCTTTATCAAAAGAGGAATTTCTTGCGCGAGCTGATGAGCTAGATGGCTTCTTTTCTAAAAAGTTGTCACTGGCTGAGCAAGAGAATTCAGCGATTCGCTATATCGCAAGTTTTACGGCAAAGGACGACAAAATCGTTGCGGCAAATGTTAAGCTAGTTAACATCGATAAATTAAATGCGTTGGCGACACTGACACCGTGTGACAATATTTTTGTGATCAAAAGTCAGTGGTACCAAGAAAACCCGCTGATAATCCGTGGTCCTGGAGCAGGACGAGACGTAACAGCTGGTGGTTTACATTCAGATCTTGTCGCGATATGTCAGCAACTTGTGGGTAGAACATCGCAAGTGAGTTTAGAGACGTTGTCGTAACCTTATTGTGTTTAAAAAATTCTGATTGCGTTATTTGCAACTTAACTAAAAAGCAAATTGTTATTAAAAATCGACAAGCTCGCTATAGTATTAAATTAATTGTTGTGACATTACTGATAATTAATTAGCATTACTAGTAATTGCGGGCGCTTCTCAACTCTCAAAGTATATGGCAAACAAAGTAGATAGTATCTTCACTGCACAAGTTAAAACACTGCTGGACAAAATATACGGCCGGAGTGTTTTAAAAGATTCTTTGCTAGAGCGCGCGCAACAGTTTTATGAGAACCAACCTTTCAATGACAGCAAACTCGATAAACTTCAGCAAAGAATTGCAGAGCTAAGTACCGAGAAAGAAAACGACAAAGCGCGTAAGCAAATTGACAAAATAGAAAGAGATTTGCGTAATCTTAAGCAAGAGCTTAAAGACGAAAGTGACGAGCGCTGTCAATTTTTGCAAGTTTTATGTAATGACATAATCGAATTGTCTGAGGGCAGCACTTTTGCAGAATCTTGCAGAAAATCTGCTAAATTTCTTGGCACTATCCAGTTACTTAGTCCTACTGAAGGAAGTCGAGTAGCAGACTCAAATGAGCGCAGTAAACCTCTGTATAAAGCGGTTTTAACATTAAGGTTATTGGATCAGCTTTGCATAGATGAAAGTCCAGTTGTTGCTAACGACTTTTTACAAAGTGTATTAGGTAACGCATCTGGTGAGCATTTTAAAAATCTGAAAACGATTGACGCTGAAACATACCAAACCTTTTTATCTGATGTAAAAGTTCCCATATTGATGGCTTCATTGCTTCAGGATATCGGTCATTATCATCCAGAAGCACAAGCAATTGTGTGTGGTGAAGATGGTTCTTTAGATCCTTATCGCACCATTAAAGTCGATGAACGAAAAAATTTACTGCAAATAAATTATCGTGAAACGTTAAAGTTCTTAATTGAAGGTATCGGTGCACCCACATATATCGGAAACTCTAAGACTGAGCGCGATAGGTTTAATATACGAGAGCACAAAAAGTTAGTGTTTATAAAGCAGTTGCTAAAAAGCGCTATTGCACCTCGCAATGGCATTGGTAACGTTATTAAGGTACCTCAGATTTATGCATCGATAATTTTATCGACCAAGTCCAGTTACAACTACAAGTTATTGCCCAAGGTCTACCAAGCGCTGTTTCAAAATGCTGAAAAAGGTACCTGCGATAAAACTGTTGTTGAAACCCTAAGAAGCATTACCGGTGATTACCCACAAGGCTATGGCATTACGTATATTCCGTACGAGGAAGACGGCAAAAGAGTTGAACATTATGAATATGCCATTGTGACACAGCTTTATCCTAAACAGCCTGATCACCCAATCTGCCGGACTGCGACAAGAGGGCTAACTTTTATTGGTCACGGCCAAGACTTGGAAATTAAACCGTCAGTTAACCTATATAATACTGAGGTAGCTCAAGCTTTTGCTCGTCTAAGTAAAGATCGATTAAATGAGATATTAGAGCGCTTGTCTTCTAATTATCTTGAACGAAAGCAGCTCGATTTATTGCCACGCTGTTGGCATGCTCATGATTACTTTGGCATGAAAGATAATCAAAAGCTTTGGAACAAGAGTAGTTAAAAGCCCAATCTAATATCAAGCCTTGTCGTTAAGGTTTGTTGCTGTCATCTAACTGTTAATACCGTAGTCCTTTAATGCGCGTTACTCCTTACTGCGCTTGTCCTTCAGCGAAAAATACTCAGTCAGTAGCCATAGACAGAGTGATTTATAGTTACTGATCTGAGTTACCTTTCTTAAATTCCACCTCAATCATCTCCTACTTTTATTATTTACAGACAATTTGAGGCTTAATTACCTCAATGAAGTTCTCATTTCCTGGGCTATCTTTAAAAAATTTAAAAAAAAGTTGTGGGTATTTATGCTTTATTGTTGCATATCTACCCATATGTGTTTAGAATCCATTTCTGTTGGTTTCAGTAACAAAGCATTCTCCTTCTGACGTTTGTGAAACTACACCCTTGGTTCTTTATAAAAAGGACAACTTGGTGCTTGCGGCTTTTGCAAGCACCTTATTTTATTTTTTATATTGTTTTGAATGAAACAGTATTTATAAGTGCATAAAAATGCATTCTTGTGAGGTTGGGAAATGAAGGTTGCGGTTATAGGTGCTAGTGGTTACGTAGGAGCGGAACTTACAGCGCTATTGATTAAGCATTCAAATATTGATTTGAAGCATCTATTAGTATCTGAACACAGTGAGTCCGCTGGCTTACGTTTTTCAGAGCTATACCCGCGTTTTATAAACCTTTGCGATCTACCATTAGAAGCGTTTTCAGCAAAGTGGCTAGAACAACATGCTCAGTCGTTAGATGCTGTATTTATGGCAACCCCTCACGAATATAGTGCTAATTGGGCCGAATCATTTTTACAAGCGGGTGTTAAAGTTTTCGATTTGTCTGGGGGCTTTAGACTTAATCAGTTAGCTGACTATCAAAAATATTATGGCTTTGAACATCACTTTTCTTGTGGCGTTGAAATGGCTGCATATGGCCTAGCTGAATGGCAAGCCACTGACATTGCACAAGCAAAACTAGTTGCTGTTCCAGGCTGTTATCCTACAGCTAGCTTATTGGCTTTAAAACCAATAACAGCGTTAGGGTATCAAGATGAAAATTCGGTTATTTCAATCAATGGGATTAGTGGCGTTAGCGGTGCAGGTAGAAAAGCGAGCTTAGCAACTAGTTTTAATGAGGTTAGCTTAACGCCATATAATATTCTGCAACACAGACACCAGCCTGAAATCAGCCAAGAAGCTAAAGCCAACGTTATTTTTAACCCGCACTTAGCTCCGTATAAAAGAGGCTTACTCGCCACAGTGACGGTCAAGCTAAACAAAGAAGTGACTAAAGACATGGTGGAACAAGCTTACATTACTCAATATCAGGATTCGCAGATCGTCAGAATGATTGGTTCATGGCCGAAAATAGACAATGTCGCGAATACACCATTTGCCGATCTTCATTGGCAATTTGATGAACAAGAACACGTACTTGTTGCTTGCTGTGCCATCGATAATTTACTCAAAGGCGCTGCATCTCAAGCTGTCCAATGTGCAAATTTAGCACTTGGTCTTCCATCTCACTTTTCTTTGTTAAATAAATAAGCGAACGATCATGAAAAAGACAGTAGTAATTAAAATTGGCGGTGCTATTTTGGCTGAAGAGCAAGCCTTGTCTAATTTGCTTGAATCTTTACAAAAACAGCAAGAATTTCAGGTAGTCATCGTTCATGGTGGCGGCTACTTAGTTGATGAATTATTAGCAAAGGCAGGTTTTCATACGGAAAAACTAAATGGGCTAAGAGTAACTCCGGTGGATCAAATGCCTATTATCGCAGGCGTTTTAGCTGGAACCGTTAACAAATCAATTGTTGCTAAAGCGAATGTTTTAGGCATCAAAGCTACCGGATTATCTCTATTAGATGGAGAGTTGGTTAAGTGCTCGCCAAGCAAACCTGAGCTTGGCGCCGTTGGTATTCCAGAGCCGCACAATAGTAAGCTGATTGATCAGCTCCTGAGCAAAGGTGTTATGCCGGTTATCTCTTCGATTGGCGCTTTGGCAAACGGGCAATTGGTCAATGTCAATGCTGACGACGCTGCTGTTGCAATATGTCAGCTCCTCAATGCGCAACTTGTGTTATTAACGGATGTGAATGGCGTGAAAGGACAAAACGGCCAATACTTACCTCAATTAAACCAACAGCAAGCAGATGTTTTGATTTCTGATGGCGTTATATCTGGCGGAATGACGGCAAAAGTGAACGCTGCATTACAAGCCGCTAAAAAGTTACGACGAAGTATCGCGGTTGCCAGCTGGCATCATCCTGAGCAAATAAGTCAGTTGCTCAATGGTGAACCACTAGGCACCCGCATCGATGCTTGTTAATTAACTAATACATACTTTTTAGACGGAAAATACAAAATGAAAAACTTTTTAGCGGACGATCAATTGACGTCTGACGAATTGATATTGCTTTTAGATTTAGCAAAGAGCATTAAGCAATCACCACAAGACTATCAGCAAGCACTTAAAGGTAAGAATGTTGCGATGGTTTTCGAAAAGCCTTCACTTAGAACGCACGTCAGTTTTGATATGGGCATTGCCAAATTAGGCGGACACGCACTCTATTTAGGGCAACAAAACGGTAAATTAGGCGAGCGTGAACGTGTTTCTGATTACGCAAAAAATCTATCTCGCTATGCGGATGCAATTGTTGCTCGTGTGTTCAACCACTCAGCAATCGAGCAATTAGGTACGTACGCTTCTGTGCCGGTTGTTAACGCTCTGTGCGATTTATATCACCCGTGCCAAGCACTTGCCGATATGCTTACGCTAGCGGAGAACTTTGAAGATTTATCTCGCGTTAAGCTTGCCTACATAGGTGATGGAAATAATGTCTCTAATTCACTGATGTTAATGGCCGCAACGTTGAAAATAGACTTTACTTTGGTCTGTCCACAAGGTCATGAGCCAAGTCAAATGATGCTAGACAAAGTTCAAACAATAGCTAGCGCTAGTGGCTCAATGTTTACGCTTACCAATGACGTGTCAGCTTTAGGAAAGCAAGACGTTGTTTACACTGATACCTGGGTATCGATGGGCGACAACAAGTCTGCGCAAGAAAAAGCGAAGTTTATGCCGTATCAGGTTAACCATGCATTGATGGAAAAAGTACAAGCAACCTATGTTATGCATTGCCAACCAGCACATTTAGAAGAAGAAATTACGACGGCTCTTTTTGACGATGAATCACTATGTGTTGCTTTTGACCAAGCTGAAAATCGCATGTGGGCACAAAACGCAGTCCTCGTTAATTTACTCACATAACTGAATCGATTTATTTACTTTATTGTTAAGACAAGAATTTTAGGAACTATTATGGCTTTAGCTAAAAACAAACAAATTAAAAAAGTAGTGTTGGCATACTCAGGCGGCTTAGATACTTCGGCAATTATCCCTTGGTTAAAGGAAAACTACGACGGTTGTGAAGTAGTCGCTTTTTGCGCAGATGTAGGGCAAGGCGAAGAGGAACTCGATGGTATCGTTGAAAAAGCGATTGCATCTGGCGCATCAGAGTGTCATGTCGTTGATTTGAAAGAAGAGTTCGTTAAAGACTACATTTACCCCATTTTGAAAACGGGTGCTGTATACGAAGGACAGTATTTACTTGGTACTTCTATGGCGCGTCCAGTGATTGCGAAAGCACATGTAGAAGTTGCGTTAAAAGTTGGTGCCGACGCGGTATGTCATGGCTGTACGGGTAAAGGTAATGACCAAGTGCGTTTTGAATCTTGTTTTGCTGCACTTGCGCCAGAGCTTACCGTTATTGCTCCATGGAGAGAATGGGACATGGTGTCGCGCGAAGACCTACTCGATTACCTAGCCGAAAGAAATATTCCTTGTTCTGCATCATTAACAAAAATATACAGTCGTGATGCTAATGCATGGCACATTTCTCACGAGGGTGGTGAGTTGGAAGACCCGTGGTGCGAACCATCAAAAGAAGTGTGGACTATGACGGTTGATCCACTTGATGCGCCAAATACACCAGATACGGTTAAATTAAGTTTCAAACAAGGCGAATTGATTGCTGTTGACGACAAAGAATTAACACCGTACCAAGCGTTAATGTACTTAAATGATAAAGCAGCCGTACACGGTGTAGGCAGAATAGATATCGTAGAAAACCGTTTAGTGGGCATGAAATCAAGAGGGTGTTATGAAACACCAGGCGGTACAGTATTAATGGCCGCTTATAAAGGGCTAGAGACACTGATTCTTGATAAAGAATCATTGAAATTCCGTGAGTCAGTGGGGTTAGAGTTTTCTCATGTGATCTACGACGGTCGTTGGTTTACACCTCTAGCGAAAGCACAACTGGCAGCAGCTGCATCATTTGCAGAGTTAATGACGGGAGATGTTGTCGTAAAAATGTATAAAGGTACTGCTACAGTGACGCAACGTCAGTCGCCGAATAGCTTGTATTCAGAAGAGTTCGCAACGTTTGGTGCGGATGATGTGTACGACCAAAAACACGCAGAGGGCTTTATTCGTTTATTTAGCCTTTCTAGCAGAATCACAGCAATGTCACAAAAAGAGAAGTAGAGGACAATATCATGGCGTTATGGGGCGGTCGTTTTAAAGAACAAGCAAGCATGCAGTTTAAAAAGTTTAATGATTCTTTACCTGTCGACTATCGAATGGCAGTACAAGACATTGTTGGCTCAATCGCATGGGCACAAGCTATTCATGAGGTTGGCGTACTTAGCGAAGATGAATTAAGCCGATTAACGGCAGCCCTTAACGAGCTAAAACTGTCTGTTGAAGAAAACCCAAAGCAGATATTGGCGTCTGATGCCGAAGATATCCATAGCTGGGTGGAGCTTCAGTTAATCGAAAAAACTGGTGATTTGGGTAAAAAACTACACACTGGCCGTAGTCGTAACGACCAAGTCGCGACGGATCTTAAGTTATGGTGTAAAGAAACAGGTGGCGATTTATTGTATGCCTTGGTTAACCTGCAACAAGCATTAATGAATCTAGCTGAACGTGAGAAAGAAACGGTGTTACCTGGCTATACCCATTTGCAAAGAGCACAACCTATTACCTTCGGTCACTGGTGTTTGGCTTATGTGGAAATGTTCGATAGAGACATTGGCAGGCTAAAAGATACTTTATATAGACTCGATGTATCTCCTTTAGGATCTGGTGCTTTAGCTGGCACGGCATATCCTATTGACAGAAATGCTTTAGCACAACGTTTAGGTTTTCGCACCGCGACGATGAATAGTTTAGATGCGGTATCAGATAGAGACCATGTTATCGAACTGTTGTCTTCAGCCAGTATTTCTATGATGCATTTATCCCGTTTTGCGGAAGATTTAATATTCTACAACTCAGGTGAAGCAGGCTTTGTCGAAATGAGTGACTTAGTCAGCTCTGGCTCTTCTTTAATGCCGCAAAAGAAAAACCCTGATGCTTGTGAATTAATCAGAGGTAAAGCGGGGCGTGTTTTTGGATCACTAACCGGCATGCTAACCACGATGAAAGCTTTGTCGCTTGCATACAATAAAGACATGCAAGAAGACAAAGAAGGCCTGTTTGACGCCATGGACACCTGGTTAGAGTGTATGCAAATGGCTGTGTTAGTTGCAGATGGGCTGAAAGTTAACAGATCGAGAACCTTGGCAGCAGCTCAGCAAGGCTACTCAAACGCGACTGAGTTAGCTGATTACTTGGTTGGCAAAGATATTCCTTTTAGAGAAGCTCACCATATTGTCGGTGAAGTTGTATTAGCAGCGATTGATAAAGGCGTGCCGTTGGAAGATTTAACCTTGACTCAGTTACAAGCCTTTAGTGAAAAAATCGAACAAGATGTTTATCAACACCTGTCGATTGAGTCCACGTTAGACAAAAGGGAAGCCTTAGGTGGTACGTCTAGATCCCAAGTCGAGAAGGCGATGGCAGCCATGCAAACGGGTAAAGGTGAAATTCTAAATGAGCAAGTGGCTGGAGCACCGGGTAAGCAGCGAATCAACGTTGCGCTAAAACAAGTCAAGCAACGACTTAATGCACAAAAGGCGGCGGCCATGTCTGTTCGTAGAGCAAAAATGTCAGACGTAAATGACATTCACTCTTTAGTTAACACG
Source organism: Thalassotalea coralli (assembly GCF_055786205.1). Taxonomy (NCBI): domain Bacteria; kingdom Pseudomonadati; phylum Pseudomonadota; class Gammaproteobacteria; order Alteromonadales; family Colwelliaceae; genus Thalassotalea; species Thalassotalea coralli. The sequence continues at coordinate 9,427 of NZ_JBVVBK010000003.1, read as the reverse complement.
TGGGCGGCTAAAGGCGAAATATTACCAAGAACGTTGGATAACATTATTCACGACGTACAAAATTTCGTTGTGGCAGAAATGGATGGCAAGGTTGTTGGAACAGCGTCGCTTTACATCTATCAAACCGGCCTTGCAGAGATTCGTTCTCTCGTTGTTGATGAAGCAGCACAGAAACAAGGTCAAGGTGAAGCTTTAGTTCAATATTTATTGGAATTTGCCCACCAAATGGAACTGGAGCAAATTATAGTGCTTACCTACATCCCAGATTACTTCACGCAATTGGGCTTTGCTTTAATTGATAAGAGTTCTTTGGCGGAAAATATCATCGAAGACAGTGAGCCTAATGAATACAAGAACCCTGAAGACGAAGTCGCCATGGAGTACCTGGTATCACAGCAGTGATATTAGGTACCAAGACGCTAAATCGATAAAGTAGTTGAGATGATGGAAGCACAAAATAGTAACGATCAAAATTATGTGAAGTGGTTTCGTAATGCGGCTCCTTACATAAATGCTCATCGCGGGAAAACAGTAGTATTAATGTTTGACGGAGAAGCGGTTAACCACCCAAGTTTCGCCAATATTATTCATGATATTGCTCTGTTAAGAAGCTTGGGTGTAAAGCTGGTGGTGGTACATGGCGCTAGACCCCAAATTGAAGATCGTATGCGACAGCGCAATATCGAACAAATTTTAGAAAATAATGTTCGTGTTACCGATGCTGATACCTTAGTTGCTGTCAAAGATGCAACCGGCTCTTTGCGTTTACACATTGAGGCGCTATTAACGACTGGTTTAGCAAATTCTCCTATGCATGGCGCTCAAATTCGTGTTGGCACTGGAAACTTTGTCATCGCAAAGCCAATGGGCGTTAGAAACGGCGTTGATTTTAAATATACGGGAGTTGTTAGACGTATAGATTCTGAAGGCATCAAGATGCAATTAGATTATGGCTCTATTGTATTATTGTCGCCTATTGGTTACTCGCCTACGGGCGAGGTGTTCAATTTAGCGTTAGAAGATGTGGCAACCCAAACTGCAGTTGCGTTAAAAGCAGATAAGCTTATCGCATTTACCAAAGAGCAGGGGTTGATAGATGAGCAAGGTAAGTTAATTCGTAGCTGTAGTGTGCGAACAGTGCGCGGTATGCTTGAAAAACAACAGGACTACGTTAAACAACTTCTTCTACGTTCTATTATTCAGTGTGGAGAGCAAGGCGTCGAGCGTTGTCATTGTGTAAGTTATCAAAGTGACACTGCGTTGTTACAAGAGCTATTTACGCGCGATGGCGCAGGCACTTTAATCGCTAAGGATCATAAAGAAGAAATTTCTACAGCAACAATCGATGATGTTGTTGGAATACTCGAGTTAATCCAGCCTTTGGAAGAAGAAGGTGTTTTAGTTAAACGTTCTCGAGAATTACTTGAAATGGAAATTGAGCAATTTACCGTACTGAAAAAAGAAGATGCGATAATCGCATGTATTGCTTTTTATCCTTATCCGGAGCAATCGATGGCAGAAATTGCGTGCGTGGTTATTCACCCCGACTATCGAAAGGGCAATCGCGGTGAAAGGCTAATGCAAGCGGTGGAAATGCAAGCCCAGCAACAAGGAATAGAAACTGTTTTTGTGCTGACGACCGTTAGCGGCCATTGGTTTAGAGAGCAAGGTTTTGTTGAAGCCAACTTAGACGCTTTACCAGAGAGTAAAAAGGAGCTTTATAACTTCCAGCGCAAGTCCAAAGTTTTCATGAAACGTTTTGTTTAGCGATGTAATTGCTAGCAAAACTTACGTTAATAAAATAGCCGCTTTAGCGGCTTTTTTATTTTAAAAGTATTTTTATTTGTCGCTTCTACTTTAGCTTTCTTGTATCGTGCCGATAACAGGATGTAAAAATCTTGTTGCAAATGGATTTGGCGCATTCTTTTAATAATAACGCAGCGTAGAAAGTCTTTATGAAAAAAATAGCATTTGTCGGGTTAATTAGTGTCGCAATGAGTGCTCTTCAGCCTGTTTTTGCCGAGCAGCCGCAAGGAAATCAATTGTCGCTATCAGTTGATGCAGAATATGGCACGATTGATAATTTTTTCTTTTCAGATACTAACGAAATCAGTGAGCAATATTGGCAAATATCTCCTTTGTTAAATGTTCAGCTTCAATCAGAACGTCAACAATTTACTTTAGAAACCAAGATTGATCATACCCAGTATGCTGACTTTGACGAAGACGACCACTCCGACGTACTAATTAAGCCTTCTTACATATATAAATTTTCTCAAAACTCTTCTGTGTATTTCGATGGACGTTGGCAACAAGTTTACGAAGATCGGGGAACAGGGTTGAGCATTGGTGATGGACAGAGCCTCACTCAAGGTGATGAAAGAACAATCTCTAATTTATTAGTGGGTTATTCATTAGGAAGTGATATTTCAACCGCTAAGTTTGATATTTCTTTAGGGCAATATGGCCAAGAATACGATACACGACGTGAACAAACTTACATTCTTGATCAAACTAAATCATTTGCAACGCTTGCTTTTGATTACCGTTTGCCAAGCGGCACCTTTATTGCGTCGAGCGTCAATTATCAAGCAATAGAGTTTGATAATAACCCTGGATTAGATAAAGACAAATGGTCAGTACTTTTAGGTGCAAAGTGGCAAAAATCAACTATTTCTCAGTTTAGTGCATTGGTTGGTTATCAAAAGGTGGCTTTTAAAAATAGCGCTTTTGAGGATGATAGTGCAGTCAAATGGCGAGTGGCCTGGGATTGGAACCCATTAGAAACGATTAAGTTTTCATTTAGTTCCGAACGAGATTTTGAAGAAGCAAACCGATTATCTGATAGTTATCGATTAGTAGACAATTACCAAATGGTATTGACCTCCACATTAAATGATTTTTTCGTCTTATCAGGAAAACTTGGTTTATCGAACCAACAAATTATCTATTTTGAGCGCACAGATGATGAAGATTTTGTTAATGCAGGGTTAACGTTAGAATATTTGGCAAATCAACGACTTTCTGTGTTTGCACGTTATGAATTTCAAGATTTAGATGCAAATGGCTTAACATTGCCTTATCAGAGAAATAGCTTTTCTATAGGAATTAATGTTAGTATTTAACTTTGTTTGGATAAAAAATATGCGATTTCTGACGCTTTTTACGTTGATATTGTCGTTTTGCATGTTATCTGTGCAAGCGAGAGATTATGCCTTAGGTGCCGGAGATCAGATATTAATTTCCGTTTATAACGAGCCAGATCTTACAACTAAGGCTAAAATAAACAAGACAGGCAAGATTTCTTTCCCGTTTCTTGACGATATTCAAGTGATAGGACTGACTGCAAAGCAGCTAGAAGAAACTATTCGCCAAGGTCTTTTAGGTGATTACTTAATAGATCCTCAAGTATCAGTGGTGATAGAACAGTATCGCCCATTTTATATTCACGGACAGGTGAAAAAACCTGGCGGATATCCTTATCAGGATGATCTGACATTAGACAAGGCTATTGCACTAGCTGGAGGATTAGCGGCTAGAGCGTCTAAAAGCGGATGGAAAATTACTCGAACAGTTGATGGGAAAACGATAACGATATCAGGCAATGTTGCCACGTTAGTCCTTCCCGACGACATAATAGAAATAGAGCAAAGTTTCTTTTGACACATAATGAAGTAGATCAAAGTCAACTGGTACAAGATGATGTAGCACTTAAAGAAGTGCTAAGTCCTATTTGGACCAGAAAATGGAAAATTTTGTTTTTTACCCTGTTGTTAACTTCCGGGGTGGTTTTCTATGTGTCTTTGTTAAAGCCTTCATATCAAGCTAGCGCTATTTTACAAATTGGTAATAACAAACCTTCTAATACTTTATCAATTAACGATGCTTTCAATGAATCCAATGCTAGTCAGGAGCAAGTGCAAACACAATATGAGTTGCTGAGATCTCGTAAATTTGCTGAACGTGTTGTATCTAGGTTAAACCTCACAGAGCATGATGAATTTAATACGGGTAAATACAACGATAAACTTCCGTTTTTAGCCGAGATGAAGCGGTTAAAGCAGCAGCCTACTATTGCACATGTTGTTAATGGCTTTCGTAACCGCTTGAATATAGCGCCTATCGCTGGAACTGAGTTAGTTAAGATCACTTTTGTTTCCTACTATCCTGAGTTAGCCCAGCAAGTTGCAAATCAAATTGGACAAACGTACCTTCAATATCAAGATGAGGTACATAGCGCGTCGAAAGAGTCAACTTCTCAGTGGCTTGTAGATCAGCTGGAAGAACTAGGAAAAAAATTAGAAGCGTCAGAAATTGCGCTACAGGCATACCGTGAAGAACAAGGAATTGTTGATATTCAAGGTATTGCTGGTTTAGTTTCTTCTGAGTTAACGGAATTAACGTCTTCTGCTTTAGCGGCGACTAAAAAGAAGGATGATTTAAAAGTAACGTATCAGTATATAGAAAATCAGAAAGGTGACTTAGCTAAGCTGGTTGAGTTGCAACAAATAAGTGATAAACCTGTTTATATTGAGCTACGACGTAACGAAGAAAAAGCCGAACGCAGATTAAGTGAACTTTCACAACGATACGGACCTAAACATCCTAAAAGAATAGCTGCTGATGCAGAGCTAAGCTCCATTCGTTCAAATATCGAAGAGAAAGTGAATGAAATCGTTATTGCTTTGCAAAAAGATTATTACAGTGCAGTAGAAAAAGTAAAAGCAACAGAAGCTCGCTTAGAAAAAGCCAAGCAATCATATTTACGATTAACACGCTTGCAGAACAAATTTTCGCAGCTGGAACGCGAAGTAGAAACAAACAAAGAGTTATACAGTAACTACTTAGTACGTTTAAAAGAAGCTGACGCTATGGGTAATTATAAAGCCAATTTTTATGTGCGCTTTATAGATAAAGCTATTACTCCTAAATCTCAGTTTGCACCAAATAAAACCTTCATTGTTGTTCTAAGCTTTATTCTTTCAGCAGCCTTTATTTCTATTGTTGTCATTATGAGAGAATTATTGATGGATACATTAAATTCTCGTCGTAAGCTAGACAATTTTAACGAGGCGCCAATTTTAGCTGTATTGCCTAAGTTTAAATCGGCAACTAAGAAAGGCAAAGGTGACGAATACTATACTGATAATCGCTTTACCGAAGCAGTGAGAACACTGAGAACCTCTTTACTATTTAATACAGAGAAAAAGCCGCCTAAAGTAATTGCAGTTACGTCATCTGTACCCAATGAAGGTAAGTCAACAGTAGCGCTGCAATTAGCTCGTTCTTTCAGTGAAATGGAAAAGGTATTGCTGATAGAAGCTGATATGCGTCATCCAACCGTCTATAAAAATCTCAATTTAGACGCCCATAGGCCTGGCTTATCGAACCTGCTTGCTAAAACTCATCAGATCAATGAATGTATCGTTCGTGATAAACAAGTAAAACTGGATATTTTGACATCGGGTATTACTCCTGCAAACCCGTTAGCGTTCTTGTCGATGAAGCGCTTTAATATGCTAATTAAAGTGTTTGGTAACTTTTATGATCGCATCATTATTGAAACACCACCCGTTAATGCGGTAAGTGACGCAGTTATCATTTCTCGCACCGTGGATAGCGTGTTATATATTGTTCATGGTGGGAAAACGAAACGAGAGCAGATTTCATCTGGTCTACGCTTATTGAGACAAGTCAATGCACCTGTACAAGGTGTCGTAATTAACCATAGTGAAAATATCGATACCGATAAATACCAAAATAAATATTACAATGATATGGCAAATATCATTAAACTTCCGATGAGAAAACAGGGATAGTGATTTCTTAATCGCGCAATTTAACTTACACTAATCGAGCGTTTAAATTTCCCTTCAACTGATACTATGAAGCAGCTGTCAAATTGCGATCTTTCTAATTTTCATTCTTTTGGATTTTCTAGTAGGTCTTCTAAAGTGTTTCAGCCGTCTACTTTGGCCGAATTAGAAGTTGCATTAACAGAAATTGATCATCCCTTTTATATCTTAGGGGAAGGGACAAATAGTGCTTTTATCCAAGCATCTGCTCCCGCAATTATTCGCCCTAACTTTTTCGGTATAGAGGTTACAGAGCTAAATGACGAGGTAAAACTGGTCGTTAGCGCAAGCGAGAATTGGCATAGTTTTGTACTTTACTGTTTGGAAAACGGTTATCATGGATTAGAGAATCTAGCGTTAATTCCGGGTAGCGTTGGCGCTTCGCCTGTTCAGAATATTGGTGCTTATGGTACTGAAGTCTCTGATGTTATTTCATGTGTGCATTGGTACGACTTTGAGCAAAAGGAAGTTGTCTATTATGCGGCGCCAGATTGTCAGTTTTCTTATCGAGATAGTTTATTTAAACAAGCGTTATTGGGGCGAGGACTTATTGTTGCTGTCGAATTTATCTTATCGAAAAATTGGCGCCCCAAATTAACCTATGCTGGGTTAAGTGAATTACAAGAGCCTGTTACAGCGGAGCAGGTTGTAGACAAAGTGATAGAAATTAGGCAAAGCAAATTGCCAGATCCTAATGAGCTATCTAATGCCGGCAGTTTTTTTAAAAATCCCATTATATCTCAATCTCATGCTGAGCAGTTAAAGCAGCAATTTCCGCAAATGCCAGTTTACTCAGTTCCAGATCAAGAGCGCGTAAAAGTAGCAGCAGGGTGGCTAATTGAACAAAGCGGATTAAAAGGCATTGAAGAAGATGGGGTAGGGGTGCATCATCATCAAGCATTGGTGCTAGTAAACTACAATCAAAAGAATGGACAGTATTTACTCAAGCTTGCTAAAAAGGTTCAAGATGCGGTGAGCGAAAAATTTGCTATTTATTTAGAGCCTGAAGTTAGATTAATTGACGATAAAGGGATCATACCCTCTCTGGAGACTAATTAGTGTCAAATCACGCAAGACATACCATTATTAAAGCGTTGTCAAACGGTAACTTTGTCTCAGGGCAAGCTTTGGGTGATGAATTAGGCATGAGTCGTGCCGCCATCTCTAAACATATTAAGTCGCTATCTGATATGGGCTTAGATATTTATAGTGTTACCGGTAAAGGTTATCGTTTAGCGACGCCGCTGATGTTACTCGATGAAGAAAAAATTCGCCAAGGCGTCAGGAGCAAAAATTTAAGTGCGCCAATTGAGGTGTTCTCTACTATAGAGTCTACCAATAGCTATTTATTAACAAAGGTGGTTGAAGGTCTCGAGCAGGGACATGTTTGTGTTGCAGAATCACAAAGTGCTGGTCGGGGTCGCAGAGGTAGAGCTTGGCAGTCTCCTTATGGATCTCATGTATATTTTTCGATGTATCATTTTGTCGAACAGGGCATGCAAGCCGCAATGGGCTTAAATATTGTTGCTGCTTTAGCGATAACTGATACTCTCAAGGAATGTTTCGATATTACTGCTGAACTTAAATGGCCAAACGATATATACATTAAAGGCGAAAAACTGGCGGGAGTACTGATTGAATTAGAAGGACAAGCGCTTGAGTCATGCCACTGTGTAATTGGCATTGGCATTAATGTAAACATGCCAGCGCAAAGCGCAGAGAAAATTGATCAATCTTGGACTGATATCAATCAACATGTGTCACTACCAATTGATAGAAACGTACTTATTGCGACGTTAATTGACAAACTGCAGGCTAGACTTGAGCAGCATCAAGAATCGGGTTTAACAGAAATGGTAGACGACTGGCATAAGCTGGATAGATTTAGCGGTAAACCGGTCGTATTGCTAACAGGTGCAAGGCGTACCTATGGCGTTTGTCGAGGTATCAATAGTCAAGGAGCATTGATGCTTGAAGTTGACGGCACCATAAAGCCAATTTTTGGTGGAGAGGTGACTCTAAGGGGCGACTTTGATGCTACTTATTGATATCGGGAATACGCGTACAAAATACGCAATCTACCAAAAGGGTGACCTTTCTGAGTTAAAAAACCTTGATATTAACGATCACTCACAGTTGTCGAGCATTATGAGAACGCATGATGTGTCGGTGTGCTTTTATGCGTCTGTAAAAGATAGCGCTATAGCAACGCAACTTGAAAAACAGCTAGCAGCCTTAGATATTGCTTGTCATAGGGTAGAAACACAACGCCAATGTGATTCTTTAGTTAATAGGTATGAAGAATATTCTCGACTAGGTGTTGATCGTTGGCTGGCAATGCTTGGTGCGAGAAAGCTAAACCCCACTAAAGCGTGTTTGGTTATAGACAGCGGAACAGCAACGACAATAGATTTTTTCACCTCAGATGGACAGCACCGAGGAGGCTTTATAGCACCAGGTTTGCCCATGATGGCTAATTCACTATTTGAAAAGACGGATGGTGTTGCGGGACGCTGGCAGGTTGATGATGAAATCGATTTTGGTGTGAACACTGAAGATGGTGTTAACAAAGCAAGTTTTTTGGCCACTATTGGTTTAATTGAGAAAGCTAAACGTATTGCGTTAACCACATATTTGGTACCGGGTGAAGAGCTACAGGTATATATTACAGGCGGCAATGGTTTAAAGCTTAGCCAGCAGTTAATCGGTGAAAATCACTATGTGGAAAATTTAGTTTTCCATGGCCTAGCTAGTTCTGCAGTACAAGACAATCACTCTAAGAAAAAGATTTAGCCGCGTTATATCTTGCTAATATTTGCTCATATCTGGGTAAAAAAGCGTCAATCAAAAATAAAGCACGATTTTTTTGGTTTTTTCTGTTGCAAGCGAGAAAACATTACTCTAGAATTCGCTCCACTTAATGTAGTGCCGACTTAGCTCAGTTGGTAGAGCAACTGACTTGTAATCAGTAGGTCGCCAGTTCGACTCCGGCAGTCGGCACCATTAATACAAGATTTTGGAGGGGTTCCCGAGTGGCCAAAGGGATCAGACTGTAAATCTGACGGCTCCGCCTTCGGTGGTTCGAATCCACCTCCCTCCACCATTTTACTTGGACGCATAGCGTCAGGTGAAAAGATAATAATAACTTTCTTGGTTGTTTATCTTATTCACCAATTTGCAGGGATATTCTGAAAGAATTACTTGCGGGTGTCGTATAATGGCTATTACCTCAGCCTTCCAAGCTGATGATGCGGGTTCGATTCCCGCCACCCGCTCCAATCTTTGTAAACTTGTGTGCTGATATAGCTCAGTTGGTAGAGCGCACCCTTGGTAAGGGTGAGGTCGGCAGTTCAAATCTGCCTATCAGCACCACTACATCGACTTCTCTCAATTATCCTATTAACTTAACTTATAGCTTTATAAACTGCCTAGAGGTATTTAAAAGTGGCTAAAGAAAAATTTGAACGTTCGAAACCGCACGTTAACGTTGGTACTATCGGTCACGTTGACCACGGTAAAACAACTCTAACTGCTGCTATCTCAGCAGTATTAACTAAAACTCACGGTGGTGA